>NZ_CP023559.1:1425413-2850826 GCF_003006155.1 Salinicola tamaricis | reverse complement strand
CGGCAAGCCCTACGTGCTGGTCGATACGCGGGTATCCGGCGGCGCAAGAACGTCACCCTCACCGCCGAGAAGTTCTCGATCGTCAAGACCCTCGAGGCGATCAAGGAGTGCCACGTCGCGATCATGGTCCTCGACGCCCGCAGCGGCCTGGTCGAACAGGATCTGCACCTGCTCGACTACGTGCTGTCGAGCGGCCGCGCGCTGGTGCTGGCGGTGAACAAGTGGGACGGGCTGGAGCAGGAGGCGCGCGAGAAGATGCGCGCGGACATCAAGCGCCGTCTCGGCTTCGCCGACTACGCCGATCTGCACTTCATTTCGGCGCTGCACGGCACCGGGGTGGGCGATCTCTACAAGTCGGTCGACAAGGCCTTCGCCAGCGCCAACAGCCACTGGTCGACCAACCGCCTGACGACGCTGCTGCAGGACGCGGTCAGCGAGCATCAGCCGCCGCTGATCAACGGCCGTCGGATCAAACTGCGCATGGCTCACCAGGGCGGTAGCAATCCGCCGATCATCGTCGTCCACGGCAACCAGACGTCGGCGCTGCCGGAGGCCTACAAGCGCTATCTCACCAACACCTTCCGCAAGGTGCTCAAGGTACGGGGTACGCCGATCCGCTTCGAGTTCCGCTCAGGCGACAACCCCTATGACAAGCAAAGCGACGCCAGCGACCGCGAAAAGGCGCGCGCGCGTCAGCTCAGCCGGACCAAGGAAGCACGCAAGAACCGCCGCTGAAGCGCCCTGGAGCCAGGGCATCCAACGGCGACGTGGTCAGGTCTGTGGCGTGGCGTCCCGCGCCACCCGCACCTGATTGCGCCCGCCCTGCTTGGCCTCGTACATGGCGCGATCGGCGGCTTCCAGCAGCGCGCCGGCGTCGGTCCAGTCGAGGGTGCTGGCCACGCCGGCGCTGAAGGTGACATGGAACACCGCCTCTCCTGCCACGCACTCGAGTTGAGCAAAACTCTCACGGATGCGCTCGATCGCCTCGCGGGCGTTGTCCAGCGAGCACGCCGGCAGCACCGCCACGAACTCCTCCCCCCCATAGCGGCCGATATGATCGACCCGGCGTAGGCGCTGACGCAGCAGATTGGCGAGCAGGCGGATCACGTAGTCGCCGGTGCCGTGGCCGTAGGTGTCGTTGATCGACTTGAAGCAGTCGATATCGATCATCACCACACACGCCTCGGCGCCGCTGCGCTGGGTGCGTGACTGCTCGATCTCGATCAGCTCCTTGATCGCCGGGTGCTTGATCAGCCCGGTCAGGCCGTCGCGGGCCAACGCCTGGCTCAACTGGCGCGAGCGCTGGGCGCGCGCGGTCACCGCCGCGGTCAGCGCCACATCGGAGATCGGCTTGACCAGGAAGTCGTCACCGGCCTGGGCCAGCGCCTGGGCCTGGCGCTGGGCGTCAGACTCGGCCGAGAGATAGATCAGCGGAATGCGCAGCCAGTCATCGTCGAAGCGGATCAAGCGTGCCAGCTCCGGGCCCGAGCAGCCCGGCATGTTGATATCGATCAGCACCAGATCGGGGACGAATTCACGCAGGCCGCGCAGCACGTCGCTGGGGTGCTCGATCACCCGCGACTCGATACCGGCAGCCGCCTTCAGCGTCAGGCGGAAGTGCTCGGCCAGCTCGGTGTCGTCATCGACGATCAGCACCCGATAGGGATCCTGCTGCGGCTGGCTGACCAGATGGCGCAGACGCCGCTCCAGCGCCGGCACATCCACCGGGTGGGTGAAGAAACCGTCAGCGCCGTCGCGCACCGCTTGCAGCCGGGCGTCGAAGCTGCCATCGGCGCTGAGCAGGATACGCCGGGCGCCGGGCACCACAGCAGTGCATGCCTGCCAGCTCGCCGCGCTCAACGAGGCGGTATCGATCACCGCCACGTCGGGCTGCCATTCGCGCCATTCGTCGGGCGTCGCCGAGCGCCGGCAGGCGTAGCCGAAGCCACTCAGCGCCTGTTCCAGCGCTCCGCAGGCATCGGCACCCATTACCCCCACCCGTATCGGACGCTCCTCGCCGCCCGGGGGATAGCCGGCGTTCGGTTCGGCCAGCGTAGGTGCCTGGGTATCGAGCCGACGATAGCTGTCGCAGAGGCGGTCGCCGAGCGCGCTGAGCATGGGTGCCGTCGGCGCCACCGCCGTCTCCAGCACGGTCTGCACCCACAGCTCCATCTCGCGCGCTTCCTGACCCAGCGCCGGATAGCCGAAGGTGCCGGCAGAGCCGGCAATCCGATGCAGCCCCTGGCGCAGTGTCTCCAGCGCCGCGGGCTCGACGCTGCGCTGGCGCGCCGCAAGCTCTCGCGCCTGGGCTATCAGCGTCTGCAGGTCGTTGCCGAGGCGCTCGGCGTACTGCACGCGCAGTGCCGCCAGCCGCGTCCGGACATCCTCATCGCTCATCCTTGCGCTCCCAGATCTCGCGTAGCTGGCTGGCCAGCGTCATCGGATCGAACGGTTTGATCACCACGTCCAGCCCACCGATGCTGCGGTAGTGCTCGATCTCGTTGGGCTGTACCTTGGCGGTCATGAAGATTACCGGGATCTCCCGCGTGGCTTCCTGCTCGCGCAGTCGCGCCAGGGTGGTGGGGCCATCGATACCGGGCATCATCACGTCCAGCAGGATCAGATCCGGCTGCCACTCGGCGGCCTTTTCCAGCGCCGACTGGCCATCGTCGCAGCTGGCGACCTGCATGCCGCCGACCACCTCCAGCGCGATCCGCGCCACCTCCTGGATCGACGGATCGTCCTCGACGTGCAGAACCCGGTGTAACGCTTGCATGTCAGCTATCTCCTTGCGTGTCTTTGTCATCATCGCGGCGGCGACCCTGCAGCTGACGGTCGAAGGCCTCACGCAGCTCCTCGGCGGAGAGCCCGGGACGCGCGATGGCGGTATCGATCCGGCCGAGCAGCGTCGGCGCCAAGGCATGCTCGGAGAGAATGATCACCGCCGGATGATGCGGCAGCTGGCTGAGCAGCGGAATGATCTCCCAGCCAGGCCCATGATCCCCTGTCAGGTCGAGCGAGATCAGGCCGTAGTCGTTGCTGTCGAGCAGATAGCACGCCTCGGCCACCGAGCGCGCCACGTCCAGGGTCATGCTCGTTGCGATCTGGCCGGCGACCCGCCGAGTCAAGTCGGCATCGCTCTCCACGTGCATGATGCGCTCACGCTGCGGACGCCCGTTCAGCGAGCCCTTGAGCGCATGCGCCAGACGCCGCTCGTCGAACGGCTTGGCCAGCCAGTCGACGGCGTTGAGCTGCCCCCCGATCTCCAGCTGCCCCTCGCCGGCGATCGCCGACACCACCAGCACCGGCAGATCGCGCGTCTCGGGCTGCTCGCGCAGCTGACGCAGCAGGGTCAGGCCGCTGCCGTCGGGCAACATCAGATCGAGGGTGATGGCATCGAAACTGCGCCGCTCGATCCAGCCTAGCGCTTCTTCCAGGGTATGCGCGACCTCGGCCTGATAGCCCCAGCGTCGAATAAGGATCGCCAGCAGCAGGGCGGTGTCCGGATCGTCCTCGACGATCAGCAGGCGTGTCCCCGCACCGCCCCCGGCCTCCTCCGCCTGCCCCGCCAGGCGCTCGGCCAGCGCCGCACGCTCGGCGGCGTCCGGGCGCACCAGGCGCGGCAGCTCGAAGAAGAAGCAGGCCCCCTGCCCCTCTTCGGAGAAGAAGCTGATCGAGCCGCGCATGCGCTCGACCAGCTCGCGCGTGATCGCCAGCCCCAGCCCGGTGCCACCCTGCTTGCGCGTGCTCGAAGCATCGGCCTGGGAGAACTTCTGGAAAATACGCTCGTGGAACGCCTCGGGGATGCCCGGGCCGTGGTCGATCACACTAACCCGCACCCGCTCACCGATCGCCTCCACGCGCACCTCGACCTGCATGTCGGGAGGCGAGAACTTGGCGGCGTTGGAGAGCAGATTGCTCAGCACCTGCTGCAGCCGCATGGCATCGATGTTGACCTCCGCCTCGTCCAGACGCTCGGTGATCACATAGTGCACCTTGAACTGATCGGCGTAGGCCTGATTGGCCTCGATCGCCTGGTCGATCAGTGGCATCAGCGGCTGTTCCTGCATCTGGAACGTCATCTTGCCGGCGACCAACTTCTCCATGTCGAGCAGGTCGTTGATCAGCATGATCAGGCGCTGGGCGTTGCTGTGCGCCACGCTCAGCATCGAGCGCATGCTCTCCGGCGGCGTACCCAGGGCCCCGCCCTGGATCAACCCCAGCGAGCCGGAGATCGAGGTCAGCGGGGTACGCAGCTCGTGGCTGACGGTGGAGATGAACTCGGTCTTCAGGCGCTCGCTGCGCTTGCGCTCGGTGACATCGTGCAGGAAGCCGTGCCAGGTGGTGCTGCCATCCGCCTCGCGCTCGGGGATCGACTGACCCGACAGCCAGAGGATCTCGCCATTGGCTTGCTGCACCCGATACTCGCAGTGCCATGGCGTCAGATTTTTCTCCGACTCGCTGATCGACGTCAGCAGCCGCTCCATGTCTTCCGGCACGATATGCTCGAAGACCTGCGTTGCATCGAGCTTGGCCTCCTCCGGCGTGACGCCGTAATAGGTACGTATCGCCTCGCTGGCATAAGGAAACGAGGGGTGTCCATCGAGATCCTGATGATACTGATAGATCAGCCCGGGGATCTGAGAGGCGATCTTGGCCAGACGCCCGGCGATCTCCTCGCGCGCCTCGACCTCCTGCCAGCGCATCAGGGTCGCTCCAATCCAACGGGCCAGCAGGCGCACGAACTCGCGATCGGCCTCGTCGAAAGGCCGCCCGCGGACCTGCTCGCTGCTGAAAGCAAGCGCGCCGAAGCGCTGACCGTGGACCCAGATCGGCGCGCCGATGTAGCTCTTCAGCCCGAACAGCAGGCGGCAGCGGTGGTCGTTCCAGCCCTCGGTGTCGGCGTCGGTGAACGCCACCACGTCGCTGCGTGCCACCACCGCGCTGCAGAAGGTATCGCTGGTCCTGAGCACCTGCCCGCGCACGAAGCGGTCATCCGGCGAATAGGCGGCCTGGATGATGTAGTCCTCACCGTTGATCCGGTTGGCGATCGCGTACGGCATGTCGAGAGCGCCGCCCCCGCTTCGAGCGCGCGCTCTACCAGCCTCGGGAACGACGTCTCCTGCAGCGCGGCGATGTCGTTGAGCGTCTGCAGTGCCTCCTTCTGCGCCTCGAGGCTCTGGTTGAGCCCGACCAGCGAATGCTTCTGCTGCTCCAGGCGCTGCTGGTGGGCGAGCATGGTCTCACGCGTGACCGACGTGTGCCCCACAGCAATAGAAGCAGACACGCCTCGGCGATCAGCCAGGCCAGCCCCCAGCGCAACCAGGTGGCCATGACCAGCTCGTCGCGCTGCTTAAGCTGCAGCGAAATGTCCTTCCAGATCGCCACCGCGGTCACGGCCGCTGCATGGCGTCACCAACTTGGCTCAACGGCACCAGGGTGAGCAGATAGCCGTGGCCGTCGTCACCCTTGACCACGCGCCAGGCGTTCTGCGTCGTGACGCGAGGCGCCTGCTGCTGGTCCAGCCACTGCTCCATCGGCCCAGCGGAACTCTCGCTCACGCGCCAGCGTGGCGCGGTATCGTCGCCGCCGGCGCGGAGCAGAATGGCGACCCCGCTCTCCAACTGGTGCGACAAGGCTTCGACGTTGGGCACGACGCCGAACTCCACTTCGAGCAACCCGACCAACGGCCCATCACGCCCTTCGTCAGGGTGCAGCACGGGGGCACGCCGCCGGTGGTGGCGCGCTGGCCATCGAACTCGATGCCGAAGACCACCGTGCGCAGATGCTGCGCCCGGCGCAGCAGGTAGTCGCTGTCGCCCGAATGCTGCTCGTGCGTGTCGGGGGGATCCATGCCCACCAGCGGGTCGATGTCGTTGGCATCGGGGAGGAACAGATTGAGCTCCAGCGCCCCGCTCTCGCGCAGCGCCTCCCAGTAGGGCTGGAGGTTGGCCCGCAGGCGTTCACGCAACATCGCGTTGCGCGCCGGCGAAGCCGGCAGCTCGCGCGCTGCCTGCAAGAGCAGGTTACGAATCACCGGATCGGCGGCCAGATTGGCAAGCACCTGCACGCGACGTTCGAGCCCGGCGCGGGCGGCACTCACGGTAATGCCCTGCTCCTTGGATTGGAACGCCAGATCGCGCCGAAACGCCTCACGGTCGTTGTGCAGCGCCTGGACCAGCATCCAGCCGAAGAACAGCGCCAGCAGTAGGCTACCCAGAAAGATGAGCAGCAGGGGTAGACGTAGGACTTTCACGCGAATCCTCTCGGGCAGCAAAGGTATGAGCACGCACCTCACACCTTTGACTAGAGGAGCGCTCCCCGAGAAGAATATCGTATTCTATTGATATTGCATGGGACGAATAGCCTGCGTTCCGACCCACTGACAGGCGAATTGCCACGCCGCACGGCCGCTGCGCACCCCGCGCAAAGTGGCATAGCGCTGCGCCTCGGCGCGCGCCGCCTCGCCCCAGCTCTCGGCACCGCCGAGATGCTCGACCCAGTGGCGGCACGCTTCGAGATAGGCCTGCTGATCGAAGGGATGGAACGCCAGCCATAGCCCGAAGCGGTCGGAGAGCGAGATCTTCTCTTCCACCGCATCGCCATGATGCAGCTCGCCGTCGACCAGTTGGGTCTGCTGATTGTCGGCCATCGACTCCGGCAGCAGATGACGACGGTTGGACGTGGCGTAAAGCAGCACGTTCTCCGGCGGCCCGGTCAAGGTGCCATCGAGCACGCTCTTGAGCGCCTTGTAGGCGTCGTCGTTGCCCTCGAAGGAGAGATCGTCGCAGTAGACCACGAAGCGGTGCTGGTGATCGCGCAGACACTGGACCAGCACCGGCAGCGCCACCAGATCGTGGCGGTCGACCTGAATCAGGCGCAGCCCTTCACCGGCCAGGCTGTTGAGCAGCGCGCGCACCATCGACGACTTGCCGCTGCCGCGTGCGCCCCACAGCAGCGCGTGGTTGGCCGGGCGCCCCTGCAGGAAGGCGCGGGTATTGTCGACCAGCGCGCGCTTCTGGCGCGCCACGCCGATCAGATCGTCGAGCCCCACCGCATCCCGCGGCGCCACCGGTACCAGTTGACCGCCCAACGGATGCGACTGCCACAGCGCCGCCACGTCGCGGGTCCAATCCAGCCGGGGGCTGCTCGGGTAGCCACGCCTCGACACGTTCCAGCAGTCGGCTCAGTCGTTGGGCCAGCTCTCCATCCATCTCTCGGGTCTCCTCGGATCGATATTGCACGTCCGGCGCTGGCGGGGGATTGCCAATCGCCACGATGAGCGTATCTTGTGCCGCGCGCGCCGCCGGGTCCAGTCGGGCCCGGCCACGCGCGCGCCCTCCCATGCCCCCTTCGAGGAGAGACGATGACGTCTCGTGCCCGCCTTGCCTGCGTTCTGCTGCTGGTCTCCCTGCTCGGCGGCTGCCTCGCCCTGCCCCAGATCGGTGTCCTGCTCGGACGTATCGCGCTCTCCTCGCTCGGCGTCGATAACGTGCGTATCGGCAACTACCACTTCGCCCCCGGCCTCGCAGGCATCGACGAGCTGACCCTGCTGAGCTCGGGGCTGGCCCTGGCCGGGCTGCCGGTCAACGTCGATCTGCCGCTGGCGCTCTCGCTGCCCGCCAACGCCCCCTCGCTCGAACTCCAGGGCTTTGCCTGGGAACTCCAGGTGCCCGGGGCCGAGCCGGTCGCCGGTGAATTCGATCAGCCGGTGCCGCTGCACGCGGGCGAGACCACCACAGTGACGCTACCGGCGGCGCTCGAACCGCGCGGCATCGACGCCCTGCCCAGCCGCGCGCAGAAGGTCGCCGCGCTGCTCGATCTGGCGCGCCGCCTCAGCGCCAGCGGCGAGCTTCCGCCGGGCAGCCATCTCAGCCTGACCCCGGCACTGCCGCCGGCGCTGGCACGGGTGGTCTCGGCCCCGACCCTGGAATTCGATGTCAGCGAAGCCTCCCGCGCTGACGCGACACCCCCGGCCGAGTGACGCCAGCGGCCCCCCGCTGCGCATCGGTTGACCGCCCGGGCAGGCCGGGTATCTTGGACGGGCTGACGCGCCGCGACGGGCCGGATCGGGCACCGCCCCCGCCCGCCTTCGACGTCAGCCAAGACAGCAACGATAACGCCAGACTCGTATTCGGAGACCCGCATGTCACTCACCCTCTCGCGCCGCGCCCTGGGCGTTCTCGGCGTCGCCGCGCTGCTCAGCGCCTGCAGCACCTCGCCTCTGGGGCGCAACCAGCTCGCCTTCTACTCCGACGACGAGCTGTCCCAGATGGGCAAGCAGAGTTTCAGCCAGTACGAGCAGCAGTTGCCCACGGTGGGCGGCGCCCAGGCGCGCTACGTGCAGTGCGTGGCCGACCATCACCGCCCAGGTGCCGGCCAGCGCCGGTATCGGCAAGTGGCAGGTGAAGCTGTTCAAGGATGACACCGCCAACGCCTTCGCCCTGCCCGGCGGCTATATCGTGTCAACACCGGGCTGCTCAAGGTCGCCACCAACCAGGACCAGCTCGCCGCGGTGATCGGCCACGAGGTCGGCCACGTGCTGGCGCACCACGCCAACGAGCGGGTCTCTACCCAGGCCGCCACCCAGACCGGGCTGTCGGTGCTGCAGAGCGCCGCCGGGCTGCAGGGCGCGGGCGGCGAGCAGGTGATGGGGTTACTGGGCGCCGGGCGCAGTACGGCGTGATCCTGCCATTCTCGCGCAAGCAGGAGTCGGAGGCCGACCTGGTGGGTCTGGATCTGATGGCAGATGCCGGATTCGATCCTCGCGCCAGCCTCGCGCTGTGGCAGAACATGGCCGCCAACAGCCAGGGCGAGCCGCCGGCGTGGATGTCGACCCACCCCAGTAACGACCAGCGCATGAGCGGGCTGAAAAACCGCCTCGACGAAGCGGTGCCGCGCTACGAGCAGGCCAAGGCGGCCGGGCGACGGCCCAACTGCAAGGCGTAAGCTAAGGATATCCTGGCCCGCAACGACGACGGCCGCCGCCGGAAACCTCCGGCGGCGGCCGTCTGCTATCTGCCACCTGCTAGCCAACGACGCGCTACGGACGTGCGATCTCGAACGACTGACTGGACGCAGGGCACCCAGCGCGTGCGGCGCCTCTATCGGCAGACGTGCGCGGCCTCACAGCTCGGCGCGCAGCGTCTCAAGTAGCGCTGCGGTCTCCGGGCGCACCTGACGCCACAGCCAGAACGACTCCGCGGCCTGCTCGATCAGCATGCCCAGGCCGTCCACCGTGCGTGCACCATGCGCTGCGGCCCAGCGCAGGAAGACCGTGGGCTCGGCGCCGTACATCATGTCGTAGGCCAGCGCCTCGGGGGCGAAGAGCGTCTCCGGCAGCGGCGGCAGTTCACCGGCGAGGCTCGCGCTGGTGGCGTTGATCACCAGATCGAAGCCCCCTGCCAGCGCCTCGAAGCCGCAGCCCGCGACCCGTCCGCTATCGGCGAACAGCGCCGCCAGCGCCTGCGCCTTGGCCGGCGTGCGGTTGGCCACGCGCAGGCTCTCCACGCCGGCCTCGAGCAGCGGCTGAATCACCCCGCGCGAGGCGCCACCTGCCCCCAGCAGCAGCACCCGCGCGCCCGCCAACGGCGCGGCATGGGCCTGCAGGTCGCGCACCAGGCCCACGCCATCGGTGGTATCACCGTGGACCCGGCCGTCGGCATCCAGCCACAGGGTGTTCACCGCGCCGGCGAGGTGGGCACGTGGCGTGTGCACCTCGGCCAGGGCGAAGGCATCCTGCTTGAACGGTACGGTGACGTTGGCCCCACGGCCGCCGGCAGCGACGAACGCGCGCCAGGCGCCGGCAAAATCCTCGCTGGGTGCTTCGATCGCCTCGTAGACCATCGCTTCGCCGGTCTGCGCGGCAAAGGCGGCATGGATGCGCGGCGACTTCGAGTGGCCGATGGGGTTGCCGAAGACAGCGTATCGATCGCTCATGCGGGTTGCGGCTCCTGGGCGGCATTCAGCCAGTCATGCGGTTTGAGATAAGCGAGCAGGCGCGCCTCCGGGCTGCCCGGCTCCGGGGTCCACTGATACTGCCAGCGCGCGAGCGGCGGCATCGACATCAGGATCGATTCGGTACGCCCACCGCTCTGCAGCCCGAACAGGGTACCCCGGTCCCAGACCAGATTGAACTCGACGTAGCGCCCGCGGCGGAACGCCTGATAGTCGCGTTCACGCTCGCCGAAGGGGGTCTCGCGGCGGCGCTCGGCGATCGGCAGATAGGCATCGAGAAAGCTGTCGCCGACCGAGCGCTGAAAGGCGAAGCACTGCTCGAACGGCCACTCGTTGAGATCGTCGAAGAAGAGCCCGCCGACGCCGCGGGTCTCGTTGCGGTGCTTGAGGAAGAAGTAGTCGTCGCACCACGCCTTGAAGCGCGGGTAGACCGACTCGCCGAACGGCTCGCAGGCGCGCTGCGCTACCTGGTGCCAGTGCTGGGCGTCTTCGAGGTAGGGGTAATAGGGCGTCAGGTCGAAGCCGCCGCCGAACCACCACACCGGCGCCTCGCCGGGCTTGTCGGCGATGAAGAAGCGCACGTTGCCGTGGGCGGTGGGGATGTGCGGGTTGCGCGGGTGCAGCACCCAGGAGACCCCCACCGCGTGGAAGCTGCGCCCGGCCAGCTCGGGGCGGGCGGCGGTGGCCGAGGCGGGTAGCTCGGCGCCGTACACATGAGAGAAGTTGACACCCCCCTTCTCGAACAGCGCGCCCTCCTCGATCACCCGGCTGCGCCCACCACCGCCCGCCTCGGCGCGCTCCCAGGAGTCCTCGGCAAAAACCTTGCCGCCATCCAGCGCCGCGAGCGAGTCGCACAGGGAATCCTGCAGCGAGAGCAGGTAGGTCTTGACGCTGTCGAGGTGCGAATGTGCCATGGTCGATATCCTTCTACGAGGTACGGAAAATGGGCCGCCGGCTGCCAAGAGGTGGATGATGGCTATCGTGCGGGCAGGGCGCGGCGCGTGACAGCCGCCCGGTTCAGGGGCGCAGCACGCGGTCGCTGAGCAGGTCGCGAATCGTGCTGGGGCGATCGCGCCCCCCCAGCGGGCCGTCGACGATCGCCGCCACGGCGTCGCCGAAGGTCTCGCGTACCGCCTGTGCGCTCATCGCCGGCGCTTCGCCGGCACGATTGGCTGAGGTAGAGACCAGCGGCCCGCCCCAGGCGGCACACAGTTGCTGTACCAGCGGATGATCACTGACCCGCACCGCCAGGGTGGTGTGGTCGCCGCGCAAAAGCGCCTGGGCGCGGCCGTTGTCGGGTATCAGCCAGGTATTGGGGCCAGGCCAGCTCGCCGCCAGACGCCCACGCTGCTCGGCATCCAGACCGGCGAGCCACGGCTCGAGCTGATCCAGGCTGCCGGCGATCAAAATCAGCCCCTTGTCGCTGGCGCGCCCCTTGAGCGCGATGACCCGCGCCAGCGCATCGGCGTCGTCCGGGTCACAGCCCAACCCCCAGACCCCCTCGGTGGGATAGGCGATCACGCCCCCCTGTTTCAACGCCGCAATCGCGGCGGCCCACTCTGACATCTCCGCTTCCTCGAGTTGCCGTATTCAAGCTGCGGCGATGGTAACACGCCGCCTTACGCTCGCCTCCGCGCCCGAGCGTCGCACCCCGGCGACTCCATCACGCGCCACGGCACGCCGAGGTACAGACGCCGAGGACCAGGCCACGGCCCGCGAAGATGGCGCCAGCGGCGTGTGCCGGCCATAGTGAAACGGGCGGCAGCGTTGTGAAATGCGCTCGGCGTTCCCCCCAAATCTCACCTCGTTTCAGGAGTCCAAGATGACACGATCGCCTCTATCTCTCGCCCTGCTCGGCCTGGTCTGCGCCGGGGGCCTCAGTGCCTGCGCCCAGCAGACGAGCCAGCCGCCGGCACCCGCGCTCTCCGATCAGCTGGTGATGGCGACGCTGTGGATGCAGACCTCCGGCGAGTACGCCGCGCTGAGCCATCAGGCGTTCAATCTCGCGCGGCGCAATCTCGACCGCGCCCTCGCCGCCCCCGACGCGCAGCAGCGCCCACCGGCGATCGTGGTCGATGTCGACGAAACGGTATTAGACAACAGCCCGTACGAAGCCTGGCTGATCGCCAGCGGCGAGAACTATCAGAGCGCTACCTGGCACCAGTGGGTGGACAAGGCCAGCGCGCGGGCGATGCCCGGGGCCAAGGCGTTTCTCGACTACGCCGCCTCGCGCGGGGTGGAAGTGTTCTATATCACCAATCGGCGCGCCGACGAGACCCAGGCCACGCTGCGCAACCTGCGCCAGGTCGGCTTCCCCGACGCCGACGAAGCGCACTTCCTGCCGCGCACCGAGAGCGGCGACAAGACCGCGCGCCGCCAGCGCGTGGCGCAGTCGCACTGGGTGATCCTGCTGATGGGAGACAATCTGGGCGACTTCTCGGCCGGCTTCGACCGTGCCACCGCCGAGGCCCGGCGCGCAGCCGTCGAGTCCCAGCCCGACGCCTTCGGCAGCCGCTACATCGTGCTGCCCAACCCCGCTTACGGTGCTTGGGAAGGCGCGCTCTATCACAACGACTGGAGCCTGGACGACGCGCAGAAAGCCCGCGCCCGGCGCAATCATCTGCAGCAGTGGGGTGGCCCCGAGACGCCCTGAGCCAAAAGTCCATGTCCAAACCCGCTGACGATGGGCGCCGGGGGCAGGGCAAAGCGAGGGTCCTTTGCCAGGGATGGCAAAGGTAGCGCCCAGGGAGGGGTTCACAGCGCCCTCGCGACGCCCTGCCGACGGACAAGCCCATGTCGTCCAGCGGCTGTGAAAGGCACTCTAAAGCGCATAGTTCCACGTAAAGACCGCCGGGCGGTGACCCGTCCGGCGGTCTGGTGTCGGCCCGGTGTCAACCGCGGCGGCGTACCCAGCCGCCCGCGGTCTGCGCCGCTTGCCCTTCCAGCTCGAGTTCCAGCAGCGCCAGCTGCAGCGTGGCGACCGACTCGCCGCACGCTGCCACCAGCACGTCGATCGGCGTCGGGGTATCGCTCAGCTGCGCCAATACCCCGGCGTGCGGCCCGACCGACGCCTCCGGGCTCGTGACCGGTGGCGTGGCGGCCTCGGATGGCGCCGTGTCCAGGTGCTCGCCAGCCGTTGCCGGTGTCCAGTGCCCCAGTTCGGCCAGTATGTCGTCGACGTTACGCACCAGCGCCGCCTCGCCGCGCTGGATCAGCCGCAGGCAGCCGCCGGCCTGGGGGTTGTGGATCGAGCCCGGCAGGGCGAACACCTCGCGCCCCTGTTCGAGGCCCAGGCGCGCACTGACCAGTGAACCGCTCTTCTCCGCTGCTTCCACCACCAGCACACCCTGAGACAACCCGGTGATCAGCCGATTGCGCCGCGGAAAGAAACGCGGATGCGCGGCGGTATCGGCCGGGTGCTCGGAGAGCAGCAGCCCGCGACCCGCCAGCAGATCGCGATAGAGCCCGGCGTGGCGCGGCGGATAAATCACATCGACGCCGCAGCCGAGCACGCCGACGGTGGCGCCGCCAGCCTGCAGCGCGGTGTGCTGGGCGATGCCATCGATACCCAACGCCATGCCGCTGACCACACCGAAGCCGCGCGCGATCAGCTCACGCGTGAAGGCCGCGGCGTTGTCGCGCCCCTCTCGGGTCGGCTTGCGGGTGCCGACGATGGCGATCGCCGGCGGCGTCAATGCGCTCAGATCGCCCTTGGCCCACAGCACCAGCGGCGGGTCGGGAAGCTGATCGAGCAGCGTGGGCCAGGAAGAATGAGCCGGATGCAGCAAATGGTGGCGCGGGCTCTGGGCCTTCCATGCCAGCGCCGCCTCGACAGAATCCTCGAGCGGGCTATTCGCGGGGTGATCGAGCCACAGCCGCAGCGACTGGGCCAGCCGAGCCGGCAGCGCCGCCAGCCACCCCTGCGGCCAGGCTAACGACTCGGGCTCGCGCCAGCGCTGCAGCAGCGGGGCCAGCCGCGCGGGTCCGAGCCCGGGCAGTGCAGCCAGCGCCAGCCAGCCGCGCAGTGTCGGCCCCGCCGAACTCACGGCGCCTCCGCACGCGCCATGCCACCACCGAGCGCCTGGGGCGTGGTCAGCCGATCGCCCACCGCCAGCGCCTCGGAGGCCCGCATCACCAGCGCATAGGCGAGATGGTCGAAGACTCGGAACACCATCACCGCGCCCGCCTCGTGGGCCGGCAACCTGATCCAGCCATCGCCGTCGGCGGCGCGTACGCGCTCGCCCTGGCGCATCACCTGCAGCACGTGCCCCGGCTCCAGCCCATCGGCACGCCCGCGATCGATCGCCACCACATCGTCACGGCCAATGAAACGCACCCCACCGGGTACCGCAAGCAGGGTCGCGGTGATCGGTGAAGCCGGCGCCCGCGGCAAAAATTCGGTGGTGATGCCACCGTCGTCCAGCGTCAGCAGGGCATCCCCGGCGCGGATCTCGCGCCCGGCATCGAGCACTTCCAGCTCGCTCACGTCAGGCTGGCGCTGCACCACCCGCGCCTCGCCCAGGCGCTGCAGCTCACGCCCCAGAGGAGCATCGTCAGCAGGGTCACGGTAGTCGTCTCCTGCGCGGTAAATGCCCAGTCGCGTGCCCACCGGCGGTAGCCGACCCTGAGCGTAGAGCCGATCCCCGGCACCGCTGAGCAGGCGTCCGCCCTGCCCCGCCACCACCCGCGGCGCTGCGTCCAGCAGGGCAGGATCGACGATCCGATAGGCCTTCAGGAATACCCGCACCCGCTCCAGCGGCAAGCTGGGCAGCGCCTCACGCACCGGCGCCCGGCGCACCTGCGGTGAGAGTCTGACCGTCTCGCCACGACCGCGCTCGACGCGCAGAGCGGGTTCACCAGCGCCGGGGGCGAGCACCAGCACATCGCCGGGATAGAGCTGCTCGGGCCCGGCCACGCCGGGGTTGCGTCGCCACAACTCGCGCCAGGACCAGGGATCTTCGAGGAAGCGCGCCGCCACGCCCCACAAGGTGTCGCCCGGGCGCACCTGGTAGCGACTCGGGGCATCGGGCTTGAGGGTGTAGGCCAGCGCCGGCGTCATACCCGGCCCGCTCAGCGTGAACAGCAAAAGCGTACAGCCAATTGCCGATGACGCCAGACGGCGGACGAACCGAGTGGATGAGAGCCGGAGGCCGTTCGCCATCGCATTATTCCTGACGCTGGATATCGGTTGCGCGGCGGAGCCGCGCCTGTCAGGAATAGATCGGCTACTGCCGACGGGACTTGAATGCCCCCCGGCTTTGTACGAAAACTACCTGCGCTCGGCAATACGACGTTAAAAATCGTCTCAAATGCTCATTTACACCCCGTAAACTCCGCGTTTTCGTCGATTTTTGCCTTGTCTTGCCTTCGCTCGCTGACTTTTCGTACAAACCCTAAGAAGGATTGATCGCGTCGCGGGATTTTGAGAACGCACCAACGCGGCTCTACAATAGAGAATTACGTCAACACGCCGACGGGCACCCAGAACGCTATGGCCATCAGAACCATCCTCGAATATCCCGATCCCCGCCTGCGCACCAAGGCCGCCCCGGTGGCGCAGGTCGACGACGAGATCCGCGCCCTGGTCGACGACATGATCGAGACCATGTACGACGCCTCGGGCATCGGTCTGGCGGCGACCCAGATCGACGTACACCAGCGCGTCATCGTCATGGACGTCAGCGACGACCGCAGCTCGCCGCTGGTGCTGATCAACCCGAGCTACACGCCGCTGGATGACGAGCGCCAGCCGCTGCAGGAAGGCTGCCTGTCGATCCCCGACTACTACGCCGAAGTGCCGCGCGCCCTGCGCGTTCACCTGAAAGCGACCGACCGTGACGGCAACGCCTACGAGCTCGACGCCGACGGTCTGCTCGCTCACTGCATCCAGCACGAGTGCGATCACCTCGAGGGCGTGCTGTTCGTCGACTACCTGTCGCCGCTCAAGCGCGACCGCGTGCTCAAGAAGATGCAGAAGCGCCACAAGCAGGATCAGGACGCCTGATCCGGATTCGCCCACGTCAGTCTTCGTTCGAGGCCGGCCGTCACCGTGACGCCGGCCTTTCGTGCTTCGAGAGGAACCCCGCCGCATGAGCCACAGCACCGACGGCCGCGCGCTGCGTATCGTCTTCGCCGGTACCCCCGACTTCGCCGCAGAAAGTCTGCAGGCGCTGCTCGACTCGCGCCATCAGGTCGTCGCCGTCTACACCCAGCCCGACCGCCCCGCCGGCCGTGGGCGCAAGCTGACCCCGAGCCCGGTCAAGCAGCTGGCGCTGGACCACGCCCTGCCGGTGTGTCAGCCGACCTCGCTCAAGACGCTCGAAGCGCAGCAGACGCTGGCCGACTTCGCAGCCGACGTGATGGTGGTGGTCGCCTACGGGCTGCTGCTGCCGCAGGCGGTGCTCGACCTGCCGCGGCTGGGGTGTCTCAACGTGCACGCCTCGCTGCTACCACGCTGGCGCGGTGCGGCACCGATCCAGCGCGCCATCGAAGCCGGCGACCGCGAGAGCGGCATCACGCTGATGCAGATGGATGCCGGCCTGGATACCGGCGACATGCTGCTGGTACGGCGCACGCCGATCGACGCCACCACCACCGGCGGCACGCTCCACGACATCCTGGCCGCCCTCGGCGGTGAGACGCTGATCGCCGGCCTCGACGCGCTGAGCGACGGCGACCTGACACCGACGCCGCAGCCTGACGACGGCGTCACCTACGCCAGCAAGCTCTCCAAGGCCGAAGCCGAACTCGACTTCCGCCAGCCCGCCGCGGCGCTAGCCCGCCGGATACGTGCCTTCAACCCCTGGCCGGTGGCCTGGACGCGGCTCGACGGCGACAGCGTGCGCCTGTGGCTGGCCGAGGCCGAGGCGGACACCGCCCAGCCCGCCACGCCCCCCGGCACCCTGCTCGCCCCGGCAGATGATGCCCTGCGCATCGCCTGCGGCAGCGAAGGCTGCGAGGTGCTGCGGGTCACCCGGCTGCAGCTACCGGGCGGTAAACCGCTGACGGCGCGCGACCTGCTCAACGCCAAGCCGTCACGGCTCGGCGCCGGGCAGCGCCTGGGCCAGCCAGACCTAGGCCAGCCGGAAGATACGACAGGAGCCGACGCATGAGCGCAATCAGTGCACGGGCCGTGGCCGCCAAGCTGCTGGTGCCGGTCATCAACGCCGAAGGGTCGCTGGCCTCACTCGACGCCGACATCGCCGCCCACGGGGTCGCCGAGCGCGACCGCGGCTTCGTCAAGGCGCTCTGCTTCGGTGTCTGCCGCGCTTATCCGCGCCTCGATGCGCTGGCCGCAGAGCTGCTGCGCCAGCCGTTCAAGAAGCGCGACAGCGACGTGCAGGCACTGCTGCTGCTGGGACTTTACCAGCTCTTGCACATGCGCGTGCCGGCACACGCCGCGGTCAGCGAGACCGCCGGTGCTGCCCGCGGGGTGGGCAAGGCCTGGGCCACCCGCGTGCTCAACGGCTGCCTGCGCCGCTTCCAGCGCGAATCGGTAGCACTCCAGGCCAAGGTCGACCGCGATCCGCCGGTAGCGCTGTGGCATCCCGCCTGGCTGCTCAAGGCACTGCGTCAGGCCTGGCCCGATGCCTGGCAAGCGCTGTGCGCGGCCAACAACGAGGCTGGGCCGATGACCCTGCGCGTCAACCGCCGTCGGACCACGCGCGATGCTTATCTCGAACGCCTCGGCGGCGCCGGCATCGAGGCCAGCGCCTGCCACTTCGCCGCCGACGGTATCCAGCTCGCCGCAGCGGTGGACGTCTACCAGTTGCCGGGCTTCGCCGAGGGCGACGTCAGCGTGCAGGACGAATCCGCCCAGCTCTGCGCCGATCTGCTGGCGCCGGCGCTCGAGGGCCGCGACGGTGCGCGGGTGTTCGACGCCTGCGCCGCCCCCGGCGGCAAGAGCGCGCACCTGCTGGAACGCTTCACCCTCGACCTCACCGCCAGCGATATCGACCCCGGCCGGCTGGCGCGGGTCGGTGCCACGCTGGAGCGGCTGGGTCTCGACGCCCGCCTGAACGCCCTCGATGCCAGCAGTGCCACGCTCGCCGAGACGCTGGGCCAGGCCTCGGACGCCGCGGCGCCGAGCGCGGGCTTCGATGCCATCCTGCTCGACGCCCCCTGCTCGGGTACCGGGGTGATCCGCCGCCACCCGGACATCAAGCTGACCCGCCGCGCCAGCGATATCGGTGACCTCGCCGCGCTGCAGGCGCGCCTGCTCGACAACCTGTGGCGCCAGCTCGCCCCCGGCGGCACCCTGCTCTACGCCACCTGCTCGGTGCTGCCGGCCGAGAACGCCGAGCAGATCGCTGCCTTCCTGGCGCGCACCCCGGACGCCCGCGCCACCACTCCAGAAGACCTCGCCTGGGGCCAGACCGCCGGCCACGGCCGCCAGCTGCTGACCGCCCAAGGCGGCCACGACGGCTTCTTCTACGCTCGGCTGGAGAAGGTGCTGCCGTAAGGCATGGACCGCAGAGGCGGGGGAGCAAGCCACCCCGCCGACTTGCGCCCTGGCGGGTGCGCTTCGATACTGAGGATGGATACCGGATCAGGGAGGCCGCCCGTGCCCGCCAAGAGCGTGTCAGATTCCCGCGTGTCAGCCACCGCCACCGACTCTTCCTGCGCGGTGGCGGCCAGCGAAACCGAACCCCAGACCGAGTCTGCGTTCACGCCGCACGTCCAGACCCAGCCGGCACTGGCGTCTCTCGACGGCATCGCCGAGAACAGCGCGCTGGTGATCGTCGACGTGCAGCCCGACTTCATGCCGGGCGGCGCCCTGGCCTGCCCCGAGGGGGACGCGATCCTTCCTGGCCTTGCCTGCTGCTGGCGCAGCACGCTTTCGGCCACGTGGTGGCGACCCAGGATTGGCACCCTGCGCGCCACGTCTCCTTCGCTTCATGCCACCCCCGCACCAGCCGTTCGAGGCGATCGAACTCTATGGCCACAGCCAGACCCTGTGGCCGGACCATTGTGTCCAGCGCAGCGAGGGTGCGGCGCTGCACCCGGCCATCGACTGGTCACCGTGCGATGTGATCATTCGCAAGGGCACCGATCCGCGCATCGACTCCTACAGCGCCTTTCGCAACAACGTCGGCCCCGAGGGCCATCGCCCCGCCACCGGGCTGGCCGGCTGGCTGCGCGACCGCGGCGTGAGCGACGTCTACATCTGCGGCCTGGCCCGCGACGTGTGTGTGCTGTGGACCGCCGAGGACGCGGTGGCCGCCGGTTTCCGCACCCATTTCCTGTGGCCGCTGACCCGACCCGTCACCTTCGACACCGACGCCGACGTGCTCGCACGGCTGGCGGCGCTGGAGATCTCGGTGATCGAGGCCTGACGGCCGTCACCCTGAAACCGATCACCCTGAAAGACTGTCATTCCACAGAAATCGTCATTCACCAGACATTGCCATTTCCCAGAAGGAGTAGCCCCATGAGCGATCACGTCTACAAGCAGGTCGAGATCACCGGTTCTTCCCCCGACGGCATCGAAGCCGCCGTACAGAACGCCATCGCCAAGGCCAGCGAGTCACTGCACGGCATGCGCTGGTTCGAGGTCACCGAGACCCGCGGGCACATCGAGAACGAGCGCATCGCCCACTGGCAGGTGACAGTGAAGGTGGGTATCTCACTCGACTGATCGTTGCCTGATCGGCGCGGGCCGTGGCAGCGTCGCCGCCCGCGCTGGTGTTTCTTGTTATCTCGATTTCTGACGTCACGCCTCGCCCGCATGCGGGGTGGTGTCATTCGCCGTCCAGGGTCGTTATGCTACGCGCTGATCGAGGCGCGCCCGACCCCCAGGGGTGATTGGGCATCTCTCTCCCGCACTTTTTTACTCAGTGCTTCCCTGACGGTTTGGCATGAAAATCATCATTCTAGGGGCCGGCCAAGTGGGCGGCACGCTGGCCGAACACCTGGCCAACGAAGAGAACGACATCACCGTCGTGGATATCAGCGAAGTGCGTCTGCGCGAGCTGCAGAACCGCCTGGATATCCGCACGGTCGTGGGCACCGCGTCCTATCCCAACATCCTGCGCCAGGCCGGCGGCGAGGATGCAGACATGCTGATCGCAGTGACCAGTTCCGACGAGATCAACATGATCGCGTGCCAGGTCGCGCACTCGCTGTTCCGCACGCCGACCAAGATCGGCCGCGTGCGCTCGACCGCCTATCTGACGCGCAAGAGCCTGTTCTCCAACGACGCTATCCCAGTCGACGTGCTGATCAGTCCGGAACAGGTGGTCACCGACCATATCCGCCGGCTGATCGAGTACCCCGGTGCGCTGCAGGTGCTCGACTTCGCCGGCGGCCTGGCCCAGTTGGTGGCGGTCAAGGCCTACTACGGCGGGCCCCTGGTCGGCCAGGAGCTGGGCTTTCTGCGCCGCCACATGCCGGATATCGATACCCGCGTAGCCGCGATCTATCGCCGTGACCGTCCGATCATTCCCTCCGGTGACACCGTGATCGAGGCCGATGACGAGGTCTTCTTCATCGCCGCGCGCAAGGATATCCGCACCGTGATGGGCGAGCTGCGCAAGGTCGACCGCGACTTCCGCCGCGTGGTGATCGCCGGCGGCGGCAACATCGGCGAGCGCCTGGCCGAGACCCTCGAGCACAAGCACCAGGTCAAGATCATCGAGCACGATCTGAGCCGCTGCGGCACCCTCTCCGAGAAGCTCGACCGCACCGTGGTGCTGCACGGCAGCGCCACCAGCAAGCGGCTGATGCTCGAGGAGAACATCGAGGACTGCGATATCTACTGCGCGCTGACCAACGACGACGAGGTCAACATCATGTCGTCGATGCTGGCCAAGCGTTTGGGCGCCAAGAAGGTGCTGACGTTGATCAACAACGCCGCCTACGTGGACCTGGTCCAGGGCGGCGAGATCGATATTGCCATCTCGCCGCAGCAGACCACCATCGGCAGCCTGCTGACCCACGTGCGCCGCGGCGATATCGTCAATGTGCACTCGCTGCGTCGCGGTGCCGCCGAGGCGATCGAGGCGATTGCGCATGGCGATAAGCGCTCTTCCAGGGTCGTCGGGCGCACCATCGGCGAGGTCGATCTGCCCAACGGCACCAGCATCGGTGCCATTGTGCGCGGCAAGGAGGTGCTGATCGCCCACGACGACGTGCTGATCGAGAGTGGCGACCACCTGATCCTGTTCGTGATCGACAAGCGCCGCATTCGCGACGTCGAACGTCTGTTCCAGGTCGGGCTCACCTTTTTCTGATGCTGTTCGTCTCGATGCCGTTCGTCTCGATGGCGCTCGTTCCCAGACCATTCATTCGGATGCCCTTCTTCGGGGTGGCGTTGGCACGCCTTTCACGGCGGTCGCGGCGGCCGTTCGCGAGCGTGTGCGCATGAACCTGTTCGTGACTCTGCGCATCGTCGGGCTGCTGCTGATGCTGTTCAGCCTGACCATGGTGCCGCCGATGGTGATCGCGCGGATCTTCCACGACGGCAACTGGCACGCCTTCGGCATCGGCATGGCGATCTCGGTGGTCACCGGCGCCCTGCTCTACTGGCCCAACCGGCGCGCCCGGCGCGAGCTGCGCACCCGCGATGGTTTCATCATCACGGTGCTGTTCTGGGGCGTACTGGGGCTGTTCGGTACCGTGCCGTTCATGGTCTCCGCAGCCCCGGCGATGAGCTTCACCGACGCGGCGTTCGAATCCTTCTCCGGGCTCACCACCACTGGCGCCACGGTGCTCCATGGCATCGATCAGCTACCCGCCTCGATCCGCTTCTACCGCCAGCAGTTGCAGTGGCTCGGCGGCATGGGGATCGTGGTGCTGGCGGTGGCGATCCTACCCACCCTGGGCATCGGTGGCATGCAGCTCTACCGCACCGAGATTCCCGGGCCGCTGAAAGACTCCAAGCTGACCCCGCGAATCACCGAGACCGCCAAGGCACTGTGGTACATCTATGTGATCCTCACCGTGGTCTGCGCGCTGGCCTACTGGCTCGCCGGCATGGACTGGTTCGATGCCATCGGCCACAGCTTCTCGACCATCGCGGTGGGCGGTTTCTCCACCCATGACGCCAGCATCGCCTACTTCGACAGCGCCACCATCGAGCTGATCTGCGTGCTGTTCATGATCGTCTCCTCGATCAGCTTCGGCCTGCACTTCGCGGTATGGCGCGAAAAGCGTCTGTTGCAGTACATCCGTGACCCGGAGTTCTGCTTCTTCGTCTCCTTCCTCGGTCTGCTGGTGCTGATCACCGTGGTCACGCTGTTCGCCACCGGCACCTACCACGACGCCACCGGCTTGCGCCATGGGCTGTTCGAGGCGGTGTCGGTGGCCACCACCTCCGGTTTCAGCGTCGCCGACTTCACCCTGTGGCCCGGGGTACTGCCGATCATGCTGTTCATGGCGGCCTTCGTCGGCGCCTGCTCCGGCTCCGCCGGCGGTGGGATGAAGGTGATCCGTATCCTGCTGATCCTCAAGCAGGGCATCCGCGAGGTGCACCGGCTGATCCATCCCAATGCGGTATTCGCGGTCAAGGTGGGCAAGATGCGCATCTCCGAGGGCGTGGCCGAGGCGGTGTGGGGCTTCTTCTCGGTCTATCTGATGCTGTTCGTGCTGATGCTGCTGGCGCTCTCGGCCACCGGGCTCGATCAGGTCACCGCGTGGTCCGCGGTGGGCTCGGCACTCAACAACCTGGGCCCCGGGCTGGGTGCGGTCTCCACCGACTACGGCGACATCCCCGATCTGGCCAAATGGATTCTGGTGCTGGCGATGATGCTCGGGCGCCTGGAGATCTTCACCGTGCTGGTGCTGTTCACACCGGCGTTCTGGCGCCGCTGAGCGCGGCGTCCCGCTGTTCGCTGCAGCCTTACACTATCCACGGCGGCCTTCCACTGTCCACGGCTGCCTGCCACCACTATCCGCAGCCGCCTTCCACTAAAGGATGACGAGCGCGCTATCGCCAGGGGGGAAGGCCGGGGGTCGCCAATGATAGAATGCGCGGCTTTCCGGCGCCGCCAAGAGGCTCACGAGGCAGCGGTAGTGCCGTCCCCTACCTTTCGCATCACGAGAGAGTCATGTCCGTCAATTCGCAACGCCGCTCTTCCGCCCCGTCGTTCCTGCGGCTGGGTCTGATTCCCCAGATCGTCATCGGCATCTTGCTCGGCCTGCTGGTCGCCCAGCTGGCGCCGGCACTGGCGCAATCGTTCGAGATCCTGGGTCAGGTATTCATCAGCGCGCTCAAGGCGATCGCACCGATTCTGGTGTTCGTGCTGGTGATGGCCGCCATCGCCAGCCACGAGCGTGGCCAGCCGACCCAGATTCGCGGCGTGCTGGCGCTCTATCTGATCGGCACCCTGGTGGCGGCGTTGGTCGCGGTGAGCGCGAGCTTCCTGTTCCCGACCACGCTGATCATCGACGCGCCCCAGGCCGACGGCACGCCGCCATCGGGCATCGCTGAGATCCTGCGCAACCTGCTGCTGAGCGCGGTGGACAACCCCGTGGCGGCGCTCACCAACGCCAACTTCATCGGCATTCTGGCCTGGGCGGTGGGTCTGGGCCTGCTGCTGCGGCGCGCCAACGACACCACCCGGCGCGGCCTCGCCGATCTCTCCGATGCCGTCTCGGGACTGGTGCGCTGGGTGATTCGGCTGGCCCCGCTGGGCATCTTCGGGCTGGTCGCCAACACCTTCGCCACCACCGGCATGAGCGCGCTGGCGGACTACGCCCATCTGCTCGGGCTGATCATCGGCTGCATGCTGTTCGTGGCGCTGGTGACCAATCCGCTGATCGTGTTCCTGTATACCCGTCAGAATCCCTATCCGCTGGTCTTCACCTGCCTGCGCGGTAGTGCCATCACCGCCTTCTTCACCCGCAGCAGCGCCGCCAACATCCCGGTCAACATGGAACTGTGCAAGCGCCTCGACCTGCACGCCGATACCTACTCGGTATCGATCCCGCTGGGCGCGACGATCAACATGTCCGGCGCCGCGGTGACCATCACCGTGATGACCCTGGCCGCCGCCCACACCCTGGGCCTGAGCGTCGACTTCTCTACCGCGCTGCTGCTGTGCATCGTCTCCGCCCTCGCCGCCTGCGGCGTCTCCGGGGTCGCCGGCGGCTCGCTGCTGCTGATCCCGATGGCGGCGAGCCTGTTCGGCATCTCCGCCGACGTCGCCATGCAGGTGGTGGCCATCGGCTTCGTCATCAGCGTGCTGCAGGACTCCACCGAGACCGCGCTCAACTCCTCCACCGATGTGCTGTTCACCGCCGCGGCCTGCCGTTCGCCCAAGGCTCGCGCAGCGCAGGACGAGACACGCGCAGTACAGGAGACCAGCGGCGCAGCGAGCAAAACGGTTTAAGAGCGCCTTTCACAACCGCTAGACGACGTGGACTTATCCGGCGCCCATCGTCAGAGGATTGGGAAATGGGGCCGGCGAAGCCTGAGCGTTCGCCCCGGCCGGCCGGTTTTTCACCGGCCGGCTTGGCATCGCCGCCGTGACGTGCAATATGGGTGATGACTTTTCTCCAGCCTTGGAATTTCCCCTCGATGTCTGACTCCACAGCCGGCCCCCGCGAGGTCGTCGCGCTCGCCGAGCACGAGCTGACCCTGCTCGGTACCGCCCATGTCTCCCAGGCCAGCGCCGACGAAGTGCGCGCGCTGATCGACTCCGGCGAGTTCGACGCCGTAGCGATCGAGCTCTGCACCTCGCGCCACCAGAGCCTGACCCAGCCCGATGCCATGGCCAAGCTCGACCTGTTCCAGGTGCTCAAGCAGGGCAAGGCGGGCATGGTCGCGGCGAGCCTGGCGCTCGGCGCCTTCCAGCAGCGGGTGGCGGCCCACTCCGGCATCGAGCCGGGGGCGGAGATGCGCGCCGCGGTCAAGGGCGCCCAGCGTGCCGGCTTGCCGCTCTACCTGATCGATCGCGAGATCGGTGTCACCCTCAAGCGCATCTACCAGAACGTGCCCTGGTACAAGCGCTTCGGGCTGATCTCGGGGCTGCTCGGCAGCGTGCTGTCGCGGCAGACGGTCTCCAGCGAGGAGATCGAGAAGCTCAAGGAGGGTGATGTGCTCGAATCCACCTTCGCCGAGTTCGCCGAGCAGTCGGAATCCCTCTATGTGCCGTTGATCGCCGAGCGCGACCGCTTCATGGCGCTCAAGCTGGTGGAGTCGCTGCCAGATGGCGCGGCCCGCCGGGTACTGGTGGTGATCGGCGCCGGCCACCTCAAGGGCATGAGCGAGCATCTGCGGGCGCTGGATGCCCAGCCGCCAGCGGCACCGGCAGTGCGCGATGAGCGCGCGGCGCTGGAGTCCACGCGCCCCGCGCACGCTGGTGGAAGGCGCTGCCCTGGGTCATCGTCGCGCTGGTGCTCACCGGCTTCGCCATCGGCTTCAGCCGCGACACCGCCTTCGGCTGGTCGCTGGTGGCCGAGTGGGTGCTGATCAACGGCAGCTTCTCGGCGCTGGGGGCGCTGATCGCCCTCGGCCACCCGTTGACCATCGCCGCGGCCTTCCTCGGTGCCCCGCTCACCTCGCTCAACCCCACCATCGGGGTCGGCTTCGTCACCGCCGGGGTCGAGCTCTACTTCCGCCGCCCCACGGTGGGTGACTTCTCGCGCCTGCGCAGCGACGTCAGCCACTGGCGCGGCTGGTGGCGCAACCGGGTCGCACGCACCCTGTTGGTGTTCCTGCTCTCGAGCCTCGGCTCGGCGATCGCCACCTGGGTCGCCGGCCTGCGTATCGCCGGGCAGCTATTCGGCTAGCCCAGAGCCCTCGGCTGATTCAGAGCCCTCGGCTGATTCAGAGCCCTCAGCTGATTAAGAGCCCTCAGCTGATTCAGAGCCCTCGGTTCGCCATGCGCGAGCCGAGCGTGCGTGTCCAAGCGAAGCCGTTCGGCTGTCGTCCTATGTCTGATGCGAGCCTGCGCCCATAACCGCTCTCGCGCACTCCTCTCCTCTTACATCATCCCTCTTGAAAGCCATCCAAGCGCCACCATTTTCCGTTACGGGTGCCGCCAAGGCCGCTGATAGAGGGGCAAAGGGCGGGGAAGAAAAAATATCGCCGCGTAACGCCCTCCCCCCTTGAAAGCCGTTCAGGCGACCCTATTTAACATAATATCGAGAGAGGAGCAGTCAGCCGACGGCATCTTGCATGCGTCATCCCCTCGACAGCGGACGCCGCCCAGCGGGTCCGCGACCGGTGGCCCGAGATGGGCTCGGGCACCCCAAGACTTCGCTGTCATTCAGGAGGTTGCACCATGAATACGATGTCTCTTTCTCCGCTGTTCCGCCGTTCCATCGGTTTCGACCGGCTCAACGATCTGTTCGAGACCGCGATGCAGAACGACGTGCCCAGCTATCCGCCCTACAACGTCGAAAAGTATGGCGAGAACGATTACCGCATCGCCGTCGCGGTCGCCGGCTTCGGCGAGGGCGAGCTCGATGTCAACGTCGAGAAGCGCGTACTGACCATCAGTGCCGGCAAGAACGAGCGCGACGACCAAGAGCGAGTGCAGTACCTGCACCAGGGCATCGCCCAGCGCGCGTTCAAGCTCTCGTTCCGCCTCGACGAAAACATCGAGGTCCAGGGCGCACGGCTGGAAAACGGCCTGCTGATCGTCGATCTACTGCGCGTGGTGCCCGAAGAGCAGCGCCCGCGCCAGATTCCGATCAATGGCAAGCAGCAGCGCCTGAGCGACACGTCCGTGAGCCGTGACGCCCAGAGCGATGCGACTCAGGGCGACGTGACTCAGGGCGAAACGGTAGAGACCGCCCACGCCTGAGCGTGAACCGGGCGAGATGACGGCCGCGACGGCCGCCAAGATCCGCCGGCCAGGCAGCCCACGCTGCCGGCACGACGGATAGCAGAAGGCCCGGCGGGGTAACCCGCCGGGCCTTCTTTCGTCTGAGCGTCGAATTTGTAAACACCCTCTGACGTTGAGCCTCAGATGACGCCCTGCTCCCTGGCCATGGCATATGCCGCCCGCGGCCCGTGCCACAGGGTGGGAATCAGCAGGAAGGCCACCGGCACCGCCGGGATCACCAGGAACTGCTGCAGCACGCTGACCTGACCCGAGCCCATGTAGAGCAGGATCGCCGCCATCAGCGCGAAGGTGACGCCCCAGAAGGCGCGCAGCGCCACGCCCGGGTCATCGTGGCCGGCGCACACCACGGAGACAGCGTAGCTCATCGAGTCACCGGTGGTGGCGACGAAGATGGTGGTCAGCACCAGTACCGCCAGCGCCATCCAGGTACCGCCGGGCAGCGCCTGCGCCACCGTCAGCGTAGCCACATCGAACTGGAAGTTCTTGAGCGGCTCGGCCAGATCGATTACCCCATGCAACTGGTAGAAGATGCCGGAGCCGCCGAGCAGGGTGAACCACACCGTGGTCACGATCGGCGCCAGCACCGCAGTGGCGATGATCATCTCGCGGATGGTGCGCCCGCGGGAGATCCGCGTGACGAAGATCGCCATCGGCGGTGCGAAGCCGACGAACCAGGCGAAGAAGAACACCGTCCACCACTTCAGCCAGCTCAGCGGCGCGGTGACCGTGGTCAGGGTCGACAGCTCGAAAAAGTGGTTCAGGTAGGTGCCGAAGCCCTGGAACCAGCTATTGACCAGGAACAGGGTCGGCCCCAGCACCAGAATCACACCGCCCAGGATCATCGCCCAGATCACGTTGAAGCGGCTGAGAAACTGGATGCCGCGGTCGATCCCGGTCACCGCCGAAGTGACGTAGATCGCGCCCAGGCCGACAAGGATCATCAACTGCACCTCGTAGCCGCGGGGAAAGCCGAACAGATCGTGGAGCCCGAAACTGACCTGGGTCGCCAGGAAGCCGAGCGGACCCACCGTGCCGGCGGTCACCGCGATGGCGCAGATGGCATCGATGACGCCACCGAGGACGCCTTTCATCCGCTTGTCGCCGATCACCGGTGCCAGCAGCGTGCGCGGCTGCAGCGGCAGACCACGCTGATAGTGCTGATGCGAGAGGATACACACCGGCAGCGTGCCGAGAATGGCCCAGCCGGTGAAGCCCCAGTGGAAGAAAGCCTGGGCCAACGCATTGGGCACCGCCGCCGGCGTGCCCGCCTGGGTATCGAACGCTGGCGGTGTGACCACGAAGTGGTAGATCGGCTCGCCGGCGGCGAAGAAGACCCCGCCTCCCGCCAGCAGCGTACACA
Organism: Salinicola tamaricis; assembly: GCF_003006155.1. Lineage (GTDB taxonomy): Bacteria > Pseudomonadota > Gammaproteobacteria > Pseudomonadales > Halomonadaceae > Salinicola > Salinicola tamaricis. Next base: position 2,822,716 of record NZ_CP023559.1, on the reverse strand, counting down.
AGATGATCGAGACCCAGCGGAAGGTGCTCATGTCCGGCTTGTCGAGCCCGCCGATGCGCGCGCGGCCGGCCGGAGACAGCGCCACGCCGATGGCGATAAAGAAGGTCAACAGCATCAAGAGCTGGAAGGTGCTGCCGAACAGTCGCGCGGACTGGGTGAAGCTGATATCGATCAGATGCGCCACGGTGTCCGGTGCGATCGCCGAAGCGGCGACGAACAGCACGATGAAACCCACGGTGAGTATGAGTACGACGGGGTCGCCAAAACGGCCACCTGTAGACGATGGCGCGTTGGGATCGGAGTCATATGGGGGAGCGTTCGTTAGGCATGAAGCGCGCCACCCTACCGACCCACGCCGCTGACGGCAAGCGCTGAGCGTATCGGCGTCTGCCGCTAGCCGGGTTGCGCGCGCCCGTTTCCGGGGCACGCGCTCAGCCTGGCAGCGCCCGACGATAGCGCTTGAAGCGCTTGCCCAGGGCCTTGGTGTGACTCCGCGGCCAGCCGCGTACCGAGCGGCATGGCGCTACGCTGCAGACTCAGACGACGGCGCGTCACCAGCGAGCCGAGCGCCTGACGCCGCTCGGCGGAGATGCGCTGCATGTCAGCATCATCCAGCGCCGCTGCCAGCATCGCCAGATCGTGATCGTCGCCGAGCAGATCCGACAGCCGGTGCGCCTCCTCGGGCGCGTACCGTCAGCGGCGCCTTCCAGAGCGAACGCAGCAGTTCGCAGTGGTAGCGATGATATTTCACCCGCTTGCGCCACTCGTGCAGCGCCACCACGCTGCCCTCCTCCGCGGCGGTCTCACCGGCATCATCCAGGCGCCGGTAGGTCATGGCGAGCCCTGCCTGCCAGGCATCCCGTTGCGGTCCTTTCAGCCGCCAGCCGAGTACCGCCTGGCGCGCCTCGTCGAGCGCAGCCTCCAGTGCGGCGGTATCCATCGTGCCCTCGCTCCTACCCTGGCTCTCACCCTGACTTTCATCCTCACTGGACAGGGTGCGTTCACGACGCGCCTTCAGTCGCGCGCGGATCGCCGTGTAGTGGCGGCGGTCGATCTCGTCACGGTAGTGCGCCAGCAGCGCATCGAAGGTTTCCAGCAGCACCTGCTCGTCACGCCGCCCTGAGACCTGGCGTGCCAGATCGCGAAAACGCCGATTTTCGCGGGCATAGCGCTTGCCCAGCGCCGGGCGCACCAGACGCAGCAGCGCGCGAATCTTCTTGCAGCGCTTGCGCGCAGCTCGTGGATCGCCTCCACCGGCGGCGCCTCCATCAGCGCACGCCGCGCCCGCGCGATCTGCTCTAGGGCAATTCGGCGAGTTTCGTCTTCCAGCGGTTGGGATAGATCGAGGCGATAAGGCATGGCTGGCCCCACTCCGGCAATCAGGCGCGCTATAGATTCAAAGCTTCATAGCTTATAGCGTAGACCAGGCAGCAGCCGGGGCTGGCGGCATCTCCGTTTGCGCCACGCTATTCACCCCACTCCCTTCGCCCCCCATTCGCCCAAAGCTAATGGAGAGGAGTTCTCTCTCGGTTCTAGGCTCAAGATGGACCTGACCGAAGGGGGATCGATCCCGTGAAGAGTACACCGTTCATCACCGAAAGCCTGCTGACCCGCTGCCGCAAGGAGCAGAGCCTGCAGCACCAGCGCGCCCGGCAACCCTTCGACCCCGCGTCGCTGAATGACCGCAAGGAGCTATCGCTGATGGTCGAGGAGGCGATCCGCGAGGGCGAAACCTATGTCTCCATCGCCCGGGGCCACACCCATATCGGACTCACCGAGAGCGATCTCAACGAGCTGGTCGGTCCCGAAGTCGCGATCCGCGATCGCATCGAGCGCTTTCAGCAGATTTGATTCGCGCCACCAGCGATCATCATCTCCGGCCGCTCATCGAGGCGGCCGGGGTTTCTATGCGCCGGGGTTGTCTCAGCGCACCGTGATGCGGTTCGGCGTCTGCGAGACGATCTCGAGCGGCGTGCCCTTAAGTGCAACCTCCAGCGCCTGGCGAATGCTCATCGCCCCGGTAACCGCATTGACCGGCACCGACTCGGTTCGCGAGAGGTCGGTCTCGATGAAACAGCCGGTGGCATGGGCCAACTGCTGCGCGGTCTCGTCGAAGCGCTGAGGCGGGATGGGGTGCGCCGCCGGCTTGTCGCAGGCGCCTTTCGGCGTGGCCGCCGCCGGCGCGTTGGACGCGGCCGTGGAGATGCCCGTTGAGTGGGCGGCCGGCGCATCTGGCTTCGGCGCCGCCGGTGCCGGGGCACAACCGCAGAGCAGTGCTAAAGTCACCCCGCCAAGTGCGCCTAGTGCAAAACGTCTGACCATGGTGATCTCCGTTTCTCGGTTCCCGTCTCACGCTAGACCTGTTTCTCGCTAGTCCTATCTCTTACTAGTCCTATCTCTTACTAGGCCCGGCGCTAGATAGGCCAGCCCAACAACATCGTCGATCGCGTCGTCCGCTATCGCAAGATGGGGCTGTCGCTGAGGCGTTCAACGGGCGCAGTACTTCTGGAAAACCTTGGCCTGGGTATCGAGCGTCACCTGCTCATTGACCTGGCTGTAGTAGAAAGGCGCATAGGCAGTCTCCCCCGCGGCCCGATACTCGCCGCACAGGCCGTAGCCCTTCTGCACCGACTGAAGATCCTTCATCTCGACCTTTTCCACCCCGCGCTGGGCGGCGATCAGCTGCGCCACGTCGTCATCGACCTGGCTATCGCTGAAGGCCTGATAGCCGAAGATGGCACCAAAGACGAGAAGGATCGCCACCACGGGTACGTAGACGTTATGCATGTCCGCTGCCTGTCAGAGAAAGAGAAGTCCGCCGGAAAGTGCGCCGATGATACCGGATCGGCGCTGCTGAACGTAGGCAGATGACTCAACCAGTTAGCGATGGGTCGCAAAGCAGACAGCGACTTCCCCCGCTCAGCGCGCGGCATCGCGCCCTTGGCAGGAAGTCATCGGCGGCATTGCCCAACCCATATAGATACGTGATAACATAACAATATCAAATCATCGATTCAGCCAGCATACGCCCAGGAGAGATAGCATGAAAGACGGCATCCATCCCCAATACCGCACGGTGATCTTCCACGACACCAGCGTCGACAAGTACTTCAAGATCGGCTCGACCATGAGCTCGGACGAGACCATCGAGTGGGAAGACGGCAACACCTATCCGGTGGTGCGCCTGGATATCTCCTCCGCCTCGCACCCCTTCTATACCGGCAAGCAGCGCGAAGTCGGCAGCGAAGGCCGCGCCGCCCAGTTCCAGCGCCGCTTCGGCAGCATCGCCGCCGCGCGTCGCAAGTGATCCCCGGCCCGGCCATCGCGCCGGGCCTTTTAGTCGACACGCTCAGCGCGAGGCGTTGTCCGCCTGGCGTACCGGAACGCCAGCCAGCGCCGGCTCTGCCAGCCGCGTATTGAGCGCGATCAGCGGATCGGTATCACCGGGTAGCGTGCGGTAATGGCTGACACAGCCGCAACGGGCGCAGCGCACGAACTCGATCTCGCGGTCACCGCGCTGCCACAGGGCGACCCCCGCCTCGCCGACCTGGAGGGTGACCTCGCCGGGGGAGTAGTAGGCCCAGAGCGCAGCGTAGCGACGGCAGATCCCGCAGTTGCAGACGGTCACCTGCGCCGGTATCGGCGCAGTGATCTCGAGATTGCCGCAGTCGCAGCGCAGCGTCAGTTGCCCTGGCGTGGTCATGAGCCCTTCTCGGGGGAGCCGATCAGCGCCTGCAGCGAATCGATCGGCGAGGTGACGATATTCTCCAGCGACTCCGAGATCGCCTGCCAGATCACCACGCTCATATCCATCTGACTGCCGTTGACGGTGGTATCGATCGGGATGTTCAGATTGATCACCCCGTTCTCTGCCTGCAGCAGCGCCACCAGATTCTTCAGCGGTAGCGAGCTGGCGTCCGGGTCGACCTCACGGCCGAGGTCGAGCTGCTTGAGGATGATATGGTTGCGCGCGGTCAGCGCGCCGTCCTGCAGGCGATAGTGGAGATCGAGATCGGCACTGCCATGCTCGATACGATAGCCCGCGAAGCGCCGAATATAGGGCGCGAACTGGGACAGCGCCAGCCGCTCGGTGGTCAGGTGCATGCGCGCACCCAGGCTATCTCCAAAGCTCACGTCCCCTTCGATCATCACCGGGGTGCCATCGCTCACGCTGCCGTTGACATGGTACTGGGCGGGCTTGGCGGTGCGGGTATCGAAGCCCGTCAGTTGGCCCTGCAACTGGCCGATATCCAGCGACACCACCGGCGACATGCGGCGATCCTCGAACGTCATCTCGCCCTGCTCGATATGCATCTGGTTCAGCGCCAGCGCCATACCGCCGGATTGACGATTAGCTTGGCTATTTGGGTTCTGATGCCCGTTGCTTGGGTCCTGGCCGCCCTGTTTCTGGCCGCTCTGGCTCTGGCCCCCATCGCTTGGTTTCTGGCTAGTCTGATCCTGGTTGCCTTGATCCTGGCTGCTCTGAGTCTGGGCCTGCCCCGCCTGTGCCTGCTGGCCGCCGAACTGCGCCGTAAGATTGAAGCGCCCCTGATCATCCACCAGCGCATTCAACTTGGGCGCCGTGAGTGCCAGCGAGCCGACGACGAGATGGTCGCCGCTGGCGAAATCGACCTGCTTGGCCACGCCCTGTTGCACCGAGAACAGCGGCTGGCCCTGCGCCCCCTGGGTCTCGAAGCCATTCAGCGTCACCCCGCCCTGATAGGCCACGGCGGTAGCCACCGCCTGCCCGAAGCGCAGCCTGCCATCGAGCGAGAACTGACCGCCCACCACCCGCGCCGGCAGCGCCCGGGTCAACCAGGGGTCGAGCGCGGCGGCGTTGACCTGCTGCGCCTTCAGCGTGAGATCGCCGCTCAGCGGCAGCAGGCCGAATTGCCCCTGCAGATCTAGCTGGCCACCGCCCAGGGTCGCGGTAGCCTGCCCTTGCATCGGGCCGCCTTCCGGGCGCTGAAAACCCTCGAGCGTAAGATCGACCTCGTCCGCCTGAATTCTGGACTGCCCGGCGGCTGTCTGATCGACCCAGACGATACGCCCATGCTCAGCGCGGATCCGGTCGATGGTTAGCGGCATCGGCTGACCGGCATCGCTCGACGCGGACGAGCCCTGCCCAAGTGTGGTCACGTTGAGCGGCCCGGAGGGCGGCGAGACCAGATTCAGATGCGGCGAGCCCAGAGTGACCGACTCGATATGGATACCCGGCTGCCATAGGCTATCCCAGGCGAACGCCACCCGGCCCGACGCGGCAGAGAGCATCGGCGTCTTGCCGCTGCCGATTTCCAGTGACGAGAACGACGCCGTGGCGGTAAAGGGATTGAAATAGAGACGCTCCAGCGTAACCGGCTCCCCCAGCGAGCGGGAAAAGTGGCTCTCCGCCCACTTCGTCAGCGCCCAGGGGCCGGCCACGATGGCCAGAAACAGCAGCGCGAGCGCCACGGTGAAAACGCCGATCCAGCGGCGGCGGGTCGCGCTCATGGACACACTCCCTTGCGTCGGTGATACAGCTCGATTACCTATAGAGCGTAGCAACCCACAGCGGGCGTGCCGGCCGGAATGTCAGCGCGGATAGACTTTCTCGAACTGCTCCAACAGCAGCAGATCTGCGGGCTGAAGGAGATACCGAGTTGGCTCGCCTCGCGCTCGAAATAGCAGCGGTGGATCTCCCGCCACTGCGCGAGCGAGCGGTCACCCTCGCCCTCCGATAAGCGAACTCGGCGGAGACCTGATCGAAAGCGGCAATCTCCACCTGCGTCGTCACGATCACGCACACCGGGTTCTGGGCCCAATCGACCACCAGCGTGAACGCACCGGGTGCCGGTTTATCGCGCCCCTCGATCTCATACGCCGCCAACAAATCGCAGCTCGCACGCTTGATACCCTGATCGACCAGACGCGCGCAGTCATTGGTATCGGTCTGGTTGTCACAGAAAAAATCGACCTGAATCGCAGATGCCCGGTGCCGCTCCTCTTCCTCCAGCGTGGCCAGAAAACGCTCAACGAATGCCTGCTGCTGCGGTGTCATATCCAAGGTCTCATCGTATTGCCTTGCTGCCATGCCCTTTGCCAAGCCAACGCCCTCTACAACCCGTTATGCGACCGGCCGCTTCATCGCCACGATGCCCACGCTGAACGCCAGCATCAAAGCGCCGCTGACACGGTTGAACCACTGCAAGGTGCGCCCGCCGCGCAGATAACGGCCGATGCGGCTACCCAGGATGGCATAGGCCGCCACGGCGACCAGTTCCATCATCAAGAAGAGCGCGCCCAGCAGAGTAAAGCTGGCCGCGTAGTGCTCTGCCACCACGAACTGCGGCAGAAAGGCGGTGAAGATTAAAATCGCCTTGGGGTTGCCGGCCGCGACCAAGAACTCCTGGCGCATGAGCCGCCAGAGCGACTGCGGCGCCCCACTTGCCATCTCGACCGCCTGCGGCCGGCTCAGCAGCAGCTTGATTCCCAGCCAGGCCAGATAGGCAGCGCCGGCCCATTTAACGACCAGGAAAAACCACATCGACGTCGTCAGCAGCGTCCCCATACCGACTCCAGCCACAGCGATCATCGGAATGAACGCCGCGATCCGCCCCAATGAGGCCAACACCGCCTTCAACGGCCCGACCCGTGCAGCGTTGGCCGTTGCCAACAGATTGTTGGGGCCAAAGGCCATATTCAGCGTGAAGCAGGCCGGGAGAAAGAGCCAGAGTTGGGAGAGGTTCGTGGGAAACTGCCCTAGTCGTATGGGTTCGAGCCGCTGGGTGCCGAAGCGGCCTATTGGGACAAGTCGTGATAGACGCGCTGAAGCATCACCCGGTCGTCCGAGACGATGCGCACATTAGCCGGTCCTATCGCCGAAAACACTTTGGAAGGCGGAGTAACCGGCACACCGTCGAACTCCAGGTGGACCTGCTTACCTATCTGTCGGTTGATCCAGCTATCGAACTGATCAAAGCATGCTGAAGAGCTGACAAAATCGAATGTGAGATAGGGGCTACCCCCCTCGGACTCGCGCTGCTCAAGGTTCTCGGTACAATCGGGGGTCACGTTGTACGTGCTGTCTTGCCCCACAAAGATCAGATGATCGCTCGATGCACCCTGCGGCGAGGCGTGGCAAGCGCTCAACAATGGCAGGCATAGTGCCACCACTTTCGACCATCGATGGCTGGTCATTCAGTTGCCCTCGTCGTGATAGCGGGTGGTTTGGCCCAGGCTATCGCTTTTGAAGTGAATTCCATACTGCCCGACAACGCCGCAACGCCCACGTTGATGTCAGCTTTCTCGCGACGATAAACCACCAGCCGATGCGACAGCCCCGCTGGCACTGCGGTAAGCTCGAACCAGGCCCCGCCACACGGCTCGCATCACTCGATGCCCAGCCGCCCATTCAAGGAAGAGAGACGATGGACCTCGCCCTCTGGATCACCTATCTCGGCGTCATCACCGCGCTGATTCTGTTTCCCGGGCCCTTTGCCCTGCTCTGTATGCATCACGGGCTGCGCCACGGGCGCCGCCGCGCGCTGGTCACGGTGGTGGGTGGCGCGCTGGCATCGCTCGCCCTGATGGCGCTCTCCTCGCTGGGTCTGGGGGCCATTCTGGCCACCTCGGAAACCGCCTTCGTGGTGCTCAAGGTGATCGGCGCAGCCTACCTGGTCTATCTCGGCGTGCAGGCGTGGCGCGCACCGGCGGCGGCGCCTGCGGTGGCAGCCGGGGAAGGCGCGCCATCAGCGCTCGGGCGGAGCCGGCGGCAGCTCTTCACCAAAGGCTTTACCGTGGGGATCAGCAACCCCAAGGACCTCTTGTTCTTCGGCGCGCTGTTTCCCAACTTCATCGACCTGAGCCAACCGCAGTGGTCACAGTTCGCGATCCTGGCGTTGACCTGGCTCGTCGTCGATCTAGCCACCATGACCACCTACGCCTCGGTCGGCTCCAGCGTGAGCCGCTGGTTCGCCACACCGCGTCGCGTGCGGCTGTTCAATCGCACCACCGGTAGCCTGTTCGTCGCCGCCGGGGGAGCCCTGGCCGTGTCGCACCGCTGAATTCATCGTTATGGGAACCGTTCCATGCCAGAGAGCGCCTTGAATCGCCCTATCGCCGTCTTCGATGCCGGTATCGGCAGCTATGCCATCGTCGCGGAGATTCAGCGCCGCCTGCCCCGGCAGGACGTGATCTATTTCGCCCGCGCCAGCTTTCCCTACGGCAGTAAAGACCAGACGAACTCGCCGAGGTGATGGCACGCACCCTGCGCTTTCTGGAAGGCTTCGCCCCTTCGGCCATCGTGTGGCGTCGAACGCTCCTTCGATCACGGTATTGGAGCGAGTGCGACCGCTCACTACGCTGCCGCTCTTCGGCGTTTTTCCGCCCCTGGCCGAGGCATTGGCGCTCGCCCCGCATGGCAAGGTCGGCATCATGGTGTGCGCTCGCTGATCGAGAGTGACGAGCTGCGCGATTTCGTGGCCCAGCAGGTGGCAGACCCGAGGCCGTGAGCCTGATCGATGCCTCAGCGATGGTGGAACTGGTGGAGAGTGGCGCCTTTCTGTTCGACCCCGAGGGGACTCAGGCGCAGGTGAGCGAATTCGTCACAGCCCTGCATCGCCGGGTGCCGGGGCTTGAGGTGCTGACACTATCGAGCACGCATCTGCCCTGGCTCAAGGGGTTCTTCGAGACCGCCAGCCCCGGCTGCCGCTTCCTCGACCCCGCCGAGACGATCGTCGCCGGGCTGGGCGAAGGCACGCCGGGCAGCGGCCGCATCCGCGCCCTGGTAACGGAGGATGAACGCTACAGCCTGGCGGATTTTCAACGCATGCTGGCACGCCTGGGGGTCGAGCTACCGCTCGAGAAGGTGGCGTGAGTACGCCTCGAGTGCCCGGATCAAGGAGGCGAGGCAGGTAACGCGGAAGGAATGGCGCCCGAAGCAGGACTCGAACCTGCAACCCACGGCTTCGAAGGCCGGTACTCTATCCAATTGAGCTATTCGGGCGCACGGCCGAGACGATAACACCCAAGCCCTCCACAAGCGAGCCGCTAGCCGGCTCTAGCCAAAGGCGGAGGGCTCAGCCGCGCGGATTGACGAGGTGGGCGCTGCCGGCCATGCGGCGGTCGAGCAGCCGCTGCATGGGGGCGCTGGGCTTGTCGATCTTGTGGTAGAAGCGGCTCGCGGCGTAGCTTTCGTTGAAAGCGTCGAAGTAGTCGTCGAGCACGTCGGCGGCCACCGCGTCACCGGTCTTGCGCAGCAGCTCGGCGGCAACCTCGGCGGTGCACAGATGTGAAGCAGAGGCGGGCTTGCGCAGGCGGTAGCGGGTCAGGCGGTCGGTGTGCAGCGGCAGTACCGGCAGGCCGTCCAGATAGGGGCTCTTGCGGAAGATCCGCCGCGCCTGGCGCCAGGTGCCGTCGAGCAGGATAAAGACAGGGATGAAGCCATCCTGCTTGACCCCGGCCACGGCACGCTCGTCGACCACTCGATGCTGGTAATCCGGCTGGTCGTCGGGAAAGATCACGAAGGGCACGTAGCGGCGGTCGGCGAGCAGTGCGAGCAGCCCCGCATCCGGTGCCGTGCGATGCCAATCGAACACCTGGGTCTCCGGCAGCACATCGGCGATCAGCCGCCCGGTGTTGGTCGGCTTGTTGTGCTCCAGCGGGTGCGTGAGCAGCCAGACTTGGGCCTCGCTGGTGGTGCTCACCCGGTAGGGGCAGAGGCAGTTGAGCACCGGCAGGCGGCAACCGTCACAGCGCTCGACGAAACTGCCACGGGCCCTGAACTCGCGCCGCGGCGGGCGCGGATGGCCGGTCGCCGGGTCCTGCGCATCTGCTGTCACTTCAGGGTCGCGCGCCGGGCGCGCCATCATGGTGTCGGCATCGTCTCGCATCGGGTGCCGCTCTCCAGCCAGTCTCAAAGGCCGCGCAGTCTATCACTTTGCGCGGCGGGCCAAATGCAGCAATCAAGGAAAGTTATGCGACCACAGGTGATGCCATCACCCCGTCGTGGGTGCAGCGGGATAGCTCAGGGTGTCGGGATGTCGAGCCCTTCGCGTGCCAGCGCGCGGCCGACGGCAGGCCGGGCGAGCATGCGCCGGGCGTGCTGGCTCCAGGCGGGGAAGTCGCTGGCCATGTCGTAGCCGAGCACGGCGCCGGCGCCCCACTGCCAGAAGACGAAGAGATAAGGGTCGGCGACGCTGTAGCGCTCTCCCAGGGCCCAGGCGTCCGGGTGCTCGGCCAGGCGCGCCTCGATCATCTCGAACAGCTCGCGGGTGCTGCGGCGGGCGGTCTCGACCACATCGGCCTTGGCCGCGTCACCCGTGGCGTAGCGCTCGGGGCGGCGCACGTGCGCGTAGACGGGGTGCACGCCGGAGGCGAGAAAGGCGAGCCACTCGGCGCAGCGGGCATCCTCCAGCAGCGTGCTCGGCCACAGCACCGACTCGGGGAAGCGCTGGGAGACATAGCGCAGGATCGCCGGGTTCTCGGTGATCACCGTCTCCCCCACCGCCAGCGCGGGCACCCGTCCCTTGGGGTTGATGCGCAGATAGGCCGCCGAGCGCTGCTCGCCCGCGGCGGTGTCGATGCGTACTGCCTCGAACTCGGCGCCCGCTTCCTCCAGCGCAATGTGCGAGGCGAGCGAACAGGCGCCAGGGGCGTAGAAGAGTTTCAGATCCGCCATCTCGAGTATCTCCTTGGGTGAGCCCGCGCCCCGAGCCGGATGGCTCGGGGCTTTGGTTATGGGTACGAAACCGCGTGGGGATGAACTCGCCCAAGTATGACTGCGCGAGGACGAGACCGTGTCAGGCGTTCAGCCCTGTGCGCGCTGGGCCTCGGGCGTCTTCGCCGCGGGCACGCCGCGCTGTTTCCAGTAGCCGGCGAGCAGCGAGCCGGAAACGTTGTGCCAGACCGAGAACAGCGCCCCGGGGAGTGCCGCACCGGCGGTGAAGAACTGGTTGGCCAGGGCCACCGCAAGGCCGGAGTTCTGCAGCCCGACCTCGAAGGCGATGGTACGCGCGGTGCGGATATCGAAGCCCAGCGCGCGGCTCAGCCAGTAGCCGCCGGACAGTCCGATGGCGTTATGGGCGATCACCGCCAGCGCCACGATTGGCCCCAGGGTCGCCAGGTTGCCGGCGTTGAGCGCGACCACGATGGCGATGATCAGCACGATCGCCGCCATGGCCAGCGTCGCCAGGGCCGATTCGATCTTACGGATGCGTGCACCCAGCAGGTGGTGGAACAGCACGCCTAAGGCAATCGGGGCGATGACCAGTTGGGCGATGCTCAGCAGCATGCCGAGTACCGGCACATCGATGCTCTGGCCGACCAGCAGCCAGGTGATGAAGGGGGTGGCCACCACCGAGATCACCGTGGAGACCATGGTCATGGTCACCGAGAGTGCCACGTGCCCGCCCGCGAGCCAGGTCATGACATTGGACGAGGTGCCGCCGGCGGTGGCGCCGACCAGCACCATGCCGGTGGTGAGTTCCGGCCCCAGGCCGAGCACCCGCGAGACCAGCAGCGCGGCGAGCGGCATGATCAAGAACTGCAGGACGACCCCGACGGCAACCGGCTTGGGCGCCTTGACCACGCGGGCGAAGTCCTCGCGGGTCAGGGTCAGGCCCATGGCGAACATGATCACCACCAGCAGCATCTTGATGTCGGCCTTGAAGCCGACGAAGAGCTGCGGCTGGAAGGCAGCGAGGGTGGCCAGCAGGATGGCCCAGACCGGGAACAGCCGGTTGATGCGTTCGAACATGACGATGTGTCCTGGCGTTGAATGATCGTGATGGCCGCTGCGCACGGCTCTTGGCGTCTGGTTTGGCGCCTATTCCTTAGCCGGCTATCATGCCGCAAGGCCCGGGCCGGCGAAAGCCGAACCCGCTCGGTGGGCGCCGATGCCAGGCATCGCTGACCTCAACGCTGCGGAAAAGCGCTCATCGAAGCGTCTCGTCGACATGCCTGCTCGAAGTCCTCATTCAAAGCCCTCAGTCGAAGCTTCTCATCGTAAGCCGCGACTCGACCCCACTACTCGAACCCGCCCTGGGCCTTCCAATGCGCCACCAGGGTCGGCACGCCCTGGCTGGCGGGTTCGGCGATGGGCGCCACGCCCGGCGGGGCGAGGTCTCGCGCCTGGGGGTCGACCAACCAGCAGGGGGCATCCAGCGGCGCCTGTTCGAGCAGCAGCGCCGCCGGCATCACCGCCAGCGAAGTGCCGACCACCAGCAGCGCATCGGCCTCGGCGACGATATCGCAGGCTTCGGCGTAGCGCGGTACCGACTCGCCGAACCAGACCACGTCCGGGCGCAGCTGGCTGCCCTTGTCGCAAAGATCGCCCAGGGCGATGCCGCCGCGTGTGAGCGGATAGCGCAGCTTGTCATCCACCGAGGAGCGCGCCAGCAGAATCTCGCCATGCAGATGCAGCACCTGGGTCGAGCCCGCGCGCTCGTGCAGGTCGTCGATGTTCTGGGTGATCACGTCGACCCGGAAACCGGCCGCTTCCAGCTCGGCCAGCGCGCGGTGGGCGAGGTTGGGCCGGGCCCGGCGGGTCTGCTGGCGACGCTCGTCGTAGAAGCGCAGCACGCTGGCCGGGTCGCGCGCCCACGCCTCGGGCGTGGCGACGTCTTCGACCCGATGGTTCTCCCACAGGCCGTCGCCGTCACGAAAGGTCTTGAGCCCGCTCTCGGCGCTGATACCGGCACCGGTGAGCACGACAAGGTGAGGCGAGCGAGTCTCGGTCATGGAAGATCCCTGGGTTGGCATATCGCTTGTCTGGGCACCCTAGCACGGCACCGCCGTGGCGACACTTGAGATCGCCCCGCCCAGCCCCGACAATAGCGCCCCACGCCACGACCCCGACCGTTTCGATGACCGCCGCCACGCCGCCCCTTCGAGTGATCTATCGCGACGCCCAGCTGATCGCGGTGGCCAAGCCGCCGGGCATGCTGGTGCATCGCACCGCCCTGGCCCGCGGTGAGACGCGCTTCGTGATGCAGACCCTGCGCGACCAGATCGGCCAGCACGTCTACCCGGTGCACCGGCTCGACCGCCCCACCGGCGGCGTGCTGGTGTTCGCGCTCAGCTCAGAAGCCGCCGCTGCACTGACCCAGGCGTTCACCGACAAACTGGTGGCCAAGCGCTATCTGGCGGTGGTGCGCGGCTGGGGGCCGGAGACGCTGAGCGTCGACGCCCCGCTGCGCGAGGAGGATGGCATCCGGCCCAAGGCAGAGATGCCGGCACAGCCGGCGCTGACCCATCTGCGCCGGCTCGCCTGCGTCGAGATTCCAGTGGCGATCGAACGCTATCCGCAGTCGCGCTATGCGCTGATGGAAGCCCGTCCGGAGACCGGCCGGCGCCATCAGATTCGCCGCCATCTGGCGCGCTGCGGGCATCCGATCATCAACGATGCCAAGCACGGCAAGGGTATCCACAATCGCTATTTTCGCGATCATCTAGGCTGCCCGCATCTGCTGCTGCACGCTGCCGAGCTGCGCCTGTGGCACCCTTATGCCGAGCGCTGGCTGACGCTGACCGCGGCGCCGGATGCCGCCTTCGCCGCGCTGCTGGCGCGCTTCGGCTGGCAGGCCCACACCGGTGGCGATAGCGCCCGCTTCGACCCGCCCAGCGTCACTCGGTCCATCACACACGCCGCCACCGCGACGCTGGCAGAACCGACCCCCGAGAGCCCATGACCGACGACTACGACTTCCGCTTCGGCGGTATCCGCCGCCTCTATGGCACCCGCGCCGCCCACGCCTTTCGCCACGCCCATGTGGTAGTGGTCGGGGTCGGCGGCGTGGGTAGCTGGAGCGCCGAGGCGCTGGCGCGCTCGGGCATCGGCAAGCTCACCCTGATCGATCTCGACGATGTCTGCGTCTCCAACGTCAACCGCCAGCTCCACGCCCTCGACGGCGAGATCGGCAAGCCCAAGGTGGCGGTGCTGGCGGAGCGCTGCCGCGCGATCTGGCCGGGTATCGAGGTGGTCGCCGATGAAGCCTTCATCACCCCGACCAATCTGGCCGAGCGCATCCCTGCCGACGCCGACCATGTGATCGATGCCATCGACCACGTCGGCGCCAAGGCCGCGCTGATTCACTACTGCCAGCGGCGCAAGCTGGCGATCACGGTGACCGGCGGCGCCGGTGGCCAGAGCGATCCGAGCCGTATCCAGGTGGCGGATCTCACCCGCACCGAGCACGATCCGCTGCTGGCCAAGGTGCGCTCGAAGCTGCGCCGGGATTACGGCTTCTCGCGCAATCCCAAGCGCCGCTTCGGCATCGAGTGCGTCTACTCCGACGAGCAACTGGTCTACCCTGGCAACGATGGCGAGGTGTGCCAGCACAAGCCGGCACCGGGTCAGGCCACCCGGCTGGACTGTGCCGCCGGTTTCGGCGCGGTGAGCGTGGTTACCGGCAGCTTCGGCTTCACCGCCGCCGCGCGGGTACTCAGCCGGCTGGCGCGGCGCGCCCAGGCGACGCCCGAAGCTGGCGCCGAGAGCCGCCCGGTAGCCGAGCCGGACGCCACCTCGCCCGCTGCTTCCCCCACGCAGGAGTCCGCATCGCATGAGTGATTCGAGCCGCCCGGTTCCGGGCATCTACCGCCACTACAAGGGCCAGCTCTACGAGGTGCTGGACGTGGCCCAGCACAGCGAGAGCGAAGAGCGTCTGGTGATCTACCGCGCGCTCTACGGCGACTACGGTCTCTGGGCCCGGCCGCTGGAGAGTTCTGCGAACAGGTCGACGTGAGCGGCGAACCGGTGCCGCGCTTCGCCCTGGAGAAGGCATTCCGCTGACCGATCGGTCAAGCCCTGAACGCATTTCTCCCCCCGAGAGTGGCTGTCTGCGCGGCCCCATGACGGGTTAATGCGCCGCTTTCCAAACCGTATCTCGACGCCGCCTGACAACCCACAAGCCGCGGCGGTCGAGCCTTTCCCCCGGGAGGAAGCATGAGCGTACGCGTCGGCGTCATCATGGGATCGAAGTCGGACTGGTCGACCCTTTGCCTACCGTCGAGACCCTGGAACAGCTCGGCATCGAGCATGAAACCCAGGTGGTCTCCGCCCACCGCACCCCGGATTTGCTGTTCGAGTACGCCGAGACCGCGGCCGACCGGGGCTCGAAGTGATCATCGCCGGCGCCGGCGGCGCCGCCCACCTGCCCGGATGTGCGCGGCCAAGACCCGCCTGCCGTGCTGGGCGTGCCGGTCAAGTCGAGCACGCTTTCCGGGGTCGACTCGACTCGCTGCTCTCGATCGTGCAGATGCCGGCGGGCATCCCACCGCCACGCTGGCGATCGGCCGTGCCGGGGCGATCAATGCCGCGCTGCTCGCCGCCGCCATGCTGGCCAACCACGACCCGCAAGTCCGCACCGCGCTGGAAGCCTACCGCGCCGAGCAGACGCGCAAGGTGCTCGAGTCCCCCGATCCGCGCCCCAGCACCCCCGACCACGACCAGAGCGAGAGCTGATCATGCGAATCGGAATCGTCGGTGGCGGCCAGCTCGGCCGCATGCTCGCCCAGGCCGGCGCCCCGCTCGACCTGCGCTTCACCTTTCTCGATCCGGGCAGCGAACCCTGCGCAGCGGCGCACGGTGAGCATCTGCAGGCCGACTGGCAGGATCCGGCGGCGCTCGCAGCGCTGACCGCGAACTGCGATGCGATCACCTTCGAGTTCGAGAACGTGCCGGCCGAGGCGGTCGCGCGTCTCGCCGAGCAGCGCCCGGCCTTCCCCCCGGCCCAGGCGCTTTCCACCGCCCGCGACCGCTGGCTGGAGAAGTCGCTGTTCCGCGAGCTGGATATCGCCGTGCCGCCGATCGCACGCATCGACAGCCAGGCCGATCTCGACGCCGCGGTGGCCGAGATCGGCCTGCCCGCAGTGGTCAAGACCCGTACCCTGGGCTACGACGGCAAGGGCCAGAAGGTGATGCGCGAGCCTGCCGACGTCAGCGGTACCTTCGCCGAGCTCGGCGGCGTGCCGTTGATCCTCGAGGGCTTCATCGACTTCGATCACGAGATCTCGGTGATCGCGGTGCGCGCCCGTAACGGCGAGATCCGCCACTGGCCGGTGGTACGCAACGCGCATCGTCAGGGCATCCTGCACTGCTCGGTGCCGCAGGTGGCACACCCGCTGCAGGCCCAGGCCGAGGATTACGCCAGCCGGGTGATGCGTGAGCTCGACTATGTCGGGGTGATGGCGTTCGAGTTCTTCGTCACCGACGCCGGCCTGCTGGCCAACGAGATCGCCCCGCGGGTGCACAACTCCGGCCACTGGAGCATCGAGGGCGCGGTCACCAGCCAGTTCGAGAACCACGTGCGCGCGGTGGCCGGGCTGCCGCTGGGCGAAACCGCACGCCTGGCGCCCTGCGCCATGCTCAACGTGATCGGCGCCTTCCCCGAGCGTGACGCGGTGCTCGCGCTGCCCGGCACGCGCTGGCACGACTACGGCAAGGCGCCCCGGCCGGGCCGCAAGATCGGCCATATCACCGTGCTCGCCGCCGACGACGAGACGCTGAAGACGCGTATCGAGGCGGTCGAGGCGCTGCTGGTCAACGATCTGGGCTAGGCTCCGTACGAAGACGAGTCGTCCCGCGGCACGCTCGAAAAACCTGAAAGGCCTCGCTGTCGATGACAGCGAGGCCTTTCAGGTTCCAGCCTCTTACTGGCGCGGGCCGGGTCAGCTCAGACTCGGCCCGCGGAGCGCATGCCGCCTGCGCTCACTCCTTCTCGTCGCCGAACATGTGCTTCTGCAGATAGTTCTGGATACCAACCTTGTCGATCAGGCCCAGCTCCGCTTCGAGCTTGTCGATGTGCTCTTCTTCGTCGTCGAGGATCTTGATGAACAGATCACGGCTGACGTAGTCACGCACGGATTCGCAGTAGGGGATCGCTTCCTGCAGGTCGGCACGCGCCTTGTGCTCGATCTTGAGATCGCTCTCCAGCATCTCCTTGGCGTTCTCACCGATGTTGAGCTTGCCGAGATCCTGCAGGTTGGGGATACCTTCGAGGAACAGGATACGCTCGATCAACTTGTCGGCGTGCTGCATCTCCTCGATCGACTCCTCATACTCCCACTTGGCGAGCACGTTGAAGCCCCAGTCCTTGTACATCTTGCTGTGCAGGAAGTACTGGTTGATTGCCACCAGCTCGTTGCCGAGGACGGTGTTCAGATAGCTGATGACCTTCGGGTCGCCTTTCATTGTCGTGTTCTCCTCATGGGTAACTGGCGAGGGGAGGCAGGTTCGCGCGCTCCCTGACGGAGTACGCTACCACAAGGTGGCGCCGGTCCGATGGTGGCAGTATCCACAAGGCATCGAGAAATTACAACTATTACAGTGACTTACGAAACTATCGCATCTGCCAGCGATTGGCAGGTGATAACGCGGCTGATAACGAGTCGCGCTGCGCCCGGCGCGCATCGCAGACACACCGGGTCGCCTACCCTTAGGGGATGGCTGGCAACTTGAACTACTCAGCGGAATTTCAGCAGCAGGAAGCGTTGGCATCACATAGAAAGGCAGGAATAAAAACTAACCGTGATGCGGAAAGGCAAAAGCGCGAAGGCGGGGAAAGCTGTCGATACGACCTGTCGTGGAGACGCAAAAGGTGGAGACGAAAAAAGCGGAGACAGACAACAGGCGAGACACGCGGTGTGTGGCTAGCGCCCAAGGCGTCACACCGCGTAGGCAAGATCCGGGTCGAAGCTGAGCTGTTCGCTGATCGCGTCACGCATCACGCGCTTGCCGGTGCAGGCGCACTTGCCGCACTGTCCGGCGCAGCCGGTGACTTCGCGCACTTCGCGCCAGCTGCGGGCGCCATCGCTCACGGCGCTTTCGATATCGCGGTCGGTGACACCCAGGCAGAGACAGACGTACACGGCAGATCCTCGCGCTCAACGTGATAGTGAATGTAAATGATTCGCATAGGCACTTTCAAGTCTGAATCACAATCATCTCGCTCACGTTAGCCCCGCTTCCTTAGCGCAGACTTAGCACAGGCATCAGCCGCCCTCTTCCGCCCTCTCTCTCGCTCGGACCGGCTACCGCACCCCGGGGCTCATACACCATTTGACGCCCCCGAACCCACGCTAAACGACCCAACGTGAAACACCCTCACGTGAAACGCCCCAACGCAAGACGCCGCACTCCAGGAGTGCGGCGTCGTCTTGTGCAATGAGCGGGGAAGCGAAGCGTTCGGGCAGGATCAGCCGGTGCGGCGCAGCAGCCAGAAGCCGAGCAGATAGCAGGCCGCGGTAGGCACCACCACCGCCAGCGCCGGGGAGAAGCCGAACAGCACCGAGGCGGGTGCCAGCAGATCCTGCAGGTACTTGAACGACAGCCCCACGATCACGCCGTAGAAAATCCGCGTGCCGGCGGCGACACTGCGCAGCGGGCCGAATACGAACGACGCCGCCAGCAGCACCAGCCCTGCCAGGGTGACCGGTAGCAGGCTCTTCTGCCAGAAGTAGAGCAGCGGCTGCGTCGCCTCCTGCCCCTGGGCGCGCAGATAGCTGGCGTACTGCCACAGGCTGCTCATGCGCTGGCTGTTGAGCGGGCGCAGCAGGCGATTGAGCTGGGCCGGTGTGAGCTTGGTGTGCCAAGTGGCGGTGGGCTTCGACTCGACCCGGGTGCCGTCGGCGTCGAAGTAGGTGGTCTTGACGTTCTCCAGTGTCCACGCCTTGCCATTCCATACCGCGCGCTGGGCCTCGGAGGCTTCCACCAGACGCTGGCCGTCGTACTCGTAGCGGCGCACGTTGATCACGGTGTCGTCGGCACGGATGGTGCCGAAGCGGTAGAAGTTATCGCCTTCGCGCTGCCAACCGCCGCCACGTTCGAGCACCGCGTCGGCGCCCTCGGACTGCTCCAGGCGCCAGGCCGCCGCGTGCTGTTCGGTGGCCGGGCTGACGAACTCGCCGATACCCATGGTGATCAGAATCACCAGCAGCAGCGGCTTGAGCACGCCGACCAGGATGCGCCCCAGCGAACGCCCGGCAGCGCGCATCACGGTGAGTTCGTTGCTCGAAGCCATCGAGCCCAACCCCACCAGCGCGCCGATCAGCACCGCCACCGGGGCGTATTCGTAGAAGCGCCAGGGAAGCCGCATCAACAGATAGAGCAGCACGTCGAAGGCGGAGTAGTTGCCGGAGACGTCACCCAGGTCATTGATGTAGGAGATCACCAGGTCGAGCCCCAGCACCATGACCTGCACCACCAGCATGGCACCGAGGACATTGCGCGCGATGTAACGGTCGAGACGGTCGAGCAGCATCAGCGGCCTCCTTGGCGCTGGTCGCGGCGCAGCAGAATCAGGCCGAGCAGCAGGTAGACGCCGTGGATCGGCCACATGCCGACGCTCGCCGGCAGGCTGCCGCGGGCGATCGCGTCCTGAGCGGCCAGCAGCAGGCTCAGATAGCTGACATGCAGGAACAGCGCCGGCAGCAGCTTGGCGAAGCGCCCCTGGCGCGGATTGACCCGCGACAGCGGCAGCGCCAGCAGGGTCAGGATGGGTACCATCAGCGGCATCGACAGGCGCCACTGTAGCTGCGCCATCGCCTCGCTGTCGCCCTGCTCGACCAGCTTGCGGGTACTCATCAACTCGATGTCGTCGCCGATATCGGTCTCGCCATCGGTGGAGAGACGCACCGCATAGCTGCCGAAGGCGAGGCGCTCGGCCACCGGGCTACCCGGGTCGACGCTGTAGCGGGTGCCGTTGGAGAGCACCAGGAAGCGGCTGCCGGTATTGGGGTCGACGGTCTGATAGCCGCTCTCGGCGCGGGTCACCACCTGCTGGCCGCCGTCGCTGCCCTTGCCCTGCTCGCTGATGAAGACGTCTTCCATGCGTGAGCGGTCATCGTTGAGCGCCTGGGTGTAGGCGGTACGGCCACTGCCGAAATCCTGGAAGCGCCCGGGGGTGAGCAGCGAGAAGTCGAGCTGGCTCTTCTGCTGCTCGATCAGGCGCTCGTTGTGCAGCGCACCGTAAGGGGTCAGCCACAGGCTGCAGGCACCGACCAACGCGGCGATCAGCAGCGCCGGCAGCAGCGTGACCTGAAGCAGGCGGCTGGGGCTCATGCCGCAGGCCACCAGCACGGTGATCTCGCTATTGAGATAGAGCTGGCCATAGGCGAGGAGGATGGCGATGAAGAACGCCAGCGGCAGCACCAGCTCCATGAAGCTGGGCATGTGGAACAGCATCAGCGACCCCAGCGCGCTGAGCGGCAGCTCGCCCTGGGCGGCGTCGGTGAAGTAGCGGATGAACCGGCTGCCCATGATCACCAGCAGCAGCACGCCAGCGACCGCCGACATCGTCAGCAGGATCTCGCGGGTCAAATAGCGGAATACAATCAACATCGACTCCTGATCTGGCTTCCTGCCACCGCACGGCGTGCGTTCCGGCGGCGGGCGGGCTTGTGCATCGCCCCCCCGCTTTGCGTAAACTGAGGCGTCTTGCGGGCTGCGCCTGCAACCCCGGGCGCGGCGCTGGGCCGCAACGAGCGACACACCCCGGCGCGGCCCAGGCCATTATCCCGATTACCCGCGCACTTGTCTCGTTGCCGAGACCTGTGACGCGAAGCCAGCGCAATCGTTCATTGGAGACGACATGGAATTTTCCGTACTCAGCGTCAACCCGGCCAAGGTCGAGACCGCCTGTCTGGTGGTGCCGCTGTTCCAGGATGGCGAGCTGCTGCCCACCGTGGCCAAGCTGGACGACGCCAGCGAGCGGTTGATCGCGCAGCTGCTGGAGCGCGGTGACTTCACCCCCAACCTGGGCGAGGTACAGCTGGTGCCCTTCGCCCCGGGGCTCTCCGCCGAGCGTCTGCTGCTGGTGGGCCTGGGCGAGCGCGCCAAGTTCAACGAGGGCGGCCTGCGCAAGGCGCTGGATGCGGCCTTCGCCGCCGTCGCCAAGCTGCCGGTGGACAGCGTCGCGGTGGGCTTCAGCGATGCCGTCATCGCCGACCGCGATATCGCCTGGAACACCCAGATGACTCTGGATGCGGCGACCCAGGCGGTCTACCGCTTCAACGCGTGCAAATCCACCCCAAGCCCGCTGCCGGCCCTCAACCGGGTCGAACTGCTGATCGCCGACAGCGGCCAGAGCGAAGCCGCCGAGCGCGGCGCGCGCATCGGGGCCGCCCTCGGCGGCGGGGTCAACCTGGCGCGCACCCTGGGCAACCTGCCGGGCAATATCTGCACCCCCAGCTATCTCGCCGAGCAGGCCGAGACGCTGGCCGCTGAAGCCGACGGTAGCCTTGAGGTCGAGGTGCTCGACGAAGCCGAACTCGAAGCGCTCGGCGCGCATTCCCTGCTCGCCGTGGGCCGCGGCAGCGCTGAACCCTCCAAGCTGATCGTGATGAAGTATCTGGGCGCGGAGGACGCCGCAGAGGCGCCCCACGTGCTGGTGGGCAAGGGCATCACCTTCGACACCGGTGGCATCTCGCTCAAGCCAGGGGCCGGCATGGACGAGATGAAGTTCGACATGTGCGGCGCGGCGAGCGTGTTCGGCACCATGAAGAGCGTGATCGCGCTCAAGCCCAAGCTCAACGTGATCGCCATCGTCGCCAGCGCCGAGAACATGCCTGACGGCCGCGCGATCAAGCCCGGCGATATCGTCAAGACGCTCAAGGGGCTTACCGTCGAGATCCTCAACACCGACGCCGAGGGGCGCCTGGTGCTGTGCGACGCCCTGACCTACGCCGAGCGCTTCCAGCCGGCCAGCGTGGTCGATATCGCCACCCTCACCGGCGCTTGCGTGATCGCCCTGGGCGACCACGCCAGCGGGCTCTTCTCCAACGACGACGATCTCGCCCTCGATCTGCTCGAAGCCGGCGAGACCGCCTGGGACCGCGCCTGGCACATGCCGCTGTGGGACGACTATCAGGCCCAGTTGGAGTCCAACTTCGCCGATCTGGCCAATATCGGCGGACGCCCCGCGGGCAGCATCACCGCCGCCTGTTTCCTCTCGCGCTTCGCCGACAGCTACCCCTGGGCGCACCTGGATATCGCCGGTACCGCCTGGCATAGCGGCAAGCAGAAAGGCGCCAGCGGGCGTCCGGTGGGCCTGCTCACACGCTACCTGCTCGACCGTGAGAGTGAGCACGTGGTGACCGACGAGACCTGAGCGCGGTGTCTTTGTACCACCGGGGCGCCCAGGCGCCGCTCACCGGGAGTGATCGACCGACGACGTCGGACCGGTGACGACGCAGCGCTGCAGGCCGGGACCCGCCGTGACGGCCCCTCCGGAGCCTCGCGGCGGGTTCTTTAACATCGATGAAAAGTGAATCAGGAGCACCACGACATGTTCATCGTCTCACTCACCTATAAGGTCCCGCTCGAGCGTATCGAGCCGCATGTCGAAGGCCACATGGCGTGGCTCCAGGACGCCTACGCCCAGGGGCTGCTGACCGCCTCCGGGCGCAAGGTGCCACGCACCGGCGGCGTGTTGCTCTCCCACGCCGAGCGCCCGGCGCTCGAGGCGTGCCTGAAAGCGGATCCGTTCCAGATCCACGATCTCGCCGACTACGAGATCGTCGAGTGCGCCATCACGCTGACCGCCCCCGGCTTCGAAGCACTCAAGGGCTGAGCCGATGATGCCTTGGCCGCGCCGGCGCCACGGCCAAGGCCCCTCTTCGCAGAATACGCTTTGCATGCTAATTTGAGCCTTCCGCCAGCGCAGTCCCGCGTTGACGCCGCCTTGCCGGCGCGTCTTCGCCGAGCGCTTCGTACGTACCCACCGTCACCGATCGTATGCCCGCCGGCCGGCGCGCGAATGCCACCGCGCCGCCATCATCCGGGGCCGCCAGGAGAAGTCGCAGTGTCCACTCAAGGATTCGAAGTTCGCCTCTCGTCCAACCCGCTCGATGCCAACCTGCGCAACGAGATTCTTGCCAATCCGGGCTTCGGCCGCTTCTTCACCGATCATATGGTGCACGTACGCTGGACCAAGCAGGACGGCTGGCAGCGCGGCGAGATTCGCCCCTATGGGCCGCTGCTGATCGACCCCGCCTCGCCGGTACTGCACTACGGCCAGGAGATCTTCGAGGGCATCAAGGCCTACCGCCACGCCGACGGCTCGGTGTGGACCTTCCGCCCGCAGAAGAACGCCGCGCGCTTCCGCGCCTCGGCGCGTCGCCTGGCGCTGCCGGAGCTGGACGACGAGACCTTCCTCGGCTCGCTCGAAGCGCTGGTCTCGCAGGACGCCGCCTGGGTGCCGACACCGCAGAACGACAGCGAAGAGTGCAGCCTCTACCTGCGCCCGTTCATGATCGGTAACGGCAAGTCGCTGGGCGTGAAGCCGGCCGCCGAGGTCGACTACTACCTGATCGCCTCGCCGGCGGCCTCCTACTTCAAGGGCGGCGGCAAGCCAGTCTCGATCTGGCTCTCCTCCCACTACAAGCGCGCCGCCCCCGGCGGGACCGGCTTCGCCAAGTGCGGTGGCAACTATGCCGCCTCGCTGCTGGCCCAGGCCGAAGCCGAGGAGCACGGCTGCGCCCAGGTCGCCTTCCTCGACGCCGCCGAGAACAAGTGGATCGAAGAGCTGGGCGGCATGAACCTGTTCTTCGTCTACCGTGACGGCCGCCTGGTCACCCCGGCGCTCAGCGGCACCATCCTCGAGGGCGTGACCCGCGATTCGATCCTCGAACTGGCACGCGATGCCGGCCTCACCCCGGAAGAGCGCCAGATCAGCATCGACGAGTGGCGCGACGGGGTCGCCAGCGGCGAGATCACCGAAGTGTTCGCCTGCGGCACCGCGGCGGTGATCACCCAGATCGGCGAGCTGGTGAGCGAAAACGAGCGTATCGCCACCCCGCCGGTGGAGGGTGAAGCGGTCAGCGCCCAACTGCGCAAGCGCCTGCTCGACATCCAGTACGGCCGCAGCGAAGACACCCGCGGCTGGCTGGTGCGTCTGGCCTGATCGCGTCCTGGCGCGAAGCGGGCTCGGTATCCATTTTTACGATCGACAAAATCTTCGAGGAGAGCCCTATGTTCAGCCATATCATGATCGGCAGTAACGATATCGATCGCGCCCAGCGCTTCTACGACGAAGTGCTCGGCGTACTCGGCGCGCAAGCCGGCAAGCGCTTCGAGTACGACGGACTGCAGCGTCTGTCCTATCGCCATGACGGCAACGTCTTCGTCGTCACCGAACCGATCAACGGCGAACCCGCTACCGTGGGTAACGGCGATACCCTGGGCTTTACCTGCAGCTCTCAGGAGCAGGCGCAGCGCTTCCACGACACCGCGGTCGCGCTGGGCGCCACCTCGATCGAGGACGAACCGGGGGTGCGCCAGACGCCGATGGGCGAACTCTTCCTCGCCTATGTACGCGACCCCGATGGCCACAAGCTCTGCGCCATGTATCCGCTCGAATCCGCGGCCTGATAGGCTGCCTGTCGACGTCGCGCTCGGGCGCGGCGTCGACCCTCTCACCCTGTTATCGGAGGAGTACATGAAACCAGTCATGATCGTGACCGGTGCCGGCCGCGGCATCGGCGCCGCCACCGCCCTCATGGCCGCCCAGAAGGGTTATGCCGTGGCCGTCAACTACCGCAGCGACAAGGCCTCCGCGGACAAGGTGGTCGCCGAGATCGAAGCCGCCGGTGGCCGCGCCATCGCCGTCCAGGCCGATGTGGTCGACGAAACCGCCATCGTCGCCATGTTCGAGACCGTCGACCGTGAACTGGGCCGGGTCGACGTGCTGGTCAACAACGCCGGGGTGGTCGACCAGATCAGCCGCGTCGATGAGATGAGCTTCGCGCGTGTCGATCGCATGATGAAGATCAATGTGGTCGGCCCCTTCGTCTGCGCCCGCGAGGCGGTCAAGCGCATGTCCACCCGCCACGGCGGCAACGGCGGCGCGATCATCAACGTCGGCTCGGCCGCCTCGCACCTCGGCGGTGCCGGCGAATACGTCGACTACGCCGCCTCCAAGGGCGCCATCGACACCATGACCGAGGGTCTGGCCAAGGAAGTCGCCGGCGAGGGCATCCGCGTCAATACCGTGCGCCCCGGGGTGATCCGCACCACCATTCACGCCAGCGGTGGCAACCCGGACAAGCCCGATGTCGCCGGTGAGGTGATTCCGATGGGCCGGATCGGCGAGCCGGAAGAGATCGCCAACGCGGTGCTGTGGCTGGCCGAAGCCGGGTTCACCACCGGGGCGCTGGTCGACGTCGACGGCGGCGTCTAGTCCTCTATCGATTGGCTGCGCGTCGCCCATGCGGCGTTGAATCCAGCTTCGCGGTGCGCATTGAAGATCCCTCAACTGCGCTCGCTTAGCTGGATTCGCCTTGCTTGAAACTCGCTCGCGCAATCGCACGGGTTCGTGTGAGGCCACCCATCTCGCCGCTTACAGCTCCCCGAAGGGCATTTATGACCAAAGTCGACTTCTACATCCTTCAGGACACCACGCTGGAGGCGCGTTTCGATTTCGCCTGCCGTCTGGCGGAGACGATCTACCGCAAGGGGTATCGCCTGCATGTGCATACCCAGGACGAGGCGATGGCGCGCCAGTTCGACGAGCATCTGTGGAAATTCCGCGACGAGAGCTATGTGCCGCATGCGGTGGTAGGCGACGACGTCGGGCCGGTGCCGCCGGTGAGCATCGGCTGGCAGGCTGCCCCGGAACCCGGGGTGGCAGGCGCTGCTCAACCTCCACGACGACATTCCCGAGTGGTTCTCCCGGGTCGAGCGTGTCGCCGAGATCATCAACCAGCACCAGGACGTGTTGCGCACCAAGCGCCCTGCTGGAAGACTTACAAGGACCGCGGCTACCGGGTCGAAGCGCACAAGCTGTAAGCGTCGCGACACCTACTGCCGCGTGTACACGGACACCGCCCCCCGCGCGGATGCGAACCTGACGCGCTCGCCTCTCAGCAGGTATAATCCTCGCCATTTCGTCACGCCGCCCGCCTCCACAGGCGCCGCGTGCCCGCCATCGTTTGCCGAGTCAAGAAGCCGCCATGGACAAGACGTACCAACCCGATCAGATCGAAACCCGCTGGTATCAACGCTGGGAAGGGGATGGCCACTTCGCCCCCAGCGGCCAGGGCGAGCCGTCTCGATCATGATCCCGCCGCCCACACGCCACCGCAGCCTGCACATGGGGCACGCCTTCCAGGACACCATCATGGACACGCTGACCCGTTGGCGGCGGATGCGCGGCAACACCCTGTGGCAGGTGGGCACCGACCATGCCGGCATCGCCACCCAGATGCTGGTCGAGCGCAAGGTCGCCGCCGAGGAAGGCAAGAGCCGCCACGATCTCGGGCGCGAGGCGTTCACCGACAAGATCTGGGAGTGGAAAGCGGAGTCCGGCGGCCATATCACCCGTCAGCTACGGCGCATGGGTGCCAGCGTCGACTGGAGCCGCGAACGCTTCACCATGGATGACGGCTTCTACCAGGCGGTGCAGGAAGTCTTCGTGCGTCTGCATGAAGAGAAGCTGATCTACCGTGGCAAGCGCCTGGTCAACTGGGACCCGACCCTGCACACCGCAATCTCCGATCTGGAGGTGGAGAACCGCGAACAGCAAGGCCAGTTCTGGCACTTCCGCTATCCGCTCGCCGACGGCGTCACCACCGCCGATGGCAAGGACTACGTGGTGGTCGCCACCACCCGTCCGGAAACCCTGCTGGGTGACACCGGGGTGGCGGTCAACCCGGAAGATCCGCGCTACGCCTCGCTGGTCGGCAAGTTCATCGAGCTGCCGCTGGTCGGCCGTCGCATCCCGGTGATCGCCGACGAGCACGCCGACATGGAGAAGGGCTCGGGCTGCGTCAAGATCACTCCGGCCCACGACTTCAACGACTACGAAGTCGGCAAGCGCCACGACCATGCGCTGATCAACGTCTTCTCCAAGGATGCCACCATCCTCGAACGCGCCGAGGCGTTCGATCTCCAGGGTCAGCCGCGGGACGATGTCGATCTCAGCCTGCCCGCCGCCTATGCCGGGCTCGGTCGCTTCGAGGCGCGCGAGCGCATCGTCGCCGACATGGAGGCCGCCGGGCTGCTCGAACGGATCGAGACGATCAGCAACACCCTGCCCTACGGCGACCGCTCCGGTGATGTCATCGAGCCGCTGCTCACCGATCAGTGGTTCGTCGCGGTGGAGCAACTGGCCAAACCGGCCATCGCCGCGGTGGAGAACGGCGATATCCAGTTCGTGCCCAAGAACTACGAGAACATGTACTTCGCCTGGATGCGCGACCTGCAGGACTGGTGCATCTCGCGTCAGCTGTGGTGGGGCCACCGTATTCCGGCCTGGTACGACGCCGAAGGCAACGTCTATGTGGCCCGCAATGAGGAGGAGGCGCGCGCCAAGCACGGCCTCGGCGCCGAGGTCGCGCTCACCCAGGACGAGGACGTGCTGGATACCTGGTTCAGCTCGGGCCTATGGACCTTCGGCACCCTGGGCTGGCCGGAGAAGACCCCGGAACTGGCGACCTTCCACCCCACCAGCGTGCTGGTGACCGGTTTCGACATCATCTTCTTCTGGGTCGCCCGGATGATCATGATGACGTTGAAGTTCACCGACGAGGTGCCGTTCAAGACCGTCTATGTGCATGGCCTGGTGCGCGACAGCCAGGGCCAGAAGATGTCGAAGTCCAAGGGCAACGTACTCGATCCGATCGATCTGATCGACGGTATCGACCTCGAGACCCTGGTGGCCAAGCGTACCGGCAACATGATGCAGCCGCAGAAGGCGCGCGCCATCGAGAAGGCGACCCGCGCCGAGTTCCCGGAGGGCATCGAGGCCCACGGTACCGACGCCCTGCGCTACACCTTCCTCTCGTTGGCCACCACTGGCCGTGACATCAAGTTCGACATGGGCCGCCTGGATGGCTACCGCAACTTCTGCAACAAGCTGTGGAACGCCTCGCGCTATGTGCTGATGAACGCAGAGGGCGAGGATGTCGGTCTCGACGACGCCCCGGTGGCGCTGTCGCTGGCCGACCGTTGGATCGTCTCGCGCCTGCAGCAGACCGAGACCCAGGTCACCAACGCCCTCGCCGAGTACCGCTTCGATCACGCCTCCCAGGCGCTATACGACTTCGTCTGGAACGAGTACTGCGACTGGTACCTGGAGCTCTCCAAGCCGGTGCTGTGGGACGACGCCGCGGCGCCGGAGGCCAAGCGCGGCACCCGGCGTACCCTGGTTCGCGTGCTGGAGACGGTACTGCGTCTGGCGCACCCGATGATGCCGTTCATCAGTGAAGAGATCTGGCAGCGCGTGGCGCCGCTGGCCGGCACGGCCGCTGACGAGAATGCCAGCCTGATGACCCAGCCGTGGCCGGAGGCCGACGCCTCGCGTATCGACGAACAGTCGATCCGCGACATCGAGTGGCTCAAGGGCGTGATCGTCGCCGTGCGCAACATTCGCGCCGAGATGAACATCGCCCCCGGCAAGCCGCTGGAAGTGCTGCTGAGCAAGGGCGACGCTAGCGACCGCGAGCGCCTCGAGGCCAATCGGCTGTTCCTGGCCAAGCTGGCCAAGCTGGCGAGCGCCGACTGGCTCGACGACCCGGCCCAGGCGCCGCTGGCCGCGACCCAGCTGGTGGGCGACATGGAAGTGCTGGTGCCGATGGCCGATCTGATCGACAAGGAGGCCGAACTGGCACGGCTGGCCAAGGAGATCGACAAGCAGGACAAGCTGATCGTCGGTATCGAGAAGAAGCTCTCCAACGACAGCTTCGTGGCCAAGGCCCCGGAGGCGGTGGTCGAGAAGGAGCGCGGCAAGCTCAATGAGTATCTGGCAACGCGCCAGCATCTGGTCGAGCAGCGCAACAAGATCGCCGAACTCGACGGCTGATCGCCCCACCCTGACTGCCGCCCTTGCCGGCGGCCTGCAGTGACGCCAGCGGCCCCGTCAGATGACGGGGCCGCTGGCTTTAGAGCCCACCTGACGATGGGCGCCGGGGGCAGGGCAAAGCGAGGGTCCTTTGCCAGGGATGGCAAAGGTAGCGCCCAGGGAGGGTTCACAGCGCCCTCGCGGCGCCCTGCTCGGATAAGCCCATGTATATAGAGGTTTAGGGTGGCCCTGAGTGCGGCTCTGTAGCAGTTTCGGGACTGCCTGGCCGCGACGTCTGCCATCGAAAGATGTCAGGGAAAAGTCTGCGGGGTTAAGAAACATTGTTTCTTATGCTGAGCTTAACTTAAAATGACCGCCTTACCGCTTCTTGCAACGCCATCCGGCAAGGCTCGTTCATGACCCGTCTCCGACTCGACCTCAAACGTATCGTCGCCTTCAACGTCACCGGCCTGCTGCTGCTGCTGAGCTGGGCCTGGCCCCACGGCGTGCTGTGGAACGATCTCGACGATCGCATCTTCTGGTTCTTCAACGCCCTGATCACGCCCGAGCCCAACTGGTGGGACGACACCCTGGCGATCCTCAACCATCGCGCCTTCGACATGATCTCGCTGGCGATCATGGGCCTGCTGTTCCTGTGGGCGATGCTTCGCGATCCGCATCCTCAGCGTCTGACACGCTGGATCGGTATCGGCGTGACCATGGTGCTCACCGCCGGCGTGCTGGCGCTGTTCACCACCAAGGGCATCAGCTATGGCCATCCCAGCCCGACCCGCTTCTTCGCCAACGCCATGCGCCTGACCGACGTGGTCTCGATTCCGACCAAGGATTCGGCATCGAACAGCTTCCCGGGCGACCACGGCCTGATGCTGATGGTGTTCGCCGGCTTTATGCTGCGCTTCGCCGCGCGCCGCATCGCCCTGCTCAGCGTGGCCTTCGTGGTGCTGCTGAGTGCCCCGCGCATCATGGTCGGCGCGCACTGGTTCAGCGATGTCTACATGGGCGCGCTGAGCATCGCCCTGATCGCCCTGCCCTGGGTGCTGTGCACGCCGCTGGCAGCGGCCTCCGCCGGCCGGGTACAGCGCGCGCTGACGCGCTGGCTGCCACAACGCCTGCACCTGGGCTGAGGCTATAGTTCCTCCGATTGCAGCGCATCCTTCACCCCGCGCGAGAGCCGCACGGCATTGCGCGAGTTGGCGCTCTCGATATGCCCTTCGGCGACCACCTGATTGCGCCCGGCCGACTTGGCGGCATACAGCCGCCGGTCGGCCAGTTCGATGATGCTTTGCAGTTGCCCACCCTCGTCGGCACAGGCGATCCCCATCGACAGCGTCACCGGCATCAGCTGGCCGCCGAACTGGCAAGGCCGCCGCGCCAGCCGCACGCGGATGCGCTCGGCGACCGTCACCGCCTCTGGGATACTGGTCTCGGGCAACAGCAGCAGGAACTCCTCACCGCCGACGCGCCCGACGTCATCCTCGCCGCGCAGCGCATCGCTGAGCACGCCGGCCAAATGGTGCAGCACCGCATCGCCTGCGGTATGGCCGAAGTTGTCGTTGATCTCCTTGAAGTGATCGGCGTCAACCAGGATCATCGCGAACGGCATCTGCTGGCGCCAGTAGGTAGAAGCCTTCTCGAAGATGGCACGGCGATTGAGCACCAGGGTCAGCGAATCGTGCATGGCGTCGCGGCGATAACGGTACTCGTGGCGATCGGTAATCGTCAGCATACGCAGGATCACCGCGCACAGCATGACGAAGACCCCCACCAGCACGATGTCCGCCAGCAGATGATCGCGCGGGCTCAATGGCAGCGAATTGAGCCAGGGCAGATCCTCGACGCCCAGCGCCAACACCGCCAGTCCGGCGGTCCAGAGCAGCTTGGTCCGTCGGCGCAGATCGGAGAGCATCAACTCCACCTCGGCGAACAGCAGGCAGTAGACGACACTGTTGGCGCTGCCCGTTACCCAGGCGCCATAGAGCAGCAGCAAGAGGAAGGCGCTCAGCTTCACCCCTAACGCCAGCGCTACCCAGAGTTGGCGGTGCAGGCGCAGCGCCAGCGCATAGGCGAGCACACAGACGAGATTCAGATGCCCCAGGACCTGATACCCGAGCAGATAGAGCCAAGGCGCGACGAGAGCCTGCAGGCAGAGCGCCAGCAAGTAGATTTCGGCCATGATCTCGAAACTGCGGCGGCGCTCTACCGGCAGACTATCAGGGGGACGCGTGACGCGCCGCCAGAGATGGAAGAGATAGCGGCTAGGCATGATGATAGGCTCGCAATCTTGTTATTAGCTCGGCGCGGGTACGGCGCGCACCCGAAAATCGGTGTCGGCCGAGTTTGAAGCGCGGGAACGTGAAAGCACAAGAGTATCGCTTTTTTTAACTTCAAATAACATTCGAATTTGCCGATTTAATTTGTAAGCCAATGACGACATTGATGGCATTAACTTTCTATTAACAAACTCTGATACTCTCAACGGCCGCGGGGCCGGCCATCGACCCCGCATCGATCTCTCCCTCCCTGAAAAAAGGACTCGCTCAGCCATGCGCTTCATGCACAACGACGATCTGGGTAAACTTCTTCTACGACTCTGTGTGGGGATTCTGATCCTGCTTCACGGCCTGCACAAGCTCATGGACCCCGCCAGTCTCAACGGTATCGCCCACCAGCTGGCGCAGATGGGCGTGCCCTCCTTCGTCGCCTATGGGGTCCTGGTAGGTGAAATCATCGCACCACTGATGGCGATCGTTGGCTGGCAGGCACGTCTGGGTGGGATGCTGATGGCGATCAACATGCTGGTCGCCATCGTTCTGGTCCATCTATCGCAGCTATACAGCCTCAATGGCCAGGGGGGCTGGACACTGGAGCTGCAGGGAATGTTCCTCGGCGCCGCGCTGGCAGTGATGTTCCTGGGAAGCGGGCGGATGGCCTTCAAGCCTGACTGAAGATTGCCGCTTTTTGCTGCCTTTGTAGTGCCTTGCAGGTGGCCATTTTTTATTTTAATAAAATCTAATACTGAAGATGGCGTTTATTCTACGCCCAGTCGAGCTGCACCAGACGCTGTGCCATCAGCTCGGGAAAACGCTTGAACCAGCGCTGATTGAGCGGTGACGGATGCGGTAGTGGTGCCAGCGTGAAGGCACGTTCGTGACCGCCCGGCAGGCGCAGCTCGACCTGATGCAGCGTCGCGAAGCGATCCTCCCGCGCCCAGAAAGCGTCGAGCGCCGCGCGCACCTCGCGCGGCTGCCCGATGCCGAACCACAAGAAGGCTTCCCGCCCCAGTGTGATGATTCGCTCGCCTTGCCAGCAGGTATCGAGCAGCTGCGCCATTAGCGGTTGGAAGCGGCGCTTGACCGCCATCGACCACGCCTTGTTGCCCTGCGGCTTGTAGGGCACGGTATTGATCCAGAACAGTTCGCGGCCGATCGCTAGAGACGCCTCGAGATCCGGCAGCGGCTCATGGTAGCGGTGCCGGTAGAGTTCGCCTCGCACCTTCTGCCCCCCGGCACCGACGAACGGCTCTCCGGTCTCGACCTCGCGGGTCCCCGGGTCACGGCCGAAGATCGCTAGCGACGCATCGCACGGGCCGAGCCCCACGATCGGCTCGCAGGGGTCGCGTCCAAAGCGCGCATAGGTATCGCGATCCAGGCGCTCGAGCTCGGCCGCCTCCCGGCGCAGGGCGGCCTCGATTGTCGCCGGCAACGATACTGGCCAAGCGTTCTCGCCCATACAGCCTCCTGGCTGGTTCCTGTCTGTGCCCCGGCGGGTTCAATGCTCAACCGGTGGAAAAATTGAGCACCAACAACCCGGCGTTGAGATAGCCCGCGAAACTGACCCAGATCAGGTAGGGCAGCAACAGCACCACCGCCAGTCGCGAGTAGCGAGAGAAGGTCACCAGCGTCCATACGATCAGCCCCCACATCAGCAGCAGATCGAGCAGTCCCACCAACATCCAGTGGGCGCCGAAGAACAGCCACGACCACAGCGCGTTGGCGACGAGCTGGGCGACGAACGGGATCAGGGCCCGGCGTCGCTGCCCAGGTGGTGCCACCAGCGTGACCCGCCAGGCGGCCACCGCCATCAGCAGATAGAGTAGCGTCCAGGCCACCGGAAAGAGCCAGTCCGGGGGCGTCAGCGGCGGTTTGGTGAGTGCTGCGTACCAGGGGCCGGGCGGCGTCAGAATGCCGCTGCTGGCGGCGAGCGCCACCAGCAGCAGCCAGCCGAGAAAGATCGCGAACGAGCGATTCATGCGACTTACCAGGAGCCGGTGTTTTCCATCGACGCCCAGGGCTCCTGCGCCGGCTTCGGCTCGCCCTTCTGCAGCAGTTCGATGGAGATACCGTCAGGCGAACGCACGAAGGCCATATGGCCATCCCGCGGCGGGCGATTGATGGTCACGCCATTGCTCTGGAGCTTGTCGCACAGCGCATAGATGTCGTCGACACGGTAGGCCAGGTGGCCGAAATTGCGCCCACCGGTGTAGGTCTCCGGGTCCCAGTTGTAGGTCAGCTCGACCATCGGAGACTGTTCCGCTTCGGCGCGCGGCCGGTCGTTGGGGGTGGCGAGGAAGACCAGCGTGAAACGGCCCTTTTCGCTCTCCTTGCGCGATACCTCCTCGAGGCCGAGCAGGTCGCAATAGAAGTGCAGCGAGGCATCGAGATCCGACACGCGCACCATCGTGTGCAGGTATTCCATGGGAATCTTCCTGATTCGTCAGTGAGTTGAACCGTTTCATGGTAGACCAGGAACGCGCGGCGGTGAATGCCGCGCCCGCTTCTTGCGGCTTCCTCCCCAGCGCCGCTGATCGCGCACTCGACGCCCCCGCGCGGCTCGCACACAATTCAGCCATCCCTATCGAGGAGTAAGCATGGATTCGCTGACACAAGCCTGCCTGGGCGCCGCCGTCGCCGGTGTGGTCATGCCGCGCCTGGGGCGCCGCGCGCTGCTGCTGGGCGCGGCGCTGGGTTCCCTGCCCGATCTGGACGTGGCGATCGACTACGGCGACGCCGTGGCCGACTACACCCGCCACCGTGGCTTCAGCCACTCGCTGCTGGTGCTCACCGCGCTGGCTACGCTGCTGGCGGGGTTGGCCAGCCGCTGGCGGCGTAGCCGCGAGATCGCCTCCTTCACCCACTGGTGGTGGCTGTTCGCGCTCTGCCTGCTGACCCACCCGCTGCTCGACGCTTTCACCACCTACGGCACTCAACTGCTGTGGCCGCTGCCGCTGCCACCGGTGAGCTGGCACAGCCTGTTCATCATCGACCCCGCCTACACGCTGCCGCTGCTGATCGGGGTGATCGTGTTCGCCATCCGCCCGCGGCGGCGCCCGCTGAGCATCGCGCTGGGGCTCTCCTGCGCCTACATCGGCTTCAGCCTGGGCGCCCAGGCGTTCGTCGAGTCACGGGTCAAGAGTGCCCTGGCCGCCCGCGGCCTGGCGCAGGCACCCATGCTGGTGCAGCCGGCACCGTTGACCACGCTGCTGTGGCGGGTGACGGTGATCGATCAGGGTCAGGCGCTGGAGGGCTGGGTGGGGCTGCTGGACGGAGACGCGCCGGTGACGCTGAATTCCTGGCCGCTAGGCGACAACACCTGGAGACAGGCCGCGCTGGCCACCGCGGATGGCCAGCGCCTGGCCTGGTTCAGCGGGCCTTTCCTGCGCTACGACGTGATCACGTCAGACGCCCAACCGCACCTGACTGCCACCGATCTGCGTCTGGGCATCCCCGGCCTGCATCCGTTCGTCTTCACCCTCGCCGCCCGCGATGCCACCGGCAACTGGCACCCCGTGCCCAGCGTGCGCGAAAGCCAGGGGCGCCCCGAGCGCGCGCTGCTCGAACGTCTGCTGGCGCGGGTGGTCGATACCAGCGTCGAACCGGTTCTCCCTCCTCGCGACATGGCGGATGGGCCTGGATAGCATTCGCCACGCCCAACGACAAGCGCCCGCCACCGTCAGGTAGCGGGCGCTTGGCCCAAGGCGATAGCGTTCTCAGCAGTGAGTGCTGACGTACTCGGCAATCGCCTGCTTGGCTTCGGCCAGGGCCGCCTGTTTCTGGCCGTCACCCATGTTGAGGCCTTCGGCATAGATGGCATGGACATCCTGGATGCCGATCAGCCCCAGCATGTGGCGCAGGTGCGGCGTCTGCGAATCCATCTCGGTGCCAGCGTACTGGCCGCCGCGCGCCGCCAGGATCAGTCCTGACTTGCCTTCGAGCAGGCCTACCGGGCCATTTTCGGTGTACTTGAAGGTCTTGCCCGCGCGCAGGATACGGTCGAACCACGCCTTGAGCTGGCTGGGGATGCCGAGATTGTAGAGCGGTACTGCGAGCACGATCAGGTCGGCGGCCTCGACCTCGGCCAGCAGCACGTCGGAGTGGCCCGCAAGGGCGACCTGCTCCGGGGTGCGCGCACTGGGCTCGGTCATCCAGCTACCCATCTCTTCGCCGCTCAGGTGCGGTAGTTCACTTGCGACCACGTCACGCTCGACCAGCGCGACATCGCGCCCTTCGAGTGCGGACTTGAAAACCGCGGCGAGGCCGCGAGACTGGCCATTCTCGCCGAACAGCGAGCTGGTGATCAGCAGGATGCGTTGTGTCATGGACGAAGCTTCCCTAGCAGAGGGTGAAGGTTTGGCGCGTAGAGGTGAAGCCCACCGCCCAAGGCGGCGGGTGAACGCTGACCACCATTATTCATTGTGGTTTTTGAAATAAAAACCGCGAATATTGGCACAAACCATTCGATTAAATTGCTCAAATGTTAGCGCTTGGCCTCGACACCCTGCCCGCAACCCTGCCACTCGTGGCGCCCGTAGCGCAGGGTCACCTTGACCGGCCATGGCTGCCCGCTCATGTCGTCGAAGCAGGCGCCGGCGCGCAGATCCATTTCCAGCGGCCGACGCCCGCTGTCGCTGACCAGCACCATGCGGGCATCGCTGCCGTTCTTCACCGAGGCCACGCGGGTAGCGGAAGGTATCGGTCGCCTGGCCGTAATCGGACACCAGCGTCAGGGTGGTGGTCTGACGGTCCAACGAGACGTTCCAGCCCGGCTCGTTGCCGCTGGCGTAGAAGATGCTCTGCGGATGCGCCCGGCGCGTGGTGGTCGCGCGTTCGCTAGCCAGCGCGCAGACCAGCTGGCCATGGTCGCTCTCGACCCGGGCATCGCGACCATGACGCTCGAAGGCGACCCCGCCGAGCACGTAGCGCTCACCATCGGTCGCCACCGCACGCTGCAGTTCGGTGCTGCCGAGGGCAGTCCACAGGCGCAGGCGCTTGGCGTCCGGCGTGGTGGTCACCAGATTCTGCGACGGCGTACAGCGCCAGGCGCTGAAGCGCTCGCCGCCATCGGCGAAGAAGGCACTCGGCAGCAGCGGCGACTGCGGCGCGTCGGCCGCCTTCGGGCTATCGACACCGGTACCCCCGCCAGCGCCCGACCCACCCGATGTCGGCTGGACACCACCGGCACAGCCGGTGGCCAGCGAAGCGAGCAGAAGCGTGGCGGCGAGCCTGGGCGCGCGGGCGACGTCAGGGCGCGATGCAGAGCACGGCGAAAAGCGACGAGAGGCGCAGAAGACATGAGCGAGTTCCCGAATATGGTTGTCTGAGAGCGATTGGCTGAGAGCGATTGGCTGAGAATGTTTGACTGAGAATGATTGGCTGACAACAGCGCGCCGTTGGACGATAAAAAAAGCGCCGCGAGCGAACTCACAGCGCGTGACGAAGACTACCATGTGCAGCGCGGCCGACGCAGGTCCTGCCAGCGCGCCAAGCGCAGGCGCTTGCCCATCTGTCCGAGCGCATCGCGGTCGAGTGCGCCTTGCCAATAGGCCTCGACGGCCCTCTTCAGTTCGCGGTGGGCGCCGATCCGCGGATAGCCGAGCGGGTGAACCTGGCTCGTGATGGGTAGGGTCTGTGTGCATTAGCGGGTAACATCGGGGGCCGACGGCCAGACGTGCAGTCTCGCCACGCCCTCTCCCTGGATCAAACGCGCTTTCTCAATCCCTGACGTGAACAATATTCATAGCATGCTCGAACTTCGCCACCTCCGTACGCTGATCGCCCTGCGAGATACCGGCTCGCTGGTCGAGGCGGCGGAGCGTGTTCATCTCACCCAGTCGGCGCTGTCGCACCAGATCAAGGATCTGGAGTCGCGCCTGGGCATGCCGCTGTTCGCGCGCAAGACGCGCCCGGTCGCCTTCACCCGCGCCGGCGAGCGGCTGCTGACCCTGGCCGAGCAGGTGCTCCCGCAGCTGCGCCTGGCCGAGCGCGACCTCGCCCGCCTCGCCGGGCACGAGCAGGGCCGCCTGCACATGGCGATCGAGTGCCATAGCTGCTTCCAGTGGCTGATGCCCACGGTCGACCACTTCCGCGATCACTGGCCCGAAGTAGAAGTGGACATCCCCAGCGGGCAGAATTTCGACCTGCTGCCGGCGCTGGTGCGCGAAGCGCTCGATCTGGTGATCACCGACAACCCCGAGCCGCTGCCCGGCATCCACTATGCCCCCCTGTTCCGCTACGAGGGGCTGCTGGCGGTGGCCAAGCAGCACGCCCTGGCCGGGCAGAGCTGGGTGGAGCCGCCGGATCTGGCCGCCGAGACGCTGATCGTCTACCCCATCGACCACTCGCGGCTGGATATCTTCACCCAGTTCCTGGAGCCGGCGGCGATTCGCCCGCGCGAGATCCGCAGCGCCGAGCTGACGGTGATGATGATGCAGCTGGTGGCCAGCGGGCGTGGCGTCTGCGCCCTGCCCAACTGGGCCCTGACCGAGTATCTGGAGCGCGACTACGTCAAGGCGCTGCCGCTGGGCAAGGGAGGGGGTGTGGAGCACGCTCTACGCAGCGGTTCGCGACAACGACCGGGCGCTGCCGTGGATGGAGGATTTCATTCGCACCGCGCGGGAATACCTCTTTCGCGGTGCTGAGCGGCATCAAACCGGCCTGGCGGTTATCAGCGGCGCTCACTGAGCGCCGTCGTCGAAATTGAGCGGACTGATCGATTCACGCGCGTGCAGCGGCAGCAGCAGACTGAAACGCGCCCGCCCAGGCGCTCGCTGCGGTCCACCACCACGTTGCCACCGTGCCACGCCATGATCTTCTGCACGATCGACAGCCCCAGGCCATAGCCGCCGGAGCGTCGCGTGCGGCTGTCATCGAGCCGTGCAAAGGGCTTGAAGATGGCGATACGATCCTTCTCCGGCACGCCGGGGCCGTCGTCCTCGACATCGATACGGATCGCGCGTGGCTCACGGTGGATCTTGACGCAGACCTGGGTCTCGGCGTGGCGGCAGGCGTTGGCGACCAGGTTCTGCACCGCCCGCTGCAGATAGCGCGGCTCCGCCTCCACCTCCAACTCCTCGCCGTCGACCACCGTCAGCGTCAGATGCGGATGCAGCGGGCTTAATATCTCCAGCACCCGCCACGCCAGCGCGCGGCACTCCAGACTTTCGGTCTTGAGCGTCACGCCCTGGGCGTTCTCGCTGTCGAGCTTGGCATAGGTGAGGATCTCATCGATCAGACGATCGAGCTCGGAGATATCCTCGTCGATGCCCTCCAACTGCTTGCGCGCATGGCCCTCGCCGTAGAGATCCTCGAGCATCTGCACCGCGAAGCGGATACGCGCCACTGGCGTGCGCAGCTCGTGGGAGACCGCGCGGATCATCTCTGCTGGCTGCGCAACAGCGACTGCACCTGCGCCGCCATGCCGTTGAGCGCCATGCCCAGACGGCCGAGGAAATCGTTGCCATCGACCCGCACGCGAGCGTTGAGATGGCCGGCGGCGATCCGTGTCGCCGCACGCTCGAGTCGGCCGACCCGGCCCTCGACGCTCCACACGATGAGATAGATCGCCCCTGCCAAGGTGATCAACACGATGATCAACAGCGACAGCGCCAGTGACAGCGGCATCGCCTCGAAGCTGGGCAACGGGCCGATGCGCAGCCAGCGATCAGGACCGACCCGTGCGTGGATATAGAGCGCGCTCAGGCTGGAATCGAGTCGCACCACGACTTCACCGGCATCGAGCCGGGTCGCCTGGATCGGATCGACGTTGGATGGCGGATCGGCGTAGAGCCCCACCGGTACCTGGAACTGCTGCTGCACCCGATGCAGGCGCTTGGCCTGCACCTTGTCCGACTCACCGCTGAGCCAGCTGCGCAGGACCTCGGTGATGCCGCGCAGCTGCATCTCGTTGAGCGAGTTGATGCGCGCCGCCAGCACCCAGTCGGACTGCGGCACCTTGTAGAGCGAGCGCCAGCCGTCGTCGGCGGCCTCGATCACCGGGCGCTTCTCTTCCAGCCGGGCGCGCTCGAAGTAGTCGAGCGAAAGATCCTCGAGCCGAAACAGACCCAGGGGCATGCCCAGGGTCGAGGCCATCGACGCGAGCCAGTCGTCGCGCCTCTCCAGCGGCTGGCGCGAGACCAGATCGGCGAGCAGCGCCAGCGGGCCGCTGACCAGGCTTTCGCGATAGTGCTCCTGACGCACCTTGTCGACCATCAGAAAGCCGAACAGCGCCAGCCCGAAGGTGATCACCAGTGCGGCCAACAGCGCCAGGTAGAAGCGCAGAAACGTGCTGTCGGTAAGCGAACGCCGCATCGCTGCTCTCGCGGGGAATGAGGGGGTGTGTCGGCAAACGACGGTGGCCGCCAGCGCGGCCACCGTCGCGACTCAGCTATCCCTGACGAACAGGTAGCCTTTGCTGCGCACCGTCTTGATGCGGTGGGGATGATTGGGGTCGTCGCCGATCTTGGGCCGAATGCGCGATACGCGCACGTCGATCGAGCGGTCCTGACCGTCGTACTTGATCCCGCGCAGCTGTGAGAAGATCTCCTCGCGGGTGAGTACACGCCCAGCGTTGTCGGCCAGCAGCCAGAGCAGATCGAACTCGGCACTGGTGAGGTCGATACGCTGCTCCTCGAGCCAGGCTTCGCGGGTGGCGCTGTCGATCACCAGATTGTCGAAGGTCAGACGCGTGGCACCGCTCGACGACACCAGGCTGTCGGCGCGACGCATCAGCGCCCGCATGCGGGCCAATAGTACCCGCGGCTGTACGGGCTTGGGCACGTAGTCGTCGGCGCCCATTTCCAGCCCCAGCACCTGATCCATGTCGTCAGTGCGTGCGGTCAGCATCAAAATGGGGCCGGCGTAGTGCGGCCGCGCCCGACGGCAGATGGAGAGCCCATCTTCGCCGGGCAGCATCAA
This sequence comes from Salinicola tamaricis, assembly GCF_003006155.1. Lineage (GTDB taxonomy): Bacteria > Pseudomonadota > Gammaproteobacteria > Pseudomonadales > Halomonadaceae > Salinicola > Salinicola tamaricis. The sequence continues at coordinate 2,782,755 of NZ_CP023559.1, read as the reverse complement.
ATCGAGGATGACCATGTCCGGTTGCTCCTCGATGATGCGCTCCACACCATGGGTGCCATCGTGCTCCAGTCCAACCTGGAAACCGTTGGCTTCCAGATATTCGCGCGTCAGATGCGCCAGCCGTTCGTCATCTTCGATGATCAGAACGCGATCTTGATGTGCAGTGCTGTCCAAGCTGTCTTCCATCCCTATGAGTTGGCCTCGAAACCCGGCCCTGCATACCACTGATTCGTTTATTGTGTGACGCGCTAAGGCATCGACCGATTGATAGTGAACGGTGAACCAAGGTGGCCTATAACGCAACGAAATCTTTAGACATGCTGCGAGGCGCCAAGCTCACTCGCCACGGGTGGTATCCGAGTATTCATGATACCTCATAAGACGCCTCTGTAACCTACTAACTCGGTTAGATAATTCGGCGTTAGTCACTATCCCGCGCACTTTCCCGAGAGAGACTTCAGCCCAATCGGTTGAGATAACGAGCAATCCTTTGATTCATTAGACTTAGGAAAAGTCCGTTTCAATCACGCGCTCATGCCCCTGCTCGGTCACGCCATTGCGCCGCGATCAGCGGCTCAGCTCGACCTTACGGGTCTTGCCAGCGCGCAGCGTTACCTGCTTGATGATGATCGGGCTACGCGACTCACCGCCGGGCAGCAGCACGCTGCCGGCCACATAAAACACCCCGGCGGGAATGCCGCGCACCAAGAAGTAGCCGTCGGCATCGGTCTTGGCGTAATGGGTGTAATCACGCGCTCGCGGATCGGCCGGCTCGATCCGGCGGCCGGACAGCGCGACATCCGCGGCCTCGGCGGCATAGCGCGTCGCTGGCGCCACCGAGATCGTCTCGTTGGCACCGACGATCGTCTGACCGCCCGGCAGGGTGTAGCTGAGCCGCCCCTGTACCGCGGCGGTGCCGTGTTTCTCGAGCTTGGCATACTCCTCGGCCGGAAACGCGATCTGACGCTTGACCACGTTATCGTCGCGGGACTGGCCGCCAAAGATATCGGGCATCTTGAAGCTGCCGGTGGAAAGGCTCTCGCACCCCGTCAGCCCCAGCATGATCAAAAGGGGCAACAGCCAGGGCCGCCACTGTGTCAGCGCCATCTTCGACTCCTTGAATGTAACGCGCGCGTTGGTGACCGGACCTTCATCACCGAGGTAAACCACGATAGACGCTTATCTTACGTCACGCCGCACTATCGCTCCGTCCGGCAGTGTCATCTTGGGTAACTCGCGAGTTAGATTGTAAACGCCAATCGCGCAGAGATTACGCAAGCGTTGTCGCCACTGGGCGACAGCCTGATCGAGACGCCGGACGACAACCTGATCGAGCGGCTGAGCGGCAGCTTGGTCGAGAAAGGCGATTCAGGGACTGCGCGGGCTCAGGGTCAGATGGTCGGCACGAATCTGGATATCGAAGCGGCCGAGAAAGCTCATGCCGAGCAGCACCATGTCATCGCCGATACCGGCATGGATCGACCCTGCCACCCGACGCGCCGAAAGACCGCCTAGACGCACGCTGTCGAGGGTGGTGAGGCGCCCTTCGACGCGCCCGTTGGCGGTGGTGAAAGTAGCTGCAGGGCCGGGTTGCAGACCCAGGCGTTCGGCCAGCCCGCGCGACAGCGAAACATAGGTAGCGCCGGTATCGAGCAGAAAGGTGACCGGCTGGCCATCGATCTCGCCCGGGGCGACGAAGTGGCCAGCGGCGTTGCGCGCCAGGGTGACCGGCGCGCCGGGTGCGGCGTGGCGGGAGAGCTCGAGATTGGGATTGGCGCGGCGGCTTTCGACGCCGCGAAACCACCACACCGCCAACGCCATCATCACCACCCAGCACAACAGCATCATGCCGAGGCCGAGACGCCGGGTAGTGCGTTGTGCATCAGCCATCGGCTCGCCCCCCATGCGACTTCATCGGGTTCGCCACGGCGCTAAGCGCAGGATCGAGGGTATCGGTGTGGGTCACGCAGGCCTCGGCCAGCACGTGTCCGCGCATCGCTGCGCGGACACGATTCAACTGCGGTTGATCGACATGCCGCCATCGACCAGCATCGCGCTGCCGGTCATGAACGCGGCATCCTCCGAAGCCAGGAACAGCGCCGCGCGCGCGAGTTCTTCCGGTTGCGCCAGACGCTTGAGCGCGTGCATCTGCGCGACTTGCGCCAGCGCCTCCGGCGTATCGTTCATCGCCTCCGCCATCGGCGTCTGCGTGCCGCCGGGCAATAGCGCATTGACGCGAATGGCTTGCGGGCCGAACTCCGCCGCCAGCGCCTGGGTCAGACCGATCAGGCCGGACTTGCTGGCGGCGTAGGCGGCGGTGCCGGGGAAGCCGACAGTGTAGCCGACGAAGGTGGAGGTAAAAATCAGCGAACCGCCACCGCGTGCCAGCATCGCCGGAATCTGATGCTTGGCACCGAGGAAGGCCGCACTGAGGTTGGTGTCGAGCGTCTCGTGCCACGCCTGAGTATCCAGTTGAGGGGTTGGCATCAACGTCCCGAGCGTGCCGGCGTTGTTGAACGCGATATCCAGCCCCCCGAAACGCTCGATCGCCAGCGCCACCAGCGCCTGCGCATAGGGTTCCTCGCGCACGTCGCCGGCCAACCAAGCAGCCTGACCGCCAGCATCGACAATCTGTGCGGCGACGGCCTTCAGCGCCGCACCGCGCCGTGCCGCCAGCACCACGCAGGCGCCCTCGCTCGCGAACAGCCGCGCCGCGGCCTGACCGATCCCGGAACTGGCGCCAGTGATGAGCGCGATCTTGCCTTGTAAACGTTGCATCCATGTCTCCATTGTCTCGAAGGAACATGGATGATCGGCGATGGACCACCTCGCTACTCGCCGTTTTCGGACCTGGCAGTGGCGGCGTGGCGATGGGATGCACGCGAGCGGTAGTGCAGGCGCTTCTGCGCCACGATTTCTTACTCTGTCTCCAAGCCATCGGCCACGGTGTGGAAGCCCAGATCATTGGCCAGGCCGATAAGCGAGCGCACCATCGCGCCCTTCTGTTCGCCGTGAGAACCCTTCGATGGGCTCGCCGCGATTGTCGCTGAAGCGCATGACGCTCTCCTGTCTCTCCGGGGGGATCTCCCGCTGGCCTGGGGTGCAGCGAGGGCATCCGCGACCCACTGCGCAAGCGCACCGCGGGGGTGCTACAGTCGTCATCACGACGCACCCTTTCTGTACTCACGACGCACCCATTCCCGTTCACCGATAACCCTAAGGTTCCCGCAGGCGTTTGTCATGACAGATCTCGCTTCCCCCTCTCAGACGCCCGCCCAACTGGGCTTTCGCATGCCGGCGGAGTTCGCCCCCCACGACGCCTGCTGGATGCTGTGGCCACAGCGTCCGGACAACTGGCGCCTGGGGGCCAAGCCGGCGCAGCGCGCCTTCGTCGACGTCGCCTGTGCCATCGCCGAGAGCGAGACCGTGATCGTCGGGGTCAATGACGAGCAGTACGAGAACGCCCGCCACCAATTGCCGGCGCACGTTCGGGTGGTCGAGCTCTCCAGCAACGATGCCTGGATGCGCGACGTCGGCCCGACCTTCGTCACCCATCCGGACGGTCGTATCGCCGTCGTCGACTGGGACTTCAATGCCTGGGGCGGCCTCAAGGGCGGTCTCTACTTCCCCTGGGACAAGGATCGCCGCATTCGGCGCAAGATCGCCGAGATGCTGGGGATTCCCTGCTTCGCTGCGCCGATGGTGCTCGAGGGCGGCGCCATCCACGTGGATGGCGAGGGCACGTTGATCACCACCGAAGAGTGCCTGCTCAACCCCAATCGCAACCCGGAGCTCGGCCGCGAGGCGCAGACCCAGCTACTGGCCGACTACCTGGGCATCGACAAGGTGATCTGGCTGCCGGCGGGCTGCTATCACGGGACGAGACCGACGGCCCACGTCGACAACCTCTGCTGCTTCATCGCCCCCGGGGTGGTGGCGCTGACCTGGACCGACGACGAGAGCGACCCGCAGTACGCCATTTCGCGGCAGGCGCTGGAGATTCTGGAACACGCCACCGACGCCCGCGGCCGCCGCTTCGTGGTCCACAAGCTGCCGCAGCCGGGCCCACTCTATCTGGGCGAAGAGGAAGCCAGCGGCGTCGACCGCCTGTCGAGCTCGCGCCCGCGGCGCCCGGGAGACCGCATGGCAGCCTCCTACGTCAACTTCTATATCGGCACCAGCGTGGTGGCGATGCCACTGCTCGACCCCGCCCACGACGCCAGCGTGCGCGAGATACTGGAAGGGCTCTTCCCGGGGCGCCGGGTGATCGGCGTGCCGGCACGCGAGATTCTGCTCGGCGGCGGCAACATTCACTGCATCACCCAGCAGCAACCCCGGCCCTGAGCGCTCCGTGGCTCTCCCTCATCGGCATCGCACATCCCAGGGGGCGCTGGCGCCTGTGATCACCCGGGCTATGCTGAAGCCATGGCCTTTGGCGCCAAGGAACCCGATGTCGACTCAGGAGATTGATCATGCTACGTACGATTCCCTTCATGATGGCCACCGCTCTGCTGCTCAGCGCTTGCGGCACCACTACCGGTGAACGCGCGGTCAGCGGTGCCGGCGTGGGTGCCGCGGTGGGCGCCGGCGCCGCCGCGGCCACCGGCGGCGATGTCTCCGACGGTGCCGTGATCGGCGGTGGCGTGGGTGCGGCCACCGGCGCAGCGACCGACTCGAACGACATCAACCTCGGCAATTGAGCGCGTCGCAAACCGCTATCTGCCGTCAGCGGCAGAAGGCAACCCCGCGCATCCCCAGATGAAAGTGATTGGCGTGCGCGGCGTTGTAATCGGGGCCGATCACGGTCCCGAAATAGCCACAGGCCGCCGCCTGGACCTGGCGCAAGAAACCCGCCCGCACCCCGTCGCCCTTCCAATCCTCGAGTAGATCGATGCGCTCGCCATTGGCCAGTGTGAAGCTTGCGACATCCAGCGCCGAGGCCGTGGCGTGCTCGCTGCGCCGCGCGTTCTCGCGATGATAGATGTTGCGACAGGCGAACGATCCGTAGTGACGCACCGCGGCGACGCGCTCGCCGAAAGTGCGCTCGGCCAGCGGCTGAAGCTCGTGACGCTCGAACATCGTCCACGCCAGGGCCAGCGGGCAGGTGGCGACGAAGCTGGAACTGAAGCGCACTCCGGTGCCCTGGAGGCGTACCACATCGGTCAGCGGGCAGCCCGCCGCCGGGGTGTAGTCCGCCAGCGGCGTGAAACGCACCTCTGGAGCCGTGCGCAGCGCTGCACGACATGCCTCGGGGTCGCGCTCGACTCGCGCGAGCTTGAGCCGAGTGACCGGCGTCACCGGGTCATCCACCACCAGCGGCGCGAACGGATTCCACGCCCTTGGCACCTCGATGCCGCCCTTATCGAGCGCCACACCCAGCGCGATCAGCACAAGCCAACCCAGCGTCGTTGCGCGCATTCGCCTCCCTGCACCGTGTTGCTGAATCCGGGTTCTAGTTTAGGTGTCTGCATCGCATCCTGCCCAAGACGACAGTCCCGCACGGGTACCTTGTCGCCACGGCGAAGACATCGCGACCATGTCCGACTACTCCTCGGCGCCGATCTCTTCTAATCTGGGTGTATGGAGTGAGCTGGGCACGGCGTCGCGCTGCCCAACCGCGCCATCACCTCGATTACCCAGATTGTCGCGTCAGGGAGGACCACAATGCCGGGATGCGCGAGACACGAATCGGTATGCCGGCGCTGCGATGCCCCGCTGCCGTTCGACTTCACCATGGCCTTTCAGCCGCTGGTCGACCTCGAAGGTGGCGAGATCTACGGCTACGAGGCACTGGTGCGCAGCAGCGACGGCGGCTCCGCGGCCAGCGTGCTCGGCCGGGTCGACGACGACAACCTCTACCGCTTCGATCAAGCGTGCCGGGTCAAGGCGCTGGAGCTGGCCCACCGGCTCGGCCACCAGGGCCTGCTCTCGATCAACTTCCTGCCCAATGCCGTCTACGAACCCGAGGCCTGCATCCAGGCCACGCTGATCACTGCCGAACGGCTGGGCTGGCCGGTGGATCGGCTCTGCTTCGAGATCACCGAGACCGAGAAGGTCAGGGATCGGCGCCATCTGCAGAACATCGTCAGCGCCTACCGAGAGATGGGCATGACCGTCGCCCTGGATGATTTCGGTAGTGGCCACGCCAACCTCGACCTGCTGGTGGATATCGTGCCCGATCTGCTCAAGATCGACCGTCGCCTGGTGGATGGCGTCGACAGGAGACCGCGTCAGCAGATCCTGATCGGGCAGATCGTGACCCTGGCGGAAAAGCTCGATATCGCCTTGGTGGCGGAAGGCGTGGAGACCCTGGAGGAGGCGCGCTGGCTCTACCGGCGCGGCATCGTACGCCAGCAGGGCTACTGGTATGCGCGCCCGGAAACCGAAGGTCTGCCGCAGTGCCAGCCGGCCCAGTTCGCGCTGGTACGCGGCCAGCATTGAGCGGCCGCCTCTCTTGTCCTCGCAGCCGGTGGCACGCGCCATGAACGCTTTGCAGATAACGCTCGACAGCGATACCCGCCAGACGCCCCTCCAACCGAGGCTCCAGTCCACGCTCGAGGGGCTCGACCTGCTCGGCATCGCGGCACTCGTCTGCCGTGTCGAGGACGACGCGGTATGGATCTCCGAGGCCAATGCGCTGGCCCGGCGCCAACTGGCGCTCGAAACCGAACTGCCGGCCGCCGACCCCTGGCAGTGGCTCGACGGCAAGCTCCAGCCGCTGACCGCGGACGCCCACCCCGCGCGCCGCCGCGACACGTCGGCACCCCAGCGGTGGCAGCGCTACCATCTGCGCGATCATCGCGGTGAGCTGCGCGCCTTGCGCCTGCGCTGCCGTGGGGTCGACGCCGGTGGCGAGCGCCAGGTACTGCTCGCCCTGGACCGCATTACCGCCATCGAGCCGACGCCGGCACAACCCCGAACGCGTACCCCGCCGCTGCCGGCCTCGCTGCGCCAGTGGATCGGCAGTCTGCCGATCGGCGCCTGCGTACTCGATGCCGCAGGCTATCTGTGTCTGGTCAACCCTGCGCTCTGCAACTTCTTCGGCTATGCCGCCTGCGAACTGCTCGAGCGCCACTTCCAGGTGCTGCTCGCGCCCGCCTCGCGCGAGTCGGGTCAACGCTATCATCAGACGTCGCTCACCAGCGGCGGACAACGCAGCGTCGAGCTCATGCGCCGCGATGGCTCACTCTGCGCCATGCAGGTCGAGGACAGCGTGGTGCACTACGCCGATGGCCAGCCGCTGCGTATCGCCTGCCTGGTCGACATGACCGCCCAGCGTGACCAGACGCGCGAACTCCAGGCGCGCAACCGCCGCCTGGAGTATCTGGCCACGCGTGACGAGATGACCGGGCTGCACAATCGGCGCTACGGCCAGCAACTGCTGGAGCAGGCGCTCCAGCGCAGCCGCCGCTACAGCGAGCCGCTGGCCGTGGCCATGCTCGATCTGGATCACTTCAAGGCGGTCAACGACGAGCACGGCCATGCGGTCGGCGACGATGTGCTGCGCGAGTTCGCCAGTCTGGTCGGGGCCATGCTGCGTCAGAGCGATACGTTGATTCGTTGGGGCGGGGAGGAGTTCCTGCTGCTGCTGCCGGGGGTCGACCGCTTCTCCGCTCATGCCACCCTGGACCGAATCCTGACACGCTTGGCGCAGCAGCCGCTGAGCGCCCGCCAGCTGCAGCTGGCGTTCTCCGCGGGGATCGCCGAGCCGCGCCAGGCCACCTCGGAGAAGCTGCTCGAGCGGGTGGATACCGCGCTCTATCAGGCCAAGCAGGCCGGTCGTGGGTGTATCACCATGGCCGAGGAGGTGTCGCAGCCGCTGGCCCTGCGCGAAGACCCGGAGATCCCCGAAGACACGGCGCTGCCGGAAAGCCCGGCCAGGCCCGAAGGCCCGGCTCAGTCCGCTGGCCCGGCGCTGCCGCTGTAGCAGGCGCATCGCCGTGTCTGCGTCCCGCCACCGCGGGTTCAGAAGAGCGCGCGTACGGCCAGGAACAGCACCGTCGGTGCCAGCAGAATGCCCATCCGGTATAGAAGGTCGCGGTCATCGCGCCATACGGCACCAGACGTGCGTCGGTGGCGGCGAGCCCTGCCGCCACCCCGCTGGTGGTGCCGATCAGCCCCCCAAAGATCATCGCCGAGCGCGGGTTGTCGAGCCCGATCAGGCGTGCCGTGGCCGGTGTCGCGATCATGGTCAGGATCGACTTGACCAGGCCAGCGGCGATCGATAGTGCGATCACCTCCGAACTCGCCCCGAGGGTGGCGCCGGTCACCGGCCCGACGATATAGGTCACCGCACCGGCGGCGATGGTGGTGATATCCACCGGGTCGGTATAACCAAAACCGACCGCGACCACCGCACCGGCCACGAACGACACCAGCACGCCGAGAAACAGTGCGATCACCCCGCGCAGCCCGGCCTTCTTGATCTCCTGGAAGCGCACGCCGTAGGCGGTGGCGATGATCGCCAGATCGCGCAGCATGCCGCCGCCCATCAGGCCCAACCCCGAAAACAGGGTGACATCGGAGAGCCCCTTGCTGCCCCCGGTGGAGATACCGCCCACGTAGGCCAGCACCAGGCCGATGATGATCGCGATGGCCGAGCCGTGCAGACGCCCGGCGGTGAGATGCCGGCTGAGCCAATAGGCCACGTACATGGTCAGGCCGACCACGGCGAAGGCCGCGATCAGGTGGTATTTGTCGACCAGCGACACGATGGAGTCGTTCATGCGGGCACTCCCCTGTTGTTGTTAAACGTTGTTGTTAAACGTCGTTGTTAAAAGTCGTTGTTAAGGGATGTTGTCGAAAGATTCAGCAGCCGCGCGGTCAGGAACGATCGGAAGTGGTCGCCCGGGAGGGCGGCATGGTGGCGCTGGCAGGCGGATCCAGCGGACGCGCATCATCCCCTTTCTTGCCGGTGAGCACCGGCACCAGTGCCAGCCCCAGCGCCACCGCCAGCACCCCGGCGACGATCGCCACCATGCCACCGCTGAAGGCCGCAGCCACGTTCTGGCTCGCTGCCATGGCGACCACGATCGGGATGTACATCGCGTTCCAGAAATTGATGCCGCTCTCGGTCGCCTCCGGCAGCTTGCCGCGGTCCTTGAGATAGCCGGTCACGAAGATCAACAGCAGCATGGCGATACCCACGCCGCCCAGGTTGGCGCTGATGCCAAGCAGTTGGCCCAGCACATCGCCGATGATCAGCCCTACCAGCATGCAGCCGGCGAGTAGCGCAACACCGTAGATCACCATCGTCATTCACCTCCGGGGGACTTGTTGTTACGCCGGCGAGCCCCTGATCACCGGCGCTTGTTATGGCAGAAACTGGCGCAGACCTCAGCGTGACGCCGTGGCCGGTGCCTGGTAGATGTCGGCGTAACGCTCACGCAGCGCGTTCTTCTGCACCTTGCCCATCACGTTGCGCGGCAGGCTGTCGATGAAGAACACCCGTTTGGGCTGCTTGTAGCGCGCCACCTTGTCGCTGAGTGAGCGAGGACCTGCGCCTCATCGAGCGCAGCACCCGGCTTGAGCACCACCGCGGCGGTGACGCCCTCACCCAGATCCGGGTGATTGACCCCGATATCACCGCCGACTCGACCACCTCCGGCAGCTCGTCGATCCACTGCTCTATCTCCTTGGGATAGACGTTGTAGCCACCGGAGATCACCAGATCCTTGTCGCGTCCGACGATCGACAGATAGCCGTCGGTATCGATCACCCCCAGATCGCCGGTAATGAAGAAGCCATCCTCGCGGAATTCGGCGGCGGTCTTCTCCGGCATGCGCCAATAGCCCCTTGAACACATTGGGGCCACGCACTTCCACCAGCCCGGTCTCCCCCGCCGCCAGTACCTTGCCGCTGTCGCGATCGGTGATGCGCACCTCACTGCCGGGCAGCGCGAAGCCGACCGTGCCGGGGCGACGCTCGCCGTCGTAGGGATTGGAGGTATTCATGTTGGTCTCGGTCATGCCATAGCGCTCGAGAATGGCGTGGCCGGTACGTTCGAAGAAGTCGCGGTGGGTCTCCGCCAGCAGCGGCGCCGAGCCGGAAACGAACAGGCGCATGTTGCGCACCGCCTCGCGGTCGAGACGCGGACTGGCGAGCAGGCGGGTATAGAATGTCGGCACCCCCATCAGCACGGTGGCCCGCGGCATCAGCGTGATCAGTTGCTCCGGATCGAGCTTGGGCAGAAAGGTCATCGAAGCGCCGACGGTGAGAACGATGTTGCACGCCACGAACAGCCCGTGGGTATGGAAGATCGGCAGCGCGTGGAGCAATGGTCATCGCTGCCAAAGCGCCAGGTTTCGGCCAGCGCCTGGCTGTTGGCGGCGAGGTTGGCGTGGGTCAGCATCGCGCCCTTGGAGCGCCCGGTGGTGCCCGAGGTGTAGAGAATCGCCGCCAGATCGTCGCCCGCCAGATCGGCAACCTCCGTATCCGCCTCGGCCGCCTCGGCGAGCGCCATCAGCGAACCGTCGGCCGCCGCCCCCAGGGTCTCGACCGCGGTCGGTGTCTGATAAACATCGCCACAGCGCTCGGCGAGCCGCTCGGCGCTGTCGCGGTCTTCTGGGCGGCACACGTAGAGTCGCGGTTCGGCATCGCCGAGGAAGTACTCGATCTCGGCCTCGGTGTAGGCGGTGTTGAGCGGCAGATAGACGGCGCCGACCTGCAGGCAGGCGAGATAGAGCATCACCGTCTGCGGGCTCTTGTCGACCTGCACCACCACCCGCTCGCCGGGGGTCACGCCGCGCTCGCGCAGTACCCGCGCCAGGCGCCGCGAGGTATCGAGCACGTCGCGGTAGCGATAGCTCGCCCCTTCGGCGGTGTCGATCAGCACCTTCTCCGGCTGACGCGAGAAGTTGTCGAAGAACTGAAGATAAAGATTTTGATTCATGCCACTCTCCTGCGATTCATACCACTCTTGCGATTCATATCACTCTTACGATTCATGACGGGGTTGCTGCTGGCCGCCGCGGCGATTCGCCTGCAAGCCGGGTACTATCGTTCTTCGGGCCATCGTTCGCCGGCCTTCGTTCGTCGGCCCATCCTTCGTCTGGCCACACCCGATGACACTCGCACCCGGTGTCCGCATGCCGGATTTCATGCCTTGGCCTTGGGATCGCCCTTGGCACCGGCCTTGGGGCCGCTCTTGGTATCGCCTCTGGCATTGACCTTGGCATCGCCCTTGGGCGCAGCGAGCAGGCGGCTGCGCGCCTGCTTGGCGTCGCGCCGGATCTCCTGGGTGCATATCACGCTACCCTCGCGGCTGAACGCTTCGTGGTTCTGTTCGATCCGTTCGAGCTCGTAGAGATAGTTGACCATCAGCGCGTGGGACTGCTTGAGCCCCTTGTCCGACAGGTCGCCCGGCCAGTTGAGGCGATGCAGGCTGGCGCCGTTGCCGAGATGGAAGCGCGCCACCGGATCGAGCGGCATGCCGCTGTCGCCGCGCTTGACGTCGATCAAATAGTGGGCGGCCAGCGCCCGCACCTCGGGGGCGAGCTTGTCGCGCATCTTGCCCGGCTCGCGCCAGTGTCCGGCATCGAGTTCGGTGACGAGATCGTCGCTGAGGTTGAGCTCCCCCTGGTCGCGGGCCTGCTGTAACCAGGCGGCGAAGCCCGGGACCGGCGACAGGGTGACGAAGTTCTCCAGATTGGGTAGCTCGCGCTTGAGCTCCTGCACCACCTGCTTGATCAGGAAGTTGCCGAAGGAGATGCCCTTGAGCCCGGCCTGACAGTTGCTGATGCTGTAGAAGGCGGCGGTATCCGCCTCCTGCGGCGGCACTTCGTCGCCGCTCTCGAGAATGGTCTGGATGTTGTCGGGAATGCCGCGGCACAGCGCCACCTCGACGAAGATCAGCGGCTCGTCGCCGGTGGCCGGGTGGAAAAAGGCATAGCAGTGGCGGTCGTCGGGATCGAGCCGTCGGCGCAGATCGCCCCAGTCGCGAATCGCGTGTACTGCCTCGTAGCGGATCAGCTTTTCGAGCACCGCCGCCGAGGTGTTCCAGTCGATGCTCTCCAGCATCAGGAAGCCGCGGTTGAACCAGGAGGCGAACAGATGCGCGAAATCCGCATCCAGCGGCGCCAGCTCCGGGTGGGCCTTGAGCAGACCGAGCAGATCGGCGCGCATCTTCACCAGCTCGTAGGTGCCACCGGGGCAGAGATTGAGCCGCCGCAGCAGGTGCTGGCGCCGTGGTTCGCACACCGCGAACAACTGCGCCAGGCTGGCGTTGTCTTCCGCCTCCTGATAGGCCGCATAGGCGGCGTGGATCCGCTCGGGCTCAGCGGCGTAGTGGTCGGCGAGCAGCTGGAAGAAGGCCAGGCGGCCGGCGTCATCGAGAGACGCATAGCGCTCCAGCGCCTCCTGGGCGATCAATATCTGCGACGCCTCGCCACCGGGCTGCATCAGCGTCTCGCACACCGAGGTCAGGCGCGCGAGACTGCTCGGCGTGTCACGCTTGTCGGCATGAGCGGCCTGACCGCGGGTGCGGCGGCCGATGCTCGACAGGAGTTCCTGCAGAAAATTCATGTTGACGTTCATGCCGGCCCTCTCGGGTGTGGAATGGGTACGCTCGCCGACGTTTCAGACCCGAATTTTTAGATGCGACGTTCCATAAAAGGCTAGCGAGATCGCACGGATGCAGGTGTTAACATACATGTCACCGCCCTGTTATATACAACAGTCACGACTCCCGACTTCACTGTCAACATGGGAAAAAGTCTAAGACAGCGGGATACTCCCGCTGACGGGCGAGCCCTAGAAGGCTGAAAAGCCAGTAAATTCTGGCAGAATCACAAAAGCGGAAAAGAGGAGAACGTCGAGCATGGCCAGCGTCCCCCAGGCCCAACGGCTGCGCGATCTACTCGAGGACGCGATCGTCGAGGGCCATTTCGCCCCCGGTGACCGACTCGACCCCGAGGCACTGGCACGCGACTACGCCTGCTCGCGCACGCCGATCCGCGAGGCGCTGCAGCAGCTAGCCGCCTCGGGCATGGTCAAGGTGCTGCCCAAGCGGGGCACCTTCGTGGCCCAGCTCGGAGTGACCGAACTGGTGGAGCGCTTCGAGGTCATGGCAGAACTGGAGGGGATGTGCGCACGCCTGGCGGCGCGGCGTGCCACCGCCGACGAACTGGCAGACCTGCGCCGGGCACATCAAGCGTGCCACGCCTGCCTCGAAGCGGGCGACGTCGATGGCTACTACTACGAGAACGGCGCCTTTCATCATCTGATCTACGCCGCCAGCCACAACGATTTCCTGACTCAGGAGGCGACGCGACTGCACGCCATTCTCAAGCCCTACCGGCGCCTGCAGCTGCACGTGCGCCAGCGTATGCAGAGCAGCTACGCCGAGCATCGGGCGATTATCGCCGCGCTGGAAGCCGGCGACGCCGCAGGCGCCGAGCAGGCGATCCGCGATCACGTGCAGATTCAGGGCGAGCGTTTCAACGATCTGGTGGCCTCGATGCAGCGGCTGCAGGCCATGCGCCGCTGACGGCGCGCGACATGACGACGCCTGTCAGCGCACCAGCAGGGTCAACAGTAGAGCCACGGCCCCGACCACCAGCGCCAACGACACGCTCACGCTGACCAGCCGGTTGAGCCAGCGGTCGAAGCGCGACAGCGCCAGCGGCGCGGCTCGCCGGGTGGCGCCCTGCGGGGCTCGGCGGGGGATCGGTTAGGCATGGGCGGTGGGCAATCGGTTAAAGGAAAGGTGGGTGATACCAAGGTTAACGGCCGTGACTCCCGTTACATTAGGCCGCGCCGGGATTTTTCTCCACTGCCACGCGATCTTGCCACGCACCACCTCTTCCCCCGCTATCTCTCCAGCGCTATCTCTCCAGCGCTATCTCTCTCCTACGTTATCTTGCTCCTCTACCTTGTCTTCCTCGTCTGACCCCATCCGCTGGTTACCGACGCGCGGAGACGAAAAGGGCCCCGCCGAAGCGGGGCCCGATAGCGTAATGCGCCCGCCTCCGATGGCGGGCGGCGCGGTTCAGCGCGGGTTGATACGGCGGTTCTTGACGTCCGGCGCGCGGCGGTAGCGGTCCTCGTCGACCAGCTCCTCGGCCTCGAACGCATCCGCCCCCACCGGGGTTTCGCTATGACGGCGGTAGAGCGCGGTGAGCATCGCCTTGCGGTCGGCCCGGAGCTCCTTGATCATCACCGAGATCATGCCGTAGAGGATGAAGGTGAACGGTAGCGCGACAGCACCGCCGCCGACTGCAACCCCTTGAGGCCACTCTCGCCGCCGGCCGAGAGCAGGGTCAGGCAGATCGCAGCGATCAGCACGCCCCAGATCACGCGCTTGAGCAGCGGCGGATTGAGCGAGCCGTTTATCGGTCATCTGCGACACGATATAGGTCGCCGAATCGGCCGAGGTCACCAGGAAGATGAAGATCAGGCACAGCGCTACCACCGACAACACGTTGGAGAACGGCATCAGGTCGAACATCCGGAACAGCGCCGAGGTGATGTTGTCCGCGGTGCCTGGGCAAGACCTGCGTCGCTGTGCAGCTCCATCTGGATCGCCGCGCCGCCGAACACCCCGATCCACAGACACGCCAGCAGCGGCGGCACGATCAGCACGCCGAACACGTACTGCTTGATCGTACGCCCGCGCGAGATGCGTGCCACGAAGGTCCCACGAACGGCGACCAGGCGATCACCCAGGCCCAGTAGAAGATGGTCCAGCCGGCGGCCCAGTCGCTGCCGTTGTAGGGCGACATGCGCAGGCTCATGCCGATGAAGTCTGCAGGTAGTCGCCGATGCCCAGGGTGATCGTCTCCAGAATCTTGACCGTAGGCCCGGTGAACAGAATGTAGAACATCAGCGCGAAGCAGATGATCAGGTTGAGGTTGGAGAGATTCTTGATCCTTTGTCCAGCCCCGAGGTGGCCGAGATCATGTAGCAGACGAACATCGCCCCCATGATATGAACTGCCAGGTCATGTTCTCCTCGACCCCGAACACCGAGTGCAGGCCGCCGTTGATCTGCAGCACCGCCAGCCCGATCGAGGTAGCGACCCCCATCACCGTGGCGACCACCGCGAAGATATCGAGCACCGGCCCCAGACGGCGCAGCTTGGGGCGCTTGGCGGTGACCGAGGAGAGCACGTTGGAGACCATCCCCGCCTGGCCCTTGCGGAACTGGTAGTAGGCGATGATCAGCCCAACCACCGAGAACGCCGCCCACTGGTGAATGCCCCAGTTGAAGAAGCTGTACTGGATGGGCGTAGCGCGCCGCCTCGGGCGTGGCCCCCTGGACATCGCCGAACGGGGGTTGAGATAGTGGGTCATGGGTTCGGCCATACCGTAGAACACCAGCCCCACGCCGAAGCCAGCGGCCAGCAGCATGCTCACCCAGGAGAAGAAGCCGTAGGTCGGCTTGCTGTCCTGGGGCCCGAGTCGGATCTTGCCGTACTTGCTGAAGGCCAGTACCACCAGAAAGATCACGAACCCGAACACCGAAATCAGATAGAACCAGCCGAAATAGTGCGTGGTCGCGCCAAGCGCGGTATTGGCGAGGTCGCCGAAGCGGTTGGGAAAGATGGCACCGATGGCCACGATCGCGGCGATCAGCACCGCGGATACGATGAATACACCTTGCTTGCCAAGTCTGGCCATAAGGACTCCCCGGTCGTTGTCTCTCTTCCTTGACTCATGCCAGCGTCGTAACGCAGGGCTGGGCACAGTATAGACGACGCGGTTTTCGGCCCGCGTCGGCAGGCCCGGCGCTACAGGCATGAAGAAAACTTAATATACGTAAGACTTCGTTAAGCCCCTCCACGGCAACCTACCCTCGACATCCTCTCCTTCAGGCCCTGAAGGGGGCAGGAGACCGACCACGAGGGAAGACCCCATGCCCGGTTTACCGCTGACCTTTCCCACCGCCACGCTGCACTGGCGCGAATGCCAAAAGGCGTCGGAGCGCGCCCAGCTCGAAGCCTTCATTGCCACAACCTATCGGCGGCAGCATGGCGCCGAGCTGAGCCAGTTCGCGCCGCGCCTCTACGGGCTCTGGGATGCCGACCAGTTGCAGGCCGCTGTCGGCGTGCGCCTGGCCGGCGACGCCCCGCTGTACCTGGAGCGCTATCTGAGCGAACCGGTCGAGTGCTTGCTGGCACGCGAGCTGGGCACCCCGGTCGCGCGTCACGCGCTGGCCGAAATCGCCAACCTGGCCACACTGCGCCCGGGCCTGGCGGTGCCGCTGATCCGCCACTTGATCGAGTCGCTGGTGGCCGAGGGCTGTGGCTGGCTCACCTTCACCGCCACCGCCGCGGTGCGCAACGGCTTCCGCCGGTTGGGACTCGACGTGCGCCGCCTGGGTGACGCCGACCCTGCACATCTCGACGCCCACGAGCGCGAGCGCTGGGGCAACTACTATCTGCACCGCCCGTGGGTCATGGGCGGCGACCTGATCAAGGCGTGGCGGCGGCTAGATCCCAACCGCGAGCTTACCTCTCCCGATAGCCCTACCCCACTCACCGTGACAGCCCAGGGCTGCCATCACAAGGTCGCCCCCCATGCGTGAACGCTTCCTCGACCATCTCGGCGCGCTTGCCGTGAGCCAGCCAGCGCAGGTCGCCCTCAGCGCCAACGGCGTGACGCTGACCTACGCCGAGCTGCCCAGCGAGATCGCCCGGCGCTGCCAGCAGCTGGCCGCAGCGGGTGGGTGCCGCGTGGCGCTGATGCTCGACAACGGCCTCGACTGGGCGCTGTGGGACCTGGCGCTGATGCAGAGCGAGGCGGTCAACGTGCCGCTACCGATGTTCTTCTCCCCGGCGCAGCTGGCCCACGTGGTCGATCAGGCCGGCATCGACACCCTGATCGGTCCCGCCGCGGTCGCCGCAGCGCTGGGCTTTGCCGCCAGCGACGACCCGCTGTTGTGGCAGCGCGAGGTGGCAGCGCCGCCGACGCTACCAGCGGGGACACACAAGATCACCTTCACCTCCGGCACCAGCGGCACGCCCAAGGGGGTCTGCCTCGACAGCGACACCCAGCTGACGGTGGCGGACAGCCTGGCAGAGGTGGCCCGCGGCGTAGGCGTGAGGCGGCATCTGGCGATGCTGCCACTGGCCACGCTGCTGGAAAACATCGGCGGCCTCTACGCCCCGCTGTGGCTGGGCGGCAGCGTCACCCTGCCAGGGCTGGGCGAACTCGGCTGGCGCGGCGCCAGCGGTTTCGACAGCACCCAAGCGTGGCGTGTGATCCGCGCCGAGGCCCCGGATAGCCTGATCCTGGTGCCGCAGCTGCTCAGCGCACTGCTGATGCAGCAGGGCGAGGCGCCGCTTGGCTTCGGGCGCTTCTTCGCGGTGGGCGGGGCCACGGTCTCCCCGGCACTGCTGGCGCGTGCGGCCGAGGCCGGCTGGCCGGTCTTCGAAGGCTACGGGCTCTCCGAGTGCGCCTCGGTGGTGACGCTCAACCGCCCCGGCGAGGTGCGCTCGGGTAGCGTCGGCCGCCCGCTACCGCATGCCCGGATCACTCTCGCCGAGGATGGCGAGGTGATGGTCGAGGGCAGTCTGATGCTCGGCTATCTCGGTGACGACGCGCCGCGCCCGACACGCTGGCCCACCGGGGATCTCGGCGCCTGGGAGGGCGAGGCGCTGGTGCTCAAGGGGCGCCGGCGACAGGTCTTCATCACGGCCTACGGGCGCAACGTCGATCCCGCCTGGGTCGAGGCCGAGCTCACCGCCGAACCGGCGATCGCCCAGGCCTGGGTCAGTGGCGAAGCGCAGCCGAGCAACCGCGCACTGCTGGTGCCCCGCGGCGAGTGGGTCAACGACCAGCAGCTCGAAGAGGCCGTGGCCCGCGCCAATCAGCGGCTGCCCGACTACGCCCGCGTAGCTTGCTGGAAGCGTAGCGCCCCCTTCACCCCGGACAACGGCCTGGCGACAGCCAATGGCCGGCTGCGCCGCGAGGCGCTGGCCGAGCGCTACCGCCGCTGGCTGGACACGCCGGTCAGCGCGTGATGCGCCCGCAACCCGCTCGAGGAGAGCCGCCCATGTCTCACCCGCATTCGACGCCAGCAGATTCAACGCACGCAGACCTGACGTACGCAGAACCAACGCACAAAGATACGAGATCGACGCACGACGCCTCGACTCGCACCACCCCTGTACATCACGCGGCCGGCAAGGCCGCCCTGGAGAACGCCATGACCCCGTATCAGACCCTGCAGCAGCAAACCGCCGAACAGCGCCAGTGGCTGCTGGACACCCGGTAATCCGCCGCGCCCTGACCGGTGACATCGATCGCGCCACCTACCAGGCCTTCCTCACCCAGGCCTACCACCACGTCAAGTACACGGTGCCGCTGATGATGGCCTGCGGCGCACGCCTGCCCGAGCGCC
This sequence comes from Salinicola tamaricis, assembly GCF_003006155.1. GTDB lineage: Bacteria > Pseudomonadota > Gammaproteobacteria > Pseudomonadales > Halomonadaceae > Salinicola > Salinicola tamaricis. Next base: position 2,764,413 of record NZ_CP023559.1, on the reverse strand, counting down.
TGGAGTGGCTGCGCGGCGCGCTGGTCGAGTACATCGAGGAGGAGTACGGCCACCAGGCGTGGATTCTGGATGACATTCGCGCCCTCGGCGGCGACGCCGACGCGGTCGCCGCCGGACGCCCGGCGCCGGCCACAGAGCTGATGGTGAGCTATGTGCGCGACGTGATCGAACACGGCAACCCGATCGGCTTCTTCGGCATGGTTCAGGTGCTCGAGGGCACCAGCACCGCCATCGCCACCCAGGCGGCGGAGAAGATGCGCGACGGCGCAGGCCTGCCCGCCGACGCCTTCCGCTACCTGGAGTCCCACGGCAGCCTCGACATCGGCCACCTGGCGTTCTTCGAAGCGCAGATCAACCGCATCGAGTCGGCCCAGGACCTGCAGGCGGTGATCGATACCGCCAACATGGTCTATCGCCTCTACGACGGCGCCATGTTCCGGACTCTCGGCCAGGCCGCGGGCGACGCCCACACCAGCGAGGTACTCGCCGATGCGCTGGTCTGATCGCCGCATCCTGGTCACCGGTGCCAGCGGCGGCATCGGCGGCGCGCTGGTGGCCGAACTCGCCGAGGCCGGTGCCACGCTGCTGATCGTCGGGCGCAACCAGCCGAGCCTGGACCGCCTGGCGGCACTGGCGCCAGATCGCATCTACATACTGAAAGCGGATCTCGCCCAGGCCGAGGACCGCCGTCGGGTGGTCGATGCCGCCAGCGAAGCGCGCATCGACATGCTGATCAACGCCGCCGGCAGCAACCAGTTCGGCCTGTTCGAAGAACAGGCCCCGGCGGCCATCAGTGCCATGGTCGAGCTCAACGTCACCGCCACCCTGCTGCTGACCCAGGCGCTGCTGCCGCGTCTGCTGCACCACGATCGCGCCTGGATCGTCAACGTCGGCTCGGCCTTCGGCGCCATCGGCCATCCGGGTTACGCCACCTACTGCGCCACCAAGTTCGCCCTGCGCGGCTTCAGCCAGGCGCTGCGCCGCGAGCTCGCCGACACTCCGGTGGCGGTGCTGCACATCGCCCCGCGGGCGACCCGCACCGGCATGAACAGTGCCGCCGCGGACTCGCTCAACGCCGCGCTCGGCAACGCCGTCGACGCCCCGGAGGCGGTGGCCGCACGATCGTCTCGAGCATCGAGAAGCGCACCCGCGAGCGTCAGCTGGGCTGGCCCGAATGCCTGCTGGTCCATCTCAACGGTCTGCTGCCCGGGATGGTCGACCGCGCGCTCAAGAAGCGACTGCCGATCATCCAGCGCCACGCGCGTCGCGTCTCGACGCCATCTTCCTGATCGTGAGGTCATCATGACCCGCTGCGTTCACCCACATCGTCGATCACGCTGGCATTCGTTCGCGCTCCCGGGGCTGGCGCCCGCTGCCCTGGCACTGCTGCTCGGCCTGAGCGGCAGCGCCACCTGCTCGCCACCCCCATGGCCGAGGCGCGGCGGCACCGCCGCCGCCGCACCCCGGTGGCCGCTGGCCTGCACGAACTGCAGAGCCGCTGGGCCAACATCAGCTACCAACTGCCGGAATCGCGCCGCGAGGACGCCTTCGACCAGCTCTATAAGCGCGCCGCCCTGGTCGCCGCGCATCCGCAAAGCGCCGAACTGCATACCTGGGCCGGTATCATCCGCGCCTCCGAAGCCGGCGCCGGCGGCGGCCTCAGTGCGCTCTCCCAAGTCAAGGAAGCGCGCCAGCAGTTCGAGAAGGCCCTGGCCATCGACCCCAAGGTGCTGAATGGCTCCGCCTATACCAGTCTGGGCACGCTCTACCACAAGGTACCCGGCTGGCCGATCGCTTTCGGCGACGACGACAAGGCGCGTGAGCTGCTGCAGAAAGGCCTGGCGATCAATCCCGACGGCATCGACAGCAACTACTTCTGGGCCGACTTCCTGCATGACCAGGGCGATGACGCAAAGGCCCGCCAGGCGCTGCAGAAAGCGCTGGCGCGCAGCTCCCCGCCCCGGCGCGAGAGCGCCGATGCCGGCCGGCGTCAGGATATTCAGAAGCTGATGAGTCAGTTGAAGAGCTGAGCCCAGCCTGAGCGAGCCGCCCGCGCGGATCGCTCAGGCCGCGCTTGCAATCGTGATGGGCGCCCTCATGATATGAATCATGAGGGCGCTAAGGAACGCTGCCTAAATGCCTGCACGGACTCGGCGTCCCCAACGAATCGCTGCGTTGCGTGGTACTCGAGCACTCGCCTAACCCCACGTTATGTCTCGTGCTCTGCGCGCCATGCGCCTTGCGCTTCATCTCGCTCGGCGATTTATTCAGCGTTTCCCTGATGAGTTGCCCGCCGTTTACGATCGAGGAACCTCATGTCACGATTGGCCGACATTCCCCTTTCGGTGCTGGATCTGGCACCGATTACCTCGACGGCACCCCGGCGGAGACCTTCCGCCATACCGTCGATCTCGCCCAGCAGACCGAGCGCCTGGGCTACAACCGCTACTGGCTCGCCGAGCATCACAATATCGACGGTATCGCCAGCGCCGCGACCAGCCTGCTGATCGGCCATGTCGCCGGCGCCACCTCGACGATCCGCGTGGGTAGCGGCGGTATCATGCTGCCCAACCATCCGCCGTTGGTCGTGGCCGAGCAGTTCGGCACCCTGGAGACGCTCTACCCCGGCCGCATCGATCTGGGCCTGGGCCGGCCCCGGGCTCGGATGGCGTGACCATGCAGGCGATGCGCCGCGACCCCTATGCCGGGGTCAACGACTTCCCCGACCGCCTCGACGAGCTGCGCCGCTATCTCGGCGACGCCACCCCGGGCCAGCGCGTGCGCGCGATCCCCGGCCAGGGCACCCACGTACCCATCTGGCTGCTCGGCTCCAGCGGCTACAGCGCCCAGCTCGCCGCACGGCTGGGCTGCCGTTCGCCTTCGCCGGCCAGTTCGCCCCCGGCTACATGCGCGAAGCCCTGCACCTCTATCGCGAGGGTTTCCAACCCGGCGTGCTCGACACCCCTCACGCCATGATCGGCATTCCACTGATCGCCGCGGAGAGCGACGAGCGCGCGCGCTTCCTCGCCACCACGCAGCAGCAGAAGTTCCTCAACCTGATCCGCGGCAAGAGCACCCGCACGCGGCCGCCGGTCGAGCGACTCGACTGGCTGCCGCAGGAAGAGGCCGCAGTCTCGCAGAACCTCGGCGCGCGGTGGTCGGTGGCCCGGAGAGCGTGCGCCGTCAGCTCGACGAGCTGCTCGACGCCACCGGTGCCGACGAGATCATGGTCAACACCGACTGCTACGACCACGCCGACCGGGTGCGCTCCTACGAGATTCTGGCCGAGGTATGGAAGGGAGCCTGAGCCTCGGGCCGGACCTGTCTCGCGCCCATGGCGTCTCTTGGGTAGTATCGTCGGGTCGCCTTCAGGTCCCGCCTGCGGGAGGTTGGGCGATACGATATCCCTATAACGGTGCCGGGCCTCATGACCAAGCTCACAGACCGGGTCTACACGACCCTGAGACGACAGATCATGTCCGGCGAGCTCTCCTCGGACATGCAGATCAAGGAGGCCCACCTTGCTGACATGCTCTCGGTCAGCCGCACGCCGGTGCGGGCGGCGATCCAGCGCCTCGCCGACGATGGTCTGATTTATCACGAGAAGGGACGTGGCTCGTTCGTCTCGCCGTGGCAGCAGGACGATATCGTCGATATCTACGAGCTGCGCATCCTGCTGGAGTCACGCGCCGCCAGGCTGGCCGCCAGCCGCGCGACGCCGGAGCAGATCGCGCGCTTGCGCCATCACGCCGACGTCATCGAGGGGCTCTACCGGGAGCAGCCCGACAAGTACCTGTTCAGCATCCAGAGCGAGAACCAGCTGTTCCATCAGGTCATCCTGACCGCAGCGGGCTCGGTCCAGCTCACCCGGATGGTCAGGATGCTGGTCGATTCGCCGATCACGGTGGGCTCCTACTATCTCTATTCCGAGACCGAGATGCAGCGCTCGATGCAGCAGCACCGTGACATCATCGATGCGATCGAGCGCCGCGAGGCGCGCTACGCCGAGGACCTGATGCGGGTGCATCTGCGCATGGCCTACTGCGCCTTCATGGCCCGGCAGTCGGCGCGGGAGAAAGGAGAGCCCTGGAACGCCGCCGAGGAGGCGTGACGCGCCGCCGGTTTCCCGGCGACGCGCCCTGCTGGCCGCATCCTGGATAGGCCGCGCTCAGGGTTCCAGGTGTTGACGCGCCCGCTGCGGGTCGGCCGCCATGGCCAGCTTCGACGGCCGCCCACGGTAATGCGCCAGCAGGCGCCGAACCAGCGGTACCAGGATGGTCAGCAAGATGAGCGTGACCATGACGATGGCGATGGTGCTGGAAAATAGAAACCCTATCTGATGGTGCCCGATCAGCATCGCCCGACGCAGGCTGGATTCCGCCACCGGCCCCAGAATGACCGCCAGTACCGCCGGAGCCAGCGGAATCCCCAGACGCTCCATGCCCCAGCCCATGACCCCGAACGCCAGCATCAGCCAGACATCGAACAGGCTGTTGTTGATCGCATAGACGCCGATGGTGGTCAAAGCGATGATGATCGGCGCCAGCAGCAGCGGCGGCATGTACATCACGTTGATGAACAACCGCGCACCTAGCCTGCCGATCACGAACAGCATGATCGACGTCACCAGCATGGCCAGGATGAAACCGTAGGTCACCGGCGCCGAGCGGGTGAACAGCTCCGGCCCCGGCAGCATGCCGTGCACCAGCAGCCCGCCCAGGATCACCGCCGATACGCTGCTGCCGGGGATGCCCAGGGTCAGGGCAGGGATCAGCGAGGCGGCGTTGTCGGCGTTGTTGGCGCACTCCGCCGCCGCCACGCCCTCCGGCGCCCCCTTGCCGAAGCGCGACTTGTCCTTGGCCACGCGCCGGGTTTCGTTCCACGACAGCATGGCGGCGATGTTGCCGCCGGTGCCGGGAATGATCCCCACGATCACGCCGATGGTCGAGGCCCGCACCCAGGTCGGCAGCAGGCGTCGCCAGCCGATGCCGCTGTGCGTGCGTTTGCCACTGCTGCCACTGCTGCGACTCAGCAGCAGCGCCTCCTGCGCCAGGGTCAGCGCCGGCGGAATGGCATAGAGCCCGGTCAGCAGCACCAGGATGTCGATGCCGCCCATCAATTCCATGACATCGAAGGTGAAGCGCTCGTTGCCGGTCATCGAATCGATACCCACCATGCCGATCACCAGACCGATACAGGCGCTGATCAGCCCCTTGATGGGGGCGTCGCTCAGCAGCACGGCGATCGCCGCCAGCCCGAAGATCGCCAGCCAGAAGATTTCGACGGGGCCGAACTTGAGCGCCATGGCCGCCAGCGGCGGGCTGAGAAAGAGCAGCGCCAGCGCGCTGATCGAACCGCCGACCGCCGAGGATACCAGCGCGATCTTCATCGCCTCGAGCCCCTGCCCTTTCTGCGCCATGGGATGGCCGTCGAACACCGTGGCGATCCCCGCGGGCGTGCCGGGAATGCGCAGCAGAATGGCGGGAATCGCCCCGCCGTACATCGCCCCGTTGTAGATCCCGGCCATCATCCCCAACGCCACCAGCGGCTGCATGGTGAAGGTCAGCGGAATCAGCACGGCGATTCCCATGGTGGCGGAAAGTCCGGGCAGCGCACCGATCAGCACGCCGATGGTGGTGCCGCCGGCCATCGCCAGCACGGCGGCTGGCGAGAACAGTAGCGGCAAGGCGGCAAGAATCGAATCCCACATGGCTTAGCTCCCGGTCACCAGACGCAGCGCCAGCTCCGGCGGCAGCGGTCTGTCGAGCACGATCTGAAAGATCAGATAGATCAGCAGTGAAAAGAGGATCGCGGTCGTCACCAGCCACTTGCCCTGGCGATAGCCGAGCAGCCATCCGCTCACGGGTACGAACAACAAGAAGGTGGTGGCGAAACCCAGCCTGGGGGCGATGGCGATCATGGCGACGGAGGTCGCCAGCAGGGTGAGAAACCGCCGCGCGTGACTCGGTGCAAAGCGCAGCGTGTCGCTGCCCGCCTGGCGCAGCGACCAGGCCGAGCGAATCCCCCACACCAGCAGCAACAAGGTCAGCAGGCTCATGACCGCCGTGGGCAGATAGGCCGAGTCACGGGTGAAACCCAGCGCGTGCCAGAGCCCGCAGCCACTGAGAACCGCCCCGGCCAGGGCGACACTCGTCTCCAGCGTGGCTTGACGCATGGTGTGCACTCCTTTCCAAAGTGACGGCTCCCGACCCAGGGCCGAGCCCGGACCGGGAGGCAGGCGGCGGAGCGATTGCCCCGCCGGTTACGTCAATCACTCCAGGGCGACTCGTTCCACAGTGTCTGGAAACGCACCTGCAGATCGTCGAGCGTCTGCTGATAGGTGGTCGGATTCTGATAGTCGAGCGGCAGCGACTGCTGCGCGGCCGCCTGGCGAAAGTCCTCGTCCTGCATGGCGGTCGCGATGGCGCTGGAGAGTTTGTCGACGATCGGCCCTGGCACGCCGGCGGGAACGGCGATTCCGCGGTTGGAGCCGATGATCAGCGGATAGCCGGCCTCGGCGGTCGTCGGCACGTCGGGCAACTCCTTCGAGCGCTGCGCGGCGGCCTGGGCGAGCATCTTGACCCGCCCGGCCTTCACGTCGGACGCCGCCTCTCCGATGTTGAAGATGCCCAGGTCGATATGACCGCCCATCAGCGCCTGGCGCACATCGGCCGCGCCGGGGAAGGGTACGTGGGTCATCTCGATGCCCGCCTGACGTTCCAGCGCCAGCGCCGCCAGATGATCGTCCGAACCGACCCCGGTGGTGCCGTAGGTAATATCACCGGGATGCTGCTTGGCATAGTCGACCAGCGCCGCCAGCGAGCCGAACTGGCTGTCCGGCGCCACATTGAAGCCATCGGGATCGTCGACCACGCTCGCCACCGGCTGGAAGTCGGCCAGCGTATAGCGCGTCTTGCGCTCGATGGGGATGGTCAGCACGTTGGGCGTGTTGATGAAGCCGATGGTGTAACCGTCGGGCTGGGCATTGGCGAGTGCCGTGAAGCCCACCTCACCACCGGCACCCGGCCGGTTGATCACGGTGATGTCAGTGCCCAGGGCTTTCTCGATGTAGGGCACCAGAGTGCGGGCAGCGATATCGGTGCCGCCCCCGGCGGAGTACGCCACGATCATCTGGACGGCACGCTCGGGATAATCCGCCATGGCCGGCAGCGGTGTCAGTACGAGGGCGGCGATGGCGAGTGTTCGGGTCTTCTTGCCGGGCTTCATTGGCTTCTCCTGGTTGGCTGCCATGGCCGTTCGCGTGGGTTGGACCTGGCGCGCTGCGCGGGCACAGAGCGGCTCATCGACCCGCTCATTATTGTTCTTTCTGAAAAACAAAATCATCGAACCATAGCGAACACCCCGGCTCAAGCCCCGATTTAGGCATCGTCTTTCCAATCCGCAAGAATGAAAATAACTACATGTTTTAAATATAAAATATAGAAAATTATACTTTTGTCTCATTCCAAAAAATGACTGACCGGATAGACAAAACTCCAATATTGTTTTTTTATTGTACTAACAAAGGGAGAGCCAAATTGTCTGCGCCACGCCCATGGCCACGCGGCACAGCAGACGTTTTTCACTCGCACGGAGAGACGACGATATGCCTTCTCAAGCCACGCTGGAGACGCTGAAAACCCTGGGCAGCGCAACGCTGCACGAAGCCCAGGGCCAACGCGGTGCCCTGGACTGCGGCATCAAGCCGCTCGACCCCACTCTGAGACTGGCCGGCAGAGCGCTGACCGTGGACTGCGCCCCCGGCGACAATCTGCTGATCCACTACGCCATCTCCAAGGCGAAACCGGGGGACGTGCTGGTGGTCGATGCCAAGGGCTTCACCGAAGGCGGACCCTGGGGCGACATCCTGACCCTGGCCGCCAGCCTGGCGGGCATTCGCGGCCTGATCATCGATGGCATGGTGCGCGACGCCGATGCGATCATCGACTCCCGGTTTCCGGTGTTCTGCCGCGGCCTTTCGATCAAGGGCACCCACAAGCACCAGTCGGGCAAGGTCAACGACACCATCGTCTGCGGTGGCGTCTCGATTCGCCCCGGCGACCTCGTGGTCGGCGATCGTGATGGCGTGGTGGTAGTCGCGGCCGCTGAGCTCGATGAGGTCGTCACCGCCGCCCAGGCCCGCGAAGAGAAAGAGGAGGCCTTCCGGCGCGAGCTGGAGCGGGGCGCCAGCACGCTGGACCTGCTCGACCTGCGCGACACCCTCGCGCGGCTCGGCCTGCAGTGAGACCGAGCTCGCCGGCCGGGCCGAGGGGGAGCGCCATGTCGATCTCGGCGCAGGTGCGTCACGCGCTGGTGAAGCGGCGGCTGGCACGCCTGCACAATCTGCACGACTTCGAGGCGGCCGCGCGACGCTACCTGCCACGGGCGATCTTCGCCTATATCGCCAACGCGGCGGAGGACGGCCGCGCCTTCCTGGCCAATCGTGACGCCTTCGACGACTACGGCCTGGTGCCACGCGTCCTGGTGGATGTCTCCCGGGTTACCCAGGAGACGACGCTGCTGGGCCTGCCGATGGCGTCGCCCTTCGGTATCGCGCCGATGGGGCTCGGCGCCTTGTGGGCCTACCGGGCCGATGTGGTGCTGGCCGATGCGGCACGCGCCGCAGACATTCCCATGATCATGAGCGGCTCGTCGCTGATCCGCATGGAAACCATCGGCGGCCAAGACGAGTCGACCTGGTTCCAGGCCTATCTCCCCGCCGGCCGGGAGACCATCGAGGCGCTGATATCACGTGTCCAGGCCGCGGGCTTCACCACCTTGGTGATCACCCTGGATACGCCGGTTGCCACCAACCCGGACAATCTCCGCCGGGCGGGCTTCTCCTCACCGCTGAAGCCCTCGCTCAGGCTCGCCTGGGATGGGCTCTCGCATCCCGGCTGGCTGTGCGACACCTTCCTGCGCACGCTGATGCGACACGGCATGCCCCACTTCGAGAACAACTACGCCTCGCGCGGCGCGCCGATCTTCTCACCCCATGTCAATCGCGATATCTCCGACCGCGGCCACCTGAACTGGGACGATCTCGCGTTCATTCGCGAACGCTGGCCGGGTCGCCTGGTGCTCAAGAGCGTGCTGCACCCGGCGGACGCGGCCCGCGCCAGGGTGCTCGGCGTGGATGCGCTGATCGTTTCCAACCACGGCGGCCGCCAGCTGGACGGCGCCCTCTCGCCGCTGCGCGCGCTGCCGGGCATCCTCGCCACCGCCGGTGATCTGCCGGTCATGATCGACAGCGGCTTTCGGCGCGGCACCGATGTACTCAAGGCCATGGCGCTGGGGGCCGCCTTCGTGTTCATCGGTCGCCCCTTCGCCTACGCCGCCGCCGTGGGCGGCGAGGCGGGTGTGGCCCACGCCATCGACCTCATGCAGGCCGAAATCCGGCGTGACATGGCGCTGCTGGGCATCACCCGACTGGATCAGCTAGGCCGGGATCACCTGGCCGCGCTGACGATGCTGGGCGAACGCGGCCTGACCCAGCCCACCGCAACCTCCGCCCGCGAGCCCCACACCGATCGCACACAGCATGATCAGCCATAGAGGACCGAGCCTTGACCCAGCACTCCGAACTCACACCACTCCATCATCGGCTCGGCAACGCTCCGGTCACCGGTCGGTGTTCCGGCTCGACGTGTGGTACGACGTCTCGATGCAGCAGCGCTATGCCGACCGCCCGGACATCGCCCTGACCACCCTTCCCGTGGCCAGCGCCCCCGAGGATCACGCCGACACCCTGCGCCAGGTCCATGCCTATCAGGTCTCCTCGGCCAAGGATGAAACTCCCGCCCGCTGGTTCGCCGACGCGAAGCTCCTGGCCCACACGCCCAATCTACTCTGCGTCTCGACCTCCGGCTCCGGCTACGACACCGTGGATGTCGAGGCGTGCACTCGGGCCGGCGTGCTGGTCATGAATCAGGCGGGCGCCAACGCCCAGTCGGTCGCCGAGCACACCCTCGGATTGATGCTCGGCGTCAACAAGCGCCTTGCCGAGAGCGATCATCGCCTGCGGCGCGGCGGCGAGTTCTCGCGTGAGGATCTGATGGGTCGAGAGCTCTACGGCAAGACCCTGGGTTTGGTGGGGATCGGCCATATCGGACGGCGTGTCGCCGAGCTGGCGCGGGCCTTCGGCCTGGACGTGATCGCCCATGACCCGCTACTCGACGCCGAGACGATTCGCCAACGCGGCGCGCGTCCGGTGACGCTACCGGTGCTGCTGGCCGAGTCGGACATCGTCTCGCTGCACTGCCCGCGCCAGGCTGACACCCTGGATCTCTTCGACGCGCGCGCCTTCGCCGCGATGAAACCGGGGGCGCTGTTCGTCACCACGGCGCGCGGCGGCATCCATTCGGAAGCGGCGCTGACGGCAGCACTCGAGAGCGGGCATCTGGCCGGCGCCGGCATCGATGTGTGGGACGTCGAGCCGCCGCCGCGGGACCACCCGCTATTGCAACTGCCCAACGTCATGGCGACCTACCACACCGCCGGGGTGACGCGGGAAGCACGGCGCAACATCGCCACCTGGGCGGCGGAGCAACTGATCGCGACCCTGGATGGCCAGGTACCGCCGCGCCTGCTCAACCCCGAGGCCTGGCCACGCTATACCGAGCGCTACCGGCGAATACTGGGGTAGTGAGCCAACCACGCTATTGGCGCACATAGCAAAACACCCGGCACATGGCCGGGTGTCGTGGGTCTTGAACGCGACAAGACGTATCAGCCGAGGCGCTTGGCCAGCAGCCCTTCGAGCTTCTTCTGGTCGGCGGCGAAGTTGCGAATGCCTTCGGCGAGCTTCTCGGTCGCCATGGCATCTTCGTTGTGCTCCCAGCGGAACTGGGCTTCGCCGATCCGGCCGGGGTGCTCGGCGCGATCGCTCTGATCGGTGACCTTGCGCGTCACCTCGCCCTCGGTGGAGGAGAGCTCTTCCAGCAGTGCCGGCGAGATGGTCAGGCGATTGCAGCCCGCCAGCGCCAGGATCTGGTCGGTGTTGCGGAAACTGGCGCCCATCACCACGGTCTGGTAGCCGTAGCGGCTGGCATAGTCGCAGACGCCACGCACGAACTTGACCCCCGGGTCTTCGTCCGGCGCGTAGGATTCGGTACCGGTGGCCTTCTTGTACCAGTCGGTGACACGGCCCACGAAGGGTGAGATCAAGAACACCCCGGCTTCGAAGCAGGCACGCGCCTGGGCATCGGAGAAGAGCAGCGTCAGGTTGCAGTTGATACCTCTTTCTCGAGCTTCTCGGCGGCGCGGATGCCTTCCCAGGTGGAAGCGAGCTTGATCAACACGCGATCCTTGGAGACCCCCTGCTTCTCGTAGAGCGAGATCAGGTGATGGGCCTTGTCGATGCTGGCCGCCTCATCGAAGGAGAGCTTGGCGCGACTTCGGTGGAGACGCGCCCCGGCACGATCTTGGTGATCTCGGTGCCCATCGCTACCGACAGCCGGTCGACCGCCTCTTCGATGCGCGCATCGGGGTCGGAGACCTCGGACTTCACCGCAGCCAGGGTCTCGTCGATCAGGTCCTGATAGCCGTCGAGATCGAAGGCCTTGAGAATCAAAGACGGATTGGTCGTGGCATCGTGCGGCTGATAGCGCCGGATGGCGTCGAGATCGCCGGTGTCGGCCACGACCATGGAAAGCTGTTTGAGAGAGTCGAGCTGCTGTGTCATGAATCGCTCCATCGTCTTGATGTGTGGATTGCACCCCTTCGCAATCCCAATCCCTAAAGGATAACACTGATCCGCCGGACTCGCCGTGCGATCACACCTCGATCCGGCAGGCTCAATCGGCGATCGCGTACTGCGCCGCCAGGGTCTCGCGATAGTGGCGATAGATCGTGTGATAGCGCGCCACCACCTCAGGGCGTGGCCGCGTCAGCGTGCTCTCGTCCAGCGCCACCCAGTCCTGGCACAACGCGGCGAGATCGACCTCACCCTGGCGCCGATCGCACCAGCGCGCCTGGATCGCACCGCCGAAGGCGGCGGCCTCGGTCACCACCGGACACACCACCTCCACATCCAGCACGTCAGCGACGATCTGACGCCACACCGCGCTCTTGGCGCCACCGCCGACCAGGCGCACCTGGGTCGCTCGATCGGCCAGCGGCCCCAGCAGCTCGAGCCCGTAGCGCAGGCCGAAGGTGGCGCTCTCCACCGCCGCGCGACACAGGTTGTCGGGGCTTGTGTTGAGGCTGGTGAGGCCGTGCAGGCTGGCGTGGGCCTGGGGCAGCGCCGGTACCCGCTCGCCGCTGAAGAACGGCAGCGGGTGACACCGCCGGCGCCCGGCTCGGCACGCTCCACTGCACGATTGAAGCCGGCGATATCGAGCCCCACCAGCTCACGCATAGTGGTGGTGGCGGAGGTCACGTTCATGGTGCAGATCAGCGGCAACCAGCCGGCGTGGCTGGCGCAGAAGTTGGCCACCATGGCGTTGTCGGGCACCACCGGCTCCGGCGAATGGACCGCGATGGTGCCCGAGGTGCCGAGGCTGATGGTCACCCGGCCGGGCACGATGTTGCCGGTGCCGATCGCGCCCATCATATTGTCGCCGCCACCGCTGGCGACCAGCACGTCCTCGCCCAGGCCCAGCTCACGGGCGAGCTCGGGGCGCACCGTGCCGGCCGCCTCGCGCGAGTCGATCAGCCGCGGCAGCACCTGAGCGGGGTCGAGCTCCGGGGCGATGACGGCGAACACGTCGTGGCGCCACTGACGGTTGCGGGTGTCGAAGTAGCCGGTACCGGAGGCATCGCCGGCCTCGGCCACGCGCTCGCCGGTGAGCCAGAAGTTGAGATAGTCATGCGGCAGCAGCAGCGTGGCGATGCGCGCGTAGGCCTGCGGGTGGGTCTCGCGCAGCCAGGCGATCTTGGAGGCGGTGTATCCGGTCTGTAGCACCAGGCCCAGCTTGTCGAGGCAGCCCGCCTCGCCGCCGAGCCGTTCGATCAAATCCGCGTTCCAGGCCGCGGTCTCGGTATCGTTCCACAGCTTGGCCGGATGCACCGCCATACCCTCGGCATCCAGCGCTACCATGCCGTGCTGCTGGCCGGAGATGCCGATCGCGCGCACCTCACGACCGTCGACCCCGGCCTGCGTCAGAGCGTCGCCGAGGGCGCCACGAAAGGCCTCGGTCCAGCTCTCGACGCGCTGCTCACGGCGCCCGTTGTCGCCCTGATCCAACGCGTGGGGCCGAGACGCTTCACCGATGATCCGCCCGTCCGCGCCGTCGACCAGCACCACCTTGGTGCTCTGAGTGCCGCAATCCACGCCGATGTACATGCTGGTTTCCTTGTCTCTGTTTCCACGGGTCCGGGGTATCGCGTATCACGCGCCGATCAGATGCTCGACGCAGGCGCGGGCGCCATCGCGGTGCAGCCGTTCCAGGGCGTCGAGGTAAGCCGCACGAAAGCGCTCGTCATCGGCCAGATCGCCGAACAGTTGGCGGTTCTCGATGAACGCCGTGGGCTCGTCGCGGTTGCGCTGGGCGATCGCCATCAGCGACGCCTTGAGCCGGTCGACCACCTCGATCGGCTCGCCCTGCTCGTCGACCCCTTCGGCATAACGCGCCCAGCTGGCGACCACCGCCGCGCTGAGCCGGATATCGCCATCCTGGGCCAGCCGCTCACGAATCACCGGCACCAGCCACTTGGGGATGCGATCCGAACTCTCCGCGCAGAGCCGCGCCAGGGTGTCCTTGATCTCCGGGTTGGCGAAACGCGCGATCAGCGTGTGCTTGTAGGCGTCGAGATCGACCCCCGGCACCGGTGAGAGCGTCGGCGTCGCCTCGCGGTTCATGTAGGCGAGCAGGAAATCGACGAAGGTTCGATCCTGACACACCTCGTGGGCGTAGCGGTAGCCTGCCAGATAGCCGAAGTAGGTCAGCGCCTGATGGCTGGCGTTGAGCAAGCGCAGCTTCATCAATTCATAGGGAATGACGTCCTCGACCACCTGCACCTCGACCGTCTCGAAGGCCGGCCGGCCAAGGCTGAAGTGGTCCTCCAGCACCCACTGGGTGAAGGGCTCGCACACCACCGGCCAGCGATCCTCGAGGCCGAAGCGCTCGGCGATCTCGTCGATGTCGGCGGCGGTGGTGACCGGCGTGATGCGGTCGACCATCGAATTGGGAAAGCGCACCTCGGCCTCGACCCAGGCGCCGAGCTCGGGGTCGCGGGCACGGGCATAGGCGACGAACATCTTGTGCGCGACCTCGCCGTTGCCCTGGATGTTGTCGCAGGACATCAGCGTGAACGGCGCGATGTCACGTGCCCGGCGCCGCGCCAGCGCCTCGATGACGATGCCGAAGGTGGTCCGCGGCGTCTGCGGTGATGCCAGGTCATGCTGCACATCGGCGTTGTCGAGATCGAACTCGCCGGTGACATGGTGGAAGTTGTAGCCGCCCTCGGTGACCGTCAGCGACACGATGCGGATGCGCGGATCGGCCAGGGTCTCGAGCACCGTCTCGATATCGTCCGGGGCATAGAGATAGTCGATGATCGAGCCGATCACCCGCGGCTGGTACTCACCGTCAGGGTGCTTGACCACCAGCGTATAGAGGTGATCCTGCGCCGCCAGCGCCGCCTGCATACGCTTGTCGCCCGGCATCACGCCGACCCCGACGATACCCCAGTCGAGGGCGTCGCCGCGATTCATCAGGGTGTCGAGATACATCGCCTGGTGGGCGCGGTGAAAGCCGCCGACGCCGAAGTGAACGATCCCCGGCGTGATCCGATCACGCGGATAGCTGGGGGTAGCAACGGCGTCATCGAGCTGCGTCAGATTGGCTTGTTTGAGTGCGGTCATCGGGGGCCTCCTTGAGCCGGCCATGGCCTGAATCCGTATTGCCGCGCGCCCGGCGGCGCAGGGGCTTGAGCGTGCGTACGACCCGCGCGACGCGGGGTCGGGATGAATCGGCGGCTCGGCGTCAATCGAGGTGCCGGGTGAATCCGGTATCGCGGGGGAATCAGCGGTAGCAGGCGAGCCCGAGGTCTCGAGTGCGTCCGACGTGCCGGCCAGAAAGTGCCAGTGCCAGTCCGGCGCCACCGAGTGATCCTTGATCAGCTGGGCGTTGAGCATGTCCTTGGCATGGGTACGCCTGATCGCCTCCGCCGCGTCCTGGCCGAGATCGTGCCAGCGCTGCAGCAGCCGCTCGACAAGCACTGCATCGGGGACATCGATGAATAGCGTGAGGTCGAAGAACGAGCGCAGCGCGCGCCAGGGCGCGGTCGAGCAGCAGATAGTTGCCTTCGACCAGTACCAGCCGGTGGCCGGGCTGGATCAGCCGCGCACGCCGCGCCCGAGCGAGATCGAGGGGGCGATCGAACAGCGGTACCGCCACCGGGCCGTCGTCACGCCGCAACCTGGCCAGGTCGTGGCTCAGCCCGGCGACATCGAAGGTCTCCGGCGCGCCCTTGATATCGAGCTGGCCCTGGGGGATCAGCACCGCGTTGTCGAAGTGATAGCCATCCATCGGCACCAGCGCGACATAGCCCGGACGCAGCGCATCGATGCGCGCACACAGCGCCTCGGCGAGGGTCGACTTGCCCGCCGCCGGCGGCCCGGCAATGGCAACCAGAGTGCGCCGCTCGGCACGGGAAGCCGCCAGCACGCGCTCGGCCATCACTTCCAGCGATGGCGACATGGGCAGCGCCGGGCACTCGGCATCAGGCGTGATCGACATGCGTCTCTCCTCTCATTAGGCGATGCCTCAGCAGGCAAGTACCGACAGGCAAAGTACCGACAGGCGATGACGCTGCAGGGGCTGAATCCGCAGGCGCCGCATCAGGGCGCGAGGTATCAGCACGCGGTGTAGCCGCCGTCGATGCGCAGATCGGCACCGTTGATCATCGCCGCCTCTCTGGAGGCCAGGAACATCACCCCATGGGCAATCTCGGCCGGCGTGGCGAAGCGCCGGGTCGGAATCAGCGCCTTCATCCGCTCGCCCTTCTCACCGGCCCAGCCGTAGCGTCCCAGCTCGGTGTCGACCACGGTCGGCGACACCGCATTGACGGTGATGCCGCGCGGCCCCCACTCCAGCGCCAGGGTGCGGGTCAGCCCCAGCACGCCGGACTTGCTGGTGCAGTAGGCGAGATGCCCCTCGAGCCCGACGCTGGCGGCCTGGGAGGCAAGGTTGACGATGCGCCCGTAGCCCGCCGCCAGCATCTGCCGCCCCACCGCGCGGCAGCCGAAGAAGACCCCGCGCAGGTTGACCGCCTGGGTCGCGTCCCACAGCGCGGTCTCCATCGCCTCGGCCGCCGCCAGCGGGCCGATACCCGCGTTGTTGACCAGTACGTCGAGACGCCCGAAGTGCGCCACGGCGCGTTCGACCAGCGCCTCGACGCCGGCCTCATCGGTAATGTCGAGCACCGCGGCCAGGGGCTCCCCTGCCAGCCCCGAGGCCACGGCCTCGACCTCGGCGCTCTTGTCGACGAGCACCAGACTGGCGCCGGCGGCGGCGAAGCGCTGGGCCAGCTCGCGCCCGATACCGTTGGCCGCGCCGGTGATCATCACCACGCTGGCGCTGAAGTCGAACTGCACCTGGGTCATGGCGTCATCCTCACAGTGAAACGCGCTCGGGGGCATCGGCGGCCGTGTCCTGGCAAGCCCGGGCGTAGGCGTCGAGCACGCCCTCGATATGCCAGCGCACCAGCGCGCGCGGCTCGGGGGCGAGCTGGCCGACGCGGACCGCCCGATGCGCATCGGGCAGATACTGACTGATCAGCGGCAATGGCAGCGGATGCGCTTCCAGCGCGGCGAACAGCGACTCCAGCGTGGCCGCGACCGCAGGCACACCCCAGTAGTAGCGAATGCGGTCGCTCAGGCTGTAGCGCCGGGCGAAGCGTTGCTCGGCAGGATCGCCGGGGTAGTAGGCGCGCCAGTAGCGCGGTTCGTCGAGCATCGCTCGCTCGACCACGGCGTCCAGGTCCGGCGCCTCGATGCAGGGAGCCTCGGCGGCGATGGCGGCCAAGGCGAACAGTGCCTCGCGCATGGCAAAGGTCAGCGCGGGGCCGACCTTGAGAATGGCAAAGTGCCCCGCGACCAGGGCGCGGTAGGCCGCCGGCGTCTGGTAGTCGGTGGAGTGCGCCTCGAACACCAGATCCGGCCACTCGAGGATCGCCTGACTCAGCGCGTGGGCGCCGGCCGGATCGAAATCGACCACCTCGGCGTGGCCGAACTCCACCCCGGGCTGCACCACCACGCCGCGCACCCGGCGCCAGGCGTCGTCGAGCCCCTCAGCGGCGAAACGCTCAGCGTGAACCGCCAGCGTGCTTGTTAGATCGGCGGTGGTGGTGACCGCCACGCCCTCGAGCCGCTCATGGGCACCGCCGGGGGTCGGCACCTCGGTCCCGATCACATAGCGAAGCTCACTGCGGCGTTCACCGGCGGCGGCCTCGGCGGCGTGACACAGGCGCGCGGCCCGAGCCGCGATCTCGGCAGTCGAGCGCGGCCGGGTCGTCGGCGCAGCCCATGCTGGCGTCCAGATGCAGCTTGGTGAAGCCCGCCGCCGCGTAGGCCGCGACCAGGGCCTCGGCGCGTACCATCGCCTCGGCGGCGGGTAGATGCTGCCACGGCGAGGGACCCAATGGTCGCCCCCAGGATCAGGCGTGCCGGGTCGAAGCCGCGTCGGGTGGCGATCGCCACCACCCGCGCGCGAAAGTCGTCGGGGGTCTGGCCGGTATAGCCGCCCTCCTGATTGACCTGGTTGCAGGTCGCCTCGATCAGCAGCGGCGAGCCATCGGCGAGCGCGCGGTCGAAGGCCGCCTCGAGCACCAGCGATGCGCGAGCAGACCGAGTAGATGCCGCTGAGAGCCGCCCCGGCGCGATTGGCGGCGACGATGGCGTCGAGCAGATGGCCGCTCATGTGAGATCTCCATGGGATGCGATCAGGGCGTCGAGGGTGGCACGGTCGCTGGCCCCCTCCATGGGGCCGATCCGGGTCACCGCGTGGGCGCCTGCGGCGCTGGCCAGAGTCAGGGCGCGGGCGAGCGGCTCACCCCCGGCGAGCGCGGCGATCAGCGCCCCACCAAAGCAGTCTCCGGCGCCGGTGGGGTCGCGCTCGGTCACTTTGAAGGCGCCCACGCGCTGGTGCTCGCCAGCGCGGAAGGCTTCGCTGCCACGCTCGGCGCGCTTGAGCACCAGCAGCGACAGACGCTTGGTCGCCAGCAGCCGGGCCACGGTGTCGGCTTCCGCCTCGCCCTGCCCCAGCCAGGCAATATCGGCCTCGCTGGGCAGGAAGATGTCGCAGTCATCGACCCGGCGCAGGACCGCCTCGCGGCTGACCGGATCACGCATCAGCTCCGGGCGGATATTGGGGTCGAAGCTGACCTGCCCGCCACGGGCCTGGACCCGCGCGACCAGGGCATCGATCAGTGCGATCGCCGCCGGCGAGGTAAGCGAGGAGCCCATCACGTGCAGGTAGCGGGTATCGGCGAGCCGGGCGAGCCCGGCCTCGTCCAGCGCCAGGCGCGCCGCCGCGCTGTGCGCCAGGTTGAATACGAAATCGCGTTCGCCGTCGTCGCGGTAGCGCACGAAAGCGGTGCCGGTGGGCCGCTCGGGGTCGCAGACGACCGCGCCGATATCGATACCGTCGGCGGTCAGGCGCTCACGGATCAACTCGCCGAAACCATCCGCCCCGACGCAGCCGGCGTAGGCGACTCGGGCGCCCATGCGTGCCGCCTGCGAGGCGAAGATTGCCGGTGCCCCACTGGGAAAGGGGCCGAGAAAGCGCCCCGCCTCGGTGAAGCGCTGGCCGCGGCGCTCGGCGACGAACTCGGCGAGCAGCTCCCCGGCGGTGACGATGTCGAAGGTGGGCGCGGTATCGACCATGTCAGCTCATCCAGTTGCCGCCGTCGACATTGAGCGTCTGCGCCACCACATAGTCGCTATCGGCGCTGGCCAGGAACACCGCCGCGCCCACGTGATCCTCCGGGCGCCCCATGCGGCCGTAGGGCACTGCCTCGCCCACCAGACGCTTCTTCTCCCCCGGCGGGCGGCCTTCGTAGCGAGCGAACAGCGCGTCGACCTCGTCCCACATCGGGGTATCGACCACCCCGGGGGCGATGCCGTTGACGTGGATGCCATGCTTGATCAGGTCGAGCCCGCAGGACTGAGTCAGGCTGATCACCGCCGCCTTGGTGGCACAGTACATGCTCACCAGGGCCTCACCGCGGCGCCCGGCCTGGGACGCCATATTGATGATCTTGCCACCCTCACCGCGCTCGACCATGTGCGCCGCCACCGCCTGCAGGGTAAAGAAGGTGCCCTTGACGTTGACTGCGAACTGCTTGTCGTAGCTTGCTTCGCTGACCTCGAGCACCGGCGCCATGTCGAACACCGCGGCGTTGTTGACCAGAATGTCGATCGGCCCCAGGCGTGCCTGGACCGCCTCGATCATCGCCGTGCGCGACTCGCTGCTGCAGATATCCAGCCGCACCGCCATCACCGCATCGCCGTGACGCGCCGCCAGCGCCTCCGCGGCCTGCTCGGCGGCGGCGAGATCGATGTCGGCGATCGCCACCCGCGCGCCCTCCTCCAGATAGCGGCTGACGATCGCCAGTCCGATACCGCGGGCCCCGCCGGTCACTACTGCCGTACGCCTGTCGAGTTTCATCGCCATATTCCTGTGTTGATCACGCAGTCGTTGATAGCCAAATCTTTGATAGCCAGGTCTTTCATAGCTAAGTCTGTGATAGTCAAGTCTTTGATAGCCAAGCCCTTGATAGACGACCTCTGATGAAGCGGCCGTGGATGGCCTGCTCAGGCGGCGCGCCAGCGCCGCCAGCGGGCAACCAGCTCGCCGAGCCCGGCCATGTGATCGAGCGTCGCCCAGGCCCCGGCATCGCGCAGCCGCGCGGCGTGCCCGGCGGCGATATGGCTGGCGCCGGTGAAGCCGATCACCGTCATCCCGGCGGCACAGGCGGCGCGGGTGCCGGAGACGCTGTCCTCCACCACCAGACAGTCGGCCGGCGCGGTGGCGAGCGTTTCCGCCGCCAGCAGATAGACATCCGGCGCCGGCTTGGGCCGCGCCACCTGCTCGGCGGTGAACAGCGGCGCCGTCCCCAGCCGCGTGTTGAGCCCGGTGTGGGAGAGCGAGGCGAGCACCCGCTCGCGGCGGCTGTTGGAGACGATCGCCAGCGGCAGGTCGAGGGCGTCGATCGCCTCGCTGATACCAGCGATCGCCTTGAGTTCGACGGCCAGCCGGCGCTCGATGGCCGCATCGATGCTGAGCAGCGCATCCGGCGGCAGTTGGTGCACGCTGAGCCCTTCGAGATGGCTCAAAATCGCCGCCGTGGTCATGCCCAGCGCCCGCTCAGCTCGTGCTCGGCGGCCAGGTCCGGCAGCCACGCGGCGAGCTGGTCGTGCAGCACGCTTTCGGCGATGGTCTCGCTGTCGACCAGCACCCCATCACAGTCGAAAATCAGTAGCCCCATGCCACCCTCCTCAGGACACATCGGCGGCGGTCGAGGCGCGGTTCTGACGCCGCTCGACATCGACCAGCGGATGACGCTCGAGGTGGGTCAGGGCCAAGCCATCTTCCGCGAACAAGTGCGCGCGGGCGGGGGCGAAGCCGAAGCGCACGTTATCGCGCACGCGGTGGGAAACCTCACCGTCGGTGACCAGGATCCACTCCTCACCGTGGCACCGCACATAGAGCGAGGTGACTCCGCCGAGGCGTTCGATCACCGTGATCTCGCCCTCCAGCGGGCCGTTGTCATCGAGGGTCAGATGCTCCGGCCGGATGCCCAGACTCAGGGTGTCGCCGGCCTGGCAGCCGCTGGCGTCCACCGGTACCAGATACTCGCCGCCGCCGGGCAGGCGCACCGAGACGCCCTCGCCGCGGGCGTCGCGCACCTCGACATCGATGAAATTCATCTTCGGCGAGCCGATGAAGCCGGCGACGAAGCGGTTGCGCGGGTGGTGGTAGAGCGCCATCGGCGAGCCCACCTGCTCGACGATGCCGCCCTGCAGCACCACGATCTTGTCGGCCATGGTCATGGCCTCGATCTGATCGTGGGTGACGTAGATCATGGTGGCATCGAGCTCTTCATGCAGGCGCGCCAGCTCGATGCGCATCTGCACCCGCAGGGCAGCGTCGAGGTTCGACAGCGGCTCGTCGAACAGAAAGATGCTGGGGTTGCGCACGATCGCACGGCCGATTGCCACGCGCTGGCGTTGGCCGCCGGAGAGCGCCTTGGGCTTGCGCTCGAGCAGGTTCTCGAGCTGCAGGATGCGCGCCGCCTCGAGCACCTTTTCACGGCGCTCGGCCTTGGGCACCTTGGCCAGGCGCAGGCTGAAGCCCATGTTGTCCTCGACGCTCATGTGCGGGTAGAGCGCATAGCTCTGGAACACCATCGACAGCCCGCGCTCGGCCGGGCCGACCTCGTTCATGCGCTGGCCGTCGATCAGGATGTCACCGCTGGAGACACTCTCCAGCCCGGCGATCATGCGCAAGAGGGTCGACTTGCCGCAGCCGGAGGGGCCGACGAAGACCACGAACTCGCGATCCTTGACCTCCAGGTCGACGCCCTTGATCACCTGAGTGCCGGCGAAGTCCTTGACGATATTGTTGAGTTCGAGCGTTGCCATGATGAATTCCTTATTTGACGGCGCCGAAGGTCAGGCCGCGGACCATCTGTTTCTGGGTCATCCATCCGAGGATCAGAATCGGCGCGATGGCCATCGTCGAGGCGGCGGAGAGCTTGGCCCAGAACAGCCCTTCGGGGCTCGAGAACGACGCGATGAAGGCGGTCAGCGGGGCCGCGCTGGAGGTAGTCAGGTTGAGACTCCAGAACGCCTCGTTCCAGCTCAGGATCACCGACAGCAGGCCGGTGGAGGCGATCCCCGGCAGGGTCAGCGGCACCAGCAGGTAGAGCACCTCCTGCAGGGTGCCGGCCCCATCCATGCGCCCCGCCTCGAGGATGTCCTTGGGCACATCCTTGAAAAAGGTGTAGAGCATCCACACCACGATCGGCAGGTTCATCAGCATGTAGATCACGATCAGCCCACTCAGGCTGTCGAGCAGCCCCAGATCGCGGAACAGCAGATAGACCGGCATCAGCACGCCGACCGGCGGCAGCATCTTGGTCGAGAGCATCCACAGCAGCGTGCCGCGGGTGCGCGGCGTGGGCAAAAACGCCATCGAGTAGGCCGCCGGCACCGCAATCAACAGCGCCAGCAGGGTCGAGCCGAGCGACACCACCACGCTGTTGATGGCGAACTTGACGTAGTCGGCCCGCGCCATGACCTCGTGGTAGCCGCTCAGGGTGGGCTCGAAGAACAGGCTCGGCGGCGTCGCCACCGCTTCGCCCTCGGTCTTGAAGCCGGTGAGAATCATCCAGAAGATCGGGAAGAACACGACCAGCGCAATGGCCCAGGCCAGCAGCGTGATCGCCAGTTTCTTGGTGATGGAAGAGTGCATGCGCTACCTCGCCTCAGGTCTCGAGATGCCGGGCCACGGTGCGGATCAGGAAGATCGCCACGATGTTGGCCAGAACGATGGCGATCACGCCGCCGGCGGACGCCCCGCCGACATCGAAGTCGAGCAGCGCGCGGATATAGATCAGGTAGGCCAGATTGGTCGACGCCAGCCCCGGCCCGCCGGAGGTGGTGACGAAGATCTCGGCGAAGATCGTGAGCAGGAAGATCATCTCGATCATGATCACCACGCTGATCGCCCGCTTCAGGTGCGGCAGGGTGATGAACCAGAAGATCGCGATGGGCCCGGCACCATCCATGCGCGCCGCCTCGACCTGGTCGTCGTCGAGGGACTGGATCGCGGTGAGCAGGATCAGCAGCGCGAACGGCAGCCACTCCCACGACACGATGAGGATGATCGAGGTCAGCGGCAGCGACGAGAACCAGTCCACCGCCTGGAAACCGAACAGATTGAACAGCCACGCCAGCACCCCGTTGACCGGGTGCATCATCATGTTCTTCCAGATCAGCGCGCTGACCGTGGGCATGACGAAGAACGGCGCAATCACCAGCAGCCGCGCGATGCCGCGACCGAAGAACTCCTGCTGGAACAGCACCGCCAGCAGCGTACCGCCGACCACGGTGATCGCCAGCACCCAGCCGACCAGCAGCAGGGTATTGCCCATCGCCGTCCACAACGCCGGATCGGTGAGCAGGTAGGTGTAGTTGTCGACCCCGGCGAAGCCGGAGATAAACGGGTTGAGCAGGTTGTAACGCTGGAACGAGAACCACAGCGTCATGCACAGCGGTACCAGCATCCACAACAGCAGCAGGGAGACAGCGGCGCCTGCAGCAGGAACGAACGCATTCCGCTACGGTGCGACCGGAAGCTCTATGACGCATGGCTAGGCCCATCGGTAAGCGTGGGAGGGAAGCGCGGCCGAGTTCGATCCGGCCGCGCCGTGACAGTCGATGGCGCCCGCGAGCGGGCGCCGGGACGATCCTCGTCCTGCCGGATCAGTCCTTGTACCGGATCAATCCTTGTAGTAGCCGGCCTGACGCATGGTGCGGTCGGCACTGCGCTGCGCGTTGCTCAGCGCCTGGTCGACCGTCTGCTGCCCAGCCAGGGCGGCGGCGATCATCTGGCCGACCTGGGTGCCGATCGCCTGGAACTCGGGGATATCGGCGTACTGCACCCCGGTGTAAGGCACTGGCTTGGCGCTCGGGTCGGTGGGATCGGCCGTCTCGATCGCCTTGAGTACGAAGTCGGCGAAGGGCGCGGCCTGCTGATACTTGGGATTGTCATAGGTCGACTTGCGGGTACCGGAGGGACGCTGGTCCAGCCCTTCTTCTCACCGACCAGGTCGACATAAACCCTTGGAGGTCGCCCAGGTGATGAAGGTCTTGGCGGCATCCTTGGACTGCGACGACTGCGGGATGGCCAGGGCCCAGGACCACAGCCAGTGCGAGCCCTTGGGTGTCTTGGCGATCGGCGCCGGAGCGAAGCCGAGCTCGTCGGCGACCTTGGACTCGCTGGGGTCGAAGATGCGCCCCGCCGCCGAGGTGGCGTCGACCCAGATGCCGCACTTGCCGCTGGAGAATAGCGCCTGGTTCTCGTTGAAGCCGTTGGAGGTGGCGCCCGGGGGGCCATCGTTCTTCATCATGTCGACATAGAACGAGACCGCTTCCTTCCACGCCGGCGAGTCGATCTCCGGGTGCCACTTCTCGTCGAACCAGCGCCCGCCATAGGTGTTCACCAGGGTGGAAAGGAACGCCATGTTCTCGCCCCAGCCCGGCTTGCCACGCAGGCAGATACCGTAGACCCCGTTGTCCGGGTCGTTGAGCTTGTCGGCCCAGCCGCGCACCTCTTTCCAGGTCGGCTGCTCGGTCATCTGGATGCCGGCCTTGTCGAACAGATCCTTGCGGTAGTACATCATCGAACTTTCGCCGTAGAACGGCAGCGCATAGAGCTTGCCCTTCTGGCTCAGGCCATCGCGGATCGGCTTGAGCAGATCGTTCTCGTCGTAATCCTTGGGCAGGTCGTCGAGCGCGGTCAGCCAACCCTGCCGGGCCCAGATCGGGACCTCGTAGGTGCCGATGGTCATGACATCGAACTGGCCACCGTTGGTGGCGATATCGGTGGTAAGACGCTGACGCAGCACGTTCTCTTCCAGCACCACCCAGTCGAGCTTGATATCCGGGTGGGTCTTTTCGAACTCGTCGGTCAGTCCCTGCATGATGATCATGTCGTTGTTGTTGACCGTCGCCACCGTAATGGTCTCGGCGTGGGCGGCCAGCGGTCAGCAGCGCGACACCGGCAGCAGGTATCAGGAAGATCGGGCGCATGGAGGGCTCCTTCAGCGAGGGCGGGCGTTGTTTTGATCAATCTACTCACAGCGTAGTCAAATGATCATTTCGCCCGCCGCGAAAAGCAAACCCCTGACCCTTAGACTTTGGCCAAAGACGCTTGAAAAAAATCCACAGCGCATTGATTTTATTGGGTAAAAATGGAGCGCACGCGCAGAAAAAGGGCTATCGACCATGGTCTATAGCCTATTCGAGCCTACCTGGGGATCACGGTAGTGGACGGTGAAAATACCTAGCTTGCAGGTCAGGCCTCGAGCAGATATCGCGCTGCGGCCTCGTCGGTCACCAGCCCCTTGAGCCAGCCGCCGCCGCGCAGCGCGCTCAGGATCGCTGGGCCCTTGTCGCGGCCGCCGGCCAGGCCGATCAGCGGCTGTGCGCCGAGTTCGGCCAGCGGCAGACTGGTGATGCGCCGGGTCAGGGGCAGTCGATCAGCTCGCCGGCCAGGTTCATCGGCCAGCCCAGCAGCTCGCCCACGGCCCCGCCGCGAGCAGCTCGTCGAGCTCGCCGCGGCTGATGAAGTGATCCTGGAACAGGGTCGCCTGCGGGTCGATACGGCCGATTCCGATCACCCCGGCCTGAGCCTGACGGGCCACCGAAAACACCGCCTGCACCAGCGGCTGCGCCAGCAGCACCGACTTCTCCTCGACCGAGGCAGCGACCACCGGGGCCGGCAGCAGAAAGCGGCTTGCCCCGACCTTGTCGGCCAGCATCATCACCCCATCGTAGCGGTTGGAGGAGCCATCACGCGCGACGTTGCCCACCAGCGAAACGATGCGGTGCGCGGGCGTGCCATCACCCCCAGCGCCTCCACCGCGGCGCGCACCGAGCGCCCCGTGCCGAGGCAGAGTGTCAGCGGCGTCTGGCTTTCGAGCAGCCCGGCCAGACGCTCGGCACCGGAGGGAGCAAGGAAGGCGGCGTTGCCGCCGATCGCGTCGGGGCCGCTGGGCACCACGTCGCAGAAAGCCAGATCGAAGCGCACGCGAATGGCATCGCCCATCGCCATACAGCCGGCGATCGGATGGTCGATACGGATCTTGACCAGCCCCTCGTCCCGAGCCAGCGCCAGCAGGCGCTGGACGCCAGGGCGCGAGACCCCCAGCTGGACAGCGATCTCGTCCTGGGTGCGCCCACCGACATAGGAGAGCCAGGCCGCACGGGCCGCCTGTTCACGCTTGAGTTCGTGTTTGTCCATTCTATGTCTTACCTGTGCCCGAGCCGGGTGTGTCGCAATGAAATCATCTCAACCTCGACTTACCGGTGGCAAATGCGATGCCCGCGGCGCCCGCTCAGCCGGACTTCTCCAACTGCGCCGAGACCGGTGACGCCGGCAGCCAGACATCGGCGGCGAGACCGCCCAGCGGGGCGCGATCCAGAGTCAGCTCGCCGCCGTAGAGCGCCATCAGATCTTCGACGATCGCCAGCCCCAGGCCCGAGCCGGCGGCGCTGGTGTCGAGCCGCACCCCGCGCGCCAGCGCCGATTCGCTCTGCGCCCGGGTCATCCCCGGGCCGTCGTCCTCGACCCGCAGGCGCACCCCGTGCTCGGCCCGGCGCACCACGAAGATCACCCGCGCCTCGGCCCAGCGCAGCGCGTTCTCGAGCAGGTTGCCGACCAGCTCCTGCAGGTCCTGGGGGTCGATGCGCGCCGTCGCGGTAGGGTCGACCTGGGCCTCGAAGCTGACGCCACGGCGCTCGGCGAGACGCGACAGCCCCTGGACCACCGGCGCAATCGCCTCAGCAATGGTGACCCGCCCGGCAAAAGCCAGCCCGCCGGCGGCGGAGGCGCGCGCCAGATGGTGGCGTACGGCGTCGTCGATACGCGCAAGCTCGGTTTGATCGGCTGGCGCTGCTCGGGGGGAAAGCGTTCGGCCAGGGTCTTGAGCACGCTCACCGGGGTCTTCAGCGCGTGGGCCAGATTGCCCGCGGCGGCGCGCCCGCGCTCGATCAGGCGGCGATCACGCTCGAGCACGCTGTTCATCGCCAGCGCCAACTCCTCGAGCTCAGCGGGCAGTTGGGTATCCAGGCGCTCGGCCTCGCCCTCCTCCACCGCGCGCAGGTTGGCCGACATACGCCGTAAAGGCGCCAGCCCCCAGCGCATCTGCAGCGCCAGTCCGGCCAGCAGCAATACCGCAAAGGTGGCCAGCGAGATGATCAGCAAACGCTCGAAGCGCCCCACTTCCCGGTCGAGTTCGCGGGTGGAGCCGGCCAGGGCGACGCGGATCACCTTGGGGTGGCCGGGCACGCGGATATCACGCTCGATCATGCGCAGGGGCTCGTCGCGGGGTCCGGTGATGGCGAACACGCTGACGCCATTCTCGGGCTTGGGGGTAGGCAGACGCTGGTCCCACAGCGAGCGCGAGGTGAGGGTCAGATCGCCCTCGTCGGTCACCTGCCAGTACCAGCCGGAGTAGACCCGCTCGAAGCGCGCATCCCCCAGCGAGCGGTTGAGCCGCAGGTGCTGGCCCATGCCATCGATCTGAATGCCCGCCAGCAGCGCATTGAGCTGGGACTCCAGACGGCTGTCGAAGGAGGCCGTGGCCGACTCGCGGAAGTTGTAAGTGAGGCCGAAACCGGCCAGCGGCAGCAGCACCACCACCAGCACCAGCGAAGCCAGCAACAAGCGCGTGCCGAGGGGCGCGCAGTAAAGCCGGTGTCTCCCCCGAGTCAGGCGCGAGAATCGGCTGGCGCTCAAGCCTCGGCCTCGAGGTCGATCAGTCGGTAGCCCTGGCCGCGCAGCGTCTCGATCCGCGCGCGGCCGAACTTGCGCCGCAGGCGGCTGATCTGCACGTCGATGACGTTGGAGTCGGGCTCGTGGTCACGGTTGTAGACGTGTTCGGAGAGTTCGGCGCGACTGACGATGCGCGGCGAGGCGTGCATCAGATAAGAGAGCAGGCGCGACTCCTGGGCGGTCAAGGTGATCGGCCGCCCAGCCAGAGTCACGCTACCGGTATGAGTGTCCAGGGTCAGCTCGCCGACCCGCAGCACCGGGTGCGAATGGCCGTGACTGCGGCGCACCAGGGCGCGCAGGCGGAACAGGATCTCGGCGGTCTCGAACGGCTTGACCACGTAGTCGTCGGCGCCGGCGGAGAAGCCCGCGGCCTTGTCCGACCAGCGCTCGCGCGCGGTCAGCACCAGCACCGGCAGATCGATCTCGTCCTCGCGCCACTGCGACAGCCAGCGGGTGCCGTCCCCATCCGGCAGGCCGAGATCGAGAATCAGCGCGTCGTAGCGCTCGGTGCGCACCAGATAGTCGGCCTCGCTACCGGTGGTGGTCGACTCCATCAACAGGCCGGCCTCCTCCAGCGCCGCCACCAGCGCGTCGGCGAGCGCCGCGTCGTCCTCGACCAGCAGTACTTTCATACCTCGGCTCCCATTCCTCGACTAGGCACTGTCTGAAAAGTACTGTGCTCGCCCATGCGGCGTTAAAAATCGGCTGGAGCGCCAGCCCGGTCAAAAATGCTCATTTACAACCCGTAAACTCCGCGTTTTCGCCGATTTTTGCCTTGCCTGGCCTTCGCTCGTCGACTTTTCAAACAGCACCTAAAGTCCATCGACGCTACCGTCTCGACCCAGCCGCCTCGATATTCGAGGTCGGGCCGGCTCAAGGCGTCTTCTTCATGGCCTCGATATTAACGCCTTCGATGCTGAGTAGCTCGCCGGTCGTGGCATCGAACTCGAACTCCACCACCTGACCCTGGGGGCCGATCATCTCCACCTCGTACTCGATGCTGCCGTGGCCATGGTCCTGCTCCAGCTCGACCTCGAGGATCTGCCCTTCGAAACGCGCTTCGAGCCAATCCATGATCGCGGTCATCGGCACCAGATGGCCGGCCTTGACCTCCTGGTGGAGATCGTGCCAGCTCTGGTTCGCCGTGTCGGCATCGTCGTCCGCCGCCGACACGGGCACCAAGGCACCGCTGGCCAGGCACGGCAGAACGATCAGTAGAGCGATAACGTTGCGCGTTTTCATGCGCTCAGTCTGACCCATCGGCAATGAACCGGGAATGAACGCCCGCCGCGCTGGCGTGGGCCGGAGGCGATGAACCGCAGATGAACGGCACTGTCAGTCCCGGGCAAGGTCGGCCCGCGTATAACGAAGGAACAGGGCGTTCGCCACGCGGCGCCCGCTGCCGGATAGACAGGGAGAACTGACATGAAATATCGTCTCTGGATGCTGCCTGCTGTCGCCATGGGTTGCGGCCTGAGTACCGGCGCCATGGCCAACGATGGCACCCTTTCCTACGCTGAACTCGATGGCCTGCTCGGCAAGGCCGAACAGTACGGTTTCAGCCGCTACGAAAAACTCGACGTCGATCGCGACGACAATGTGCTGGAAGTCGAGGGCTGGCGCAACGATGGCTGGGAGCTGGATGTCTCGATGCAGCTCGACGACGCCAGTCTGACCCGCGAGAGCCAGCGCCGCTCCAGCGTGCCCGACTGGAGCCTCACCGGCGACCAGCTACGTCAGGCGCTGAGCCTGGCACAGGCCCGCGGGATGCAACGCTTCGACGAACTCGAGGTCGATAGTAATGGGCACGTCGAGATCGAAGGCTACGACGCCAACCAGCGCGATCTCGATCTCGACCTGCGCCGCGACGCCCTCACCGCCACCGGAGAGACCCGATGACCGATCATCGCCAACAGCAGCAAAACGCCGCCTGGCGCGCCGCGCAGCAGTGGCGCGAGCGGGTCGACAAGACACGCCCCGGCCAGGGCGCGAGCGGCCTGAGAATGCTCTTCACCTGGCTGATCTTCGGGATTGTGCTGTTCGTCGGCACCCTGCTGGGGCTGTTCTTCCTGCTCGTCGGCTGGGCCATGCTGCCCTTCCTGCGCCACCGCATGAAAAAGCGCGCCGAGCAGGTCCGCGCCTCTCGCGCCCAGTACGCCGGCGGTAGCGCCGACCACACCGAGCCCAGCGGTGAGCCCCGCAGCCAGCGTGTGCTGGAGGGCGAGTACGAGGTGCGCTCCGAGCGCTGAAAACGCCTTACTCCTGCCAGATTGCCCACATAGTCAGCTTGCCCACCTAGTCAGATTGCCCACATAGCCAGGCCGACCGCGCCGACGCCGTGAGTCTCACGGCGTCGGCACAGTCGCTCTACCGCCAGCGGCAGGCCGTGGGCGCCGCCACGCCCTTCTCCGCCCCGACAGCACGCCAGCGACTTCCGCTCCCTACCCCACGCCCCGAATCAAGACGAGCGTGCGTGGCGTGGCGAGACGCGATAGAGTTTTCTTAGACCTTGGTCGCACGGATGCTAACCAGCGCACCGTTACCCACAACAATAACGCCCAGGCTACCCCATGACCGCTACCCGACGGCTGCTGCAAGCGGCCAGAACGCTCCAGCGCGAGCAGCTCGCGGCGCTCTCCGCAACCGTTGCCGTGGTGACCGACATCAGCCGCTGCGTGCACGCCCTGCAGCGCGAGCGTGGCAGCTCGATCATCTACCTTGGTTCCGCGGGCAGCCGCTTCGGCGCGCAGCGCGATCAGCGCGTGGCCGACAGCGAACGTGCCCAGGCCACTCTGGAGCAGCGTCTGGCACCCTGGACCGCGCCGGACGCCGGCGGCGCTCTTCCGCCCGGCCTGGCCAACGTACGCCTGCTGCTGAGCGTCGCCGCGGTCTGGCAGGACCTGGATGGACTGCCCGATCTGCGCCAGCGCATCGCCACCCAGCAGCTCAGCGCCGACGACACCCTGCGCGCCTTCAACCAGTTGATCGGCCATCTACTGCAGGTGATCTTCGAGGCCGCCGACACCGCCAGCGACCCCGACATCATGCGCCGGCTGGTGAGCCTGTTTTTCATCCAGGGCAAGGAGCTGGCCGGCCAGGAGCGTGCCTGCGGCGCCCTCGGTTTCACCCTGGCACACTTCGACGCGCCCCATCGCGATACCCTGGAGACGCTGATCGGTAGCCAGCGCCGCTGCTTCGATACCTTCGCCGAGTTCACCAGCCCCGACAGCCTGGCCCGCTGGCAGCAGCTCCAGTCTGGCCCGCTCAATGACACCTTCGAAGCCCTGCGTGAGCTCGCCTGCAGCGGCAAGCCGCTAGCCCGACCCCTGCGAGAACCCGGGGAGCAGTGGGCGCCGTCGCCACCCAGCGCATCGACGCCATGCATGGGAGGAGACGCGCCTGCTCGACGCGCTGCGCGAGTGCTGCCGCCAGCGCCTGCAGCAGGCCGAGCGCCCCAACGCGGCGGAAGGCCCGGATGCCCTGCCCCAGGCGCTACTCTGGGCCAGCCCGGTGGCGCTGTTCGCGCAGCATCAGCAGGAGCACGCCGGTGCGCTGAGTCTCGACACCATCGAGTCGCGCTTCAACCGTTCGCTGGTCGAGCTGGTACAGGCCCAGAACGCGCGCCTGCAGCGCATTGGCGACGAGCTCGAGAGCACCCGCCAGGCGCTGCGCGAGCGGCGCGAGATCGAACGCGCCAAGGGTCTGCTGATGACCCATCAGCAGCTCTCGGAGGCGCAGGCCTACCGCTTGCTGCGCAAGACCGCCATGGATCAGAGCAAGCCGCTGATCGAGGTAGCGCGCACGTCATTCAAGTGGTCGAGATGTTCGAGCCGGACACGTGACCCGACGGCGGGCGGTCCCGCCCCCCTATCTTCCAGCGGCTCACGCGCTGGTGCATGCCCGCCCATCGCTGCACCAACATCTGGCGGCACAGCCGCCACGCCGCCCAGGAAAATCCGAGCCGTCGGCGTCAGCCAATTGATTTTGTTCGACTACCGCCATGTTGGCACCCGGCCTGCTTCGTCTCTCGTGGCGGGCCAACGGCGGTCCGCTCCCAGGCATCCCCTGGCGTGCTGACTCAAACAGGGTCGGCAACAGATCGGGCAACGGCGCCCATCGTCGGTTCATGCAGTGCATGAATCGATGATGGGCGCCGTTTTGCGTTATCCCCGCGATACTCGCGACGACTGCGGAGCACCTCCACTCATGGACATTCGACACAAAGCCAATCGGATTCGACTCTTCAGCTTCTCGACGCCCCCTATGCGGGCCTTCCATCTCCTGGTTCGCCTTTCACGTCTGCTTCTTCGGCTGGTTCGGCATCGCCCCGTTGATGGCGGTAGTGCGTGACGACCTGGGTCTGACCAAGACCCAGATCGGCAACACCATCATCGCCTCGGTGGCGATCACCGTGATCGTGCGGCTCGCCATCGGCCTGCTGTGCGAGCGTATCGGACCACGCAAGGCCTACACCTGGCTGCTCTGCCTGGGCTCGCTGCCGGTGATGTCGATCGGCCTGGCCGACAGCTTCGAGAGTTTTCTGCTCGCGCGCCTGGCGATCGGCGCGATCGGCGCCTCGTTCGTCATCACCCAGTACCACACCAGCGTGATGTTCGCGCCCAACGTGGTCGGCACCGCCAACGCCACCACCGCCGGCTGGGGCAATCTCGGCGGCGGCACCACCCAGATCCTGATGCCGCTGGTGTTCTCCGGCATCCTGATGCTGGGGGTCAGCGAAACGCTGGGCTGGCGCCTGGCCATGGTCGTGCCGGGTATCGTGCTCTTCTTGACCGGGCTGGCCTACTACCGCTTCACCCAGGATGCCCCCGACGGCAACTTCAGCGAACTGCGCGCACGCGGCGAGCTGCCCCCGGTGGATCGGGACAACGGTGCCGGCCAGAGCTTCATGGCGGCGATCAAGGACGTGCGCGTCTGGGCGCTGTTCGTGGTCTATGCGGCCTGCTTCGGGGTGGAGCTGACGATCAACAACATCGCCGCCATCTACTTCTTCGATCAGTTCGACCTCGACCTCGCCACCGCCGGGCTGATCGCCGGGCTATTCGGGCTGATGAACCTGTTCGCGCGTACCCTGGGCGGGCGTGTTCTCGGATCTGTTCGCCCGCGGTCAGCGGCCTCAAGGGGCGGGTACGTGGCTGTTCGTCGCCATGCTGTGCGAGGGTATCGCGCTGATGGGCTTCGCCCAGATGCAGACGCTCGCCGTGGCCATCGCCATCATGCTGATCTTCAGCCTGTTCGTGCAGATGGCCGAAGGCGCCACCTTCGGCGTGGTGCCCTTCGTCAACCCGCGCGCCCTGGGCGCGGTGGCCGGTATCGTCGGCGCCGGCGGCAATGCGGGCGCGGTCGCCGCGGGCTTCCTGTTCCGTAGCGAGGCGCTCACCTATCGAGGGGCTTTTCTATCTCGGCGTCACGGTGACCGTGATATCACTGGCGACCTGGGCGATCCGTTTCAGCCCCGCGGCGGAAGAGGAAGCCGGCGCGGCCTACCGCGAGGCCGATAGCCGTCGTGACTATCGATCCAACGCGACCCGCCCGACGCCCTGGCCACCCGCTGAGCGCTGGCGCCAGACCCCACAGCGCGGGCCGATCGGGCCCGCGCTGTGGGTATCGCTCTTTTCACCACGTCTATCATCACTACCATCGCCAGTCCCCCGGCCCGCGTAACGGGCCAGGTATCCAGCACGATTACTCGACGCTCGTCGGCATCACCGTCGGCGCTGCGGGCGAGGTGTGGGTCATCGCCACCACGCTGCCCACCACGATCAGACAGGGCGACGGTAGCGGCGACTCGGCCAGCCGTGCGGGCATGTCCGCCAGGGTGCCCACCAGCGCCTGCTGCTCGGGCAGCGAAGCGTGGCTGATCAGCATCATCGGCCAGTCATTGGGCAGGCCGGCACCGCGCAGGCCGTGGCAGATCGCCGCCACCTTGGACAACCCCATGTAGAACACCAGCGTCTCGTCGCGACGCGCCAGCGCGGCCCAGTCCGGCGTGCCCTGCTCCCGGCAGAGCTGGGCGGTGACGAAGCGCAACTGCTGGGCATGGGCGCGGTCGGTCAGCGGAATACCCATGGCCGCCACGGCCGCCGAGGCGGCGGTGAGCCCGGGGACGATCTCGACCTCGGCTCGGGTCGCGGCGAGTGCCGCCAGCTCCTCGCCCACGCGCCCGAAGACCCCCGGGTCGCCCCCTTTCAAGCGCACCACCCGTTTGCCCGCAGCGGCCAGTCTCGCCAGCAGCGCGCCGATCTCCGCCTGGGGCACGCTGTGGTGGCCGCGCGCCTTGCCCACGTAGTAGCGCTCGCAGCCCGCCGGCAACAGCGCCAGCACATCGTCGCCGACCAGGCGGTCGTAGACCACCGCCTCGGCCTCGGCGATCCGCCGGGCGGCGCGCAGGGTCAACAGGTCCGCGGCGCCAGGGCCAGCACCGACCAGGCTGACACGCCCTTGTGGGCAGGCGGCTGGGGTACCGATACCGGCGCCGGCATGATCGACACCGCGCACTGTCTCCGGCATCAGCCACTGGCGACCGCGCTGCCATAGCCGCGCCCAGCGGGCACCGAAACGAGAATCGTGGATACTGAGTTCAGGCATCGACATGGGCGCTCTCCTCTTCGATCAGCGCTTTCAATTCGGGTTGGCAGGAGCCGCACTGGGTGCCGCAGGCAAGCCGCGCTCCCAGCGCCTCCACGCTGGTATCGCCGGCGCGGATCGCGGCGACGATGCGCCGCTGGCCGACCTGATGGCAGCTACAGACGATGGCGCCGTCATCCTCGGCGCCGCTATCGCAGCCGGCCAGGACACGTCGGCGGTCATCGCCTTCGAGCCCGCGGGCGAAACGCTGCTCGAGCCAGTGCAGCGCGGGCAGCGACGCCGGCGGCCCGACCAGCAGCCACCAGCGCAGCCGGCCCGCTTCGATACCGCTGGCGCGCAGTCGCCCCCGGGCGTCGTCACGGCTCCACTGGGAGACCGCCACCGGCAGCTCGGCCGCCAGCCAGCCCAGCCAGTCGCGCCCGGCGCTTTCCGGGGCGCCGCCGAGCTGCCAGCGCAGCGCATTGGCAAGTGGAATGCGCGTCCAGTAGTCACAGCCGGGGCGCGGATCGATGCTCATCGCCAGATCGTCGGCGACGAGCAGCGTCGCCTCCCAGGCCACCGGCAGCGGCCGCAGCGCCACCGCCCCGTGCTTCGATTCGGGTTGCCCGGAGAGCGGGTCGACATGGGCCTGGATCAGCGCATTGACCTTGGCACGACCGCTGAAGGCCGCGTTCCAGTGCATCGGTGCGAACAGCTCGCCGCGGCGTTGCGCCTTGGCCAGGCGCGCGCGGGCCCGATAGCGCCCGCCGGGCGCCGCCAGTTCGACCAGTTGCTGATCCTGGATACCGGCGTCGGCGGCATTCCGCGGGTGGATCTCGACGAACGGCTCGGCGCGGTGATTCATCAAGCGGGGCGCGCGGGCCGTACGCGTCATGGTGTGCCACTGATCGCGGATGCGACCGGTGTTGAGACGCAAGGGATAGTGCGCCGCGAGCGCCTGTGCCGGGGCGCGGGGGCGCACCGGCAGTAGCCGCGCGCGACCGTCGGGCGTGGCGAAACGGCCATCCACGAACAGCCGCGGCGTGCCTGCCGGGGCGCTTGCGTTGACCGGCCACTGGATCGGCGCCAGGGCGTCATAGCCTTCGCGGTCGAGATCGGCCAGACTCGAGATATCGAAGACCCGCCAGGGGCTCCCGGCCTCTTCCGCGCCCGCAGCGCTATCGCCGTTCTCGAACCCCGAGAGCCGGGCATGCTCGGCGAAGATTTGCGCCGGATGGTGGTAGGCGAACGCTTCGGCGTAACCCAGGCGGGCGGCGACCTGGCTCAGCGCCCACCAGTCGTGGCGTGCCTCCCCCGGCGGCGGCAGCAGCCCACGCTGGCGCGAGATGCAGCGCTCCGAGTTGGTCACGGTGCCATCCTTCTCCGACCAGCCGGTGGCCGGCAGCACGATGTCTGCGACTTCCAGAATCTCGGCGTTGGCCAGGCAGTCGGAGACGATCACCAACGGACAGGCGGCCAGAATGCGCTTGATGTGGTCGGCCCGCGGCAGGCTGACCACCGGATTGGTGGCCATGATCCACAGCGCCTGGATCTCGCCGCGCTCGATCGCCTCGAACAGTGCCACCGCCTTCAACCCCGGCCCTTCGGGCAGGCTCGGCGTCAGCCCCGGCGTGCGCGCCAGAAACGGGTCACCCGGTCGATCGCCCCTGGCGAGTCGTAATCCATATGCGCCGCCAACTGATTGGCCAGACCGCCGACCTCGCGCCCACCCATGGCATTGGGCTGGCCGGTGATCGAGAACGGCCCGGCACCGGGCAGGCCCAGTTTGCCGCCGGCCAGATGGCAGTTGATGATCGCCTGGCACTTGTCGCTGCCGCTGCTCGACTGGTTGATGCCCTGGGAGTAGAGCGTGACCACGTGCAGTTGGTTGGCGAACCAGTAGTAGAAGGTCTCCAGGCGCTCAGGGTCGATATCGCAGTCGGCAGCGATGGCCGCTAGCGAGACATCGTCCTCCCGCGCCGCGGACAGGGTCTGTTCGAACCCCTGGGTGTGGCGCTCCAGATAGGGGCGGTCGACCCGCCCGTTGGCCGCCATCCAGGCCAGCAGGCCAGTGAACAGCCGCGCGTCGCTACCGGGGGCGATCCCCAGATAGAGATCGGCGATCTCGCAGCTGTCGGTGACCCGCGGGTCGATCACCACCACCCGCAGCAGCGGATTGCGCTGCTTGGCCGCCTTCAGCCGTTGGTAGAGCACCGGATGATTCCAGGCCGGGTTGGCGCCCACCAGCACCACCAGCTCGGCACACTCCAGATCGGCGTAGCAGCAGGGCACGGCGTCGGCCCCGAAGGCGCGCTTGTAAGCGCTCACCGCCGAGGCCATGCACAGCCGCGAGTTGGTATCCACGTGGGGGGTGCCCAGAAAGCCCTTGAACAGCTTGTTGGCGACGTAGTAATCCTCGGTCAACAGCTGGCCGGAGAGATAGGCCGCGACCGACTGCTGGCCATGCTCGCGCTGGGTCGCCGCCAGCCGCTCGGCCAGGGTATCGAGCGCGCAGTCCCAGTCGACCCGCTGGCCGTCCACCTGGGGATAGAGCAGCCGCCCTTCATGGCCCAGCGTCTCGTGCAGCGCACTCCCCTTGACGCACAGCCGCCCACCATTGGCCGGATGGCTGCGCGTTCCCGCCACCGCTGAGGGCTTGCCGTCGCTAAAGGTGATATCGACACCACAGCCGACGCCGCAATAAGGGCAAGTCGTGGTGCCCTTAGAAGGCGGGCAGGTTGTGGTGCCCTCATCCATCACGTCGCCGGCGCCCGCGGCTCGGGGCGTGGCTGGCGAGGTGGGTTGAGATGCAGATCGAGATAGTGGCATGGACTCCTCCCTCGATGCGCCAACAGCCGTGATCGGCGGTACCTGCGCTGCTCGGAACGTCTGCGCCAGGGCTGGTGGTCACAAAAGTGGTCACAAAAGTGGGCACAAAAAAAGGCCCGACCCCAAGCCGTAGCTGGTGTCGGGCCCCGTTGCCCGTACCGCGCGCCCTGCCTCGAGCCCACGGATACTGTGTCATGGTCGTGCGGCCCTCATTGGCCGCCTGTCAGTCGCGTTGGTGCCCGCTGCAGCGGGCGTCAACGCCACTCCCCGTTGACGGCGCAATAACCGCGCCTTTTCGATGTTTCTGCCTGTTTATCAATAAGCTGCCTCGCGCGACAAGGCCAGATCAGCGTGCTCGGCACAATCTGGCGCACGCCGATGCCAGCCAATGGTGCAGTTAACGCGGTCGCTGCACCGTCAAGGCTCAGGCTCGCTCATCGACACCCGCCGCCGCTTTCTCCCATCCGGTATCAACCCACTGAATCGGCGGTGATATCGACTTGCTGGCATGCGCTTCGCTTGGATCAACACAGCAGCGGCCAACGGCGGTCGCACTGCGTTTTAATCAATTCATATTCAGGCAAAGGCGCCTGATGCCGCGAAGCTCTTCCTTCGCGTCATCAGGCGCCTTTTTGCGTTGTATGGGGCATGCCCGCCGCCAAGGGAGGACGAGATGAGAGAGACCGTACAGCCTGCCGAGCCCCCAAACAAAGGCCCCCGGCGCTGGATCATCGTCGGCAACGGCATGGCCGGACATCGCCTGCTCAATACGCTGCGCGCGCGATGCCGCCTCGATGTCCAGATCACCCTGATCGGTGAAGAGCATGCCGCCGCCTACAACCGGGTGCTGCTGTCACCCTGGCTGGCCGGAGAGATCGCGCGGCCTGCACTGGCGCTGGAGATCGCCGAGACGCGTGGCAACGTCAGCGTCAGCGAGCGCCTGGGCCAGCGCGTCACGGCCATCGACCGCACCGCCCGCGAGGTCACGCTGGAGACGGGCGAGCGTCTTGCCTATGACCGCCTGATCCTGGCCACCGGCTCGCGCTCTGCGATGCCGCAGTCCCGGGCATCGAACTGGGCAACGTCGGCACCTTCCGCAATCTCGACGATGCCGACTGGCTCGCTGCCCAGCCCCCGGGGCGACAGGCCATCGTGGTCGGCGGTGGCTTGCTCGGCCTGGAAGCCGCCGAGGGGCTGGCGCCGGCGGCTCGAGGTGACCCTGCTGCAGCGCAGCGAGCGGCTGATGAACCGGCAGCTGGACCGCACCGCCGCGACTGGCTGGCGCAGACCCTGGCCCGGCGGGGCTGACGCTCAGACCGGCGCCACCCTCGCCGCTGTGACGGCGACGCCGCGGGTAACGTCTGCGCGGTGACCCTCGCTGACGGCCGCCGGCTGGCCGCCGACTGCGTGGTCATCGCCGCCGGCATCGAGGCCCACAGCGAGCTGGGCAGACGCGCCGGCCTCGACGTCGCTCGCGGCATTCGCGTCGACGCCCACCTGACCACTAGCGACCCACAATCCATGCGCTGGAGAGTCTGAATTCGAGGGCGACACCGTGGGGCTGGTCGAGCCCATCTGGCAGCAGTCGAGGTGCTTGCCGCGCATCTGTGCGCCGACGCTCCGGGCCAGGCCACCACACCCGGCTATGTGCGTCGCGACTGCGCCACCCGGCTCAAGGTCGCCGGGGTCTCGCTCTACGCCTTCGGCCCGGCCGAGGCCGAGGACGCCGCCACTGAGGTGCTCACCTATGCCGATGCCGAGCACGGCGACTACCGCCGGCTGCTGCTGCGCGACTCGCGTCTGATCGGGGCCCTGCTCTACGGCGACACCGCCGCCGGCCCGGCGCTCTTCGCCCTGGCCCAGGCGGCCACGCCCCTGCCCCCCTGTCGCGAAGCGCTGCTGTTTCGGCCCCCGCGACATCGAACGTCATCTGGCCACAGAGGCCCAACCGACCCAGGAGGAAGCGGCATGACCGCGACGCTACCACTCCGGCAGCCGATACCCCCGGCACGCCTGATCGTGATCGGCAACGCATGGTCGGCCACTACTGCCTCGAGCAGCTGGTCGCCCGTGATCTCCACCAGCGCTATACGATCACCGTGTTCGGCGAGGAGCGCCACCGCGCCTACGACCGGGTGCACCTCTCCGACTACTTCGGCGGCAGCGACGCCGAGGCCCTGCACTCGGCGACGCCGACTTCTGCGCCCGCCACGGCATCGAGCTGCGGCTGGGCGAGTGCATCAGCGCGATCGACCGCGAGAGCCGCGAGGTGGTCAGCGCCGCCGGCCGCTCCCCTTCGACCGCCTGATCCTGGCCACCGGCTCCTACCCCTTCGTGCCGCCGATTCCGACCCCGGCGGAGGACGCCAGCGGCCACGCCCGCTGGTCTACCGCACCCTCGATGACCTCGACCAGATTCGCGCCGCGGCGGCGTCAGTGGCACAGCGTGAAGCCCCCGCGGGGTGGGGGGTCGGCGGCGGGCGCTGGGGGCTGGAGGCGGCCAACGCGCTCAAGTCGCTGGGGTTGGAGGCCCATGTGGTCGAGTTCGCGCCACGCCTGATGCCGGTGCAGCTCGATGCCGAGGGCGGTCAGGCGCTGCGGGCGCGTATCGAAGCGCTCGGCGTGGGTGTGCATGTGGATCGCGCCACCCGCGAGGATCGTGGCCGGCGAGGATCACCGCTATCGCATGAACTTCACCGACGGCACCTGGCTGGAGACCGATCTGATCGTGTTCTCCGCCGGTATCCGCCCGCAGGACCGGCTGGCGCGGGAGTGCGGCCTGGCGGTCGGCGAACGCGGCGGGGTCGTCATCGACGACACCTGCGTCACCTCCGACCCGGCGATCTTCGCCATCGGCGAGTGCGCGCTGTGGAACGGCCGGATCTTCGGCCTGGTCGCCCCCGGCTACACCATGGCGCGCACCATTGCCGGCTGTCTCGACGATGTCTGCGAACCCTTCAGCGGCGCCGACATGTCGACCAAGCTCAAGCTGCTCGGCGTTGACGTGGGTTCGATCGGCGACGCCCACGCCACCACCGAGGGGGCAGTGAGCTAGCGCTTCATCGATGAAGCAGGCCACGGCTACCGCCGCCTGGTGGTCTCCGCCGACGGCAAGCGCGCCCTCGGCGCGGTGCTGGTGGGCGACAACGGCTACTACGACACGCTGCTGCAGTACTGCAGAATGCCATTCCCCTCCCCGCCGACCCCGCCAGTCTGATCCTGCCCCAGGGCGAGGGTGCACCGCTGCTGGGGGCCGATGCGCTGCCCGAGAGCGCCGCTATCTGCTCGTGCCACAACGTGACCAAGGGCGCGGTGTGCCAGGCGGTGGCCCAGGGCTGCACCGATCTCGCCTCGCTCAAGGCCGAGACCAAAGCGAGCACCGGCTGCGGCGGCTGCACCGCCCTGCTCAAGCAGGTCTTCGAACATGAGCTCGAAAGTCGCGGCATCGCCGTCGACAAGAGCTTGTGCGAGCATTTCGCCTTCACCCGTCAGGCGCTCTACGACCTGGTACGCGTCGAGGGCATCGAGAGCTTCGAGGCGCTGCATGCGCGCCACGGCAAGGGGCATCTGGGCTGCGACATCTGCAAGCCGGCGGTGGCCTCGATCCTGGCCTCGTGCTGGAATGCGCCGATCGCCGAGCCGTCGTTGATTCCGCTGCAGGACACCAACGACACCTTCATGGCCAACATGCAGAAGAACGGCACCTACTCGGTGGTGCCGCGCATCCCCGGCGGCGAGATCACCCCGGACAAGCTGATCGCGATCGGCGCGGTGGCCAAGAAGTATGCGCTCTACACCAAGATCACCGGCGGCCAGCGCATCGACCTGTTCGGCGCCCAGCTCCACGAACTGCCGGAGATCTGGCGCGAGCTGATCGAAGCCGGCTTCGAGACCGGCCACGCCTACGGCAAGTCGACGCGCACGGTGAAATCCTGCGTCGGCAGTACCTGGTGCCGCTACGGCGTGCAGGACAGTGTCGCCATGGCACTGACCATCGAGAATCGCTACAAGGGCCTACGCTCGCCGCACAAGCTCAAGTTCGCCGTCTCCGGCTGCACCCGCGAGTGTGCCGAGGCGCAGAGCAAGGACGTCGGGGTGATCGCCACCGAGCACGGCTGGAACCTCTATGTCTGCGGCAACGGCGGCATGCGCCCGCGTCACGCCGAGCTGTTCGCCACCGATCTCGACGACGCCACGCTGCTGCGCACCATCGACCGCTTCCTGATGTTCTACATCCGCACCGCGGACAAGCTGCAGCGCACCTCGGTATGGCGCGAGAACCTCGACGGCGGTCTCGACTATCTCAAGCAGGTGATCCTGGAAGACAGCCTCGGCCTGGGCGCCGAGCTGGAGGCGCAGATGCAGCAGGTGGTCGACCGCTACGAGTGCGAGTGGGCCGGCGCACTCAAGGACCCGGAGAAGCTCAAGCGCTTCCGTACCTTCGTCAACGACCAACGCCCCGACCCCGATATCGTCAGCGTGAGCGAACGTGATCAGCCACGTCCGGCGCGGGCCGAGGAGATCGCTTCGCTGGCCGTGGAGATAACTCATAGCCTCTCGACCCTGGCGGCATCGGCCACACCGCTAACCTCATCACCCAACCTCGTGCGCCTCTGCACGCGGGCCGACCTGGTGGCGCATTCGGGCGTGGTGGCCTGGCACGCGGGCCATCAGATCGCGATTTTCTATTTACCTGGTCGGCCCGACGCCGCCGACGGTCGTTCCAGGCAGCCCGAAGACGCAGTGGATCGTTCTACGCAGCCCGAAGACGCTACCGGCGATCGCCTCTACGCGGTCGATAACCGCGACCCCTTCTCGGGGGCCAACGTGATCGGGCGCGGCATTATCGGAGAGCTGCAAGGTGAGCGAGTGGTCGCTTCGCCGCTCTACAAACAGCACTTCCGGTTGCGCGACGGTGTCTGTCTGGAGGCCCCCGAACGGCGCCTGCAGACCTG
The DNA here is from genome assembly GCF_003006155.1 of Salinicola tamaricis. Taxonomy (GTDB): domain Bacteria; phylum Pseudomonadota; class Gammaproteobacteria; order Pseudomonadales; family Halomonadaceae; genus Salinicola; species Salinicola tamaricis. The sequence continues at coordinate 2,722,536 of NZ_CP023559.1, read as the reverse complement.
GCCCGTCGCCCTGCACGGCGATGAGGTCGTGCTGCTCGAGGCGGATGCCCGAGCCTGAGCGACGCCGTCGATACCTCGATGAACGCTCGATACCGATGGTTGGATCCAGCAGTCGATGCTTCCCCTATCAAGTCACAACGACAACGACAAATCACGACAAGCGAGGAAAGCCCCATGTCCTATCTCACTCCCGCCGAGTTCGTCACCAAGATGGTCGACACCGGCGAATCCAAGATCTTCATGTCGACCCGCGACACGGTGATCCGCGCCTACATGGCCGGTGCCATCCTGGCCCTGGCTGCGGCCTTCGCGATCACCATCACCGTGCAGACCGGCCAGCCGCTGGTGGGCGCGATCCTGTTCCCGGTGGGATTCGTGATGCTCTATCTCATGGGCTTCGATCTGCTCACCGGGGTGTTCATGCTCACCCCGCTGGCACTGCTGGACCGGCGCCAGGGCGTCACCGTCGAGCGCGTGCTGCGCAACTGGGGTTGGGTCTTCCTGGGCAATCTCGGCGGCGCGCTGACGGTGGCGCTGATGATGGCCTTCATCCTCACCTACGGTTTTTCCATCGGCCCCGGTGCGGTGGGCGAGAAGATCGCCGGTATCGGTGAGGCACGCACCCTGGGCTACGCCGAATACGGCCTGGCCGGCTGGTTCACCATTTTCATCCGCGGCATGCTGTGCAACTGGATGGTCTCGATGGGCGTTGTCGGCGCGATGATCTCCACCTCGGTGAGCGGCAAGGTGATCGCGATGTGGATGCCGATCATGCTGTTCTTCTACATGGGCTTCGAGCACTCCATCGTCAACATGTTCCTGTTCCCCTCGGCGATGATCATGGGCGGCGGCTTCTCGGTCATGGACTACATGATCTGGAACGAGATCCCCACGGTACTGGGCAATCTGGCCGGCGGCATCGCTTTCACCGGCCTCACCCTCTACGCCACCCACGTACGCACTGCACCCAAGCGCGACCTGATCTGACCACCCCGCTGTCGCCGGCGGCGGCAGCGCAATCATCCCCCCAGGAGACAACCCCATGGACAAGCTGGAAATGCACCACACGCTGATGGCCGCCAAGGCGCGCAAGGGCCTGAGCTGGGACGACCTGGCCGCGGCCAGCGGCCACTCCCCGGTGTGGGTCGCCTCGGCCTGCTACGGCATGAACAGCGCCCCGGCGGAAAGCGCGCGTCTGATCACCCAGGCCCTGGGTCTGAGTGATGCGCTCGGTGAAGAGGTGACAGCAGCGCTCGAAGCCTTCCCCACCAAGACCTGGGATCAGGCCATCCCCCAGGATCCGCTGATCTACCGGCTCTACGAGATCGTCGGCGTTTACGGGCCGACGCTGAAGGACGTCATCCAGGAGAAGTTCGGCGACGGCATCATGAGCGCCATCGACTTCGAAATGGCAGTGGAGCGAGAGGAAAATCCCAAGGGAGATCGCGTGGTCGTGACCTTGAACGGCAAGTTCCTGCCCTACAAGAGCTGGTGAGGCGAAGCCCGGCGGCCTCCGCGGAGGCCGCCGGGGAGGCCGGCACCCACCAATCCTGCACCGAGTGGGGGGGTAGGAGATTTCTCATACCATTTGTTACGAGACCTTTGCATTATTTACAAAAAATCACACTAAAAGCCAAATCGAACCTGTGCCGTCAGGTATCTGGCCGCCCAGCGAGCCGGACCGAGTCACCATGACAACGTAATCACACTCGATCGCGACACAGGTGTTTTCGATGAAAAAAATCTGGATCCAATCTTTGGCGTGCTGTGGCGCGATGGGTGCCGCACTACTCGCTTCGCCCGCCTTTGCCAAGGATGTCAGCGCGTGTCTGATCACCAAGACCGATACCAACCCTTATTTCGTGACCATGAAGAAAGGCGCCGAACAGAAGGCGGCCGAACTGGGCGTCACTCTGAAGACGTACGCCGGCAAGTACGACGGTGACAACCAGGGCCAGGTCGACGCCATCGAGACCTGCATCGCCGATGGTGTCGACGGCATATTGATCACCCCGTCGGACACCAAGGCGATCCTGCCCGCCATCCAGAGAGCGCGTCAGGCCGGTCTGATGATCGTCGCCCTCGATACCAAGCTGCAGCCGGCCAGCGCCGCCGATGCGACCTTTGCCACCGACAACTTCGAAGCCGGCAAGCTGATCGGCGAGTGGGCCAAGCAGCACATGGGCGATAAGCAAGCTCATATCGCGTTCCTGGATCTGGCGGTCAGTCAGCCATCCGTGGGCGTACAGCGCGATCAGGGTTTCATGCAGGGCTTCGGCATCGATATCAAGGACCCCAACCGCTGGGGTGACGAGGACGATCCGCGCATCGTCGGCCACGACCTGAGCTACGGTGCCGAAGATCGCGGACGCACGGCAATGGAAAACCTGTTACAGAAGGATCCGAGTACCAACCTGGTCTACACCATCAACGAACCCGCAGCGGCCGGCGCCTATCAGGCCCTCAAGGCGGTGGGATTGCAGGATCAGGCCACTATCGTCTCCATCGATGGCGGCTGCCCGGGCGTGAAGAACGTTCAGGAAGGCATCATCGGCGCCACGTCGCAGCAGTACCCGCTACTGATGGCGTCGAAAGGTATCGAGGCGGTCAAGACCTACGTGGAAACCGGCGAGAAGCCTCAGAACAGCCCGGGTCTGGATTTCACCAATACCGGGGTCAATCTGGTCACCGACCAACCCGTCGAGGGCGTCGAGTCCATCAGTACCGAGGAAGGTCTGAAGCACTGCTGGGGCTAGCGCCAAGCCACGAGTGACGGTTTCTCATGGCCATGCGCGCCGGCAGTGACGAGCACCATGCCGGCGCGTCATGGATTGCCATCCCATGGATCGTCATCAATCAGAAGTCCAATAGCGCCAAGCCACCATCGGGTCAGCGCGTAACCGTGACGGCAACCCGTTTCTGCAATTTTCGACACGACACGTATCGATTTTAATGAAGAGGCGCGCGAGTCAGCGTCCAGTCGCAAGGAGCGGCTATATGAGCAGAGTATCCGACCCGGAGAAGACGGCAGCGTCAGACGCCGCTGGCGCGATAGCCTCCCCCGATGCGAATCGGCATACGCCAGCCCAGCGTCTTCAGCACTTTCTGCACGCCAACCCGGCGGCGGTGCCGATGATCGTGGTGGCTGTCTCGGCCGTGGTGTTCGCCGCGGCCATCGGCCCTAAGTTCTATTCAGCGTTCACCCTGACCCTGATCCTTCAGCAGGTAGCGATCACCGGTATCGTCAGCGCCGGCCAGACGCTGATCATTCTCACCGCCGGCATCGACCTGTCGGTGGGGGCGATCATGGTGCTGAGCTCAGTGGTGATGGGCCAGTTCGCCATCCATTACGGCGTACCGGGCTTCCTGGCCGTGATCGCCGGGCTCGCGGCCGGCGGGCTTTGCGGTCTGATCAACGGGTTGCTGGTCTCTCGAGTGAAGCTGCCCCCCTTTATCGTCACGCTGGGGACATGGTCGATCTTCGGCGCGATCACCTTCATCTATTCGGGCAACGAGACGGTCCGCAGCCAGGAGATCGACCAGACCGCGCCCATTCTGCATGTCTTCGGCAACGCCTTTCATATCGGTCATGCCGTCTTCACCTACGGCGGCGTGATTCTAATGCTCGTGATATCCGCATTGCTGTGGTACGCGCTCAACAAGACCGCCTGGGGACGGCATGTCTACGCCGTCGGCGACGACAAGCAAGCGGCCATGCTGGCGGGCATTCGCACCGGGCGGGTGCTGGTATCGGTGTATGTCGTCACCGGGCTGATCTGCGCCCTGGCGGGTTGGGCCTTGATCGGGCGTATCGGCTCGGTGTCGCCGCAGGCAGGACAACTGGAAAACATCAACGCCATCACCGCCGTGGTGATCGGTGGCACTTCGCTGTTCGGCGGGCGAGGGTCGATTCTAGGCACCCTGTTCGGGGCGCTGATCGTCGGCGTGTTCTCCCTGGGACTGCGACTGCTCGGTACTGACCCGCAGTGGACACAACTGACCGTCGGTGCGCTCATCATCATCGCGGTCGCGACCGACCAATGGATTCGGAGGGCTTCGGCATGACCACGACGATCCAACCCATCCTCGCCGCCCGCGGCCTGACCAAACACTACGGCCGGGTCACCGCGCTGGACCACAGCGATTTCGATCTCTATCCCGGCGAAGTCCTCGCCGTCATCGGCGATAACGGCGCTGGCAAATCGACGCTGATCAAGACGCTCTCGGGCACGGTCGTCCCCGATTCGGGCGATATCCGGCTCGATGGCCAGCCGGTGCAGTTCGCCTCGCCGATACAGGCTCGCGACGCCGGTATCGAGACCGTCTACCAGACGCTGGCCCTGTCGCCAGCGCTGTCGATCGCCGACAACCTGTTTCTGGGCCGAGAACTCCGCCGCAAGGGCATGCTCGGCAAAGTGCTGCGCATGCTCGATCGCCAGGCGATGGAAACATTCGCCCGCGAGAAACTCTCGGAGCTGGGTCTACTGACCATTCAAAACATCGGCCAGGCAGTGGAGACACTATCCGGCGGACAGCGTCAGGGCGTGGCGGTCGCACGCGCCGCAGCGTTTGCGGCCAAGGTGATCATCATGGACGAGCCCACCGCGGCGCTCGGCGTCAAGGAGTCGAACCGGGTGCTGGATCTGATCCGCGAGGTCAAAGGTCGGGGTCTACCGATCGTGCTGATTTCCCACAACATGCCGCATGTCTTCGACGTGGCCGACCGGATCCATATCCACCGGCTCGGCCGACGTATCGCAGTGGTCGACCCCAAGACGATCTCACCCTCGGACGCCGTGGCCATCATGACCGGCGCCAAGGCGCCGCCGGAAGCGGGGCTGGCGGCCTGAGAGGGTGTCGATCCGATCAGGCAGCGCGATGGCGGCGGCCAATCGAGCCGACCGTCACGCGCCACGCTCATGCCCCATACCCACGCCACATCAGGGTGACCCGCTCGCCGCGGTAGTCGAGTTCTTCCTGCATCTGCCAGCCCAGGCGAGCATAAAGCGCCTGCTGGTCGGGGGTATACAGATAGCAGCCGGGGCAGCCGGCCATGCGCGCCTCCTCGGCCACGCGCTCGACCAGCGCCGAGGCGATCCCACGCCCGCGCCACGCCGGCAGCACGAATACCGATGCCAGCCACGGCGTCAGCTCGGGACGCGAATCCAGATCGCTCTCGGTGAGACTGGCCGTACCCACCGGAATCTCACGCCCCGACACATCGGTGAGCGCGACGAATACCGAGGGCACGCCCTGCTCACCGCACTGCCGGCGCAGATGATCGCGCCACTGCGGCCAGCTCTCTTCGGGATAGAGCGCGCCCCAGGTGGCGTAGGTCCAGCGCGCCAGCGTCTCGAGATGGGGAGAATCGGGGCGCAGGCGGCGCAGTACGGGCAGTGACGAGGGCATCGGAGATTCCTCAAGACGTGAGCCGTGCGACGTCCCCAACCCTAGGGTTGGTACGACAAGTCAGCGAGCGTAGGCAGTTTTCGTATCCAGCCTATCACGGCCAGCCACAGCAGCTGGCCTCGGCTCACGCCTTCTTGACGAATTCCGACTTGAGCTTCATGGCACCGATGCCATCGATCTTGCAGTCTATGTCGTGGTCGCCGTCGACCAGGCGAATACTCTTGACCTTGGTCCCCACTTTCACCACCAGCGAGGAGCCCTTGACCTTGAGATCCTTGATCACGGTGACGCTGTCGCCATCGGCCAGCGGCGTACCATTGGCATCCACGATCGCGGGGGTATCGCCGGCGCTCTCCGCCTCGGCTTCGCCGGACCATTCGTGACCGCACTCGGGGCAGACGTAGAGGCTCATGTCGGCGTAAGTGTAGGTCGAGGCGCACTGCGGGCAGGGGGGCAACTGACTCATATCGAGATCCATGGCGATGGCGACGCCCTCATGACATTGTCGAGGTAGGCGTGCGCAGGGACGGTCTTGCTGTTGGAGGCGCGATTGTAATCCCCGCTCATGCCCCTGCCCAGCGCCGCAGGCCGGCAGCGACGCTTTGTCGCGCGGCCGGATCGGTGTCAGCGAGCCGCACGGCGTGGCCTGCCCGGGTTATGCTGGGCGCGCTGGTCCCTCGAGACCGGCATTCCATATTGGCGCCTGCCACGTCGTTATCCGCTTAGAGGAGCCCCCATGCTGACCTTCCATACCGCCGATACCCAGCTCCGCCACCCCCGCAGCGAACTCCACGGCGGCCAGCTGGTGACGCCCTTCGAGTGCCCCGAACGCGTGGAGATCATTCTCGCGCGGATTCGCGCCGCGGACCTGGGGGATGTGCGCGAGCCCGAACGTCGCGGGCTGGCGGGTGTGCTCGAGATCCATGACGCCGCCTATGTCGATTTCCTGGAGAACCTGTGGGAGAACTGGCAGGCCGAAGGACACGGCGGCGAGCCGATCCCCAGTATCTGGCCGGCGCGCACCCTGCGCGGCGACCGTATTCCCGACAATCTCGAAGGCCGTCTCGGCTACTACGCCCTGGCGGCGGAAACCTCGGTCTGCGCCGGCACCTTCCGTGCCGCGCTGGCGAGCAAGGATATCGCGCTGGCCGCCACCGACCAGGTACTTACCCACGGCGGCGGCGCCTTCGGCCTGTGCCGCCCACCCGGCCACCACGCCGCCCGCGATCAGTTCGGTGGCTACTGCTTCTTCAACAATGCCGCAATCGCCGCCCAGCACGCCCGCGACCAAGGTATCGCGCGGGTCGCCATTCTCGATGTCGACTTCCATCACGGCAACGGCACTCAGGAGATCTTCTACACCCGCGACGACGTGCTGTTCGCCTCGATCCACGGCGACCCGGCGCTTGAGTTCCCCTACTACCTGGGCTATGCCGACGAGACCGGCAGCGGTCGCGGGGAGGGCTTCAATCTCAACTACCCGCTGGCGCCGGGGACCGGCTACCCGCGCTGGCGGCAGGCGCTGGAAGACGCCCTGGCGCGCATTCAAGCGTTCGGCGCCGAGCTGCTGATCGTCTCTCTGGGGGTCGATACCTTCGCCCAGGACCCGATCAGCTCGTTTACCCTCGAAAGCGACGACTTCAGCGACTACGGCGGCCTGCTCAAGCGCGCTGGCCTGCCTACGGTGTTCCTGCTCGAAGGTGGTTATGCGGTGGAGGAGATCGGGGTCAATGTGGTCAATGTGCTCAGCGGCTTCGACGCCGGCTGATACGCCGCCCCGAGGGGCTCCATTCAAGACTGGCGGGCACCCTTCAGACCAAAAAAAGCCCGCGCAAGAGGGGGGATGCGCGGGCGAGGCGGGGTGTTACCTAGGAGATGCGTCTCAGACGCGACTCGAACGACTGCTAATAGCACGACGACTATCGAGGAATTGGCAATCAATGCTTCATTCGACGTGGAATAGATTAGCACCCTTATATTTCACGCGCAACACAACACCCATACATCGCGTTCATCGCCGCGGCGATCCCTGAGCAGGACCCTCCTCTGACGGCGCGTCATCCGCTGACCGAGATCGAGGCGACGGCTCGGCAGCCCCTTCGGCCGAGTCGGAAGGTACATGATGCGACTCCAGCTCCTGACGATGCGTGCGCATCTCGGCGCGCAGCGCTTCGATCTCCGCCTGTAGCTCACTGACCTGTTCGATCATGTGGCGCATCATGCGCCGGTTGGCCTTGTGCTGGCGCGACTCCGACTCGCCCTGATCCTCGACGAACAGCGAGCTGACATAAGCCGCGAAGCTCCCGAACAGCCCTACCCCACAGACCATCAGCAGCACCGCAACGACACGCCCCAGGGTGGTCACCGGGTAGTAGTCGCCATAGCCGACGGTGGTCACCGTGACGATCGCCCACCACAGCGCATCCTCGGCGGTGTTGATCGGGCTGTGCGGATCGGGGGCCTCGACCAGCAGTACCGTCACCGCGCTCACCACCACCAGCAATACGGTCGCGGTGGCGACGGAGGCGAGCACCCCCTCGGCGCGGTTACGAAACAGCAGTTGCCAGATCATTTCCATCGAGCGCAGTGCGCGCAGAATGCGCAACACCTGTACCACTCGCGCCAGGCGCGCGGCCTGGAACCAGCCGGCGGGGATGCATGAGAGCAGATCGAGCCAGCCCCAGCGCATGTAACGCCACTTGCTCGGTGCGCGGTAGAAACGCTGGCAGAAATCGATGAAGAAGACGGCGCAGACGACATAGTCGAGGTAGCCGATCAGCCGCTCGATCTCAGGCGGAAGGGTCAGGAAAGCGCTCGCGAACAGCGCCGCGAGCACGTAGAACGACATCGCCAGCACGAAGAGCTGAAAGGGGGAGACGTGCTGTTTCATGGGCCACCCGCTGACGATAACGATGGGCGTATCAGCGTTGCGGGCACGTCAGCCGGCGCCGAGAAGCTCGCGCCGGAGCCGTGCTGGCTCGCTCGTGCCGCTCTCACCCGTCAGGCGGAGCAGGGGTTGGCGGCCTTGAGCTGGGTGAAGTTGGTGACGAAGGTCTCCATCTTCTCCGCATCGTAGGCCTGCAATCCGCTGATCACCAGCTTCTTGGAGCCGGTACCCACTGCGCGCCCCTGGCAGCGCATGCGAAACTCGAGCAGCGCCTCGCCGCGCTTGCCCTTGACGTCGAGCTCGGCGCCGGCGAATTCGAGATCAAGATCACAGGGGTCGTGATCTTCGAGGCTGAAGCCCATGCTGTCGTAGATCACCAGCGGGCGCTGGGGGTTGAACATGACCCCCTTGTCTTCGAGCAGCGGCTTCAGGTAGTGAGGGAAATTGCGCCCGGAAAACGCCACGTAACGCCGGGTAAACGTCTCCACCGTGGCCGGGTCGCGCAGCGTCCAGCCTTCGCGCTCGACGCGCAGGTACTGCTTGCCGGCGGCGTCCTCGACGCTCACCGTGCCGGCACCATCCTCGACGAAGTGCAGCGGCACGCGGTCGCCGACCATGCCGCAGAAGTGGAAGGTCATCCGCTGCGACAGTCCGTAGTGCGACAGCACCAGCGCGAACAGCAGATCGCCGGGCACACAGAAGCGCCGCGCACAGGGGTCGTGGATCGGATTGTAATCGCCGGCGATTTCGCGGGCGAACCGGCTGGCCTGCTCCGCAGAGATGCAAAAGTGGCCGGCGTCGGTAGAATGAAACTCGTCGAGAAACATGGGCAATCGACCTACACGTCGAGTGACTGGCTCCGGAGCATTGATCAAGACGCGCTTTTTACCACAAGCCATCTACAAGTTCAGCGCCGCATTAACGTTTTGCGACAAATAATAGCTCAGGGTCCGTCGAGATTCCCATCGCGGCCGCGACATCGTGTCGTTCCAGTAGCCACATACGGCGTAGCGGATGAGGTTGCCGGAGACCTGCGGCGCGTCTCGACAGCCTCCCGATTCGCCCACCGCTCTCGCCAGGATACCGCCATGCCCCAGACCACGCCGCCCTGCCCCTGTGGCAGCGGCCACAACTACGCCGACTGCTGCCAGCCGCATCATCTCGATGAGCGCCCGCCAGCCACGCCGGAGGCACTGATGCGCTCACGTTATTCGGCCTTTGCACTCGGCAACCTGGGATACTATCTGTATCACACTTGGGACCCGGATACCCGTGACACGGCGCTGACACCCGAGCTGCTCGACCGGCGCGACTGCGACTGGCTGGGCCTGGAGATCCTCGAGAGCCGCGTCCGCGGCAGTCAGGGTACGGTGACGTTCAAGGCGCACTACCGTCCGCTGAATCCGGCGCCTGGTGCCGCGACGGAAGCGAAAGCCGTGCTGCACGAGCGCTCGCGCTTCCGCCGCCGCCAGGGGCGCTGGCGCTATCTGGACGGCGAGATCGACCCCACACCCGCCAGCGCCAGCCCCCAGCGCAACGCCCCCTGTCCCTGCGGCAGCGGCAAGAAAGCCAAGCGCTGCTGTCACCCCTGAGCCGAGACGCGACCCTGCCCTGGCAAAGGCGCACGCTGGCAGGCACGCCAGAGCGCGACTAGGCTGCTTACTCGATACTCGCCGCCGTTCCCTCCTCGCACCCTGGGAGCTCCGAACGGCAGACACGATGACAGATACCGCAGGCAGATGAAGACTCTGGACGACGCGACACAGACGCTCTCGACACAGGCTCTAGCCCACCTGCAGCAGCGCCTGAGCGACTGGCTCGGCCTGCCAGGGTGGATCCTGCTGCCGATCGCCATCGTACTCCTCGCCGCGGTCGTCGACCTGGTGCTCTACTTCGTCCTCGGCCGGCTAGAGCAGCGCCTGGTGCGCTCGCCGCGGCGCTGGGACGACCCTTTCCTGCACGCCCTGCGCCTGCCGCTGCGCTGGTGGATCTGGATCAGCGCGCTGATGATCGGCACCGGCGTGATCGGCGCGCACCTCGGGGTGACCGCGCTCACCGGTTTCCTGTTCAAGAGCGGCGCCCTGATCACCCTGCTGCTACTGGCCTGGAGCGGCATCCGCCTGATCCGGCGGCTCGAGCAGCGCCTGGTGTTTCCGCCGGTCAACTGCCGGGCGCGGCCGGTGGATCAGACCTCGGCATCGGCACTGACCAAGATCGTCGGCGCGGTGCTGATCGTCACCCTGATCCTGATCGGGCTGCAGATACTCGGTGTGTCGATGTCGAGCATCCTTGCCATGGGCGGCTTCGGCGGTCTGGTGATCGGCTTCGCCGCGCGCGACGTCATGGCCAACTTCTTCGGCGGCATGGTGGTCCATCTGGACAAGCCGTTCGTGGTCGGCGACTGGATTCGCTCCCCCGACCGCGAGATCGAAGGCATGGTCGAGGATATCGGTTGGCGCTTGACCACCATCCGTACCTTCGCCGGTCCGCCGCTCTACGTACCCAATGCCTGGTTCAGCCAGATCTCGGTGGAGACCCCCACGCGCATGGTCAATCGTCGGCTGTGGGAGACCGTGGGTCTGCGCTATCAGGATGCCGGGGCCATCGAGGCGATCACCGGCGATATCCGCCAGCTGCTCAAGCACCACGACGAAATCGACCAGAACGAGCTGATCACGGTCAACTTCACCACCTTCGGCCAGTACGCGCTGGAGATCATGCTCTACGCCTTCACCCGCGAGACCGACTGGCAGCGCTTCCACGAGATCAAGCAGGAGATCCTGCTCAAGGTGCGTGACATCATCGAGAAGCATGGCGCTGAGTTGGCCCTGCCCGCCTCCCGGCTTTATCTACCCGAGGGCGTCGGCATACGCCGCGACGGCGACACGGCCGAGACGGCGTCGTCCACGCAAGGTCGCGACCCGACGCAGCGCTCGGCCGAGACGCAAGCAGAAGAAACGCCGGGCGACGAGACGCATCGCAATGCGACACATCACAACGAGAAACACCGCGACACCCGCGCTCGACGCCCCCGTGCCCGCCCGGGCCCGAGCGAGGATGACGCCGGCTCCGGCGACGCCGACGCCTGAACCAGCGTCAGGCTTCCCCGCGCAGGGCCAGCCAGCGCTGCGCCAACCACCCGCCCGCCCGCGCGATCTCGGCCGGCGTCGCCCCGGCGTATCCGAGTACCAGCCCCGCCTCGACGGGCGGTCGCAGATAGTATTGCGATAACGGCGAGAGCAGAATGTCTGCCGCCGCGGCCTGCTCGACCAGCGTGCGCTCCTCGGCGAGGGTGTCGAGCCGCGCCACCAGATGCATGCCCGCCTGCCCCGCCGACAGCATCAGCCCGCGCGCCACCGCCGGCGCCAACGCTTCGCGCAGCGCGGCCTGGCGCTTGCGGTAGCATTCGCGCATCTGCGCCACATGGCGCGCGAAGTGCCCCTCGTGGATAAAGTCGGCCAGCGCCGCCTGAACCAGATACTGCCCTTCCCGGTGCAGCCGCGCATTGGCACGCCGGAACGGCTCGACCAGCGCCTCCGGCAGTACCAGATAGCCCAGCCGCAGCCCCGGATAGAGCACCTTGCTGAAGGTGCCCACATAGATCACCGGAGCCTCCTCGATCAGCCCCTGCAGCGAAGCGATCGGCGCACTGGCGTAGCGGAACTACTGTCATAGTCGTCTTCGATGATCCAGGCCCGGTGGCGCCGGGCCAGTGCCAGCAGCGCCATGCGCCGGGCCAGCGGCAGCGTCACCCCACACGGGTACTGGTGCGACGGCGTGACATAGATCAGCCGCGGCGCGGGGGTGTCAGGCGCCAGCGCCGCCACGTTCATCCCCTCGGCGTCGACCGGCACCGGTTCGAGCGCGAGCCCGGCCGAGATGAAGCAGGATTGTGCACCACCATAGCCGGGCTCCTCCATCCATAGCGTATCGCCGACATCCGCCAGCAGCCTGGCCACCAGCTCGAAGCCCTGCTGGGCGCCCTGGGTGATCAGGATCTGCCCGGGGTGGCAACGCACCGAGCGCGATAGCCGCAGGTAGTCGCACAGCGCCTCACGTAGCGCACTCACCCCGCCCTGGCTCTGATAGTCGAACCACGCCGTCGGCGCACGCTGCTGGTGCCGCCGCAGCAGCCGCTGCCAGCGCTCCCGCGGGAAACGGTCCAGCGCCGGGACACCAGGCGCGAAAGCGCTATGGCGGCCGCTCAGGGTGCGTTCGAAATCGAGAATGCGGGTGCCGCGGGCGGAGAGTGGCGGCGGCGCCTCGACCTCGCGGCAAGGGGGTAGCGGCGGCGGTGACTGCCACTCGGCGACGAACACTCCCGAGCCCGGTTGCGCCTGGAGAAAACCCTCGGCCACGAGTCGATCCACTGCCCCCAGCACCGTATTGCGCCCGACCCCCAACGCCGCCGCCAGCCGCCGGGATGCCGGTAACTGGCTACCCGGCGCCAGCGCGCCGTCCTGGATCGACTCGCGCAGCGCCACATAAAGCCGCTGCCCCAGCGTGAGGGAAGCGTTGGGGAGAGCGTGGGTGGAAGCGCGGGATGAATCGGTATGAGACGCCGAAGCGGCGAGCTTCAAGCCGAGCGCTTCGATGATCCACAGCTGATGCGCCTGGGATGCGGACATTGGTTCCCTCACTCTTGGCCTAACTGGCTCTTACCAAGGAACCACTATGCCGCCACACTCCGTTCAAGTCACTGCCCGGAGCCGCAACATGCCAACCTTTGCCTTCTCGACCTCGATCGACCTCGCCACCGCCGCTGAGATCCCTGAGCTGACGCCCCTGGTCGATGCCTACCGACGCTTCTACCGCCAGCCCGGTGACCTGGAGGGCGCCCGCGCCTTTCTCACCCAGCGCTTCGCCAACGGCGACGCCCATCTGCTGCTGGCGCGCGATACCCATGGCCGCGCCCGCGGCTTCGTGCAGCTATTCCCGGTGCCCTCGACCACTACCTGACGATCCGCTGGATACTCAACGATCTGTTCGTCGACCCCGAGGCGCGCGGCCAGGGGATGGGCAGCGATCTGCTGCGAGCGTCACGCCAGCTTGCCCGTGACCATGGGCGTGACCCAACTGATGCTGCGGACCCAGGTCGAGAACCACACCGCGCAGTCGCGCTACCACGACCTTGGCTGGCAGCGCGACGAGGCGTTCTTCACTTATTTGTTGAATACGGACCATTGAATACGGGCTGTTGAATACGGACTGTCGCTGAACACCGGATACCCTGCCGACGGAGAGACACGGCCATGAACGACATCACGACGCCCCCAGCGACCTCCCGGGTGCTGGAAGTCCCTCCCCCGGAGCCCGCGGTCTCCGCTGCGGCCATGCGCGACAAGCTCGGCCTGCACACCGATGCCTGGGATCTGGCCCAGGATCTCGCCAACGCCATCGAGACGCTGGTGGTGATCGATACCCGCTCGCGGTCGCACTACCTGGCCGGGCACATCCCCGGGGCCATCAGCCTGCCGCACGTCGAGATGAACCCCACCACCCTGGCGGCACTGGCGCGGGATCGAGTCTACGTCTGCTACTGCGATGGCATCGGCTGTAACGGCTCGACCTGGGGCACACTCAAGCTGGCCACGGCGGGCTTCACGGTCAAGGAGCTGCTGGGCGGCCTGGACTTCTGGCAGCGCGACGGGCACCCCCTCGCCAGCGGCCCCGAACCCGGTTCCCTGGCCGACGCCCAGCTCGCTGCCTGCGGCTGCTGAGGAGAAACCCCACGATGTCGCCCTCCTGCACCGAAAACCGCCACTGCCAGCCGATCGGTCTGCCGGTGGCCGCCTGGCAACCTGCGCGCCGCCCCGACCACAGCGTGCTGACGGGCCGCTACTGCCGGCTCGCACCGCTCGACGCGCAGCAGCACGCGGCGTCGCTGTGGCAGGCGTGGTGCCATCCCGACCCGGCCCTCACCGATGATCGCGAGGGCGAGGCGCGCTGGACCTACCTCGGCGGCCGCCCGTTCGCCGACGAGACCGGCTGTCAGGGCTGGCTGCGGACGATGAGTGCGGGCCAAGACCCCTGGTGCTACGCGATCATCGATCCCCAGGATGGCCAGGCCGTGGGCATGGCCACCTATCTCAACATCGTGCCCGACGACGGCCGGATCGAGATCGGCCATCTCAACTTCTCGCCGCGCATGGCACGCAGCCAGCTCTCCAGCGAAGCGCTGATGCTGCTGATGGCGCACGCCTTCGCCCTGGGCTATCGGCGCCTCGAGTGGAAGTGCGACGCCCTCAATGCCCCCTCGCGCCGGGCAGCCGAGCGGCTCGGCTTTCGCTTCGAGGGGATCTTCCGCCAGCACCGAGTGGTTCAGGGGCGTAACCGCGATACCGCCTGGTTCTCGGTGGTCGATCATGAGTGGCCCGCGCTTCACGCCGCGCACCGGCAGTGGCTCGACCCGGACAACTTCACCGCCGCGGGGGCCCAGTGTCAGCCACTGGCGACCCACCGCCCGCTGCCTGACACACCCGCGGGGGCTGCTGAGCATGCATCGCCCTGCCCCCTTTCGGTCGAAGACGGCGACGCCCTGGCGCAGGCCATGGCGCACGCCCCTTCGCCACCCTGATCACCCAGGATGCCGATGGCTGGCTGGCCGACCATCTGCCGATGCTGCGGGAGCCCGAGCGCGAGGGCGCGCCTCTAGGCGTGCTGCGCGGCCACGTCGCACGAGCCAACCCGCTGGTCGCCGGCGCCACGACCCGCCCAGCGCTGGCGATCTTCCACGGCCCCCAGGCCTACATCACACCGAGCTGGTATCCGGCCAAGCAAGAGCACGGCCGCGTGGTGCCGACCTGGAACTATCAGGTCGTCCACGCCCACGGCACGCTACGCCTGATCGACGACGCGAGCTGGCTGCGCAACACCGTGGCCGCCTTGACCAACCACTTTGAAAGAGATCGCGCCCACCCCTGGTCGATCGACGATGCGCCGGCGGCCTATATCGACGGCATGTGTCGCGGCATCGTCGGGATCGAGCTGCGCATCGAGCGGCTCGAAGGCCAGCGCAAGGCGAGCCAACACAAACCCGATGCCGAGCGCGCGGCGATCCAGCGCGGCCTGATCGAAGAGCGTGGCCTCGACGAGGCCACGGCACGCTGCCTGAGTGGCATGGAGGAGAGCGATGAACGCCACTGATCGGAGTCCGAAGCAACCGCCCCACCTACCCTGGGCCGAGATCGCCGCCCGGCTGGCCGCGGCGGAGCGCCCGTTCGTGGAGGTCTTCGCCCGCCACGGGCTAGGTGCTGTCTGAGAAGTCGACGAGCGAAGGCCAGGCAAGGCAAAAATCGGCGAGAACGCGGAGTTTACGGGTTGTAAATGAGCATTTTGAGCCGATTTTTAACGCCTCATGGGCGAGCGCAGTACTTCTCAGGCAGTACCGGGTCCTGGAACTGTTCTCTCCCCGCGACATCGACACCCAGACACCCCATGCGCGTGACGAGCTCTATCTGATCGCCAGTGGCAGCGCCGTGCTGAACCGTGACGGCGAGCGGCTGGCAGCGAGCGTCGGCGACGTGCTCTTCGTGCCCAAGGGCATGGCGCATCGCTTCGATACCTTCTCCGCCGACTTCTCGACCTGGGTGCTGTTCTTCGGCCCCGAGTGAGCCGCACCGCTGGACCTCGCCGATCAGCGGCGTAAAATGCGCGGCGTTCATTCCGGTGTCGCGCTGGCCTGCCATCCGCGCCACCCCTTCACGACCCGGTCCGCCCTTTACGTGGGCGACTACCAGGAGTTATCGCATGTCCTCTACCGATCGACCGATCGTGGTCGCGGCGTTGTATCGCTTCGTCGCGCTCGACGACTTCGAAGCCCTGCGCGAACCGCTGCTCGAAGAAATGCAGCGTCTCGACGTCAAGGGCACCCTGCTGCTCGCCGCCGAAGGCATCAACGGCACCGTCTCCGGCAGCCGTGCCGGGATCGATGCGCTGCTCGCCTGGCTCAAGCGCGACCCGCGCCTGGCGGCGCTCGAGCACAAAGAGTCCTACTGCGACGAGCAGCCCTTCTACCGCACCAAGGTCAAGCTCAAGCGCGAGATCGTCACCCTGGGCGTGGATGGCGTCGATCCCAACGCACGTGTCGGCACCTATGTCGAACCGGAAGCCTGGAACGATCTGATCGACGACCCCGAGGTGCTGGTGATCGATACCCGTAACGACTACGAGGTGGCGATCGGCAGCTTCGAGGGCGCGGTGGACCCGCAGACCAAGTCGTTTCGTGAGTTTCCCGACTATGTGCGTCAGCACTACGATCCCAGCCGGCACAAGAAGGTCGCGATGTTCTGCACCGGCGGCATCCGCTGCGAGAAGGCGTCGAGCTTCATGCTGGGCGAAGGCTTCGAGGAGGTGTTCCACCTCAAGGGCGGGATTCTCAACTATCTGGAGAAGGTGCCGGAAGCGCAGACGCGCTGGCGCGGCGACTGCTTCGTGTTCGACAACCGGGTCACGGTGCGCCACGACCTGAGCGAGGGCGAGTACGCCCAGTGCCACGCCTGCCGCATGCCGATCTCCGCCGAGGATCAGGAATCCGAACACTACGTCCCGGGGATCAGCTGCCCAAACTGCTGGGATTCGCTGCCCGAGAAGACCCGTGCCGGCGCGCGCGAGCGTCAGCGCCAGATCGAGCTGGCCAAGGCACGCAACGAGCCGCACCCCATCGGCCGCGATCCGCGCCAGCCGAGCTGAGCCGCGCCGAACAGCGAAACGCAAAACGCCCTCCAAGCGGAGGGCGCTTTATCGGGTAGCCGATGTCGTATCGTCGAGCCTGCAGGCTACTTTGGCTGAGATTCCCCGGGCGCTGAATCAGGCGTTCAACTGCAGATGCAGTAGCGGATAGGGCTTACCCTGACCATCCAACGGTGAGCGGCTGCCTATGCCGAAGCCTCGCGCTCGATAAAAGCTCAGCGCCGCGTGGTTCTGCTCATTGACATCGACGCTCGTCGCGCCCTGCTTCTCGATCGCATGCCTCAGTAACCGCGTCCCGATGCCTTGCCCCCGACAGTCGGGCGCGATGAACAACATCTCGATATTGGCGTCAGCCACGCCCGAAAAGCCGGCGATATCACCTTGCTCACTGCAAGCTAGCGTCAGGCACACCGCATCGAAATACTGATTCAAGATCAATGGTTTCAGCACCTGCAGGTCTTGCTCGGCCAGGAAGTCATGGGTTGCTCGTACCGATGCCTCCCACACCTCGATAAGGCGCGGATAATCAGCGACAGTCGCGGTTCTCAAATGCATCGTCAACATGCCTACAGACTCGAACAAAGCCTAGGATAGGCTCGCCAACAGCGCGTCCCGCTGCCCCCGGGAAATGAAGCCGTACTCATGCAGACGGCGATAGAAGCGCTGAATGCGGCGGTCCACCTTCTGTCGCGCGAACCACGGCCAGATATTGGCCAGCGGCATGAAGTCAGGGTTGGAGACACCGTCGATCAGCCACAGCCGGATGCTGCCGTCGGCACGCCGCTGGCACACCACGTTACGGTCGTTGATGTCCGAGGGTACGATCCAGTTGTCACGCAGGTAGTGGTAGAGCCGTTCGAGCTCGTCGACGAAGGCCTGGGTGGTGAGCCAGTCGGCGTCGCCATGCTGCTGGAACTGGCGGATATTGAGCGACAGCGAGCCATCGGCATCGGTGACCAGGCCGAAGACAAGCCCCTCGCCGAGATCGGTGGTGACCGTGCCGAAGTACTCCGGCACGTAGCGCCAGTCGCGGACGCCGCGCCGCTTGAGCCCCTCGAAGTAGCTCTTCTCGCGCTCGTTCTGCTGGCTGCCGCGATCGGGGAAGCGCGGCACCTTGATGCAGCGCCCGGCCTCGGCGGGATGCCGATAGACCGCCCGGTCGTTGCCATGGGCGAGTTCGGAGCTGAGAGAGAGAGAAACCATGAGGGTCACTCCAGGACGCAGGGCAGTAACAGGAATCATCAGAGTTTAATCATATCTTAATCAAACACTGTTTTCCTCAAGGGTTGGCAAAAAAATTAGCCTGCTATCGCCCTGCTCCACCTGGCGCCTCGCCCACGGCGCGGTATCACCCCTGCGCAGCGCCCTCCGCCTCGATCCATGCCTTCCATAGCGCCTGGACCCGAGCACGCTCGGTGTCGAAATCGGCCGCCGGCACGTCGCTGCCGGTCTTGGCCAGGGCGGCACGATGGCTGGCGTCGCGGTAAGCCAGATAGGCCGCCTGCAGCTCACGCACGTCACCCTCGGGCAGGCGCTCGCTCTCTGCCAGCGCATCCAGCAGACGCATGTTGTCGGTGACCTCCAGCAGCGCCGGAGTGGCGCAGGCCCAGGCCAGCACCGCGTACTGGTTCAGGAACTCGATATCGACCAACCCACCGGCATCCTGCTTGAGATTGAAGGTATCCGTCTCGCCTGCCGCGCTGCCCAGATGCTGGCGCATCTTGGCGCGCATCTCGGCCACCGCCCGGCGCAGTTCGGCGGGGTCACGTTCGCGCCCCAGCACCTCGCGGCGCACCGCCTCGAAGGATGCTGCCAGCGCCGCGCCCCCGGCCACCGGCCGCGCCCGCACCAGCGCCTGGTGCTCCCAGGTCCAGGCCTCCCGCCGCTGGTAGTCGGCGAAGGCGTCGAGCGAGGAGACCAGCAGTCCGGCATTGCCCGAGGGGCGCAGGCGCATGTCGACTTCGTAGAGTGTGCCGCTGGGGGTGGTCGCCGTGAGCAGATGGATGATGCGCTGGCCGAGCCGGGTAAAGAAGACCACGTTGTCGATCGGCTTGGCGCCATCCGTAGCGCCATGGGGTGCGGCATCGTAGAGGAACACCAGATCCAGATCCGAGCCGTAGCCCAGCTCGATGCCGCCAAGCTTGCCGTAGCCGACGATCAGGAATTCGGCCTTGTCCGCCCCCTCCCGTGGGCGTGGCTCACCGTAGCGCGCGGTGAGCGAGCGCCAGGCACGCTGCAGCACACTATCGAGGATCACCTCGGCGATCGCGGTGAGATAGTCACTGACCTTCATCAATACCCGCGCGCCGGCGATGTCCGAGGCAGCGACCCGCAGCACCTGGGTCTGCTTGAACACGCGCAGGGCGTCGAGCCAGCTCTCCTCGTCCTCTTCGGGAATCCGCGCCAGGGTCTGACGCAGTTCGTCGGCCAGGCGCGCCTTGTCGGCGGGCGAGTAGAGCGTGTCAGGCGTCAGCAGCTCGTCGAGCAGGATCGGGTGGCGCGCCAACTGCTCGGCGATCCACGGGCTGGCGGCACACAGCCGAATCAGCCCCGGCAGCACCTGCGGGTTCTCGCGCAGCAGCGAGAGGTAGGCGGTACGCCGCAGTACCCCTTCGATCAGCGGCAGCACCCGCTCCAGCGCAGTGGTCGGCGTGGCGCTCTCGGCCAGAGCCTCGAGCAGCAGCGGCATCACCGCTTCGAGGCGCTCGAAGCCGATCCGCTGCATCGCCTGCACCCCGCGCGAGTCGCGGAACGCCTTGAGCCGGCGCCAGGCGTCAGGCAGCGTGAAACCGGCCGCCTCCAGCATCTGCTGCGCCTGGGACTCGTCCAGCTCGCGCCGCCATAGCTGGCTCCAGCGCTCGAGCCGCGCTTGATCGGGCAGTGGCTCGTCGGCCTCCGACTCCTCCTGAGGGTCGGCCACCACTGCATCGAAGTGGCCGCGCACCCGCTCGCGGCAGGCGTCGAGCGCGGCACGCAGCGCCGTCCAATCGGCCAGGTTCATGGCCATGGCCAGCGCCGCACACGCTTCGGCGTCTTCCGGCAGCTGCTGGGTCTGGCGGTCGTGGCGCGCCTGCAGCGCATGCTCCAGGTCGCGCAGAAAGACGTAGTCGTCATGCAGCTCATCGACCACCGCCGGAGGCAGCAGCTCGAGCTCGACCAGCCGCGTCAAGGCCAGGCGCAGCGAGGTCACTTGCAGTTCGGTATCGCGGCCGCCGCGGATCAGCTGGAACGCCTGGACCACGAACTCCACCTCGCGAATACCGCCGCGACCCAGCTTGATGTTGTCATCGCGCCCCAACCGCTTCACCTCGCGGTGGATCATTGCCTTCATCTCGCGCAGCGACTCGATCGCCCCGAAATCGAGATACTTGCGATAGATGAACGGCGCCAGCGATGCCAGCAGCGCACGCCCCGCCTCGCGGTCGCCGGCGACCGGACGCGCCTTGAGCATGGCGTAGCGCTCCCACTCACGGCCCTGATCCTGATAGTAGGCGGTGAGCGCGTTGAAGCTGCCGACCAGCGGCCCGCCGTCGCCCAGCGGGCGCAGACGCATGTCGACCCGGAAGGCGAAACCGTCGGCGGTGATCACGTCGAGCGCGGCGATCAGCTTCTGCCCCAGCTTGGTGAAGTATGCTGGTGATCGTAGGCGCGCTCACCACCCTGGGTAGTGCCCTTCTCGGGAAAGGCGAAGATCAGATCGATATCCGAGGAGAGGTTGAGCTCACCGGCGCCGAGCTTGCCCATACCCAGCACCACCAGGCGCTGTGACGTGCCGTCGGCGCGCGCCTGTGGCGTTCCCCAGCGCCCCGCGTAGAAGGCTTCGAGCCACGCCAGCGCCCCCTCCAGGCAGGTTTCGGCCAGATGCGAAACCGCCTGTGCGGTCTGCCACATCTCGGCCCCGGCGAGATCGCGCCATACGATCGCCAGCATGCGTGTCTGTCTGAACCGGCGCAGCGCGGCGTGCAGCGCGTTCTCGTCGGTGGCCGCCTCCAACTGTGTGGCGAGCGCCTGGGCCAAGGCCGCGGGGTGATAGCGGCGCCTTCAGCTCGCCGCTCTCCTGCCACTCGACCAGCCGCTCGGGATGTGCGCACAGCCCCTCGCGGAAGAACTCCGAGAGCAGACAGGTGCGCACCAGCGTGCGCCGCTGGTCCTCGTCGAGGCCCAGCCAGGCCTCGCGACACGCCTCGTCGCCGCGGGCATACGTCGCCTCGAGCGCGCTCAGCACCTCGGTATGGGCGGCGCTCAGCGCCTCCGGGATCGGTAGCGCGGGAAACCAGTCGGCGGGCAGGGACATGAAGACACTCCGGTGAAAGCGGGCCCGCCCAGCATAACCGCAGCCGGCGCCCAGCCCAATCGGAGACACGCCAGCCCCTTTGCCATAGGCAAATATTATCGACTCTGTTTCAGTATTTAATTTCTGTTATCGAATAGCGCATCGTAATCTCGATGCCAGCCCGAGCCGAGGCACAGCGGCGGCGACCACGCCGGGCAGCGATAGCGCGACCGACAAGACCAGAGAGGTGAGAGAAGCGATGTCACAACAAGCCGAATCCAAGTGCCCGTTTTCCGGCCAGTCCGGCACCACCGTCAGCGACGGCGGCGGTACTACCCAGGCAGCCGGTGGCGGCACCAGCAACCGTGACTGGTGGCCGAATCAGCTGCGTGTCGACCTGCTCAACCAGCACTCCGAGCGCTCCAACCCGCTGGACAGCGATTTCGATTACCGCGACGCGTTCGCCAAGCTCGACTACGCCGCGCTCAAGGCCGATATCGAGAAGACCCTGACCGAATCCCAGGCCTGGTGGCCGGCGGACTGGGGCTCCTATATCGGCCTGTTCATCCGCATGGCGTGGCACAGCGCCGGTACCTATCGTCTGGTCGACGGCCGCGGCGGCGCCGGGCGTGGCCAGCAGCGCTTCGCCCCGCTCAACAGCTGGCCCGACAACGTCAGTCTCGACAAGGCGCGTCGTCTGCTGTGGCCGGTCAAGCGCAAGTATGGCCAGCATATCTCCTGGGCCGATCTCATCGTGCTCGCCGGCAACGTGGCGCTGGAGTCTTCCGGCTTCCGGACCTTCGGCTTCGCCGGCGGCCGCGAGGACGTGTGGGAACCCGACCTCGACGTCAACTGGGGCGACGAGAAGGCGTGGCTGACCCATCGCGATCCGGCGACCCTGGCCAACAACCCCCTCGCGGCCACCGAGATGGGGCTGATCTACGTCAACCCCGAAGGCCCCAACGCCAGCGGCGATCCGCTCTCGGCAGCGCCGGCGATCCGCGCCACCTTCGGCAACATGGCAATGGACGACGAGGAGATCGTGGCCCTGATCGCCGGCGGCCACACCCTGGGCAAGACCCACGGTGCCGGCCCCTCCGAGGCCATCGGCGCCGACCCGGAAGCCGCGCCGCTGGAGTCCCAGGGCTTTGGCTGGCACAACGCCCACGGTAGCGGCGTGGGTGCCGACGCCACCACCTCGGGGATCGAAGTCGTCTGGACCCAGACGCCGACGCGCTGGAGCCACTACTTCTTCGAGAACCTGTTCAACTACGAGTGGGAGCAGACCCGCAGCCCGGCCGGCGCGATCCAGTGGGAAGCCAAGGATGCCGAAGCGTCGATCCCGGATCCGTTCGACCCGGCCAAGAAGCGCAAGCCGACCATGCTCACCACCGACCTGACGCTGCGCTTCGACCCGGAGTTCGAGAAGATCTCCCGGCGTTCCTCGAAGATCCGCAGGCATTCCCGACGCTTTCGCCCGCGCCTGGTTCAGCTGACCCACCGCGACATGGGCGCCCAAGGCGCGCATCTCGGCCCGGAAGTGCCGCAGGAAGAGCTGGTCTGGCGGACCCGCTGCCGGCCCCGAGCCACCAGCCGAGCGCCCGCGGACATCGATGCGTCAAGCAGCAGATCGCCGATGCCGGGCTGTCGGTGGCCGAGCTGGTCGGCACCGCCTGGGCCTCGGCCTCGACCTTCCGCGGCGGTGACAAGCGCGGTGGTGCCAACGGTGCGCGCCTGGCCCTGGCCCCGCAGAAGGATTGGGCGGTCAACCGTATCGCCGCCGGCGCCCTGCCCAAGCTGCAGGCGATCCAGGCGGCTTCCGGCAAGGCTTCACTGGCTGACGTGATCGTGCTGGCCGGCAATGTCGGCATCGAGCAGGCGGCCAAGGCGGCCGGGGTCGACCTCAGCCTGCCGTTCGCCCCTGGCCGGGTCGATGCCAGCCAGGATCAGACCGACATCCACGCCTTCAGCGTGATGGAGCCGCTGGCCGATGGCTTCCGCAACTACAAGCGCGGCAAGCTCAACGTGCCCACCGAGACGCTGCTGATCGACAAGGCTCAGCAGTTGACCCTGACCGCTCCGGAGCTGACCGTGCTGATCGGTGGCCTGCGCGTGCTCGGCACCAACCACGACGGCGCCGATCATGGCGTGCTCACCCAGCGCCCCGGCGTGCTCAGTAACGACTTCTTCGTCAACCTGCTCGACATGGGCACGGAGTGGACGGCAGTCGATGCCGAGGCCGAGCTGTTCGAAGGCCACTCGCGCAGCGACGGTAGTCTCACTTACACCGCCACCCGTAACGATCTGATCTTCGGCTCGCACTCGGTGCTGCGCGCACTGGCCGAGGTCTATGCCAGCGACGATGCCCAGGAGAAGTTCGTCCACGACTTCGCCGCCGCCTGGACCAAGGTGATGAACCTGGACCGCTTCGATCTCACCTGAGCGCGACCCTAGCGTCTGTCCCGCTAGACAACGCCGCCGGAGTGTCTCCGGCGGCTTTTTGATGCCCGCCATCCCTGGCGGGCACCCTTCGGCCCGTCGCTACGCGACGTTAAAAACCGCTCCCGGCGGTTTTGATGTACCCACCATCCCAGGCGATTACGCTTCGAGTCATCGCCTCGGTGTCGGTGACAACAGCGAGCGTTGCTTACCTTGAGTATCACGCTCATAGAGTGTCGCTTTCGGTGGGCCGACAGTCATTGCCGACATAGAGGCAACGAGGGAGACTGGCCCTTCACTGCCGGGAGCCGTCGATGGCCCACACGCTCGATCTGTTCGTCTACCCCGACTGCCAACTGCTGGATGCCAGCGGCCCGTGGCAGGTGTTCGCCAGCGCCAATGAAGCAGCCGGCGAGCCGCGCTATCGGCTGCGCCTGCTCGCCGCCGAGCCCGGCCCTGTAGTCACCAACGGCGGCATGACGCTGGTCGCGACCCACGCCCTCGACACCACGCCGGCCGGCGACACACTGCTGATCGCCGGTGGCCACGGCGTGCATCGGTTGAGCACCGCCGTGCTGGATACCTTGGCCGCCCGCGCCGCGCACACCCCCAGGGTCGGCTCGATCTGTACCGGCGCCTTCGCCCTGGCCCGGGCGGGCCTGCTCGACGGGTGCCAGGCCACCACCCATTGGCGCCACGCCGCGCGTCTGGCTGCCGAGTTCCCCGCCATCCAGGTGCGCGCCGAAGCGCTCTATCTGTGCAGCAACGGTATCTACACCAGCGCCGGCATCACCGCGGGGATCGACCTGGCCCTCGCCCTGGTCGCCGCTGACCAGGGCGAGGCGTTGGCCGGCCAGGTGGCGCGGGAGCTGGTGATGTTCCTGCATCGCCCCGGCGATCAGGCCCAGTTCAGCGAAGGCCTGCGCTGCCAGCTCGACAGCCACGGGCGCCTGCGCCAGGTGGTCGACGCGGTGATCGGCGACCCGCTGGCGGCGTGGGACACCGAGACGCTGGCCGCACGCATGGCGGTGACCCCGCGCCACTTCCAGCGCCTGTTCCGGCGTCAGCTAGGGATGACCCCGGGCGACTTCCTCACCCGCCTGCGGCTAGAGCAGGCGCGGCGCCTACTGGCCGAGAGTGCGGCACCGCTGCCGCGTATCGCCGAGCACTGTCGGCTGGGCGGCGGCGAGCAGCTCAGGCGGCTGTTCCAGCGCCACTACGGTCTACCGCCGAGTCTCTCTACTACCGCGCCCGCTTCGGCCCCGGTGAGCACCGCCAGGCCTAAGTAGCGGCTAGAAGCTGACCTGAACCGTGGTCCCAAACACCCAAGCGTTATCGACCGAATCCACCGCCGAGGGCGAGACCACATACTGCAGGTTGGGCCGCAGGCTCAGATAGCCGGTCAGGTTGACGCTGTAGTAGAGCTCGGCGTCGTACTCGTGGCCCTGGCGCGGCAGCGGCGTGAGCGAGCCGGCGGGGGTCGCGTTGTAGTAGTCGATGTAGTCGTTGACGTCGTCGTTGACGTGCAGATAGGCCAGTCCGATACCGGCATCGTCCTGCGGGCGGGCGTCGAACGGCCCCTGGTAGGTCGCACCGATCGAGACATAGCGATCGATCCCCGCGGTGTCGCCGTGATTGGTGTTACCCATGCTGAACAGCGTCAGGCCGCGCTTGGCGTCGCCGCCATGGGTCGTCACCTGCTGCTGGATCACATAGTAGAGCCCGGTGTTGGTGTCGCTGGTGCGTGTCGCGGGGCCATCGCCATAGGCGCGGTTGTCGACGTCGTGGGTGTAGAAGCCGAGTTTGTAGGTACCGGCCATGCCGTCGACCGTGGGCGTGTAGCCCAGCTCGATGGGGTACATCGTGCCCTGGGTGCCGCTGTGGTGCAGGTCCAGGCCGTGGTCGTTGTCGAGGTTGCTGTCGTTGAGATTGAACACACCGGCCTGGACGTACCAGTCGGCGGCGAGATTGGCGCGGACCACCGCCGCCCACTGCGAGATCGGCCAGTTGTAGATGTCATTGCCCCAGTTGCCCGGCTGGGCGCCGCCGAAGGCCAGATTCTGGAAATGGCTGTCGATGGTGGCGAAATCGTCGCCGAAGGGAATGCGCCCCAGCTTGATCGAGAGCGCATCGTCGAGGAAGCGCTGGCGATACCAGAACTGGGTCAGGCGTGTGACCGGGCCGCGCCCCTGAACCTCCTGCACGCTGGATCCACCCACCGTGGCACCGGGGTCGCTCAGGCGATCGTTGACGCTATGGCCATTGCGGTTGGTGAGGGTCACCTGGAACTCGGCATCGGGAATACTCAGCAGGCGCTCGAGATCGAGATTGGCGCCCAGCGCGAACTGATCGGCGTACTTGGTCACGTGGCTGTCACGGTAGCCGCCATCGAGAATGGTCGCTGCTTCGCCGACATAGTCGAAGTCGAAGCTGACCCCGGCCGCTTCCAGCGCCGTGCGCTGGCCGCCCCAGTCGCCGAACATATGCGGAGAGTCTGCGGCGAAGGCTGAGTAGGCCTGGGCCGCTGGCGTCCCCGCCATCAGCGCCAGTGCCGCCAGGGGCAGCCGCCAGCGCCGCCCAACGCCTTGCTGACTCTCCCTGACGCGCGCCGCCCTCATCGCTTCGCCGCCGGCCGCACCCCTGATGCCACTCATTGCTCCGTCCATGATTCGCCCTGTCGTTTGTTAGCGCGTTATCGATAAGCGCTTTATCATAGTCCCAGGAATAGGCAACGGAAATACCCTTGTCGTCTAATATTCCCATAGGAATGGTGGGGACCAGGCGCGTGGTCGTTTTGGGTGGCATGGCGGTCATTGTCGACCCAACTCGGGCGGCAGACACTCACAGCCTGGACCTTCAGGAGCCGCCCATGCGCCCCACCGCCCTCGCCACCCGATCTGCGCGTCATCCGCGCCTGCCGCCCAGCGTCTGGGGGCTGACCCTGTGTCAGGCACTGCTGATCAGCGGCAATGTGCTGCTGATCGCCACCTCGCCACTGATCGGGGCGCGTCTGGCACCCAGCGCCGGCTGGAGCACGCTGCCGGTGGCGCTGCAGCTACTCGGGCTGACCGCCGCCACCCTGCCCGCCGGCTGGCTGACTGCACACCTGGGACGCAAGCGCACCTTCGTGCTGGGCAATCTGGTCGGGCTGGCGGGCATCGCCGCCTGTCTGCTGGCGCTGGTGCAGGCGCACTTCGGCCTGTTCAATCTGGGCACCTTCGCCATCGGCATGAGTATCGGCGTCGGCATGCTCTACCGCTTCGCGGCGCTCGAAGCGGCCCCCGAGCCGTTGCGCGACAGTGCGCTGAGCTGGGTCATGGCGGGGGGCGTGGTGGCGGCGCTAGCCGGGCCCTGGCTGGCAGAGCACCTGCGGGACGCCCTGGCGACGCCCTTCCTGGGCAGCTTTATGGGTCTCGGGGGGCTCTATCTCGCGGCACTGGGGCTGCTGTCGACGCTGCGCTTCGCGCCGGTGACGCCGCGGGCCACACCGCTGCCGCCGCCACGGCCAGTGGGCCAGCTGCTGCGCCAGCCGCTGCTGCCGGCGGCGATCGCCTGCGCTGCCCTGGGCTATGCGGTGATGAACCTGGCGATGACCGCGACACCGCTGGCAATGAGCCACGCCGGGCACGATTTCGGCGCCGTCGCCGAGGTCATCCAGTGGCACATGCTGGCGATGTTTGCGCCCTCGTTCATCACCGGCCGCCTGACCCGGCGCCTGGGCCATGCGCGGATGATCGCCATCGGCGCGCTGTGCCTGTTCGCCAGCCTGCTGTGTGCCTGGCTGACCCCGGCGGTGTGGGCCTTCGCCCTCGGCCTGGGGCTGCTGGGCCTGGGCTGGAACTTCACCTTCCTGCCCGCGAGCGCCTGGCTCACCACCCACTACCGCGCCGGCGAGGCGCCACGGGTCCAGGCCATCAACGACTGCGCGGTATTCGCCCTGACCAGCCTCTCGGCCCTGGCTGCCGGCCCGCTGAACGCCTGGCTCGGCTGGCAGCAGCTCAACCTGTGGCTGCTGCCGGGGTCTTACTGCTGCTGGTGATCGCCCTGCGTGCGGCGCGGGCGACCCCCCACGGCTCAGGAGCGCGTACCACTCGCGGCGGCCAGGAACGCCTGCGCCCGCTCGCTCGGCGCGCGGCCGAGCAGGCTCACCCCGACGAACAGCGCACTCGCCAGCGGTAGCGCCCAGATTCCCGGCGGCAGCCCCAGCGGCTTGGCCCCGCTGAGGTAGAGCGCGATCACCGCCAGGCCGCCGACCAGGATACTGGCCAGCGCCCCGGCAGCGGTACCGCGGCGCCAGTAGAAGGCACCGATGATCGCCGGCACGATCACCACCAGCCCGGTGGAAGCCGCCACCGACAGCACCGCAATCAGGCTCAGCTGCAGTTCGGCGAAGAGAAACGCCACTACCGCGATGAGCGGCAGCACCCACTTGCCGACGCGCAGCTGGCGCGCCTCGCTGGCACCCTCGGCGAGGTTGGCATAGACATCCCGCGACAGCATCGAGGAGAGCGTCAGCATGATCGAATCGATGGTCGACACCGCCGCCGCCAGAATGCCCACCATCACCACCACCCCGAGCAGCGGCGGCACATGGGTGGAGGCCAGCAGCGTCGGCGTGGCCAGGTCCGACTGGCTCAGGTCGGGGAAGGCGACCAGCGCGGAGAAGCCCCACAGCACCGAGACCAGAGTGTAGATGAAGCCGAACACCAGAAAGCCGATCAGCATCTGGCGCATCGACTTGAGCGAAGCGGGCATGAACAGCCGCTGGCTCACCTGCGGATTGGAGAGGCTGAAGAAGAACCACGGAATGGTCAGCCCGAGGAAGGTGGTCAGACTGAACAGGCCCGGCCCCGGAACCGTCAGCGCCGCCGGATGCTCGTCCGCGAGGGTGTCGAACAGCGTGGCGAAGCCGCCCAGCGAGTGCACCACCAGCAGCGCCACCAGGGTGGAGGCGACGATCATGAACAGCGCCTGCAGCGAGTCGGTCCACATCACCGAGCGAATGCCAGCGATATAGGAGAAAAGGATCGCCAGCAATGTCGCCACCACCACACCGGTGGTGAACGGAATCGCCCCACCGCTGATGCCCGCGAGCAGATAGCCGACCCCGGCGAGCTGTACCGCGGCATACGGAATCAGGAACAGGCAGCTGGCCACCGCGGTGACCACGGCGACCCGGCGGTCAGCGTAGCGGTGGCCGAGCATCTCGCTGGGGGTGACATAGCCGAAGCGCTTGCCCACCGCCCAGAAGCGCGGGCCGAAGATCGCCACCAACGAAACCCCGGCGAAGTAGACGATCTCGAAGCCGAAGGCGCCCACCCCGCCGGCGTAGGTCAGCCCCGCCAGCCCCACCATCATGAAGGCGCTGTAGGTGGTGGCACTGTAGCTGAGCGCCGAGACGAAGCCGTTCATGCGGCGATTGCCAAGGAAGTAGCCGCTCATGTCGACGCCGCTGCCGTTGGTGGCGGCGCTGCGCGACAGCCAGGCGATCGCCAACCCCGCGACCAGATAGACCGCCACCGCCGTCCAGATCAGTTGAAGACTCATGCTCACGCCTCCGGGCCGTCACGAAAATCGCGGGTCATCATCACGTTGCAGACGATCACCGCCACGCCCACCAAGGCCCAGAAGAGAAAGCTGCCGTACCATGCCCGAACCCCGCTGAGCAGCCCATAGGGCACCACGTAGCAAGCCAGCACCAGCCCCCAGACCACCCATTTCCAGCCCCGTGTACGCATCGCGCCCCCTCTTTGTCATTGGTGATGTCGCGTCAATCACGCGTGATATTACCCGGAAATCCCGGCCCCGAGTGCTCTACCCTTGGCGACAGCTTTCGATGTGGCGCCGATGTCTGCACCTGCCCCAAGGAGACACCGCATGACCAAGACGCGGGCCGCCCAGCCCCACGGCTGGCAACTCGACCCCCTGCGCCTGGAGACCCAGCTGCGCGCCTTTCTGGCGGAGGATATCGGCCACCTGGACCTGACCGCGACGCTCATGATCGACGCCGATGCCAGCGGCCGCTTCGTCATGCGCGCGCGCGAACCGATGCGCCTGGCCGGCGTCACCGCCGCCGCCCGCACCTTCACCTGCTACGACCCGCGCATCGCGGTCAGCCCGGCCGTGGCCGACGGCGAGGACGTCGAGGCCGGCGCGCCGCTGATGCACGTGGCCGGGCCGGCTCGCAGCATTCTGACCGTGGAGCGCACCGCGCTCAATCTGATCCAGCACCTGGCCGGGATCGCTACCCTGACCGCACGCTATGTCGAGCGTATCAGCGGCACCGGCGCCCAGTTGGTCGACACGCGCAAGACCACCCCGGGGCTGCGCATGCTGGAGAAGCACGCGGTCGCCTGTGGCGGGGGCCGCAACCACCGTCTGGGGCTGGATAGCGGGGTGATGCTCAAGGACAACCATATCGCGGTGTGCGGCAGCATCGCCGCCGCGGTGGCCCGCGCCCGTGCGCAGTTGCCGATCCTCACGCGCATCGAGGTCGAGTGCGACCGCCTCGATCAAGTCACCCAGGCGCTGGAGGCCGGGGCGGACGTAATCATGCTCGACAACATGCCGCCGGCCGAGATGCGCCAGGCGGTGCGCGAGGTCGCCGGGCGCGCGCTGCTCGAGGCCTCCGGCGGCGTGCGCCTGGAAACCATCCGCGAGATTGCCGAAAGCGGCGTCGACTTCATCTCCGTGGGAAGGCTGACGCAGTCGGCGCCGGCGGTGGATATCGGCCTCGACGAAGACACCGCAGCCGCGACCTGACCCGGCGGCCACCCGCGCTTGGTTAGACAGGACCCGCACGAGCAGACAGGAGGAACGAGTGCATGGCGAGCACCGGCATCAACAACGCCGACACCGTAGCGGCCTTCGGCCGGCTGATGGACGAGCTGCTGGCGGATGCCAACGGCCCGCGCAAGCCGCCGGTGGTGACCTTCTGGTGCGGCGCCGGCTTCTCCAAGGCGTGGGACCGGCGCTCGCCCACCGACGGCGAGCTGTTCGCCATCGATCTCGACGATATCCGCGACTTTCCCAACCTGCAGCACGTGATGCACGTGATCGGCTGGGAGGACTATCGCCATCTCGACTTCGAGCGCTTCAAGAATCTGCGCTACGTGCTCGACATGCAGGTGCGCTACCCCGATATCCGCAACCGCTACTTCGATGACCAGAACCTGCGCCTGAGCATCCATGAGCTGCGTACCCTGGTGATGCGCCGCTTCACCGCCGCCTGTGATATCCACAACGTCGACGACACCACGCTGCGTTTCAGCGCCACCGAGGTCAGCGCCGAACAGCGCGCGATCACCGACTTCTTCGCCGCGCTGGAGGATCGCGCCGACCGCGCCGGGCTGGGCGACGCCTGGCCGCTATACCACTTTCTGACCACCAACTACGACTTCACCATCGAGACCATTCTCGAACGCGTCTACCGCCAGCAGGCACCGGTGTTCGGTCGCCTCTATCGCGGGGTCACGCCGCAGCGCATCTGCGGCGGCACCATCTGGGAGCACCTGCCGCGCACAGTCGACCGCAACGTGATCAAGATCAACGCGGGTTCGAGATCCTGCCTACGCTGGAGGGGTTCGACTTCGAGTATCGCCAGCGCAGCGACGCCGAGATTCGCCAGGAGCCGCCGCTGCTGATCCTGCCCTCCCAGGTGCAGGACTACGATGAGCCTTACTTCCACCAGGTCTTCCCCAAGGCGGTAAGGCTACTGCGCGAGACTGACGTGCTGGTGGTGGTGGGCTACAGCATGCCGCAGGAAGATTCGCTGGTGCGCTTCATCCTGCGCCAGCTGGCGGAGAGCCCGCACGACGCCCGTGGCAAGCATGTCTTCGTCATCGACACCAAGAACCACGCCACCATCAAGTCGCGGCTGGAGGAGATGTTCTTCTATCTGCCGCGTATCGGCTGGCCGCGCGAGCACTACTACAGCGGCCGCTTCGAGGATTTCTGCGCCCAGGTCACCGGCGGCGCCTGAGTGCGCCGGAGACCTGACGCTCGAGATGCAACCCAGCCAGACGACGACAGGGTTCAGGCGTTGATCTTGACCAGCAGATGCATCAGCGCCACCCGCTCGGCCGGGTTGAGGCTACCCATGGTCTCCTCGGACACCTTGAGCGCGCGCGGGGTCATCGCCGCCAGCAGCTCGCGCCCAGCGGCGGTGAGCTCGACGATCACCTTGCGCTGGTCGCGCGGATCCGAGGTCAGTGTCACCCAGTCACGCCCCTTGAGCCGCTTGATCACGCCACGGATCGTCGCCGGGTCGATCCCGGTGACCCGGACCAGCTCGCTCAGCGCGCTGGGTCCGCGTTCGGCGATCTTGCTCAAGGTCACGAACTGGATCGGCGTCAACTGCTCGTCGCAGCTCTCGCGCTGGAAGATCGCGGTGTGGCGCTGGTAAGCCCGACGCAGCAGGTGGCCGACCTGCTCGCAGAAGTCGATTTCTTCCTGGGCGCCGTAGGCCTCGTCTGTAGCAATCCCTGTGGCCGCCGAATGGTAATGCAGCATGGCGTCTGGCTCCCCGATTCCCGGTCGTCGCGGCGGGCGCATCTGGTCATCGGCGGTAGCGGCAGAACCGCTTACGCGCACTCGACTAGACCGCCGCCTCGCTGGCACCCTTCCCTGGCGCCGGCTGCCGCGCGGGCGCCGACATGCCATGGCGCCTGGCCACGACGCCAGGATGATTGTCGAATAAATGTGCAACTCACCCAGAATAATAAAAGGTTTTTACCCCCATTTCTGTAAGCCATCGGCCTAGTCGTGTAGGAAAAGTCGACGGGCACAGAGGGCAGCGTCGGGGTCATGTGCCTAGACTATTGTGTAAGCTACACGCCCATTCGACGCGCGCCGCACCACCCGCCACAGCGCCGGGCGGGTACCGCGCAGCGTCCTCAGGAAGCGGCGATCGCCTAGGTGCTGTCTGAAAAGTCGACGAGCGAAGGCCAGGCAAGGCAAAAATCGGCGAAAACGCGGAGTTTACGGGGTGTAAATGAGCATTTTGAGCCGATTTTTAACGACGCATGGGCGAGCGCAGTACTTTTCAGACGGTGCCTAGGTGACGCCAGCGCAGGAAAGGATTCCCAAGTTCATGCAACACCTCGATCTACAAGTGCTCGACACCGCGCTGCGCTGGGCCAACGCCGGCGAGACGGTGTGGCTGTGCAGCGTACTGGCCACCTTTGGCTCGTCGCCGCGGGAGCCCGGCTCGCTGCTGGTGGCCCAGGCCGACGGCAGCCATGTCGGCTCGCTCTCCGGCGGCTGCGTCGAGGAGGATTTTCTCGCTCGGGTGGCCGCCGGCGAGTTCACCGACCCGCTCGCGGTCGTGCGCTACGGCGAGGGCGCCGACGAATCGCCCCAGGTCAGCCTGCCCTGCGGGGGAATTCTCGACGTGTTGGTGGAGCGGCTACCGGCGGATGCCGAGACCCTGACCCAACTGGAAGTGATGCACGCGACGCTGCTCGGCCAGCGCTCGCTGGTGCGGGTGATCGATCTGCCCAGCGGCCGGCGGCGCTTCACCGCCGCCGCCGAGAACGGCCCGCGGGTAGCGCGCGAGGGCGACGAGGTGCGTCTGCGCCTGGGCCCGGCGCTGCGGCTGATCATCGCCGGCATCTCGCCGGTGTCGCGCTTCTGCGCCGAGTTCGCCCAGGCGCTGGGGTTCGAGGTGATCGTCTGCGACCCACGTGAGGAGGCGCGGCGCGACTTTGCCGTGCCCGGGGTCGAAGTGCAGGCGGTGCTGCCCTCGCTGTTCATCGCCAGCGGCGCCTGCCACGCTGCCACCGCGGTGGTGGCGCTGACCCACGACCCACGGATCGACGACCTGGCGATGATCGAGGCGGTGCGCACCCCGGCGTTCTATATCGGCGTCATGGGCTCGAAGCGCACCTCGCACAAGCGCGCCGAGCGCCTGGCCCGCTCCGGCGGGCTGAGCACCGACGACATCGCCCGGCTGCACATGCCGATCGGTCTCGATCTGGACAGCAAGACCCCGGCCGAGATCGCCCTCTCGGTGGTCGCCGACGTGCTGCGGGTGCGCCGGGGCAAGGCGCGCGATGCGCTCTGAGCCGACGCTGGTGGCACTGGTCATGGCGGCGGGAGTCGGCCGCCGCTTCGGCAGTGACAAGCGCCGCCAGGCGCTGGCCGACGGCCGCACCCTGCTCGCCACCACTCTGGCCACGGCCGCCAAAGCCTATCCGCGTCACTACGTGGTGCTGCGCCCGGATGAAACACCCGCCGCCCTGGGCCTGGCGCCGAACACGCCGGTGCTGAGCGCCCCCGCGGCCGCCCATGGGCTGGGGGCCAGCCTGGGCGACGCCTTTCGTCAGTTGCTGGTGTGCGCGCCCGACGCCACCGCGGCCGCGGTGATCCTCGGCGACATGCCATGGCTGAGCACGGCGAGCTGTGCACAGTTGAACGCCCGGGCCAGCGCCACGGCGATCGTGGTGCCCAGCCACGCCGGCCAGCGCGGGCACCCGGTG
Organism: Salinicola tamaricis; assembly: GCF_003006155.1. GTDB lineage: Bacteria > Pseudomonadota > Gammaproteobacteria > Pseudomonadales > Halomonadaceae > Salinicola > Salinicola tamaricis. The sequence goes on along the minus strand of NZ_CP023559.1, from coordinate 2,688,359 downwards.
ATCTTCGGCCGCCACTGGTGGCCAGCGCTGGCCCAGCTAAAGACCGGCGAAGGTGCGCGCGCCGTGGTCGCCCGACACCGCCACGCGGTGGTCACACTCGAGCTCGATGACCCTGGCATCTGGCGCGACATCGACCGGCCCCAGGACCTGCCCGGCTAGGCGGAGTCTGAACGGTGCCGCGTGCGTCAGCCGGCGAACTTGTCCCACGCCAGCAGGCCCCAGGTGGTAGCGGCCATGCCCAGCGCCAGCATTACCGCAGCGGAGCCGATATCCTTGGCGCGCCCGGAAAGCTCGTGGTGCTCCGGACCGATACGGTCGACCACCGTCTCCACGGCGCTGTTGAGCAGCTCGACGATCAACACGACACACAGCTACCCACCAGCACCAGCCACTCCACCGGGTCCTTGCCGATCCACCAGGCGAACGGCACCAGGACCGCACACAGCGCCAGCTCCTGGCGGAAGGCGGTCTCATTGCGAAAGGCGGCGACCAGCCCCTTGAGCGAGCGAGTAACCGGTGGAGTGGATCAGGTGGCGAAAGCCGGTCTTGCGCGAACTTGATTTCATCGGAACCTGTCGCGGTCGCCACGACGACCGCCCTCGATCGAGAACGAAGTGAGCGTCGACGCGCTCCGGTGCAGCGGAGTCGGCCGTCGAGAAAAGTGTCGACGATGGTAGCAGAGCCGCATGACGTCGGCACCGGGCGTCTATCACAGGGTCGAGGGTCTCTGGTCTCTGGTCTCTGATCTCTCGCCCCTGGGTCCGCCCGCCCCTTATGCTGGCATGACACGCATACCACGATACCGAGACAGTACCGCGTCACTTTGCCAACAGGATCCCTCATGCCAGCCCCCCACCCGCTCTATCCGCCACTCGAACCCCACGCCAGCGGTCACCTGGATACCGGTGACGGCCACCAGGTCTATTGGGAGCGTTGCGGCAACCCGAACGGCAAGCCGGTGGTGTTCCTCCACGGCGGCCCGGGCAGCGGCTGCCATCCGATCCACCGCCAGCTGTTCGACCCCGCGCGCTACGACATCCTGCTGTTCGACCAGCGCGGCTGTGGCCGTTCGACGCCGCATGCCAGCCTCGACAACACCACCACCTGGCATCTGATCGAGGACATGGAGCGACTGCGCGAGATGATCGGGGCCGAGCGCTGGCAGGTATTCGGAGGCTCGTGGGGGGCGACGCTGGCGCTTGCCTACGCCGAGCGGCATCCGGCTCGCGTCAATGAGCTGGTGCTGCGCGGCATCTGCACCCTGCGCCAGCAGGAGCTGGACTGGTTCTACAAGCACGGGACACGCCACATGTTCCCCGAGAAGTGGGAGCGGCTGGTGGAGATCCTGCCCGAGTCGCAGCGTGACGATGTCATTCGCGCCTTCCACGCGCGGCTCATGGGCGACGATGTCGAACGCCAGCTCGAAGCCGCCCGACGCTGGAGTGTGTGGGAGGGCGAGACCTCGAGACTGGTGCCCGTCGACGCCAGCGCGTCCCATGCCGCCGACCACTTCGCCCTGGCCTTTGCCCGGATCGAGAACCACTACTTCATCAACCAGGGCTTCTTCGAGTACGACGGTCAGCTACTGGCCCAGGCCGACCGGCTGGCGGGCATTCCCGGGGTGATCGTCCACGGCCGCTACGACATGATCTGTCCGCTCCAGAACGCCTGGGAGCTGGCCAAGGCGTGGCCGGATGCCAGCCTAGAGATCATCGAGGCGGCAGGTCACGCCTTCAGCGAACCGGAGATCATGGCCGCGCTGGTGCGGGCGACCGATCGATTCGCCGAGCGCCCCTGAGCCGAGACCAAGGGGTGCGACCGTGAAACGCGGACAACGGGAGGCAGCGCCTTCCCGTTGTTCGTGAGACGCGGCGTCTCAGTTCTGGGGGCGCTGCTTGGTCGCGTCGAGCCCGGTCTTCTTCTCGGTGGTGAGCTTGGTGATCTCCGCGGAACTCGCGATCGCGCGATCGAAGACATCCTTGAGATCGGCCAGCGCGCCGGTACTGCCGAGCGCACCGTTTGGCGGCATCGGCAAAGTTCCAGTGGCCGGAGAGGCCATCCCGTTAGGGTTATCGAGCGTCTCGATGGCGGTATAGACGTCCGGATGGCTGAGCATGTAACCTGGCCGCGGCGGAGACCTGTGGCGGCGTGTCACCGCCGGCATTGCTGGCGAGCGCCTCCAGGTCACGCTTGTAGACCGCGCCGCCATGCGCCTTGACGTAATCGGCGAGCAGCTGGCTGGACTGGCTCGAGGTCAAGCGATCCTCGAACGTCGAGAACGAGGGTGCAGCATTCGAGGGGGTATTGCCGGTAGCGGAGATGGTCGACATCGGAATTTCCCTGGCATGAGATGATTTTTAGAATATCGCCACGTGCACCGACGCTGTTGCGCCCGCTTGCGAGACGGGCCTGCTGCTGGCACACGCTCTGCATCACGTATCCGCGAGTGCGGATACCTCGACGAGTATATCGCCCGATCGACGTCGGCCCGACGTCGCTCGAGCCGCCTTGAGCGCCTATTTGGTTCCAATCTGCAACATTACGCGCTCGGTAAGTAACTCCACGTTACGCCAAGTACCTCGCGGAGGTCTCGCGGGATCACTCCGAAGCGGCGGCCAGATCGAGAATCGTCGCTGCCACCGCCTGGGCCCGAGGCACGCAGGTCTCCAGCCGGCAGTACTCCTCGTCGGTATGCATCTTGGCCCCGACCGGCCCGGTGCCGCACAGCGTGGGGACGCCCAGGCTGGCGGTGGTGCCGGCATCCGAGCAGCCGCCAGTGAACTCGCCCTCGACGGCGAAGCCCAGCCGCGCCGCCTGGGCCTGGTAGCGGGCGAACAGCGCCGCGCTCATCGCAGGCTCCAGCGGCAGGAAGCCGGAGGTCTGGGTGAGCGTGGCCCGGGTGCCGGGGATCTCCTCCTCGGCGACGATCGCCGCGATGGCCTGGAACAGCGTCTCGCGCTGGGCGTTGTCGACGAAGCGGGTGTCGAGCTGTGCGCTCGCCGCCGGGGCCACGGTATTGCGCGACACGCCGCCCTCGATCACCCCGACGTTGGTGGTCACGCCGCTGGCATAGTCGGTCAGCGCGTGCAGCTTGACGATCTTGCGCGCCAGCGCCTCGATCGCGCTGGCGCCATCGGCATGGCTCACCCCCGAGTGGGCGGCGCGCCCGCTGACCTCGATGCGGAAAGCAGCACCGCCCTTGCGCGCGGTCACCACGTTGCCGCTGACCCGCCCGGGTTCGGCGTTGAACACCGCAAGCGCGCCCTCGGCGGCGGCACGGATGAACGCGGTGCCGTCCGGCGAGCCGATCTCCTCGTCGGCGGTGAACAGCGCGTGCACCGCGAATGGCAGCCCGCCGGCACGCTTGAGCGCCCGCAGCACGAACAGATTGAGCACAGCCCCGCCTTCATGTCGGCGACCCCGGGGCCGAAGGCGAGATCGCCCTGGGGGTGTAGCCGCGCTCTGCCACCGTGCCGCGGGGAAAGACGGTATCGCGATGTCCCATCAGCAGCACGTGCCCGCCAGCGCCGGCCGCCGGCAGGCGCACCTGGAGGATATCGCCGGAACCTTCACGCGGCGTGCGCTCGAACGCGATGCCATCGGCCTCGCACCAGCCGGCGATGGCGTCGGCGACGGCATCGGTCCCGGCCTTGTCGTAGCTGTTGGAGTCGATGTTCACCAGCGTCTCCAACACGCCACCATCGCCTCCTGCTGCTGCGCCAGCCAGTCGCAAGCCTGCGCCAGGCGAGTCTCGTGGTCAGTGGCACTCATACGCTTCTCCTCATTGCCTGGCGTGCGGCATGCACGCTCGCGCCCTGCTCGCCCAGATCCCACCACAGCCCGGCCATGATGCCCAGCCCCTCGCGCAGGATGCTGGCCAGGGCGTGCTCGTCGGGGGCGTGCTGCGAACACGCCGGATAGGAGTGCGGCACCCACAGGGTGGGCAGCCCGAGCGTCTCGGCGAAGACATCGTTGGGCAGCGAGCCGCCCAGATTGGGCAGCAGCGTCGGGGTCTTGCCGCTGGAGGCGTGGATCGAATCCAGCGCCCAGCCGACCCAGGGGTCGTCCGGGTCGAGCCGGGTCGCGCGCATCTGCGATACCCGCGCCGTACTCACCTCGACATCGTCGAAGCCGTGGGCATCGAGATGCAAGCGCAGGTGGCGCAAGAAGTGCTCCTGATCGCTGCCGACCACGTAGCGCAGCTGGGCGTGGGCATAGGCCTCGCCGGGAATAGCGTTGGCCGGCGCCTCGGGGTTGCCGGCCTTGAACGCCAACAGCTCCAGGGTGTTCCAGGCGAACAGCCGCTCGGCGGGCGTCAGCCCCGTCTCGCCCCAGCCCTCGGCCAGCGCCGGGTCGCCCGGCGTGGTGCCGACTTCCAGCGTCGCCAGCGCCTGCTTCACCGCCGCAGGGATCGCCGGTGGGCGCAGCCCCGCGACCCGAATCCGGCCATCGGCATCGACCAGTGAGGCCCAGGCGTTGGCCAGGCGCGTCGCGGGGTTGGAGAGCACGCCGCCCCAGTTGCCCGAGTGGTGGGCGCCTTCGCGAGCGCGCAGGCGCAGGTCGAAGTTGAACGACCCGCGCGAGCCGAGGAACAGGGTCGGCGCATCCGCCGCCAGGCGCGGGCCGTCGGAGGCGATGAACAGGTCCGCGGCCAGGCGCTCACGGTAGGCCGCGCAGACCGCCTTGAGCCCCGGCGAGCCGGTCTCTTCGCCCATCTCCAGCACCAGCTTGACGGTGTAACCCAGGCGCCCGCCACGCGCTTCGATGACCGCCGCCAGCGCGGCCAGATTGATGCTGTGCTGGCCCTTGTTGTCGGCGGTGCCGCGGCCGTACCAGCGCTCCCCCTCCACCGTCAGCTGCCAGGGTGAGAGCCCCTCGCGCCACTGGTCATCGTAGCCGCGGACCACGTCTCCGTGACCATAGCTGAGCACGCAGAGGGCCGCCTCGGCTTCGCGTCGCTCGGCCAGCAGCAGCGGGCCATAGCCCGGCTCCGGATTGGCGACGATCTCCCAGGTGAAGCCGAGCCGTTCGAGCTCGGGAATGATGCACTCGCGCAGATAGCGCTCCAGCTCGGCCTCCCCCTCACCGCTCTGGCTATCGCTGCGCACCGCGATCCGGGCCGCCAGCTGGCGGCGGAACTCGCCCTCGTCGAAGCCCTTATAGACGCTGGCGAGCGCTTGTTGACGTGACATGCAGTGTCCTCGAATAGACTGAAAAAGAGCCTCTAGGCACTATCTGAAAAGTACTGCGCTCGCCCATGCGGCGTTAAAAATCGACTCAAGATGCTCATTTACACCCGGTAAACTCCGCGTTTTCGCCGATTTTTGCCTTGCCTGACCTTCGCTCGTCGACTTTTCAGACAGCACCTAACACCGTGATGCGACCCGCTCAGGCCGAGGCGAAGTGACAAGCGGCGCGGCTGACACCGGTGGTTTCCGCGGTGAGCGTCGGGCGGCTCTCACGGCACAGCGCCTGGGCCTTGGGGCAGCGCGGATGAAAGGCGCAGCCGCTGGGCGGATTGCTGGGGTCGGGCATGACGTCGCCCAGGCCGATGTCCGGCACCCCCAGCCCGGGCTCCGGCGTCAGTGCCGAGGCCAGCAGCGCCTGGGTGTAGGGATGGCGCGGCGCGGCGAAGATCTGCTTGCGGCTGCCCTCCTCGACGATCCGCCCCAGATACATCACCGCGACCCGGTCGACCAGATGCTCGACCACAGCCAGGTCGTGGCTGATGAACAGATAGGTCAGCCCGAACTCCTGCTTGAGATCGAGCAGCAGATTGAGAATCTGCGCCTGCACCGACACGTCCAGCGCCGAGGTCGGCTCGTCGCAGATCACGATGTCAGGACGCATGATCAGCGCCCGGGCGATCGCCACGCGCTGGCGCTGGCCCCCGGAGAGCTGGCCCGGAAACTGCGCGGCGGCGCGCTGGGGCAGGCCCACCAGGTCAAGTGTCTCGGCGACCCGTTGGGCCCGCTCGCGCGGGGTGCCGATGCCGTGCACGCGCAGCGGCAATTCGACGATCGCCGCCACCCGCTTGCGCGGATTGAGCGATGAATAGGGGTCCTGGAAGATCGGTTGGATATGCCGCGCCAGCGCCTTCTGCCCGGCGTCCCCCAGCGGGCGGCCATCGACGCGCACCTCGCCGGCACTGGGCGTTGCCAGCCCCAGCAGCATCTTGGCCAGGGTGCTCTTGCCGCAGCCGGACTCGCCGACCAGACCCATCACCTGGCCGCGCGGAATCGCCAGCGAAACCTCGCTCACCGCCTGCAGTGCACGGCCGCGCTTGAACAGCCCGCCACCCAGGGTGTAGCGCTTGGAGAGTGCGCACAGCTCGAGCGCCGGCATGGTATCGATGTCGGTGTCAGGGCCGGCGCCAGCCTGATCGGCCAGTGCGCCGCGGGACGATAGCGCATTCATGGGCTCAGCTCCGGTTGGGCAACGCGCGTGGCCGCGCGGTGTTCAGCGTAATGGCAGCGCGCCTGGTGGTCGCCGGTGAGGCGGCGCAACTCGGGCGTGTGCTCACAGCGCGCGGCATCGACCTCCCCCTCGCGCACCAGCGGGCAGCGGTTGCGGAAAGCGCAGCCTTCGACCTCGCCGACCAGGCTCGGCACCACCCCGGGGATCGCCTGCAGGCGACTGCCGGGTGGCGTTTTCCCGGGCGCCGGGATGCAGCTCAACAGCCCGCGGGTATAGGGGTGGCTGGGGTTGGCATAGAGCGCCTGAGTGAGCGCGGTCTCGATCACTTCACCGGCGTACATCACCGCCACGCGGTCGGCGATCCGCGCCACCACGCCGAGATCGTGGGTGATGAAGATCACCGCGGTACCCATCTCCTGCTGCAGGTCGCGCAGCAGCCGCAGGATCTGCGCCTGGATGGTCACGTCGAGCGCCGTGGTGGGCTCGTCGGCGATGATCAGATCGGGGTCGCACATCAGCGCCATGGCGATCATCACGCGCTGGCGCAGACCGCCGGAGAGCTGATGCGGGTACTGCGCCAGACGCTCGGCAGCGGCGCTGATGCCGACCCGTTCGAGCAGTTCGATGGCGCGCTCGCGGGCCTGGCGGCGGTTGCCCAGGCGGTGGCGCAGGAACGCCTCGCACAGCTGATTGCCCAGCGTGTAAGCCGGGTTGAGCGCGGTCATCGGCTCCTGGAAGATCATCGCCATGCGCCGCCCGCGCAACTGGCCGCGCCGCCGCTCGGAGAGCGCCGTCAGCGACTCGCCGTCAAAATCGAGGCGCCCGGCGCTGAGCCGGGCACGCCGCGGCAGCAGCCCCATCAGCGCCAGCGAGGTCATCGACTTGCCGCAGCCGGACTCCCCCACCAGGCACAGCATCTCGCCGCGCTCGACGCTTAAGTCGATACCGCGTACGGCGTGCAGGGTGCCGGCTTCCACCGGCAGATCGACCCGCAGGTCCTGGACATCGAGCAGTGGCATCAGTGGCGCCCTCCCGGTGCGTTGAGATCGCGCAATCCGTCACCCAGCAGATTGATCGCCAGCACCAGCACGAACAGCGCCACGCCGGGAATCGCGATCACCCACGGCTGAAAGAACATGTAGGCCTTGCCCTCGGCGACCATCAGCCCCCAGGAGGGCAACGGCGGCTGTACGCCCATGCCCAGAAACGACAGCGTCGCTTCGAGCAGGATGGCGTGGGCCATCTCCAGGGTGATTACCACGATCAGCGCCCCGGCGATGTTGGGCAGCACTTCGCGCACCAGGATGTAGGGCAGCGAGCAGCCCAGGGTGCGCGCAGCATAGACATACTCGGCATCGCGCAGTTGCTGGGTCACCGAGCGCGAGACCACCGCGAAGCGGTCCCACAGCAGTAGCCCCAGCAGCACGATCACCGTGGTCAGCGAACCGCCGGTGAGCGAGGCCAGCGCCAGCGCCACCAGCACCACTGGCATCGCCAGGCGGGTGGTGATGATGTAGCTGATGAAGGCATCGACGCGGCCACCGAAGTAGCCGGCGAGCACGCCCAGGGTGGTGCCGATCACCCCCGAGATCAGTGCCGCCACCAGCCCGATGGTGAGCGAGATGCGGGTGCCGTAGATCAGTCGGCTGAGATAGTCGCGCCCCAGCTTGTCGGTGCCCAGCACGTGGGTCCAACTGCCCTTGTCGTGCCAGACCGGCGGCACCATACGGTTGGAGATGTCCTGGAAATAGGGGTCGTGGGGGGCCAGCAGCGGGGCGAACAGCGCGATCAGCACTGCCAGCCCGACACACACCAGGCCGATCGCCAGGCCGATCGCCAGGCCGCGATGGCCGAACACCTTGCGCGTCACCCGCGACCAGGCCGTGGGCGGCAGCGGTACTTCGCTCAGCGCGCGGGCACGGCCGCCGGCGGCGGGTGCCCGCGAGGCGCGAGACGTCGTCGAAGTCGAAACGGTCATGGCGAGCTCCTCAGCGAGTACGGATGCGCGGATCGAGCGCCGCGTTGGCGACATCCGCCAGCAGCGTCAGCACGATGTAGAACAGCGCGATGATCAGCACCACCGCCTGCACCACCGGGTAGTCGTTGCGCGAAATGGCATCCCAGGCGAGCTGCCCCAGCCCGCCGAGGGAGAACACCGACTCGATCACCACCGAGCCGCCGAGCATGAAGCCGAGCTCCACCGCGGCCAGCGCCACCACCGGGATGATGGCGTTGCGCAGGGCGTGCTTGAAGATCACCGAGGTGGTCGAGAGCCCCTTGGCACGGGCGGTGCGGATATAGTCCGACTCCAGCACCTCGAGCATGCCGGTGCGGGTCAGGCGCATCATCGCCGGGGTGGCGTAGTAGCCGAGCGCGATCGCCGGCAGGATGAAGTGCTCCAGCCCCCCGCTGCCCGCCGCAGGCAGCCACTTGAGCGTGACCGCGAAGACCACGATCAGGGTCAGGCCGAACCAGAAGCTCGGCATCGCCTGCCCCACCACCGCGAACAGCAGCGCCAGGCGGTCGACCCAGCTGTCGCGCTTGAGCGCGGCGACCACCCCGAGCGGAATCGAGATGCACACCGCCAGCCCCAGCGCCAGGCCGCCCAGGGTCAGGGTGATCGGCATGCGCTCGACGATCAGGTCGATCACCGTGCTCTGGTAGTAGTAAGAGCGCCCGAAATCGAACTGCAGCGCCCCACCCAGCCAGTCGAGATACTGGCTCACGATCGGCCGGTCGAGCCCATACTCGACGCGGATCTGCGCGACCTGTTCGGCGGTCGCCTCCGGCCCGGCGATCGACGTCGCCAGATCCCCCGACAGATGCAGCAGCATGAAGCTGACCACCGAGATGGTCAGTGCCACCCCCAACGCCACCAGCAGGCGGCGCACGATGAATGTGCCCATAAGCTGAAACGCCTCTCCCCGTCTCTCCTGACGCCTGTCGACGCTCGCGTCGACGCTTGCGTCACCCTTCTCTCTTACCCTTCTCTCGTCACCCAGCGCGTCGCGGCGGCTCTTGGGGCCCCGGCGCTTGACCGGGGCGCGGCCTCACGACAGCCGGATCACTTCCAGCTCGCCTCGACGAAGCGCGGCAGCTCGTCCGGATAGGGGGTGAAGTTGAGATCCGAGGTGTAGGCGTAGTAGGTCGAGTAGGAGAACAGCGGCGCCCAGTAGGCCTGCTCGGAGATCCGTGCCAGCGCCTGGCGGTAGTTCTCGCGGCGCACCTCGGGGTCGACCGAGGTATCGGCGGTCTCGAGCCAGGACTCGACCTGCGGGTCCTGCCACAGATCGTCGGCACCGCCGCCGAAGTAGACACTGGTGAAGGCCGAGGCGTCGTTGACCGAGTAGGAGCCCCAGGTCTTGAACGACATGTCGGTGTTGCCACTGCGCTGCTGATCGAGCAGCGCCGCCGAGGTCATGAAGCGCAGATTGGCGCGGATGCCCACGTTGCGCAGGTCGCCGATCATCGCCTCGGCGTAGTCGCGCTCGCGTTAGGCGTAGAGATCGATCTCGAAGCCCTCCGGGTAGCCGGCTTCCGCCAGCAGCGCGCGCGCCTTGTCCGGGTCGTAGTCGTACTTGACCACGTCCTGGGTCTCGCAGCCGAACTGGGCCGGGAAGCACGGCGCGTAGAGCGGCCGGCTACCGCCGCGCACCAGATTGTCGGCCATGCCCTGGCGGTTGATGGCGTGGTTGATCGCCTGGCGCACCTTCAGCTTGCTCAGCGGCGAGGCTTCGCGCCGGGCGGCATCGAAGGAAATGTAGCCGACCCGCATGGTTTCGCCGCTGGCCACGGTGACGCCGGGCATGCCCTGCATCTGCTCGGCCTGATCCGCCGGCACCCGCCAGATCCAGTCGACCTGCCCGGTCATCAGCTGGGCCACGCGGGAGTCCTGATCGGGGATCACCTTGAACTCGATGTTGCCGATCTGCGGCTGGCCCAGGGGGCTGTCGGCGAAGTAGTCCGGGTTACGCGTGAGCTTGACGCCCTCCCCCGGTTTCACCTCGGTGATGCGATAGGGGCCGGTACCGATCGGATGCCGACTGAATTCGGCCAGGCCGACCTTCTGGAAGTACTCGTCGGGATAGACCGGCGTCGGCCCGGAGAGATACTCCAGCGCCGCCGGGAACGGCTGCTTGAGATGGAAGCGCACCTGGAAATCACCGCGCTTCTCGACGCTCTCGATCCAGTCGACGTTCTGTCGCGTGACCACCTTGGCGTCGGGCGAGACCACGTAGTTGAAGGTGAACACCACGTCGTCGGCATCGAACGGCTCACCGTTCTGAAAGGTCACTCCCTGGCGCAGGGTCATGTCCAGCGTGGTGGGGTCGACCCAGTGCCACTCGGTGGCCAACTGCGGCTGATACTGATTGGTCTGCGGATTGCGGTAGATCAGGGTATCCCAGGCCAGATGCGAGAGGATGACCCCTTCACGCACGTTGTTGTGGTAGGGGCTGACGTTCTCCGGCTCGGTATCGGAGGCGTAGACCAGGGTGTCGTTGGCCTTACCGGCCAGAGCGGGCAGCGAGAGGCAGCACAGGGTGGTGCCGACCAGCACGCGTTGGAGCACGGTGGTGGAGCGCATATCGACCTCGTCTTGTTGTTGCTGTCGTCGTTGATGCTGTCGTCTGTTTATTGGCTGTCGCTTGTTGGCTGTCGTTTTTAGCTGTCGCCTTGAATGCCTTGATGGGTGCCGTTGGGTGATGAGTCAGAAGCGCCGGCGAGCAAGCTCGCTCGAGAGGGTGCTTGAAAATCAAGCTATCGAAGGGGAAAACATGCCACAAGTATCATGTTTCGATGGCATCCTTGCCGTATCGGCAAACCTTAATAAAAACAGGGCAACACACCATGGCCAACTCCCATCGCGCGTTGCAGGAGACCGCCCTGCGCTACTTCCTGGCGGTGATCAAGTGGGGGTCCATCAGTGAGGCGTCAGCCCATCTCAACGTCGCCGCCTCCGCAATCAGCCGTCAGATTGCGCGGCTCGAGACCGAACTCGACACCCAGCTGTTCGAGCGCCGCGCCCGCGGCATGATTCCCAGCGCGGCGGGTGAGCTGCTGGCGCTGCATGCCCGGCGCCAGCAGTTGGAGAGCGAGCGCGTGGTGGGCGAGATCCAGGGCTTGCGGGGGCTGCAGCGCGGCACCGTGCGGCTGGCCAGTTCGGAGGGGTTCGCGGTCGATTTTCTACCCAAGGCGATCGCCGAGTTCCGCCACGCCTACGCCGGCATTCTGTTCCGGCTCAACGTGGCCTCACCCGCCGAGGTGACCCGTCAGGTACGCGAGGGCGAGGTGGATATCGGGCTTACCTTCAGCCTGGCGCCGCAGCCCGACGTGCGCGTCGAGCATCGCCAGCGCTCGCCGATCCTGGCGCTGATGTCTCCGGCGCATCCGCTGGCAGGGAGGCGGCATCTCAAGCTGGCCCAGCTACAGCCCCACGCCATGCTGTTGCCGCCGCCGGAAACCACCCTGCGCCAGCTGTTCGATATCTGCTGTGGCCAGCAGAATCTGATCTTCACCTCGGTATTCACCAGCAACTACATCGAGTCGATGCTCAACTGCGCCATCTTCGGCGGTGGTATCGCGCTCGCCGGGGAGCTCTCCATCCGCCAGCGGCTGGCGCAGCAGCGGCTGGTGGCGATCCCCATCGTCGACGCCGGCATGGATGCCCGCCACATCGAGGTGCAGACCCTGACCAACCGCACCCTGCCAGCCGCCACAGCGGCCTTCGTGGCGCACCTCAAGCAGGCGATGGCCGCCCCGGCCTGAGGCGGCGCGCTCGGGTTTTCAAGCGGCGTGACACTTCTTGAACTTTTTCCCACTGCCACACGGGCAGGGGTCGTTACGCCCGACATCCTTGAGCGCATTGCGCACCGGCGCCTGGGGCGTGTGGTGGTGGTGCTGACAGTGCGGGCCGTGAACGTGGCCATCGGCGCCGTGGTCATGTTCATGGGCGTGATCGTGGCCACAACCGGGACCGTGGACGTGGGGCTGGGTCATGCCGAGTACTCGCGAGGGGGAGAAAGGCGACGATTATCTCCCAAGCCCTCCTCTCCCGCCACGCCATCTCAGGCCTTGAGTTCGATCTCGACGAACACGAACTCCTCGTCGTTGGGGTTGATCACGTTGTGCTCGACGCCGCGCTCGCGGTAGTAGGAGACACCGCTCTCCAGCGTCGAGAAGGTGTGGCCGTCCAGGGTCTCGAGATCGAGCTTGCCGGTGCTCTGGGGTACCACCACGTAGTCACAGTCGTGCACGTGCCAGCCGGTCTCGGCGCCGGGGGCGAAGCGCCACTCGGTGACACGCACACGGGCGTTGTCGATCTGGACGCTGGACTGGGCCTGGGGGCGGTCGGTAAACATATGACGAACCTCATGAAAAACAAGTACCGGGCACGGTTGCGTGCCCGGCAAGAGAGTGTAAAGACTCGGCGCCATCCTCGCCGGACAGCGCCCGGAATGCGCGAGTTCTAGGTTCTGTACGAAAAGTCAGCGAGCGAAGGCAAGACAAGGCAAAAATCGGCGAAAACGCGGAGTTTACGGGATGTAAATGAGCATTTTGAGCCGATTTTTAACGCCGTATTGTCGAGCGCAGGTAGTTTTCGTACAAAGCCTAGAACCCTTCGCGGGTCAGAATCGCCCCCTGATCCCCCACCGGGCGGCCGAGGAACTCCAGCAGCGCCGCGGGGCGATTGGTGAAGAAGCCATCGACGCCGTTGTCGCGATAGCGGGCAAAGTCCGCCGGCTCGTCGACGTGTAGGCGTGGACCAGCAGGCCGTCGTCATGCGCCAGGCTGACCATCCACGGCGGCCGCCAGCTCCATGTAGCTGAACTGACTGCTGAAGGGCCCGTCATGATCGTGCTGCACGGTGGAGGGCCCGACGCCGATGGCGCCATGCCTTGGCGACATCGAGCCACGCCTGGTAAGCCGCCGGCGAGGCCACCTGCTGGCGCGCGTAGTAGTCGGCGTCGCTCTCGTGCTCGCCCTGGGGGTCGCTCGGCGCCGCGTCGATACCGCCCTCACCCAGCCACAGCAGCAGCACCCGCGGTACCTGGGGCATGGTCTCTTCCAGCGCCGCGAGGCTGGCCTTGGAGAAGGTCTGCAGGATGACCCGCGCCTTGCCGTCGGCGACCTTGACTGCGTCACCGCTGGCCGGTGCCCAGGCGCCGGCGTCCTCCCCCAGCCAGCCGCGCGCGGTGAGCTTGTCGCGTAGATCGCGCTCGATCCCGGGGAACTGCTCCGGCACCTTGGTTTCGATATAAAGCCCGGGATGATTGGCGCCGCCCTCGGCGATATCGATCACCTCGTCGAGGGTCAGGATCTGGAGCCCGGCATAGGCGTCGCGGGCTCGCTCGGGGTAGCGCGCATTGAACCAGCTGCCGGCATCGAGCTGCTTGAGCTCGGCCAGGGTGAAAGCGGAGATTGGCGCATCGGCGCGCTCGGGGAAGACCTCGGCGACGTTGGTGTTGCGACCCAGGGTGTTGTCGTGGAAGGCCACCAGCTCGCCATCGCGGGTGCGCTGCAGGTCGAGTTCGAGGTAATCCGCGCCCAGCTCGCGGGCCAGCAGATAGGCCGGCCGGGTCGACTCGGGGGCCTGATAAGAGGCGCCACGGTGCGCGATCACCGCATTGCAGGGCACCGGCACCTTGGCGCACAGCGTCGCCCCCGGGGCGGCGGATTGGGCCACGGCGAGCGGCGCCATGCTCGCCCCAAGACTCAGGCTCAGCGCGCCCAGGGCCAGGGCGGATCTCCAGCGAATCGACATATGATGTTCTCCTTGTTTGATTCCTCGTCACGAGGCACGGCGCGCGTCCGACAGATCCTCTTGTCGACAGATCCTCTCGTAGCCCTCCAGTGTAGCGCTTCACCACGGCCGCGTTGGCGGCGAAACGAGACCGGGATAGCGGTGGACGCAGACATACGTTAAGCTGCCGGCCATCGCCATGACCTGTCTGGCCGTCGTCACGCGAAGCGGATAACTCTGACGACCCATCTGATCGGCGCCTCAACGGCGCACCTGCCAGCACTGGCTTTTCCCCGGCAGCGCGTAGCCGCTTCGCTACGCCATCCGCCGCGACCTAGAGATTACCGAATGTCTTTTGATTCACTGGGCCGTGAGCGCCCCGTTGCTGAAAGCCGTGGCCGAAGAAGGCTACGACACCCCCTCCCCGATTCAGGCCCAGGCCATCCCTGCCGTACTCGACGGCCGTGACGTGATGGCCGCAGCACAGACCGGCACCGGCAAGACCGCCGGCTTCACCCTGCCGATTCTGCAGCGTCTTTCCGAGGCCCAGCGCCCCAACGGCCGCCCGGTGCGGGCGCTGATCCTGACCCCGACCCGCGAACTGGCGGCCCAGGTCGGCGAAAGCGTCGAGACCTACGGCAAGCACCTGCCGCTGACCAGCGCCGTGGTCTTCGGCGGGGTCAAGATCAACCCGCAGATCGCCAAGCTGAAGTCCGGCGTGGACATTCTTGTCGCCACCCCCGGGCGCCTGCTCGACCTGCACCAGCAGAAGGCAGTGTCGTTCGAGTCGCTCGAGGTGCTGGTGCTCGACGAAGCCGACCGCATGCTCGACATGGGCTTCATCCACGATATCCGCCGCATCCTCAAGGTGCTGCCGGCGAAGCGTCAGAACCTGCTGTTCTCGGCCACCTTCTCCCAGGAGATCCGCAACCTGGCCAAGGGCATCGTCAACGACCCGGTGGAAGTCTCGGTGACCCCGCGCAATACCGCGGCGGCCACGGTGACCCAGTGGGTGCATCCGGTGGACAAGAGCCGCAAGCCGGCGCTGCTGTCGCACCTGATCGAAACCCACCAGTGGCAGCAGGTGCTGGTCTTCACCCGTACCAAGCACGGCGCCAACCGCCTGACCAAGTATCTCGAAGGCCAGGGCATCGAAGCCGCGGCGATCCACGGCAACAAGAGCCAGAACGCGCGCACCAAGGCGCTGGCCGACTTCAAGAACGGTGATGTTCGCGCGCTGGTAGCGACCGATATCGCCGCCCGCGGCCTGGATATCGACCAGCTGCCACAGGTGGTCAACTTCGAGCTGCCCAACGTGCCGGAGGATTACGTCCACCGCATCGGCCGTACCGGACGCGCCGGGGCCAGCGGCCAGGCGGTCTCGCTGGTGAGCCTGGACGAGAAGGAGCTGGCCGGCATCGAGCGGCTGATCAGCCAGCGTCTGGAGAGCCAGACGGTGAGCGGCTTCGAGCCGACGCCGGGCGGCGGCCCCAAGGTCGACGAGAACGAAGGTCGCCCAGCGCGTCCGCCGCGTCGTCAGGGCGGCAACCGTAACGGCTCCGGGCCGCAGCGCAGCGGCGGTCAGCGCAGTGCCAACAACCAGCGCCAGAACGGCGAACCGCGCGGCAACGACAACCGTGGCAACGACAATCGTAGCAGCGAAAACCGCGGCAACGAGTCGACCGCACCGCGGCGTCGCCGCTCGCGGGGCGGCCGTAGTCGCACCGGCGGCAACGGCGGCGCGGCCAGCGGCAACCGCTGAGCCTTTAGCTAGACGCAATAAAAGACGCCACCGCACTTGCGGTGGCGTCTGCGTTTCAGGCCCGGTATGTATGGAGGTATGGATGAGCGGATCGCGAGCGCCGGGTAACGGCGGCTCGCCCGCTCACTCCAGCACGATCAGCCGGTTGGGCAACTCGTTGCGCTCATGGGTCGCCGGCAGGTGGACCTTGAGACGCTCACCGCAAGCCTCGATACAGTCGAGGAAGCCCGCGAGCGTGCGCCCGCCCTGCACCTGTGCGGTGAAGCGCGCGACGATCTGCCCCCACTCGCTGTCGTCGAGGCGTTGAGAGATACCGTGGTCGACCAGGATCTCCACGTAGCGCTCCGCCTCCGAGACGAAGATCAGCATGCCGGTCCCGGCCTCGGTACGGTGCAGGTTCTGCTCCAGAAACTGCCGCCGGGCCAGATTGGCCGCGCGCCAGAAGCGTACCCGACGTGGGATCAGCCGGGTCAGCAAAGGCGGCCAGCGAAACGCCACCGCCAGCAGGCTGAACAGCACCCACTGCACCAGCAGCAGCGACCAGGCGCCGAAGCCAGCGATCAGCCCCAGCCAACTGGCCACCACCGCTACGGCCCCCGGCACCAGCAACGCCGCCAGCCCGGCCCACAGCAGCGGAATATAGGTGTAGTCATCCGCCTGGCGCGCCAGCACGGTGACGATCTCGGCGTCGGTATCGCGTTCGATGCGGGTGATCGCCTCGCCTACCTGCTGCCGCTCGTGTTCGTTGAGTAGCGTCATCTGCCATCGCCTCGCTCGTTACCAGCCACCGGAGGCGCCACCGCCCCCGAACCCGCCACCACCACCACTGAAGCCACCGCCGCCGCCAAAGCCGCCGCCGCCGAAGCCACCACCCAGGCCGCCGCCCAGCAGCACGCCGCCCATGGCGCCACGCCGACGCCGCCGGCGACTCCCCCCGCCGCCACCGCCTCCGCCGCCACGCACGATCAGCATGACGATGAAGAACAGCAGCCCGAACCAGATCCCGGCACCGCCCAGGTGGTGCGATTCGTCACGCTGGGGCTTGGGCGTGCTGGCGCGGGCCCCCGGGTCGCCGCCCAGGGTCTGGATGATCGCCCGGCTGGCGTCGACGATGCCGGCGGCGAACTGGCCCTGCTTGAACGCCGGCAGCAGCACCTGGTTGATGATCCGCGAGGACTGAGCATCGGTCAGCCGGCCCTCGAGTCCATAGCCGACCTCGATCCGCGCCTTGCGCTCGGCCATCGCCACGATCAACAGCGCGCCGTTGTCCTCGCCCTTCTGGCCGATGCCCCAGTGGCGCCCCAGCTGATAGCCGTACTGCTCGATGGTCTCGCCCTGCAGATCCGGCAGCGTGACCACCACCACCTGTTCGCCGGTGGCCTCTTCATGCGCTTTCAGCATCGCGTCGAGCTGGCTCGTGGTGCCGGCATCGAGCAGCTTGGCGTTGTCCACCACGCGCCCGGTGAGTTCGGGGAAATCCGGCGCTGCCACCGCGACCGCGGCGAACAGCGCCAGCCAGACGGCAAGTGTCAGCGAGATCGCGTGTCGCATGGGCGCGCTCCTGTGGCAGTGAGAAAGGCGGGCTCGAACGTCCACCGGCACCTCAGAACTTGACCTGGGGTGCCTGGTCGGCATTCGGGCTGGTGGCCTCGAAGGTCTCGCGGATCGGCATGTCGCTGTAGAGCAGGCTGTGCCAGATCTTGCCCGGGAAGGTGCGAATCTCGGTGTTGTAGGCCTGCACCGCCTGGATGAAGTCGCGCCGCGCCACGGCGATGCGATTCTCGGTCCCTTCCAGCTGCGACTGCAGGGCCAGGAAGTTCTGGTTGGACTTGAGTTCGGGGGGGTAGCGCTCGGAGACCGCCATCAAACGGCTCAGCGCCCCGGTCAGCTGGCTCTGGGCCTGCTCGAAGCGCTTGAGCGTCTGCGGGTCGTTGAGGGTATCGGCATCGACCTGGATCGAGGTCGCCTTGGCGCGCGCCTCGGTCACCGCGGTCAGCGTCTCTTTCTCCTGCTGGGCGTAGCCCTTCACCGTCTCGACCAGATTGGGGATCAGATCCGCACGGCGCTGGTACTGGTTCTCCACCTGGGCCCAGGCCGACTTCACCTTCTCGTCCAGGGTCGGGATGTTGTTGACGCCGCAGCCCGACAGGGCCAGCACCAGACATAAAAGCGCCAGCCAGCGCCATGAGTAGGCCACGGCGAAACGACGGGAATCAGCAGGATGGGACATGAGATACGCTCTCGCAGACAGGTCAGGAAAGGATCAGGGATAAGGAGGCCCTAGGATAACGTGTTGTCGCAGCTCTAGGCACAGGAATCCCCGCTTTCTACACCTCGGTCACGGGACGCGGGATTGCCCGTAGGCGCGCAATTCCGTCACCACCGCCTCGGGCAGCTCGATCGACTCGTCGCGCTCGGCACGCAAGCCATAGCGCCGCTCCCCGGGCAGCCTTACCCCCGGCTGGTCGAGCATGGCGGCGAACAGGGCTTCGATATGCGCCAGTAGCCGTCACTGAAGCGGGCCGGATCGAACGCCATCAGATGCCCGACGCTCGGCGCTTCGCCCTCAGGCTCGAAGAAGGAGCTGGCCTGAAAGCCGAAGTGACTGCCGGTCAGCCCAGCGGTGAGCAGTTCCACCATCAGCGCCAGCGAAGCGCCCTTGGCATCGCCGGCGGGCACCATACTGCCGGCGATCGCCGCCTCCGGGTCGGTCGTGGGTCGGCCCTCGATGTCGAGTGCCCACCCCTCGGGGATCGTTTCTCCGGCCTTCTTGGCCAGCATCACCTTGCCGCGCGCGACCTTGGACAACGACAGGTCGATGACCAACGGCTCGGCATCGCGACGCGGGGTGGCGAAGGCGATCGGATTGGTCCCGTAGAGCGGACGCTTGCCGCCCCACGGTGCCATCGCCGAGGGCGCGTTGCTGAAGGCCATGGCTACCAGGCCTGCCCGCGCCAGGCGCTCGACCGGCTCGCCGGCGACCCCGAAGTGATGCGAGCGGCCGATCGCCACGGCGGACCAGCCCCAGCTCGCGGGCCAGCGGAATCGCCCGCTCGACGCCCCGGGCGATGGCCGGAAAGGCCAGCCCGTGCCCGGCGTCGACGCGAATCACCGAACCGGCGACCTCGACCCGGGCCCGGGCGTCGGCGACGATCTTGCCACTGCGCGCCTGGGCGAGATAGAAAGGCAGCCGCGACAACCCGTGCGAGGGCAGACCGTCGCGCTCGGGGCGATCAGCGCCCTTGCGCTGACCTCGGCCTCCCAGCGCGGCACGCCGACCGCTTCGAGGGCGCCGACCGCCAGGGCCTCGGCATCGCGTAGCGAGAGCGTGGTATTCATACGCTCCCTCCCAGTGCCTGGCGCACGTTGTCGACGGTGATCCAGCTGATCCGCTCGTTGGACTCGTGAGTCACACCGGCGATGTGCGGCGTGGCGATCAGCCCTTCGACGCCAGCCAGCACCGAGCCCTCGGTAAGCGGCTCGTCCTCGAAGACGTCCAGCATCGCCCCGCCCAGATGCCTTGGCGGAGGCTGCCCGCCAGGGCCGCCTCGTCGACGATGCCGCCACGTGCGGTGTTGATCAGCAGGCTTCCCTGTTTCATCGCGCCGAGCGCCTCGGCATCGATCAGGTGACGTGTTCCCGCAGTGAGCGGGACGTGCAGGCTGACCGCATCCGCGGCAGAGAGCAGCGTTTCCAGACGATCGACGCGCTCGACCGTCTGCCAGGCAGCGTCATCCTCGGCCACGAAGGGATCGAACGCCATCACCGCCATCCCCAGACACTGGGCGCGCCGGGCCAGATCCCGAGCGATACACCAAAGCCCACCAGGCCCAGGATCGCCCCTTGCGTCTCGTGCCCCATCAACGCCTGTCTCGGCCACTCGCCGGCCAGCACCCGCGATGTCGACAGATAGGCACCGCGGCGTAGCATGCGGACGCCGGTCAACACATATTCGGCCACCGACACGGTATTGCCGCCGGTCGCCGGCAGCAGCAATACCGGACTCCCGGCAGGCCTCGAGATCGATATTGTCCAACCCCACACCCAACCGCCCCACCGCCGTCAGCTCGGGAAGCGCGCCAGCAGTTCGCGGTCGACACGGGTGCGGTTTGCGCAAGATCAGCCCACGCACTGCGTCGCCCGACGCCAGCAACCGGTCACGATCGTCGACCAGCGTGGCATCGAAGGTCACCGAGAAGTCCTTCTCGAGATCGGCGACGGCCGCCTCGTCCATGAATTCACTGATAAGTATGTCGGTCATTATTGTTCCTCATGAGTGCGCGTTTACGCCCCCGCGATGAAAGGGCGCAGGGGGTCGCCTCTTTTGATCGAGGCTCGGCAGTTAGAAGTGGCGCCACAGGAGCCCTGCCGGCAGCGGCACGTTGAGCACGATGGCGAACAGGATGTAGAAGCCACCGATGATCAGCCCCAGCGCCACCGCATAGCCACCCAGCCGTCGCGCGGTCCAGGCGTGGTAATGGGCGAGCCCGGCCAGCAGCGCCGCACTGGCGACACTGGCGACGAGAAAACCCAGCCACTTGAGCGACAGGCTCCAGATGAGCATGACGGCGATCAGGCCGAGACGTCGGGCGACGCTACCGGCCTCAGGGCGTGCAAGGCGGGGATGCGCGACGACACTCTTGATCAGCAGCGCGACACTGAACACCAGCAACAGCACGGCGATGGTTCGCGGAAAGACGCTGGCCATGATCGACATGTCGCGACTGAACACGATCGCCCCGGCGGCGATGACGATCATCACCAGCGCCAGGGACCGATCCGAGCGGCGCGCATCTAGCGTCGGTGTCTGGGGGTCAGTGGCCATTGGCGGTCTCCTTGGGAGTACGGGGACGGCTGCGCCAGGCGCGCAACAGCGGGAACAG
The DNA here is from genome assembly GCF_003006155.1 of Salinicola tamaricis. GTDB lineage: Bacteria > Pseudomonadota > Gammaproteobacteria > Pseudomonadales > Halomonadaceae > Salinicola > Salinicola tamaricis. Next base: position 2,667,556 of record NZ_CP023559.1, on the reverse strand, counting down.
TACCGACAGCAGGACCATCGCAATGATCGCCAGCGACAGCGGCCGGCCGAAGAAGGCATTGACCACCGAGCCGGAGGCGTTGCCCATCAGATACCCCTGGACGAAGCCCTGCTCGGCGATCGGCCCGAGGATCAGTCCCAGCACGATCGGTGACGGCTTCACGCCATAGCGCGACAGCATCCAACCGATCACGCCCAGGATGACCATCACCACCACGTCGAAGGGATTGTTGCGGATCGCGTAGGTGCCGATGATGGTCATGAAGGCGATGCTCGGCACCAGCAGCGCCTTGGGAATGCTGACGATCGACTTGAAGGCGTAGCGTCCGATCAGCAGACCGATGGGCAGCATCAGCAGGGTGGCGATGAACAGCCCGCCGATGAAGGTGTAGGTGACGCCGACGTTGGTGGTGAACATCTCCGGCCCGGTGCGAAAGCCCTGGACCAGCAGCGCGCCGAGGATCACCGCGTCGGGTGGCGTACCGGGAATGCCCAGCACGAAGGTAGGAATGAAACCGCCGCCGACGGTGGCGTTGTTGGCGGTTTCGGTGGCGATCACGCCATCCGGCTCGCCCTTGCCGAAGTTGTCGCTGCGTGGCGAGGTACGCCGCGCCTCCGAATAGGAGACCAGGCTGGCAATCGAGCCGCCGGCACCGGGCAGGATCGCCACGGCGGTGCCGATGATCGCGCTACGCAGGCTATTGAACTTGCCGCGCCACATCAGCGACAGCCCTTCGGCGAAGCGAATCCCCCGCCCCTTCTCGGGCGGTTCCAGGTGCGCGCTGGGGGTCGCGACCAGATCGATGAGTACCGGCACGCAATACAGCCCGATCAGCGCCGAGATGGTCTCCACCCCACCGAGCAGGAATTGCGAGCCAAAGGCATACCGGATGTCGGCGCCGATCACCGACACCCCGACCGTGGACAGCAGCAGCCCCAACCCCGCACCGATGAAGCCCTTGAGGGTCGAGCCTTCCGAGAGCGCCGAAATCAGGGTCAAACCGAAAATCGCCAGCCAGAAATACTCCACCGGCCCGAATTTCAGGGCGATCTGGGCCAGCAGCGGCGCCAGAGTCAGCAGGGCCAGCGCCCCGATCAGCCCGCCGACCATCGATGACAGCGTGGAGAGCGTGACCGCCAAGTCGCCATCGCCCCGCTTGGCCATGGGATAGCCGTCAAAGGTGGTGGCGATCGCCGAGGGTGTGCCCGGCGTGTTGACCAGGATCGCCGCATAGGAGCCACCGTAGATGGCACCGGTATAGATCGCCCCCAGCATGATCAGCGCGGCCTCCGGCGCCATACCGAAGGTCACCGGCACCAGCACCGCCACCGCCATTGTCGCCGATAACCCGGGTAGCGCGCCGATGAGAATACCGGCGGCGACACCGATGATCGCCAACATCAGATTGACCGGAGACAAGGCAGCGGCCATGAAACTCAGGGTGTCCATGCACTTCTCCCTACCGAAGGGGCCCCATGGCCGGGGCCCGTGGAAAGCCGCTCAACTCACTCGATGATGCCCATCCCGCGTGCCACCTTCTCGTATTCGGCGCGCCTCTGGGCCATGAAGTCGGCCATCTTCAGGTAGGGAACGTCGATCAACACGAAGCCCAGGTCCTGCATCTTCTGGCGGAATTCCCGGTTTTGGTTGATCTGCTGGAAGATCCCCGACAGCTTCTGGGTCACGTCGTCCGGCGTGTCCTTGGGCACCGCCATGCCGCGATAGGCGCCGCCGGTCATGTCGTAGCCCAGCTCCTTGAAGGTCGGCACATCAGGAAACAGCGGGTGGCGGTTGTCGGCGGACACCGCCAGCATGCGCACCTTGTCCTTGTGATTGGCCGCGGTAGTGGTATAGCCCCACTCGGCCTGCACCTGCCCGCCGAGCAGTGCCGTCACCGCCGCACCGGTGCCCTTGAAGGGGATATAGGTGGTCTTGACGTCGGCCAGCGACTCGAAGCGCCGGTTGGCGATGTCGTTGGCTGATTGTGTCCCGCTGCCCGAAACGGTGACGCTGCCCGGCTTCTCCTTGGCGGCAGCGATCAGATCATCGAGCGTCTTGTAGGGGCTGTCGTTCCTGACGATCAGCGCATCGGGCGAATAGTGGAATTAGTAGAAGTTCTTGAGATCCGCGGTCTTGAAGCCCGGGTCCTTGCCCATCGGCTTGAGAATGATGTGCGGCAGGTTGGTCCCCATGATGGTGTAACCGTCGCCGTCCATTTCGTTGAGCTGCGACCAGCCCACCGCCCCGCCGCCGCCGGGCATGTACTGGATGATCAACTGCTGACCGGTGAGTTCCTGGAAGTACTTCTGCTGCAACCGGGCGCTGATGTCCGATTCACCGCCCGGGCCGAAAGGGATGATGTACTGGATGTTGTGATCGGGGAAATCCTCGGCACCGGCCGCCGTAGCAGGGCCGGCAAGCGCGGCCGCGCTGAGCAGACCACCGACGAGGGCTGCCGCTTTCAGGGTCTTGAAACGTGTCTGGCGCATGATCGTCTCCGATGTTTCTATTATTGTGCTTCGGTTCCCGGGAGCCCGATGGCTCCCGACATGCCAAGTACCGCCACGTGACGCGTCGTTGCTTTGTCGTGGTCGGGCGTGCCGGTACGCGGTCCCTCCTGTCTTCGCATTCAGCGATCGCAACGCGTCCCCCATCGTGAGTCTCGAGCGCTCGCGAAGAGCCGGATGGGCACGAAAGCCCGATGGCCCTGCGCCGCCTGCCGAGACCTCGATATGATGTGCTCGCTCAGCGCCCATCATGTACGGCAGGGGGCAGAGCTTGATCACCGGCAGGATCGGGTTGCCGATCACGTTGTCCTGATCCGAGACGTCAGTTGCGAGAACCGATCGCCTCGCCAGCGACTCATGTATATGACATAGTATATAAAACAGTCAAGGATATGCCAGCCTGTTTGCCTCTGGGTATAATTAGCCTGACGTACTCACCGCACCACCGCTCATCAACAGGGACATCGCCTCCATGACTGCGCCGAAAGGCCCGACATTTCAGCCGCTGTACAAGCAGATCAAGGACTTGCTTCTGGAAAGGATCGCATTGGGAGAGTGGCCGCCGGGAACTTTCATCCCCAGCGAGGCGGCGCTGGCCGCCAGCTACAACGTCAGTGTCGGCACCCTGCGCAAGGCGCTCGACGAGCTGGTCAGCGACAACGTAGTGGTCCGCCGCCAGGGCAAGGGCACGGCCGTGGCCACCCACGACGCCGATCGCGCCCTGTTTCGCTTCTTCAACGTTGTGCGTCATAACGGCGAGCGCAGCCTACCCATTTCGCGAGTGCTGAACCGCCAACGTCGTCCTGCCACTACTGCCGAGCGGGACGCATTGGACCTGCCCCCCGGAGCGGAGGTGATCCATATCCGGCGGGTCCGCGAACTGACCGGCAACCCGACGCTGCTGGAGGATATCGTGCTCGACGCCGCGACCTTCGCCGCCATCGAGACGCAGCCGGAGATACTGCCCAACACCCTCTATCAGCTCTATCAGAACCAGTACGGTGCCACTGTCGCCCATGCCGACGAGCAGCTCGTCGCCGTGTGCGCCAACGAGCAAGATATCGCCCAGCTGGGCGTCGAGTCCGGCGAGCCCCTGATCGAGATTCGTCGCGTGGCCCGGGACTATCAGGATGCCCCGATTGAGCTGCGCGTCTCGCGGCTGGCCACAGGGGAGTACTGTTACTCCAATCGCTTGTAGTGAGCCAGCCGTGACAAGCGGCGTAGTGGGCGGTCAATCGGCATCGATCGAACGCCCCCCCGGAGGGTCAGGGCGTGAGCACGATTTTGGCCGCCGCGGTCCGCCCGGCGACCAGATCGGCGAAGGCCGTGGCGCCGCCCTCCAGTCCGCGCGTCTCGACCCAATCGAGCGAACCCAGCGCCCCCGAGGCCAGCAGGTCGACGGTGGCGTGCAGATCGTTCGGCGTATAGGTGTAGGCGCCCAGCACGATGAGTTCCTTGAGCGTAACGGCGCGCATGTCGAACGGCCCGTCGTTGTCCTGTAGCCCCAGGTGCATCAGCGCTCCCCCGGGGCGCGTGGCCTGCACGGCCATGGCCCGAGTCACCGCCGCCCCCACGCAGTCGAAGACGGCCTCGACGCTGTCGGCCTCCGGTGGCGTCTGGCGCGGATCGATCATCGTCAGCCCCGCCCGCTCGGCGGTCTCCCGACGCAGCGGGTTGGTCTCGGCCAGCGTCAGCCGACGCACGCCACGCTGGCGCAGCATCAAGCCTGTCAGCAGCCCCACGGCGCCGGCACCGATCACCAGGACGCGGGCTTCCGCGAGCGGTCGCGCAAGGCTGCGCTCCAGGCGGTTGATGGCATGCAACACGGTAGCGGCCGGCTCGGTCAGGGCCGCCACCACCGGCGACATGCCGTCGGGCAGCTCGATCAGGCAATGATCGGGAACCACCACGCTATCGGCGAAGGTACCCGGACGATTCATGCCCAACATGGTGCGATTGCTGCACAGGTTCTGCCGCCCCTCCCGGCAATAGTCGCAATGGCCGCAGATCACCAGCGGATTCATTGTCACCCGTTTGCCGACGAGGGCGCCCTCGACGACCTCCCCGGCCGCCTCGTGGCCGAGGATCATCGGCGGCACCCGGCGCGGGTCGTGGCCGTGATAGGCGTGCAGATCGGACCCGCAGATACCCGTCGCCAGCACCCTCACCCGAGACTCGCCGGCGGCCAGCGGCGGCAGCTCGGTGTCGCGAAGCTCCATCTGCTCAGGGCCGGTATAGAAAAGCGCTTGCATTCTCGATTCCTCCAGTAAGGATCTGACAGTCATCCCTTCGCACCAGGCACCACCGGCTTGCGATGATGCGTTCTCAACGCGCGGTAAAGCCGCCATCGACGAATAGCGTCTGCCCGGTCACGTAGGCCGAGGCCGGCGAGGCGAGAAAGACCGTGGGCCCGGCGATATCCTCGGCGGTGCCGTTACGGCCGATCGCCGTGCGCTGCGCCAGTTCCCGGGCCTTGGCTGGATCGTCGAACAGCGTGGCGGTCAGCTCGGTGGGAAAGAAACCCGGCGCGATGGCGTTGGCGTTGATGCCCTCCCGCGACCAGGCCTCGGCCATCGCCCGGGTCAACTGCACGATGCCGCCCTTGCCGGCGCCATAGGGCGCGCTGTCGGGAAAGGCGCGCAATGACTGTAGCGAAGCCAGATTGATGATCCGCCCGTAACCCTGCTCACGCATTCCGGGCACCAGCGCCCGGGCGAGAAAGAACGGCGTGCCCAGATGAAGCTGCAGGGTCAGGTTCCAGCTGGCCAAATCGACGTCGTCGATGGGCTGGCGCAGATTGATACCGGCGGCGTTGACAAGGATCGATACCGTGCCGAACGGCTCGGCGGCCCGAGCGGCTATGGCCTCCATCGACGCGGCGTCGGCCAGGTCGGCGACCAGGGCGGCCGCACGGCCGCCCTGGCGCTCGATGCACGCGACCGTGTCATCGAGCGCAGCACGCCGCCGCGCCGCAACCACCACCGCCGCCCCCGAAGCCGCCAGGGCCAGCGCCATGCTGCGCCCCAGCCCGCTGCTGCCGCCGGTGACCAGGGCCACCTGGCCGTCGAGATCGAAGCAGGGCGTCATCCTAGACCTCCTCATCGATGACCAAATCGAACTGCTCGTCCGGGTAGTACTTGGCCAGGCGCACGTCACCGCTGCGTGCGTGCCCTTCCATGCCCTCGCAACGTGACAACCGCGCCGTCGCCGCAGCGACACTGCGCGTCGCCTCGCGGGACTGGCGCTGGTAGGTGACGATCTTGAGGAACTTCTCGGCACACAGCCCACCGGTGTAGCGGGCCGCGCCCTTGGTGGGCAGGATGTGGTTGGTCCCGGAACACTTGTCGCCGAATGCCACCGTGGTCTCCTCGCCGACGAACAGCGATCCGTAGCTGTTTAGTTTCGCCACCCACCAGTCTAGATCCTCGACCTGCAGCTCGAGATGCTCGGAGGCGTAACGGTCGCTGACCTCGACCACCTCCTCGCGGCTGTCGCAGATCACGATCTCGCCGTAATCGCGCCAAGCGGCATCGGCGGCCCTGGACTGGGTCTCCGGCAGATCCGCGATCAACCCGGGGATCCGCTCGCTGACCGCCTCGGCCAGCGCCCGCGAGGTGGTGAACAGCCAGGCCGGCGAATCCGGGCCGTGTTCGGCCTGTCCGACCAGATCGGTGGCGACGATATGCGGGTCTGCCGTGTCATCGGCGATGATGCCGATCTCGGTGGGCCCGGCGAACATGTCGATGCCGCAACGGCCGAACAGTTGCCGCTTGGCCTCGGCGACGAAGCGGTTACCCGGCCCCACCAGGATATCGGCGGGCTTACCGGTGAACAGCCCGAAGGCCATCGAGGCGATGCCTTGCACACCGCCCATCTGCAGGATGGTATCGGCACCGGCCAGATCCATGGCGTAGAGAATCGCCGGATGGATGCCGTTCTCGTCACGCGGCACCGAACAGGCGATGACGTTCTTGACGCCCGCCGTTCTGGCCGTCGCCACGCTCATGATCGCCGAAGCGATGTGCGCATAGCGCCCGCCCGGCACGTAGCAGCCGGCGGTCTCCATGGGAATCAGCTTCTGCCCCGCGAACAGCCCCGGCGAGAGTTCGGTCTCGAATTCGCGGATGCTGTCGCGCTGCGCCGCGGCAAAGCGCGATACTCGTTCATAGGCGAACTGGATATCGGCCTTGAGCTGCTCCGGCACCCTGGCCTTCGCCGCCTCGATCTGCTCGCGGGCGACCACCACGTCACCTTCCCAGCCGTCGAGTTTCCGGCAGTACTCCCTGGCCTTGGCCTCGCCCCCGGCCTCGATCTCGGCCAGCATCCGCGACACCGTCTCCTGGGTCTGGTCATACCCTGTCGAGGCGTTCTTCTCCGCTTTCTTGTAGTAATCGATAGCCATTGCTGTGCTCCTTCTTGCGTGTCGTTGCCGTGGCGCCCTGCGTGAGGCGCGCTTCACGACGTCTTGGATAGCGAGATACACGATGTAAGCGCTTACAATTTGTCGCAAAATCCCATGTTCTGCGGGTGTCGGTCTCCGGCTTGTCTACAGCGCCCAGGTCGACAACCAGGGCACGAATGCCACCAGCAGCACCACTGCCAGCATGCCGATGACGAACGGCACGGCATGCCGGGCCACCGCCAGCACCGAGCAGCGCGTCAGGCCGGAGACGACGAACAGGTTCAGCCCCAGGGGCGGGGTGATGAAGCCCAACCCCAGCGTCGTCACCATCAGGATGGCGAAGTGGAAGTCGTTCATGCCCGCCTGATGGGCCAGCGGCAGCAGCAGCGGCGAGAGAATCACGATGTTGGGCGTGGTCTCCATCACGCACCCCGCCAGCACCAGGATTCCGATCATCAGCAGAATGATCAGGGTCGGCGAGTCGGTTAAGTTGCTCACCGCCCCGACCATGGTCTGCGGGATGTCGAGGCTGGCCAGTGTCTGGGCCAGCGGCAGCGACACCGCGATGATCGGCACGATCACCCCGCAGACCCGCGCCGAGGACTCCAGCATGCGCGGGATGTCACCCAGCACCAGCCGCTTCTGCAGCAGGCCGATGACCACCACCACCACCACGGCGACGGCGGCCGCCTCGGTGGGTGTGAAGATCCCCGAGTAGATACCGCCGAGAATCACCACCGGCACGAACAGCGCCCAGCGCGCGCCCCACACGGTGGTCAGCCAGCGCCGCCATGAGAAGGCGGCTTTTTCCGACTCGTAGCCGTAACGCCGGTTGAGCAGCATGTTGGTGAACATCACCGAGACCATCACCATCACCCCGGGAATCGCCGCCGCCAGGAACAGCGTGGACGCCGACAGGCCCAGCACCAGCCCCATCACGATATAGGAGATCGACGGTGGGATGAGGATGCCGGTGCAGGCCCCCGACGCCACCAGCGCACAGGCAGCAGGCAAGGGGTAGCCACGATCGACGAGCCGATGGATGGTCATCCGCCCCACCGCCGCCGCCCCGGCGGCATCCGACCCCGAAATGCAGGCGAAGAAGCCACAGCCCAGGGTGGTCGAGTTGCCCAGCCCGGTGCGCAGCCCGCCGACCGTGGCCTCGGCGACATCGAGCAGCTTGTCGGAGAGCCCCGAGCGAACCAGCGCATCGCCGGTGAGGATGAATAGCGGCACCGCGATCAGGGCAAAGGCATTGATGCCGTCGAACAGCGCCTCGCCGAACACCGACAGCGGCAGCGTCTCGGTGAGCGTCAACATGCCCAGTGCGCCCAGCCCGATCGAGACCCACACCGGCACCCCGAGCAAGATCATCAAGACGAGCAGAGAACAGGGCAGATAGAAGGTCCAGTCGAGGGACGATACGGCCTGTTGGGCAGCCAGGAATTCCATGCATCACCTCCTCAGTCGAACAGCCGGTTGCCGTCGAACGCCGGCAAGCCGCGGCGCATCCGCCCGACATCGGCCACCATCGATTGCACGACGCGTCCCACCACCACCAGAAAGCCCAGCGGGATCGCCGCCAGGAAGATCGCCTGCGATACGCGCAGCCCCGGCGTCACCGAGCCGTACTGCAACGAGGTCAGAACCGGCGATAACGAGAGCCACAGCGCCCATACGGCGAGTGTCAGGGTCGCGATGTCGGCCAGCCACCAGGCCAGCCGCTGGATACGCGCCCCACCCAGATTGACCAGCACGTCGATACGGATGTGGGCACGATCCCGCACGGCGGCGCCGGCGGCGATCCAGGCCAGATAGATGAAGGCATAGCGCGACAGCTCCTCGCCCCACACCGAGGAGTAGTCGAGCAGAAAGCGCCGCAGAACCTCGATCGCCACGGTGGCGATGATCAGGGCGTAGAAGGTCAGCAGGAGCCAGCGTTCCGCCTGGCGGTCGAAGGCGGCCAGCCGATCGTACCAGTGGCGTTGCCGCACCACGGCCTCAGGCGTTGCTGTCGACGTAGTAGCCATTCGACACCTCCGTCGCGGCCAGCAGCTCGTTGAACTTGTCCAGCGAGCCCGCCAGCTGGGTCTTGAGATCGTTCCAGGTCGCCAGTTGATGGCCGCACTTCGCCTTCCATTGAGCGATCTCATCGTCGCTGGGCGAATAGATATCGATGCCGGCCTGGCGCATCTCGTAATAGGCGTAGGCACGCGCCGCGGGCACCTTGGCCAGGTTCTCGCGGAACGTCACGTCCGAGGCCTGCATGATCGCGTCCTGAACGTCGGCCGGACGCGCGTCGAACCAGCCTTTGTTGCAGGTGTAGACCTGAGCGTCCGGCACCGACTGGATCGTCGAGATCGACGCCAGCACATCGGTGAAGCCGAAGATGTAGAGCGCTTCGACGCTGGGATCGAGGGCATCCGCGACGCCCTGCTTGATCGCCGAGGAGGTTTCGCCCCAGGCCACCGGCGTGGGGTTGGCGCCGGCCAGCCGATAGACCTTCTGCAGGATCTGCGACGAGGGCACGCGGAATTTGATACCGCGGATATCGTCTGGCGTGCGTACCGGGTGATCGAGCAGCCCCTGGCGCACGGCCACGGTCCGCGGATCGATGCAGATATAGCTGAGCACCTTGAAGCCGCGGTCCTCGACCTTGCCATGAACCTCGTCCTTCCAGACCGACGAGGTCACCAGGTTGACCAGATGCTGGTTGGCGCCGCACCAATAGGGGATATTGATCAGGTCGACCTCGGGCGCGAACGCAGAAAGATTCGAGATCGAATGCTGGGCCATGGCGATAGTGCCGTTCTGCACCTTGGTGATCAGGGCGCCGCCGGCACCCAGTTGGCCACCGGGCTGCAAGCGCACATAGAGTTTGCCACGGCTGAAGTTCTGCAGGTTCTCCTTGAAGTTGAGCTGCATGATCGGATAGGCCCGTGAGGCGCCGAGACGGTAACCGGTCGCCATGACCAGTACCGTGTCCGCCGCCTTCTCGCGCGCTTCCTCCTCGCGAGAAATCGAGGCCATCGCCGACTCCGAGAACAGCGAGCCGCCCAGAGCACCGATCAGCGCCGTGGTGAAACCATAGCGCCCCATCATGCTGAAGAAGTGGCGGCGCTCGGACTGTTGCGGTTCGCCGTTGGCGGCGTGACCGATGAGCTTCTTGGCGTGGCGTAGCATGCTGGAACTCCTGTCTTGTTGTGTCGTGATCTCAGTTGAGTCCTGCCTCGGGCGTGGGCTCCGATCATTCGAGCCGAATGCAGCCCGTGATGAAGCAGGCGACCATGGCGACGAGCAGTGTCGCCTCCGCCGCGGGCGATAGCGTGAACAGGGCGAACCCCCGGCTCTCGAGTGCCACCCGCGTGATGAAGAGCGCCAGCAGCAGGCCGGAAAGCGCGACCAGCCTGCGCCCCCATCGCCTTCTTGCATCGACATGCGTCATAGGCATGGTTGTCTCCCGTGCCGGTTGTGATTGTCGTCCCTGACGCCTTAACTCTGATGCTGCCTTGCCGTCTCCTCCTTCCCTGGTCTGCCTGCGAAGCAAACGCTACCGTGATTTGCCAGCAAAATTGTAAGCGCTTACAATCGAGTGAATCCAAGCTAGCCAATGTCCGAAAACCTGTCATTACGACCTTGGTCACAGCCACCGATTTCGATGACTGGGGCGCGGGACAACCCGGTGATACGCTTACGCAAACTCTCATGAGTCGCCCCATGAACAGGGATGTCAAACGCACACTGCTCGAGGACGTCGCCCGCGAAGCCGGGGTCTCCACCGCATCGGTCTCCCGCGTGCTCAACGCTGCACCGCATGTCAGCGAGCGGCTGCGCCACAAGGTCGAGGCGGCGGTCGACCGGCTCGGCTACGTGCCCCATGGCACCGCCAGGGCCCTGGCCTCCAGGCGCATCGGCGCAATCGGCGCCCTGGTTCCCACCCTCGACAACCCGGTCTTCAGCGCGATGATCGACAGCCTCGAGCGCCGGCTAAAACAGTACGACTGCCGGCTACTGATCGCCACCTACCGCTACAGTCTTGCCGAGGAGGTCGAGTCGCTACGCACGCTGATCCAGCAGGGTATCGACGGTGCGGTACTGATCGGCCACGACCATCTGCCTGCGGCCCTGCAACTGTTCCAGCAGCACGAGCTGCCTTACCTGACCTGCTGGCACAGCCAGGAGGACCCCGACTGGCCGAGTATCGGATTCGACAATGCGGCACCGGCCCACCAGCTCGCCGAGCACCTTATCGACCTGGGCCATCGCCACATCGCGGTGATCACTGCTCCCGTCGAGGGCAACGATCGCGCCCGGGCCCGCCTGCACGGCTTTCGTCACGCCATCGAGACGGCCGGCCTGGCACTGCCCGACGACCACATCGTCACCATCGACTACGGCATCGAGGAAGGGGCCACGGCGTTTGCCGAACTGATGCGACTCACACCACGCCCCACCGCCCTCCTCTGCGGCAACGACGTACTGGCTTTCGGCGCAGTATTTGCCGCACAGCGTGCCGGTATCGCCATCCCCGAACAGCTCTCGGTGACCGGTTTCGACGACCTGACCCAGTCGCGCTTCATGCAGCCCGCGCTGACCACCGTGGCCACCCCGGCCGACGAGGTCGGACGCCGGGTGGCCGATGACCTGGTGGCACGGATTCAGGGGCGGACCACGCCACACAGGCAAGTACTCGAGGCCCGTGTGGTGCTGCGTGACTCGACGGCGCCGCCCCCTTCCGCCGGCGACTGACGTACCGGCGAAACGCCTCATGGCAGTCAGCACGTGCCTCTCGGCTCAGGCACTTTCGTAGAGCCGCGTGAACACGAATTCCCGATGCCCCAGCGCCTCGGCACTGGTATGGCGACCGTTGGCTGTGCGCAGCAGCATCTCCAGCAGTTGATCCCCCGCCTCCGGCAGATTGATCTCGCGGCGCAGGACCCCCGAGACGTCGACGTCGATATGCTCGCTCATCGTGCGCACCGTGCGCGGATTGGCGCAGAGCTTGATCACCGGCAGGATCGGGTTGCCGATCACGTTGCCCTGCCCCGTGGGGAAGAAGTGCGCCACGAACCCCGAGGCCGCGCACAGGGTGACCATCTCCGCCGCCGCCGACGAGGAGTCCATGAACCACAGCCCGGGTCCGGTGGGCGCCTCGGCCTTGTCGAGTACCCCATCCACCAAGCAACGCTTGCCGATCTTCTGGATGTTGCCCAGCGCCTTCTCCTCGATGGTGGTCAGACCGCCCTCGATGTTGCCCTTGGTGGGCTGCGACTCGGAGAGGTCGCTGGTCTTGTGGCGGTCTATCATCGCGCTGTAGCGGTCGAACATCGCCTGGAACTGCTCGCGCACCGTGTCGTTGGCGCAGCGCGCAGCCACCAGATGCTCACCGCCGGTCAGCTCGGAGGTCTCGCCGAATACCAACGTGCAGCCCTGATCATAGAGCTGGTCGAAGGCTTCGCCGACAGTGGGATTGGCACCGCAACCGGAGGTGGTGTCGGATTCGCCGCACTTGGTGGAGACCCACAGCTCGCTGATGTCGCAGGGCTCGCGCTGCAGCTCGCTGGCATACTGCACGAACTCGCGAGCCTTGCGCGAGGCGTTGGCGATGGTGTTGTGGTCACCGTTCTGTTCGATCCAGAAACCTTCCACGGGCTTGCCGGTGGCACGAATGCCGTCGACCACCTTGCCGGTCCAGCCGGGCTCGATGCCGACCACGATCACTGCAGCGACGTTGGGATTGGAGCCAGTGCCGATCAGGGTCCGGAAGTGCAGGTCCAGATCGGCACCGAACTGCAGCCGTCCATAGGGGTGCGGCAGTGCCAGCGTGCCCTTGATGTTGTTGGCCACCGCTTCCGCCGCAGCGTTGGAGATGTCGTCCACCGGCAACACGATCACGTGGTTACGAATGCCGACGCGGCCGTTATCGCGCCGATAGCCGAGGAAGGTGCGTCCCTTGAGTTCCATGCTTACCACCTCTTGGTTTTGACGTTGTGAACGTGGACGTGCTCGCCCTGGCGTATCGACTGCACCACCCGACCGATATCGACGCTGTACTTGATCACCGCCTCGCCCTCGGCGAGATCGCGGATCGCCAACTTGTGACCGATGGGGATCGCGTCCTTGACCTCGAACTCCAGCGTCTTGTCCTGATCCATTACCCAGCCGGGCGTCTGACCCGCCTGGACCCCTTCCACCACCACCACGCCGACCGCGTCGTCGTCGTGGACCACGAAATCGATGCTCATGCGCCTCTCCTCGCGTGGATCGCGTTGATTGTCATCGTCGTTGCCGAGCGTTCGCCGGCGCGACAACTCATGTATATGACATAGTATACATGACAGTCAAGCAGGAAAACGTTCCCGCCCGTGCCGCCGCGTGGCGAAATCGCTTGGCTAGCCAGTCAGACGGAGCGCCTCAGGGCAGGCAAAGGACGCACAGCCGCCGGCGCGGTGAGTGAGGGAGAGGCAAGAAAAGGAGAGGCAAGAAAGCGAGGAGAGAGAGGAAAAACGTGAGGCCCGGCGTCGCTAGTCGGACGCGCGCAAGAAGACTTTGAACGCCTGCCACAACGGACTGCGGTATCGCTCCGGATGCCAGACCAGCGAGAAAGGCGGGTGAGTTGCAACGGGCTATTCAGGGCGACGAGTTCACCGCGATCGAGTTCGCCGGCCACGCTCAGCCGCGACAGGCAGCCGAGGCCGAAGCCGGCACGCACCGCCTGCTTGATCGCCTCGTGCTGCTCGAGTTCCATGCGTACCCGGATGCGTTCGACGTGGGGGTGGATGGCCGCCTCGAAGATCGAGCGCGTTCCCGAGCCCGGTTCGCGCAGGATCCACTGTGCCGACTGCAGATCCTCGACACTCAGGCCATCGCGGTACACCAATGGGTACTGCGGCGCGGCCACCACCACCATCTCGTCCTGGCGCCATACCTCGCTGACCAGTCGCGATTCGCTGCACTGGCCCTCGATGAAGCCCAGGTCCGCGTCGAAACGCTGAATGTCCCGCATCACCTCTTCCGTGTTGCGCAACCGCAACTGCAGGTCCGCCGACGGGTGGCGCTCGATGAAGCGCCCGGCAAGCATCGGTAGCAGATAGGTACCGATCGTCGCGCTGGCGGCGACATGCAGCGTGCCGCGCAGCTCACCCTCGGGTTCCCGGGCGGCATCGATCAGTTCGTCGAGGCCGTTGAGGACCTTTTCGGCATAGGGCATGAGCCGGCGTCCGGCATCGTTGAGTTCGAGACGACGGCCCAGGCGTTCGAAGAGCACCACGCCGAGCTGACGCTCCAGATCCCCCAGTGCCTGGCTGGCCGCCGACTGGGAAAGACTGAGCTGACGGGCGGCCGCACTGACGGCACCGCCACGGATCACGGCGACGAACACCTGCAGCTGGCGGAAGGTCACATAACTCGACATATCGGTTTCACTTAACTGTCATATCGTTATTACCCAATAACACATAAGCCTATTCCTGATTAGCCTAACGAGACCTATCCATGGCGTCATCGCCAACCATCGGAGAACGTCTCATGTGGCAGGGATTGACACTCTGTGCCGGTCTGACCGCGGTCGGCTTCGCCCTGGCCCATCTGCCGGGTATCCGGGAAAGCGGCGTCAGCCCACTGGTCTTCTCGCTGCTGCTGGGGCTGGTAGTGGGCAACCTGCCAGTCGTCGGCCATCTGCCGCGAGCCCGTGCCGGCCTTCAGTTCGCCACCCGCCGGCTACTGCGCGGTGGCATCGTGCTGTTCGGCCTGTCGCTGACGCTGCAGCAGATTCTCGGCCTCGGCCCCAAGGTGATCCTGCTCGACACCCTGGTGATCTGCAGCGTGCTGGTCGTCGGCTACTGGGTGGGCACACGCCTGCTGGGGCTCGACCGCGAGACCGCCCTGCTGACCAGCGCCGGCAGCGCGATCTGCGGCGCCGCCGCGGTGCTGGCGACCGAGACCACGATCCGCTCGAAGCCCGCCGCCACCTCCATGGCCGTGGCGACGGTGGTGCTGTTCGGCTCGCTGGCCATGCTGATCTACCCGCTGATCTACCCGCTCACCGGCATGGACGAAGGGCTCTTCGGCATCTACATCGGCGCCACCGTTCACGAAGTGGCGCAGGTGGTCGCAGCCGGTGACGCCGTGGGTCCGCAGGCGCTGGCCAACGCGGTGATCGTCAAGCTGGTGCGAGTGATGCTGCTCGTCCCCTTTCTGCTGGTGGTCGGCCAGTGGTGGATTCGCCAGCAGGCCAGCGAAGGCAACACCGAGGTGGCCGGCGGCGGCCTGGTGATCCCCTGGTTCGCCTTCGGCTTCCTGGCGATGGTCGTCTTCAACAGCGTCGTCGCCCTGCCGGCGCCGCTGCATCAGTCGCTGGTGATGATCGGACAGATCGCCCTGGCCATGGCGATGGCCGCGCTGGGGTTCGAGACACGCTTGGAAAAGCTCAAGGCACTGGGGGTCAAACCCTTCCTGCTGGCCCTGTGCCTGTTCGCCATGCTCCTCGCCGGCGGCATGATGGTCACGCCGCTGCTGATGCGCTGATCCCCGGGCACCATGAAATGACAAGGCCCCGGCTACAAGCCGGGGCCCTATCGATGATGGCGCCGCTTCAGCGCCTGGCCAGAGAGGGGCCGCGCCACAGGGTGTAGTAGAGCTACCCCGAATCGCGGGCCGCCGTCATACCGGACCTCTTCAGGGGCAAGGTCACCGCAGGCAGAGCGGACCCTTGAAGGCCATGGGGTATCGCTGATCAAGCTTTGTCGGTGGCTGGGGCTTCCACGGCGGACCTGATATATCTCGCCGACTCATTCTCCCCGAGCGTCGCCGTCGACCTCGCGAATAAACGCCGCGAGCCGGGCCAACTCGGCATCGTCAGCACGCTGGTAGTCGTGAGAGGAGAGATATCCTTCGTAGCGCTCGAAATACTTGTTCACCCTCGATTCGATAGCCTGGAAGCCCGCATCGGCGCCGGTACCGTGCATGGGAAACAGCTTGGCGTGGAGATGATCGACACCGTAGCCCTCGAAGAACATGCCGCAGCGGGCCACGCCCTCCAGTGCCCGATCCAGCCGCCTGGCCACCTGCTTGGTCGCCACGATCAGCTCACGCAGCACAGCGTCTTCCTGTTCGAAGGCATAGCTACCATGATGCGCCTTGGGGATCACCACGCTGAAGCCACGGGTATTGGGAAAGATGGAGAGAAAAGCGAGATGCCGTTCATCCTCCCAGATCCGATGACAGGGCGCCCGCCCGGCCACCATGTCACAAAAGAGACAGCTCATAAGGGTTTAGTCCTTTCATCTCGGCGTGAACGCACCGATCTCTGGCAATGAGGGACAAGATGGACCGTGGCACCTTGGGAGCAGACGCCCGGTGGCCAAGCGCGAAGTCATAAAGTTTGGTTAAGGAACAGGCTTTAGCGCGTCCCAGCGAGCGAAGCGAACGATTTGAACCACTAGTTAGGTTTCACTACTCGTCCAGTTCCCACTGCGTTGTATCATCAACAGGTTGTGGCATGCGCCCTTCGAGCCATTTGGCAATAGCACCGGGTTTGAAATCTTTGTCTGAGCACTCAATTACCTAAGATAAAAAATCTCTTGGGCCACCATTCAAGTACGGCGGCGGCAAAACAGGTTTAAATACCGTGGGGAGACGCTCATTCAATGATAATCAATTCAATATACGACCTAACTCTTGCACGACCTTCCAAGAACATGGATTATCAATATCGATAGTAAAATTAACCCACCATTGACCGTCTGACGAGTATCCGTGACTGAGCGGAGAAGATATGCCCGGAATCTTCCGCAGGAATATTTCGAGGCCTTGAAATGCACGATCATCCATAGTGAGACCTAACGCCAGCCAGCATGCGCAGCTACGGAATGGAGGCGAAGCCGCAATGTAGTAGACGTCGCCGTGACTGGCCTTGTTACATTTTTTCTCGGTTAAAAAGCAACTGCTCACTTGTGCTATATATCTCTGCCCATGTTCCACCAAGATTAGCACAAGGTATCAGTTTATACTCTTCGTCGTGCACCTTCAGGAATATCACATTGATCCCTGATGACCTGTTTAGCTTGATCGCCGCCGATTTCATAGCGGCACTTGAGTTACAACCTAGATAAATACATTTGATGGATGCTAGAGGTACATCCGCCACATAGATATCATTACCCAAAGCATCTTTTGCACCCAAGTTTGCACACTCAGAAAGTTTCTTTGTTATCCTAACCTCATTCTCGTAGGACCAAGCATCCGATTTAAAATATAGATCTTCAATCGCCACAAACTCATTCTCATACAACATTCTGGCGTCGATAATTGGCCGGCGTGGCAAATAGTGAACTGGACTTGCTTTCTGAATAAACTCACTTTCAGGATGAAACTCTATCACCAGCCCTTGGTGAGATTCGGCGTAATGTGCCCACATAAGGAAATTGGCAGGCATCAATGTTTCTGCTCGAGCAAGACATAAAATCCCAATATGTTCATTTAATTGCGAAAAAATGCCCTTTCCGTCCACTTTCTGAAGTTGGGTTTCAGTTGGCCGATCGTTAAGGAGGTACTTTTCATAAGACGACTGATGCCCATGAATAACAAACTTGCAAGGGCGCTGATCGCCTTCAACTAAGCTTGCGTCTTCCACGTAAAACTCAGGCTGAAGTTCAAATGGGTCATTAAAAGCTTTTGGCTGAGAAAACCTTATTGTCTGTTTTTCAAGGAAGATCTCCGAAGACACCTTCCCTAGATATTTATACGTTTTCACCAAGCCTCCCTACAGAGTGAGTAAAAATGTAACGCCGCCAGCACGCGCGGCTTTGTAGTGAAGGCGACGCCGCAACGGAAAAACCGTCGCCGTGCCTGGCCTTATTATGTTTTTTTCGCAATTTCCTGAACGTGCTTCTCAAAATCGTTTGCGGCTTTACTTAATCTCTCTAGCGAGTCCTGAAATAATGGGAGCCATTTTTCTCCTGAGAAATCGCCTTGCTTATACTGTAGCTTATAGCCATGCAGGATATTATTTGTCTTCTCCAGCATTTGCTCAACACCGGCGAAGCTATCTCTCAATTCTGGAAAGTACATATCCATTATCAGGTGCACTCGTTCCGGGTTATGTGTGTATTCACTGTCAATACTGAAATCCAATGCCTGGTTGAATGTTAACTCTCCTTCCATCACTTGGCGATAGGGTAAGAAGTGAGTCACTACGGCATTCATATATCGTCTTGATTCAACATACAACTCTTCCAATCGGTTTCTGATCAGCTCTTCTCGCTTTAGCTTTCTTTCATGTTCTAGCTGAATTGATAAACGCTCGTTATTTGACTTGTTGGTAAGCCTGACACCAATCAGTGTTAGCGTGGATGTAAGCAGTGCGGTGAAGAACGCTATCCATGCTGATGATGGAATTGATTTCAGCAGCTCAAAAAATTGTTCCACTCAACCTCCATCTCGATAAAAAATAACAGTGATTATACAGCGCGCTCGCTTAGTGACTTGAACGCGCTAGCACGCTCAACAACATTGTCGAGCACACCATTTTTTACCTAACCCATTGATAAAAATGGTTTCTCACAACAGCTCGGCTACCTACGCCGAATTCGCGCGCTTGCGCATCTTGCCAGATCTAATAGCACTGTATAGAAACACAGCAACCTCCAGAATCAACGTATGGATACGCAGAGCAGACCTCCCAGGCTGATGGATAGTATAAAGGCCCTAATGCGGATAAAACGCTACAGCCCGCGTACCGAGAGGGGCCACGCTACCGCCCCTACCTGGGCATGGGTGATGGCGGCTTGCCATTCATGCGGTAGTTCTAGCATTCAGCTAAGAGACAATTCCACCTGGCCATGCAAGAGGTCTTGTAACAAGATTATTCACTCATCATGAAGGATGCAAAACGTTGTGTGTCGTAATAGACGCACAATTTGCCGCTTTGAGATTCAGCCCCCGGGTGATTCCACCGCTCAAGCGAGCGGAAGCGTATGACGATGCAATGAACACGCCCCAAAGAAAGAAGCCCCGCGCCAGAGGTCTGGGGCGGGGCTTTTCTGATGACGCGAGTTTTCTGGGTGGGCGAACCTTGCCTCTAGCCGGTGACCCACTGCCCTCCACGGTAAGCGAGTACTTCGCCACTCTGGTCATCCAGCGCGAATAGATGCAGCCAGCCATTGTGCGTCAGCGAGGTCAGCACCTCGTGGCGCGCGATGATCTCGGCGATCGCCTCCGGGGGTGCGGCGAGGTAGGCGCTCAGGCGCAGCGGTTCGTGGCGCCAGCGTTCGCCGTCATGCAGCGACTGCAGCGGCAGGCCGATACGTAGATCGCCGCCGTTGCCTTCGAACACGCCAATATGCCCGCCGACCACGTTGTGCAGCACCTTGTTGCCACTGCCGAACTTGCGGTTGTCGGTGACCGAGGCGTTGTACTGCATGTTGATCCAGTGGGCGACCACCAGCGGTGCGGTCATGATCGCTTCCAGCCGGGCGAAGTCGCTATCCGTACGCCAGTCGTAGTCGTGCAGGAAGCTGCGCCCGGCGAGATCGAGCAGCGCGGTGCAGCGCCGCGGGGCGGCGATGAAGCTGGCGTTGTTGGCAAGCCCCCACTCGGGGCGGGTCTGCGACCAGTCGGCGCCACGGCGGTCCAGGGTCTGCTCGAGTTCGGGCGTATCGGCCGCGAGGCCGAGCTGCGGGGCGCGCCCGCGCCGGGCCTGCTCACCGGCCCGCTGGAGCCAGGTGCGCATGTCTTCACCCAGCACCTGGGCGTCCGTCTCCGGCCTCCAGCAGTTCGAGTCGGTCGGTGATGGTGTGATGCAGCGCCGGTAAGAAGCGCGTCTCCTGGGGGGATGACCAGCCCGTCTTCCGCCAGCGCCTCGCGCAGCGCGGGGTCGTTGAGCAGCCGCGCCAGGGCGCGCACCGAGACTTCCCCGGACTGGCCGCCGCAGGCGCCGCACTCGAGCCCCGCGGCATGCGGGTTATTGCTGCTGTGGCTGCCGTGCCCCACCAGCAGTACCCGAGAGGCGATTTGCTCGGTCAGCCCCATGCCCACCAGCACGCTGCGGGCGAGCGCGGCCTTGTCGGCCAGGCTCAGCGCCTCACCGCTGCCGCGCCAGTGCCAGCTCAGCGTGTCCATGGCGAGCGGCTGGCGCCGGACTTGGCCTCCAGCGAGCGGCGCAGCAGCTTGCCGGCATAGAGCAGCCCGCCCGCCTCCACCGCGGTGAAACTGGCGCTGGCCGTGCGGCTCCACTCCTGCAGGCGCGCCTGCCAGTTCAGCCGTTGCGCCGTGTGTGTCGTCCCTGTGTTCGGTTCGCTCTTGAGCATCACCTGTGGCGCCAGCAATCCCGGCAGGTGTGGCTGGGCCAGCGCGGTGCCGCCCTGCTGGTGCGCCAGCGGCAGCCCGAAGAAGCCGGCGAAGCCCAGGGTCTGGATCGCTGGGCTCTGGCGCTCCAGCGCCCGGCGCATCGGCTCGGAGCGCACATCGATGCAGAACACTGCCTGTAGCCGCGGCGTCTGCGTATTGTCTGAAGCCACACCCGCGGCCTGCCGCAGCGCATGATGCAGCGGCTGCTGGTAGGCGATTTCGCTGGCGAGCTGCCACACCCATAGCGGCTGCTGCGCACGCTGGTGGCGCTCGATGCGCGTCGGCAGCTCCACCAGCTCGGCGTGCCACAGCCGATTCAGGCGCTCGGCCTGCTCCGGCTGCTCCGCTCCGATATAACGCCACAGCGCCAGCTCCCAGGCCAGGCGGATCGCCAGCAGGCTGCGCATGTCCGAAGGAGACCGCTCGCACTGGCCCTGGCGCTGAGTCTCCTCCTGCGCCTCACCGGCGGAGGCATCCAGCCCCTGCTGCCAATCCTGATAGGCGACCCAGCTGGCCCAGCCGTTGATATCGAGCAGCAGCGCCTGGGCGTAGCTCTCGAGATGCCCGGTGGCGACATCCAGCTCGGCAATGGCCGCCTGGAACAGCCCCTCTTCGCTCTCCGGCAGGGTCTGGAAGTAGCGCCGCAGCCGCGGCTCGCCCATCAGGATGGCGATGCCGCGATCCTCGAGAGTCATCTCGCGCCAGTGCTGGTAGAGCCGCTTGCCGCGGGGCGCGTGCAAGCGCTCGGCGTTGAGCGGCCCATCCGCCTGATAGTAGGCGGCGCAGAACTGGCTGATCTGATGGGTGATCTCGTCGCGCCAGGCCATCTGATGCTGGCGATCACGGCGAGCATCGATCAGATCGCTGATATTGTGCCAGTGAGGCAAGCGGCTCAGCTCATCGACCACCGCCAGCAGATTGCGGCAGGCGCCGTGGTAATCGAGCCGTGCGGCGGCCTCACTCAGGTGCGCCTCGGTGATCTCGCCACGCTGCCAGGCTGCCAGATAGTGGCTAGGCGGCATCAGACCGTGGACATTGCCCAGCGCCGAGAGGCGCGCCGAGACCGTGGCGGCGTCTTCCCCGCGCTGGGTCCAGTAGGGGCTCACCGCGATCAGCCGATCCAGCGGCCAGCTCGGGGCGATGCGTGCGCAGGCGCGATCCAGCGCCGCGATCTGGGGCTCGGTGAGCGGCGTGGCGTCGCTCGCGTCGGCCAGCCGTGCGGTTCGAGAGGTATCGAGACTCATCATTGGAAACTCCCGCGAGAGACGGTGTGATGCTGCTTGGCCTGAATCCGGCCGGGCAGCGCGTGGGGCCAGAACTTGAGGGTGTTACGAGTGACCCATTCGTCGAGGTAGAAGCCGGCGTAGCAGTAGCGGTTGAGCGTCTGCGAGGCGCGGTAGTGCAGCCCATGGCGCTGCAGCCAGTAACCGGCGAATAGCAGCACGAACAGCACGCTCACCCATAGATCCGCCCAGGGCGAGACGCTGTGCCCGGTGGCGGGCAGCAGCGTGACGAACAGCGTCTTGAGGCCGACATAGGCGAGCACCACCAGCACGGCCAGACCGAGGAAACTGCCGAGGGCGCCCGCGCTGCGCTCACTGCGGCGCTCGGCCAGCATCACGCTCAGCGCCAAGGTGACCAGCACCCAGGGGCTGTAGGCGGCGAAGGCAGGCGAATCGCTGAGGCTGCGTGCCAGCACCACCACCGTGCTTACCAGCGCGGCGCTGATCAGAAAGGCGGCGAGCCACTGGCCCGGCGAGGGGCTGCGAGCCGGGGCCTGGCGACGCAGCAGATCTTCGGCCACCGCCTCGCCGGAGCTGAGAAAGGCGTAGGCCTTGTAGCAGGAGTGGGCGAGCAGGTGCAGCAGCGCCAGTTCGGTCAGCCCGAGGGCGATCTCGACCAGCATCAGGCCCATCTGGGCGCTGGTCGACCAGGCCAGGCGCACCTTGACGCTGACGCGGGTCATCATCACCAGCGCCGCCAGCACGCTGCTGACGCCGGCCACCGCCAGCACCAGCGCCTGGGCCGGCGCCGACTGCAGCAGCAGCGGCGAGAACAGCAGCAGCAGGTAGCCGCCGAGGTTGATCACCCCGCCGTGCAGCGTCGCCGACACCGGGGTCGGCGCCTCGACCACCTGGATCAGCCAGCCGTGCAGCGGTAGCTGGGCGCACTTGATCAGCGCCGCCAGCCCGATCAGGCAGGCCGCAGCCTGATCGGCGAGGCTCAGGGCATGGCCGGGTACGGCATAGGCGGCGGTGATGACGCTGATCCGCGCGCTATCGTGTTCCAGGTAGAGGATGAGGAAAGCGGCTGCGGCGCAGAGCTCGGCGGCACGGGCGAAGAGGAACTTCTTGTGCGCTGCCAGGGCCGCACGCGGGCGGTCCGGGTAGAACATCAGCAGCTGGTGCATGGCCAGGCTGATGCCCAGCCAGGCGAACAGGAACAGCAGCAGATGATTGCTGAGCACCGCCACGCTGACCGCGGCAAAAAGCGCCTGAACGAGCGTGACGAAGCGCCGCTGGCGCGGCTCGCCCTGCAGATAGGTCGCGCTGTAGCGCACCACCACGAAGGCGATGAAGTTGGCCAGCGCCAGCATGGTCAGTTGCAGTATGCCGCTCTGCCACCAGCCGGCGAGCGCTGGCAGGCCGTGTACCAGCCCCAGCGCCAGCAGCGCTGCTGCCAGCAGCACGCTGACGCTGGTGGTGATCTGGCCGATGCGCCAGGCCCGCGCGGTTGAGCCGCGGGCGCTGACCACTGCCCCCAGCGCCAGGATGAGCGGCACCAGGGTAAGCAGGAAGGTGAAAAATGGCTCGTTGCCGTGCATGGGAAGGCTCCGCTGATCCAGGGAGCGTGCAGTATCCGGCGAAGCGATTTTTAATTAAAATAGATATTAATTGATCAATAGTTCTATAAAAGAGAACGAAATGAGCCGCCTCAACTATCATCACCTCTACTACTTCTGGCGCGTGGCCCGGGAAGGCAAGCTGACCCAGGTGGCGGACTCGCTGCACCTATCGCAAAGCGCGCTCTCGGCGCAGATCCGCAAGCTGGAAGAACGGATGGACAAGCCGCTGTTCGAGCGCCGCAACCGCGCTCTGGTGCTGACCGAAGCGGGCCGCCGGGTGTTCAACTACGCGGAGGCGATCTTCACCAAGGGCGAGGAGCTGGAGTCGCTGATCAGCCGCGGTATCGAGCCCGAGTACCAGCGCCTGCGCATCGGCACCCTCTCCACCATGTCGCGTAACTTCATCGAGAGCTTCGTCGCCCCGCTGCTCCATCAGCCCGAACAGCGCGTGCACTTCAGCCTGCACGCCCGCGGCATGGCCGATCTGCTGGATGGCCTGGCCCGCCACGAACTCGACGTGGTGCTCACCAACACCCAGCTACCCTCGTCGCATTCGCAGGCCGCCGCCTGGCAGAGCCAGCTACTGGCGCGCCAGCCGCTCTCGATCATCGGCCCGCCCGGTACCGCCCCGGGCACCCCCTTCCCCACCGGCTTCGAAGACAGCCGCTGGATTCTGCCCGGCGAGCACCACGAGATTCGCCGCGCCTTCGATGGCCACTGCAGCCTCTACCAGTACCGGCCGAAGATCCTCGCCGAAGCCGACGACATGGCGATGCTGCGCCTGCTGGCCCGCGACAGCGGCGCGCTGAGCGTGCTGCCGGAGGTGGTGGTCAAGGACGAGCTGCAGCAGGGGCGCCTGACGCGCCTGGAGCAGCTCCCCAACGTGTTCGAGAACTTCTACGCCATCACCCTGCCGCGGGAGTTCATGCCGGGAGTGGTCTCGGAGCTGCTGGCCGGGCCACTGGGGGATATGGCCTAGCGGTTAACCAACGTTGAGCGTCTAAACCTACCGGTCATCTTAAAACCGTCTCGCATGTTCATGCCCATCAAGACGAGATTGGTCGCACCGGCCAGCAATTCAGCGCCTTGCACCAGGTAGAAAGCCGTATCGAACGCGCCTGCGGATGCCCAGCGATCCAGAAACACAGCGCAGGGAATGAGCACCAATAAGCCATTGATGGCAATAAAGGGCATTCTCATTGTCTTGCGTCGTACGAGCTTCCCACTTCTGGATTTCGCCAAGGCAAAACCGCTGCCGCCGGTCAGGGCAATGGAAGGCACCAGCACCCACAAGCCTGGCCACACGATGAGGCTTTTGACGGTCGCGATGGATGCTGGCGTACCGAACAGCTCGACGAGGATCGTCGACGAGAAGAACGTGGCAATGCAAAAGATGGCGAGGGTGGCTGCCAGTCGATGGAGCATGAGCATTCTGGTTTCCTCCGGCGGGGCAAATTGGTAACATGTTGTCATCATGCGAGCGACAACCGAGGTTGTCAATATGTTGTCAATTCGCCGGAGGAATCGTCGATGAGCGACGCTCAGAAAGGCCCGGTGTTCACCGAGATTGTTCTCGAAGTCTTCAAGCTGGGCGGGTTCCTCGTCAGTGAGGGCGACCGTATGGGGTCGGAATATGGCATCACCAGTGCCCGATGGAAGATCCTGGGTGCCCTTTCCCTGGCGGGTGAACCACAAACCGTGCCGCAGATCGCCGGCAGCATGGGGCTGACAAGACAAGCCGTACAGCGGCTCGTGGATGCCATGCAAAAGGATAACCTTCTGTTATTCCAAGACAATCCGGGGCATAAACGCGCGAAACTGATCAGCCTCTCGGACCTCGGAAAAACGGTCTATTCGAAGCTGTACGAAAAGCAGTCAGGCTGGGCCAAGACATGCTCTGCAGGCATCACCCAGGCGGAACTCGAGACAACACTGTCTGTGCTCGAGCGCATCTCCGGCGCGATTGAGCGCTGACGAAGCTTTAGTACTCCCAAGATTAGGGGCACCAGCATCTGGGTCGCGCCAGCGATCGAGAGCCCCAACCGGCCGGAAGCCGATATGGCACGGCGACTAGCGAGACACCACACGCCACAAAAACCAAAAAGGCCCCGAGTCTGTGGTCTGAATCGGGGCTTGTTACGATGTGCACGAGCAGCTGTGGTAATTGAATACAGGCGAATACGACCAGCAGGCACTAGCAAAGCTAGATAGGCACTTGCGGGACCTTTCTGCCGCCGTCGAGGTGCAGCCGCACCAGATAACGTCAATTCGATGAGGAGCGTGGGCCGGGGCGACTTTTATACGTCTTGTCAAAAAACACTCGCCCGCCTCTACCCAATCGAAACCTGATGCTCGATGACCTCGTAGTGCTGTACCGAAAGATCAGGCTCAAGTTCATAAGCTTTATCTTCCGGGTACAAGCGCGCCTGGGAAATATCGGCACCCGCAAATGCCTCTATTGACGCCAGATCGTCCCAGCAAGTAATGAGAGTGAGCTCAACTTTTCCTACATGAAAGCGGCGAAAAATCTGAGCACCACAAAATCCCGGCGTTGCGGATGAATCTTTAATGCCCGTTTCGTAAAGGTAGCTCGTAAACCCTTCACCATGGGCTTCGGGCACTCGACATTTCCATTCTCTAGCAATCATTCAAACCATACTCCACGCACGTTACAGAATTAAGATTAGCGAAACCCCAGCAAATACAGCAATCATCCACCTGCAGCATTGAACCAAAGATACTTATCAAAAACTCTTTCCAAAAACCACCGCTGCCTTACAAGCCCCTCTAACTCACCATGGTTTTCTTCTGCAACCAAAGAGTATTGCTTGACATTAATTAGACCTTCGCATGCCTCTCGAATCCTTTCCTCATGCCTATCAAAAGCTAACAACCACTTCTCGCAGTAGGTATCGTAGCTAGCGCCGTAAGGAACTTTGTACTTATTAGCTCGCAGCCAGGCAACTGCTCTGCCATCGAAAATAATTATGGGTGATTTAAACCGAAGCCAAAGAAGCTTTGACGCGGCGGAAATGGCATTCTTTCCGTATTTCTCTTGAAAACTTGCGGCAAGAGCTCGCACAGTTTCACAGGCCTCATTCGCGCTAATGGGCCCCTTCACGTCCAGCACCAAAGCCTCAGCTGTAGCTAGACGCTTTTCATTTTTCAAGCCGGAGAAGTTCCTAGTGACTTTGTAGTACTTCGCAGCCCCATGAAAAGCCTCAAGGCTATCATCCTTATCGGGGCCACCGATGCGTTCAGAGAACGGCTTGTCCCACCAGTACCAGTCATTTAGATACATCAGAGCAAAATAGTTAAAATTCTCCAAACTCAACCCCTTAGACGATCAACATGGAGCAAAACAGCGACTCCAAGACGTCAGCATCACTCGAAGAACCACTCTTTGATGCAAGCAATCAGTGTAACAGAAGCTTACATTCAACTTCAATCAATCCTGAAGGCTCTGTAGCCTCCTTGACTTCACTACTAACACTCATGCGCCGACAAGAGAAAGCTGACCTTGTTGCAGCAGAAAAACCTTTGACTCTTTGAGACCATATATCTCAGACAAACGGCTGAATTCATGGTCATTGTCTAAAAAAATTCGACGTATTCCACTTATCGATCCCGCCGTTCATCCGAACCGTCGATGACCGTTTGGAGCCGCGCTCCCTCAGCGAACGAAATAGTTCGCTGGGGAAAGGGTATCTCGATGCCGGCCTCATCGAATCGGCGTTTCACATTGGCATAGCTGTCGCACTGCAATACGAAACCGTTGGCAGAACTGTCTGCCCAGGCCCACGCTCTGAGCGTGATGGAGGAATCACCCAGCGCCGTGACTCGTACCGGCACGACCGGGGCATCATCTCGTATTTGCTCTGCTGTGCGCGGGTCAATGATCAGCGGATGCTTGACGATTGCGTCTTGCATGATCGCCATGGCTTGTTCCAGGTTCGATGAGTAGCCGACCCCCACCTCGATGATCTTGCAGATTTTACTGTCGGTGTGGTTGGCGTTGACCACTACCTCACTGCTGATCTGTGAATTCGGGATAATGATCCGATTATTCTCGGCATCTCGGAGGATGGTTTCGCGAAGGGTGATATCTTCGACCGTACCGGTGTAATTGCCGGAGACCGTGATTCGGTCACCGATTCGGAACGGGCGGAAGAACACGATCATGAAGCCGCTGACAATATTTCCCAGGACTTGCTGTGAGGCCAGACCGCCGACCAGCGTCAGAATACCTGCCCCCGTCAGCAGCGAATGACCCACGATATCGAGTTCGGGAATACGCGTCAGGCATGCGCCAATACCGACGCCATAGATAACGACAGAGATGAGACGCTTGGCGAAATTGAGCGCAGTCTTGTCGACAGAGGCCGTGGCCAATTTGGACGATTCCACCCGATTGATGATCGCCATCACGACCCAGTTCACCAGGGCCGCAATGCCCAGGATGGTGACGAGTATCGCCAACAGCCGGAAGTCCGAAGGGACGCTATCGAATATTGACTTCATCTGGAAGCCCCCAATAAATCAAAATACACAGCTTTGCGGCAACATTGGAGCTGTGAAGAAGTGACAATATCGCTCGACGAATGCGGCTTTTCATACATGAGATTCATCACGGATTCTTCTCAGATAGAACCGATGGATAGGAGAGCATCGACAGGTATGAGAGCACCGGTCGTGCCGAGGCACGTCACTACGCCCCTCGGCGCTGGACCATGGCCGTTTGGGGGCGGCCTTTCTCTGACAGTAGCCAACCGCCACATCGAGAACAACGGCCCGCGCCTATCTTCCCATCACGGGCGGCTTACGGCACGCTGTCCGGGTGGGTCGCATACCGCCCCGCACCAACAACAATCGCATCGCACCGATAACAACCGCACAACTTCAAGGATCTCTCCGTGACACCACGCTTCTTCACCGCTCGCGGCATGGCCTGTCTGACGCTATCCGCCGTGGCGTTGTTCACCGCGCAGCTATTCACCGCTCCCACCGCCAGCGCCGCCAACCAGACCGAAGCCGGGCAGCACGTACGCATCGCCGTCGATGTACCCTATCCGCCGTTCGAGTATCGCAACGCTGCCGGGGAGCTGGAAGGCTTCGAGATCGATCTCGGCAACATCCTGTGCCAGCGCGCCAAGCTCGACTGCGAGTGGGTGGTCCAGGGCTGGGATGGCATCATTCCCGGCCTGCTGGCGCGCAAGTACGACGCCATTATGTCGTCGATGCGCATCACCCCAGCGCGGGAGCGTCAGGTGCGCTTCACTCGCCCCTATGCGATGTCGCCCAAGGTGTGGGTGGCGCGACGCGGCGCGACGATCGATCTCGACGACCCCGCCTCGTTGAAGGGGCTGAGCGTGGGCGTCCAGCGCGGGACCACCCAGGATAGTTACATTACCCAGCGTTACGGCGACGTGCTCAATGTCCAGCGCTACGCCACCGCCGCCGATGTGGCCCTGGATCTGGAAGCGCAGCGGCTCGACTTGGCTTTCCTCAACTATCCGGTGGCGCTGGATGCGCTGGCACTCGGCAAGCCGGACAGCCAGTTCGTGCAGGTGGGCCCGCGTATCGATCGGCCGGAGTCGATCTTCGGCCGCGGCAACGCCATTGCGGTGCGCCCGCGGGACGAAGCCCTGGCCGCGGCCTTCGACCAGGCGCTGGATAGCGTCTACGCCGATGGCACCTTCGTCGAGCTGATGCACCAGTACTTCGATTACGACCTGCGCCCGCCCTCGCGCAAGTGAGACCAACAGCGCCCCTGCGTTCAGGCCCATGCCAGCGCGCAGGGGCCTGAACGACAACGCCGCCGGAGAGCTCTCCGGCGGCGTTGTCGTTTGGCAGTGGCATGAACTTGGGAGTGGTGCTCAGAATTCGAGACAAATCTTGCCGAAGTGCTTGCCCGACTCCTGATGACGGAAGGCATCCGCGATCTCACCGAGGCCAAAGCTGCGGTCGATGATCGGCTTGAGGCCGGTGACCTCGAGGGCGCGGATCATCTCGATCTGATCGCGGCGGCTACCGACGATCAGCCCCTGCAGCTTGGCCTGCTTGGCCATCAGCTTGGCCGTGGGCACTTCGCCGCCAACCCCGGTGAGCACGCCGATCAGCGCGATATGCCCGGCGATCGCCACGGCATCGATCGACTGCGGCAGGGTGCCGGGGCCGCCGACCTCGATCACGTGGTCGACCCCGCGCCCGTCGGTGAGCGCCTGGACCCGCTTGCCCCACTCGGGCTCGTCGCGGTAGTTGATGGTGTGATCGGCACCCAATTCACGCAGTCGCTCCAGCTTGGCGTCCGACGAGGTCGCGATCACCTGCGCTCCCATCGCCTTGGCCAGTTGCAGGGCGAAGATCGAGACGCCGCCACTGCCCAGGGTGAGCACGCTGTCCCCCGGCTTGAGGCCACCATCGACCACCAGAGCGCGCCAGGCGGTGAGCCCGGCAGTGGTCAGGGTGGCGGCTTCAGCGTGGCTATAGCCGGCCGGGGCCAGGGTGAACCAGTGGGCGGGGCGCACCACCTGCTCGCGGGCGTAGCCGTCGACGCCGTCGCCGGGCACGGTCTTGAAGTCGGCGACCCGCGCCGGCCCTTCGAGCCAGTAGGGGAAGAAGGTCGAGACCACGTGATCGCCGACCGCGAACTCGTCGACACCCTCGCCGACCGCTTCGACCACGCCGGCACCATCGGACATGGGTATACGCCCATCCTCCGCTGGCGAGACGCCGCTGGCGACGAGGTAATCATGGAAGTTGAGCGAACTGGCGTGGATACGCACGCGGATTTCACCCGGCCCGGGGGCGCCGGGGGCGTCGGTGGTTGCGAGAGAGAGCTTGTCGAGCCCGCCGGGCGCGGTCAGATGAACGACCTGCATGAAGTCAGCCTCCTGGTTTGGTTGACGTCTGGGAGTGGACATCGATGAACGTCCTGGCGCCAAGGCCAACGGCTAAGCGGCCGCCAGCCGGGCACCACCGACGATGCCCTCCCTGACGATGTGCCCCCAGTGTAGACACCTCCCCTCGCCCTCGCCTCACCAGTCGTCGGCGTCTTCCTGCTGGCGCGCATCGCGCTCGGCGGCCTCTTCACGTGCGGCATCGATCACGCGCATCACGTCGCTGACATCGACCCGCGTGGCATCCGGGATATAGCGCCCAGTCAGCACGCTCTCCGGGTGCAGCTCACCGGCCTCATAGGCCGCCCAGATCTCCTTGCCGTAGTCGGTGGCGAGCAGTTCCGGGGCGAAGCGGCCGAAATACTGGCGCAGGTTGTCGACGTCGCGCACCAGCATCCAGGGCGCGTTGTTGTTGCCGGCGGCATCCACCGCCTGGGGCAGATCGATGATCACCGGCCCCTCGGCGCCGACCAGGATATTGAATTCCGACAGATCGCCGTGGACCAGCCCGGCGCAGAGCATGCGTACCACCTCACCGATCAGGCGCTGGTGGTAGTCGAGTGCCTGTTCCGGGGTGAGTTCGACATCGTCCAGCCGCGGGGCGACATCGCCGTCGGCATCGGCGATGCGCTCCATCAGCAGCACGCCATCGACGAAGCCGTGCGGTTGGGGCACGCGCACCCCGGCATCGGCCAGGCGGTAGAGTGCATCGACCTCGGCATTGAGCCACGCCGACTCCTGCTCGCGCTGGCCGTAGCGGGTCTTCTTGGACATCGCCCGGGCGCGGCGGCTGTTGCGCACCTTGCGCCCCTCCTGATAGGTCACCGCCTGCTTGAAGCTGCGGCTCTTGGCCTCCTTGAAGACCTTGGCACAGCGCAGTTCGTCGCCACAGCGCACGACAAACACCTGGGCCTCCTTGCCGCTCATGAGCTGGCTGACGACCTCGTCGATCAGGCCATCTTCCACCAGCGGCTGCAATCGCTTGGGTATCTTCATGCGGCCTCGCTCTCAGCGCTTTCCACTATTCACTTTCCACTATTCGCTTTCCAATCTTATCGACCATCGGCTATCGACCATCGGCATCGACCACCAGACGAGCACGACAGCGCCGCCCTTTCAACTTGCCGGCGTTCAACACTGCCAGGGCCTGGCGCGCGACCTCGCGCTCCACCGCGACGAAGGCGGCACGATCGGTCACCTTGATCTTGCCGACCTGGCTGCCTTCGATACCCTCAGCGTCACCACCGCGGGTCAGGGCGCCGAGAATGTCACCGGGGCGGATCTTCTGCTGCTTGCCGGCGTCGATCTCGAGCGTGGCCATGGCCGGCTGGAACGGCGTCTCGTCGCCGCCCGCGGGCAGCGGCTCGAATTCGGGCGGCTCGGCGAGCAGCGCCGCCAGCCGCTCTAGACGGTAGGTCTCGCGTTCGCTCACCAAGGTGCAGGCCGTGCCCTGCTCGCCAGCGCGGCCGGTGCGCCCGACCCGGTGCACGTGGGATTCGAGCTCCCGCGCAAGTTGGTAGTTGAATACCGCATCGAGGGCGTCGATATCCAGACCACGCGCCGCCACATCGGTGGCGACCAGGATCGACAGGCTGCCCTGGGCAAAACGGATCAACAGGCGGTCACGCTCGCGCTGGTCGCGCTCGCCATGCAATGCCTCGGCGCTGAATCCCCCCTGCGCCAGCGCCTGCGCCACGCTCTCGGTCTCCTGGCGGGTATTGCAGAAGACGATGCTCGAACGTGGCCGGTAGTGGCGCAGCAGGCGCATCAGCGCCGGCAGCCGCTCAGCGTCGTCGGCGACCCGGTGGAAGTGCTGGTGGATACTCTCCCGGCCGTGGGTCTCGGGCACGCTCAGGCTGACCGGGTCGCGCAGCATGCGCTCGGCGACCGGGCGCACGGCGTCGGCATAGGTGGCGCTGAACAGCAGCGTCTGGCGTGAACGCGGCGTGGCGGCGACGATCGTCTCCAGCGCCTCCTGAAAGCCCATGTCGAGCATGCGGTCAGCTTCGTCGAGCACCAGCACGCGCAGTGCATTCAGATCGAGCGATCCCTTGCGCAGGTGCGCTTCGAGCCGGCCGGGGGTGCCGACCACCACCATGGGCGCCGTGGGCCAGCGAATTGAGCTCTTGGGCCCATCGGCGTCCCGCCGCACAGGGTCAGGATCTTGACGTTGGCGAGCTGCCGCGCCAGCCGGCGCAGCTCCTCGGCGACCTGATCGGCCAGCTCGCGGGCGGGGCAGAGCACCAGCGCCTGCCACCTCGAAGGCGCGACATCGAGAGCCTGGAGCAGACCGAGCCCGAAGGCCGCGGTCTTGCCGGAGCCGGTGCGACCCTGGCCGATCACATCTGCGTCCGGCGAGGATCTGGGCAGCGCCAGCGCCTGGATCGGGGTCTGGTGTGATAGCCAGCGGTCCAGGTTGTGCTTGAGCGCCGGGGTCAGCGCAAGTGCGCTGAAGTCGGTCGAGGTCGCGGTGTCGGACACGAGCGGGATTCCTGTACAGAGGGCGGATCGCGGCTTTCCCGCCGCGCGTGGCGCCGCGCAGTGGCGGTCGTCGGAGGGGCAGGATACCAGAGCCCGCCGCTACGCGTCGGCATCCCGCAGCGTCACTGGCACGAAAGCGTAAATAAACCTGCAAATCCCGCCAGGTTGAGTAAAATCGCGGCCGTCGTAGACAACCTGATCGTAGACAACCTGATAGGTGTGACTGATGGGAAGGGCCTTCCAGACCGCAAGGAATCCATGGCCAAGACGGCCGCCGCCAAGCCAAGGTGTACAGCAAGTACGGCCGCGAGATTTACGTCTGCGCCAAGTCGGGCGGTAGGTACCGACCCCAACGGCAACTGACCCTGCGCGGCCTGATCGAGAAGGCCAAGAAGGACCAGGTGCCCTCTCACGTCATCGAGAAGGCGCTCGACAAGGCCTCCGGGGCCGGCGGCGAGGACTTCTCCACCGCGCGCTACGAAGGTTTCGGCCCGGGCAACTGCATGGTCATCGTCGACTGCCTGACCGACAACCCCAACCGCACCTACGTGACGTGCGCGGCTGCTTCACCAAGAACAAGGCCAAGATCGGCACCCAGGGCACGGTCAGCCACATGTTCGATCACTGCGCGATCTTCGCCTTTGCCGGCGATGACGAAGAAGCGGTGCTCGAAGCGCTGATGGAAGCCGACGTCGATGTCACCGATATCGAGAGCGAAGCGGCGGCCGGATCACCGTATTCGCCCCGCATACCGCGTACGCCAAGGCCAAGCAGGCGCTGCTCGACGCCTTCGGCGAGATCGACTTCGAGGCCGACGAGATCCAGTTCCTGCCGCAGGACGACCACGCCGTTGGAAGGCGACGACCGTCCAGTTCGAGCGCTTCGTCGACATGCTCAACGAGCTCGACGACGTGCAGAACGTGTATCACACACGCCGAGCTGCCCGAGCAAGCCTGACCCGAGCGTCTCGCCCAGGTATGACTGAGCCGGCGCCATGGCCCAAGCGCCCGCCGACTAAGCGGCAGGCGCGGGACATGGCGCCGGCTCAGTGCGTCACGGGCGCTCTTTGGAGATCTTGGCGCCCTCGAGCGAGACGCCGCCCTGCAGCCCCTGATTGTTCATGACGAAGGCGATCACTTCCTGATTGGCGGTGTTGTTGGTGATCTGGCCATTGGCACCGATATCCGCCACCGCCACCCCGGCGCTGGCACCCACCGACCAGCCGTTGTCGCTGCGCACGCGGTTGAGCGCCTTGTCGGTCATCAGCAGATAGACCACCGCCTGGGACTGAGCGCCGGCCTGGAAGCCGATCGAGCCGCTGGTGGTGGTGTAATAACCGGCCTTGGCGCCATCGATGAGCAGTTCGCCCTCTCCGTGGCTAGCGCCGACAATGAAGCTGGCGCCGAGCACCCCGGGGAACACCAGCACGCCCTTGGCTTCCTGAACCAGCGAGCGCGACTGCGGCCCACGCGATAGAGCCGGTCGAGGGTGTTGCTCACGTCCTGGTCGAGTTGGCGACGCTCGGCGCGCTGACTCTCGCGATCCTGCGGGGTGGTGGTGGTGCACGCCGAGAGCAGCGTGGTGCCAAGCATGGCGGCGAGCAGCAGCACACGCTGGTGCGGCTGGTGAGGGTCGAAAGCGACATGAAACGTGATGTGGAGCGTGGCATGGATAAGCCTCCTGGCTTGATGACGCCAGCGGCCCGCGCGTGGGTCACGAGCGGGCCGCACCGGTACAGGCGCCGGCGCGTCAGCGGTCTATGAAATTTCCGTGTATGACAGTGTCGTTATAGACGACCGCGGCACATTGCGCCTGTCTGTGCCTGCCTAGCGACTGGCGGAACCGGGTCCAGTCGAGACGTGTTTTCGCCTACAATGGTCACCTTTCACGCCACGATGTTGCCACTCATGAGTCACCCCACAGCCACAGCGTCATCCTCGCCGGCGGCCGGCAGCGCGCCCGCCGCCGAGCCCGCGCCGGTGATCGAGATCACCGGGCTCTCCAAGCGCTACGACTCCGGTTTCGAAGCGCTCAAGCAGATCGATCTCGAGATCCGACGTGGCGAGATCTTCGCCCTGCTCGGCCCCAACGGCGCCGGCAAGACCACCCTAATCAGCATCATCTGCGGCCTGGTCAATGCCAGCACCGGCCAAGTCAAGGTGGACGGCCACGACAACGTCAGCGCCTACCGCGCCGCCCGCGCCAAGATCGGCCTGGTACCGCAGGAGCTGACCAGCGACGCCTTCGAAACCGTGTGGAACACGGTACGCTTCAGCCGCGGCCTGTTCGGGCGCAAGCCCGATGACGCACATATCGAACGGGTGCTGAAGTCGCTGTCACTCTGGGACAAGCGCAAGAACAAGCTGATCACGCTCTCCGGTGGCATGAAACGCCGTGTGCTGATCGCCAAGGCGCTGGCCCACGAGCCCGAGATCCTGTTCCTCGACGAGCCCACCGCCGGGTCGACGTGGCGCTGCGCCGCGATATGTGGGAGGTGGTCCGCGAGCTGCGCGCCAGCGGCGTCACCATCATTCTCACCACCCACTACATCGAAGAAGCCGAGGAGATGGCGGATCGTATCGGTGTCATCAACGGTGGCGAGATCGTGTGGTGCGGGAAAAACAGGCGCTGATGCGTCAGCTCGGCAGCAAGCAGCTCACCCTGCAGCTGCAGCAGCCGCTGGCCAGCGTGCCACCAGCGCTTTCGCACTACCCGCTGGCGCTGGATGAAGGGGGCAGCGTGCTGGTCTACACCTACGATGCCAGCGACCCGAACGCCCAGGGGCAGGTACCCATCAGCACCTGCTCAACGATATCGAAGCCGCCGGTATTCGCTTCAAGGATCTGCATACCAAGCAGAGCTCGCTGGAAGATATCTTCGTCAACCTGGTCAGAGAGCGCCAATGAATCTCCAAGCCGTACGCGCCATCTACTGTTTCGAGATGGCCCGGCCGGCCGTACCCTGCTGCAGAGCCTGGTATCCCCGGTCATCTCCACCTCGCTCTACTTCGTCGTCTTCGGCGCCGCGATCGGGTCGCGCATCCAGGAGGTCGAAGGGGTCAGCTACGGGGCTTCATCGTGCCCGGGCTGATCATGCTGATGCTGCTCACCCAGAGCGTCTCCAACGCCTCCTTCGGCATCTTCTTTCCCAAGTTCACCGGTACCATCTACGAGGTGATGTCGGCGCCGATCTCGTACTTCGAGATCGTGCTCGGCTATGTCGGCGCCGCGGCCTCGAAGTCGGCGGTATTGGGGCTGGTGATCTTGGGCACGGCGAACTTCTTCGTCGATCTGCACATCCTGCACCCCTTCATGATGCTGCTGTTTCTGGTGCTCACCGCGATCACCTTCAGTCTGCTCGGCTTCATCATCGGCATCTGGGCAGACAGCTTCGAGAAGCTGCAGCTGGTGCCGCTGCTGATCATCACCCCGCTGACCTTCCTCGGCGGCAGCTTCTACTCGATCGACATGCTTCCCGAGGTATGGCAGGCGGTGACCCTGGCCAATCCGGTGGTCTATCTGGTCAGCGGCTTCCGCTGGAGCTTCTACGGCATCAGCGACGTCAGCGTGGTCGCGAGCCTGGTCATGGTATTCGTGTTCCTCGGCGTCAGCCTGGCGGTGGTCAACTGGATCTTCCGCACCGGCTACCGCCTGCGTCCGTGATCGCCTGAGCCACCCGAGTCACGGGGCTGCCGCGGCGGCCCCCAAGAGTCACGCACCGCGCCGAGGTCCCCATGCCGATACTTCAAGCCTGTGCCCATCGCATCGACAAGCACGGCGACGACAGCCCCGCGACGCTCACCGCCGGCGAGGCGCTAGCCGCCAGCGAGGCCGCGGAGTCGCTGCTGGCCGCGTTCAACCAGAGCTTTCACGCCAAGCCCAAGGCGTGGGGTCACTTTGTGGAACAGTCAGGAGAGGAAGCGGACACGCAGGCCGCAACGGACGCCGACGATGAGAGCGAGGTCGTACCCTTCGCCGCCGACACCCAGGTCGCCGCGCCAGCGCCCTCGCGCTTCGCTGCCGAACTGACGCGCTATCGTCGTGGCGAGCTGAACTTCACCGACTTCACCACCCAGGCCGCGCAAGACCTGCTGGTGCTGGTCGACGCCCAGCTCTCCGTCGGCGGCCAGCTATGGTGCGTGCACAACCGCCAGGGCGAGACCGAGTTTCTGACCCTGGCGCTGCTGCACCAGCGCCGCGGTTATGGCTTCGATGCCGCCGGCCAGGTGGTCGAGGTCGACCAGCTCAACCTCGGCCAACTGATGCTGGCGGCACGGATCGATCTGACCCAATGGCAGCGCGGCGAGTCGCGCCAGTACATCGCCCACGTGCAGGATCGCGGTAGCAAGAAGACCGGCGAAGCCTTCCGTGAGTGGCTCGGCTGCCGCGAAGGGGTCGATGCCAGCGCCGAGACCCGCACCCTGCTCAAGGCCTTCAGCGACTACGTCGAGCACGAAGACCTCACGAAGAGGCCAGCCGCGAGAAGACCACCACTCTGATCGACTATGCCAACGCCCAGGCCAAGCGCGGCGAGCCGATCACCCTGGACGAGCTCTCCGAGCTGGTCGACGAGAGCCAGCCCAAGGCGTTCTACGACTACATCCGCAATCAGGACTACGGGCTGGCCGCCGAGATTCCGCCGGACAAGCGCACCCTGCAGCAATTCAAGCGCTTCACCGGGCGTGCCACCGGCGTCTCGATCAGCTTCGACTCACACCTGCTGGGCAACAGCATCGAGTATGACGAAGAGCGCGAGCGCCTGATCATCAAGCAGATCCCGGGGCAACTAAAGGATCAGATCAAACAGCGCGGTCAGTAGCGGTACGAAAACCCGAAGCCCCTTCCTGGCCCGGCGACCTGCCGGGCCTTGTGGCGCACCTCTCTCGTACTCCCCCGTTATCCCCCCGCTCTCCTTTCTGCCAAGCCGGCAGCGCCTGCCCCTGCTCGTTTATCGCGCTGAACCTCAGGGTCGTCAGTTCTCCCCGCCGATCGATGGCGCGAGCGATGATTCGCAAACTACTTAATTAAACTTGACTTAAACCATAATTAAATCCCGCCGATATAACCCTCACGCAGCAAGTCCATGCCGCGTGCGGCCTATCCAGAGGCGTATCCATTCGGGGGAAAAACACATGAGAAGTGCGCTACATAGCGTCAAGGGCCGGCTCAGCCTGGGCCTGGGACTGATCATTCTGCTGCTGGTGGCGATCGGCGTGCAGGGCGTCATGAGCAACCGCCAGACCCATCAGGCCATGCAGACCATCGTCGAGGACAACACCCAGACGATGATCACGCTCGCATCCGTCAGGGCTGCGATCGGCGATAACCGCACTATCTTCGCCAAAGTCGGCGGCGGTACGCCGACCCCGGCACAGCGTCAGGCGATCACCGACAACCGCCAGCGCGCCGACGAGGCCTGGGGGCATTACTACCCGGCGCTTGCCACCACCGAGATCGAGCAGCAGCTATCGCGCGAATACCTCGACACCTTGACCAAGCTGCGCCAACTGGTCGATAGCGGCGCTGCGGAAACCGAGATCGATGCCGCCTATACCGAAATCTACAAGGTCGTGACCGATCTCTACCGCCTGGCTCGCGAAACGACGCTGGCCGAGTACGAGACAAGCGTGGCGGACTACCGCACCAGCCTTTACGTGGTCTTCGCGGCCATCGGGATCAGCCTGCTGCTGGCGATCGCCCTCGGCTGGTGGCTGGCCCGCGGCATCCTGCGCCCGCTGAAGGAGGCCACCGAGTTCTCCACCGCGCTGGCCGAGGGCAACCTGGGCGTGCGCCTCGATGCCCGCTACCGCGACGAGTTCGGGCGCATGCTGGACGCCATGGCCGCCATGCGTGACAAGCTCACCGGCGTGATCCGCGAGGTGGCGAACAATGCACGCACCGTAGAGTCGATCTCCGCCGAACTGGCCGCGAGCAACGAAAACCTGAGCCAGCGTACCCAGGAGCAGGCCGCCAGCCTGCAGGAAACCGCCTCGGCGCTGGAGCAGATCACCAACACCGTCAGCCAGAACGCCGACAACGCCGGCCAGGCGGATAGCCTCGCCAGCGAAGTGAGCACCCAGGCCAAGCAGGGCGGTGAAGTGGTCGATGAGGCGATTGGTGCGATGCGCGAGATCGATGCCTCCAGCAAGCAGATCTCCAACATCATCGGCATGATCGACGAGATCGCCTTCCAGACCAACCTGCTCGCCCTCAACGCCTCGGTCGAGGCCGCCCGCGCCGGCGAACAGGGTCGCGGCTTCGCCGTGGTCGCCCAGGAAGTGCGCCAGCTCGCCAGCCGCAGCGCCGACGCCGCCGCGGCGAGATCAAGCAGCTGGTCTCCGAAAGCGCCCAGCGCGTGGCCCGCGGCTCCGAGCTGGTCAATCGCTCCGGCGAGACCCTGGCGCAGATCGTCACCAATGTCGAGAAGGTCACCGATCTGGTGTCCGAAATCGCCGTCGCCAGCCGCGAGCAGTCCACCGGTATCCAGCAGATCAACCTGGCGGTGGGCGAGATGGACAGCGTGACCCAGCAGAACGCCACCCTGGTCGAAGAGTCGACCACCGTCACCGGTACCCTGCAGAATCAGGCCGAGATGCTGGCCCAGGAGATCAGCTTCTTCCGCGGCTTCGAGACGGGCCAAGCACAGCCGCGTGGCGCGCGCGCCAGCCTTGTCTCCCCGGCCACACAGCCTCGTCAACCGCAGCGGCGCCAGCCTACCCAGGAAGTTGAGGAGTGGAGCAGCTTCTGACACCCGCCCTGCTCGCCAGCGTATCGCCCCAGGAACAGGCGATACGCTGGTCCCTCAGCGCTTTCTCTCGTCTACCTCTCTCTGTTCACCTCCCCATTTTGCACCGCATCGACCCACACCGCTTCCTCGATAACAAGCCCATGTCTCGATAAGCCCCATTCCAGAAGCGACGGCTCCTCGACAAATCCACATCACTCAGCAAAAGCACACCTGGGTATCAATAAACTTATAAATTAGGATTTAAACTTTTAAACTTCTCTTTTAAACCAAAAATAGCCCAGCCTTTAATTAAATCTTAATTGAAATGTGCCAACAGAAGTCGCATTCTACGACTCCTTCAGAGCGTTGCCCGCCTAAGAGACTATTTATTCGAGGAAGCGAATATGCGAAGTGCGCTACAGAGCGTCAAAGCCCGCCTGTGCGTGGCGCTCGGCCTGATCATCCTGCTGCTGGTGGCCATCGGCATACAGGGGATTTTTAGCAACCACCAGACACAGGGGGCGATGCACGCCATCGTCGAGCAGAATGTTCAATCGATGATCGAACTCTCCACGGTCAGAGCCGCGATCAGTGACAATCGCACTCTGTTTGCATTGGCCAGCAACAAGGCGCTCTCGGCGGAGCAACGCCGCGATGTGGATGCCAACCGCCAGCGTGCCGACACCGCCTGGGACCACTACTACCCTGAGCTGATCACCAGTGATACCCAGCGCCAGGAAGCGAAAGTCTTTATCCAGGCCCTGCAAACTCAGCGCAACTTGTTGGATAGCGGCAATGCCCAAGAAAGCGAGATACGCGCCAGCTATACCCAGCTCTACGATGCCATCACCACGCTCTATCGTTCCGCGCGGGAGGAGACGCTGGCGAGCTACCAGCAAAGCGTGGCGAACTACCAGACCAGCCGTACGATCATCATCGCCGCCATTCTGGCAGCCCTGGTGATTGCCATCGTCATCGGCTGGTGGTTGGCCCGCGGTATCCTGCGCCCGCTCCAGGAGGCCACGGACTTCTCCACCGCTCTCGCCGAGGGCAATCTGGGCGTGAGCCTGAGCATCCGCTACCGCGACGAGTTCGGC
Organism: Salinicola tamaricis; assembly: GCF_003006155.1. Classification (GTDB taxonomy): domain Bacteria; phylum Pseudomonadota; class Gammaproteobacteria; order Pseudomonadales; family Halomonadaceae; genus Salinicola; species Salinicola tamaricis. The sequence goes on along the minus strand of NZ_CP023559.1, from coordinate 2,627,252 downwards.
CGCTTGCTAGACACCATGGCCGCCATGCGTGACAAGCTCACCGGGGTGATCGCCGAGGTAGCCAACAATGCGCGCACCGTGGAGTCGATCTCCGCCGAGCTCGCGGCCAGCAACGAGAACCTGAGCCAGCGCACCCAGGAGCAGGCCGCTAGCCTGCAGGAAACCGCCTCGGCGCTGGAGCAGATCACCAACACCGTCAGCCAGAACGCCGACAACGCCAGCCAGGCCGATACCCTTGCCAGCGAAGTGAGCACTCAGGCCAAGCAGGGGGGTGAAGTGGTCGACGAGGCGATTGGTGCGATGCGCGAGATCGACGCTTCCAGCAAGGAGATCTCCAACATCATCGGCATGATCGACGAGATCGCCTTCCAGACCAACCTGCTCGCGCTCAACGCCTCGGTCGAGGCCGCGCGTGCCGGCGAACAGGGTCGCGGCTTCGCCGTGGTCGCCCAGGAAGTGCGCCAGCTCGCCAGCCGCAGTGCCGACGCCGCCGGTGAGATCAAGCAGCTGGTCTCCGAGAGCGCCCAGCGCGTGGCCCGCGGCTCCGAGCTGGTCAATCGCTCCGGAGAAACCCTGGCGCAGATCGTCACCAATGTCGAAAAAGTCACCGATCTGGTCTCGGAGATCGCCGTCGCCAGCCGCGAGCAGTCCACCGGTATCCAGCAGATCAACCTGGCGGTGGGCGAGATGGACAGCGTGACCCAGCAGAACGCCACTCTGGTCGAAGAGTCGACCACCGTGACCGCCAGCCTGCAATCCCAGGCCGAGCTGCTGGCGCAAGAAGTACGCTTCTTCCGCGGCTACGGCGATAACGAAGCGCGCCCGCGCAGTACACCCGCGCCTCTCGCTTCGCCCACACCACAGCCGCGTCAACAGTCCCAGCCTACCCGCTCTCATCAGAATGCGGATAAGTGGGACAGCTTCTAGACCTTGAGTGAGCCACCTATGCTCGCACTCTCTTGGCGCAGCGTTCGATTGACTTGGCCCAGCGTTCGATTGACGGACGATACGCCTCATGCACCGCCACAGCGGTAGCCGCATCGTCTACAGAGTCGCCTGTCGAACGCGGCCCTTCTCGGCCTCTGCCACCGGCGCATCATGGCAGTTGCCAAAACTTCGAGTTTACGAAAAATTTCACAGACTCACGAAAAAAATCGAATTCTCAAAATTTTACTCAATCTCGTCCATGCTTAGCCGATAGCGATGGGTGGCGCGTGCCATCTGTCCTAGCCAGATGGCACCCATGGAAGGCACTACACCAGCGAGGAAGCACAGATGTCAGGAATCGGAAGAAGCGTCAAGGCACGACTCGTCGTGGCCCTAGGCATATTGATCGTATTGTTGATCGCGGTCGGGTGTGAAGGGCGTTCTCAGCAACCGCCAGACCCAGCAGGCGATGAGCTCGATCGTCGGGAATAACGTGCAATCGATGATCGAACTCTCCACGGTGCGGAGCGCCACCGGCGACAACCGTACCCTCTTCGCCAAGGTCGATGGCAATAATTTTTCCGACGCCCAGCGTCAGGATATCCAGAAGAACCGCCAGCGCGCCGACGACGCCTGGGACCGTTACTCACCCGATCTGATCTCCAACGACGCCGAACGCCAACTGGCGACGACTTATACCCAACAGCGCCAGACGCTGCGCGATCTGCTCGATAGCGGCAACGCCAGCGATGCGCAGATCGACGCCAGTTACGCGAGTCTCTACGACACTATTACCCAGCTCTACCGCTCGGCACGCGAAGAAACGATGACGAGCTACCAGCAGAGCATCGCGGACTATCAGACCAGCCGTACGGTCATCATCGCCGCCATTCTGGCAGCCCTGGTGATTGCCATCGTCATCGGCTGGTGGCTGGCACGGAGCATCCTGCGCCCGCTCCAGGAGGCCACGGACTTCTCCACCGCTCTCGCCGAAGGCAATCTGGGCGTGCGCCTGAGCACCCGCTACCGCGACGAGTTCGGCCGTCTGCTCGATGCCATGGCCGCCATGCGTGACCGGCTCACCGGGGTGATCGCCGAGGTAGCCAACAATGCACGCACTGTGGAGTCGATCTCCGGCGAACTGGCGGCGAGCAACGAGAACCTGAGCCAGCGCACCCAGGAGCAGGCCGCCAGCCTGCAGGAAACCGCCTCGGCACTGGAGCAGATCACCAACACCGTCAGCCAGAACGCCGACAACGCCGGCCAAGCCGATACCCTCGCCAGCGAAGTGAGCACCCAGGCCAAGCAGGGAGGAAAAGTGGTCGACGAAGCGATCGGTGCGATGCGCGAGATCGACGCTTCCAGCAAGGAGATCTCCAATATTATCGGCATGATCGACGAGATCGCCTTCCAGACCAACTTGCTTGCGCTCAACGCCTCGGTCGAGGCCGCGCGTGCCGGCGAACAGGGTCGCGGCTTCGCCGTGGTCGCCCAGGAAGTGCGCCAGCTCGCCAGCCGCAGTGCCGACGCCGCCGGTGAGATCAAGCAGCTGGTCTCCGAGAGCGCCCAGCGCGTGGCCCGCGGCTCCGAGCTGGTCAATCGCTCCGGCGAAACCCTGGCGCAGATCGTCACCAATGTCGAGAAGGTCACCGATCTGGTCTCCGAGATCGCCGTCGCCAGCCGCGAGCAGTCCACCGGTATCCAACAGATCAACCTGGCGGTGGGCGAGATGGACAGCGTGACCCAGCAGAACGCCACCCTGGTCGAGGAGTCGACCACCGTGACCTCCAGCCTGCAATCCCAGGCCGAGCTGCTGGCGCAAGAAGTGCGCTTCTTCCGCGGCTACGACGATGGCGCGCAAAGCCCCGCCAAGCGCGCCGTCAGCCAAGTCACTGCCAAACTGGCTTCACCGCAGCCCCAGCCGGCAGCCGCCAAGCGTCAGCCGCCGCGCCAGGCCTCCGAGGAAGTCGAGGAGTGGACCAGCTTCTGACATCCCGCTGGCGTCTCGATGAGACGCCAGCGCGCTAGACGCTATAGACAGTGACACCACCGACAACGGTGCTAAAGACAAGAGCACCATAAGCAAGAGCACCATAGACAACGACCCCGTCCATCAGGACGGGGTCGTTGTTCTTGCTATGCGAGATTCGTACTACGCGAGGTTCGTACTAGGCGAGATTCATACTGCGCGAGGTTCACGCCGGCGCGGCGCAAGCCTCGCCCCGGGGGCGTCGGTTCAGCGTCCGCGATTGGCCTTCACACCCGCCTCCACGCGCTCGCCGATCTTGGCATCGACGTTCTTCCAGTACTCGAACACCCGCGACAGTACCGGCTCCTCGACGCCACCGGAGACATGGCCGACGATATTGTCGACCAGGCGATCACGTGCGGCGTCGTCCATCACCTTGTTGACCAGGTCGTTGGCCTGGCTCCAGTCGTCATCGGCCGGGCGCAGCGTATAGGCCGTGCGCACGAACTCACCGTCGGCTGACCATACCGCGTCTTCCGGGTAACGCTGCGGATCGGCCTTGGCACCGCCCTTGCTGTTGGGCGCGTAGACCGGGTCGCTGGCGTTGTGCATACGCATGGCACCGCCCTTGCTGTAGCTGTGCACCGGGCAGCGCGGTGTGTTGACCGGAATGTGCTTGTAGTTGACCCCCAGCCGGGCGCGATGAGCATCGGCGTAGGAGATCGAACGCGCCAGCAGCATCTTGTCCGGCGACAGCCCGGTGCCCGGCACCATATTGTTGGGCTCGAAGGCGGCCTGCTCGATCTCGCTGTGGAAATCGGTCGGATTACGATCGAGCGTCATCTTGCCGACTTCCATCAGCGGATAGTCGCTGTGGGGCCAGATCTTGGTCAGGTCGAACGGGTTGATGTGGTAATCCTTGGCCTCTTCGAACGGCATCACCTGCACGTGCAGGGTCCAGGTCGGGTAGTCGCCGCGCTTGATCGCCTCGAACAGATCGCGGCGGTGATAGTCGGCGTCGCTGCCGGCCATCTGATCCGCCTGCTCCTGGGTCATGCACTTGATGCCCTGATCGGTCTTGAAGTGATACTTGACCCAGAAGCGCTCGCCTTCAGCATTGACCCACATATAGGTGTGGCTGGAGTAGCCGTTCATGTGGCGCCAGCTCGCGGGAACGCCGCGATCGCCCATCAGCCAGGTCACCTGGTGGGCCGATTCCGGTGCCAGGGTCCAGAAATCCCACTGCATGTCGTGATCGCGCAGGCCATTGTCGGCGCGGCGCTTCTGCGAGTGAATGAAGTGCTGGAACTTCATCGGATCGCGCACGAAGAACACGGGGGTATTGTTACCCACCATGTCGAAGTTGCCCTCCTCGGTATAGAACTTCAGTGCGAAGCCGCGTGGGTCACGCCAGGTATCGGGGCTACCGCTCTCCCCCGCCACGGTGGAAAAACGCGCCACCATCTCGGTCTGCTTGCCCGGCTGCAGGAACTTGGCCTTGGTATAACGGCTGACGTCCTGGGTCACCTCGAAATGGCCGAAGGCGCCGCCGCCTTTGGCGTGGGGCTGGCGGTCCGGGATCATCTCGCGGTTGAACGCCGCCATCTGCTCCATCAGATAATGATCGTGCATCACGATGGGGCCATCCGGTCCCACCGAGAGCGCGTTCTCTTCGCTCGCGACGGGGATGCCGGCATCCGTCGTCGTCGGCTTGCGGTTGTCGCTGGTCACGGTGATCTCTCCCTCGTTCGACGCGGCGACGCGACGATCGCATCGCCTCATATCCCCGCCGCGCGGCACCGACTCCGCTAGTGCCGCGACCGCGGCCTCTGGGTCAGGACCAGGGTGGCATTCGCCATATCAGTTTAGGGCGATAAAACGCGGGGACAGTTTGAAGGTATAGAACCCTGCGCGCCGCACTGTCCAATTCTCGACACCGATGTCATTTGGCAAGTGCACTCGGGGGCATCCCTACCTATAGTTGGCGGACACACGGCGTTCACCATGCCGATACACTTCATGACATTCACGTTTCTTCGAGGTACTCGTGTTCAACACTCCAGGGTGCGGACTTTCACGCTGGGCGCCTTCTCGCCTGATCATCGGGTTGTTGTTGCCGCTGATCGCGGGCTGCAGCGACGCCCACCTCTCCTTTCTCGATCCCCAGGGCCCCATCGCCGCCGCTCAGCGGCAACACTTCTGGTGGGTCATCGCCATTACCCTGACGGTGGTGCTGCCGGTGCTGGTACTGACACCGCTCATCCTGTGGCGCTACCGCTACGGCAGCCGCGCCCGCTATCGGCCGCAATGGGAATTTTCCCTGCGCGCCGATCTGGCGATCTGGGGTATCCCGCTGGTGGTGGTCGCCGTGCTGGCCACCCTGACCTGGCGCAGCACGATAGCCCTCGACCCCTATCGACCGCTGGCCAGCGATCAGCCACCGCTGGAGGTCGAGGTCGTGGGATTCGACTGGAAGTGGCTGTTCCTCTATCCCGAGCAGGGCATCGCCACGGTCGACGAGCTGGTGATCCCCGCCGGGCGGCCGGTCTCGCTGCGGCTGACGTCGGCCAGCGTGATGCAGGGCTTCTTCGTGCCCGCCCTGGGTAGTCAGATAGACGTGATGAATCACATGGTGACCCGGCTGCATCTGGAAGCCGACGCGCCGGGCGTGTTCCCCGGCCGCAACATGCAGTACAGCGGCACCGGGTTCTACCGACAGCGCTTCGTCACCCGCGCGCTCAGTGCCGACGCCTTCGCCGATTTCACCCATCAGGTGCGCGCGCAGGGTCGGGCGTTCACCCCTGAGGTCTTCAGCCAGTTGATGGCCAAGAACACCCATGCCGCTCTGGCACGCGCACTCGACGGCAGCGACAGCGTGGCCAGCACGAGTCACGCCGGGCAGACAGACGACGCCGGCAACCCTGCCGACGACAGCACGCCGCTGCGCTTCAAGCACTTCCCGTCCGGGCTGTTCGGCGCCATCGTCGCGCATCGCGCGCCCGACTGGGGTCAGGACACGGCGTCTCTCTCCACCACGCGCCCCTTGTCCAGCCATTCCCCTTTACCCGCCAATTCATCCTTGTCCATCCATCCGGCTCTGGCAGCCGCCGCACCCACGGGAGTCACACCGTGAACGATTCGACCCACTGGCTGCTCGGCCGGCTAGACGCCAGCGCCCTGCCCTTCTGGGATGCACTGCAGCACCCGACGACGAAGAACGTGATCAACGCCGTGATCGCCTCGGGGGCGGCATCGATGGTAGTACTCGGCGCCATCGCGGTGGTCATCGGGCTGACCTGGACACGGCGCTGGGGCTGGCTGTGGCGGGAGTGGCTGACCAGCCCCGATCACAAGAAGATCGGCATCATGTTCATCGCGCTGGCGCTGGTGATGCTGGCCCGAGCCGTGATCGAAGCGGTACTCATGCGCCTGCAGCAGGCACTGGGCCTGGACGGTGGCTTCCTGACCGCGGAGCACTTCGGCCAGCTCTTCACCACCCATGGCACCATCATGGTGTTCTTCATGGCGATGCCGTTTCTCACCGGCATCATCAACTATGTGATGCCGCTGCAGATCGGTACTCGCGATCTCTCGTTCCCGGTGATGAACCAGATCAGCCTCGGCCTGACCGCCGCCGGCGCCGCCCTGGTGATGATCTCGCTGGTGCTGGCACCCTTCTCCACCGGCGGCTGGACCGGCTACCCTTCGTTCACCGGGCGCGCCGCCAATCCCGGCGCCGGGGTCGACTACTGGATCTGGGCGGTGACCCTCTCGACCCTGTCATCGACCCTGAGCGGGATCAACTTCGCCGTTACCATCTACAAGCGGCGCGCCCCGGGGATGCGCTGGATGCGCCTGCCGCTGTTCACCTGGACGGCGCTGTGCACGGCAATCCTGATGATCTTCGCCATGCCGCCGCTGACCGTCGCCACCGCACTGCTGGCGCTCGACCGCTATCTCGATTTTCATCTGTTCACCGCCGATCTGGGCGGCAACATGATGAACTACATCAATCTGTTCTGGGCCTTCGGCCATCCCGAGGTCTATATCCTGATCCTGCCCGCTTTCGGCATCTTCTCGGAAGTCTTCTCGACCTTCGCCGGCAAGACGCTCTACGGCTACAAGGCGCTGGTGATCGCCACCCTGGCGATCGCAGTGCTCTCCTTCACGGTATGGCTGCACCACTTCTTCACCATGGGCCAGAGCGCCCATATCAACGCCGTGTTCGGGATCGCGACCATGCTGATCGGCATCCCCACCGGGGTGAAGATCTACGACTGGATGCTGACGCTGTTCCGCGGCCGCATTCGCATGTCGGTGCCGATGATCTACGCCAGCGGCTTTCTGATGCTGTTCGTGCTGGGTGGGCTGACCGGCATCGTGCTGGCGGTGCCCAGCGTCGACTATCAGGTACACAACTCGCTGTTTCTGGTCGCCCACTTCCACAACATGCTGATCCCGGGACTGCTGTTCGGGATGCTCGCGGGCACCAACTTCTGGTTCCCCAAGGCCTTCGGTTTCCGTCTCGAGGAGCGCTGGGGGCGCCGCGCCGCCTACGCCTGGATCATCGGCTTCATGCTCGCCTTCTTCCCGCTCTACGCCCTCGGCGTGCTCGGCATGCCGCGCCGCACGGTGGCCTTCTTCACCCCGGCCTACCTGCCATGGACGCTGACCGCGCTGGTCGGGGCCACGATCGTTCTGCTGGCCATGGCGTGCCTGGTGATCCAGCTCTGGGTGAGCGTGCGCGACCGCCATCTCAACGCGATGCCGATCGGCGACCCATGGGATGGGCGCAGCCTGGAGTGGGCGGTGAGTTCACCTCCGCCGGAGTACAACTTCCCGGTCATCCCGGAGGTCTACGGGCGCGATGCCTTCATGCTCGAGAAGGAGCGCGGCAAGGCGTATCAGGTGCCGGACGAGTTTCCCGATATCGTACTGCCGGCCAACAGCCCGATGGGGGTGATCTTCGCCGTCACCGGCACCGCCATGGCCTTCGGCCTGACCTGGTATCAGTGGTGGATGGTACTGCTCGCCGCCGGCGTCACGCTGGTCGCCGTGATCGCTCGCGGGTTCTGCCGCAACACACCCGCACCCTGCCGGGTGAAGAGGTGCGTCGTACCCACCTGACCTGGCTCGCCCAGGTCCGCGCCACCACACCGGTCGCCCGCTCGCGGGAAACAGTCATCCGATAACCGGGGTCTCCCCCTGCCTCCCGTGGAGGGAGCCATCCAATGACAGCACTCACCTCTCGTCACACTACCCGGGCCGGCGCGCCGGCGCGCCATCCCGGGCTCAACCTGGGGCATGCTCACCGCGAGGGCGAAGAGAGCCGCGAGGAGATGGTCTTCGGCTTCTGGGTCTTCATGATGAGCGACATGATCCTCTTCGGACTGCGCTTCGGCACCTACGGACCATGCTCGGCGGCACCGCTGGCGGCCCTGGGCCGAAAGAGCTGTTCGACATGCGGGGCGCCTTCTTCGAGACCATGCTGCTGCTGGTGAGCAGCTTTACCTTCGGCATGGCCTCGCTGGCGCTCAAGTACCGCGACGACCGCCGGGCGCTGGTCGGTTGGCTATTGATCACGCTGCTCCTGGGGCTCGGCTTCGTGGCCCACGAGCTGTATGACTTTCATCGCATGTTCGAGGCCGGCGGCGTGCCCAGCCGCAGCGGCTTCCTCTCCGCATTCTTCTCACTGGTGCCGTTGCACGGGCTGCACGTGACCGTTGCCTGCGTGTGGCTGATCGCGCTGCTCGGTCAACTCGCGGTGCACGGCCTCGACGCACAGACCAAGAACGGCCTGATCCGCCTGGCGATTCTGTGGCACTTCCTCGATATCGTCTGGATCGGGATCTTTTCGCTCGTCTATCTAGGGGGGCTGGCATGAGTCGACGCACACTCAGCGACGCCGAGGCGCAGGAGCGCGCCAGCGAGCAGCGCAACTATCTGTGGGGCTTCGCCCTGGCACTGATCCTGACGCTGATCCCCTTCGGCGTCGCCGCCTTTGCCGAGTGGCGGCCACTGCATCTCTATCTGCTCATCGGAGGGTGTGCCCTGGTTCAGGTAGTGGTGCACTTTCGCTGCTTCCTGCATATCACGCTGGCACGCAACAAGCGTGAGGATCTGCAGCTGATCCTGTTCACCGTGCTGATCCTGTCGATCATGGTCGGTGGCACGCTGTGGATACTGTTCAATCTCTACTACCGCATGATGCCCGACATGCTGCCGTGAGCAGCGTCGCGACCGTCACCGCCGCGACCGGTCCGTCGCGCCGGTCGCGGTCATGACGGGGAAGGCGGTTCCGACGGATCCGGCTCCAATCCGCCGGCGCGGGCAAAGGTGAGGATGACCTGACGCAGGAGCTGGCGCTGCTCATCGGGCAAGCCACGGTAGACCCGCAGCACCTCGTCCTCCTCACCGCCGACCGCGATCGCCCAGGTCGGCTCCGAGCCGCCGACGGTCCGTTCACCGTAACGCAGATAATGGGGCTCCAACCCAAGCCATCCGGCCAGCACCTGGAGCTTCTCCTGGGCCGGGACCGACTCACCGCGCAACCAGCGTCTGACGCCCTGGAACGTCATCGGCGCGCCCCAGTAGCGCAGGTTGAACTCCCGCTCCAGCACCGAAGGGCGCGGCTCGTAACCGGCCGCAGCCAATGCCGCTTTCAAGCGCTCGGCAAACAAGATTTTTTCATCCATGTGCTATCACTTGAACCGTTGATTAACATTCAGCTGCATCTTTGTTCAACTCGCCATTGGAGTGTCGATTGAACGAAGACGCCCCTCTGCGCGCTACCCGGCACCTGTTGGCGCGCCGATATCGCGACGCGAACGCGTTCGTCAGCTTAGAGAGATTTAACGTAGACGCCACAAATCCGCGGCTCTCGTTGCGACAAGCCACAGACAAGCTCCAGGGAGGCGTGAAGGGTCGAGAGCACGCTCACCGAGCGCCAGGCTGAAGAGCCGATGGGCCATCAAGGCTCATCGGCCGCAGGAGGCAAACACTTCAGTCGTGTCGGGCCAGCAGATCGTCAGCCCGGAGGGAGGAATGGCCGTCAGTGGCCGTGACGACGCCGATGCAGCGCACGTACCTGCTGGTCGAAACCGGGCACCGGTCCCTCGACTTGGAGCCCAGGCACCACCGCGGTGATCGGCAGCGGGGCCACCGGTGGCACCGCCTGGCCCAGTTCGCCGAGCCACGTCATCAGCTGCGCCGCCGAGCTGGCGTAGACGATCCGCCCCAATCCCACCCAGCCGTGCGCCGCGGCGCACATCGGGCAGTGCTCGCCGGAGGTGTAGACGGTAGCCGCGGCGCGCGCGTCGGGGGAGAGATGCGCCGCCGCCCAGCGTGCCAGGGCGAACTCGGGATGACGGGTGGCATCGCCGCCGGAGATACGATTGCGATCCTCGGCCAGCACCTCCCCGGAGGCGCTCACCAGCACGCTGCCGAAAGGCTCGTCGCCAGCCTCCAGCGCGGCCTCGGCCAGCGCTACCGCGCGCGCCAGAAAGCGCGCCTGATCTGTCTCGCTCATGCGTTCTCCTCACTGGGGATGGAAAACCGTGCCAGCCCGAAAGATGAGAGCTCCGGCGCCCGCGTGCCGCGTGACAGCCATTCGCCGAGCACTTCACCCATCACGCTCGCGAACTTGAAGCCGTGGCCGGAGAAACCGCCAGCGATCACCAGCCCCGGTAGCGGCTCGTCGATCAGGAAGTGCTCGTCGGGCGTACGGATATACTGACACACGGCGCCGTGGCGCAGCGCCCCGACGCCGGGCAGGTAGCGCGCGATCACCTGCGCCAGCTCGGGGATGTCGTCCGGGTGCTCGCCGAACGCCAGCAGCGGCTCTCCCGGCGCCAGCGGCTGGCCTGCGTCATGGCGGCCGATCTTGAATCCGGCGTTATCGATATCGGGAAAGCCGTAGTAGATGCCCAGCGCGTCGTCAGTGAGGCTGAAGCCCGGAAAGCGCTCACGGTGATAGCGCGCATCCGCGGCGTACCAGGCGAAGGTCTTGCGCACCCGTGTCAGCGGCAGCGCCACCCCCAGCGGTTGCAACAGACCGGCCAGGTGCTGGCCACAGGCCGCGAGCACACGCTGGGCGCCGAAACAGCGGCCATCGGCGCAGCGGGCCAGGTAGCCGCCCGCCGGCAAGGCCTTGAGCGCGACCACGCGGGCACCGGTGGCCAGCGCCACGCCGCTTTGACGCGCCAGACGCTGGCGCCAGCAGGCAAGGATACGCTCGACCCGCAGCACTCCGGCACGCGACTCGAAAGCGCCGACATGGGTCTCACTCAGCGCCCCACGACCGCCGCGCCAGCCGGGCCAGCGCTGCGCCACGCCGAGGCCGTCGAGCTGCTCCTGCGGCAGCGCGTGGTCCCGCGCGCTGGCCACGACTTGACGCATGAAGGGCGCGGTCGCCGGACCGAGGTTGAGCACCCCGGTCGGCAACAGCAGCGACTCGCCGGTCTCGCGCTCGAGCCGCTGCCAGCCCGCCCAGGCGCGCTGGGCCAGCGCCACATAGCCACCGCCTTCGCCATAGCGATCCGGATCAGTCGCGTCTCGCCGTGATGGGCGCCTTGATCGTGGGGCGGGTCGTGGGCGTCCAGCACCTGTACCGACCCCGCACCGCTCGCGGCCAGATGATCGGCCGCCGCCAGCCCCATACTGCCGCCGCCGATGATCAGCAGCTCCGAGTGTGTCACCTGTGTCATGCCTTATCTTGTCACCAATCGATAGATGCCGCCTGCCAGAGCCCGAGAACGCCGTTAACGACCGGGAGGCGGCGTGGGCTTACCCGACGTCAGGCCGCCGACTCCTGAGTCACCGACGCCTCACCCGAGCGCGCTTCGCTACGCGCGATGATCGCGCTGCCGGTCAGGTCACCGGTGACGTTGAGCGCAGTACACCCCATGCCTACCAGCGCATCGATCGAGGTCAGCAGCGCCACCGTCTCGATCGGCAGGCCGACCTGGGCGAACACCGTGGCGATCATCACGATACCCGCCCCGGGCACACCGGCGGTACCGATCGAGGTCAGCGTGCCGATCAGCACGATCTCGAGCATGTCGGTGAGATCGAGCGGGATACCCGCCACGTTGGCGGCGAACACCGCCGAGATCGCGATGCGGATCGCGGCGCCATCCATGTTGACGGTTGCCCCCAGCGGCAGGCTGAAGGCGTAGAGACTGCGCGGCAGCCCCAGGCGCTGCGCCGCGTTGAGCGTCAGCGGCAGCGTGCCGCTGCTGCTCTGAGTGGCGAAAGCGGTCGCCATCGGCGTGCGCGCCTCGCGGAAGAAGGCGCCGAGACGCACCCCGAAACTCTTCATCAGCACGCAGTAGAGCAGCAGGTGTACGGCCAGCGCCAAATAGAGCACCAGCACCATGCTGCCGAGGGAAAGAATCGTACCCAGCCCCTGCTTGGCCACGGTGCCGGTGACGATGGCGAAAACCCCGATCGGCACGAACTGCAGCACCCCGGCCATCACCTTCATGGTCACCGCGTTGAGCCCTTCGATCACCCCATAGAGCTTCTCCGCCAGTTCTCCCTGGGTCTTTTCATCGGATTGGGGCTTTGCCCCTGAATGCGCCTCGCCGTCGGCGTGGGCCGCATCCTCGAGGGCCGCCCCGCGCTGACGCAGCTTGAGCAGCGCGATCCCGAACACGAAGGCAGTGAAGATGATCCCCTGCAGATTGGGCTCGGCCAGCGCGGCGACGATATTGCTGGGCACGATCGACAGCAGCACGCTGACGATACCGGGATTCTCCGGTACCGAGACGCTGGCGCTGTCGTCGAGGGTCATGCCGCTCCCGGGCGAGAGCAGCGAGGCGACGACCAGCCCGACCACGATCGCCAGCGCCGAGGTCACCACGTAGTAGGCGAACACCTTGCCGCCCATGCGCCCGAGCCGTCCCAGTTCGGCCTGATTGATCCCCACGATCAGCGTGAACAGCACGATGGGGACGATCAGAAACTTGAGCAGACGCAGCAGCAGATCACCCAGCGGCGCCACCCAGGCGGCCAGGGTCTCGCCGCCCAGCAGGCCGGCAACCAGGCCCAGCACCAGGGCGATGGTGACACGCAGAATCAGAGAAGCATCGAGATAGGCGCGAAAGAGTGACGTCATGAGCGAGCCTTGATGAGTGAATGACGAGCGCCCCGCGAGAGGCAGACCGCAGCAGCGCGCAACAGCCGGGCCGCTGACCGAATGGATACATTATCGACGCAGTTCCCACTCGGCTGCCAATCTCGGTCGCCAATACAGACAGTCAACCCTGGCCGGTTTCGGGATCGCGGCCCTGGATACGCAAGACCCGGCCAGGTGGCCGGGTCGTCAGCGGACACGCGGCGGATTCAGCCGCCGAGCTTGTCCTGGGTGCGAGTGTCGAAGTCGCTGGCGTCGTGACGCTCGTGGAGCTGGCTCGACGGCTCACCGAAGGTACGGTTGACCATCCGCCCGCGCTGCACCGCCGGGCGTGCGTCGATCTCCTTGGCCCAGCGCTGTACGTGGGTGTAGCTCTCGACCTGCAGAAACTCCGCCGCGTCGTAGAGCCGCCCCAGGGCGAGCTGGCCGTACCAGGACCAGTTGGCGATATCGGCGATGGTGTACTCGTCACCGGCCAGATAGCGCGACTCGGCCAGACGCCGGTCGAGCACGTCGAGCTGGCGCTTGGTCTCCATGGTGAAGCGGTCGATCGGATACTCCAGCTTCTCTGGGGCGTAGGCGTAGAAGTGGCCGAAACCGCCACCCAGATAGGGCGCGCTGCCCATCTGCCAGAACAGCCAGTTGAGGGTTTCCACCCGCGTGGCGGTGTCGCTGGGCAGGAAGGCACCGAACTTCTCCGCCAGGTGCAGGAGGATCGAGCCGGACTCGAAGACCCGCAGCGGCTTGTCACCGCTGTAGTCCATCAGCGCCGGGATCTTGGAGTTGGGGTGACCTCGACGAAGCCGCTGCCGAACTGATCGCCCTCACCGATATTGATCAGCCAGGCGTCGTACTCGGCATCCTTGCCCAGTGCCAGCAGCTCCTCGAACATCACCCCGGCCTTGACCCCGTTGGGGGTGGCCAGTGAGTAGAGCTGGAACGGATGCTTGCCCACCGGCAGCGCTTTCTCATGGGTGGGCCCGGCCACCGGGCGGTTGATGCTGGCGAACTTGCCGCCGCTCTCTTTGGGTTCCCAGACTTTGGGGGCGTGTAGCCAGTGTCACTCATGCGACTTCTCCACTCTTGGTCGATAGCGCGCGAAGCGCCTGTGTGAAGAAAGGTAGCTGGTTAATGGCCTGCGATCGAGTGGCCGGTGATCGAAGCGCCACAAGTACGCCACAACGAGCTGGGCGCCGGACAATATCCTGTCACTGGCCGGCGCATGAGAGAGGTAGCCTAAGGTGACGTCTCGCCGAGGCAGTGCTCGGGTACGGGTTTTGGCACCAGGGTGTCACTCATGCAGACCCAGGTCATGCCGTCGAGTTCGTCCTGTTCGTCGAAGCGCGGATAGGGGTTCAAGGTCAGGCTCTGGCCCGCCAGCCGGCCGCCGACGAAGGTGTATTCGAGCTCACCTTCGCTGCCGAGTTCGAGCGTGGCCGGCACGGCGGTATCGCTGTGGCGGCTGGCGATCCCCACCTGCTCGAGCGTCGAGGGCCACTCCATTTCGCGCAGCGCAAAAGCGGTGAGCGCTTCCCGGTCCGGGTCGGTCTGTTCGATGAAGCGCGTCAACTGCGCCTTGGCCTGATACTCCTGAAACGCTTTTACGCCTACCACCGCCGCGACGGCAATGATCACCACGAACACCAGCGCACCGGCACCACCGAGCCCGAGCACCCGCGGGCAGAACGCCGCGAAACACCAGGCCAGCGGATGGCGGCGCGGCTGCGACGGTGTCTCGCCCCGGGCGAGCTGGAGGATCGCGTGGGCCCGTTTGGCGGTCCAGGGGTAGTCACCGATCAGCTCGTTCAGCGAAGCCCAGAATCCCTTGACGTCGTGGCGCTGGGCGGCGAACACCTCGAGATCGAGACTGGCACGGCGCGAGCCCCCCGCCGCCAGCGCCGACATGGCGGCAAAGGCCGCGTCCGGGTCCGGGCAGCAGGCCAGCCCGTGCCGGTCGCAGGTGTACTCGCACGCGCGACGGTAGGCGGCGCCCAGCAGCGGCAACCAGGCCGCGATCGCGACCACGAGTCCTTTACTCAGATGCCCGCGCCGGATATGCCCCAACTCGTGACCGATATAGAAGCGCAGCGCTTCCGGCCGATCTTCCAGCGCATCGACCACCGAGGAAAACAGCACCACATAGTGGCGACGCAGGAAGCGGGTAGCGAGCGCGTTGAACAGCCCATCGGCATGCAGCAGATAGGCTTCGGGCGGCCGCTCTATGCCCACGATCCGGCAGCAGTCTTCGATATCCGCCGCCAGTGCCGGAAACTGCTGCGCGCTGATGCGCACCCCATTGCCACGGATCGTGGAGATGAACGCCGACTGCGCGAACAGGGCGATCACCCAGATAAACAGCAGATAGAGCAGCAGCAGGCCCATCGAGACCACGAAGAGCACCGCCCATAGCGTGACGGCAAACACCATGAGCAGGGCGAAGCGTCGCCGCTCCCCCGGATAAATCAGAGAAAAATGCATCAATGCTCCCTTGTTTTCGTATTCTTTTCGAGCGGCAGCGTCGGCTCGGAGACACCACCATAAGCGTCATCGACGCCGGGCGGGCAGCACCCAAGCGAGCGCGGCATATCGCACCGCGCTGAATCGTATCCCGAGCTTTGGGCAATATTCCAGGGCAAAATGATGACGCGGCGGCCGTCATCCTCATCCGACGCGCCTTCGATACACCACGTTTTCAGGCCGTCTCGTCGTCAGCCGTAACGCATGTGCCACTCCGGCGCGCCGGTGTGCGCGTCTACACCTGACGCCACGATGATGAAGCCGTGTGTCTGATAGAAGCGCACCGCACCCTCGTTTTGCTGATAGACCTGAAGTTCGAGCGCATCACGCCGCGTCTGGGCGTGCGCCAACAGTGCGCCCCCGACGCCCCGCCCCTGCTGGGATGGCGCCACGAACAGCGCGGCCAGTGTCGAGTCGCACAGGGAGAGAAATCCCACGACCGCCTCTGCGACGACATAGACGTGGTTCTCGGCGGCCGGCAGATAGACTTCCTGCATCGCCTGGCGCTGATTTCGCCAAAAAGACGCCGGCACGAAGTCGTGGGCCGTGCAGGAAGCCTCTAACCAGATCTGAGTCATTGCAGGTAGATCCCGCGGCGTAGCAGCCCGAATGCTAGCGATGGGCGGCGTCATAGGCGTGGTCATGGTCGTTACGTGTCGTGTCACTGAAGGCAAAGGGTGAAGATTGCTGACAGCGTGACCGCGATGCAAGAGCCTCAGTCGCCGAGCGCCTCGCGGCGGTTGGGCGGGACCAGCCCGTGGCGGCGCATGCGCCGGTAGAGCGTCGGCCGCGAGACGCCCAACTGACGCGCCACCTGGCTGACGTTCCAGCCCGCCTGGGCCAGAGCACGCGCCAGTGACTCGGCCTCGGCCGGCGCGTCGTCGCTTTCATGCCTTAGCTGGGTCGTCCTGGGTATCGCCGATGTCGCAGAGATGGGCGGGCGTTGCGACCCGATCGGCGCGGCAGCTCTCGGGCAGGTCGTGCACGGTGATCGTCTCCCCTTCGCGGGTGGCGAGAGCAAACGCCAGCGCACTCTTGAGTTGACGCACGTTGCCCGGCCAGGGAGCGTCGAGCAGCGCGTTCATGGCATCGCCGCGCAGAGGTGCCGAGACGCCCTGCTCGGCGGCCTGGGCGGCGAACAGCCGCTGAATCAGATAGCGCCGGTCGGCGCGCTCGCGCAGTGGCGGCAGCACCAGCTCAGCGCCGTTGAGGCGGTAGTAGAGATCCTCGCGGAAGCGGCCTTCGGCGATCAGCGCGCCGATGTCGCGATGGGTGGCAGTGACCACGCGCAGCGCCACCTTGACCGGCCGCTCGGCGCCCAGCGGCATCACCTCCTGCTCGGCCAGCACCCGCAATAGACGGCTCTGCAGCGCCAGCGGCATGTCACCGATCTCGTCGAGAAACAGCGTGCCGCCGTCGGCCTGCGGAATCAGGCCGCGCATGCCCTTGGGGTTGCCACCGGTAAAGGCCCCGGGCAGATAGCCGAACAGCTCGCTCTCGATCAGCGACTCGGGTATCGCCGCGCAGTTGACCGCGACGAAGGGACCCCCGGCACGGTCACCGCTGGCGTGCAGCGCGCGCGCCAGCACCTCCTTGCCGGTGCCGGTCTCGCCTCGAATCAGCACATTGAGCGGCTGCCGGCAGAGCCGCCGGGCCAGGCCCAGCAGCCGCTGCATTGCCGGGTCGTCCCCCGCCAGGCGATCCAGGGCCGGCGTCGAGGCGGGCGCCACCGGATCGTGGGGCAGGCCGGTGGCGTCAGTCGCGCTGTCAGTCGCGAGATCAGTCGCCATGTCTCTCGTAGTGCCGGTCACCGTCGCGTCACGCTGACGCGCACGCACACCGCGCGGTTCGATCAGCGCAGCGAAGCGGATATCGCCGCTGGCACGCAGGCGCAGGGCGCGCAGCTGGTCCGGCTCGCAGCGCGGCAAGGCCAGGAGATCGTCCAGTTCGGCCTCGAACAGCTGGGTCACCCAGATCGGTGCCGGCGGCGTGCACTGGGCATGGGCGTCGATCAGTGCCCGACCCTCGCCGTTGGCAGCGAGCACCCGCCCCTGCGGGTCGAAGGCGAGCAGGCCGCGGCCGTTGAAATGGACGAAGGCACGGGTGGTATCGAAGCGCAGGATGGTGGTGTCGCGATAGCGATGCAGGAAGTAGGCGTCCTCGATCATCCGCGCGTAGAGCGTGACCAGTGGCAGCGCAAAGCTCTGGCTCTCCAGCCCGCGGGGGGACTGCAGCGCCGAGATATCGAGCACTGCGATGGGTCGCCCCTCGGGTCATGGATCGGCGCCGCGGTACAGGTGAGCGCGATATGCGTGGCGTCGAAGTGCTCGCGCTGATGGCAGGTCAGGGCGCGCGACTCGTGAATGCAGGTGCCTACGGCGCAGGTGCCGGCGTGGCGTTCGTCCCAGTCGGCGCCGAGATAGAGCCGGCGCGACGCAGCGCGGCATCCTGCGCGCGGCTGACCGCGAAAGTCGACGGTAACCCCGTATCTGTCGGTCAGCAGCAGGACATAGCCCATCGGCGCCACCTGGGCGAAGAGCTGGTCGACCCCGGCCCGGGCCACATACAAGAGTTCATCCACCGGCTCGCGCGAGTCGACCAGCGCTTCGTGGGTCAGCACGCGTACCGGCCGCGGGCGGCTGGGGTCGAGCCGGTAATCGTCGACGCAGCGTCGCCACGAGCGCTGGATGATCTCGCGCCCCGCCAGCGCCTCGCGCCCCTCACCCAGGCGCGCCACCGCCGCAATGTGCTGGCGCTGCGCCTGTTCGAACCTGCCCGCTTTGGTCAAGCCGAGTTCCATACCGACGCCTCCTGCCGATGGCCTGTTGCCAGCCTGGGATGTGGACGAAAAGGCGGCGAGCGACGGCCAGTCTGATCTTCAGACTACGCCCTCGCGGCTGGCTGACGCCCTTGTCCGTTGGTCGCAGCGGCGCTGTCTGGCGTGACAGCTGTCACAGACGACATTACAGCTGTTACACCCAAGCGTTACACCCGTACCGTCGGCGCGCTCACGCTGCCCCCTCCGCACGCTCTCCATTCCCACAAAGCCCCTCTTATCAGCCACTTGGGGCATACGACCAAAGCACTAATGCGGTCTGGCACGCGTACTGCAAAGCGTTGACCCGAGCGCCCTGTGCGCCACATCCAATAGCAATAACAGGAGCAGCCCATGCCCGCATCCACCCCTACCCAGCAGGCCGCACAGTGGCTGGCGGATTTCGATGCCGCCCTGCGCGCCGGGGACATTCCGCGCGCCACCGCGCTATTTCGCGACGACGGCTACTGGCGCGATCTGGTCGCCTTTACCTGGAACCTGAAGACCCTGGAGGGCCACGCCGAGATCGCCGCGATGCTTGAGGCCACCCTGGCGCGTACCGCTCCCCGCCAGTGGCAGCTCGAGGGTGAGGCCAGCGAGAGCGACGGTGTGATCGAAGCCTGGTTCACCTTCGCCACAGAGGTCGCCACCGGCAAGGGGCTACTGCGCCTGAAGGCGGGTAAGTGCTGGACCCTGCTGACCACGATGCAGGCGCTCAAGGACTACCCCGAGCCGCGCGGTCACAATCGCCCCAAGGGCGCCGAGCACGGTGCCAACAAGGCGCGCGAGACCTGGCGTGAGGCGCGCGAGCGCGAGGCCGCCGAGCTGGGCATCATCCGTCAGCCCTACTGTCTGATCATCGGTGGCGGCCAGGGCGGCATCGGCCTCGCCGCCCGTCTGCGCCAGATGAACGTGCCGACTCTGGTGATCGACAAGCACGAACGCCCCGGCGATGCCTGGCGCAAGCGCTACAAGTCGCTGTGTCTGCACGACCCGGTGTGGTACGACCATCTGCCCTATCTGCCCTTCCCCGACAACTGGCCGGTATTCGCGCCCAAGGACAAGATCGGCGACTGGCTGGAGATGTACACCCGGGTGATGGAGCTCAACTACTGGTCCAGTACCGAGTGCGAGAGTGCCAGCTTCGACGAGGCCAGCGGCGAGTGGACGGTGAAGGTGGTGCGCGACGGTGAGCCGTTGACGCTCAAGCCCAAGCAGTTGGTGCTCGCTACCGGCATGTCCGGCGTCCCCAACGTGCCGCACTTCCCTGGCGCCGAGGAGTTCGCCGGCGAGCAGCACCACTCCAGCCGCCATCCCGGCCCCGACGCCTACCGCGGCAAGCAGGTGGTGGTGATCGGCGCCAACAATTCGGCCCACGATATCTGCGCCGCGCTGTGGGAGAACGACGCCGACGTCACCATGGTGCAGCGCTCCTCGACCCATATCGTCAAGTCCGACTCATTGATGCAGCATGCCCTCGGCCCGCTCTATTCCGAGGAAGCGCTGGCCAACGGCATCACCACCGAGAAGGCGGATCTGATCTTCGCCTCGATCCCCTACCGGCTGCTGCCCGACTTCCAGCGCCCCGCCTTCGACGCCATCCGCGAGCAGGATGCCGACTTCTACCGGCGTCTCGAACGCGCGGGCTTCCTGCTCGATTTCGGCGCCGACGACTCGGGCCTGTTTCTCAAGTACCTGCGCCGCGGCTCCGGCTACTACATCGACGTCGGCGCCAGCGAACTGGTCGCCAGCGGCGAGATCAAGCTGCGCAGCGGGGTCGACGTAGCGTGCATCAACCGCCACTCGGTGAGCTTGAGCGACGGCAGCGAACTGCCCGCCGACCTGATCGTCTACGCCACCGGCTACGGCTCGATGAACGGCTGGGCGGCGGAGATCATCTCGCAGGAGGTCGCCGACAAGGTCGGCAAGTGCTGGGGCCTGGGCTCGGATACGCCCAAGGACCCCGGCCCCTGGGAGGGCGAGCTGCGCAACATGTGGAAGCCGACCCAGCAGCCGGCGCTGTGGTTCCACGGCGGCAACCTGCACCAGTCACGCCACTACTCACACTATCTGGCGCTACAGCTCAAGGCACGTCTCGAAGGCATCGAAACACCGGTCTACGGGCTGCAGCCGGTCCACCATCTGGCGTGATCGCCAAACCACAGCGGCAGGAGAGACGACATGAGTGAACAGCACATGAAGGCGGCCCGCTGGTACCGGGCGCGTGATATCCGCGTCGAACAGATCGAGGTGCCGACCCTGGGCGACCCGCACCAGGTCAAGGTGAAGGTCGCCGCCTGCGGTATCTGCGGCAGCGACCTGCACGAGTACGCCGCCGGGCCGATCTTCATCCCAGTAGACTCGCCACACCCGTTGAGCCACGACCAGGCGCCCATTGTCATGGGCCACGAATTCGCCGGCGAAGTGGTCGAGGTGGGCAGTGCGGTGACCCGGGTGGCAGTCGGCGACCGGGTGGCGATCGAACCGATTCTCTCGCCCCACCGCGACGGCGCCTATCTGATGGAGCGCTACAACCTGAGCCCTCAGCTCGGCTTCCACGGGCTCTCCGGCGGTGGCGGCGGCTTCGCCGAGTACACCGTGGTCGCGAGCACATGGTACATCGGCTGCCCGATGCGCTCTTCTATGAGCAGGGCGCACTGGTCGAGCCTGCCGCGGTCGGCCTGCATGCGGTGCGCCAGAGTTCGCTCAAGGCGGGCGACAGCGCGGTGGTGTTCGGCGCCGGCCCGATCGGGCTGATGGTGATCGAGTCGCTCAAGGCCGCCGGCGCGGCGTCGATCCACGCGGTCGAGTTATCCGCCGCCGCAAGCAGCGCGCCAGTGAACTGGGGGCGATCGTGCACGACCCCACGGAGAGAGAGATCGTCGAGCGGCTCATGGCGGCCAGCGGCGGCGGCTTCGATGTCGCCTTCGAGGTGACCGGTCTGCCCGCGGTGCTCAACCAGTCGATCGCCAGCACCCACCCCGGCGGTGAGACGGTGATCGTCAGCATCTGGGAGTCGGAAGCGGCGATCCACCCCAACCAACTGGTAATCCAGGAGCGAACGCTCAAGGGCATCATCGCCTATCGCCATATATACCCCGCGGTGATCGCGCTGATGCAGCAGGGCTACTACCGCGCCGAGGATCTGGTGACCGCACGCATCGCCCTGGACGACGTGGTCAGCCAGGGGTTCGAGGCGCTGCTCGCGGACAAGGCGCAGGTGAAGATACTGGTCGACCCCAGCGCCTGATCAGGCACCGGTTGGCGCGGCCTCGACGCGAGGCGCGCGGCCGCGCCAACCGGATTCAGGAGGCGTTTCGTGTTCGGGCGACGCTCAAGGGCCGTCCGAGATCCGGATCGTGCCTCGCAGATAGGGCGCCACCTGTCCGATGAGAATCACTCGCTCGCCCCTCATCTCGCAGCGCAATTGCCCGCGACGACGCCCACCCTGCCGCGCGGTCAGGCGTGTCTTGCCCAATCGCTCGGCCCAGTACGGTACCAGCGAGGTATGCGCCGAGCCGGTCACGGGGTCTTCCTCGACCCCCACCTTGGGGCCGAACCAGCGCGTGACAATGTCGAATTCGCGTCCCGGTGCGGTGACCGCCACACCCCGCCCCGGTAGCGCCATCAAACGGGTCATGTCCGGGCTCACGTCATCGACGATGGATTCGTCCTCGACCACGACGAGCAGGTCATCGGTCATCATCACCTCGCCACGCTCCAGCCCCAGCGCGCTCAACACGGCTTCGGCTGGCGCCATGGCGCGGGGCTGCTTGGCCGGAAAGTCCATCGCCAATCCCGCTTCGTGGCGATGCACGCGCAGTTCGCCACTGCGCGTCATGAACGTCAGGGTATCGGCGGTATCGCCCAACTCATTGAAGACCACCCATGCCGCCGCCAGCGTGGCATGACCACACAGGTCGACCTCGACCGACGGGGTGAACCAGCGCAGCCGGTATCCCGCCGATTCCCGCACGAAAAATGCGGTCTCGGACAGGTTGTTCTCGGCCGCGATGGCCTGCAGCGTGGCGTCATCCAGCCACTCGTTCAGCGGGCAGACGGCAGCGGGGTTGCCCTCGAAGGGGCGGGAAGCAAAGGCATCGACCTGAAAGAGGGAAATTTCCATGACGGACTCTCGAAAGGACTCGTGGCGCCCATTCTACCCATAGCCCCGTTCGAGTGCTGTCGAGCGAGTCGACGCATCGCCCCCCCCGTATGCCAGTGCGCGCTGCCCTCCCCCACCGCCGCGAGTCTGATAACCTAGAATCATGAAAGCTTCATGGCGCCAGCGTCGATCGGACCGATGCCGGCCACCACACCGGGCACAGTGACGCGCCCAGCCCCGAGACAAGGAGCTCTACGCCATCCCCATGCCGTCCCATTGTCACGTTTTCGCCATTCGCCAACCATGAGCGACAAACGGCTGTTCCGGTCGCTCAGGGTCTACAACTACCGCCTGTGGGCCGCCGGCGCGCTGATCTCCAACACCGGTACCTGGATGCAGCGGGTGGCCCAGGACTGGCTGGTGCTCACCGTGTTGACCCAGCACAACGCCAGCGCCGTGGGGATCACCATGGCGCTGCAGTTCGGCCCGCAGCTACTGCTGCTGCCGCTCACCGGTTACGCCGCCGACCGCTGCAACCGGCGTCGCCTGATCCTGCTCACCCAGGCACTGCTCGGTCTGCTCGCGCTGGGGCTCGGTGTGGTCACCCTCACCGGCGTGGTCACGCTGTGGCAGGTCTACGCCTTCGCTCTGGGGCTGGGCTGCGTCAGCGCCTTCGATGCCCCGGCACGCCAGACCTTCGTCAACGATCTGGTCGGCGAGAAGTACCTCTCCAACGCGGTGGCGCTCAACGCCACCTCGTTCAACGCCGCGCGCATGGTCGGCCCCGCCGTGGCTGGCTTGCTGATTGCAGCGATCGGCACCGGCTGGGTGTTCATCGTCAACGCCATCTCTTTTGCCATGGTGCTGGGATCACTGTGCTTGCTGCGCGTGGCCGAGCTCTACCCGACCCCGCGCCCGCCGCGACAGGCCGGCGGCCTGACCGAAGGGTTTCGCTACGTGTGGCGGCGCCGGGATCTGATGGCGATCCTGCTGATGCTGTTCTTGATCGGCACCTTCGGTTTCAACTTCCCCATCTACATCTCGACCATGTCGGTCAGCGTATTCCACGGCGATGCCGGCCAATACGGGCTATTGACCTCCTGCCTGGCGGTCGGCTCGGTGGTGGGCGCGCTGCTCGCCGCCCGGCGCGAACGCCCACGGGTGCGGCTGCTGTGCTTCGCCACCCTGAGCTTCGGCCTGTGCTGCGTGGCGGCGGCGTTCGCGCCCAATGCCGGGCTCTTCGCCGTAGCGCTGACCGGCGTCGGCCTCTCCGCGCTGACCTTCATGACCGCCGCCACCGCACTGATGCAGCTCGCCACGGAACCCATGATGCGCGGACGCATCATGGCGCTGCGGATCGCGGTGACCATGGGCGGCACGCCGGTCGGCGCGCCCATCGTCGGTTTCATCGCCGATCACGCCGGGCCGCGCTGGGCCCTCGGCGTGGGCGCCGCGTCGGGGCTCGTCGCCGCGGCGATCGGCGCACGTCTGATGCTCGAAACGCGCCGCCGTCGCCAGCGTCAACCTATGAGAGATGACCTGAACCGCGCTCACACCATGCCACCGTTGACGCGCAGGATCTGGCCATGCACCCAGCGCCCCTGGGGGCCGGCGAGAAAAGCTACGACATCGGCGATCTCCTCGGGCTGGCCCAGGCGCTCGAATGGCGACAGCGCGGCGATGTTGGCGACCTGCTCGTCGCTCTTGCCGGCGAAGAACATCTCGGTGGCCACCGGCCCCGGGGCCACGGCATTGACGCTGATCCCGCCCCGCGCAGCTCGTTGGCGAGCACCCGCACCAGCCCTTCGACGCCGGCCTTACTGGCGATATAGGCGCCATAGCCGGGGAACGACTTGCCCAGTACCGACGAGGAAAACGCGATGATGCGCCCACCTTCGCCCAGGGTCTCGGCCGCCTTGGCCATCATCAACCAACTGCCGCGCAGATTGGTCGCCAGGGTACGGTCGAGAATAGCCAGATTGTCGCTGGTCACCTGCCCCACCATCTCCATCACGCCAGCGCTATTGACCACTACATCGAGACGGCCGAACGCCTCATGGGTGGCCGCGAACAGCTGCTCCCCGCCACCGGGTCGGCGATATCGGCCTGTACCGCCAGCGCCCGGCCGCCCGCGGCTTCGATTTCGGCAACGGTCTCCTCGGCACGTCGGGTATTGCCGGCATAGTTGACCACCACGGCGAAACCGTCGGCCGCCAGCTTCAGCGATACGGCGTGGCCGATGCCGCGGGAACCACCGGTGACGATGGCCACGCGTTGATCAATGTGGGGCGTATTGGCATGACTCATGATCTGGCTCCTTGAGTAGGTATGTCAGGCATCTGTATCGCCTGAGGGCCAGTATCGAGATTCACCCGGGGAAAATAATCACCGCTATACTGGCAACACCATTCACTCTGACATAACAATCACCATGGACCGCTTCGACGCCCTGACGCTGTTCACCCGTATCGTCGAGACCGGCAGCTTCACCCGCGCCGCCAACGGTCTCGACATGCCGCGGGCTACCGCCACCCTGGCCATCCAGCAGCTCGAAGCGCGCCTGGGCGCCCGCCTGCTGGCGCGCACCACGCGTCAGGTGCACCCCACCCCGGAGGGCGCGGCCTTCTACGAACGCTGCGTGCATCTGCTCGCCGAACTCGAAGAGGCGGAGGCGGCGCTGGGCCCGGTCGCCGCAAGCCCGGCCGGTACTCTGCGCGTCGAGATGCACGGCGTGCATGCGCGGCACATCGTGCTGCCCCATATCCAGGAGTTTCGGGCACGCTACCCACGGCTCGACGTGGTGCTGACCAGCGGCGACCGCCGCGTCGATCTGGTGGGTGAAGGCATCGACTGCGCGCTGCGCGCCGGCGAGCCGGCGGACTCCAGCCTGATCGGCCGCCGGCTCGCCGAGCTGCCCCAGACGATCTGCGCCAGCCCCGCCTATCTGGACCGGGCCGGCCGGCCCCGCCACCGGATGAACTGCGTGATCATCAGGTGGTGCGTTTCTTCTCCGGCAGCAACGCCGCGGACGACACCCTCGATCTGCGCATCGACGGGCAAATACAAGGATTCGCGGGCGGCGGCTGGCTCACGGTCAACGACGCCGGGAGCTACGTAGAAGCTGCTCGTCAGGGCTGCGGGCTGGTCCAGCTACCGCGCTTTCATATCGAGGAGCAACTGGCCCAGGGTGTGCTCGAAGAGGTACTGGAAGAATGGGATAAGCCACGCCTGACGCTGTGGGCGGTCTACCCGCAGCGGCGCCAGCTCGCCGCTCGGGTGCGGGTGTTCGTCGACTGGGTGAGCGAACTCTACGCAGCGCGCTTTCCTGCCTGAGAGTCCGGCGGTGCCCGCCCCTCAAGCACGCGCCATCGGTGGCGTCAGACGCGGCCATCGTGTCTCCAGCAGACGCGCCACCGCCATCACCCGATCATCACGATAGCGTGGCCCCACCAGTTGGAGCCCCACCGGCAGGCCCGTGTCATCGAGACCACAGGGCACGGATGCTGCCGGCTGCTGGGTCAGATTGAAGGGGTAGCTGAACGGGGTCCAGTCCACCCAGTCGACGTAATCGCTCCCCGGTGGGGTCTCGTGTCCGGCGGCGAAGGGGGCCAGCGGCAGCGTGGGCGTCACCAGCAGGTCGAACCGGCGATGGAAATCGGCCATGTGGGCGACCAGCGCCGCGCGCGCCTCGCGCGCGATCAGGTAATCCGTCAGCGTGAGCCGCTTGCCATGCTCGGCGATCGCCCGCAGGCCCGGGTCGAGCGCGTCGCACTGCGCCGCGCTCAGGCCATCGAGCAGACGTGACGCGCCAGCGTGCCAGAGCGTATCGAAGGTGGCCTTGGGCGAAGCAAAGCCAGGGTCGACCTCGGTCACTTCCGCCCCCAGCGCGCGTAGCTCGTCCACGGCGGCATCGACCGCGCGCAGAATGTCCGGGGCCACCGAGGCATAGCCAAGATCACGGCTATAGGCGATACGCATGCCCGCCAGATAGCTCGGCGGCGCAGCCAGCCAGTCGATCGGGCAGGCTGGCCCAGCATAGCCATCGCGTGCATCGGGGTGCGCGATGACCGAGAGCAGCAGCGCACTATCGGCGGCGCTACGGGTCATCGGCCCCAGATGAGAGAGCGTACTCATGGCGCTGGCAGGCCACTGCGGCACCCAGCCGAAGGTCGGCTTGAGCCCGAAAGTGCCGGTAAAGCTGCAGGGAATGCGGATCGAGCCGCCAGCGTCGCTGCCCTGATGCAGGAGTCCGAGGTTGAGTGCCGCCGCCGCCCCGGCCCCACCCGAGGAGCCGCCGGGGGTCAGCTCGGGCTGCCAGGGATTGCGGGTGATGCCATAGAGCGGATTGTCGGTCACGCCTTTCCAACCGAACTCCGGTGTCGTGGTCTTGCCCAGTACGACGGCACGCCGCACGCATGCGCGCGGCGACAGGCGCATCGACACGCCACGGCCCCTCGGCGGAGGTCGTCTTCGAGCCTTTGCGGGTCGGCATGCCGGAAGTCAGCGTCAGGTCCTTGATCGTCACGGGAACGCCATCCAGCGGCCCGATCGGCTCGCCGCGCAGCCAGCGCGCCTGAGAGGCGCGCGCCGCCGTCACTGCGCCCTCGGCATCGACATGGCAGAAGGCATTGACCCGCGGATTGAACCGTTCGATGCGCGCCAGACAGTCGTGGGCCAGCTCCAGCGGCGATAGCTTACCGCTAGCGAACAGAGCCAGGGCTTCGTCGGCGCTCAGATCGGCCAGTGCCGATGGATGTTTTGCCTCAATCATGCTCGGACTCCTCCGTCGATGATATCTATTCCTCTCGGCGCGGCGTGCAGCGGCACACGAACAGTGACATCCCGGACGTCGCATGCTCCGCCTCACCGTGATGGATCCCGTTCAGGCAAGGTGACTGGCTGTCAGGGCACGGACGACAAACATCGCGGAAAACCGCTCATGCGTGCAAATCCCACGACTCGGCGACATCGATCAGTCGGTGAACGGCGGGCAGGCTGGCATCACGACGCCAGATCAGCATCAGCGGCAGCGCCATGTCGAGATCTTCGAGGGGATGCGAGACCACCCCGAGGGCGCACCCGCCATGGTCATTTCGGGCAGGATGGTGCAGCCCATGCCGGCGGCGACCAGACAAAGCATGGTGGCATTGTCGGTCCCCTCCTGGACCACATGCGGCGTGAAACCGGCGCGTTGAAACGCGTGAATGAGCCGATCGTGGTAGGTCGGGGTCGCGCTGCGGTCGAACCAGATGAAATCCTCCCCGTTCAGCGCCGCCAGCCGGCGTGGCGGATGCTGGGCCAGGCGTGAGCCTGCTCGCGCCACCAGCACCAGACGATCTTCATACAACGGGTGATAGCAGAGACCAGGATCGTCCTCCGGCGGAAAGAACAGGATGCCCGCATCCAGTTGATCACGACGCAGCGCCTCGATCTGTGGGCCCGACAGCAGCGAGACGACCTTCAAGGTGACGGCGGGATACTGGTGACGAAAGTCATTCAGCAACTGGGTGATTCGAGGCACCCAGAGATGCATCACCGTCACCCCTAGGCGCAGCTGCCCCATCTGCCCTTCGGACACCCGCCGAGCGTTGCGCTTGGCCTGTTCGAACTGGTTCAGCAGCCGGCCCACGTCACGGTGGAAGGCCTCGCCCGCCGCGGTCAGCGTCACCCCCCGGCGGGAGCGATGCAGCAAGGACGCCCCGACGCTCCTCGAGCAGCTGCAGCTGACGGGTCAGCGCCGGCTGCGCCAGTGGCAGGGAAATCGCCGCCGCGGAGATCGAGCCCTCCTCCACCACGGCCATGAAGTAACGCAGCTGCTTGAAGTCCATGGCTGGCTCCGATGTGGCGAATCACGCCGCGGCTATCCTCGACGCGCCTGACGACAGCCATCGACGACAATCATCTACGACAACCATCGGCGCTTCTCGAGACCGCCATAGACAGCCTAAGTGACCGCCATCCAAAAAAAGTATGTAAAGGCGAGAATAATACGATTTTAACGATGGATGCCGATACGCCACGATGAATCGACCTCAACAACAACAGACCACCACTCATGGATCTCATCGATTCGCCCTTTTTCGAGCGCCCCACGCGCGCCTCACGATCTGCGTCAGACACTGCATCGCTATCCCGAGCTGGGTTTCCAGGAGCATGAAACCGCCCGGCTGATCGCTGAAGAGCTGACCCGTCTGGGCATTCCCTTCGAGTCAGGCATCGGCCAGACCGGCATCGTCGCCACACTCACGGGCCAGCGGCCCGACAACGGCCGGCGAGTCGGCCTGCGCGCCGACATGGATGCCCTGCCCATCCACGAACTGTCGACGCATGAGCATGTCTCGCAGCGCCCCGGGGTCATGCACGCCTGCGGGCACGACGGCCACACCACCATGCTGCTGGGCGTCGCCGCCTATCTGGCCGAGTGGCGTGATTTCGCCGGCACGGTCTATCTGGTGTTCCAACCCGCCGAGGAGGGGCTCGGTGGCGGCCTGGCGATGGTCGAGGACGGTCTCTTCGAGCGTTTTCCCATGGATGCCATCTACGCCCTGCACAACTGGCCCACGCTACCGGCCGGACAGGTCGCGATTCGCAGTGGCGCGATCATGGCCGCCACCGACCGGCTGGATATCAGCGTACGCGGCCATGGCGGCCACGGTGGTGTCGACCCGCATCTCGCCACCGACCCGGTACGCATGGCAGGCGCCCTGATCCAGGCCCTGCACAGCGTGGTGTCACGCGACATCGATCCGCTGTCACCGGCGGCGCTGAGCCTGTGCGGCATCCAGGGCGGCGAACTGGACGGCTTTGCCATCATTCCCGACGAGGTGCACATCAGCGGCACCGCGCGAACCCTCGACGAGGCCACGCGGCAGCGATTGGAAGAGGCCGTACGCCGAACCTGCGCCGGCGTCGCCACCACCTACGGCGGCGAGATCGGTCTCGACTACCAGCGTATCTTTCCGGCCACGCTCAATGCCGAGTCGGCGGTGCGCCACGTCGAGCGGGTGACCCGTGCCATCCTGGGCGACGCCGCGCTGATCTCGGACGTCGCCCCCAGCCTCGGCGGCGAGGATTTCGCTTTCATGCTCGAGCACTGCCCCGGCGCCTACTTCTTTCTCGGCACCGCCGAGGGTGAAGCGACAGCGCCGCTGCACAACGCACGCTTCGACTTCAACGATGCGCTGATACCCACCGGCTGCCGGCTACTCACGGCGATCGCCCTCGCCGCGCTGGGGACATCGACGCCCGGCAGCTGACCTCGGCGCCCGGTTCACACCACCAACGACGATTCAGGCTCACACCAACAGCGACGATTCAGGTTCACACCAACAACAATGAGGTGATCACGATGTCTCGAAACTCCCTGCCCAGTAAGGGCATGCTGATCTATTTTGGGGTCTGCACGCTGGCCATGGTGTGGCCGGGCGCGCTCATCGCCAACCGCATCGAGCCCATGATTCTGGGGCTGCCCTTCTTCATCTTCTGGTACGTTGCCTGGGTCTTCGTGCTGTTCATCGGTCTGGTGATCGCCTACCGCCAGGAAAGCGGCGAGGAGGTGGACGATGAGTGATTCCGTCATCATCACCGGGCTGACGCTGGGCTATCTGCTACTGGTCCTGATCGTCGGGCTGCGCGCCAACGCTGGCCAGAGTTCTTCTCTCGAGGGCTATGTCGCCGGCGGCCGCCACGTCGGGCTGCTGGTGCTGTTCTTCATCCTCGGCGCGGAGATCTTCTCCGCCTTCGCTTTCCTCGGCGCCCCGGGCTGGGCTTACGGCAAAGGCGTACCGGCCCTCTATATCATTGCCTACCTGACCCTGGCGGTGATCGTGTGGTGGCTCATCGCGCCCTATATCTCGCGGCTCGGGCGTCGCCACGGTTTTCTGACCCAGGCCGAATTTCTCGCCGCCTGCTATCCCACCCGCGGCAACCTGCTGGGGCTGTTCATCGGCATCATCAGCGTGCTGGCGATGATCCCCTACCTGACCATCCAGATCGCCGGCGCGGGGATGCTGTTCGAAGCCGCCACCTCGGGCATCGTCCCCTTCTGGCTGGGTAGCCTGCTGGCCTGCGGCGTGGTCGCCGCCTATGTCTACGCCAGTGGCCTGCACGGCATCGGCTGGACCAACCTGCTCCAGGGCGTGATGATGGTCTTCATCGCCTGGTTCCTGGGCCTGGCCACAGCCGATCAGTTCTTCGGCGGCGTCGGCGAGATGTTCCGTCAGATCCAGCAAGAGGCGCCGGAGTATCTGACCATGCCGGGCGCCCAGGGCATGGGCTGGGGGGCCTTCTCCACCGCGATCCTGGTGAGCGCACTGGGCTGCGTGATGTGGCCGCATATCTTCATGAAGTTCTACAGCGCACGCAGCGAGCGCACGCTCAAGCGGGTCTTCGTGCTCTATCCGCTCTACAGCTATCTGCTGATTCCGCTGCTGTTCGTCGGCTTCGCGGGGATCGTGGTGCTCGCCGACCAACCGCTCGACTCGCCCGACGAAGTACTGCTGACACTGGTGGTGAAGATGGCCGACTTCCCCGCCTGGCTGATCGGCCTGGCGCTCTCCGGGGCGCTCGCCGCCGCCATGTCGACGGCGGCCAACCTGGCGCACACCTCGGCGACGATCCTGGTCCGCGATATCGGCCAGAACCTGCCCATCGGCCGCAACCTCCCCGAGGCGCGCGTGCTGAAGCTGACCCGTGGCGGCGTGATCGTCATCTCGCTGGCGGCCTATCTGCTGGCGCTGGCCAATCCCGCCTCGCTGGTGTCGCTGCTGCTCGGAGCCTACGGCATCGTGGTGCAGCTTCTGCCCATGCTGCTGGGCGCCCTGTTCTGGCGTCGCGCCTCTCGCGCTGCGGCCTTCATCGGCTTGGGGGTCGGCGCCGCAGTCACGCTGTACTACCAGTTCCTCGGCGGCTCCCCGTTCGGCTGGCATCCCGGCTTCTGTGGTCTGATCGTCAATTCAGCGCTGTTCGTCGCGGTCAGTTTCGCCACCAAGCGCCAGGAGACACGCTCGCCGGCGGACGCCCTCTCTCCACGCTAAACCTGCGCTAATCTTGCACTACGCCGACCCGACGCCTGCGACGGGTCGGCGTAGTGCGTCCTGCGGTCACGCCGATGGTGGCGCCTCACGCTCGGGTAGCGGCGTCTGCGACAGGCACGCCTCGAGCTCTTCCAGAAAGCTCTCCAGTACCAGATTGGGCGGGCGCCCCTTGCGGGTGATGGCATAGTAGCGAGTGGAATATTCGTAGCGGGTGGAATATTCGTAACGAGTAGCGTGCTCGGAAGTGTCCGGAACGAGGCGCCGCATGCGCCCGTGATCGCTCCAACGCTGGGCGTAGTGGGTAGGCAGAAAGCCGATATAGCTGCCGGTAAGCACCAGAAAGGCGACCCCCTCGCGATCAGTGGCCGAGGCCATCGGCTTGAGCGCTTCGTGCACGCGCTTGATCTCGGGCGTCTGGGCGTAGGAGGGCACCACCGCGTCGTGGCCGGCGATCTGATCCACGCTCGGCGCCTCGCATGCGAACAGCGGGTGTCGGTCGCTGCAGTAGAGCGCCGACCGCTCTTCGTACAGCGCCAGGTAGTCGAGCCCCGGCACGCGCTTGAGCTCCGGCACCACGCCTGCGTGCAAGCTGCCGCCGAGCACCGCCATCTCGATGTCGTTGGGCGGCGCCATGCGAATATTGATGTGCACGTTATCGCCGCGCGCCTTGAGGGCGCGCAGTGCCTCGGTCACCTGCATGTCGGGCAGCGTGACCAGATTGTCGGTGATACCGATGTTGAGCTCGCCGGTCAGGCGCGAGTGCAGGCCGTTGACCCGGGTACGGAAGTCTTCCACCGCGGCCAGCAACTGCATCGTGGCCTCGTATACGTCGTGACCTTCGCTGGTCAGCCGGAAGCCGCTGCGTCCACGCTGGCATAGGCGCATCGACAGCCGTGTCTCCAGATCGCTCATCGCCATGCTGATCGCCGCGCGGCTGATATTGAGCTCGACCTCCGCCGACGAGAAGCCGCCGCACTCCACCACCTTGCGGAAGATCCGCAGCAGGCGCAGGTCGACGTCGCCCAGTTGCCCCATCAGTGTGATTCTGCGCTGGCTCATGCCTCCCCCTCCTTTGTTCTTCTTCCCCAGCCCTGCATCCCGCCGCCGTTGCATCGATGCCGACGCACAGAAGGTTAACCAAACGCTTTAGTGACCTTAAGCATACCGGGATTGCTTGACGCTCTGCTCCTGCCGCAGGCTACTTCACAGCACATTTTTTCGTCCCGTGCGGCCACCGTGCCCGCTAGCCGCACGCCGACCCATTGAGGAAGTGCTGAATAAATCGCCGAACGAGATGAAGGACAAGGCGCACGGAACGCAGAAGACGAGACATAACATGGGGTTAGGCGAGTCTTCGAGTACCGCGCAACGTAGTCATTCGCTCGTGCAGGCATTTATGCAGCGTTTCCTTGACTCACGCCTCGGAGACGCTAACCCATGTCTGCCCCTATCACGCATTTCATCGATGGCCAGCGCGTCGCGCTGAATTCGACCCGCACCAGCCCGGTGTTCAATCCTTCCACTGGCGCCCAGTCCGGGGAGGTGCTGCTGGCCTCTCGCGATGACGTCGAATACGCCATCAACGCCGCCAGCCGCGCCTTCCAGAGCTGGTCGACGCTCTCACCGCTGAAGCGTTCGCGCATCCTGTTCAACTACAAGACGCTGCTGGAGCAGCACAGCGACGAGCTGGCGCGGCTGATCTCCCAGGAACACGGCAAGGTCTTCTCCGATGCCAAGGGCGAACTGACCCGCGGCCTGGAAGTGGTCGAGTTCGCCTGCGGCATGCCGCATCTGCAGAAGGGCGAGCACTCGCTCAATGTCGGCCCCGGCATCGACTCCTTCTCGCTGATGCAGCCGCTCGGGGTGTGCGCCGGCATCACCCCGTTCAACTTCCCGGCCATGGTGCCGCTGTGGATGTTCCCGATCGCCATCGCCGCCGGTAACACCTTCATACTCAAGCCGTCGGAGAAGGACCCTTCCTCGACCCTGCGCATCGCCGAGCTTTTCAGTGAAGCGGGGCTGCCGGACGGTGTGCTCAATGTGGTCAACGGCGACAAGGAGGCGGTCGACACCCTGCTCACCGACCCGCGCGTGCAGGCGGTGAGTTTCGTCGGCTCGACCCCGATCGCCGAGTACGTCTACGCCACCGCTTCCGCCCACGGCAAGCGCGTGCAAGCCCTCGGCGGGGCCAAGAACCATATGGTGGTCATGCCCGATGCCGATCTCGACCAGGCCGCGGACGCGCTGATGGGCGCCGCCTACGGCAGTGCCGGCGAGCGCTGCATGGCGATCTCGGTGGCGATGCCGGTGGGTGACGAGACCGCCGAGAAGCTGCGCGAGAAGCTGCTGTCACGCCTGGACGAGCTGCGCGTGGGCGCGAGTATCACCGACGGCCCGGACCATGACATGGGCCCGCTGGTCTCCCGCGCGCATCTGGAGAAAGTGAGCGGCTATATCGAGCAGGGCGTGCAGG
Source organism: Salinicola tamaricis (assembly GCF_003006155.1). Classification (GTDB taxonomy): domain Bacteria; phylum Pseudomonadota; class Gammaproteobacteria; order Pseudomonadales; family Halomonadaceae; genus Salinicola; species Salinicola tamaricis. The sequence continues at coordinate 2,593,276 of NZ_CP023559.1, read as the reverse complement.
AAGGCGCCGAGCTGGTGCGTGATGGCCGCCAGCTTCAGCACGACAGTGACGGTTTCTTCATCGGCGGCACCCTGTTCGACCACGTCAAGCCGGGTATGCGCATCTACGACGAGGAGATCTTCGGCCCGGTACTGGCGATCGCGCGCGCCGAGAGCTTCGATGCCGCGGTCAAGATGGTCAACGACCACGAGTTCGGCAACGGCACCGCCATCTTCACCCGTGACGGCGACAGCGCGCGGCAGTACTGCGAGCAGATCCAGGTCGGCATGGTCGGGGTCAACGTGCCGATCCCGGTGCCCATGGCGTTCCATAGCTTCGGCGGTTGGAAGCGTTCGCTGTTCGGCGCGCTGCACGTGCACGGTGCCGACGGCGTGCGCTTCTACACGCGCATGAAGACGGTCACCGCGCGCTGGCCCTCCGGTCTGCGGGAAGCGACCAATCAGTACACCATGCCCACTCTGTGAGCGCAGCGCCCCGAACACCATGTGACACGACAGGATTCCCCATGCACTCGATCGACAATCAGCAGGTGAAGGCGCTCGACCGCGCCCACGTGTTCCACTCCTGGTCCGCCCAGGGCGCGCTCGATCCGCTGGTGATCAAGAGCGGCGCAGGCTGCCGGCTTTGGGACTACGACGGCCGCGAGTATCTCGACTTCTCCAGCCAGCTGGTCAACACCAATATCGGCCACCAGCACCCGCGGGTGATCGCGGCGATCAAGGCCCAGGCCGACGAGCTGACCACCATCGCCCCCGCCCACGCCAACTGGATGCGCGGGCGCGCTGCCGAGAAGATCCTCAAACGCGCCCCGGCCGGTTTTGCCAAGGTGTTCTTCACCAACGCCGGCGCCGACGCCAACGAGAACGCCATCCGCATGGCGCGGGCGGTCACCGGCCGCGACAAGATTCTTTCCGCCTACCGCTCCTACCACGGCGGCACCGGCTCGGCGATCGCCGCCACCGGGGATTTCCGCCGCGTGCCCAACGAGTATGCGCGTGGCCATGTGCACTTCTTCAACCCCTGGCTCTATCGCAGCGAGTTCTGGGCCGGCAACGAGGAGGAGGAGTGCCAGCGCGCGCTGCACACCTGCGCCGGGTGATCGAGTGCGAGGGGCCGGCGAGCATCGCCGGGCTGCTGCTCGAGACCATCCCGGGCACCGCCGGCGTGCTGGTGCCACCGCCGGGCTATCTGGCCGGCGTGCGTGCGCTGGCCGACGAGTTCGGCCTGGTGCTGATCTTCGACGAGGTGATGGCCGGCTTCGGCCGCACCGGCGCCTGGCTGGCGCTGGACCACTTCGGCGTGGTGCCGGACCTGATCACCTTCGCCAAGGGGGTCAACTCCGGCTACGTGCCCGCCGGGGGGTGATCGTCAACCAGCGCATCGCCCACCACTTCGACGACGAGATGTTCTACGGCGGCCTGACCTACTCCGGCCATCCGCTGGCCATGGCGGCAATCTGCGCCACCCTGGAGACGATGCAGGAAGAGGGTATCGTCGACAACGCCCGCCAGATCGGCGAGACGGTGCTCAGCCCCGGCCTCGCCCGCCTGGCCCAGCGCCATGCCCATGTCGGCGAAGTGCGCGGCCTGGGGGTGTTCCACGCCATCGAGCTGGTCGAGGATCGCGACAGCCGCACGCCGCTGGCGGCGGCCAAGGTCGGCAAGCTCAAGCAAGCGATGATGGAGCATGGCCTGCTGGCATTCGTGGTCGCCAACCGCATCCATGTGGTGCCGCCGTGCATCGTCACCGCCGATGAGGCCGAACAGGGGCTGGCGATCATCGACGAGGCACTGGGTACACTGGGCTGAGAGGCGGCCGGATCGAACACCGGCCAGACCCGGCGGGCGTGGCGTCTATATCGGGGTAACGTCTATAGCGACATAACGCCCAAGACGACGCGCCCGCCGCCACTCGCCCTATTCGGAAGGAGTTCCCCATGCAGATCGCCGCCTGGCAGGCACTGAGTACGCACGGCGATATCGCCACCAATCTTGCGCGGCTGGACGAGAGCGCCCGTCGCGCCGCCGCGGAAGGCGCGGCGCTGTTGATCACCCCGGAGATGTTCCTGACCGGCTATGTCCTCGGCGACGACACCCGGCCGCTAGCGCAGGCGGCACCGCTGGAGCGCGCACGCGAGATCGCCGCACGCCACGCCATCGGGCTGGTGGTGGGCGGGCCGGAGACCGATGCCGGCGCTTGCTACAACGCCGCTCACCTGATCGGTGCCGACGGCCAGGTGCTCGCGCGTTACCACAAGGCGCACCTGTTCGGTGATGTCGACCGCGATCAGTTCACCGCCGGCGACCGCGCCACCTGTGTGGCGGACTATCACGGCGTGCGCATCGCCCTGATGATCTGTTACGACGTGGAGTTCCCGGAGAGCGTGCGCGCCGCCGCGCGCCAGGGCGCTGAACTGATCTGCGTGCCCACCGCTCAGATGCAACCGTTCGCCCACGTCAACCGGCGGCTCATCCCCACCCGAGCCTGGGAGAGCCAGGTCTATGTGGCCTATACCAACCAGCACGGCCGCGAGGCAGCGTTCGACTACGTCGGCCACAGCCTGATCGTAGCACCGAACGGCGAGCCCCTCGCCGAGGCGCCCAGCGCCGGCGAGGCACTCATCCACGCCGAGATCGACCCCGCCGTCGTCGCCGCGGGCCGCGCTGCCAACCCCTATCTCGATGATCTGCGCCGGGAGCTTTTCATTAGCTAGACAGCCTTATCGCGACACCCCGTATTTCCAACCAAAAACAACGAGGAAATCGTCCCATGGACAACACCACTCCTGCGGACCCGACGCGCCTTCACGGCAGTCTGGGTACCGGCAGCATCGTCTTCATGGTCATCGCCGCCGCGGCACCGCTCACGGTGATCGGCGGCAATGCACCGATCGCCCTGGCCTCCGGCAACGGTGCCGGTGCCCCGGTGGGCTTTCTCATCGCCTCGCTGGTGATGCTGATCTTCTCGGTCGGTTTCGTGGCGATGACGCCTCACGTCAAGGAGGCCGGCGCCTTCTTCTCCTATGTGACTCTCGGGCTGGGTCGGCGCCTGGGCCTGGGCACCGCCTTCATGGCGTTGGTCGCCTACACCGCCATCCAGGCCGGCGTCTACGGTTACATGGGCTGGGCGGTCGGCGACTTCGTCCGCCACAGCGGCGGCCCCGCCCTCCCCTGGTGGATCTACTCGCTGCTCACCGTCGCCATCGTCGCTTATCTCGGCTATCGCCATATCGAACTCAGCGCCAAGGTGCTGGGGGTGGCGCTGGTGCTGGAGATCGCCGTGGTGGTGATCATGAACCTGACCATCTTCGCCGACGGCGGCGCCCACGGCATCGAGTTCTCCTCCTTCACGCCGAGTGCCGCGCTCACCAGTGGTCTTGGCGTGGCGGTGCTATTCGCGCTCACCGGTTTCATCGGCTTCGAGGCCACGGCGGTGTTTCGTGACGAGGCCCGCCAACCAGCGCGCACCATCCCCCGGGCGACCTATCTCGCGGTGCTGATCATCGGCGTGTTCTACACCCTCTCGGTATGGGCCCTGGTGGTCGCCAACGGCGCAGGTGAGGTCGCCGGCATCGCCCAGAAGACCCTGGATGGCGACGCCAACCTGCTGCTCGATACCGCCGAACGCTATACCGGCGGCGTGATGCGCGACCTGATGCAGGTGTTGCTGCTCACCAGCCTCTTCGCTGCTGCTGAGCTTCCACAATGTGCTCGCCCGCTATCAGTTCACCCTGGCGCGCCAGGGCACGCTGCCGGCGGCTGGCGCGCATTCACCCGCGTCATCGCGCGCCTCCTACGCCTCGCTGGTGCAGACGCTCACCGCACTGGCGCTGATGCTGCTGTGTCTGGCGCTGGGCCTGGACCCGCTGACGCAGGTCTTCGGCTACATGGCGGGCATTGCCACCGTGGGTATGATCGGCCTGATGCTGCTGACCACCCTGGCTTCGCTGGCGTTCTTCCGGCGTCATCCGGAACTCGCCGGGCAGCGCCACTGGCAGACGCGGATCGCGCCGAGTCTTGCCACCGTGCTGCTGCTCGCCAGCCTGGCGCTGGTGCTCTCCAACTTCACCCTGGTGACCGGTGGCAGCATCGGCATCAGCGCCCTGCTGGCCCTGATTCCACTGCTCGCCCTGCTGACGGGGGCGCTGTTCGGCCGTACCCGTGCGATGGCCGGCGACGCGCCGCTCTCGCCGCCCGGCGCCGGGGCTTATTGACCGCGTATCCTCTGCGGATCGCCTCGCTCAGAGGCGCGGACTCTCGCTCAGAGGGTGTTTACAAATTCGACGAGCGAAGGCGAGACAAGGCGAAATCGGCCGAAAAGACGGAGTTTACGTGGTGTAAATGAGTACTTTGAGATCGATTTCAACGCCGTATCGTCGAGCGCAGGCATTTTGTAAACACCCCTCTCAGGTGGTCTCACCGACCCTGAGCGACAGTGCGAGTTTTTCGCGCTGTCGATAGAGGATGGGTTCCCCCGCGCAGCGGTAGCGGATGATCTCTCCGGTCATGGCGCCCATGGCGTGCCGCGAGGTGTGGATCGTGGTCAGCCGCGGGCGCACGAACTTGCCCATGTCGAGCCCGTTGAAACCCGCCAGCGCGATCTCGTCGGGTACGCCGATGCCCTGCTCCTGGCACCAGTAGAGTGCGCCCAGAGCGAGATCGTCATTGGCGAGAAAGACCGCGTCGACATCGGGATGGCGCTCGCGCAGTGCCGCCATTCCCAGCGCACCGGTTTCCAGGGACGACGGCTCGTCGCGGATCACCACGCGCGTCAGCGCTCGCCCGGCTGACGCCAGTGCCGCCTCGAAGCCCTGGCGACGCTTGCGTGAGCGCATCGGGCGCTCACCCCAGGCGCCGATATAGCCGATATGGGTGTAGCCGCGCGCAAGAAAGTGGCGCGCCATGATAGCGCCGGCTTCCACCTGTGAGATGCCCACGGCGACATCGATCGGCTCGCCGTCGGTGTCCATCACTTCGATGATCGGCCCACGAAAGTCGGCCAGCAGTTCCCGCGTGCGCGCCGAGTGCTCGACCCCACTGAGGACCACCGCCGCCGGGTTCCAAGAGAGCATGTCGCTGAGGACCTGCGCCTCCTCGTCCGCGTCGTACTGGGTCATGCCCAGCACCACTCTGAGATCGCTCCCGCGCAGTCCCGCATGAATCCCGTCGACCAGTTGGGAAAAGACCTGGTGGCTGATCGACGGCACCAGCACCGCCACCAGCTCACTGACCGCACCCCGTAGCGACCCGGCCGCGCGGTTGCGCCGGTAGCCCAGCGCCCTGGCAGCGTCGAGCACCTTGCGCCGCAGAGGCTCGGCCATGCCGGGCTCGCCACGCAGCGCCCGCGAGGCGGAAATCACGCTGACCCCGCTGGCCGCCGCTACGTCCTTGAGCGTCGGGCGGCGCGTTTTGCTCTGCATAAGCCTCTGTCTCCACGGGTGATAACCCAAAGTCTAACTAGGGCACCATTGACGATGTTAACGAACTGAGACAACGTTACCATCAAGTGAAACAATTACAACGGTGACCCCTATGCCCCGCTTCCCCGGTCTCATCCACTGCCTTGCCACCGTCTCCGTCGCCCTTGGCATGAGCGCGCCGACGATGGCGGCAGACTTTCCCAGCAAGCCGGTCAACATCGTCGTGCCGTTCAACGCCGGCGGGAGCCACGATCTGCTAATGCGAGCCTTCGCACCGGCCTTTGCCAAGGCGCTGGACGGCAACGTCATCGTCTCCAACATGGCCGGCGGCTCGGGCACGGTCGCTGCCTCGACCCTGGCTCACGACACCCCCGACGGTTACAAGCTCGGCTACTGGTCGGTCACGGTTTCGACCATTCAGCCGCAGATCAAGGACCTGCCCTATGGCGAGGATAGCTGGACACCGATCTGCTCGGTCGCCGCATCGCCGACGCTGCTGTTCGTCAACGCCAAGAGCCCCTTCCACACCATCGATGAGGCGGTGGCCGCGATCAAGGCACAGCCGGGGCGCTATATCTACGGCTCCTCCGGCCCCGGCACCATCACCCAGTTGGCCTCGGTCGCCGCGTTCTCCGGCCTGGGCGTGCTGAAAGACGTTCGCCACCTGCCCTTCCAGGGCTCCGGCCCGGCGCTACAGGGCATGGCCGCCGGCACCATCCAGTTCTACGGCGATACCGAGCTGCTGATGCAGGGCGGCGACTTCCGCCCCCTGCTGACCTTCAGCGACACCCGGCTGGCGGATCTCCCCGATGTGCCCACCGCCCGGGAAGCCGGGATCGAGCCGCCGCTCGACCAGCTCTATCTGTGGGGCGGGCTATTCGCACCCGCCGGCCTGGCGGCAGACAAGCGCGACGCGCTCAGCAAGGCCTGTGGGGCAGCGGTGGCATCACCGGAGCTCCAGGCCTTCGCCGAGCGCACCCGCACGGTATTGCACTATCGCGATGCCGCGGCGTTCGACGCTTTCTACCGCGCCCAGTACAGCGCCAACGCCAAGCTGATCGACGCCGCCGGGCTCTGACAGCGACACCCTGATCGTCCACGGAGGAGGGGGCGCGCATGCTCAAGTCACTCAGTGAGAATCGGCTGATATCGGTAGTGCTCATGGTCTCGAGCGGCGGCCTGCTGGCATCCAGCCTCGCCAGTCCCGGCGCCCCCATCGACCTGGCGTTCAATCCGCAGTTCTTCCCGCGCATCGTGCTGAGCGTGCTGTTCGCGCTCGCCCTGCTCGACCTCGGCATGAGCTTCGCCAAGCGCCAGGAGCGAACGGCCCTGGCCTGGCGCAGGACGCTACCGGGTGGTCGCGCTGCCGCTCTACGTCCTGCTGATCCCGGTCCTGGGCTACTTCATCAGCTCGACCCTCATGGGCATGCTGATACTGGCGGTGATGCGTGCCGGGCGCGTCGCGACGCTGGTCATGCCGACCATTGCCGCCGGCGCGCTGGTGCTGCTGTTCAATCACCTGCTGAGCATGCCGCTACCCACTTCGCCCTTCACCTGGTGGTTCTGAGCGGTGTCTCGCTGACGCGATATCCGCGCGGCGGCTCTCGCGTTTTCATCTCCCTCCACGACACGGAAGACCTACCATGCTCGAGCTGCTGCCCCAGGCCATCGGTCTGATCATGACCCCGGAGGGGTTGATCGCGCTGACCTTCGGTACCCTTCTGGGCATCGTGCTCGGCGCTCTGCCGGGTATCGGCTCCACAGTCGCGGTGGCCATGATCCTGCCGTTCACCCTGACCATGGGCCAGGCGCCGGCCATTCTGCTGCTGCTGGCGATCTATGCCGGCTCGGTCTACGGCGGCTCGGTATCGGCGATCCTGATCAACACCCCGGGCACACCGCAATCGGCGGCCACCTGCCTCGATGGCTATCCCATGGCGCAGCGCGGCGAAGCCGGCAAGGCGCTGGGCTGGGCCACCCAGGCGTCAGTCATCGGCGGGCTGGTCTCGGCCGTGGTGCTGATTCTGGCAGCGCCCCAACTGGCCGCGTTCGCCCTCAATTTCGGCCCGATAGAGACCTTCGCCCTGATCCTGCTGGGGCTGACCTGTATCGTCTCGGTGTCCGAGGGCTCGATGCGCAAAGGGTTGATCGCCGGGGCACTGGGGCTGTTCCTGGCGACCGTGGGTGGCGACCCGATCACCGGCGAGACACGCTTCACCTTCGGGCAATTTCCCCTCATCGCCGGTTTCGATCTGCTGGCCGTGGTGATCGGCGTGTTCGCCGTCTCCGAGGTACTGATTCGCCTCTCCGGCGGTGACGACGGCAGCGCGTCGAGCGTCCAGTTCCGCGGCCTCGTACTGCCGCGGCTGAGAGAGTGGAAAGGCCGGCTCAGCGGCCTGAGCAAGTCGGTGCTGATCGGTAACGTCATCGGTATCCTGCCCGGGACAGGCGCGGCGACCTCAGCGTTCATCTCCTACGCCGAAGCCAAGCGCTCGTCACCGCGCCGCGCGCGCTTCGGCCAGGGCGAGCCGGATGGCGTCATCGCCTCGGAAGCCGCCAACAACGCTGTCACCGGGGGCGCGCTCGTACCCACCATGGCGCTGGGCATTCCAGGTGACGCCGTGACCGCGGTGATGCTGGCAACGCTCACGCTGCACGGGGTCACCCCCGGCATACGGCTGATGGCGGACAATCCGCTGCTGATCGCGGCGATCTTCACCGGTTTCTTCATCATCAACCTGCTGCTGCTACCGCTGGGTGTGCTGTTCGGCAAGATGGCCTCGCCGCTACTGCGCATTCCCGAGGCGTGGATGCTGGTGCTGATCCTGATGCTCAGTTCTCTAGGGGTCTACTTCGTCCGCGGCAACCCGTTCGATCTGATCGTGATGGCAGCGGCCGGCATCGGCGGGTTCCTGCTGCGGCGCCAGGGCTATCCGATGGCACCGCTGGTGATCGGTATGGTGCTGGGGCCAACCCTGGAGATGAGCCTGCGTCAGGGGCTGATCATCACCAACGGCAGCTTCGCCACCCTGTTCATCGGCCACCCCATCGCCATCGGGCTGCTCTGTCTGACGCTGTTGGCACTATCACTACCGCTGATCCGGCACTACCGCTGATCCGGACGATCCGCCAGCGGCGGCAGGGATAGTTCAAGCCCCACCGGCGGTCGCGGCGTCTCGCCCAGGGGGCAGCTAACGCGGCAGCAGCTGCCAGGCGACCTCGACGAAACGCGACACGCCCGCATCGCGGAAGCTGAGCGAGGCGTCGAGCACGTCCTTGCGCGACAGCTCCTCGATTTCATGAGTGTCGGCGTAGTGGCGGTCGATCTCGGCCGGCAGTACCGGAAACGGTGGGCCCTCCTTCTCCGCCGGGTCGTACTCGAAGGTGATCAGCAGCTGCGGCGCGGCGCCGCTCAGCGCGATGAGCTGTCGGGCGTAGGCGTCGCGCATGGTCGGCGGTAGCGCCACCAGCGCAGCGCGGTCATAAACCAGATCGACCGCGCCCAGCGTCGCCGGTGTCAGCGCGAAGATATCGCCCTGAAATACGCTCAGCGCGTCGTGCTGCCAGCGCTGGCCGCTCTCCCACTCGCTCACCGTCGGCTCGACCCCGAGTTCGGCGAACAGCTGCGCCACCGCCAGCTCGCTCAACTCGGCGCCGACCACCGCATACCCCTCACTCAGCAGCCAGCCAATATCCAGGGTCTTGCCGCACAGCGGCAGGAACACCCGCGCCCCTGGGGCGAGCGCATAGCGCGACAAGTGCCGCTTGAGAATGGGATGGACGAAGCTCAGGTGAAAGCCGAGCTGTGCCTGCTCCCAGCGCTGTTGCCAGAATCGATGCTCCACCGGTTCTCTCCCACTTGCTGAGTGATCGACACCAGGCTGTCACTGTGCCGCTGCCTGTCGCCAGCTTAACCCAGTCGAGCCCTGGGTAGAGCACCTAGACCTTGGTGGTATTCGAACGACCCGCCTTGTCTTCCAGTACGTAGCGTCTGCGTTGCCCACGTATCGCGTGACTGGCCGGTTTTTCGAGCGGGGATCACTTGTTAGAGACATTCGGCCAGGGGCTGACGCAAGTTACGCTGACGACAGAGAGCTAACTTATCGATATACGATAACTTTTAACACTTGCCGATAAATCAGCGCTTGGATAGGCTCGAACAGGCAGGTGAATCGCTGAGTCGACATAACAACCCCACAAGACAGGTAGCCTCATGATCGATTACTCACCCACAACCCGAACTCCCTGGCGCTGGCTCTCTCGCCTCTGCCGCCACTGCCTCGTGGCCGCCGCTGCGCTAGGTCTCGCCACGGCAGGTATCAACGCCGCTCAGGCACAGGAGACGCTGATCGCCGGCGCCACCCCCAGCGGTATCCCCTTCACCTTTCTGGATGTCTCCAGCGGCAAGATCACTGGCGCCATGGTCGATCTGATCGAGGCGGTGGGTCAGGACATGGGAGCCCAGGTCGAGATCAAGGAGTCGCCGTTCAATGCGCTGATCCCTTCACTCACCTCGGGCAAGATCGACATCATCTCCGCGGCCATGCTGCGTACCCCCGAGCGCGCCAAGGTCGTCGCCTTCAGCGATGACGTCTACCCCTACGGTGAGGGCGTGATCGTCAAGCGTGACCATCAGGGCGACATTCATACCCTCGACGATCTCAAGGGCCAGGTGGTCGGCGCCCAGGTCGGCACGACCTATGTACGCCAGCTGCAGGCGACCGGGCTGTTTCCCGAGATTCGCAACTACGACACCCTTGCCGACATGATGCGCGACGTCTCCCTGGGTCGCATCGTGGCGGGCATCGGTGACGCACCGGTGATGGCTTACCAGCTCAAGCAGGGCCGCTTCGCCGATCTCAAGCTGTCTCCCGACTACCAGCAGCAGATGGTGGGCGAGCTCGCGCTGGCCGTGGCCAAGGACAACACCGCCCTGCTCGAGCGCGTCAACGCCTCCCTGGCCAAGCTAAAGGCAAGCGGCAAGCTCGACGCCATCTTCGCCAAGTGGGGGCTGTAGTACGCCCCACCGTGCCACCACCGACACTCAGCCGCTCTCCCACCCTTCCCCGCTGACCGCCGCACGCCGGGCTTCACTGCCCGGCGTGCCCGGCCTCGGCCCAGGAGGACTCTATGGCGTACGCCGATATCGCCGCGTTTTTCCCGATCCTGCTCAAGGGCGCCGTAGTCACGGTGCAGATCACCCTGGGCGCCCTGCTGCTCAGTACCTTTCTGGGCCTGCTGCTGGCGCTGATGAAGCGCTCCCCGTTCGCGCCGATATCGGCGCTGGCCAGCACCTTCATCAACGTGATCCGCGGCCTGCCGATCATCGTGCAACTGTTCTACATCTATTTCGTCATTCCCGAGCTAGGCATCGATCTGAGCGCTTTCCAGGCCAGCATCATCGGCCTGGGGATCGCCTATAGCGCCTACCAGGCAGAGAACTTCCGCGCCGGCATCGAGGCGGTCGACTCGGGCCAGATCGAGGCAGCCAAGTCCATCGGCATGAAGAGCGCCCTGATCATGCGCCGCGTGGTGCTGCCCCAGGCGGTGCGCATCGCCCTGCCTCCCTACGGCAACACCGCGGTCATGATTCTCAAGGACTCCTCGCTCGCCTCGACCATCACGGTGGCGGAGATGACCCGGGCCGGGCAGTTGATCGCCGCTTCGACGTTCCAGAACACCACCGTCTACACCATGGTGGCACTGATGTACCTGGCGCTCAGCCTGCCGCTGATCTTCGGCGTCAATCGCCTGGAGCGTTTCTTCAGCAAGTCGCGACAGGGAGCCGACCAATGATCGCCATCGACCATATCCACAAGGCCTTCGGTGCGACCCAGGTGCTCAAGGGCGTCAGCCTCGAGGTCGCCGCCGGCGAAGTGGTCTGTCTCATCGGTCCTTCCGGCTCGGGCAAGTCCACCGTGCTGCGCTGCATCAACGGTCTAGAGAGTTACGATAGAGGCGCGATCACCATCCACGGGCAGACGGTGGATGTCAGGCGCAGCGATATCCACGCGCTGCGCACCCGGGTCGGCATGGTGTTTCAGCGCTTCAATCTCTTTCCCCACCGCACGGTGCTCGAGAACGTGATGGAGGGCCCTGTCTTCGTCAAGGGCGAGTCGCGGGCCGAAGCGCGCCAGCACGCTCAGGCGCTGCTCGAAAAGGTCGGCCTGGCCGAGAAACAGGCGGCCTACCCGACCCAGCTCTCCGGCGGCCAGCAGCAGCGGGTGGCGATCGCCCGGGCGGCGCATGCGTCCGGAGGCGATCCTGTTCGACGAGCCCACCTCCGCGCTCGACCCGGAGCTGGTGGGCGATGTGCTGACGGTGATGCGCGACCTGGCGGCGGAGGGCATGACCATGGTCGTGGTCACCCACGAGATGAGTTTCGCCAAGGAGGTGGCCGACCGGGTCTGCTTTCTCTACGGCGGCCAGATCGTCGAGGAGGGGCCGGCGTCGCGCGTGCTCAGCGAGCCACAGAACGCGCGTACGCAGGATTTCCTGCGCCGCGTGCTCGACCACTGAACAGGAGGCGCGCGATGCCCACGTCACAGCCGATGCTGCGCTCGCTCTGGTCCGACAGCCAACCGCCGGCTGCGTCGCTACCCGCACTCGAAGGTACATGCCGCAGCGACGTGCTGATTGTCGGCGGCGGCTTCACCGGGGTCGCCGCGGCGCTGGCGTTGGCCGAACGCGGCATCTCGACCCGCCTGCTGGAGGCCGACACGATCGGCTGGGGCGCCTCGGGACGCAACGGCGGCCAGGTCATCCCGGGGCTCAAGTACGACCCCGACCAACTGATCGAACGCTATGGTCAGGAGCGCGGCGAACGCCTGATCGATACCAGCAGCCGCAATGCCGACGTGGTCTTCGCGCTCATCCAGCGCCACGCCATCGAGTGCGACGCCCAACGCCACGGCTGGCTGCAGCCCGCGGCCACCCAAGCTGGCATCCAGCGGATCGAGAGCCGCGCCGCACAGTGGGCCGCGCGTGGCGTCGAGGTCGAGTGGCTGACGCGAGAGGCCTGCGCCGAGCGCCTCGGCACCGCGGCCTATCTGGCCGGCTGGCGCGACCCGCGTGCGGGTAGCCTCAATCCCTTGGCCTTCGTGCGCGGCCTGGCCCGGGCGGCGAGCGCCGCGGGAGCACAGCTCCACGAGGGCTCGGCGGTGACCGGGCTGGCCCGTCAGGCCGAGGGCTGGCGAGCGACCACCGCCCATGGCGAGGTGGTGGCCGAGCACGTGCTGCTGTGCACCAACGGCTATACCGACACCCTGCAGCCGGGTCTGGCGCGCAGCCTGATCGCCGCCAACAGTTTTCAGATCGCCACCCGGCCGCTGAGCGCAGAGGAAGGCGCGACCATTCTGCCCCGAGGAGAGGTCGCCTCGGACGCGCGCAAGCTGCTGTTCTACTTTCGCCGCGACGCCGCCGGTCGACTGCTGTTCGGCGGGCGTGGACCCTTTCATGATCCCCGTGACCCCACCGATTTCCGCCATCTGATCAGCGGCATGACCAGGCTCTATCCGGCGCTGAAGGGCGTCGAGATCGACTATGCCTGGGGCGGGCGGGTGGCGCTGACCCAGGACGCCATGCCGCACGTGCACGAACCTGCCCCCGGCTTGCACGTGGCGCTGGGTTACAACGGCCGCGGGGTGGGAATGGGCACCCATCTGGGCAGCCTGATCGGCCGCCATCTCGGTACCCAGGCGCTCGCCGACGCTCTGCCGCTACCGCTCACCCCCATCGCGCCGATCCCGCTGCACGGCCTGCAGCGGCTCTACGTCGCGGCGGTGATCCAGTACTATCGGACCCAGGATTGGCTGGAGCGATGACAGGAGACCCGATGGCCGACTCAACAAGCGCCGGTGCCCGCTCGGCGCTGTTCAACCAGTCCATCGAGAAGGCGTTCGTGGTGCTGGGGCTGTTCGATGCCCACCACAGCGAACTCAGCCTGTCGGAGATCGCTCGGCTCACCGACATGAGCATGGGCTCGGTGCAGCGGATCACCCATACCCTGGAGCAGCTCGGCTATCTGGTGCGCGTGGCGCAGAGCCGCAAGTACCGGATCGGCATCGGGGTGCTCGGCGTGGGCGCGCACTATCTCGAGGCCAATCTGCTGATCGATTGCGCCAACCCGTATCTGTCGGATCTCAGCAATCGCTGCCTGGAAACGGTCTCGCTGACCGAGCCCTGCGGGCTCGATATGGTCTATGTGGCGCGCTTTACCAGCCGCCACTACATCCCGATCCATATGCCGATCGGCAGCCGTGTGCCGATGTTCTGCACCGCCTCCGGGCGCGCCTATCTCTCGGCGCTCGATGACGCCACCCTGCGCGATCATCTCGAACGCAGCGAGCGCATCGCCCATACCGCCAACACCGTGACCGAGATCGAGGCACTGATGGAGATCGTGCAGCAGTGCCGCCAGCGCGGTCTGGCCTGGAACAACTCTGAGTACTTCCGCGGCGACATCAATATCGCCGCCCCCGTGATCAACGCCTCGGGCCGTCCGGTGGCGGCAGTCCACGTCACCGCCCCTGCCAGCCGCTGGCAGCTGGAGAACGCCATCGACACCCTCGGGCCACCGCTGCTGGAGTGTGCGCGGGCCATCACCCAGGCGGCGCGCACCCGACGCTAGGCGCCCCCCGCCGAGTCTTCCAGCGGTGGCAGCCGCCGTCGCAGATTGAGTGTCACCAGCGAGACACCGACGATCACCACCAGCGCGCCGATCACCTGATTGAGGGTAATCGGCGCGCCGAGCATCAGATAGCCGAGCCCCATGGTCACCACCGGCAGCAGGTTGAGCGAGGTCGCGGTGTGGCTGGGACCGACCAGCAGCAGCGCCCGGTTATAGCAGATCAACGCGACCAGCGAGGGGCCGAGCCCCAGATAGAGAATGGCGGCAAGCGCGTGACCGTCGAGCTGCCAGGCCTCGGCGAAGAAGACATTCTCTACCACCACCAAAGGCGTGAGAAACAGCACCGCGATGCCGGTCATCGGCACCAGCGAGGCGTAGAACGGCACCCGGCTCAGCCAGTGGCGCGCCGCCACCGAATAGACCACCCAGGCCAGCACCGCCGCTGCCACCAGCGCATCGCCGGTCTGCAACCGCGCTAGCGTGCGCACTATAGCCCCGTCCGAAACCACCCAGGCCGCACCGGCGGCGGAGAGCAGAATACCCAGCCAGCGTATGCGCCCCAGACGCTCGCGGAAGAACAGCGCCATCAGCATGGCGGTGGCCGCCGGGGTAAGACTCTCCAGCACCGCCACCGTGGTCGCATCGCTGACCCGCAGCGCCGAGTAGAGCAGCGCGGAAAACAGCGCCATGCCGTTGATCGACATGATCGCCAGCGCCTTGATCTCGCGCCCCAGCACCTGGCGCTGACGCCAGGCGGCAGCGCCGAAGATCAGCGTCACCGCCAGGAACACCACCAGCATGCGCGACCACGCCAGGGTCAGCGGCGGCAGACTGGCGGTGGCGAACTTGCCGACCACCAGATTGCCGGAGAAGAGCAGCACGACGACCGCGAGATAGAACACGGCGATAAAAGGCACACGGCACCTGTCGATGACGATGAGAGTGAGGCGGACAGCCGCCGACGCCGGAGCACGATAGCAACGCCAACGCGCCGATGACATGCGCCTTCGGTACAACATGACGGCGCTCGCCCGGGGGCACTCGTACCACGCCACGACAGGCCGGAGATGTCGGCTACACTTCAATCGACAGCGCTAAACCACGTGCTTTCTCAAAGGGCTCGGCTCGCAGCGCCTCACTGGCCACCGCAAAAGGACCTTGCCATGACTGCCACTGCCGAATCGACCCGCGTCCGCGTGGTTCGTCGCGGAATCAATCCGCTGCACGGGCTGCTGCTGGCGGGCACCTTCCCGCTCTATCTGACCGCCGCGTTGAGCGACTACGCCTACGCCACCAGCTATCACATTCAGTGGTCGACCTTTGCCTCCTGGGCGATCGCCGGCGGCCTGGTGTTCAACGGCCTCGCCTGGTTGTTCGCGCTGGGCGGCATCGTGATGGCCAGCGGCCAGCGCGGCCGCGCCGGGCTGGAGTGCCTGCTGCTGCTGGTCACCTTCGTGCTCGGCTTCATCAATGCCCTGGTCCACGCCCGCGATGCCTGGGCGATGATGCCCACCGGCTTCGTACTCTCGATCGTGATTGCCCTGCTCGCCCTGGTGGCGGCCCTGATCGGGCTTTCGCGCAACCGCGCTATCGCACAAGAGATGACGGGAGGCCGCGCCTGATGAACACTCGCCCGCGTCCACCGCCCCGCTCGTGTGTCTGCCCCGCCTGACCCTGCTGCCACTGCTGCTGGTCGCCACTGGCGCCCTGGCCGCCGATGCCCAGTATGGCGCCGACCCTCAGCTACCCGAGCCGCAGCGCGGCCTGCTGCCCAATATGGGTGTGCCCGAGCAGACACCCTGGAACGAGCGCAAGCCAGAGGTACCCGAGGGCTACACCATTACCACCATCGCCACCGATCTACAGGTGCCGCGCCAGACCCTGGTGCTGCCCAACGGCGATATTCTGGTCGCCGAAGGCAAGGGCGGCGGCAACGCGCCCAAGGTCCGGCCCAAGGACTTCATTGCCGGGCTGATCCAGTCCCAGGGCACCACCGCGGTCAAGAGCGGTGATCGTCTCACCCTGCTGCGCGCGACGCCGATGGCGATGGCACCTACGAGCAGCAGACGGTGTTCGCCGACGGCCTCAACGCGCCCTACGGCCTGGCGCTGGTGGGCAACGACCTTTACGTCGCCAATCAGGACGCGCTGGTGCGCTTCGACTATCAGCCGGGCCAGACCGCCGCCCGCGGCGCCCCCGAGACGCTGACCCCGCTGCCGGCAGAGATCAACCATCACTGGACCAAGGCGCTGACCGCGAGCCCCGATGGCCAGTACCTCTACGTGGGGATCGGCTCCAACAGCAATATCACCGAGCGCGGCATGGCGGCTGAGGTCGACCGCGCCGAGATCTGGCAGATCGACACCGAGACCGGCGCCCACCGCACCTATGCCAGCGGCCTGCGCAACCCCACCGCACTGACCTTCCAGCCCGGCACCAATACGCTGTGGACGGTGGTCAACGAACGTGACGAACTGGGGCCCGATCTGGTGCCGGACTACCTCACCAGCGTGCAGGAAGGGGGCTTCTACGGCTGGCCCTACAGCTACTGGGGCCAGCACGTCGACCCGCGGGTGCGCCCGCAGGATCCGGCCAAGGTCGAGTCCGCCATCGCCCCCGACTACAGCCTCGGCTCCCACCGCGCGCCGCTCGGCGTCGCCTTCTCCAACCCCGCGGGGTGGCGAGTTCAGCGACGGCGTTTTCGTCAGCGAGCACGGCAGTTGGAACCGCGCCGATCCAGTCGGCTACAAGGTCGTATTCATTCCGTTCGAGAATGGCAAGCCCGCCGGTGATCCGGTCGACTTCGTCTCCGGCTTCCTGGCCAGCGACGACACCACCCGCGGCCGCCCGGTGGGAGTCAGCGTGGCGCCCGACGGCGCGGTGATCATCGCCGACGACCTCACCAACGCGATCTGGCGGGTCACCCCCGATGCCGGAGTCAACGCGGGCAGCACTATCGGCAACCGTGATGGTATGGGTAACGATGGAGGCGCCGCAGCCACCGGCGAGACGCCACCGGCGTCCGAGGCTGCACCCACCAACGGTGACAGCGACACTCGCGATACCTGACAGCGCCAGACAGGACTGAACGCGTGCCCCGGTGGAGAGATCCACCGGGGCACTTGCGTGATGAGAGATAGCCCCACGCCTGCATGGCTCGGAAGGCCCCGCTCCCAGGCACTATCAGTCGAACATGTCGGGGCTGCGAGCCACCAGTTGCTCCCAGATCGGCTGGAAGTGCAGCCAGCCGATATAGTCACTACCCACGTGCTCGCGGCTGTAGCGCGCGCGCTCCGGCGTCACGAGGATAGGTTTGATGTCGGTGGCTTCGATCATCAACTGCTGCTGACAGCAACGCTCCAAGGCCAGAAACCAGAAAGCCGCCGACTCGATGCTATGGCGACTCGCCGTCAGCAGACCGTGGTTCTGGTGAATCGCCGCCTTGACGTCCTTGAAGGCTGCCGCCACGTTGGAGCCAGCGTGGTTTTCCACCGCCACAGCGCCAGCCTCGTCTCCGATCAAGACATGGTCTTCGAAGAACGCGCAGGCATCTTGGGTGATCGGTTCGAGCGGCCGGCCGAGCGCTGCGAAAGCGGTGCCGTAGATGGTGTGCGCATGACACATGGCAACGATATCTGGATGCGCCTCATGCACATTGGCATGCAGCACGAAGCCAGCACGGTTGACCGCATAGTCGCCCTCGACCACGCGACCTGCGTGATCCACCAGAATCAGATTCGACAGCTTGACCTGTGAGAAATGCACCGCCATAGGATTGGTCCAGTAAAGCTCCGGGTGCTCGGGGTCCCTGACTGTCAGATGGCCGGCGAAGCCGTAGTCGAGCCCATGCAGATCGAAAGCCCGACAGGCGCCCACCAGGCGCTCTTTCAAGTACCGGCGCTCGTCTGCCACGCTATCGAACCGAGGGATCTCGGGGAATATCAGCCCCTCCTGCTCCGGCTGATAAATAGATGTACGATTTTTCAACTCGATCATATCGATGACTCCTGCCCATGGAAAAGTCGACTCACCCGCAACGAGTGGGTAGGACCAAAGTAATCCGACAGTGCTCATCGAAAAATAGGCTTCGCGCGATAACACTCATCACGCCAGCCTATCGTCACGCATTTATTTGCAAACCAGACAAAAAATCTGCTATGCGGCATACCGCATAGCAGACTATTTCTTGCCCTCAACCGAAGACCGATAGCAGTCCCGGAAAGAAGATGAACAACACCAATAATATCGTGTAGAGAAGCAGGTAGGGAACGATACTTCGGCAAACCTCTTCGAAGCGCCTATCGGTCAAATTGGTGGCGATGAACAAGTTGAGACCGACGGGCGGTGTTATCTGACCCACAGCGATGGCAATAACGATAAAAACACCGAAGAATATCGGATCGATATCCAACGCCTGAACTACCGGCATCAGTGTCGGAGTAATCAGAATCACCGCCGCCACGTTGTCCAAGAAGGTACCTAGCACCAGCAACATAGCCAAAATCATCAGCAGAATGATCACCGGGCTCCCGGAGACCCCAATGAGATAGGCAGCCAATCGCATGGGCACGTTCTCGGCGGTGAGGATATAGGTAAAGACATTGGAGGCTCCGATCAGGAAGAGAATCGCCACTGTGACCTCGACGGTCTTCTTTGCTCACCTGGAAGACGCTTTTCAAGGTCAGGTTGCGATACCAGAAAAAGCCGGCAAGCAAGCCATAGGCACACGCCACGGCAGCGGACTCGGTAGGCGTGAAGGCGCCGGAGTAGATGCCACCCAAAATGATCAATGGCATGGCCAGAGCGACCAGACTGTCACGCGCGATGGCGATGGCATCCTTGCGCGGCACCGGCGCACCGCCCTGATAGCCCTTGCGATAGGCGGTATAATAGTTGACTCCCATGAGTCCCGCCGAAATGATGATCGCCGGGAGAATACCGCTCAGGAACAGATCACCGATCGAGACGCTGGCGACGACGCCATACAGCACCATGGTGATACTGGGTGGTACCACCAACCCAAGAATTCCCGACGAAGCGACGACGGCCGCGGAATCCGCCTGATCGTAACCCCGCTTGGACATCTCCGGGATCATCACTGAGCCGATTGCCGCCGTGGTGGCGTTGGCCGACCCCGAGATGGCTCCGAAAATTGCCGATGACCCGGTAGCGACCAGCGATAGCCCACCTCGATAGCGGCCCAGGAAAATCGACGCCAGCGCCACAAGCCGCGCAGAAATCTTCACCTCCGACATGAGATAGCCCGCGAACAGAAACAGTGGTATCGCCATCAGGGCAAAGACATCCAGCCCCGAATACATCCGCTGCACCACACCAGCAGCATCGGCGTGTCGGTGAAAAGCATCAGCGACAGCGCGGACGCCGCCGCCAGTGAGAAGGCGATCGGCACGCCGAGAAAGATCAGAACGAAGAAGAGCGCAAATAGTGTTATGACCATGGGATCACCCCTGCGTCCGCTGAGCGCCACGCTGCGCCAGCAGACCCACTATATAGAGGATCATCAGCGCGCCGCTGATGGGAAAGGCAAGCACCAGCGCACCTCGCGACAGCTGTAGCGCTGGGGTCTTCATCATCATCGTACGCTGTGCCAGGTCGTAACCCTCCTTGATGAAGAGCACGGCGATGAACAGCAGCACAGCGTAATAAACGATTGAAGAAAGCCGCTTGAGCGATCTTGGAAAGCGTTCGTGGAAATAGTCGATAGCCATGTGCGAGCGATTACCGATCGCCACGGCGCTGCCGATCATGACGATATAGAGCAATAGTGTACGTGCGGCCTCTTCCGATCCCACTAGCGGGCTGTTAAGCACGTAGCGGTAGAATACCTGAAGGCAGACCAGCAGCGTCATGAGCAGAAACAGTATGGCCATGGCGCCATTGATCCAGCTCGTTACTACCGACATGAACCTGGAGATCATGTTGCATCCATCCCAGTCGGGGGGGAGGCCGAAGCCTCCCGCGGTTCGTTCAGGGCGTGCTCTGGATACGGTCGATAAGGCTATCGCCGAAGACCTGACGGTACTTGTCGATGACCGGACGCGTCGCTTCGACAAAGGGCTCCTTGTCGACATCGTTGATCTCCATACCCATTGCCGCAATCTCGCGCCACTGCTCATCCTCCTGGGCCAGCACCAATTGGGTGTGCTTGGCAGCCATTTCACGGCCAGTATCCAGCAGTACCTGCTGATATTCGGCCGGCATACTCTCGAACAGAATTCGATTGATCAGCACCGGTGAAGAGAGATAGATATGTCCGGTTCGCGAGACATAGTCCTGAACCTCGTAGAACTTCTGGGTCAAGATGTGCGCCGGAGGATTCTCCTGACCATCCACAACGCCCAATTGCAGTGCCGAATAGAGCTCGCTGAAGGGAATCGGTGTAGGATTGGCTCCCAAGGCCTTGAAGGTCTCGACGAATACGGGGCCCTCTGGAACGCGGATCTTCATTCCCTTCAGATCGTCGGGTCGGGTAATCGGTTGTTTGTCGTTGGTGACATGGCGAAAGCCATTCTCCCACCAGCCAATGACAACGGCGCCTTGTGCCTTCACTCTCTCTGCAAGTTCTTCGCCGATCTCGCCATCAAGTACATGACGGACATGTTCGCTGTCACGAAAGAGAAACGGCAGGTTGATGACACCGACTTCCGGGACCATATTCGACAGTACGGCATCGGAAGTCAGCACCATATCGTTGGTGCCGATCATCGTGCCCTCGACGAGTTCCGTTTGTTTTCCCAGCGAGTCAGAGGGATATGTAGTGATCTTGACATGGCCATTGGTACGTTCACTGACCAGATCCGCATATTGCGTCGAAATCGTCTCGAAGTGATGATTGGGGGCACCGGTGTGGCCCAGCTTGAGGTTGTAGTCCTGAGCGTGAGCGGTACCGAGAGTGAGTGCAAATGTGATCCCCAGAAGCCCACCCATATAGGAGATTTTTTTGTACATGCTGTGCGTCCTTCTATTCTAGTTATATCGAATTTTTCGCTAGCGTGGTTACATCATGGAGATGACGGAGCGCGCAAATACAGGATCATCGACTGATCTCGAAGCGATTAAAAAATCATTCGATCGAGAAAATTCGTAATAAACGCCATTCTCATCGGTCCTCCAAGCTGTCTTTACACAATGTATCGAAAGACGTCTGGCAGAACCAATGCCTGAACGGGATAAGTTTTATCACCATTCACGATGAATCCCGTGCCTCCCACGGGGGAGCACGGAAGGTCTCGACCAAATAGTCGACGAATCCTCTTATGCGCGGCAGCAGCTCACGTTCCGGTAGAAAGACAGCATGAAAAGCCGTTTCGTCCCTGGCCTGATAGTCGCTCAGCAGTGGCACGAGAATGCCCTTGTCGATGGCCGGCAACGCCAGGTGATTGCCCAGACGCATGATCCCCACCCCGGCGACGCAGAGCTCGAACAGCGTCTGACCGCTGGTACTGCGAAAGTTGCCCCGTACCGGAAAGTGGATACGCTGACCGGCGACAGTGAATGGCCAACGATTGAGGTGCGACTGGGAGCCTTCCCACATCAGACAGTTGTGATCATCGAGAGCCTCCGGCGTGCGTGGCTCACCGCGGCTCGCAAGATAAGCGGGTGCAGCGACGACGATACGCTGCAGATCGCACAGCTTGCGGCTCTTCAGGGACGAATCCGTCAACTTGCCCATGCGAATCGCCACATCGACATTGTCCTCGATCAAATTGGCCAGCGAGTCGGTCAGCGCCAGGTGCAAATTGAGCCGAGGATTCTCGGCCAGATAATGCGGTAACCGCGGTACGATCTGGTCCAACCCGAACGCCAGTGGCGCGCTCACACGCAGATCGCCACTCGTATCCTCCTTGGCCGATGTGATCGCAGCCTCGGCATTCTCGATGTCGTCGAGAATGCGTGTGCACGCGGCCAGAAACTGTTCGCCCTCTTCTGTCAGCCGCTGCCCACGGGTGGAACGATGCAGCAGATGTACTCCCAGTCTGCGCTCCATATTGGTGATCGTCTGGCTAATGAAGGGCTGGCTCGAGCCCAGAGCATGCGCCGCAGCGGTAAAGCCGCCCGTTTCCACCACGAGCTTGAAGACTCGCATCTCTATCAGTTTGTTATCTCGCATAGCGTATCAACCCGGCTGCGCCAAAAGCGCCTGTGTCGAATCAGGATGAGCGGCCTCCCCAAGCCTGCAAAGGCCACCTCGGTCTACTAGACGCTAACCCGGTTATGCGCTAAGCGCGCGCCTGGCACGAGGCATCTCACGCATCGGCACGACCCAACTTGGCAGCCTGCGGCCCAACACCGACCTCGCCAACGTCCATCAAAAGCGAGTCTATCGCTACGCTACGATTACAAATTCCTAATTAAAGTTTACCTTTAGTAACGCCGATAGTCCCGACGGCAGCCAGCGAACGCTGGAACAGAGACACCGTCGGGGTAGCTACGCAGGGACGCAAGATCCTGCGGTATCGACCAGCAAGACGGCTCGCGCCACACCGTCGCACATGGCCGATCACCCAGAGATCCTCGAGATGAAAACCTTCAAGACCGTCAAGCGATTCAATACCGCCACCCGCGTCAAGACCGTTACCGGTATCGCGGGCCTTGCGCTCGTCGCCTCACTGCTCAGCGGCTGCGCAGGCACCCGTGGTCCGGGCTTGGGCACCACGCTGGACGCCACCACCACCGCCTACGCGCTGGATCACGGCTACGACGAGGCCAACCCGCTGCTGTCGCCGATCGGTGACCCGTACCTCACCGCCCTGGCCTCCATCGGCCTCAAGCAAGGAGTGAAGTACGCGCTGCACGAGTATGGCGGCGTCAATGAAGCCTGCGCCCACTACGGCGTCGAAACCGCCGGCATGACCGCGGGTGGCTGGAACCTGGCCATCGTCGCCGGTGCCGCTACCGGCCCCGGCCTGATCATCGGCGCACTGTTCGGGGTCGGCTACTGGCTGTGGGTGGATGGCGAGCAAGCCTGTCGGTAATACCCGCCCAGGCTCATGGCCAGGCAACGGCGAGGCGAGCCCGGGCGTCTCATGGCGCCAGCTCACCAGCCTCGCCCGAGGTGTGCCCTCGGGCGATATCGCGATGACTGAGCACCACCACGTCCCGGGGCCACCACTCGGGATGCTCGTCGCGAATGAACGCCAGCAGCTTCTCGCGGATGCTGACCTCGGCGGTCCATCCGGACAGCGGATCGACCGTCATCAGGTAGCAGGTCACGGTCTGTGCCGGGCCGGTCTGATCGGTCACACAGCACAGCAGCTTGTGATGTTCGATCACGTTGTCCTCGGCCTTGGCGAAGGCGAGAAATTTCTCGCGCAGGATCGCGATGTCGGCGCTCAGATGCAGCGTCAGCGCAATGCTGCGGTACTCCTTGGTACTCTTGGAAGAGAGATTCTCGAACGCCTTCGAGGCGAAGTAGGTGACCGGCACGATCAGGCGCCGCTCGTTCCATAGCCGCAGCCTGATATGCGTGTAGAAGATCCCCTCGACATAGGCCCACTGCCCTTCGAACATCACCAGGTCGCCGACCCGTATCGGCTTGGCCAGCGAGAGCTGAAACGATGACAGGATATTGCCGAGCACCGCCTGCCCCGCCACGCCCACCAGCACCGCCAGCACGCTCGCCGAGGCCAGAATCGACAGCCCCAGGGTTTCGAAGAGCTGTACCTGCCCCAGTACATAGATCGTCACCGCCGTCACCAGAATGAGAATGATGATGCGACGTACCGCGTAGAGCGTGGTCAGCAGCTTGCGATCGTCCCTGGGCTTGGAATCATCGATCTGCCCGGCGAGACGCCGCGTCATCTTCAGCATCATGGTATCGACCAGGCGCAGCCCGACGGCCCCGATCCCCCAGGCCAGGATGGCGATCAGCACCACCCGCAGGGTGATCGTCGCCACCGCCGAGAAGGAGACGACGTAATCGAGCAGCGCCTGGGTCAGCAAGGACATCACGATCAGCGCCACCGGGCCGCGAATCTGCTTGGCGAAGATGCTCGGCGAACCGGAGGGCAGCCAGCGCGTCATCACCTCGATCAGGCGATAGACACCCTTGCCGATCAGCGCGACCGCCAGCAGCACCAGCGGGATCGCGATCCACTCCCAGATTCGCAGCGGCCCGAACGAAGTCTTGAAGCGCTCGGGAATGTGGCGCTCGAACGCTGCCGGGCCATATTCGCGATAGAGCGCGGGGATCGCCGCCACGCTCTCTGGCGTGATCAGCCAGACCGGATCCGCGTTGCCGACGCGATAGCGCCCCAGCCGGATGTCGTAGGTGTCACCATCGGCCTCGAGCGAGGCCAGTTCGATATCGCGACGTGACTCGCCGGCGTGGGGGCTCTTGCCCGTCGGGTCCTCGATGGCGGCATCCTGACGCCCGGAGAGACCGGAAGACGGATCGACTTGCCGCGCTGGAAGATGGCGGCGAGCTGTCGCGCCAGCTCGGCACCCTGCTTGCGCTGCGCCGCCGGAGAGAGATCGGCAAGGTTGAGGATATGCGCCGCTGCTGCGAACTCGTTGTGTGCCGCCAGATCGCGGAAGGTGCGCATCGCCTCCCGCGGGGTTCTCGACTTGACCGCGTCCGGCGCCGGCCCCAGACCGCTATTCAGCGCATCGGCCGCGTACCACTCCTGGGCGCTGCCGGCGTCCGGCGTCTGTGCCAGGCACAGCGCGGAGACCAGCCATATCGCTGCTGCCAGCCACCAGCGCGGCCATGAACTCGTTCGTGTCATCCCTGAGTCTCGCTTGCGTGAATCGTGCGCCGAATCATCCGGCCTTCCCTGGGGCGCGTCCATCACGTGGATCAATCCCACCTGCGGAGCAGTGTCATCCCTGCCCGCCGCGACAGCCGGGACGACGTCAAGGGATCAGAACTTGGCGGCTTCCGGAGACGCCACCGCCGGGCGGTGCTCGCTCTCCAGCGACTTCACCATCGACTCCAGGTGGCTGGCGTTGATATCCGCGGGCGCTTGCGCACCGATCAGCGTCATGGTCACGCGCAGGTCGGCCGCGATCAGCTCCAGCAGATGCGAGACGCCGCGCTCGCCGGCCGCCGCCAGCGCGTACGCATAGGCCCGGCCGAGCAGCACGCCCTTCGCTCCCAGCGCCAGCATCCTGACCACGTCCAGCCCGGAGCGCACGCCGGAGTCCGCCAGCACCGTCAGTTCGTCACCCACGGCTTCGGCAATATGCGGCAACGCCCGCGCCGTGGGGATGGCGCCATCGAGCTGCCGGCCGCCATGGTTGGAGACGATGATGCCGTCAGCCCCCATGCGCACGGCATCACGGGCATCCTCCTTGTCCAGCAGGCCCTTGATGATCAGGTTGCCCTTCCAGCTCTCGCGGATCCATTCCAGCTCGCTCCAGCTGATGGAGGGATCGAAGTTCTTGGCCAGAAATCCCATGTAGTCGTCCATGTTCATCTGGCGGCCGGTATACGCTTCGATATTGCCGAACGATAGCGGCTTGCCCTTGAGCGCGACATCGAACGCCCACCAGGGGTGGGTCAGCGCCTGAGTGACCTGGCGCAGCTTGGCATGCGGGCCGGACATACCGGAGTGGCGGTCGCGGTAGCGCGAGCCCGGCAGCGGCATGTCGACGGTGAAGACCAGGGTCTTCATGCCCGCCGCCCAGGCGCGCTCCAGCGCGTTCTGCATGAAGCCGCGATCCTTGAGCACATAGAGCTGTGACCACAGCTCACCGCTGGCCCCCGCCGCCACCTCTTCGATGGAGCAGACCGATACCGTCGACAGCGTATAAGGGATGCCGGCTTTCTCGGCGGCCCTGGCAGCCTGCACCTCGCCGCGGCGCGCATACATGCCGGTCGCCCCGACCGGCGCCAGCGCCACCGGCAGTTTCCAGCGGCTGCCCAGCACCTCGGTATCGAGCCGGGGATCACCGCCCCCTTGCAGCACCCGCTGGCGCAGCGGAATGCCCTGCAGGGCCTCGACGTTGCCGCGCATCGTGCTTTCGGTCACCGCCCCGCCATCGAGATAATCGAACAGAAAACGAGGAATACGCCGCTTGGCGGCTCGGCGGTAGTCGGTAGGGCCAGAGATGATCATGGGTTCGCCTTGACGCTCGGTACGGAAGCCGTGGAAAGAAAAACTCGCCGCACACGGCGAGGGAAGAGAAAAGCTGCGGCTAGCGTACCAAGTCCCCTCGCAGAAAAGCGGTCTCGGGAATCAGGACTTTAGTCGCAGATCCCGCGCCCTGGCACGTCTATCCTCTCATCCTGCCGGACCGAAGGTCTCGAAGTCGATCTGATTCGCCGCGACACCACGCGACTCCAGCCCGGCGCTGATGGCGGCGAGAAACCCGGCGGGTCCGCAGAGCGGATAACTCGTGCCCACCCCAGCACTGACCGGCACCAGCGGGCCGCCCCGCTACCGGTCAATCTGGTCCACGTCGAGGGCCGCCGGGCGGCGGCCAAGGTGCGCGCTTTCATCGACTTCGCGGTGCCAAGGCTACGGGCGCTGGGGGTCTTGCGGAGCGAAGGCGACGCCGAACGAGGCGAGTAGAGCGGCTAGCGGGCAGGCCATGTCACCGGCCCAGACCGCTCATCAACACATACTTCACGTCGACGTACTCCTCGATGCCGTAGTAGCTGCCCTCGCGACCGTAGCCGGACTGCTTGATACCGCCGAACGGCACCGACGCCGTTCCCACCGAACCGCTGTTGAGAATGACCATGCCCGCCTCCAGCGCTCGGGACAGGCGCAAAGACCGGCCCAGGTCGCGAGTGTAGGCGTAGGCGACCAGGCCATACTCGGTGGCGTTGGCGCGTGCGATGACTTCATCCTCGGTATCGAAACGATAGACGGCGAACACCGGGCCGAAGATCTCGGTCCGCGCCATCTCGGCATCGTCATCGAGCCCAGAGACGATGGTCGGCTCGTAGAACAACCCACCCGCCGCATGCGCCTGGCCACCGAGCACGATACGAGCGCCATGCGCGCGAGCTTCGTCCACCAGCGACGCCACCTTGTCGAAACCAGCCCGATTGATCATCGGCCCGACGACGAAGTCGTCACGCATGCCATCGCCGACTTCGACTCGCGAGACGCGTTCGGCCAGCGCCTCGATGAATCGGTCGTGAATCGCGTCGTGTACATAGAAGCGATTGGGCGAGATACAGACCTGGCCAGAGTTGCGCAGCTTGGCACCCACCGCGCCCTCCAAGGCGGCCTCGAGGTCGGCATCATCGAAGACGATGAACGGCGCGTTGCCCCCCAGCTCCAACGTCATGCGGGTCAGCGTCTGCCCGCTGGCACTGGCGAGCAGGCGCCCCACCGCGGTCGATCCGGTGAACGAGAGCTTGCGGATACGGGTATCACTGGTGAAACGCGCGCCGATTGCTTTCGGGTCCCCGGTGACCATCTCGAACACGCCCTCCGGAATACCGACTTCCCGCGCGGCTTCCAGCAGCTTGTAGGCGGTCAGCGGGGTTTCCTCGGCGGGTTTGATGATCATCGTGCAGCCCGCCGCCAGGGCGGTAGCGATCTTGCGCGTGATCATCATGAACGGGAAGTTCCACGGCGTGATGGCCGCCGTCGGGCCGACCGGTTCCTTGACGACCGTGATGGCCGAATCCGCGGCATGGCTGGGGATGGTATCGCCGTAGACGCGCTTGGCCTCTTCCGCGTACCACTCGATGAAACCGAGACCGTAGTCGACCTCGGCGTACGCCTCGGAGAGGCACTTGCCGTTCTCCTTGACGATGAGTTCGGCAAAAGCCGCCTTGTCGTCGCGGATGCGCTCGAACCAGCGCCGCAGCAGATCGCTGCGCGCCTTCGCCAGCTGGCGTGACCAGGCGGGAAAGGCGGCGCAGGTTCGGTCGATCGCAGCGTTCACTTCACTCACGGACATGGCCGGCGCCTGGCCGACTGTTTGACCATTGGCGGGATTCAGGACGTCGATCACAGCAGCACTCCTCACAAGTCATTCGAGAACAAGACAGCACTCGTAAAACGACTTGCATGATAGAAATGCCGCCACTGACCGACGATGGCTCCCGCTCTCACATCATTGCCTAAAGCTCTTTCCAGCCCGCTCGATCCGACCAAAACATGCCAGACTCTAGCGGCCGCCACATCGAGCAGCGCATCGTCACCATCCGTCGACAAAGGCTGCCATCATGCCCTCAGCAAACCAGCGGTATCGCCCCGAGCCGGACGCCCAGCAGCAGGCGATCGTCGCCCTGCTGGAAAAGCTCGCGCCTGAGGAAGGGTACAACCTGACCACTCTGCCGGACGTAAGGTTCCTGCGCTCGAACCGGCCGCTCACATCCACGCCGGTGCTCTACGATCCCGGCATCGTGATCGTCTGCCAGGGCCGCAAGCGGGGCTTCTTCGGTGGGCAAGTCTATCGCTACGACGCCCAGCACTACCTGGCCGTCTCCGTGCCGGTCCCCTTCACTATGGAAACCGACGCCAGCGAGCGAGAGCCGCTGCTGGCGATCTACATGCACCTGGACTTCGAGCTCGCCGCGGAGGTGATGCTGCAGATCGAGACCATCGGCGATCTGCCCCCAGCCACCCCACGCGGCATGATCTCGACGCCCATGGACGACCGTCTGCAAGCGTCGGTGCTGCGTTTCCTGGATGCCATGAGCCGTCCGCTCGACGCCGCGGTACTCGGCCCGGCACTGGTGCGCGAGATCTATTTTCACGTGCTGACCGGAGCTCAAGGCCCCTCGATGCGGGCGGCGCTGGCGATGCAGGGCCAGTTCGGCAAGGTGGCGCGGGCGCTGCACTGCATTCACGCCGCTTACCAGGACGACCTCGATGTCGACCAGCTATCGCGGCGCGCCGGCATGAGCATCGCGACCTTCCATGCGCACTTCAAGGCCGTGACCGGCACCTCGCCGATGCAGTACCTGAAATCCACGCGCCTGCATCAGGCCCGCCTGCTGATGGTGAGAAACGGCATGACCGCCGCCGCCGCGAGCGCCCGGGTCGGCTACGAAAGCCCTTCGCAATTCAGTCGCGAGTTCAAGCGCCTGTTCGGCCGTACGCCGATCGCGGAAGTCAGGCGGATGAAGGCGGCGTTCGCGATCCCGCCGGCGCAGGCTGCGGCCACTTTTGTCTCTTCACACTAAATTACCTCTTCACAATGAAGACCCCAGCGCCCCATGAGACAACCGCGAATCCATCACTTCAGACTGTCTTCGGCACGCTCTTCGGCGCTTATCTCGGCGCAGACCACTACCCGATTCCTGCCTTCGCGCTTGCCCGCGTAGAGCGCCCGATCCGCGCGCGCGATCACGTTCTGCAGCGAGATTTCATCGCCACGGGAGACCGCGATACCGATGGTGATACTCAACTGCAGCTCACGCATCGCTTCCTCGAGGGGCAACGCGGCCACCTTTCTTCGCAAGCGCTCGGCGACGATCATGGCCTCCTCGGCGTCGGTATCGGGCAACGCCACCACGAACTCCTCACCCCCGAAGCGGCCGATCACATCGGTGGGGCGCAGCGCCTGCGTGCAAATCTCGGCAATCTGGGTCAGCACCCAGTCGCCCTGGCTATGGCCCCAGGTATCGTTGATACGCTTGAAGTGATCCACGTCGATCATGAACAGGCTCAATGGCGTCTGGTCCTCGCGAGAGACCTGCAGCAGCGCATCGGCCAGCTTCATGAAATGACGCCGGCTGTTCAGGCCCGTCAGCGAATCCCGTTCGGCGACCCGACGCAGCTGTTCTTCCAGCAGCTCGCGGTGAGCGATCTCCTTGAGCAGTTGGCGGTTCTGATCACGCTCATCGTGCAGCAGCGCGAACTGTCTGCGCTGTAACTTCTCTAGCCTCAGCAAGGCACAGAAGCCTACGCCGTTGGCCATGATCAGCAGCAAGGCCATGCGCAGGAGTGCCCCAGAGGACGCCTCGGCGAACAGCGCAGCGGCAATGAGAAATCCGAGACTCAAATAGAGACTGGCGAACGCGACTACCGTCAGCAGATTGGGGATCAGCAGATAGAAGCCGATGATCGCCACGATCACCGCCATGACCTGGGTGGATAGACTGTCCGGGCGCAAGGGAACGATCAGGATGATCCCTGTTGCAAGCACCCAGAGCGGCATGGCGTGCAGCCACACCCCATGGGAGACATCCCCTCGGAGCAGCATGAGCAAGGCCAGGAAAAGACAGAGGCCGACCACCACG
This sequence comes from Salinicola tamaricis, assembly GCF_003006155.1. Taxonomy (GTDB): domain Bacteria; phylum Pseudomonadota; class Gammaproteobacteria; order Pseudomonadales; family Halomonadaceae; genus Salinicola; species Salinicola tamaricis. Next base: position 2,563,054 of record NZ_CP023559.1, on the reverse strand, counting down.
ATGCGCATGGCGACCAACAGATAGTACGCTCGAGTCAGCCCGAGTATCTGATAATCGGCAATCGCGAACATGCCGAATATCAGCGTAGCAATGGCTAATGAAACAGGCGTTTCGAGGCGCATCCGAGATTGCATCGACTGCCGATACACCGACTCTCTATCGATATCGCAGAACTGCCCCGTCAGCCAATGCAGGCCGTACTTATTATTTATTGACGACAAATGCCTACCACCCCCTGCTCAAGGTGCCGTGCAACCCCCACAATGGGCCGGAAGCCCCCTCGGCACTGCCTCGTCAGCGCATGTAGCCGATGCTATCGCCATTTCATTATGTAGTGAACTGTTATTGTTTGTACGCCAGAGAGGCGATATTCAGATTTCCAACGCCCGCCGCCCGGCCCGGCGGCAGCGCTCGGAGCAGTAGACGACGTTGTCCCAGTCGCGCGCCCACTTCCTGCGCCAGGTGAAGGGGCGCTGGCACACCGGGCAGGTCTTGGTCGGCAGGTGAGGCTTGCGGTGGGCCATCGCGGTGGCTCCGTCTGCGGCCACCAAGACGGCCTGAATAAGATTCAGCGGTGACGAGGCGGCTGGGCGGGTCTGATTCCGGCGGGCGCAATGCCCCACTCTCGTCCATGCTGAGCATAGCAAGCCATAGCCGACGCCGATCAGCCTATCGGCAACATATCGGCAACCATGCCGATAACCCTATCGATCACCATGCCGATCATCACGCCAGGGAGCCGACCATGACCACCCAGCCCGACGCCACCCGCAGGACGCTCTACGCCGAGGCCCAGCAGCGCGGCATCGAGGGGCGCTCGACGATGACCAAGGCACAACTGGCGCAGGCGCTGGCGCGGCATGGCGACGCTGCCGCAGAAGCGCCCCAGGTCGCCACCCGCTATGCCACCTTCAAGCGCCTGGCAGAAGCGGTCGCCGCAGGCGAGTTCGTACTGCGCCCGCGCGCGCTCAGCGGCCACGAGCGGCGCCGCCACGTGCGCCAGACGCTGCGCGAGGACCACCAGACGCGTATCGCCGACGGCTCCGAAGAGGCCAGTGCCAAGTTCGACAAGCTCGCCGATTCGTTCTTCTCGTTCTTCCGCGGCACCGCCCTGCTGTTCTATCGCGACATGGCCGGCGACGACGCCTGGATGCCCACGGTGCTCGCCCTGGGGGACGTTCACCCCAGCAATTTCGGTGTCATGCCCAATGCCGATAACGTGCCGATCTTCTCGGTCAACGATTTCGACGAGGCCTACTACGCCCCCTTCACCTGGGATCTCAAGCGCGGCGCGGTGGGCTTTCTGATCGCCGCCGAGGTCGAGGGCGATCTCAAGCGCAAGCAGGCGCTCAAGGTCGTGCGCCACTTCGTCGAAGGCTATATCGACGCGATGCAGCGGCTGGCGCGGGAGGGCACCGAGCAGGACGAGGAGATGCGCCACGACAACGCACCCAAGCTGATCAAGAAGCTGTTCGAGGATGCCGACGAGCCCCGCGACGAGTGGCTGGTGGACGACTATCTCGACGAGGGCCGCCGCGGCTTCCGCCCGACCCAGAAGCTGGTGCCGATCTCCTCGCGGCGCGACGAGTTCCAGACGATCATGGATCGCCTGATCGCCGAGAACGACATCGAGATACCGGCCCGTGCCCGCGCGCAGGAGGGTAACGGCGTGCGGGTCAAGGACGTGGCGATCCGGCTCGGCCAGGGCACCGCCTCGCTCGGGCTGAACCGCTACTATGTGCTGCTCGAAGGCCCCGGCGGCGAGGGCAAGGACGATCTGATCGTCGAACTCAAGCAGGCCCGGCGCTCCGCCCTCTCCGGGCTGGTGCCGCCCTCTGCCTACACCCTGGACAGCCGCGCCGAGCGCGTCAGCCACGCCCAGGCGGTGCACCTGGTGCGCGGAGACATCTTCTACGGCCACGTCGAATTCGAAGGCCACAGCTATCTCTCCCGCGAGCGCGCCCCCTTCCGCGACGACATCGATCTCGATGACCTCTCCAAGAGCGAGTGGAAGACCTACGCCCATCTCTGCGGTGGGGTACTGGCCGGCGTACATGCCCTCTCCGACGACTCCGGCCGGATCGACTACGACATCGAACCTGCGATCGTGAAGGCGGTAACACCGGCTAAGCTATTTATCTGTGACATGGTGGAGTTCGCTGCCGAAGCCGCCGACCGCCTGCGCCACGATCACGAGCTATTCCGCGAGGACCACACCCATGGCGCCTTCGAGCATCTCGACTGGGTGCACCGGTGAGTGGATGAACGGATGCATCGGCACCGCTTCGGTCGAAAGACAAATCAGGAGGCAGACAATGGATCAGGTCACTGGCGGCTGTCTGTGCGGCAAAATCCGCGTCACGGCACATGGCGAGCCGCTTCGAGTCGGCATCTGCCACTGCATGGACTGCCGCAAGCATCACGGCGCACTCTTCTATGCCGCCGCCGACTACCCCACGGAGGCGGTCACTATCGAAGGCGAGCCACATGAGTACCAGGGACGCCATTTCTGCCCGGTCTGTGGTTCGTCGGTCTTTGCGGTGAGCGACGGCGAAATCGAGCTGCATCTGGGCGCGCTCGACAACCCCGACCAATTCACGCCGACGTATGAGCTATGGACGATTCGACGCGAAAGCTGGCTACCGCCCTTTCCGCCCCTGGAGCGATTCGAGCGGGATCGCAAGGAGTAGTTAGCTGCCCCTCGATGCGGGGCCGTCGCCGCGTTGGAACTCGTTTCAACCGAACGACCGGCTCTCCTCCGCATCGTGCGCCTCCCGCACGGCAGGTCGCGCACCGATCCGCTCACGGTAGCCATTCAGCGCCAGCCAGTGTGCAAGCTCGATCTCGAAGAAACGGCACCAACCGAGCAGCGTATAGAGATAGGCATCCGCGACGCCGAAGCGCTCCCCCATCAAGTAATCCTGCCTTGCCAGCACGCCCTCGAGGTAGTCGAAACGCTTGTGGATCTTGGCGCGGAAGCGCTCGCCGGCCGCCGCAGGCAGTGACACGTCGAACAGCGGTGCCAGACCGGCATGAATTTCGCTGTTGAGAAACGCCAGCCACTCCAGCAGCCGGTAGCGTTCCCCACTCCCCATGCGTGGCGCGAGCTCCGCCCGGGGATGAAGGTCGGCGAGATACAGCAGAATCGCCGGGCCTTCCGTCAATATCGTGCCGTCGTCGAGTTCCAGCGCTGCGACATACCCTTTGGGGTTGATGTCCATGAAATCACGACCGTCTTCCGTCGTTTTTTTGCGGTTATCGACGCGCACCAGCTCGAATGACAGGCCCAGCTCACGCAGAACGATATGCGGCGAGAGGGAGCAGGTTTCAGGGGCGTAATAGAGCTTCATCGAAAGATCTCCCAAGGTAGCGACATGCCGTCAATGGCATCGAGCCACCCAGGGTGCGCCCTGCCCTGGAAACCGTAAAATTGATATCCGATCATGTAGCCATTAGCTAAGCTACTACCATGATGAATCTGTCCCATTGGCGTTTGATCGTTGCCGTGGCGGACACCGGCACGGTGTCGCAAGGTGCCGCGCGCGTCGGCATGACTCAGTCCGCCGCCAGCCAGGCGATCGCCCAGATGGAGAAAACGCTGGGGGCGCCACTCTTCACGCGCCTGCGCCGCGAGGTCATCCTGACTGCCTTTGGCGAGTCGATCGTCGAGCACGCGCGGACCATGCTCACCAGTCTGAACGCCATTCGTGTGCTCGCCGATGAACGCCAGGGTATTGGTAGCGGCCGACTGCGGCTGGGCAGCTTCCCCTCGATCATCTCGCGTTGGCTTCCCTCCCTGCTATCGACCTTCCGCCAGCGCCACCCGGGGATCGAGATCGTGCTGCTGGAAGGCAGCGACGAGGAAGTCGAAACCTGGTTGGCCGAGCGCACCATCGATCTTGGCGTGATATTGAACCCCACACCGGATCGTCACCCATTGATACTCGGCCGCGATGCCTGGGTCGCCTTGCTACCCCATTCACATCCGCTTGCCCGGCGTGCCAGTGCGCAGGGCGTCGAGCTGGATGAACTCGTCACACAGCCCTATATCCATGCCAGCGGTGGTTGCCGCGTCAACGGTCAGCGTCTGGCCGAAGCCAGAGGCCTGACGTTCAGGGATGTTCGCGTGAGCGTACGAGACTGGGCCAGCGCTTGCGCCCTGGTACGTGAAAACATGGGCATCGCCATCGTGCCTGAATCGGTGCTGCCGGAAGACAGGAAGGGCCTGCGCATACAGCCTTTGCAGCCCAGGATGGAGCGCCGTTTCGGGCTGGTCGCGGCCGCCCCGGTGGAAAATGCCCCTGTGTTGAACACGTTCTGGCAGCACGTCGAAAACGCGAAGCACAAGAAGTAAGCAATAGCGCGTGAGCCATCAAAAGACTTGGCACCAGCGCTAAGTCTCGACTAACCAACTTGCGAAGGCGTCAGCCTGGGCCTCCCCTTCGCGCACCGCATAGACCACCAGGCGCAGATGGCGGCCCTCGTCGACGATCAGGCTGGTGTGCTCGAAGTCGATCTTGCCGAGATCGGGTAGGTCCAGAGTGCGCACGCCCTGGCACGGGGCGTCCACCTCGTGCCGGCGCCACCACTGGCGAAACTCGAATGAGTGCGCGTTGAGTTCGCTGACCAGTTGGCCGATGGCGGGGTCGTCGCCCGCCCGCGCATGATCGCGGCGAAAACTGGAGAGTATGCGCGGCGCCTGGGTCGGCCAGTCGGCAATCACCCGGCGCAGGGCATCGTCGGTGAACAGCATCCACAGCAGATTGCGGTACTCGGCCGGCTGACGCTCGAAGCCGAAAACCCGCGCTGCCGCCGCGTTCCAGGCGAGCACGTCCCAGCGCAGATTCATCACGTAGCTAGGCCGCGTGGTGAGATCCCGCATCAGTCTGGTGACCAGAGACGGTACCTGGCACCAGGTCCGCCCCGGTTCGACCGGCGGGCGCTGATGCGCGAGCAGAAACAGATGGCGCCGCTCCGCCGCATCCAGTTGCAGCGCCCGCGCCAGATTGTCGAGAAAGGTCGCCGATACCCCGATCTCGCGCCCCTGCTCCAGCCAGGTGTACCAGGTCACGCCAACGCCCGAGAGCGCCGCGACCTCTTCACGCCGCAAGCCCTTGGTGCGCCGGCGCGTCCCTGCGGGCAAGCCCACTGTCTCGGGGGCGATGCGCTCGCGCCGGGTACGCAGGAACTCGGCGAGCTCCTGCCGCGTGCGCGCCAGCGTGCGGGTCTGCGCCATACCTCATCCCTCTCGGTGATCGGCGCGCCGCGGCGCCATTGCCTTTAGTAATAGCATAAATGCTTAAATTGTAACCCCTTAAATGGCGCCTCACACTCCGCGAACCCTCTGTACACCCACTGAGCGTTCCAGGAGACAACACATGGCAACCCCCTCCCACAGCACCACCTATCTGGTGGCCATCGGCGCTTTCGCCCTGGGCATGGCATCCTATGTCACCGCCGGGCTGATCCCGCTGATCCAGACCGACTTCGCGGTCTCGGTATCGGTCGCCGCGCAACTGGTCACCGCCTTCACCCTGGCCTATGGGCTGGGTTCCCCACTGTGTGTCGCGCTGCTGCCCGCGAGGCACCAGCGTGGCGGGCTGTTCGTGATGCTGGGCCTGTTCGTGATCGCCAACGCCGCCAGCGCACTGGCCACGAGTCTCACCCTGTTGATGCTCTGGCGGGTCGTGGCAGGCCTCGCGGCGGGCACTTATCTGGCCATCGGCATTGCCGCGGCGGTAGGTGTGGCCCCGGCAGATGCCCGCGGCAAGACCATTTCGATCATCATGGGCGGCATGGCGAGCGGCACCGTGCTGGGCGTGCCGCTGGGCCTGGCGCTGGCCGAGCGCTGGGGCTGGCAGGCGGCACTGTGGACGATCGCCTTGATCGGCCTGGTGGCGCTGGTCGGCCTCGTACTGCGGCTCCCCAAACTGCCCGAGGCTCGGGCCGTGCCACTGCGTCGGAAACTCTCCATCCTGAACGACCGGCAGGTGCTCGGCCTGCTCGGCATCTCCCTGCTCGCCGCTATCGCCAGTCTGGGGCTTTACACTTATATCGCACCGCTGATCGGCGCCCATGGTGAGCACTCGGTGGCGATCTATCTGTGGGTGTGGGGTGTCGGCGGCGTGCTCGGCAGCTTTGTGATCGGCACGCTGGTCGACCGCTTTTCCGGCCCACGGCTCACCGCTGCAATCATGCTGCTGCTGAGTCTGGCGCTGATCGCGCTGCCACTCTTGCTCGCCGTCTCCCCCTGGCTGGCGCTGCTCCCCATCGCGCTGTGGGGTGCCGTCGGCTGGGCGCTGCAGGTGCCGCAGAACAGCGAGCTGATGAAAGCCCGTGAGCCCCAGGGCGATGGCAATCTGGCCGTGGCCTTGAACGAGTCCGCGCTCTATCTCGGCAGCGCGCTCGGCGCCTCGATCGGCGGATTCGCCCTGGCCCTGCACATGCCCGTCGACGCGCTCTCCTTTGCCGCCGGTCTGGTTGCCCTACTGGGTCTGGGGATCAGCCTGTGGCTGCGGCGGCGGGCCCCAGCGCAAGACGCAGAGTGCCCAGAGGCTCGCTAGGCGGTCGCAGATGAGTGCGGTGGCGACAGGCGACAGCAGGCCATGGAGGCCAGGCCATCAGGGGAATCACCCCAGCAGCAGATCGCCCTCGATGGGAATGAACTCGCTCGACGCGTTGATGAGCGAGTGCGCGGTGAGCTTGGGTACGCCGTAGACCTCGACCCGCTTGCCGTGGACCTCGCGAATCTTGCGCGCCAGCAGGTCGAAGTCGCCGTCGCCGGAGACCAGTACCACCACGTCCGCCAGCGCCGCGTACTCGATGGCATCGAGGGTGATGCCCACATCCCAGTCGCCCTTGGCGGAGCCATCCGCGCGCTGGATGAACGGCTTCAGCTTCACCTCGAAGCCAATCGTGCGCAGCGTGTTCTGAAAGCCGCGCTGTTTGGGATCACCGCGGTCGGTGGCGTAGCAGCGCGCGGTCAGCACCTCGCGGCCCGCCGTCACCCGCGCCCAGAAGCGGCGATAGTCGAACTGCTTGGCGTAGGCGTCACGTGTGGTGTAGTAGACGTTCTGGGTGTCGACGAATCGCGACCGTGGTCATGGGGCGGCATTTCCAGAGGTGGCCGAGCGCCGGCGCCTTTTCGTACACACTCTAGCGAACCAAAACGCGTCGGCGAGCCGTTTCCGGCCCGCCGACATAGAACTCGCTACGGCCGAACCTAGCGAGCGAGTTCCTCGCGCACGATCGCCGCACCAGCGCTCAAAGCCTTCAGCTTGCCCTGCGCGACCTGGCGAGACAAGGGCGTCATGCCGCAGTTGGTGCAGGGGTAGAGCTTGTCGGCATCGACGAACTTGAGCGCCTTGCGCAGGGTCGCGGCGACCTCTTCCGGCGTTTCGATGGTGTTGGTGGCCACGTCGATCGCCCCGACCATCACCTTCTTGCCGCGGATCAGTTCGATCAGCTCCATCGGCACATGGGAGTTCTGGCACTCCAGCGAGACGATATCGATGTTCGACGCCTGCAGCTTGGGGAAAATCTCTTCGTACTGGCGCCACTCCGACCCCAGGGTCTTCTTCCAATCGGTGTTGGCCTTGATGCCGTAGCCGTAGCAGATATGCACGCCGGTCTCGCACTCGACCCCTTCGATGGCTTTCTCCAGGGCGGCGATGCCCCAGTCGTTCACCTCGTCGAAGAAGACGTTGAAGGCGGGCTCATCGAACTGAATAATGTCCACGCCGGCGGCGGCCAGGTCACGGGCTTCCTGGTTGAGGATCTTGGCGAACTCCCAGGCCAGCTTTTCACGGCTCTTGGCCGTCATAGAGCGTGTCGACCATGGTCATCGGGCCCGGTAGCGCCCACTTGATCGGCTGGTCGGTCTGCTGGCGCAGGAATTTGGCATCCTCGACGAAGACCGGCTTCTCCCGCGCCACGGGGCCGACCACCGAGGGCACGCTGGCGTCGTAACGGTCGCGGATCTTGACGATCTCGCGCTGCTCGAAATCGACACCGCTCAAGTGCTCGATGAAGGTGGTGACGAAGTGCTGGCGAGTCTGCTCGCCGTCACTGACGATATCGATACCCGCCCGCTGCTGATCGTGCAGCGAGACCCGCAGTGCATCCCGCTTGCCCTCGGCCAGCTCCTCGTCCTGCAGTTTCCAGGGAGACCAGAGCGTCTCGGGCTGGGCCAGCCAGGCGGGCTTGGGCAGGCTGCCGGCGGTCGACGTGGGCAACAGAGTCTTCATGCAAAAGTGACCTTCATAACGGGTTGATCAAAGGATGTCGTTGGAACGGATCGATCAAAGAGAATAATTGGCCGACCACTGCTCGAGCACCTGGCGGTAGGGCTTGATGAAGTGCCGCTCGGTGAACTTGCCCTGCTCGACAGCCAGCTGGCTGCGCTCTTCGCGGTCGTAGACGATGCGCGTCAGCGAGTAGTCCTGATGCTCCAGGCTCGGCTGGTAGATCTTGCCGGCGACCGAGTTGGCGTTGTAGATCTCGGGGCGGTAGATCTTCTGGAACGTCTCCATGGTGCTGATGGCGCTGATCAGTTCGAGATCGCTGTAGTCGGCCAGCAGATCGCCGGAGAAGTAGAACGCCAGTGGCGCCACGGCATGCGCCGGCATGAAGTAGCGCACCTGCAGACCCATCTTGCCGAAGTAGAAGTCCGTCAGCGAGGAGTCGTCGTTTTCATACTCCACGCCCAGCACCGGGTGGCGATTGTCGGTCTGGCGATAGACCTTGCTGCTGGAGACGCTGAGGCAGATGACCGGCGCCTTGCTGAAGGAAGCCCGGTAGGCGTCGGACTCGACGAAGCGCTTGAACAGCTTGCCGTGCAGATCGCCAAAGCCCTCGGGGATGCCGAATTCGGCGCGATCGCGGTTGTGCTCCGACAGCCACACGCTGAAGTCGTAGTCGCGCACGTAGGAGGAGAAGTTGTTGCCCACCATGCCCGGGATGCGCTTGCCGGTATGCTTGTCGATGATCGTCGTCTTGAGCATTTCGATCGCCGGGAAGGTGTCATCCTCGTCCTCGGCCCCCACGCTCAGCTCACCGGTGATGATGTCGAGCTCGACGGCGTAGCGATCCGCCCTCGGGTTGTCCCAATGCGCCAGGGCATTGAAGCGGTTGTCGATCATCGTCAGGCATTGCGCAGGTTCTCCTCACGCCGCTCCCCTCTTGCCAGGTTGGCGAAGTTGGTGGTGGTGCGCGTGTTCTCGGCCGGGCGATAGTTTTCGTCGAACCGCACGCTCTTGATATCGAATGTGAAATCGTGACTCATCGCGAAAGCACCCTGTTGGTCGAGATGTTGGTCGAGATATTGGTCAAGGGAGCCACTGGCGCCCTGAGAAGGCCAGCGCTCGTCAATGCCATGTTGGCCAGCACGTGGTTTATCAGTACGTATTGCCAATACGGGTTGGCGAATACCGTGTCTGGCGTATCGGCGACAGGCGCCAAGGCGGCTGCCGCCGAAGCGGATGTGCTATTTATGCCAGAACGGCTGGATGCATGAAAAGCGATAAGAATTCAGCTCAAGATGAATCCCACTCATGAATAGCGCGAGACCTGCCCGGGCGGCCAGGGGCGTAGGCGCTGGACAGGGGTCGGTTAGGGACGGGATGCGGTGAGAACCGGGTCAACGCGGACGCGCGCCGGCGCGGGCTTGCGACGATGAAGCGCCTTGGCGACATCATGCCAGCGGACATTCAGATCAGCGCCCACAAAAAGGGCGTGCCTTGGCACGCCCTGGGTGGCAGCTAGCTGACGCGCTCAACTCGCCATGTCGAGCACCACCCGCCCTTCGATCTTCCCGGCGATCATGCGATCGAAGACGGCGTTGATGTTTTCCAGCTTGTCGGCATGCACGGTGGCCTTCACCTTGCCCTCGCCGGCGAAGTCCAGCGCTTCCTGCAGGTCGAGCCGGGTGCCCACGATCGAACCACGCACCGTGGTGCCGTTGAGCACCATGTCGAAGATCGACAGCGGAAAGTCCCCCGGCGGCAGGCCGTTGAGCGCCACCGTACCACCACGGCGGACCATGCCCAGCGCCTGCTCGAAGGCCTTGGGCGAGACCGCGGTGACCAGCGCGCCGTGGGCACCGCCGATCGCCTGCTTGAGATAGGCGGCAGGGTCATGCTGCTTGGCGTTGACGGTGACCGTGGCACCGAGGCGCTCGGCCAGGGCCAGCTTGGTGTCGTCGATATCCACCGCGGCCACATTGAGGCCCATCGCCTTGGCGTACTGCACCGCCATGTGGCCGAGGCCGCCGATACCCGAGATCACCACCCACTGCCCCGGGCGGGTATCGGTCATCTTCAGCCCCTTGTAGACCGTCACGCCGGCGCACAGCACCGGGGCGATCTCGAGGAAATCGACGTTGTCGGGAATGCGGCCTACATAATCGGCCTGGGCCAGCGTATAGCCAGCGAAGCCGCCGTTGACCGAGTAGCCGGTATTCTGCTGCGACTCGCACAGCGTCTCCCAGCCGCCCAGACAGTGCTCGCAGTGGCCGCAGGCGGAGTAGAGCCAGGGGATGCCGACCCGGTCGCCCTCCTTGACGTGCGTGACCCCAGCACCCACCGCCACCACGTGGCCGACACCTTCATGGCCTGGAATGAACGGCGGCTCGGGCTTCACCGGCCAGTCGCCGTGGGCGGCGTGCAGGTCGGTATGACAGACGCCGGAAGCGGCGATCTTGACCAGCAGTTCGCCGGGGCCCGGACGAGGCACGGCGCTTCTTTCGATGACCAGAGGTTCGCCGAAGGCACGAACCACGGCGGCTTGCATCGTGGAATCCATGACAGGCTCCTTGGGTTTTCTTGTTGGAGAGGTCTTCCTGTTGAAGAACAGCGCCGGCCGGGAGCCGGCGCCGTGCCAAAGGGTGAGCGGATCGCGACAGGCGGCCTAGAAGAAGCCCATCGGATTGATGTCATAGCTCACCAAAAGGTTCTTGGTCTGCTGATAGTGCTCCAGCGCCATCTTGTGGGTCTCACGGCCGATGCCGGACTTCTTGTAACCCCCAAAGGCGGCATGCGCCGGGTACTGGTGGTAGCAGTTGGTCCAGACGCGCCCGGCCTGAATGCCCCGGCCCATGCGGAAGGCCACGTTCATGTCGCGGTCCACCCCGGCACCGAGACCGAACTCGGTGTCGTTGGCGATCGCCAGCGCCTCGGCCTCGTCCTTGAAGGTGGTCACGCGCGACCACCGGGCCGAAGATCTCCTCTTGGAAGACGCGCATCTTGTTGTTGCCCTTGAGCAGGGTCGGCTGGATGTAGTATCCCCGGCCGAAGGCGCCTTCCAGGCTCTCTTTGCCGCCGCCGGTGAGGAACTCGGCGCCCTCCTCGCGAGCCACGTCCATGTAGGAGAGGATCTTGTCGTACTGCTCCTGGCTGGCCTGGGCGCCCACCTGGACGTCGGTATCCAGCGGGTTGCCGCGCTTGATCGCCTTGGTACGTTCGATCACCTTGGCCATGAAGGCGTCGTACATCGACTCCTGGATCAGCGCCCGCGACGGGCAGGTGCACACCTCGCCCTGGTTGAGGAAGGCCAGCACCAGCCCTTCGACCGCCTTGTCGATGAACTCCGGCTCGGCGTTCATGATGTCGGCGAAGTAGACGTTGGGCGACTTGCCGCCGAGTTCGACGGTAGAGGGGATGATATTCTCGGCGGCGCACTTGAGGATGTGCGAACCGACCGGGGTCGAGCCGGTGAAAGCAATCTTGGCGATACGCTTGCTGGTCGCCAGCGCCTGACCGACCTCCTCGCCGTAGCCGTTGACGATATTGACCACCCGGGCGGCAGCAGATCACCGATCAGCTCCATCACCTTGAGGATCGAGGCCGGGGTCTGCTCGGCGGGCTTGAGCACCACGCAGTTGCCCGCCGCCAGCGCCGGGGCGAGCTTCCACACCGCCATCAGGATGGGGAAGTTCCAGGGGATAATCTGCCCCACCACGCCCAGCGGCTCGTGGAAGTGATAGGCCACGGTGTTGGCGTCGATATCGGCCGCAGTGCCCTCCTGGGCGCGGATGCAGCCGGCGAAGTAGCGGAAGTGATCCACCGCCAGCGGCAGGTCGGCGTTGAGCGTCTCGCGCACCGCCTTGCCGTTGTCCCAGGTCTCGGCGACGGCGAGCATCTCCAGATTCTGCTCGATACGGTCGGCGATCTTGAGCAGCAGGTTGCTGCGCTCGGCGACCGAGGTCTTGCCCCAGTCCGGGGCGGCGGCGTGGGCGGCGTCCAGCGCCTTCTCGATGTCTTCCGCGGTGGAGCGCGGGATCTCGCAGAACACTTCGCCGGTAACGGGGCTGATGTTCTCGAAGTACTGGCCCTTCACCGGCGCGACGAACTCGCCGCCGATGTAGTTGCCGTAGCGTTTGTCGAAGCTGACGAGGGCGCCGTCGCTTCCGGGGTTGGCGTAAATCATGGCTGTGCTCCTGACGTTATCGTTATGCGTGACACAGATCGATTCTTGGTCACGACGCCAGGCTGCGACATACTCCTCAAGCAGGAAATCGCCTCCTCCCTTGGGAGGAGACGCCACCCCGGAGCCGACGCCATGTACACCTTGCTGGTTGCCGACGATCACCCGATGTTCCGTGAGGCCATGGTCGGTGCGATCGCCGCCGCCCTCCCCGACAGCCGCGTGCTGGAAGCCGCGAGCCTGGCCCAGGCGATCGCCCAGGCCGAGGCGCAGGAGGAGCTCGATCTGCTGCTGCTCGACCTGGCACTGCCGGACAGCGAGGGCCTGGCCGGCCTGCGCCGGCTGCGCGAGACACTGCCGTGGCTGCCGGTGGCGATCCTCTCCGCCGAGCAGAGCCGCGATATCGTGCTCGAAGCCCTGGGCCTGGGCGCGGTGGGCTATCTGCCCAAGTCGACCCCGCGCGACGACCTGCTGGCGGCGCTGCGCCAGATTCTCGCAGGCCAGGTCTACCTGCCGGCGGATATCCTGCGCCGCCCCACCGCCCGCCACGCGCCGACTGACGCCGCCTCCACCACGCCTTCACTCAGGACCACAGCGTCAGCGCCAACCGCCCACGGCGACGCCCTCAGCGATGGCATCTCTCAGCTCACCGCCAAGCAGTTGCAGGTGCTGGCGTGTCTCAGCCGGGGGGAGTCCAACAAGGCGATCGCCCGCGACCTGGCCATCGCCGAGACCACGGTCAAGAGCCATGTCTCGGCGATCCTGCGCAAATTGGGGGTGAACAGTCGAGTACAGGCGATTCTCACCGCCCAGACGCTGGATCTCGACGATCCTCGGTTTCCGCCGCCGCGCTAAGGGGCGCGGCTAAGCGGCTAAGCAGCGAGACCGAGCAGCGACACCAACAGCATCTTCAAGCGCAGCGGCTTGACCGGCTTCAACAGGTAGGCATAACCGCGCTCGCGAATCCGCGCCTTGAGCGCCGCATCGTGGTTGGCCGTGACCATCAACACCGGCAGGCCAGGCCGTTCGCGCTGGAGCTGTTCGGCCACCGCCAGGCCGTCATCGTCCGCCGCGTCGAGGTGGTAATCGACCACCAGCAGATCGGGCCTGGGCAGCTCAGCGGCAGCCTCGCGTAGTGCGGCAAGCGACAGCCCACCCGCGATGCGACAGCCCCACCCCGTAAGCAGCGCGCGCTGCCTTCGAGCACCGCCGGATCGTCATCGACGATCCACACCTTCGCCCCGGCGAGTCATTGCCCGGCATCACCTCCGCCGGGGTCGCGGGGCGTGGCGCGCGGCAGGCGTAGGGTACGCGGACCGAAAAGGCCGAGCCCTGCCCCGGCCGCGAGCGCAGGGTGATCGGGTGACCCAGCATCGCCGCGATACGATCGACGATCGCCAGCCCCAGGCCCAGGCCGCGCTGCTCGCGGTCGAGCCCCGCCGCCGCACGCCGGAATTCGAGAAAGATCGTCTCACGCTGATCGTCGGCGATCCCGGCCCGGTGTCGCCGACCACGATCTCCAGCCCGTCGTGGCGCCGCCGGCAGCCCAGCAGCACATGCCCGGTGGCGGGGGTGTGTAGCGGATGGCGTTGGTGAGAAAGTTGCGCACCACCCGCGCCAGCAGCTGTAGGTCGGAGTCGACCACCGCGGTACTGCGCACGTAGTGCAGGGTCAGCCCCTGGGCGTGGGCCACCTGCTGGTACTCCTCGGCCAGGGTATCGAGCAGCTCATCGGCGCCGAAGGCGGCGATATCCGGCTTGAGCACGCCGGCATCGAGTCGCGAGATATCCACCAGCGTGCCCAGCAGCGCCTCGACATCCTTGAGCGAGCGGCCGATCTGGCCGACCAGCGGCTTGGACGCCGCCGGCACCTCATGCTCATCGAGCGCGCTGGTGAACAGCCGCGCGGCGTTCAGCGGCTGCAGCAGGTCGTGGCTGACCGCGGCCAGAAAGCGGGTCTTCGACAGGTTGGCCGCCTCGGCCTCGCGCTTGGCTTCGCGCAGGCGCGCTTCGGCGGCCACGCGGGTAGCGATCTCGTCGCGCAGCTGATCATTGACCTGGCCCAGCTCATCGAGGGTGCGGTGCAGCGCTTCGGTGCGCTCGCGTACCTGCTCGGCCAGCAGCACGGCGTGTTCGAAGGCGGCATAGGGCGCGCCGCCGGCGACCCCGCTCGACTCCACGCGTTCGATGAGCGCCGCGCAGGTCCGCCGCAGGCGGGCGTTCTCCTCGGCCAGCGCGCGCTCCCGCTCGCTCGCCGGTTCCGCTGTCTCGGCCGTCGGGGCATCCAGTAGCCACCCCGGTGAGGGTCCGGTTGGTGTGCCTCCCATGGTGCTGATCTCCCTAGTCTGCTCAACGGAAGTGTCGGCTGTGCTCGATCAGGGCGCGTAGCTTAGGCGTGACCGAGCGACGGCTGGGATAGTAGAGAAAGAAGCCGGAGAAAGGCGGCAGCCACTCATCGAGCAGCGAGACCAGCTCGCCACGGTCGAGATAGGGCATGAAGGTCTCTTCCATACCAAAGGTGATACCGCCCCCCGCCAGTGCGGTGCGCAGCATCAGCTGCATGTCGTTGGTGGTGATCTGCGGTTCGACCGCGACGTCGAACGCCTGCCCGTCGCGTTCGAACTCCCAGCGATACGCTGCGGTCTCCGGCAGTGGCCGCCAGCCGATGCAGCGATGGCGGGTCAGCTCCCGCGGGTGTTGCGGCGTGCCGTGGCGGGCCAGATAGCCAGGTGTGGCCACCGCCACCTGGCGCTGATCACCGGTCAGCGCCACCGCGACCATATCCTTTTCGATCACTTCCCCCAGCCGCACGCCCGCATCGAAGCCGGCAGCGACGATATCGAACTCCTCGTCGCTCACCGTCACGTCCAGAGTGATGTCTGGATAGGCCTCGGCGAAGCGGGCGATCAGCGGGCCGGAGAGAAAGCGCTCAGCGATCGAGGTCGCGGTGATTCGCAGCTGGCCGCGGGGCGATGCTTCCCGGTCGCGTGCCGATTCGATGGCCGAGTGGAGCTCGTCGAACGGCACCGAGATCGCTGCCAGGAACTGCTCGCCCTCCTGGGTCAGGCGCACGCTGCGCGTGGTGCGCTGGAACAGCGGCCGGCCCAGGTGGCGTTCGAGCCGCTGCACGCCTTGGCTCACCGCCGAGCGAGTCACCCCCAGACGGTCGGCGGCGGCACGGAAGTTACCCGTCTGGGCAACGGTGATGAAGAGCGTCAAGAGATTGAGGTCCATGCCTATTGATAAATCATGCTAACCACCAGGTCCAGTCCGGAGGCAGTTCTCTTGGACGATGCCGCCGCTTACCGTATGGAGCATGCAAGAAGCACTGGGCTTCTTCGCCATCCCCGGAGCACACATCATGCAAACCCTCGACAAGGTCGTCCTCATCACCGGCGCGAGTGGCGGTATCGGCGAGAGTATCGCCCGCGAGCTGGCCGCCGCCGGCGCCAAGGTCATGCTCGGTGCGCGCCGTCTCGACGCGCTGGAACGTATCGCCACCGAGATCCGCGCCGACGGTGGCAGCGTCGAGATTCACGCCCTGGACGTCACCGACCGCGACGCCATGGCCGCCTTCGCCCAGGCCGCGCTGACGCGCTGGGGGCGTATCGACGTGCTGGTGAACAATGCCGGCATCATGCCGCTTTCCCCGCTCGCCGCCTGCAAGCTGGACGAGTGGGAGCGCATGGTCGACGTCAACATCAAGGGCGTGCTGTGGGGCATCGGCGCGGTACTGCCGGCCATGGAGCGCCAACAGTCTGGGCAGATCATCAATATCGCCTCCATCGGCGCCCTGCAGGTGGTGCCCACCTCGGCGGTGTACTCCGCCACCAAGTTCGCGGTGCGCGCGATTTCCGACGGGCTGCGCCAGGAGAGCCCTCACCTGCGGGTGACCTGCGTCAACCCTGGCGTGGTCGAGAGCGATCTGGCCTCGACCATCACCCACGAAGACACCGCTGATCTCATTGCGCGCTATCGTGAAGTCGCGCTCAAGCCTGTCGATATCGCACGCGCGGTGCGCCAGGTGATCGAGGCCCCGGAGAGCGTCGATACCACGGAGATCACCATCCGTCCGACCGCCTCGGCCAACTGAGCCCATCCCGGAGCGCACCCGCCGTGACGCGCTGGGAACCCGGCGAGAATGACGCCATATCGATTCGGCGAGCGGGCGCTCACGCTCGCTCGCCGGTCCCGCCGTCTCGGCCCTCGGGGCGTCCAATCGCCACCCCGGTGAAGGTCTGGTTGATGTGCATCCCATGGTGCTGCTCTCCATAGGTGTTGAAGCCAACCGTGCGATGACGCCGCAATAGCCCTTCCGCCGCCGTGACCGTCTCCAGCGCCTCGATCTCCAGCCGGCGCAGGAAGCAGTCGCAGCCGATCACCAGTGCCGGCGGCCCCAGCCGCGCTTCCAGCCCGGCAAACACCGACTCGAGATCGTCGAGTATCGGCGCCGGGGTCATCGCGGTGAGCACGATGCCGTTCTCCACCGCACAGTAGAACGTCAGACTGCCATCGGGATTGACGCGCTGGATCGAGCGCACGTAGTGCGCCTCGCCGATGCGCACCGCCAGCGGATGGCGGGCGAAGTCGGTCTCGCCGAGCGCTTCGACCGGGCGCCCCACCAGCCGCGCATACTCCTCGGCGGCAGGCGCGGCATTGAGTTCGAACACGGTCCGCCGCTGGCGATCGGCGGCAGTGACCACCAGCTTTTCACGTCTTGGCCGCAGATGGTGGGTGCTGAACACCTCGAACGGCAGCGACGTATTGACCATCACCACCACCGCCGCCTGATCGTGAAAGCGCCCCTGATGGAAGACATGGGTATGCGCCAGGCGGTTATCGTCACCGGCGGAGCCGCCAAAGCTGGGGATGCTGCCCAGCGCCGCATCCAGCGTGGCCAGCACCTGCTCCTCGCTGCTCGACAAGCCATCGAGCAGGGTCAGCGCGAAGCTGTGCCCGGCCACCGGCGCCACCGCCTGATGCCGGCACTCGTTGAGCAAGGTATCGGTGAGGCGCTGGGCGCGGATTAAGTCGAAGTGCGCCAGATCGTCGATCAGCGCCGTCGACACGGCAAAATGCGCCCGGGGGAAACCGATCGCCACGATGCCGCCGCGGGCGTAACCGTTCGGCGTGATCTCCCCGGCGGTGGTGCAGCCGCTGACCGGCACGCCCTCGAAAGCGGCGGTCAGCGCCTCGCCAAGGGCCGCCAGCGGATACTCGGCGCTGCAGAAAAACAGCACCGCGCCCAGGTGCGCCCCGGCCAGCGGTTCCGCCAACGCCTGCGCCAGTTCACGCGCGGCGCGCGTAGGATCGGGATCATGGCTACAGGCGGTGGGCAGCACCGCGGCGGGCGAAGAGGCGCCCGCCGGGCGGGTCACCGAAGGCGGCGTCGGCGCATCGAGCATGACGGCGGACCTGCGCAGGGAGTGGTCTCGGCAGTGTAGGCCGCGCAGCCGCGGGCTCACAATGGGGCGCCTTGTCAGCGGCCAGTCGCCATGGCCACGAACTCGGCGACGCAGGGCGCATTCGCCGCCACCGCCAGTGCCAGCGTAAAGGCCGCATCGGGCGCATCGATGGTGCGGTAGAGGATGCGATCCTGCCTGAAGGTCCGCATGCTCTCGGGCACGATCGCCACCCCCGCCCCCACGGCGACCAGCGACAGCACCGCATGCATGCCGTGCGCTTCCTGTACCACCTGGGGCACGAAGCCGGCATTGGCGCAGAGCCGAATCACCTGGAGGTGGAAGCCGCGCCCCTCGTTCATCGGCCACATGATGAAGGCCTCATCGGCGAGATCGGCGACGGTGAGTTCCCGCTTCGCGGCCAGGGCATGATCTCGGGCGAGCGCGATGCACAGCCGATCCTGATCGAAGGGGTACAACGCAAGGTCGGCATGCTCGCCCAACGGCGGGATGACCACGCCGACATCGAGCCACCCTTCGCGCAGCGCGGCCAGCTGTGCGGCGGTCGTCGCCTCGCGCAGTTCGAGATCCACCCTGGGCTTCGCGGTTCGAAAGTCGCGGATCGTATCGGGCAAGCGTCCGTAGAGCGCGCTGCCGACATAGCCCAGCCGCATATGGCCGAGGCAGCCCGCGGCGGTATCGCGTGCGGCCTGAACCGACAGTTCTGCCTGACGCAGGGTCTCCCGAGCCTCGCGTAGAAAGACCGCCCCCGCCGCCGTCAGCCCCAGCACGCGTTTACCGCCTCGCTCCAGAAGCTGAACGCCAAGCTCCTCTTCCAGCCTGCGCATCGCCACGGTCAGAGGCGGCTGGGACATGCCGAGCCGCTCGGCGGCCCGATGAAAATGCTGCTCCTCGGCCACGGCGACGAACTGCGCCATCTTGCGCAGGTCGACCATGCCGCGCCCCGATGCCACTGCGCTTGATACAACGGGCATATCAAAACCGCTCTACAAAGATATTGGCACTATTATAGCGCCCCTCTCATGCTTCCCTCTCTCGTTCTCATGCCTCTAGCTCTCATATCTCTAGTCTTCACGCCCACAGGAGGAAGCCATGGCTCAGGCCCCTATTTTCCAAGATCAGGTCGTGCTCATCACCGGTGCCGGGCGCGGCCTGGGGCTGGCCTATGCTCGCCTGATCGGCACGCTCGGCGCGACGATTCTGCTGCATGACGTGGGTGCCGATGACCGCGGCAACGGGCTCGACCCTGACGTCGCCCGCACCGCGGCGCAGCGTCTGCGGGATGAAGGCATCGAAGCGCACCCTTTCGACGCCCCCATCGAAACCCGCGAGCAGTGTCATGCGCTGGTGAATGCCTGCCTTGGGGTACGCGGCCGCCTGGATGCTCTCATCCACAATGCCGGCTGGGTGGCCTACGAACGGATCGAGGCGATCCAGGCGTCATCGTTCGAGCATGCCATGGCGGTGATGGCCGGCGCGCCGCTATGGCTGGCACAGGCTGCCTGGCCGAGCCTGTGTGCAGCGGGGCACGGGCGCATCGTCCTGACCACCTCTGACCGCGCGCTCTTTCCGCAGTACGTCCACCGGGGGCTCGCTGCCTATGCCGCGGCGAAGATGGCCGCGGTCGGCATCGTGAACGTGCTCGCCGCCGAGGGCGCGGATCACTGCATCGTGGTCAATGCGGTCTCACCGATCGCCAAGACGCGCATGTGGGGCGTCGAGGAGGAGCCGCAAGAGCTGAAGCCCGCTGCCGTGGCGCCGGGGGTCGCCTTCCTCGCCTCTTCCCGCTGTCACTCGGGCGGGTGGATTCTGCGGGCAGCCAACGGCCAGTTTCACGCCACTCGCGCTACTGAGGCCAACGACGTCGACTATCCGCGTGACCTACGTGGCGTGCCGGCGACCACCTGGACGAGGTCGCCGAAGCCTGGGCGCGAATCGCCTGCGTGACGCACGAAGCGCGCTAGCCCCCGATCCACTCCAGCGAGTATTTCGCCAGGCTGGATCTACTCTACCGCTTGAAGGATGGCGAGCGGTGTGTCGGCGAGCTGGTGGACGACGATGCCAAGCTCTCGACGGTTTCCGCCCGGTTGCAGACACTGCTGAACGCTCAACTGGTCAAGCGGCCGCGATGCTCAGCACCTCTACTACAGCCTGGCCGACCAGCATGTCGTTCAACTGATGGACAACGCGCTCGCGCATGGCGGCCACTGCGACGACCACGGCCCGGTCAGCGTCGTTCGCTGATCTCGCCCCGTATCGCCCGTAATGCAAAACGGCCAGGCATCCCTATGCCTGGCCGTTTTCGTTGCTACGCCTGACCCTGCCTCCTAGCGGCGCCCACTCAGTGGTGATCCACGCGTCTTCGCATGGCCCTGGCGGACCCTACACAACGACCATCACCACCAGCACCACCGTCAGCAATAACAGGTACACCCTGGCATGAACGCGATCGGGAATCCGCCCGATCCATCGCGACGCCAGGCGGATACCAAGCCATGACCCCACCGCCAGCGCTAACAAGGCACGCAGATCCACATACCCGCATACCAGGTGCCCAGGGCGGTATCGCCAGCCGACAGCAACACGTAAGTCGCGGTGCCACTCACCGCCATCGGCAACGACAAGGGATTGGCCATCGCCGTGGCCGCCGTCATGCTGGCCCCTCTGCGGCGCATCAGCGGTACGGTCATCACGCTGCCACCAACTCCCAGAAAGGCCGCGATAACACCGATGAACAGGCCTGTGATCGCCGTCACCAGACGGCCCATGGGGCGGACCTCCTCACTCGCCTGATGCAGGAAACCCGGCCGCAGGATGGCATCCGCAATAGTGAGCCCCAGATAACCGATGAATACCCAGCGCACCCAGCCCCCACTCAACGACACCGCCGCGGCCGCGCCGAGCACGGCACCGATGGCGATATAACCGACCAACGGACGCACCAGGCGCCACTGCACGGTCCGCCGCCGATGGTGACGCCATGTCGACAGGGAGGCAGCGAAGATCATCAGTGCGGTCGAGGTGGCTACCGCGATATGCATGGCCGCTAACCCCATCGTGCTATCCGGCCCATGGACGCCGATCAGCAAGATATACATCAAAGGAACCACGACAAAACCACCGCCAAAACCGAACAACACGGTGGTGATGCCGGCCAACCCGCCGCAGAGAAGCAATACGCTATACACCGGAACTCTCTGATGGAATGCAACGACAGGAACGATATTCCGATAAGGAGTGGCCGACGTTCGCCAGTTGGCCAATAATCGTTGTATTTCGGCCACCCTGAGGGCAAATGCTCAATATCCCCCTAGCAGACGTGGATCATGCGGCCCGGCCCGTCGTGGCCATCGGCACCGACTACAGCCCCGGCGCCCTACTCGACTTTCATACCCATCGCCGAGCCCAATTTCTCTACGGCATGACGGGCTTGATGGAGGTCGACACCGATGAAGGCACCTGGGTGGTGCCACCTTATAGCGGTGTCTGGTTGCCGGCGGGCAAGCGCCACCGGGTGCGGATGAACGGCGTCAGTACCCGCAGCCTGTATATCGAACCCGTGGCGGCGCCACGCTCCTCCTCCAGTTGCGAGGTGCTGGTCGTGACGCCACTCCTGCATCACCTGCTGCTGGCCTCCGCCAGCATGCCCGCGCTTTATGACGAGAGCGGTCGCGATGGTGCCCTCGCCCAACTCCTGCTGTACGAGCTGCAACGGGCGCCGGCGCTGCCGCTGTTTGCGCCTCTGCCCCGGGACCCTCATCTGGCCCGCCTGTGCAGAGATTTTCTCGGCCAGCCGCATATCCATAGCCTGCCCGAGGACTGGGCCCGACAACTTCATTGCAGCCAACGCA
Source organism: Salinicola tamaricis (assembly GCF_003006155.1). Taxonomy (GTDB): domain Bacteria; phylum Pseudomonadota; class Gammaproteobacteria; order Pseudomonadales; family Halomonadaceae; genus Salinicola; species Salinicola tamaricis. The sequence continues at coordinate 2,541,361 of NZ_CP023559.1, read as the reverse complement.
CCTTCAATCGACTGTTTCGTCAGCAGACCGGCCTGTCGTTCGCCATATGGCGCCAGCAAGCCTGCCTGATGGCCGCCGTTCCCAGGCTACTAGCCGGTAGCTCCGTTACCCGAACCGCGCTGGAACTCGGCTACGACAGCCCCGGCGCCTTCTCCAGCATGTTTCGCAAGGTGCTCGGTCAATCCCCGACTGCCTTCGTTCGCGCGGCTACTCGCCAAGGGAAGGAGCTACCCATATATGATTCGCAGACATTGGCTGGCTTGCCATCCACCGACTAGAGCCCTCGCGGCAAACTTGTAAAAGCCAATGAAAGTCAACTCACAAGCGTGGAGCGGGCTTCCACCTTACATCCAGCGATGCAGCAGTGTGATCAAACGCCCATGTAGTCGCACATGCCCTCCGGAGGTTTGGTCGACCTCGACGCTGCCCGTCATACCGGCGGTCAGTTCGATGCTCTCTGGCACCCGATCGATGGCGATACGTACCGGAATACGTTGGGCCAGACGCACCCAGCTGAAACTCGGCTCGACACTCGGCAGCCCCTGATCATCGATCCCCTCGTTGGTATTGGCGATGCCGCGTCCAATACTGGCCACGTGGCCTCGTAATGGCGCTTCGAAGCCCATCAGCTGAACCGTTGCCGCTGCCCCGGGATGGATGCCCTGGAGTTTGGTCTCGGCGAAATAGCCCGTGACCCAGAAACTGTTCGCATCCAGCACGGCGAGATTCTGCTGCCCAGCCACCGCGTAGTCACCTTTGCGTAAGCGTAGATGAGTCACATAGCCATCCACCGGGGAGCGCAGGGTCGCATGTGTCAGGTCCAGCCGAGCCAGATTCAGCGCGACCTGGGCTTGGTGTTTTTCCGCCCTGGCGATATCCACATCCTGCGTGGCGCTGTGAACCTGTTCGCGGGAGACATACTCTCCCAGTCCTTGCCGTCTCTTGGCATAGTCGACCTTCTGGCTCAGCGTCGCTGTCGCCGACGCCAATCGCGCCTCGGCCTGCTCGACAGCCAGTGCGAAGCGCTCGGGATCAATGCGATACAACAACTCTCCGCGCTTTACATACTGATCATCGGTGACAGCGACCTCGGCGATCGTCCCGGAGACCTCGGGAGCGATGCGCACGACCTGCGCATTGACTCGACCATCACGCGTCCAGGGAGCCAGTACGTAGGCTTGCCATAGTGCGATTACCAATAGCATCGCGGCGATGACCGCGCCCAGAGTCAGGGTCACTTTTGCAACAGGCATTAATAGACGTTTCATACGACACCTAGACATAGAGCACCAAGAGAGACAGCAGGCAGACAGAGATCGCGAATTCGAACAGCCCTGGATGCCAGATCCAGCGCAACAAGCCGCTGCGCCCTATCAGGAATCGCATTCCCAGAAATAGCGGTACCACCATCAAGGCATAGACAAAGAGGGGTGGCAGATAGATGCCCGCCACAGCAACTTCACTGAGCATTGGCGCCTCCTCGCGGGAGCCCAGAGAAGTAATCGGCGTGGCCTTCGATCAGCTCGGCAACATCGATCAATGCAGCGGCCATATACTGCCGATTTTCAACGCGGCCCGATTCAACGACACCCGCGGCCATCATAAGGCGCGCGGCACGGCGCGCATGGCGAGCCGCCATGAGGGGATCGTCCGCGCGACACGCCATTCGCTTTAACGTCTTTTCCACCGTGGGGCGAATGGGGGATCGCTTTGGCGAAGCCTTCAGCCAGTGTCGCAAGCGCATCAGCTCCCGCCCCAGGTGCAGACTGGCGAGCGCATCACTGATGGCATGATCCATGGCAACAGGCTGGTTCTGGAGCACGGCACCCAGACGCGCCATGCGATGCTGCTGGCGCCACTGCCAGCGACGTTCATCTGTCGGTGCACGTCGCAACAGGGAGAGCGCCTCATCGCGAATACGATGGCGCAATCGTTCGATATCGCGTGCGAGGTTACGCGGCAGCAGCAGTCGAAAGCCAAGCAGGGTAAAAAACACGGCCAGTAAACCACGCCACCGAAGCGTTGAGAAACAGGCTCAGGTCGTACTGCATAGGGTTGGCAGGCGCTGCCAATGTCGTGAACCCGACGAGATAGGCCATGCCGGCCAATGCATGACGATCAATGTGGTGAGAAAGACAGCGGGCAGCCAGAACAGCCCCAAAACTATCAGCAAGACAACCCTTCGATGTGGCGGCAGTATCCCAAAATGCACACACGAACGCCATCACCACGGCGGCTAACGTCCCTTTGATGAAAGGATCGCTCCAGCGGCAGGATTGGGCGCCGTGGACAGCAGTGCACAGGCAGCCGCGAGTCCCGCCAACATCATGTTGCCGTGTTGCCAGCCAGTCGCGATCCAGAAATACCGCCCAGTACCACGATCAGCATCGCACGCAAGCCGTTTTGCATCGCCGCCGTCCAGTCCCGGTGAAAGGGTACTGCAGGCAGGATGGGGCGAACGCCTGGACGATGTAACGTCGCGATACCGTCCAATGCGGCTAGATAATCGTCGATCTGCTCTACCAATCGATCACCCGCGATCAGCAGCGCCGGCTGCTCGGCTGGCACTGACGAGACCGACTCGAGTCTGGCCATCAGGCGTTCACGACTCTCGCACAAGCGTCGCCGCGCCTTGCCGAAGTCTCCAGCCGACACGTCGCTTGCGGCATCGCGCCATGACCGTTCGAGCTCCGGCTGCAAAGCCCGTAACGCCCGCATGCTGGTACTATGTTCGGATAAAGGCGAGATGCCGCCGACCAGGGCAGCGAATAGCGATGCCATGGCATGCCGTACCATGGCCCCCTGCTGTGCCAGATCGATCGATTCGGCCTTCCCCAGTGCCAGCAGATCATCTATGCCATAGACCTCGGCAATGAGCTTCCGCCGGGCGGGTGCGACCCGCGTAGGGCCGCCTTCGATCCCTTCCTCCAGTGCTTCGTGCTGAGTCGCCAGCGTTTCTGCGCTGGCCGCAAGCAACCGTGTCGACTGGGCTTCGAGACGCTGGCGTACCCGGCGGGCGCTGAATAGCGACGATACCAGGGCCAGACACATCACTCCGATCAACACGGCCGAACCACGATCCACCACATGCGCGAAGGTCGTTTGAGGGTGCTCTAGCGCACCGTAGACAGCCAAGCCAACGGTGTACCCGGCCAGCGCGGCACCGTAGGCCCGGAAATGGCGCACTAGCGTCATACCCGCAACACACAGTCCCAACCAGGCGCCGAACCCCAGCAAGAAAAGCCATGGCATCTGTCCAAACAGACTCATCAGTACGAGTGCAGCCAACATGCCCGCCAGTGTGCCGATGACCCGCCAGATGCCTTTGCCGATGACCGCCCCCTGAACCGGGTTGATGACCAGCAGTACGGAGGACGCAGCCGAATAAGGAGCTTCCAGATCGAACCAGTAGGCGAGGACGAGTGCCAACCAGGCGGCAAGAACCGAGCGAAGGACATAGGTCGCGCGAGGTGTGGTCAGGTCACAGCAAGAAAGACAGCGAATCAGCGCGGCATAGGGTTGGGCGGGAGTAACCGGAGGCGTCGGATTGACTGGCGCGGAACACATGATCGACCCACTTTTTGGTAATGAGTCGTATTACGATAATGAGAGTCTTGGATGTCGAGTAGTGACTTTATCGAAACCGATGAGTGCATCAGACGCATCGATTGAAGCGGGTACTGCTTTATGTCACGGGCAACGACGCCTCTGCGTTGCACAAGTCATAGATCGTGCGCCTTAACCACTGATGAGCAGGGTCGTTCTGAAGCCTGGGGTGCCAGGCCTGAATAAGTGGCGCGGTTTCCAACGCCATCGGCAAATCGAACAACCGAATGCGAAGCCCTGCGGCAAGAGCACTGCTGGCGAGATGCCTGGGCAGTGGCAAAATCAGGTTGGCGTCCTGTAACGCAAACAGTGCCACATAGGGCGAGGAGACAACGAGAGAGACACGCCGTTTCAAGCCATGCTTCTCCAGCGCGGCGTCGATCGGGCCGTGGGATTTACCCCGACGGGAAACGCCAACATGTTCCCAACGGACGAACTGCTCTAGGGTGATGTCAGCATCGAAAATCGGATGATTCTCGCGCGCCACGCCGACGAAAGTCGTGGTGAATAGTGGCTGCACGCGGATCTCCGGCCCAAGCTTACGGGAAGCGCTGACAAACAGATCGATGCGACCACTACGCAGCGCCTCATCGTCCAGGTCGTCCTCTTCCGGAGATAGACGCAGCATGGCAAGCGGCATGTCAGTGGCCATCGCATCCAGCAAACGCCCCATGTGAACGCTCAGGAATTCATCCGTCGCACGCACATTGAAGCATCGCTCAAGTGTCTTCAGATCGACCTCGGCTGTCGGTGCAAGCACCGCTGACGCCTGCTCCACGGCTGCCCGTACCTGCTCACGCAAAGCCACGGCCCTCGGCGTGGGGACGAGCTTGCGACCGGCCTGCACGAATATCGGGTCACCCAGGGTTTCTCGGATACGGCCCAAAGTCCGGCTCATCGCAGGCGGGCTCAGATGCATGCGGCGGGCCGCCCCCGCCACGCTCCCCTCCTCCAACAGAGCGTCCAAGGCGAGCAACAGGTTCAAGTCGGGATGTTTCATCTCAAAGCTCATGAACATTGCGTGGTACGCAATTATAACCACACCCACATAGCACCATAAGCATCAAAACAGATTTGAAGTGCCCCCTGATCTTGCCAAGCAGCAGTGGACACCTCGTTCAGTAATACACTGAGACGAGGTAACCCACGGAAAGGCAAGCAGCTTCGATGAAGAAAAGCCCCGCACCCGATACTCCCAGGATTACAAGGCCGGGGCTCTGACGTTAGCGCCATAAGGAGGACCGGATGAGCGACGACCACGGCCCGGTCAGTGTCGTCCGCTGATCTCGCCCAGCATCGCTCGTAATGCAAAACGGCCAGGCATCGATATGCCTGGCCGTTTTCGTTGATACGTCTTGCCTCTGACCCTAAGCGGCGACCTTCCAGTGGTGATCCACGCGTCTTCGCATGGCCCTGGCATCAGGGCACCGCTCAGCCAGCCAATGGCGATCGAAGAAGTCGAGCAGTCGGGTGTGGTGGGTATTTTCCGCCTCACTACTCAGGACATGGTCCTCCCCTTCGTAGTAATACACCTCTGGCGTTTGGCCATGGGCCTGCAAGCGGGCTTCGAGCCGGCGAGTCATCGCCACCGACCAGACGCTATCTGCCGTGCCGTGGCTGAGGAACAACGGGCCGGTATAGCGTTCGATCTCGATGGGCTGGGTGGGCAGCAACATCTCGGACGATCCGCGCCAGTTCCAGGCGCGGTTGGCGCCATCCCACGCTTGCCAGCCGGGGTCACCCACATCGCGAAAGGTGCGCCCATCGAACGCGCCGCAGATACAGTCCGGCGGGCTGTGCGCAGCCACGGCATCGGCGATGCCCGGTACGCCGTCTCGCGCCATCAACGACGTCAGCAGCAGGGCTTGCTCCGCCCCACGGGAAACGCCGTAGAGCCCAACGCGGCCGGAGGAAACATCGAAGCCACGCAAGGCCTCCAACGCGGCGACGCTCCGGTCCAACGACACCTCATGAATGCTACCTGCGTTCCAGACGTTGCCACCCTGGGAGTAACCGAAGGGAAAGGCCAGGAAGCCGTGCGCGGCGAGGAGCACCGCATTGCGATGGCTCCAGCCCGACCAGGCACCCTCCGAGCCATGCAGGATCATCACGGTAGGAAAGGGCCCCTCACCCGGCGGGCCATAGGTCGTGCCCCACTCGGGGAGCAAACGGCGAACGATATTGAGTGGCACGGCTACGCTCCCATGTGGCTTCCAGGTCTGAAGAACTTACCTGAGCCGGAGCATGGTAACCACGGTGGACGAAGATCGGTCTACTGAGCAGTAGTCTTGAACATAGCCAAGCCTTCATGGTCGCGGTCAGTGCATGCCTACACCAGCAGATTTGTCGGAGTGAAGCAGGCCGGCATAGAGGAGGTCACTTCAGTGGCACGCAAGCTGTTCCCGCTGGGCAAGCGTCGCGACAGCCTGCCCTGGAAAGGTGCCCCATGCTTGCCCGTCATGAAGCCGGTGATCGCGGCCCCGCCCCCGACAAGGAGGGGCTGTGGCTGGCCCAGATGATAGATGACGAAGAACCCGCAGTGGATCTGGCGCCATACTGGGTCGGTCGTTCTGAATGTTTGGTCGAACTAGCCAAGGAGTTACAGAGGCGGCAGCGATGACAGCTATTGTTTTGATACTCGATTTCGCACGACAGAAACAGTTCCGTAGCCATTCTCACATGGTACGGAACAGACGCACCAATCCTTGCGGGTCGGCTACGTCGTCCTGGATAGCGATCGCCGGACCTAAAGGCTGGTCCGATATTGTGGTTACTTAGGCAGCCCCCACTGCGACCGACACCTTGGTGACATTGTAGGGCGTAACATTCCCACCGACTGCCTGTTCGGGATTGAACAGAGCGAGATTGATACCGTCGCTGACTGAACTACGATAGACCACCCCATCGAACCCTTTCTTCTTAATGAACTCACACAGGTACTGGCTCGGTATATAGTCGATCGCCGCCCCAGACGGCTGAACAGGTCGAGTCAATTCTTCACCCAAACGCTCAAGGAACGGCAAGTCGGCGCGCAGCTGACCGATCGCGCTCGACTCTGACAGGATGAAGGGCGAAACTAGCTTGCGTGGATTGCGCAAGTCCACAGCCTTAATATCAGGGATCGTGAACTCGGCGACGCAAGCTACCTCGCCGGTATGAGGCCTGATCTCTGCCACAGCAGTTTCAGGAAGTGATCCTAGATAGAGGTAGGGGATTCCGGCCGGATTGGCCCGGCCGTTTGACGAGCGTCGCCTCGGCGGTGCGCCCATTCTCTCGATTGGGAAGACCTCATCATCTGTGCGGATGCGCGCGCGATGCCAGTGCTGGGGCAATGGCGGCGCTATCAGCATGTCGAGCAGCTGTTTGAGACGTTCCCCATCGATGGCTACGTCAAGAAACCAGCGATTGGCATACATCATCTCGTCACGCAGCTTGTCCCATTGCGCGAGGCCTTCGCTTATATAGTTCACTGACGGGGCGAAACTGCGTCGAACGATCTCACCGTCATTGAGAATCTCGCCGAGCAACTCCTTGGCGTGGGCAATATCCATGCGTTGATGGCTAAAGAGCAGCCAGTCTTCTTTCATCCATTCGACTAGCGACTTCCCGTCCTCACTCGGCTCGTATACATTGACTAGGAGCTCGAAATAGTCGGCCAGCTTTTCCGGCTCAATGAGCTGGATATCAGTGGTCCCACAGAAATCGCATATCCCATGTCCGGGATCAAGGGTTGGGAAAAGCTGATCGTGCAGGACGCGATCATCGAAGCACTCCGGGCAACAGAAACGCTTTGACATGCCGGTCAGCCAAGATGGTGCGCAAGTGTCTCGATGTGGTGCTTCATCGAGAGCTTTTTGACGTAGCCTAATCCCGGAAAGTGGCCTTTAGCATGAAGAGCGCGAAACGCCTCGATCGCTTCGGTCTCGAGAATATGGGAGGTGCCGCTATCTAGTTTCGCGATAAGCTTCGCAAGCGCCTGAGCGAACTTGCCAGCGGGATCGGTCGGCGTGTCCTTCGTGTCCGAAACGAAGTGATAGATGTACATAACATCGTCCTTGTCAGGGTCGATGAAGGTCAGGTGGATCGCAACGGCATAGGCTGGACGCCGCCCTCAGTGTAAGCATCACCGACCATCAGAAAATCGCCAAACCCTGCCATGCCGAGATCGCCATAGGTAACATGAAGATCCGAGAACTCCTCCAGCTCCGGATAGTCGGCATTGCGTTGCCGCTTGAAACCGTCACGCACTAGGATACACGTGCTCTGGTCGAAATGTTTCCGGTAGAGGAGCTTTGCATGATCTTCGACAAAGACGTTGGTGAGGCCGAGCATGCTGTCGTCTAGTGCGGCCGCCAGCGCCTTGGGTGCGGTGAAGCCCGCGTGGACTAGAACAGGATTATGAGCGGCATGTTGGCCATAGCAAGTCATTACCGCATCGACGGTCATGTCCGTACGCAGCAGGACACCAGCAGAGATATTATCGAAATCCTTGAAATCCTCTTTCAGAAGATCCGTAATACCGGCCCCATCATCCTGATGGTCTCCGTGATAAGGATTCACAATGACGACTGCACGACCTCCTGCATCACATATCGCAGTCAAAGTCTTCTTAAGCCCACTGAGTGACTCGCGCACTGGCTCAATGACAGGTATGAAATCCTTTTCAGCGAGTAAACTCGCCATCTCGCGAATTGTGATGAGCTCGAATTGTTTCCCGCGAAAATAAGGATAATACATGTGTCGGTCAGCTCCAAGTCATGGCTGTATGCAGCGGAGTCTCAATGGCGTCAATCAGTTTTGGGTGATCACTACGGCGCACCGATATAGAAAGCGCGGCAGCTTGCAAAGACTTTGGCAAACGATCGATAAAGTCGCCAAGCGGTGCCAGATTGCGCGTCCGCTTGAGCGTCCTTACCATCTCCACATGTAGTGCCATAGGATCTAGCGTAGCGAAAAGATCACGCATCGTCGTATGTCTCTGCGTATTGGGAACCTCCGGTATCGCAACGCCCATCGCCTGCAAAATTGCGATGCTCTCGCCGATGCGTAAGGACTCAAAGACAGTCACAGGACAAATCCGCGCCGGATACTCTACTGCTTCGCGCAGAGTTGCGATGCGGTAGCGTTTGGAAAGGCACATTACCCCCACATCATCAGGGACCGTTTCCATCACGCCCTCGATATGACCTTCGCTCGCGATCACATTTACTTTAGCGAAAACTTTTTTATAATCATCAACTTGCTTAGCAAGTCGCGCAAGCGAGTCTCTCTCAGACTTTATCTCATAGGCGGTAGAAGTGCCATTCAGGATAACAAGATCAGCCTTACTACTGTCAATACGAAACTCATTAAGCATTGAAGCTGTGCGCAGCGAATGTGTGCCCATCAGCACTTTCTGGCTGATCGCAGTACGGTAAATATACTCATCACGCTGACCAGCAACTTTCAGAATATTGAATGCAGAGTCGAAGGCATCCCCCACAGTCGCATGCGGATCAGCATGACTGACCAAATCAGTCTGTTCCAGCAGGCTACGAAACATACCAGACCGACCTTTTCTTGCCATCTCGCGAAAGACGGAGGCAGAAAAAAGCCGAGGAAGAGCAGACAGTTGTGTCGTAGTATAATTTTTCATTTCACCATTCAAACCACCCAAAAATGCATATGCATTCAGGCTTAAAGTAGAGCTATATCGCCAGAAGGCTATCGTTTATGGATAGTCTTGCCAAGCATGAGCAGGCGCCCAGTTCAGACGGCACACTTAGACAATAGTCCTATGGTGTGCCGAAATTCCAATGCCATAAGCATCCATGAGTTGCTAGCCAGCTCGGATACGATGCTTCAAAACACAGACCCTGCTCTAATTTTTCATCAATCGTTCAGATATAGCCTACTCTACTCACTCCCACTCGATCGTCGCGGGCGGCTTGCTGCTCACGTCGTAGGTCACGCGGGAGACGCCGCTGATCTCGTTGATGATGCGGTTAGAAACCTTTTCGAGCAACTCGTACGGCAGGTGGGCCCAGCGGGCGGTCATGAAGTCGATGGTTTCGACGGCGCGCAGGGCGATGACCCATTCGTAGCGGCGGCCGTCGCCGACCACGCCGACCGACTTCACCGGCAGGAAGACGGCAAAGGCCTGGCTGGTCTTGTGGTACCAGTCGGCGTTGTGCAGCTCTTCGATGAAGATGGCATCGGCTTCACGCAGAATGTCGGCGTACTCTTTTTTGACTTCGCCGAGAATACGCACGCCCAGGCCCGGCCCCGGGAAGGGGTGGCGGTAGACCATGTCGTAGGGCAGGCCGAGTTCCAGGCCGAGCTTGCGCACTTCGTCCTTGAACAGTTCGCGCAGCGGTTCGACCAGCTTGAGCTTCATGGTCTCGGGCAGACCGCCGACGTTGTGGTGCGACTTGATCACGTGGGCCTTGCCGGTCTTGCTGGCGGCGGATTCGATCACGTCCGGGTAGATGGTGCCCTGGGCGAGGAAGTCGACACCGTCGATCTTGGCCGCTTCGCGGTCGAAGACGTCGATGAAGGTGTTGCCGATGATCTTGCGCTTGGCTTCGGGATCGTTTTCACCGCCGAGCTTGGTCAAGAACTCATCCTCGGCGTCGACCCGGATCACTTTGACCCCCATGTGCTGGGAGAAGGTCTCCATCACCTGGTCGCCTTCTTGCTTGCGCAGCAGGCCGTTATCGACGAACACACAGGTGAGCTGCTCGCCGATCGCCTTGTGAAGGAGTGCGGCGACCACGGAGGAGTCGACCCCGCCGGAGAGGCCGAGCAGCACGTGGCGGTCGCCGACCTGGGCGCGGACGCGCTCGGTCAGGTCTTCGATGATCTGCGCCGGGGTCCACAGCCGCTCGGCCTGGCAGATCTCGAGCACGAAGCGTTCGAGGATGCGCTGGCCCTGCAGGGTGTGGGTCACTTCCGGGTGGAACTGTACGCCGTAGAAGCGCTTTTCCGCCCAGCTCATGGCGGCGATCGGGCAGCTCTGCGTCGAGGCGGTGACGGTGAACTCGGCCGGGGCGCGGGCGACCTTGTCGCCATGGCTCATCCAGACGTCGAGCAGTGCGCCGCCGTCGTGGCCGACGTGATCCTTGATGCCGCCGAGCAGGTCGTCTTCGCTGGAGACGTTGATCTGGGCGTAGCCGAACTCACGCTTGTCGGAGCCTTCGGTGGCGCCGCCGAGCTGTTCCGCCATGGTCTGCATGCCGTAGCAGATGCCGAACACCGGCAGGCCCAGTTCGAACACGCATTCCGGCGCACGCGGCGAGCCCAGCTCGGAGACCGACTCCGGCCCGCCGGAGAGGATGATGCCGTTGGGGTTGTATTCGCGGATCTCTTCTTCGGTGATATCGAAGGCGCGGATCTCCGAGTAGACCCCGATCTCGCGCACGCGGCGGGCGATCAGCTGGGTGTACTGGGAGCCGAAGTCGAGAATCAGGATCTTGTGCGAATGGATGTCGGTCATCGAATGAGCCCTGGGTGTGAGTCTTAAACGAGCAGCGGCGCTGTTAGGCGCCGCTGACAAAGCCGGAAATGGCTGGAAACTGTGTCGATGGCCGAGCCCCTGCAAGGGGCACTCGGCCATGACGGGAAACCTTTCGAGCGATGCACAGGAGGTTTCCAGAATCACTAACGATCAGGCGCCGCGGTAGTTCGGCGCTTCCTTGGTGATCTGCACATCGTGCACATGGGACTCGACCACGCCGGCGCCGGTGATCTTGACGAACTCCGGCAGCGTGCGCATCTCGTCGATGTTGTGGCAGCCGGTGTAGCCCATGGAGGCGCGCAGGCCGCCCATCATCTGGTGCACGATAGCGCTCATCTGGCCCTTGTAGGCGACTCGGCCTTCGATCCCTTCCGGCACCAGCTTCTCGACGCCCTCTTCCTTGCTCTGGAAGTAGCGGTCGGAGGAGCCCTGGCTCTGGGACATGGCGCCCATCGAGCCCATGCCACGGTAGGCCTTGTAGGTACGGCCCTGGAACAGCTCGACCTCGCCCGGGGACTCTTCGGTACCGGCGAGCATGCTGCCCAGCATCACCGTGCTGGCGCCGGCGACGATCGCCTTGGCGATATCGCCGGAGTAGCGGATGCCGCCATCGGCGATCAGCGGAATATCGTAGGGGGCAAGCGCCTCGGCGACGTTGGACACCGCGGTGATCTGCAGCACGCCGACACCAGTAACCACGCGGGTGGTGCAGATGGAGCCGGGGCCGATGCCCACCTTGACCGCGTCTGCGCCGGCTTCGGCCAGCGCCACGGCGGCGTCACCGGTGGCGATGTTGCCGCCGATCACCTGCAGCTCCGGGTAGTGCTCCTTGACCCAGCGCACGCGGTCGATCACGCCCTTGGAGTGGCCATGGGCGGTGTCGACCACCAGCGCGTCGACGCCGGCTTCGACCAGCGCCGCGACCCGCTCCGGGGTCTCCGGGCCGGTGCCCACGGCGGCACCCACCAGCAGGCGGCCGTCGGCGTCCTTGGCGGCGTTGGGATAGGTGCGCGCCTTTTCGATGTCGCGCACGGTGACCAGGCCGCGCAGGTGGAAGTCCTTGTCGACGACCAGGATCTTCTCGATGCGGTTTTCCTGCAGCTTCGACTTGATGGTGTCGAGATCGGTGCCTTCGAGCACGGTGACCAGCTTGTCCCGCGGGGTCATGATCGCTTCGACGGTGTCGCTGTGGTCCGGCTGGAAGCGCATGTCACGCCCGGTGACGATGCCCACCAGCGTCTCGCCCTCGACCACCGGAAAGCCGGAGTAGCCGTACTCTTCGGCCATCGAGAGCAGATCCTGAAGCTTGGCGTTCGGGCCCACGGTGACCGGGTCCTTGACGATGACGCTCTCGTGCTTCTTGACCTTGCGCACTTCCGACGCCTGCTGGGCGATGGTCATGTTCTTGTGGATGATGCCGATGCCACCTTCCTGGGCCATGGCGATGGCCAGGCGCGCTTCGGTGACGGTGTCCATGGCGGAAGAGAGCAGCGGGATGTTGAGGGTCAGCTTGCGGGTCAGGCGGGATCTGAGGTCGACGTCTCTGGGCAGGACATCCGAGTAGCGGGGTACGAGTAATACGTCATCGAACGTAAGAGCTTCTTGCGCCATACGTAGCATAGTCGGAAACCCAATTTGGCAGGTGGTGGGGGCCGGTGGCAACGCCCGTCCGGCGCCGGGTCTGGGGACTGACGACTCGGCGGGTGCTGCGAAAAGTTAATCGCGCATTATAGTCATTTGGTCGATGAGCCTCAATGCCGATAGAGAAGTCACGCGCCGCCGAAGTGGCCTGACGGGTCGCGCTGCCGCCCGTGGCGGCCTTCGTGTTACGCTGCCGGGCCATCCCCCGAGTGCTGGAAACCCGAATGCCCGCCCCGACGCCCCAGGCCCTTTCTGTCAGCGATCTCAACCGCCAGGCGCGCCAGATGCTGGAGCGCGGCTTCGGCGACTGCTGGGTCGAGGGCGAGATCTCGGGTCTGGCGCGCCCTGCTTCCGGCCATCTCTACTTCACGCTGAAGGATGCCCGGGCGCAGCTGCGCTGTGCCTTCTTCCGCAACCGCGCCAGCCTCTCCCGCGTGGCGCTGAAGGATGGCGATCGCGTCAAGGTGCGCGGGCGAGTGTCGATCTTCGAACCGCGCGGCGACTATCAGTTGATCGTCGATGCGGTGCAGGCGAGCGGCGAAGGCGAGCTGATGGCGGCCTACGAGCGGCTCAAGCGCCAGCTGGAGGCCGAGGGCGTGTTCGCCAATGCGCGCGCCCTGCCCTATCCGCCGCGCCACCTGGCGCTGATCACTTCACCCAGCGGCGCGGCGATCCGCGATGTGCTGGCGGTGCTCGCGGCGCGCTGGCCGCTGACCCGGGTGAGCCTGTTCCCGACGCCGGTACAGGGGCGCGAGGCACCGCCGGCGCTGATCCGTGCGCTCGCGCTGATCAACCGCCAGGCACGGCGAGACGCCGAGATGCCGGTCGCGGAGCGGGCACCGGGCGCCCCTGAGCCGTTCGATGCCGTGCTGATCACCCGCGGCGGCGGTAGCCTGGAAGATCTGTGGGCATTCAATGACGAACATCTGGCGCGGGCGATCTTTCATTCGCGCCTGCCGGTGCTGGCCGCCATCGGCCACGAGGTGGATTTCACCCTGGCCGAGTTCGCCGCCGATCTGCGCGCGCCGACCCCCTCGGCGGCGGCGGAGCGGCTGGTGCCGGACCGCCGCGAGCTGAGCGCGGGGCTGGCCCAGCAGCGCGGTCGGCTGGTGCGCGCCTGGCAGCAGCGTGCCGATGCCGAGGCGCAGCGCCTGGATCATCTGCGCGCGCGCCTGCGCCACCCGGGCGAGCGTCTGGCCCAGCAGCGCCAGCACCTGGATGGGCTGGAGCGGCGTCTACGTCTGGCGATGCGCCAGCGTCTGCAACAGGAGCGCCAGCGCTACGATGCCACCCAGCGCCGCTTCGCCCTGCTCGACCCCAGCCGCACCCTGGGCCAGGCCCGCGAGCGGGTCGAGCGCCTGGGCACGCGCCTCGAAGCGGCCCAGCAGATGCGCCTGCGCCAGGAGCGCCAGCGGCTCGAAGGGGTGGCGCGGGAGCTCAACGCGGTCAGCCCGCTGGCGGTACTCGGGCGCGGCTACGCGATCCTGCAGGATGACAGCGGCCAGGTGATCCGCGCCAGCCAGACCCAGCCGGGCCAGACGCTCACCGCCCGCCTCGGCGAGGGGCGTCTGAAGCTGGAAGTGAAGCGACGCCTGAAGGGCTCAAAACCACAGCGGTGATACAACCGCTCAGGGACCCGTTTCAGCGTTGATTCGCTTCAGCTCTGCCCCACCCGGCGCGCCGGACGCTGCTCCGGGTCACCCAGCTGCACGAGATGAATCCGCGTACCACTCTCACCCTTCCCTAGCCCCGGCTTGAGACGCTGATCACGATCGTAATGGCCGCCGTTCTGGCGCCGATAGGCGATCGGCGCATCGCTGAACAGCCCCGCCAGGCGCTGCTCGAGATCCGCCGCCACCTGCTGCCAGCTAGCATCGTCCAGGCGATCGCTCGAATAGACCGGAAACGGCGGCATGACCGTCAGCCCGGGATAGAACAGCGTGCCGTGATGAATCGGCCACAGAATCTCCTCCAGGCTGCCGTTGACGCCGCGCTCGCTGTAGTGCGGCGCGCGACCGCCGATCGGCACCATCAGCATTGCGCGGCGACCGGCCAGCATGCCTTCGCCGTAGCGGTCACCCCAGCGCTCGCCGCCATGCTCCCCCACGCCATAGGCGAAGCCGAAGGCGAACACCCGGTCGACCCAGCCCTTGAGAATCGCCGGCATGCCGAACCACCACAGCGGAAAGCTGAACAGCACCGCATCGGCCCACAACAGCTTCTGCTGCTCGGCGGCGATATCCGCGGTCTGGGTATCGGCGGCGTAGGCGTGGCGGGACTCGGCGATATAGCGCAGCCGCTCGGCATCGAACGTCTCGGTGAAATCCTCGCGGTCGGCGAGTGTCTTCCAGCGCATGGCGTAGAGGTCGGAGACCTGCACCTCGTGCCCTTGCGCTTCAAGGGTGGCCACCGCCATATCTTTCAGCGCGCTGGTCAGCGACTGCGGTTCGGGGTGGGCGTGGATGATCAGAATATGGGACATGCCGGCTCCTTGTCGGTGGTCGTTCCGCGGGTGTGCGGGGTCGATCACGATCTTGCCGCCGGCTCTGGTATCTTTGAAATCAGATATTTTATTTCCAGGTATAAACTGAATGGATATCGAGCGGCTGGACCTCAATCTGCTGATGACCCTCGACACCCTGCTGGCGGAGCGCAACGTCAGCCGCGCCGCCGAACGCCTGCATCTCAGCCAGCCGGCGATCTCCACCCGCCTGACCCGGCTGCGCGAGCTGCTGGGTGACCCCTGCTGGCCCGCCCAGCGCGGCATGATCCCGACCCAGCGCGCACTGGAGCTGCAGGCGCCGCTGCACGCGGCCCTCGAGAGCGTGCGCCAGGTGGTGGCGAGCACCAGCCCCTTCGACCCGGCCACCGCCAGTGCCACGGTGACCCTCGCCGCCAGCGATTACGTACAGTACGCGGTGCTGCTGCCACTGGCCCTGGCGCTGAGACGCGAGGCCCCGGGGCTGGCGATCGCCTGGCGCACGCTGGACCACGCCGCACTGGCGGCGCAGATGGCCCGGGGTGAGATCGATCTGGCGCTGACGATGCCGGAGATGGCGCCGGACGCCCTACGCATGCGCAGGCTCTACCACGAGCACTACGTGGCGATCGCCCGTTCCGGGCACCCCGAGGTGGGCGACCCGCTCGATCTCGATACCTTCTGCGCGCTGGAGCACGTCATCGTCTCGCCCCAGGGCGGTGGCTTCCGCGGGCCGGTGGACGACGCCCTGGCGGCGGTCGGCCGGCGCCGCCGTGTGGCGCTCTCGGCGCCGGGATTTCTGGTCGTGCCGGAGATCGTGGCGCGCAGCGAGCTGCTTGCCCTGGTGCCCTCACGGGTCGCCGCGGGGAGAGATGAACAACTGCAGCGGCTGGCGCCGCCGCTGATCGTGCCCGGCTTCGATATGGCCCTGCTGTGGCACGAGCGCACCACCACTCACCCGCTGCAGCGCTGGCTACGTCAGCGCCTCGCGGATCTGGTTCAGGCTGGCTCGGGGCAGCCGGCAGCGTCGGCTGGGCCGGAGAGCGGTGTTTAGCGCGTGAGGGTCGTAGAGCTAGAGACGTAGAGAGAGACATAGCGTAAGACATCAAGAGACGCCGGCGGCTAACACCGCCGGCGCCGAAGGCGCTCAGCTAGTGGCGTCGGGCATCGCGGTGGGCTTGAAGGCGCCGGGGTCGAGCTCGTGGCGGGCCAGCAGCTTGTAGAAGTCGGTGCGGTTGCGCCCGGCGATACGCGCCGCCTGGGTGACATTGCCTTCGGTGATCTTGAGCACCTTGATCAGATAGCTGCGTTCGAAGCCGGCGCGCGCTTCGCTGAACGAGGGCAGCGCGTTCTCCTCCGCCGCCAGCGCCTGGGAGACCAGCGCTTCGGGGATCATCGGCGTGCTGGTCAGCGCCACGCACTGCTCGACCACGTTGACCAGCTGGCGCACGTTGCCGGGCCAGGCGCTGGAGGCGAGCAGGTTGAGCGCCTCCGGTGAGAAGCCCTTGACGAACGATTTATGCCGGGCGGCGACCTGGGCCACCATGTGCTTGGCCAGCAGTGGGATGTCCTCGGCACGCTCCTTGAGCGGCGGCAGCTTGAGATTGACCACGTTGAGGCGGTAGTAGAGATCCTCGCGGAAGTCGCCTTCGTGCATGGCACGGTCGAGATCGCGGTGGGTCGCCGAGATGATGCGCACGTCGATCGGCACCGACTTGGTGCTGCCCAGCGGGCGGATCTGGCGCTCCTGCAGCGCGCGCAGCAGCTTGACCTGCAGGGTCAGCGGCATGTCGCCGATCTCGTCGAGGAACAGAGTGCCGCCGTCCGCGGCCAGGAACAGCCCCTCGTGCTGGCTGACCGCGCCGGTGAAGGCGCCGCGGGCGTGGCCGAACAGCTCGCTCTCGAGCAGTTGCTCCGGCAGCGCGCCGCAGTTGATCGCCACGAACGGCTTGTCGGCACGCGGGCTGGCCTGGTGCATGGCGTTGGCCAGCAGCTCCTTGCCGGTACCGCTGGGGCCGGTCACCAGCACGCTGACATCGGAGGCAGCGACCATATAGGCCTGCTCCAGAATGCGCTCCATCTGCGGGCTGCGGGTGATGATCTTGGAGCGCCACATCTCGCCACCTTCGCCGCGGGTGGTCGGCGTCTGTGCCAGCGCTTCGTCGATGGCGGCGAACAGCTCGTCACGGTCGACCGGCTTGGTCAGGAAGCTGAACACCCCCTGCTGGGTGGCGCTCACCGCATCGGGGATCGAGCCGTGAGCGGTGAGGATGATCACCGGCATGCCGGGCACCCGGCGCTGCAGTTCGTGGAACAGCGCCAGCCCATCCATCTCGTCCATGCGCAGATCGGAGAGCACCAGATCCGGGGTGTCGTCGGCCAGGTGGCTGAGCGCGGCGCGGCCGCTTTCGGCGGTGGTGACGCGAAAGCCACGGCTCTCCAGACGCATGCCCAGCAGTTTGAGCAGGCTGGGGTCGTCGTCGACCAGCAGGATGTGCGCAGTGCTGGTCGAGCGCCCCGGCTGCATGGCGGGGGTGCGCGTCGGGCGGCGCTTGGTGACGTCGGTTTGCAAAGACATGAATGGACTCCTCCTGCCATCGCGCGGCCTGTCATCGAGACAGACCGGTCACGTTCGGTGTGACGGGATCGCGCGGGGCCGGAGCCGCTGCGCGAGCCGATGGCTCAGTCGCGTGAGTTGATCGTTCTTTCGATGTCGGTGAGCGCGTCGAGCTTGTCCGACATCTCCTTGAGCTGCTGTTTCAGCGCCTCGTTCTCGCGCTGGAGCGCCTGACTGGCGCTGCCGCCCCCGCTAGCGCTGGCGCGCTGGGCATAGAGCTGGCGGCGCTTCTCCAGATCGTTGAGCCACTGCTGCAAGAGCGGCTGCAGGCGCGTCGGCGCACTGCTGATACTCGCCTTGTAGAGATCGGAGGCCCGGCGCCAGTCCTGGGGGCCATCCCACGCCAGCACCACCGCGCGCGCGGCCTTTTGATCCGCACGCGAGCCATCCAGCCGCCCGAGCATCATCTCGCGCCACTCGGTATCGCCGCGCTGGGCATCGAGCCCGAAGGCGACCCAGGAGTCGAGCAGGCAGACGTTGTCGGCAAAGGTGGGCAGCTCGCCGCAGCCCGGGGGCGGCGCGTCGGTTTCGGCCAGCGACTGGCAGCCGCTGAGCAGGGCCAGTGCGGCCAATGCCAGCACGCCCTTCATTCGCATGATCATGTCGTCGTCCTTGCGTCATGGGTCAGCGTGCCCGCGGGGCCGCTGGCCTCGTTATCGTCGGCTGCCGGCTCGACCCAGGGCAGGGTCAGCCGAAAGCAGACCGGTAGTTCGGTATCCGCCGCCAGGGCCAGATCGCCCTGCTGCAGGCGCGCGCAGTCGGCGGCGATCGAGAGCCCGATCCCCGAGCCCTTGAGTGGCCCCTTGCGCCGCGCACTGCCCTGGTAGAACGCCTTGAACAGATGCTCGCGGTCAGCCTCGGCGATCGGCTCGCCGCTGTTGGCCACATCGAGTGTCAGCCAATCGCGCTGCTGCGCCAGGCGAATGATCAGGCGGCCGCCATCCTCGCCGTAGGCGATGGCGTTGGAGATCAGGTTGTCGAGGATGCGCGCGGTGCGCTCGCGGTCGGCCTGCCAGATCAGCGGGTGATGCGGGCTGGTCACCTGCATCCCTTTGCTGTCGAGCGCCAGGCGATGCTTGGCCAGCACCTCCTGGATCACCGTGGGCGAGATCGAAGTGGGTCACCGTCCGCAGCGGCTGTTCTGCAGCAGGTTGTAGTCGAGCAGTTGCTCGATCAAGCGCTGCAGCTCCTGGCCGTTGTCGTCGATCAGCCCGACGATCTCGTCCTGGCGCTCGTTGAGCGCACCGGCGACCCCCGTCGGAGAGCACGCGGTTGCCCTCGCGGATACTCGCCAGCGGGGTCTTGAGCTCGTGGGACATATGGCGCAGGAACTGCTGCTTCTGGGCCTCCAGCTCGGAGAGCCGTGGGGCCAGCCAAGTCAGACGCTCGCCCAGCTGGACCAGCTCTCCGCCGGGCCTTGAAATCGCACCGGCGAGGTTCCGGCTCGCCGCTGCCGAGCCCGAAGATACGCTGTTCGAGCTGGCGGATGGGGCGCGTGATCAGCCAGGTGAAGAACAGCATCAGCATCAGGCTGGCGGAGACCAGCGCTGCCGACTGCATCCACACCGCGCCTTCACCGCGTTGGCCTGCTCGCGGATATGGCGATGCGCTCGTCGATCAGAGTGTTGGTCGCCTCGCGGACGGCGTCGGACTCGCTGGCGAAGCCGGAGAAGCGATCGAGGAAGGCTCCATGTCGTCGCTGGGCATCTGCGGCAGCACCGCGAGCTGGGCGTAGCGCGCCGCCAGCGACTGGATCGGGGTTGTCACCCAGCGCGCTCGGTGCTGGGCCAGCAGTTTCGCCGAACTGGCGCGACTTCTCGTTGTAGATGTCGCGCAGGCCTTCTTCTTCGATCACCGCGTACTGGCGCGCGCGCGCGCTCCATCTGCAGCGCCAGCGAGCTGAGCATGCGCGCACGGCGGGTTTCTTCCACCGCCTGCGCGCGCTCTGGTCAGCCAGCGAGGAGAGTTGGGCAGCGCCTGGCCGCCTGAACATGAGAATGGCGATCGGCAGCATGACGAAGAGAAACGCCAGCAGTACCAGTTGCATCAGTGAGCGCGGGCGCCAGCGCCGGGAGAGCTCGGAAGTCATAAATCGTGGCTCTGTGCAGGTGGCCCATTCGAGTCATGGATCGTTCCGCAAGGATAACATTTTTATTGAATGCCCATGCGGCGACACAGGCGCCCGCCGCGGCCTTACCGGCCGCAAACATCTGGCAGCCGCAAAAAACCAGTAGTAGCTGTAGAAAACCCAACAGCCGCAAAAAAAGAGGGCCGGCAGAGCCGGCCCAAGGTACGCAGGGAACTGAAGGGTTACTGGAACGCCCTTGAAAAACTGCCTGAATCAGCTGTTCGAAGGCGTTCCGCGGGCCGTAAGGCCCCTGGAACCGCAATCACGACATTGGCCAATCAGGGGCTGTCGTGGTGCGTGGCGGCGAACCGCCTGTCCCAGTCCTGAACCGGTCGCCGCAGCGGCCGGTTATCATGGGTCCCCTCGCAGGAGGGGAAGGCATCCTTGCCTGGGCATCCTTGCCCTAATGGTGCATCTCCTTGCCCGCAGGCCGCACCCGTCTCATCGCAACCTAAGTCACAATCGCGTGGAGCGGACGCTCTCGAGTTCACCGGGCCCGGCACAGGGTGATGATGGGCCGCGGCGAGACTCGATGAGACAAGCTCGGAAGACTCGTCTCGTCGCTCTCGTGAAATGATATTGCCAACGGCGTGCCAGTTTTTTATTTTACTTTTAAATCAAAAACTTATTTTGGCACGTGAGATCAGGAGGCGAACTGGAAACGGCAGGCGGCGAAAACCACGCCGGGGAGCATGGAAAAACGTCGCCGATCGCCGACGCTTTTCTGAAGATTTCCATAAAAATCAATTTTATCAATGGGATATAAAGTCTCAAAAAAGAGACAGCCCCGGCCGAAACCGGGGCTGAAAGGTGTCTCTTTCCAGCGACTCAGACGACGCCCTATAGCGACTGCAAGGACGTCTGCAGCCACTCCGACAGCGTCTATAGCGCCTTCAACAGCACCTTGGAGCGTCGCGCCTGGTTGTAGGCCTCGCGCTTCAGGCTCGGCAGCGACTCGGTGGTGGAGAGTTCGAAGCCACGCTCGAAAAAACCAGTGCGTGGTGTGGGTCGTCAGGGCGAAGAGCTGGGTGAAGCCGTGGCGCCGGGCACGACGCTCGACCTCGCTGAGCAGGGTGTCACCGCGGCTGCCGCGGCGATAGTCGGTGTGTACGGCAAGACACGCGAGCTCCCCCATCGCCGCGTCGGGAAAGCGATGCAGCGCAGCGCAGCCGATGATCATGCCGTCGCGTTCGATCACCACGTAGTCGTCGATCTCGTGTTCGAGACGTTCACGGGTCCGCGCCACCAGCATGCCGCGCGCCTCCAGCGGCTTGAGCAGGGCCAACAGCCCGCCAACGTCGTCGAGCACCGCCTGGCGCAGCTGTTCGTAGCGGTTCTGGGTGATCATCGTGCCCACACCGTCGCGGGTGAAGAGCTCCCCCAGCAGGGCGTCGTGATCGTGCCAGGAGAGCAGGTGGGTACGCGCCACGCCGTGGCGGGCCGCCTCGCAAGCGGCGCCGAGATGGCGCCACAGCTCGCTGCCGGGGTCGGCTTGCTGGCGCAGGTTCTCGCCCTGGGCCGGGCCGAGCTGGCGCTGCAGCCGGCCGTCGTCGTCATGCAGCCCAGCCGACTCACCGAGCAGAATCAGTTTGTCGGCCTTCAGCGCCACGGCCACGTGCTGGGCGATATCGGCGGCGTCGAGATCGAACACTTCGCCGGTGCGCGAGTAACCCAGCGGCGGCAGGATCACCAGATTCCCCCCGGCAAGCAGGCTTTCGATCGCCTGGCTGCGCACCCGCCGCACCTCGCCGCTGTGGTCGAAGTCGATGCCACCGCGCACGCCCAGCGGCTTGGCGGTGACCAGATTGCCCGACACCGCGGTGAGTTCGACCCCGTGCAGCGGCGTGTTGGGCAGCCCCAGCGAGAGGTGCGCTTCGATATCCAGACGCTGGCGCGCGGCGATTCGCTCGACATGGTCCATGATGCCGCGGTGGGCCACCCAGCGCCCCTCTACCCGCTCTACCTCGATACCCTCGGCCTCCAGCGCCGCCGCTCACCTGCGGGCGAATTCCGTAGACCAGCACCAGACGCACGCCGAGAGTATGCAGCAGCGCCAGATCCTGCAGCAGCTGGTCCCAGCGCGACGACGCCATCGCCGCGCCTTCGATCAGGATGACGAACGTCTTGCCGCGGTGGGCATTGATATAGGGGGACGAGTTACGGAACCAGTCGACGAAGGGGAAACGCGAATCCAAGGGAGAGACGCTCCGGCAGTGGGTTGGCTCGGGGATCGAGCCATCACTATACCAGAGCGTCGTGCCCGCGCGTCGGCGCGGGTTCGCGAGGGAGCAGAAGCTTAGCCGAACATGCCCTTGAACATAAAAAAGAACATGATCGACAGCAGCGCTCCGGCGGGCAGCGTGATCAGCCACGAGAGCACGATCGAGCCGAGCACGCGCAGGTTGAGTGCGGCCATGCCGCGGGCCAGGCCCACCCCGAGCACCGCACCGACCAGCGTGTGCGTGGTCGAGATCGGCAGCCCGGTGCCAGAGGCCAGTACCACTGTGGAAGCGGCGGAGAGCGTAGCGGCAAAGCCCCGGCTCGGGGTGAGTTCGGTGATCCCGGTCCCCACCGTGGCGATCACCTTGTGGCCATAGGTGACCAGGCCGACCACGATACCGCCGCCGCCCAGCACCAGCACCCACCACGGCATCGCCGCCGAGCCGCCGACGCTGCCGGCACTCTCGACCACGCTGATCACCGCCGCCAGCGGGCCGACCGCGTTGGCGACGTCGTTGGAGCCGTGGGCGAAGGCCATGGCGCAGGCGGTGAACATCATCAGCACGCCGAAGATGCGCTCGACGCTGGAGAAGTCGTACTGCCCGCGGGAGCGCCGCTCGCCGCGGTTGATGCGGTTTTCGAGCAGCAGCCCGAACATCATGATCACCACGCCGAAGGCGGTCGCCAGCAGCAGGCTCTGGCCGAAGCTCAACTCGAGCCCGACGTGGGAGAGCCCCTTGACCAGGGTCACCATCGAAACGATGAAGCCGACCAGGAAGATATAGCCGGGCACGTAGCGCTTGGCCGCGGCGAAGGGATCGGGGTTATCGAAGATCAGCACCTGCACCGAGCGGAACAGCACAGGCGAACACCCCGGCGATCAGCGGCGACGTGATCCAGCTCAGGGCGATGGTGCCGACCGCGTTCCAGTGCACCGAATCCACACCCAGCCCGGCAATGGCGAAGCCGACGATGGCGCCGACGATCGAGTGGGTGGTGGAGACCGGCCACCCTTTGAGTGAGGCGATCATCAACCACGCCCCTGCCGCCAGCAGCGAGGCGAGCATGCCGTAGACCAGCATCTGCGGGTCCTGCTGCAGCAGGCTGGCGTCGATGATGCCCTTGCGGATGGTCTCGGTGACCTGGCCGCCGGCGAGCCAGGCGCCCAGGAACTCGAAGATCACCGCAATGACGATGGCCTGCCGAATCGTGATCGCCTTGGACCCGACCGAGGTCCCCATGGCATTGGCGACGTCGTTGGCGCCGACCCCCCAGGCCATGAAGAAGCCGAAGACACAGGCGAGAATGATGAAGACATCACCGTATTGCGCAATGATGGACATAGGCTCAGTTCGCTATGAGTGGCGTGACGAAGGCGTAAAAAGAAGACCCGCGATCAGCGGGCCGTCAGAATCTGCAGGCGGCTACCCACGCGCTCGGCGCGGTCGGACAGCTCGCCGATCCATTCGATGATCTTGTAGAGGAAGATGACGTCGACCGGCGGCAGCTCGGCTTCGAGCTGGAACAGCTGGCGACGGATCGCGATCTGCTGGTCGTCGGCCTGGTGCTCGAGCTCGTGCAGTTCGCGGATGAGGTTCTGCATCACGTCGGCAACATTGCGGCCGAACCCGGACTCGAGCAGATCCTCGAGCTCCTCCAGCGCCTTGCGCGCTTGGTCCACCGTGGCCACCGCCGTGCGCAGATAGTCGCGCATCGGCTCCGCCAGCGGGTCGGGGATGTTCATGTTGCGGCCGAGCATGATGCCGGTGATGTCACGCGCCTTGTTGGCGATCTTGTCCTGCACGCTGATCAGTTCGAGCAGATCGGAACGCGATACCGGCAGGAACATGGTGTTGGGCAGGTTGAGCCGCAGCTGGGTCTTGAGCTCGTCCGCCTCGTGCTCGAGCTGGGTGATCGCCTCGCGGTAGCCGCGCGCCGCTTCCCAATCGCCGCTGAGCGCCGCGTCGAAGAACGGCAGAAGCTGACCGGCGCACTCGCTGGTCTTGACGATGTGGGCCAACAGCGGCTGGAACGGCGAACGTCCAAACAGCGCCGAGAACGGATTGGTACTCACCATCGCGTGGCCTGGATGCGTTGGAAGTGGCGGCGCCAGTATAATGATTGCGTCTCGGGGCGTCATGAAAAATTCATGAACGCGACACGAAGGCTTACGTTTTACCACTCAGACCCTTGCGGGAGCGCACATGAGCGACGAAATCGAACTCAAACTGGCGCTCGCCGAGTCCGCGCCGGCAGCGCTGGCGGCGCATCCGTTACTCTCGACGCTGGCCACGGCCACCCACACGCTCGGCAACTGCTACTACGATACCGCGGACGGCGCCCTGGAAGCCGCCCGGGTCGCCCTGCGCGTACGCCGGATCGGTGAGAAACGCGTGCAGACGCTCAAGAGCGCCGCCGCCAGCCACGGCGGCCTGTCGAGCCGCGGCGAGTGGGAGTGGTCGCTCGACGAGCGCGCCTGCAACGCCGCGGGGCTCGACGAAACCGGGCTGCGCGGGCTCGACCATCCGGCCCTGGCCGGTATCGATCTGACCCGCCTGCGCCCAGCCTTCACTACCGACTTCGAACGCCGCATCTGGCGCTTCCGCGAGGGCGAGGCGGAGATAGAGATCGCACTCGATCAGGGCGAGATCCGCGCCGATGGCGCGACCTTGGCGATACGTGAGCTGGAGCTGGAGCTCAAGACAGGGGCTGCGGAGGCGCTATGGCGGCTGGCGGACGCGCTGTGCCAGCCGGTCGGCACCGGCGGCACCCCGCTCGCCGCGCGCCCCGCCAACCACAGCAAGGCGAGCCGCGCCGGGGCTCTGCGCCACGGCTGGCCGCGACCACCGGCGCACGCCACCGAGGCGAGCCTGGACACACTGATCGAAGCGCTGGACACGTGGCAGGACAGCCAGACCCGGCCTGGCTGCGCTGCGCCCAGATGCGCCTGGCCGCCATGGCCACGCAGGCGTCACACCCGGCGCTGTCAGCCCTTTCGGCGCCCCTGAGCGGCGGCGAGATGCCGTGGGAAAGTACGGCGTGGCTGGCACTGCGGCGCGGTTGAGGGCTGGAGGATCGAGAGCGCGGGACCGAACACCTAGCCGGCGGCGTCATTGGCCGACGCACCGGCCGCCGCCAGCGGCAGTGGCAGCTCGAACTGCTTGATCAGTTGCGCCATCGGCATCGGCTGGGCGTAGAAGAAGCCCTGGATCTCGCGCACCCCCCACTCGCGCAGCAGCGTCACCGTTTCCCAGTCCTCGACCCCTTCCACCACCACGCCGTGCTCGAGGCGCTGACACAGCGCCACCACCGCCGCCAGCACATGCTGCTTGCGTGGCAGCGTACTGACGTCGAGCACCAGGCTGCGGTCGATCTTGACCGTGTCGAGCGGCAACGAGGTGAGCTGCGCCAGCGACGAGTAGCCGCTGCCGAAGTCATCCATCGCCACCTGGATACCCGCGGCGCGCATGCGCTCGAGCATACGTGAGGCCCGTACCGGATCACTCAGCACCGCACTCTCTGTCACCTCGACCTGCAGCCGCGACTGCGCCACGCCATGGCGCGCGCAGGCGGCCAGCATCAGCTCGAGCAGACGCGAATCCATCAACTGGCGCGGCGAGAGATTGACGCTGATCAGGAAGGTCTCGCCGAAGCGTTCGCGCATGCCCGGGTCCTTGAGCACCGGCAGCGCCTGCTCCATCAGCATCTCCCACAGCGGGGCGATCAGCCCGGTACGCTCCGCCACCTCGACGAAGGCGCCCGGATTGATCAACCCCTCGGCCGGGTCCTCCAGGCGCATCAGCGCCTCGAAGCCGCGCGCCGTGCCGGCGACGATATCGACGATCGGCTGCAGATAACAGCACACCCCGCGGTTGGCCAGCGCGCCGCGGATCATCTGCTCCGCGCGCCCCTGATACCGCTCCCACTGACGCAGCGACTCGCTGTAGTAGCAGCGTGTACCGACATCAGACTGCCTGGCGCTGGCCAGCGCCAGGCGCGCCTGGCGGCGCCACTCGTCGGCACTGTTGGCCTCGTGCAGGTTGACGATCGCCACCCCGCTGACGTGCGACAACCACACCAACCGTCCCTCTATCTCCACCGGCTCGGCGAGCAGCGCCTCGACCGGTTCGAGCACGCGGTCGAGCTCGGCCACGGCGTCGAGTTCCAGCACCATGGCAAAGGTGTGCTCGGGCAGCGCCGTCAGGGCCACCCGGGCAGGCAAACGCTGGCGCAGCGCCTGCACGCGCTTGCGTAACGCCGCGATAGCGTGCTCGACCGCGACGCCGTCGAACAGTTGGGCCACGTTGAGCAGCTGGAATTTGACCAGCGACAGCGGCGGGCGCGGCAGGCCATCCAGTTTTTCCTGCATCAGCAGGTCCAGATAGGCGCCGTTGGGCAGGCCGGTAAGCGGATCGCTCAGGCGCTGTTCGGTGGTATCGCTCAGGGTACCGGCCATGCGCAACGCGCGGCCCTGCTCGTCGCGCTGGCATAGCCCGCGGCACAGCATCATGCGCCAGGCACCGCGCGCATTGCGCACGCGATACTCGATATCGACAGCGTCGCTGAGTCCATCGAGATGACGATAGAGGTATGCTCCACCGCCGAGCGATCGGCGGGGTGGATCAGACCCAGCCATGCCTCGAAGGACTGTCAATCTCGGCGGAGTCCTGGCCTAGCATTCGAGCCCAGCGCGGCGACAGGGTGACGTGGCCGGCGTCGATCTCCCACTCCCAGACACCGTCGTTGGTGGCACTCAGGATCAGATTGAGGCGCTGGGTACGCTCCTCCACCCGCACCTCGAGCTCACGCCGGGCCTGCTCCAGCTCGCCGATGGTGCGGCGTACCGCATCGAGGGTGAAGTTGTTGAGCTGGGCCAGCTTCTGGATCGCGATCTCGTCGCTATCGGTATGGACGTAGAAATCGAAGGTGCCGTCGACGGCCTGGCACAGCTGGTTGCCGATCGCATCGATCTCGGCGACCAGGTGCGCATCACGCCCTGCAGGCGGGCCCCCTGGCGCACGACTCATGCCGGAAGCTCCTCGAAGTGCATCACGAAACGGCAGTAGTCATCGCCGCGGTGCATACAGCCAGTCTCCTCACACCGACCACGCTCGCCGTAGTGCTCGAGCAGGCGTCGGAACAGTGCCCGGTAGAGGCCACAGAGGCCGTTTTCCGAACGGTACTCCACCACCAGACGGCCGGGATGCTGCTCGACGATACGAAACTTGTCGTTGACCCGGGCACGCAGCTGGGCATCGCGGATACCGGCCCCCATGGAGGCGTGGATGGCAGGCTGGCGCGCCAGAAACGCCTGGGCCGAGTCAGCCATCTGGAAGAACATCGGATAGTGCACCAGCGTCCACTTGACGAAGATATCGGCATACAGTGCCATCAGCGCTTCCTGATCGAGCCCCAGCGCCTTGCCGGCGGCATCGAACAGGCGTAGGCACTCGGCATCGTCGTAGTCGGTATCGATGCGGCGACCGAGCGTCTCGATCCCGGCATCGGCGGCGAGCTGCCGCACCGCCGACTCACCCAACGTGGATTCGATATGGTCGATCAATACCCGTTGAATCAATCCAATCATGAACGAAGCTGCCTGAAATAGAGGACACGGTTACACTGTTTCGAGCGAGACAGGCAGCCGCTTCGAGGGTGACGGGCAGCCACGGCTATCCGTACCTGGCACAAAGACACCGTCGGTCTACGCAAGCCGTGATATCCGGGGTTATCGGCCACGTTTCACCGAAGTTTAACACCAGCCGATGCGCGCTTTCGGCGCTTCGTCTCCTAGCGTCCATCCAACCACAAGGCATGCCCATCATGCAGTCTGGGGAATCCAGTTTTCGCAAGCAGCTGTTTCAGATCATCTTCGAATCGGATACCCGTGCGGGCAAGACCTTCGACATTGCACTGATCACACTGATCCTGCTCAGCGTGGTGGTCGTCTTTGTGGATAGCGTACCCCATCTACACCAGCACTATGGTGAGTGGTTCTTGCTGGTCGAGTGGATCTTCACCCTGATCTTCACCCTCGAACTGGTGCTGCGGCTCTACTGCCTGGAGCGGCCGCTGCGCTATCTGAAGAGCTTCTACGGCGTGCTCGATCTGCTCGCCATTCTGCCCACCTGGCTCAGCCTGTTCTTGCCCGGGGCCCAGTCACTGCTGGTGCTGCGCATCCTGCGCGTGCTGCGGGTGTTCCGGGTGCTGCGGCTGATGGAGTTCGTCGGCGAAGGGCGCATGCTGGTGCAGGCGCTGCGCCGCAGCCAGCGCAAGATACTGCTGTTTCTGATCACGGTACTGCTGATCATCACCATCTTCGG
Source organism: Salinicola tamaricis (assembly GCF_003006155.1). Classification (GTDB taxonomy): domain Bacteria; phylum Pseudomonadota; class Gammaproteobacteria; order Pseudomonadales; family Halomonadaceae; genus Salinicola; species Salinicola tamaricis. The sequence goes on along the minus strand of NZ_CP023559.1, from coordinate 2,512,852 downwards.
CGCCCTGATCTACATGATCGAACCGCCGGAAGCCGGTTTCACCAGCATGCCGCGCTCGATGTACTGGGCTATCGTCACCCTGACCACCGTGGGCTATGGCGACATCGCCCCGGTCACCCCGATCGGTCAGTTCATCTCCGCCTTCATGATGGTGCTGGGCTACTCGATCCTGGCGGTACCCACCGGCGTCTTCTCGGCCGAGGTGATCCGCTCGATTCGCGAGGAGCGCTACTCCGACGAGGCCTGCCCCGGCTGCGGTCACGAAGGCCACGAACGCGACTCACGCTACTGTCGCCTGTGCGGCACCTGGCTCGACGAGGAGAGTGAAGACCCCAACGCCCCTGCGGAAAACAGCTCGGGCTAGCCACCCGGACGGTATCGGCTCACAGGGCTCACATGAAAGGAGATTGTAACGCTTTGTCATCTTAATGTGACACTTGCCCGGCAAACTCTCCCTGCATCGACGTTTGTCCTCAGGAGCCTGGCATGAAACCGTTTCATCTTACCCTTCGCAGTGGGCTATCGCCCTGCTCGCGATCTTTGCCCTGCTGATCGGGCTGATCGGCGGCGGCAGCTATCTCGCCATGAAGCAAGCACAGGCGGCTTCGCTTCCGTCTACCATCTCAATGTCGAGCGCCTGGGCACGGCGCGCGCGGTCTACGCCGACCTGATGCAGACCCGGGTCCTGCTCGACAGCTACCAGACCGACTACAACCGGCTCAAGGTCAAGGCTGCCAAGGCGACATGGTCCAAGGCCGAGGAGACGCTGGCCCGCGCCCGCAAGACTCCGACACGCTCGCGCCGACCCAGACCGAGGACGTGGCGCTCAAGGCGCGCTTCCAGAAGCTGATCGACGACGGTATCGAGCCCGGCTTCGCCGCACTCAAGGCCTGGAACCTGGCGGCCTACCAGCAGAGCGTCAAGCACACCAGCGCGCTCACCACCGATCTCGACCAGGCGCTGGATGCACTGACCGAAGCCGGCGCCGCCAACGCCACCAACAGCATCACGGCCATGCAGCGCAACGTCGACCTCATGAAGCTGGGTCTGGGCATCGCCGGCGGCGTCACTCTGCTGCTGCTGCTACTCGCCTTCCATAGCGTCAATCGTCATCTGCTGAACCCGCTGAGCCGGGTGCGCTCGCATTTGACCGGCATCGCCGCCGGCGATCTGGCACAGCAGTTGGCCACCCGCGGCATGCGCGAGATGCGCCAGCTCAAACAGGGCGTGGCAATGATGCAGGCGTCGCTGGCAGCGCTGGTCTACCAATTGCAGCAAGAGAGCAACGCCTTGGGCGATGACGCGGGCCGGCTGTCGCAGGCCAGCCAAGAGCTCAACCACGGTAGCCAGCAGCAGGCACAGGCACTGCAGGAGACCTCGGCGAGCATGGAACAGATCACCGCCTCCATCGGACATACCGCCGAGCATACCGAGCGTGGCCGGCATCTGGCCGAGGAGAGCCGCCAGCAACTCGAGCACAGCGGCCAGCAGATGGCCTCCGCGGTGAGCGAGATGGAAGCCGCGCAAACGCGCTCACAATCATCGCTGGAGGTGATCGCGCTGATCGACTCGCTCGCCTACCAGACCAGCATGCTGGCACTCAACGCCTCGGTGGAGGCGGCGCGCGCCGGCAACCACGGCCGTGGCTTTGCCGTGGTCGCCGCCGAGGTGAAGAACCTCGCCTCGCGCTCCGCCGACGCGGCGCAGACCATCCGCGAGCAGATCGAGGGCACCCATCAGCAGGTCCAGCAGGGTGCCGAGGTGCTCACCCAGGCCGGCCAGGCGCTGGAAACCGCAGTCGACTACAGCCGCCAGATGAGCCAACTGCTCGACAGCATCACCACCGCCTGCCAGCAGCAGCACGAAGGCATCGCCCAGATCGACCAGGCCATCGCCGAGATCGACTCGGCGACCCAGCGCAACGTCGAGTTGGCGGCGCAGACGCTCGATGCCACTCGGGATATCGAAGCCCGCGCCCAGCGCCAGCGCGATAGCGTCGAAGCATTCCGGCTCGGCAATGACGTCCAGGAACCCGACTCAGAGTGGGTGACCGATGCCGAAGACGAACACCAGATGGCGCAATGGGCGCCGGCCAACGACCCCAGCGCCGGTGAGCGACCGGCGGCACGCCAGGCGAGTGGGCGCCACCTGGAAGCGCTCTCGGTATAGCACGCCAGCCTGTCAGGCCGGCCGACTCAGCCGGCCAATATGACCGACCAATATGACCAACAGCCGTGGTCAGAACAGCGTGGCACGCCGGAAAGCGCCGCATGGCGCGGTTTGAAGCGCCGCCGGCGCTTCTCTAAGGTAGCTGGGTCGCCCGCGACACGCGGGCATCGCCAATGTCAGGAGACAACAAGATGACAATCAACGCCCATGTCAGCCGCGGTGTCGCCAGTGCCCTGCTGCTCAGTGGCCTGCTGTTCGCCACCAGTGCCAGTGCCGGGACAGCGAATATCGCAAGCGCCAGCGAGTGTGCGCCCAAGGCGTACGCCATGGCACTGCGCTACCAGCAGCAGTCGGCGGAAATCCAGGCGCTGCAGCGGCAGAACTACGCCCTGGCCACGATGCGTCTGGCGCAGAAGATCGCTGCCCACCCCGACGCCACCAATCTGGCGATCATGACCGACCTCGATGAGACAGTGATCGACAATAGTGCGCTGCTGGTGCGTGACATGCAGGCGTGTCACGACTTCACCGCCTGGGATACCTGGAAGGTGTGGGAGCGCGAGGGGCATCCGCGCCTGATCCCCGGCGCCCGCGCCTTTCTCGACTACGCCAACGCGCATGGCGTGACGATCTTCTATGTCTCCGATCGCTACGACGAGAACAAGGCCGCCACGCTGGCGACGCTGAAGGCGCTGCGCCTGCCCCAGGTCAACGACGCCCAGGTGCGCCTGCTGGGGCCCTCCAAGGCCGAGCGTCGTGCCGCCATCGAGCGCGACTATCGGCTGGTGCTGCAGCTCGGCGACTCGCTGGCCGACTTCTCCGGCGACTTCCACCACGCCGACCTGGCCACCCAGAAGCGCCTGGTGGCCGAGCAGGCGGCGCACTTCGGCGACGACTGGATCATGTTCCCCAATGCCAGCTATGGCAGTTGGAGCGACGCGACCCTGGAAGGCTGGGCGGCACCGCTGAAGACGGACTGATCACGGCACGGCGGCCTTGCCCAGGCCGGCCGCCAGGTGATGTGCTCGAAACGCAGCGCCCCCGCCGGGGTTTCCCGGCGGGGGCGCTGGCTTTGTATGCACCGACTCTCACGTCTGGGTTGCCGCAGAGATGTATCGCGGCACGCGCATCAAAGGAACGGGGCGGGGTCGCCGCGGCCTTCGCGGACCAGCGTCGGCGGGATCTCGCGCAGATCGACCACCGTGGTCGGCTCCAGGTGGCAGGCACCGCCATCGATGATCAGATCGACATGCGCGCCGTAGCGCTCGCGGATCTCCTCGGCGTCGGTCATCGGCAGCGCTTCGTCGACCGGGATCAGGGTGACGCTCATCAGCGGCTCACCCAGGGCCTCGAGCAGCGCATGGGTGATACGGTGGTCGGGCACGCGCACACCGATCGAACGCCGCTTGGGGTGCAGCAGCAGGCGCGGCACTTCGTTGGTGGCGTTGAGAATGAAGGTGTAGGGCCCGGGGGTATGCGACTTGAGCAGGCGGAAGACGCTGTTGTCGACCTTGGCGTAGGTGCCGATCTCGGAAAGATCGGAGCACACCAGGGTGAAGTTGTGGCGGTCGTCGAGCTGGCGCAGCCACTTGATCTTCTCGATCGCCTTCTTCTCGCCCAGGCAGCAGCCCAGCGCATAGCCGGAGTCGGTCGGATAGGCGACCACGCCACCCTGGCGCAGGATACCGATCGCCTGGTCGATCAGGCGCTTCTGCGGGTTCTGCGCATGAATCTGGAAAAACTGGGTCATGTCGTGCCCTCCTTGGGGTCGGATCCCGCCACGGCGGCCGCGCGCTGGCGACACGCCGATATGAGACAAGGCACCGCGAACGGCACCATTCACGCTCAGCGTAACAGATGCCGCGCCCGGCGCCTGCCGCCAAGGCTCGGCTCGAGGCGGGCGCGGGCGGAAGATGGCGCGGCTGGAGATGATTCGCCTGGAGATCGCTCGATGGGAACCGCTCAGCGAGGCGCGACGAAGTCGGCCAGGGCCGGATGCGCCCACACCGGGCGCACATGAGAGCGCGGCGCCGGGCTGAGCGTACCCGGCGCCAACGCACCGCCGGGGAAGTGGAAGTCACTGCCGAGTGAGCCGTAGAGCTCGTGATGGGCGAGCTGGCGCGCGAGATCGAAGGTGGTATCACGGTTCTGGTAACCACTCACCAACTCCGCAGCCTGCCCGCCGGCGCCGATGAACGCCTCGAACAGCAGGTCGCGCTTGCGTCGCGTCATGCCGTAGCGCAGCGGATGCGCGACCACGGCGACCCCGCCAGCCTCGACGATCCAACCGACCACCGTCTCCAGCGCCGGCCAATGGGTCTTGACGTCGCCACGCTTGCCGGCCCCCAGGTAGCGCTTGAACGCCGCCTGGCGGTCCGCCGCCAGCCCGGCATCGACCAGTGCCTGGGCGAAATCGGGCCGCCCCAGTGGGCGCTCACTTCCGGCGATCGCCCGCGCCCGGGCCAGGGCGTCGTCGAGCCCCAGCTTCTGAAGCCGCCGGGCGATCTCCTCGGCGCGCCTTACCCGCGCCTCGGCCAGCCCTTCGAGACTGGCCGTAAACGCCGCGTTCGGCCCCTGGGGCAGCAGCGCCACGATATGAATCGTCATGCCGCGCCACTGGCACGACAGCTCGCTGGCACACAGCAGGCGCATGCCGTGGTGAGCGCAGCGTTCACCCGCCTCCGCGACCCCGGCCAGGGTGTCGTGGTCAGTCAACGCGATATGCGAAAGCCCCTTGGCATGGCACAGATCGACCAGCTCGCTGGGCGTGAGCCGACCATCGGAGGCGCGGGAGTGCAGATGAAGATCGATGCCGCGGGCCTCATCCAGCGAGGTGGCGGCGGTCAGCGGCGCGCGCTCGGACGGCGCGGCGGTATTCTCGGAATGGCTGGCAGCAACGGACATGGGCATGACGCCGGGAGGCGTCTTTGTCAGAATAGGCCGCACATGGTGAGGGCCGCCGCCGTCGCGGTCAATCCGCGCCCCGCCCTCTCGGAGCCCTGCGCATGAAACTGCTGTTCGACTTTCTCCCCATCGCGATCTTCTTCGCCGTCTACCACCTGACCGGCGATATCATCACGGCCACCGCCATCCTGATCCCCGCGACCGTGATTCAGCTCGGCGTGGTGTGGTGGCGCCAACGGCGCATCGAGAAGATGCTGCTGATCACTTCGATCATCGTGATCGCCTCCGCCGGCGCCACCATCGCCTTTCGCGACCCGGCGTTCATCCAGTGGAAGCCAACCGTGATCAACGCTCTGTTCGGTATCGCCTTCCTGTTCTCGCCGCTGTTCGGCGGGCAGACCCTGGCCCAACGCATGATGGGCAAAGCGGTGTCGCTGCCGGCGGCGGTCTGGCGGCGGCTCAATCTCGCTTGGGTACTGTTCTTCTTCGCCATGGCGATCCTCAACGTCTTCGTCTTCACCCACTACGACGAAGCGACCTGGGTCGACTTCAAGCTGTTCGGCATGCTCGGACTGACGCTGCTGTTCGTGATCGGACAGGCGCTGTTCCTGGCACGTCACATGTCCCGCTCAACCCCTGAGGAGCCCTCCTGATGCGCTACGCCATCATCGGTCACGACAACGATTCGAGCCTTGCACTGCGCCGCGAAGCGCGCCCGGCCCACCTGGCACGCCTGGAAGCGCTGCGCGACGACGGCCGCCTGATCCTGGCCGGCCCCTTCCCCGCCATCGACGGCGAAGACCCGGGCGAGGCCGGCTTCAGCGGCAGCCTGATCGTCGCCGAGTTCGACTCCCTGGAAGCCGCCCGGGCCTGGGCCGACGCCGACCCTTATGTCGCCGCCGGGGTCTACGCCAAGGTCGAGGTCAAGCCGTTCAAGCACGTCCTGCCCTGAACGCTCGGGCGTTATCCACAAACGCCGGCGTGGGCTTTTTCACAGCTGCTGTGGATAACGTTGTGAAGATCCCGCGGACGCCTTTCGCTGTCCCCGAAACGACGTCCGCTGGCGTGAGTCGATCACTTTTTGATCACCCTTGTGTGGAAACCCCGGGCAACGCGAGACCTTTCACCCCATGACCGACGACCGACTCGCCGCCTTCGGCGAGCGCCTGGAGCCGGCGGAACTCGACTGGCGCCAGGATGACGCGCAGCAGGAAGCGCCCTTCTCGACCCGCTATGACGACGTCTACTTCTCGCGTGACAATGGCCGCGAGGAGACGCGTTTCGTGTTCCTCGACAACAACGACCTGCCGCGCCGCTTCCGCGCCTGCGCCACGCCAGGCGCCCCTTCGTGATCGGCGAGACCGGCTGCGGCACCGGGCTCAACCTGCTGTGCGCGTGGGAATGCTTCGAGCAGCACGCGCCAGCCACGGCGCGCCTGCATCTGGTCTCCACCGAGAAACACCCGCTGTCGCGCGAGGCACTCGAGCGGGTGTGGCAGAGCTGGCCGGACTTCGCCCCCCGCGCCCAGGCGCTGATCGCGCAGTGGCCGCAGCCGGTACCCGGCGTGCACCGCCTGCGCCTGGCGCCGCGGGTGACCCTGGACCTGCACTTCGGCGATGCCGCCACCTGCCTGGCGCAGCTCGACGGCCAGGTGGATGCCTGGTTCCTGGATGGCTTCGCCCCGGCCAAGAACCCGGATATGTGGCAGCCGGCGCTGTTCGCCGCGCTGGCCGCAGCCAGCCGCCCGGGAACCACCTTCGCCACCTTCACCTGTGCCGGGCTGGTCCGGCGCGGCCTCGCCGCCGAGGGTTTTCAGTGGCGCAAGGTGCCGGGGTTCGGCCGCAAGCGCGAGATGCTACGCGGTGAATGGCAGCCGGATCAGCGCCTCAGTCCGCACGCTGATTCGCGCGCCGCCACGCCCTGGTTCATCCCGCCATCGCCGCGTTCCGTCAACCATGTGGCAGTGATCGGCGCCGGTATCGCCGGCACCAGCGTGGCCGAGGCGCTGGCGCGCCGCGGTAGCCGAGTCAGCCTGATCGACCGTGAAGGCATCGCCAGCGGCGCCTCGGGCAACCCGCAGGCAGCGCTCTACGTCAAGCTGGCGGCGGAGAGCAACCGCCAGAGCCGCTTCTACCTGGCTGCCCTGCTCTACGTGCAGCGCTGGCTGGCGACCCTCGACCCCGAGCGCAGCCTGTGGCGCGATAGCGGTCTGCTGCAGCTCGCCACCGGTGAGCGCGAGCAGCGCCGCCAGCGGCGCTTCCTGGACAACCACGCCCTGCCCGAGTCCGTCGTGAGCGATTGCGACGCGACCCGCGCCAGCGCGCTGGCGGGGACGCCGCTGGCGCATCCGGCGCTGGCCTACCCGCTGGCGGGCTGGGTCGACCCGGTGGCGCTGTGCCAGCGGCTGGCGACGACACCGGGGGTCGAGTACCGCCGTGCGACGCTCGATTCGCTCGCGGCATGCGACGGGAGCTGGCAGCTCGCGCTCTCCGATGGCCAACTGCAAGTGGATCAGATGGTGTTCGCCAGCGGCCACGCCAGTGGTGCCTGGCTCGACGGCCTGCCGCTGCAGCAGGTCCGCGGCCAGATCGCGAGCCTTCAGTGGACCGCACCGGACACCCCAAAGCAGGTGCTGTGCGGCGAGGGCTATGTGCTGCCGCCCTACGCGGGCAGGCTCACCTTCGGCGCCACTTTCACCCCCAACGATGGCGATACGCGCCTGCGCGAGGCCGACCAGCGGCGCAACCTGGAGGAGCTATCGCGCACCGCCCCGGCGCTGCACGCCGCGCTCTGCGCCGATGGCGAGGCGGCGGCCCTGGCCGCGCTCGACGGCCGTGCCAGCGTGCGCGCCGCCAGCCCCGACAAGACGCCCTACGCCGGGCCACTGCCGGACAACGCCGGTTGGCGACAAGACTATGCCGCACTGGCCAAGGATGCGCGGCAACGCTTCACCGCTCCCGGGCGTCACCACCCGGGGCTCTGGGTGAGTACCGCCCACGGCTCGCGCGGGCTGGTCAGCGCACCGCTGTGCGCCGAGCTGATCGCCTCACGCCTGCACGACGAGCCGCTGCCGCTGGCACGGGAGCTGGTCGATCACCTGCACCCGGGGCGGCGGCTGATCGCCGAGCTGATCCGTCAGGCGTGAGCAGAGATCCGCGCGTGCGGGTCCGGTTGTCTCTCAACTGAACCAACGGGGCGGCTGAAACAGCCGGTCGACTGAAGCGGAGGGTCACTACAGCCGCTCAGGCGGTCGGCGTACCGCCCAGCCGCGCCAGCGTCTCGGCGTCGAGACAGCGGTAGGTGAAGGAGGGGCGGCCGATATGGCCGTAGTGGAAAGACTCTTCGAGCACGCCCTGATCCACCAGGTGCTTGAGGTACTTGCGCACCGAGACCCGCGACATACCGGTATCCTCGCTCAGCGCCTCGGTGGTGAAGGTCGCCTCGTGGTGCTCGGCGGCGGCGCGCGCCACCTGCGACAGCGAGTTGAGGGTGAGCCCCTTGGGCAGGTCACCAGGGCGCTGGGGCGGCGCCACAGCGGCGCTGTCGCGTCGAAACAGCGCGTCGACGTCGCGCTGATGGGCGCGCGCCGGCAACCCGGCCAGCCGCCGGTGAGTATCCAGGCAGTGGCTCAGCGCCTCCTGGAAGCGCTGGAACTCGAACGGCTTGACCAGGTAGTCGTCGACCCCCAGATGCTTGGCCTCGCGCACCGTCTCCATCTCCGAGGCGGCAGTGATCAGGATGATCTGGATATCGCGCGCCTGGCGGCGCAGCTCGCGCACCAGCGCCAGGCCGTTATGCTCGCGCAGAAAGACATCCAGCAGCAGCAGATCCACCGACTCGCGCTGCAGCACGTCTCGCGCGGCGGGCAGATCCTCGCACTGGGCGACCAGACTGGCGCCCTCGATACGATTGAGGAACTCGACGTTGAGCCGCATGACCATCGGGTCGTCTTCTACCACCAGTACACGCATGCTCATGTCACTCCGTCGGTAATCCAGGATGGGGCCACCGCGTAGGGTAATGTCACCTCGACCAGGGTGCCACGTCCGGGGGTGGAATAGATCGCCAGATGGCCGCCGCGGGAGTCGATGTGGGCACGTACCATGGCCAGACCGTAGCCGCGCCCCTCGCCCTTGGTCGACACCCCCTGTTCGAGCACCGCGCCGCGCTGGGCCGCGTCCATGCCGCAACCGCTGTCAGCAACGTGCAGCGACAGCGCCCCGGCATCCAGCCCCAGCGTCAGGGTGACCTGGCGCTCGTCGCGCCCGGCGACGGCTTCGAAAGCGTTCTCCAGCAGATTGCCGATGATCGTCACCAGCAGGTGGCACACCTCCTCCTCGGCCGCCGCCGGGATATCGCTCTCCAGCTCGACCTCGAGCTCGATCCGGCGCTCCCGCGCCTCGCTGCCCTTGGCCAGCAGAAAGCCCGCCAGCACCGGGTCCTTGACCCCGGAGACGCGCGCCGCAGCGGGGGCGATCAAGGTGTCGTCGAGTTCGTGCAGATAGCGCTCCAGGCGCCCCAGGTCGCGCAGCTGGACCAGCCCCAGGATCACATGCAGGCGGTTCTTGAACTCATGCGTGGAGGCGCGCAGCGCCTGGGCGTAGCGGCTGACCCCGGTCAGCTCCTCGGCCAGGCGATTGACCTCGCTGCGATCGCGCAGGGTCACCACGCTGCCGCCGCCGCGGGTCTCGTCGACGCGCGCCGCCCCCCGTCCGCGGCGCTGTCCGTGGCCCCCCCGCGCCCACGCCGGCGGGGCCGGGCCCGCGCCCGGATCTGCACCCGGTTGACGATCAGCGCGCGGCCGTTGAGGGTCAGACGCTGGTTGATTGCCGGCGTGCCGTCGCCGAACAGCTGGGCCAGGGTAGCGGCGGGCACGCCGGTGGCGGGTGCCGCCCCCACCGGGGCCAGCAGCTCACGCGCCGCCGGATTGATCAGACTCAGCTCGCCGCCGGCGTCGATCGCCAGCACCCCTTCGTGGAGCGACGCCAGCAGCGCCTGGCGCTCCTGCACCCACTGCGAGATCTGGTGCGGCTCGAAGCCGAGCAGGATGCGCTTGATGTAGCGCGCCAGCCACCAGGCGCCGAGGCCGCCGACGAGCATCAGCAGCAGCGTGCCCAGCAGCACCACCTGACGTTTCTCGGCCAGCAGCAGCCCGACCCGGGAGAGGGTGACGCCGGTGGCCACCGCACCGATCACCTGGCCATCGGCGGCACGCACCGGGGCGAAGCCGCGGATACTCACCCCGAGCGTACCCTCGGAGCGCGACACATAGGACTCCCCCGCCAGCGCTGGCCCCTCGTCGCCACCGCGGAAGTGGCGCCCGACCTCGTTGGGGTCGGGGTGGGTCAGACGCAGGTGGTCGCGATCCATGACGGTGATGAAGTCGACCCCCAGACGCTCGCGCAGGACTTCGATGTGCTGGCGCAACGCCGAGCCGGCATCGTGGACGATCGGCGTGGCCTCGAGCGCGCGGCGAATGTCGCTGCGGTCGGCGAGCACCGCCGCCAACCCCATCACCCGCTCCCCCTGGGCGCGTTCGAGGTTCTCCTTGAGCTGATAGTCGAACAGCAGAAAGGCCACCCCCAGGGTCAGCACGATCATGCTGGCGACGAGGATGAAGATCTGGGCACTGAGACGCAGTCGTTTCACGAGGGTTATCCGAGGGCAGCAGGCGTATATCGGGGAGCGCGATCCGGCATCACGGCTCTAGGCCGAAGTTTTAGACCCTGTAGCTTCAAAACCTCTAGCTTTAGACCAAGGGGGTATTCCCCAGTCAGGCACTTTGTGCCAGCACCGCGTCGTTCCCTTTCAATATTTTATTAAGGCTTAGTTAACTTCAGAAAGTTTGGCCGCCGCGGCCTGCCTTCTTATCCTGCCGCCTACCCGCCCGGCAGGGCGCGCAATCCTGGGAGTGAACCATGACCGCAACCGTGACGCAAAACGCTCACGCCGAGTCGGCCCGACCGCGCCACTGGCTGTCGACGCCGATCTTCGGCATTCCGCTACCGCTGTTCGCCATCGCCGCGCTGGTGCTGATCGCCGCCATCGCCACGGACACGATTCCCACCGGCATGATCGGCGCCCTGCTGGTGATGATGATCTTCGGCGAGCTGCTCGGCTTTCTCGGCGATCGCCTGCCGATCATCAAGAGCTATCTCGGCGGCGGCGCGATTCTCGCCATCTTCGGTGCCGCGGCGCTGGTCTACGTCAACTGGCTGCCCGCAGATGTCACCGACAACGTCACCCAGTTCATGAAGAGCGGCGGCTTTCTCAACTTCTATATCGCCGCGCTGATCACCGGCAGCATCCTGGGCATGGACTCCAAGGTGCTGGTCAAGGTCGGCTCGCGCTACGCCCTACCGCTGGTCTGCGCGGTGCTGTTCGCGGCACTGTTCGCGGTGGCGGTGGGCTGGCTGCTGGGCTTCTCGCCGCAGGATGCCGTGGTGGTGATCACCCTGCCGATCATGGGCGGCGGCATGGGCGCTGGCGCGGTGCCGATGAGCCAGATCTATGAGCAGCTGCTGGGCCAGCCGGCGAGCTATTACATCTCGATCCTGGTGCCGGCGCTGGCGCTGGGCAACGTTTTCGCCATCATCATCGCCGGCCTGCTCAACGGCCTGGCCAACCGCGTGCCGAGCCTGACCGGCAACGGCCAGATGATGCCGGGCGTGAGATCGAAGAGCGCGAGAGCAAGCCCGATCTCTCCAAGCTGGGCATCGGCCTGGTCGCGGCGCTGACCTTCTTCGTCGCCGGCGAGATCCTGGGCGATTTCATCCCGCTGCACCCCTATGCACTGATGATCGTCCTGGTCGCCGTGCTCAAGATCGCCAACCTGGTGCCGGAGTCGGTCAACGAAGCCGCGGCGCAGTGGTTCAAGTTCGTCGCCAAGAACTGGACCTTCGCCCTGCTGTTCGGTATCGGCATCGCCTACACCGACCTCGGCCAGGTCATCGACGCCATCTCGATCACCTATGTGCTGATCGTCTTCGCGGTGGTCGCCGGTGCGGCCTTCGGCGCCGGGCTGGTGGGCAAGCTGGTCGGCTTCTACCCGATCGAGTCGGCCATCACCGCCGGTCTGTGCATGGCCAACATGGGCGGCACCGGCGACGTCGCCGTGCTCTCCGCGGCCAAGCGCATGCAGCTGATGCCGTTCGCGCAGATCTCTTCGCGCCTCGGTGGCGCCTTGATCCTGCTGATCTCGAGCATCGTGGTGCCGCTGTTCTTCACCTGACTTGATGAACAGCCTGCCCAATGACAACGGCGCCTGCGGGCGCCGTTATCGTTGAAGACTCGCATTCACACGTCGGGCGGCTACCAGTCGCCTTCCTCATTCGTCATCGGCCACCGCGCGGCCGAAGCTTTGCCATTGGGCCAGCGTCATCACCTCGGTCGATTCGGTCTGCAGGTCGTGGACGATCAGCAGCTCGCCGCGTTCGAGCTGGCGTCGAAGCTCGCGCACCCAGTCGTGCATATCGCTGGCGACGTCGGTGGTGTCGTAGCCCTGGCGGGTGACGAAGGTCTCGAGCAGCGCATCCAGCGTCTGTGCCGGCAGCATGCGGTGGGGGACTTCGACGAAACGGCTCATTCCTCCCCCTCCCACTCGGCCAGACGCTGAATGAAGGTGGCCTCGTCGATCACCTCGACCCCGAGCTGCATGGCTTTCTCCAACTTGCTCCCCGCCGCCTCGCCAGCGACCACCGCGGTGGTCTTCTTGGAGACGGAGCCTGAGACCTTGGCGCCCAGCGCCTGCAGGCGCGCCTTGCCGTCGTCGCGGGTCATGCTCTCCAGACTGCCGGTGAGCACCCAGGTCTGCCCCGCCAGTGGCTGTGGACGCTCGCCGATCTCTTCTTCGTCCCAGGTCACGCCGACCGCGATCAGATCGTCCAGCGTCTGCTGGTTATGGGGCTGACGGAAGAAGGTATGCACGTGGTGGGCCACCACCGGGCCGACGTCGGCGACCGCTTCCAGCGCCTCCAGCTCGGCGTGGCGCAGCGCCTCGAGAGTGCCGAAATGGCGCGCCAGATTGGCCGCGGTGGTCTCGCCCACCTCACGGATGCCGATGGCATAGATGAAGCGCGCGAGCGTCGTCTGCTTGGCCGTCTCCAGGGCATTGACCAGATTGTTGGCGGACTTCTCCGCCAGCCGCGGCAGCTCGGCGAGACGCGCGGCTTCGAGTCGAAACAGATCGGCGGGCGTCTCGACCCACTCGCGCTCGACCAGCAGATCGATCAGCTTCTCGCCCAGGCCGTCGATATCCAACGCGCGGCGGCTGGCGAAGTGCTTGAGCGCCTCCTTGCGCTGCGCCGGGCAGTAGAGCCCGCCGGAGCAGCGCGCGTCGACCTCGCCGTCGAGCTTCTCGACCCGCGAGCCGCACACCGGGCAGCTCTCCGGCAACACGATCTCGCGGCCATCCGCCGGACGCTGCTCGCGCACCACCTCGACCACTTTGGGGATCACGTCGCCGGCGCGATAGATCCTCACGCTGTCGCCGATACGCAAATCCAGCCGCGCAATCTGATCCATATTGTGCAGGGTAGCGTTGGAGACGGTGACCCCGGCCACCTGCACCGGTTCGAGCTTGGCCACCGGGGTCAGCTTGCCGGTACGCCCGACCTGGAACTCGACGTCGAGCAGCCGCGTGACCTGCTCCTGGGCGGGGTACTTGAAGGCGATCGCCCAGCGCGGCGCGCGTGAGACGAAGCCCAGCACGCCGTGATCGCTCAGCGCATCGAGCTTGATCACCGCACCATCGATATCGTAGTCGAGCGACTCGCGCTTCTCGCCCAGGCGGCGGCAGAAGTCGACCACGCCATCGATCCCCTCCACCACCGCCAGCTCGGGATTGGTCGGCAGGCCCCAGTCGCGCAGCAGCGCCATGCGCCCGGAGTGGGTGGCGGCCAGCTCGGCATCGCTCTCGATGCGCGCCACCTGATAGGCGCAGAACTCCAGCGGCCTCTGGTCGGTGATCGCGGGGTCGAGCTGGCGCAAACTGCCGGCCGCGGCGTTGCGGGTTGGCGAAAACCTTGTCGCCGTTCTCCAGGGCGCGGGCATTGAGCGCCTCGAACCCGGAGTGACGCATATAGACTTCACCACGCACCTCGAGCAGCGCCGGCCACTGATCGCCACGCAGCTTGAGCGGGATCGAACGCAGGGTGCGCAGGTTGTTGGTGATCTCCTCGCCGGTGCGACCATCGCCGCGGGTCGCGCCATAGCGCAGGTAGCCATTTTCGTAGACCAGCGATACCGCCAGGCCGTCGAGCTTGGGCTCGCAGCAGAACACCAGCGCCGAGGCGTCGCGCTCCAGCCCTTTGGCCACCCGCTTGCCGAACGCCAGCAGCTCCTCTTCGTCGAGGGCGTTGTCGAGCGACAGCATCGGTACCACGTGCTCGATCTCGGGGAAGCCGCTATCGGGCTTGACGCCGACTCGCTGGGTCGGCGAATCGGGGGTCGCCAGCTCGGGGTACTCGGCCTCCAGCGCCTGCAGCTCGCGCAGGCGCAGGTCGTACTCGGCATCGGTGAGCTGCGGCGCGTCTTCGACGTAGTAGTGATAGTTGGCGTCTTCGAGCTGCTGACGCAGGGTCGCGGCGCGATCCTGCGCCGCTTGTGGGGTCTGGCTCATGGCGTCCGATTCGATCGCTGACAGGGTGGGGGCATTGTAGCGGAAGGCGGCGGGCAGGCCGAACGCCATCGATGACACCACTGCCGGTACAGGCAGGGCCCATCAACGACGACGGGGCCCGAAGGCCCCGTCATCAATACCGCTACCGCGTGTCGTATCGGGCTGTGTCAGTTGGCCTGATAGCGATGCAGCCGGTGGCGACGCTCGAACTCCTGCACCCGCTGGCGCGCGAATTCGATCGTCTGCGCGGTCATCACGCTGTGGTTCTCGTCCTTGAGCTCGCCGCCCAGATGGCGCACCAGCACCATGGCGGTCTCGAGCATCGCCTCGAACGCCGCGGCGGTGTCGTTGGCGCCGGGCAGCGGCATCAGGAAGGTGACCCCAGGCGTGACGATCTCATCCATCTTGTCGAGATCGAAGACGCCCGGCTTGAGCACATTCACCATCGAGAACTGCAGCTCGCTGTCGTCCGCCTCGGTCTCGTAGCGGTGGAAAATGCCCATCTCGCTGAAGCGCAGACCACAGGCCAGCATCAGGTTGAGCAGCGTGGTGCCGTCGAACCCTTCTTCCGTCCGCGCCAGCACGCTGATGACGATGACTTCCTCGGCATTCGACAGCGTCTCACGGGCCCGCGCAGCGCTGACGTGATGGCGCTTGGCACGCTCCACCGCCGGATGCGTGGTGACCACGTCGCGCCGCGGCGCGTCGTCCTGGGTGGCTCGATCGAAGGCTGCCTGGTCGAAGGTCAGCGCCTCGGCCGCACCACGCATCTCGGCGTCTTCCGTGGTGGCCGCTGGCGCTTCACTCGCCGCCGGCATCTCGCCGGCCGGCGTCAGCGCGGTGATCTGCAGACGCGAGGGGTCGAGCTGCGGCGTGTCGGCGGTGACGCGGGCTTCGGCGGTTTCGGCGCGCGCGTCGATACCAGCCTCGGCAGCGGACAGGCGCGGCTCTTCGTGCGCCCGCTCATGCGCCCGAGCGGCGGCGGCATCGTCGCGTTTCTGACCCAGGCGATGGGCAGAGTCGCTGACCCGCTTGGCGCCGGCCTTCATCGCGCTCTTGACGTTCTCCTGCATGTCGGCGAACGAGGTACGCGACTTGTAGCGGCCGAACACGCTGCTCTTTATCTGGTCGTCGGGAATCCGCTCCTGACGCTTGGGCTCGGCCGGGCGGATGGGTTCGGCGCCATCACTGCTGCGCTCGAACGTCGCCGGCCGGACGACACGTGCCCCTCCATTGGGCAATTCCCAGTTGATCTCGGCCGCACGGGCCTCCTCTTCCGGATCCACGTGGGATTCGGCGTCGTTTCCGCTGGATTCCATCGCCTGGTCAAGGCGCGGAACACGACGTTGGCGCTGTAGACGGCGGAAGCCATCGATCACGATGGTCGCCACCAAAACCAGCCCCAGGATGATCAGCCACTCTCTTAGTTCCATGGGTCGTCTTGCCTGTTCGCGGTGCCACTATGCGGGTAGAGGACAACATGCTTGCGGCATGTGGGCTCTAGCATAGCGTGATTTTCCTAAAATGGGCGACTTTTTTTCATTGTCAAGTAAAGTTTTTGCCCGCCAGCAACCGCCCTTCAATTTTCCCTAATGCTCGACATCCTATTACGCCGATAGCCGCTTTGGCTATTTCGGGCAAACTCAGGACGCCTCTGCCATCGACGCCGCCTCGTCGACCCCGACCGCGACCAGGCGTGAGACACCTGGCTCCTGCATGGTCACCCCCATCAATCGCTCGGCGGCCTCCATGGCAATCTTGTTGTGGGTGATGAAGATGAACTGCACGCTCTCGGACATCTCCTTCACCAGTTTCGCGTAGCGCCCCACATTGGCATCGTCCAGCGGCGCGTCGACTTCGTCGAGCATGCAAAAAGGCGCCGGATTGAGCTGGAAGATGGCAAACACCAGCGACAGTGCGGTCAGTGCCTTTTCGCCGCCGGAGAGCAGATGAATGGTGCTGTTTTTCTTGCCCGGGGGGCGCGCCATGATGGCCACCCCGGTCTCCAGCAAATCCTCCCCGGTCAGGGTCAACCACGCGGCCCCGCCGCCGAAGACTCGGGGGAAAAGCGTCATCAGCCCCTGATTGACTTGCTCGAAAGTCTGCTTGAACCGGGTGCGGGTCTCCTGATCGATACGCCGGATCGCCCGCTCCAGAGTCTCGATCGCCTCGCTGAGCTCGGCGTGCTGGGCCTCGAGATAGTCGCGGCGCTCGGCCTGCTGGTCATACTCCTCGATCGCCGCCAGGTTGATCGCGCCCAGGCGGCGGATGCGTTCACCGGTCTCCTCGAGCCGGGTCTGCCACGCCGACTCGGTGGCGTTGGGGTCGAGCGCAGCACCCAGGGCTTCGGCATCGTGCTGCTGCTCGGCGAGCTGCTCGGCCTGGGCATCGGCCTTGAGCGCCAGCGCCTGGAGCTGCATGCGACCCTCCTGCAGGCGCGCGCGCAGCCCTTCCAGATCGCGCTCGTGCTGCTGGCGTTCGAGCTCGCTCTGGCGCAGCATCTCGCCGAGCTGGTTGGCGCGGTCGCGACATTGATTGAGGGCACTCTCCTGCTGGCTGCGCTGTTCGAGCAGCTCGGCCAGACGCGCCTGCTGATCATCATCGGGCTGGTTGAGGCGTTCGCGTTCGGCCGCCAATCCGGCGCAGCGCTCCTCCAGCGTGGCCAGTTGGGTACGGCTGCGCTGCGCCTGCTGCGCCAGTTCACCGCGCTGGGTCTCGAGACGCTGGCGCTCCAGCGCCAGTTGCTGCTGGCGCTGCCCCGCCTGCTGCTGCTGACGGCGCAGCTCGGCCAGACGCTCCCGCGCCTGCTGGCGGGTGGCGTCGATGGCGGCACGCTGCCCGGTCCCCGCCTCGACCTCGGCCAGCGCCTGCTGCCAGCGTTCGCGGGTCTCTTCCAGCGTCTCGCGGGTCTCTTCCAGGCGCGCCTGGCGCGCTTCGCTCTCGGCGGTGAGTTCGGCGGCCCGCGCGGTGCTGTGCTCGAGCCGGCTCTCCAGGGTGGCCAGCCGCGTGGCCTGCTGCTGGCGCTCACGGGAGAGGTCGAGCTCGGCCTGACGCAGCGCTTCCAGCCCGCGCTCGCTCTCCTCGATCGCCGTCTCGCCCACCTCGATGCCCTCTGCCAGCGCCGTCAGATGCTGATCGATCTCCGCTACCTGGATGGCCAGCGCCTCGCACCGCTGACGCTGCAGCAGCACGCTGTCGCCCTGGGCGTCCTGCGCACCCAGCCGGCGCACCCAGCCATGGCCGAGCCACAGCCCGTCGGCGGTGATCACGCTCTCGCCGGGGGCAAGCGCGGGATGTGCGGCCCAGGCGCTGGCGTGATCGTCGACGCAGCGCACGCCTCCCAGCAGTGCGCCCAGCGCCGCGCTGCCGCGGGCCTTGGCCGCGAGCGAATCCGCCGGCGCTGGTGTTGCCGACGCCCCCGGGGCGACCAGCGGCAGCTCGCCGCTGGCCAACTGTTCCAGTGCCTCCCGTGCCGGGTTCAGATCGGTGACCCGGGCCTTGAGCCAGGGTGCCAGCACCCAGCTCACGCAGCGCTCCCAGCCCGGCTCGACGTCGAGACACTCGGCAAGCCGGGGGGCAGTGTCCAGCGCGTGCGCCGCCAGCTGCTCGGCCAGGGCGCTGTCGTCATCCGCCAGCGCCGCCTCGATCAGCGCCTCCAGCGAGGCGATCTCGCCCTGGGCACGGTGGTGGCTCTCGCGCAGGGTGTCGCGCTCACGCTGGGCCACGGCGAGCGCCTCGCGCGCCTGCTCACGCTCCTCCTGACGCGCTTCACGGCGGATCGTCAGGGTCTCCTGGCGCTCGTCGAGAATCGCCAGCGCCGCCTGCAGTTCGTCCCGCTCGGCCTCGAGCGCGCTGACATCGGGCAGCGCCGCGCGCTGCTGCTGGCGGCACTCGATCTCCGCCGCCAGCTCTTCGCTCTGGCGCTCCAGGCGCTGGATCGCCTCCTGCTCACGCTCGGCGCGGTGGCGGCTGTCGCCGGCCTGCTGCTCGATGCGCTCCCACTCGGCCTGGTGCGCCTCGGCCTCGGCTTCGGCCTCCTCCAGGCTCTGCGCCAGCGTCAGTAGCGTCTCGTCGGCCAGCTCCGCCTCCGGTGCCAGCGCTTCGAGGCGTTCGGCCAGAGCCTCGCCACGGGCGTCGTCCTCGCCGGCCAGCGCCGCGAGTGACTCGCGCTCGCGGCGGGCGGCGTCGAGATCGGCGGCGAGCTGCTGGTCGCGCTGACGCACGTGTTCTAGCGACTGCTCCAGCCGCGCGATATCGGCTCCGGTCTGGTAGAAGGCAGCCTGATGCTGCTCCAGCTCGGCGGCGATCTCGTCATGCCGCTCGCGCCCCTCGACCAGACGAGTCTCGCACTGGCGCAGACCGAGCACTTCGCGCTCGACCTGGGTCTCATACTCGGCGACCCGCGCCGCCTCCTCGCGCTGCTGACTGCGCAGCGCACGCTCGCGCAGCAGCGCCAGCTCGCCGCGCAGGCGATGCTCTTCTTCTTTCAGGGTGCGGTAGCGGCGTGCGGCGTCGGCCTGGCGCTTGAGCCGTTCGAGCTGCTTGTCGAGCTCCTCGCGGATATCGTCGAGGCGCTCGATGTTCTCCTGGGTACGCCGCAGCCGGTTCTCGGTCTCACGCCGGCGCTCCTTGTACTTGGAGATCCCGGCCGCTTCTTCGAGAGTGGTGCGCAACTCTTCCGGACGCGCCTCGACCAGGCGCGAGATCATGCCCTGGCCGATGATGGCGTAGGAGCGCGGGCCCAGGCCGGTGCCCAGGAAGATATCGGCGATATCGCGGCGGCGGCACTTCTGGCCATTGAGGAAGTAGCTCGACTGGGCGTCGCGAGTGACCTGGCGCTTGACCGCGATCTCGGCGTAGCCGGCATAGGCGCCGCCGAGGCTGCCGTCGCGGTTGTCGAAAAGCAGCTCGATGGAGGCCTGGCCCACCGGCGCGCGGCCGCTGGAGCCGTTGAAGATGACGTCGGTCATCGACTCGCCGCGCAGGGTCTTGGCCGAGGATTCCCCCATGACCCAGCGCACCGCATCGATGACATTGGACTTGCCGCAGCCGTTGGGGCCGACGATCGCGGTCATGTTGCCGTCGAACGGTACCGTGACCGGATCGACGAACGATTTGAAACCCGCCAGTTTGATCGACTTGAGGCGCATGCCGACTGCACGACTCCTTGAATACGAACGCCTTTAACAACCGCTAGACGATATGGGCTTATCCGGCGGCAGGGCGTCGCGAGGGCGCTGTGAACCCTTCCCTGGGCGCTACCTTTGCCATCCCTGGCAAAGGACCCTCGCTTTGCCCTGTCCCCGGCGCCCGTCGTCAGAGGGTTTGGAAATGGACACTAAGCGCACCGCGAAACGAATCGGCAGAGCCTAAGCCACCGCGGGGGCGATATCCAGCCCGCACGCGCCGGCCGCCGCCGTCGGCGCGCCTTGCCGCCCACCGCCGGCTTGCTATGATGAAGCGGTTTCCTCGGGAGAAGACGATGACAAATTCCGCACCGAGCTTTCTGCAGCGCCAGCCCCACCTGCCCCTGATCGACGGCCACTGGGAGTCGGTGGACGCCACCGACTTAGTCGAGATTCCGCTGCTAGGCCAGGTCGCCGCCGGCCTGCCGATGGAGGCGTGCCTGGACGACGCCACCGTTCAGGTGCCCGCCCAGCTGGTGCGGCGCAACACCTATGCCCTGCGCGTGCGCGGCGACTCGATGATCGACTGCAATATCTTCGATGGCGACATCATCATCATCGAGCGCTACGAATCCGCCGAGAACGGCGAGACCGCGGTGGTCCTGATCAACAACCAGGAAGTGACCTTGAAGAAGCTGTTCATCGAGAAATCCGGCGTGCGCCTGCAGCCGGCCAACGACACCATGGCGCCGATCTTTCTCAAGAACGAGGACGTGCAGGTGCTCGGGCTGGTGATGGGTGTCATGCGTAATCCGCCCCAGGCGGCCTGATGCGCTATGCGATTCCCGCGCTGGCGCCAGGGGCGATTCACACCCACAGCCTCGAGATCGACAAGAGTCGCTTCATCACCTGGGTCGCCCACGCCCCGGACGCCGCTGCCTTCGACCGCCTGCTGAACGAGGCGCGCGCCACCTACCCCCATGCCAGCCACCACTGCTCCGCCTTCATCGCCGGCGCCCCCGGCGAACAGGTGGCGATCGGCTTCTCCGATGACGGCGAGCCCGGCGGCACCGCCGGCCGGCCGATGTTCCAGGCCCTGGAGGGCAGCGGCCTGGGCCAGATCGCGGTGGTCGTCACCCGCTACTTCGGCGGCATCAAGCTGGGCACCGGCGGCCTGGTGCGCGCCTACACCCAGGCGGTGACCCAGACGCTCGAGAGCCTGCCACGGCGCGAGTTCACCGAGCGCCGCGCGCGGCGGGTGCGTGTCGGTTTCGCCCTCGAAGCCCAGGCGCGTCACTGGCTGCAGGCCCATGAAGTTCCAGTAGAAGCCGCCGACTACGACGGCCAAGGCGTCACCCTGACGCTGGCCTGGCCCGCCGACGACAGTCTCGATCTGGCGCTGCTGACGCAGCGTCTGCGGGGCGAGCTGGAGTGCCTCGACGCGTAGACCGCGTTCGCCGACTCGCTGCGGGCACACACACTCACTGCAGGCGCCCGTATTTGCCACAGACGTTCATTCTCGCCGCGGGCGCCCATATTTGCCACGGGCGCCCGTTCACTCGCTGCAGGCGCTTTTGGCCACATCGTAGGAGAGCTGGATGTGCGCGTGGATCAGCTCACGCGCCGCGGCGATCCCCCGTGCCAGCGCCAGCTCCACCAGCTCGGCGTGCTGCACGTCAAGCTGGGCGCGAAGATCCTGATGCGCCGGGGCCATGCGCCGATAGCGATCGAACTGGTCATGCAGCTGCTCGATGAAGCGCAAGAGCCACACCGAGCCGCAGGGTTCGAGCAGGCGCCGGTGGAACTGCAGATGCATCTGCTCCCAGTGTTCGAGCGCATCGGGCTGCTCGTCGGCGCGCTTGAGTCGGTGAAAGGCCGCCAGCAGCTCCGCCTCCCACTGGGCGTCGCCATGGCGCAGCGCTGCCTCCAGCGCCTGGACCTCGAACTGCTGGCGCAGCCCGGCGATATCGTCGAGCTCGCGGCGTTTCAGCGCCGGGCACGCGGAAGCCGCGCTGGTTCTCCTGCGCCAGCAGCCCATAGGCGGCGAGGCGGTTGAGCGCTTCACGCAGCGGGCTCAAACCCACCGCATAGGTCTGCCGGAGATGGCTGATCGCGAGCTTCTCGCCGGCGACGAAGCGTCCGCGAATCAGATCGCGCTTGAGCGCGGCGTAGACCTGACTCGCCGCGGTGGTGGCATCCAGCGCCTTGGTCGGCGCCTGTTTCATGCTCATGCGGTGTCCTGCTGTCGATCCATGGCGTACTCCTCGGCCCGGTAGCGCTTGACCCTCGTACAAAATCGACGTCATAGTAAAAATCGATTTTTTCAGCATAACCGATCGTACCCCGTGCCGACCACGTGCTCGCGCTACCGCAGCACCCCGAAGTGCCAACGCCAGGGATACGAACCTCAAAGACAAGAACCTTCGGGATCACCGCCATGAGCCTCGCGTTCGATCACAACAACCCCTACCCCTCGCGCCGCAGCGCGACCTACTCCCAGCGCGGCATGGTCGCCGCCTCGCAGCCCCAGGCCAGCCAGGCGGGGCGCGACATGCTGGCCCAGGGCGGCAACGCCGTGGATGCTGCGATCGCCACCGCCGCGGTGCTGAGCGTGGTCGAGCCCAGCGGCAACGGCATCGGCGGAGACGCCTTCGCCCTGGTGTGGATGGCAAGCGAAGGCGGCCGCGGTCAGCTCCACGGCCTCAACGCCAGCGGCCATGCGCCCGCCGCCCTGACCCCGGAGGCGGTGCGCGCGCGGCGGGCCACAGCGAGATGCCGCTGCACGGCTGGACGCCGGTCACGGTGCCGGGCACGCCGGCGGCCTGGGCGACGCTGTCGCAGCGCTTCGGCAAGCTCGACTTCGCCACCCTGCTGGCGCCGGCGATCCGCATCGCCCGCGAGGGCTTTCCAGTATCACCAGTGATCAGCGCCCTGTGGCAGCGTGCCGAAGGCGAGTTCCGCGCCCGCGCCGACGACCCCGCGGTGGCGCCGTGGCTCGACGCCTTCGCGCCCCTGGGCCGCGCCCCGCACCCCGGCGAACTGCATCGCAACGAGGCCCAGGCGCGCACCCTGGAAGCGCTGGCCGAGAGCCGCTGCGAGAGCTTCTACCGCGGTGCCCTGGCGCAGACCATCGACGCCTTCTCGCGCCGGACCGGCGGCTATCTGCGCGCCGAGGATCTGGCCGGCTATACCCCGGAGTGGGTCGAGCCGATCGCCGCCGATTACCGCGGCTACCAGGTGTGGGAGATTCCGCCCAACGGCCAGGGCATGGTGGCGCTGATGGCGCTGCGCCTGATGGAGGGCTTCGATCCCAGCGTGCGCGACGACCCCGAGCTGCTGCACCACCGCCAGATCGAGGCGATGAAGCTCGCCTATACCGACGGCCACCACCACATCACCGATGGCGGCCATATGCGCACCAGCGTGGCGGCGCTGTTCAGCGACACCTACGCCGACACCCGCCGGCGCCTGATCGGCGCCAGCGCCATCGACCCCGAGCCGGGCCAGCCCCAGGCCGGCGGCACGGTCTATCTGGCCACCGCGGACGCCGACGGCAACATGGTCTCCTACATCCAGAGCAACTATCACGGCTTCGGCTCCGGTGTGGTGGTGCCGGACACCGGTATCTCGCTGCAGAACCGCGGCCACGGCTTCAGCCTCGATGCCGACCACGTCAACGTGCTCGCCCCCGGCAAGCGCACTTTCCACACCATCATCCCGGGCTTTCTCAGCCGCGACGGTATCGGCCTGGGGCCGTTCGGGGTGATGGGCGGCTTCATGCAGCCACAGGGACATCTGCAGGTGGTGATGAATCTGATCGATTACGGGCTCAACCCGCAGGCAGCGCTGGACGCCCCGCGCTGGCAGTGGATGGGCGAGCGCCAGGTGAGTATCGAGCCCGGCTATCCGCTGCATCTGGTGCGCGACATGGCCGCGCGCGGCCATCAGGTCTCGCTGGCGATCGACAGCACCAGCTACGGCCGCGGCCAGATCATCCTGCGCCACCCCGACACCGGGGTCTACTGCGGCGGCACCGAGCCGCGCACCGACTCCAGCATCGCGGTGCTCTGACCATGCGGACTCAGGGCATGCGCACCCAGTGGCAACTGTTTCTCGCCTTTCTACGCGTCGGCCTGCTCGGCTTCGGCGGCGGCCCCTCGATGATCCCGCTGGTGCGGGCCGAAGTGGTCACTCGCTACGCGTGGATGGATGACGCCGAATTCGGCGACGTGCTAGCCATCGGCAACACCCTGCCGGGGCCGATCGCGACCAAGATGGCCGGCTATATCGGCTACCGGGTCGGCGGCCTCGGCGGCTGCGTGATCGCCGTGCTGGCCCAGATCCTGCCCTGCATCGTGGCCATGGTGGCGCTGCTGGGGCTGTTCACCCGCTACCGCGACCAGCGCTGGATCGAGGGCATGAGCCAGGGCGTGGTGCCGGTGGTGATGGTGATGATGGCGCAACTGACCTGGGACTTCTGGCAGAAGTCCCGGGCCGCGCTGGGCTGGATCGCCAGCCTGGTCATGGGCGTGGTGGCCGGCGGGCTGATCTACGGGCTCGACATCCATCCGGGCCTGGTGATCGGCGCCATCCTAGTCGCGGCGCTGCTGCGTCCGGAGCGTAGCCGGCGGCGCAAGGAGGCCAGCTCATGATCTATTGGGAGCTGTTTCTGGCATTCTTCATCCCTAACATCGTCGGCTACGGCGGCGGCCCGGCGATCATCCCGCTGATCGAAAACGAGGTGGTCGGCCGCTACGGCTGGATGACCTCGCAGCAGTTCGCCGAGACCCTGGCACTGGGCAATACCCTGCCCAGCCCGATCGCCACCAAGATGGCCGGCTACATCGGCTATGACGTGGCCGGCATCGGCGGCAGTGCGGTCGCCACCTTCGCCACCGTGGCGCCGTCGCTGCTGCTGATGCTGGTGGCGCTGGGCACCCTCTACCGCTACCGCGACTCGATCAAGGTGAAGTCGATGAGCCAGTGGGTGCGTCCGGTGATCATGGTGCTGATGGCCTATCTGACCTGGTCGTTCGCCGCCGAGGGCGTGGACAACGACGGCTGGCTGCACGTGGCGATCATCGGCGCCGCGGCCACGCTGCTGCTGTGGCGCTTCAAGCTTCACCCGATCTGGGCGGTGCTGCTCGGACTCATCTATGGAGGGCTACTGCTCGGCTGACCCGGCCGCCCCGGTGATCGCGGCACGCGCACCGGTCTACAACGACAATCTGCGATAGACGACATCCGACGCCATTCCAATGCCAATAAAGGACGATTCGATGTTCACTCGACCGATCAAGACTCCCGCCGGTGCGCGCCGCCGCTTCAGCGCCAGCGCCGCCATCGCCTCTCTAGTCACCGGATTGGGACTGGGTTCACTGGGACTGGGCATGCTCGGCGCAAGCCCCGCCGCCCAGGCCGATGACTACCCCGATCACGCCATCGAATTCATCGTGCCGTGGTCACCCGGCGGCGGCAGCGATGCCTTGATGCGCGTGATCTCCAACGCCGCCGAGCAGTACCTCGGCCAGCCACTGCCGGTGATCAACATGCCCGGGGTCAGCGGCACCCTGGGGCTGAAGGCACTGGCCCAGAAAGACCCCGATGGCTATACCCTGGGCCAGATCCACGAGGGGCTGATGGCGGCCCACGCCACCGGGCTCACGCCGCTCGACTGGGACGATTTCCAGCCGATCGCCTCGCTGGCCTCGTCGCCCCAGTATCTGGTGGTCAATGCCGACAGCAGCTGGAAGACCTTTGCCGATTTCGCCGCTTACGCCAAGGCGAACCCCGGCAAGGTGCGCTTCGGCGCCACCCTCGGCGGCATTCCCCACGTCCACGGTGCGATGATCGAGGACGCCATCGGCACCTCCTTCCGCTACGTCGGCTATGAAGGCACCGGGGCGCGCATCCGCGGCCTGGTGGGCGGTCATATCGACGCCGCGATCGGCGATATCTCCTCGTCCCTGGGCTTCGTCGACAATGGCGATCTGCGCTTTCTCGCCGTGGGCACCCCCCAGCGGCCGGCACAGACCCCGAACGTGCCCACCTTCAAGGAGCTCGGCTACCCCGGTCTCAAGCTGAGCATCAACCGCGGCATCGTCGCCCCCAAGGGGATCGACCCGGCCAAGGTGGAGACGCTGGCGGCGGACTTCGAGGCGATGTCGAAAGACCCCGCTTTCATCGACAATGATGCGCGCGCTCGGCGCCGGGGTCGACTTCATGGGCCCTGGCGCCTACGCCGACTATCTGGCCGAGGTCGACGACACCGTCCAGCGTCTTTCCGGCAAGCTGGCCCGATGAGCGCCGACAATCTATCGGCCGCCGCACCCTTGGGGTCGGCGACCGACAGCACCCGTGGCGCGGTGCTGGCCAACCTGCTGTTCAATCTTGCCCTGGCCGCGCTGTTCACGGCGCTGTTCATCGACGCCGGCGAGCTGCCGTCATCGATGTGGGAGCCGCTGGGCGCGGGCGCTTTTCCGCGCCTGGTGCTGGGCGCGCTGATCCTGTTCAACCTGGCTTTAGCGCTGCAGGCAGCCATGGCGCTGGGCCACACCGCGCGCGGCGGCGGCACTCTCGCCTGGCTTTACCAGCGGCGGCTGGCCTTCGCCACCCTGGCAGCGTTCTCGCTCTATGCGCTGGCGATGCCGTGGCTCGGCTTTCCGCTCGCCTCGCTGAGCTTCCTGCTCGCGGTGCAATGGCTGCTCGGCGCCCGCCGCGGGCGGCGTCTGCTGGTGGCGGCAGTGGTCGCGGTGGCCTTCGGCCTGGGCCTCCATCTGCTGTTCGGCCAGGTATTTCAGATCCCGCTACCCGCCGGACGGCTTTAGTAGCCCGACAACGAGAGACACGCGCATGCCAATGACCGATGCTCTGCTGTCGAGCGTGGAACAGCTGTTTTCGGTGGCGACCCTGATCAGCATGCTGATCGGCGTCGTCGCTGGGGTGATCGCTGCCGCCATCCCCGGCTTCACCGTGACCATGGCGATCGTGCTGACGCTGCCGGTGACCTTCAGCATGCCGCCACTGCAGGGCGTGGCGACGATGCTGGCGGTGTATGTCGGCGGCTGTTCCGGCGGGCTGATCAGTGCCGCCCTACTGGGTATCCCCGGCACCCCCTCGTCGGTGGCGACCACCTTCGACGCCTACCCCATGGCACGCGGCGGCGAACCCGGGCGCGCCCTGGGCCTGGGCATCTGGGCCTCGTTCTTCGGCGCCCTGATCAGCGCCCTAGTGCTGATCGTGGCAGCCCCGCCGCTGGCGCTGATCGCGGTCAAGCTGGGGCCGTGGGAGTACTTCTCGCTGATCCTGTTCGCCATCACCGTGGTCGCCAGCCTGGTCGGCCGTTCGATTCTCAAGGGGCTGATGATGAGCCTGCTGGGGCTGTTCGTGGCGACCGTGGGGCCCGATCCGATGATGGGCGTGCCGCGCTTCACCTTCGATCTCGATCTGCTCGCCGCGGGCCTGCCCTTTCTGGTGGTGCTGATCGGGATCTTCGCGGTCAGCCAGCTCGCCGGCGAGGTGGAAAACCCGGACGAGCTGCGCCAGGGCCAGGCGCTGATCCAGGGGCGTCTCACGGTCAGGCCGCTGGTGGTGATGCGCGAGGTGCTGTCGCGCCCGCTCAACCTGCTGCGCTCGTCGTTGGTGGGGGTGGTGATCGGCGCAGTCCCCGGCGCCGGGGGCAGCATCGCCAATCTGATCGCCTACGACCAGGCCAAGCGCGCCTCCAAGACCCCGGAGCGCTTCGGCACCGGAATCGCCGATGGCGTGGTCGCCTCCGAGTCGGGCAACTCCGCCACCGCCGGCGGCGGGCTGATTCCGATGATCGCACTGGGCATCCCCGGCAGCGCGGTGGATGCGGTACTGATGGCGGCGTTGATGGTGCAGGGGATCAGCGTCGGGCCGCGGCTGATCATGGACAACCCCGACCTGGTCTACGGCATGTTCCTGGCGATGTTCCTCGCCGCCGGCATGGTGCTGGTGTTCTGCCTGCTCAGCCTGCGCTGGTTCCTGCGTATCACCGAGATTCCCAAGTCGATCATCGTGCCGGTGGTGCTGGTGTGCTGCGCAGTGGGCGCGCTGGCGCTCAACAACCGGGTGACCGACCTCTATCTGCTGATCGGGGTGGGGCTGTTCGGCTATCTGCTGGCCAAGCTCGACTATCCGCTGGCGCCGCTGGTGCTGGGGGTGATCCTGGGGCCGATCGCCGAGACCAATCTGCGCCGCGCGCTGATGGCCGACGAGAGCTGGACGCTGTTCTTCACCCGTCCGATCTCGCTGGCGCTGCTGGTGCTGGCAGCGCTCTCGGTGGCGTTCAGCGTACGCCGGGTGCTGCGCGACAGACGCCGCACTGCCACCCGCTGAGCGCCGCGCCCCGGCTCGACCCGCCCCCCCCCGGGGGCCTGGCATCGGGGCATGGCAGACCGCCACGGTTGTGCTAGTTTAGCGCCCGCCAGATCCTTGGAGGCCGCATGGCACGACACCCGTTTTCCGCCCCCACTCACGCTGCTACCTACGTGCCCACCGATGTCGCCCCGCGCGGGCGTCTCGGTCTGGCGCCCATGGAGGGCGTGATCGACGCCGACACTCGGGCACTGCTCAGCGCCGATGGCGCACTGGACTGGTGCGTCACCGAGTTCGTGCGCGTGGTCGATGCGCGCCTGCCGCCGCGGGTCTTCCTGCGCCACTGCCCAGAACTGGCCGAGGCCGGTACCGCGGGGCCGCTGACGCCGACCGCGACCCCGGTGACGCTGCAGCTGCTCGGCTCCGACCCCGCGGCCCTGGCCGCCAACGCCGAGCAGGCGATCGCCCTGGGCGCCACCCGGCTCGACCTCAACTTCGGCTGCCCGGCCAAGATGGTCAATCGCCACGATGGCGGCGCCTCGCTGCTGCGCACGCCGGCGCGCGTAGCGCGGGCGGTGGCGGCGGTCGCCGAGGTGGCCGCGGCCCGCGGCGCCACGGTGAGCGCCAAGCTGCGACTGGGCTTCGACGACCGTCGGGTGGCGCTGGCCTGCGCGCTGGCCGCCGAGGCCGGCGGTGCCCATGAGCTGGTGGTGCATGCGCGCACCCGGCGCGAGGGTTACCGCCCGCCGGCGCACTGGGAGTGGGTCGCCAGGATTCGCGCCACCGTCGGCGTGCCGGTGGTAGTCAACGGCGATATCTGGACGCTCGAAGCGTACTGGCAGGCGCGTACACTCTCCGGCTGCGACGACGTCATGCTTGGCCGCGGCATGCTCGCCGACCCCTGGCTGGCGCGCCGCATCCGCCACTGGCAGGCGAGCGGCGGCGAGCGCCTGGCGACGACACCGTGGGCGGCCCGTGCCGAGGTGCTGTGCCGCTACGCCGCACGCAAGCAGACCGCAGGGATGGCAGAGAAGTTCATCGTCGCGCTGCTCAAGCAGTGGCTCAACATCATGCGCGGGCGCGATGCCGAGGCCGCCGCGCGTTTCACTGCGCTGCGCCGGGAGACCGCGCTGGCGCCGCTGCTGGCCGGGCTGGCACAGCCGGCGCTGAGCGACCCCGCCCCGGCTACGGAGCCGACCACGGCACTGGTATAAGACGCTGGCGGGCGTCCGCCACGTTGGCCGGTCGCCTTGCCCACACGACCTCCTCGGCGCTTCCCGCCATGCGCTTGCAGATGCTGCGCGACGCGCAAACGAAAACACCCGCATGCCGAAGCATGCGGGTGTCATCTGTATGGCGCGCCCGGGAGGATTCGAACCTCCGACCACCTGATTCGTAGTCAGGTACTCTATCCAGCTGAGCTACGGGCGCTTGAAATCGGTCGAGACGTCAGGTCTCTGGTACTGCTGCGCGACACTGCTTCAAGTGAGTGGCGCGCCCGGGAGGATTCGAACCTCCGACCACCTGATTCGTAGTCAGGTACTCTATCCAGCTGAGCTACGGGCGCTTGTCACTGACTCTGTCGCGAGTCGCAGGCGATGCCTGGGCATTCGCTGCGTTTGTCGATCTTTGCCATGAGCCGCAGGTCTAACCGAACGGTCAATGGCGGAGAGGGAGGGATTCGAACCCTCGATGAGGCTATAAACCCCATACTCCCTTAGCAGGGGAGCGCCTTCAGCCACTCGGCCACCTCTCCCTGATCGACGGCGCGTAGGTTACCCATTTCGCCGGGGCTTGTCCAGTCGAAGCCCAAACTTTTTTCAAAAAAACCTCAAAGGATGAATGGTTTACCGCGAGAGGCGAGGCGTAGCGTGGTATCGAGAGCGTAGAGGAGGGTTCCGAGACGAGCCCGAGCCGATAAAGGGGACGACTTCACCAGCCCAGACGGTTCCAGTATGCGCACTGCGCTATACGCCGGGACCGCCATCTTCGTCTTCGGATTTCTCACGCTGAATACGCTGATAGATCTCTTCGCGATGGACGGCCACATCCTTGGGCGCATTGACGCCGATGCGCACCTGATTCCCTTTCACTCCCAGGACGGTGACGGTGATATCGTCGCCGATCATGAGAGTCTCTCCCACTCGACGGGTCAGGATGAGCATTGTCTGATCTCCTTCTCAGGGCCTTCTTCCATTCTCGGGTCACGCTCTCGGGCCGCTTGCGGCGGTCGCTCACCGCCCGAGGAGCGATTATGCGTCATAGGCCTACCAGGCCAATGACGCCGTTCCATGACAACCCTCGGCTACGTTGAAGAAGCGCTCGATTCCTTTCACTTCGTCCAACTCACCCTAAGCGTAGAACGCCTGAGACATTCTTGAAGGTTTATTCGGTTATTCGCTTTGGATGCTGTCTTTGTCGAGGCCGAAGGCGGTGTGGAGCGCGCGCACGGCGAGTTCCATCGTCTTCTCGTCGATGACCACGGAGATCTTGATTTCGGAGGTCGAGACCATGCGGATGTTGATGTTCTCCTCGGCCAGCACGCGGAACATCTTGGACGCCACACCGGCGTGCGAACGCATGCCCACGCCGACCAGCGAGACCTTGGCGATGTTGTCGTCGCCGCGCAGCTCGCCGCCGCCCAATGCGGGGATGACGTCATCCTGAGGAGGATGCGCATGGTCTGCTTGTAGTCGCCCTTGCCCACGGTGAAGGTGAAGTCGGTGTAGTCGCCGGTCGGCGCCACGTTCTGCACGATCATGTCGACTTCGATGTTGGCATCGGCGATCGGGCCGAGAATGCGCGACGCGACCCCGGGGACGTCGGGGGTGTTGAGCAGCGTCAGCTTGGCTTCGTTGGCGGTGAAGGCGATACCGGAGATCAGCGGTTCTTCCATCGATTCGATTTCCTCGTCTGCCACGATCAGCGTGCCGGGCCCTTCCTCGAAGCTCGACAGCACGCGAAGCGGTACATTGTATTTGCCGGCGAACTCCACCGAGCGGATCTGCAGCACCTTGGAGCCGAGACTGGCCAGCTCGATCATCTCCTCGACGGTGATGCGCTCCAGGCGCTGCGCCTTGGAGCAGACCCGCGGGTCGGTGGTGTAGACCCCGTCCACGTCGGTGTATATCTGGCACTCGTCGGCGCCCAGGGCCGCGGCCAGCGCCACGCCGGTAGTGTCCGACCCGCCGCGACCGAGGGTGGTGTGTTGCCCTCTTCATCGACCCCCTGGAAACCGGCGACCACGACGACCTGACCCTCGGCCAGGTCTTCCTTGAGGTCATCGGTCTCGATGCGCTGGATACGCGCCTTGGTGTGCGCGCTGTCGGTGCGGATACCCACCTGCGCCCCGGTGTAGGAAGTGGCCGGTACGCCCAGTTGATGCAGGGCCATGGCCAGCAGCGAGATGGTGACCTGCTCGCCGGTGGAGACCAGCATGTCCATTTCGCGCGGGGTGGGATCCTCGTTGATCTGGCTGGCGAGGTCGATCAGGCGATTGGTCTCGCCGCTCATCGCGGACACCACCACCACGATCTGATGACCGTCGTCACGGAAGCGCTTGACCTTCTCCGCGACCGCCTTGATCCGCTCGACGGTGCCCACCGAGGTCCCACCAAACTTTTGTAGTATAGCGCCATGAGTCTGTTCGTCACTCCCTAGCGTTGTGGGCCGCCCTGGGGTGGCGGCCGCCGTGTATGTCGGTTCAGCCCAACTGATCGGCCACCCACGCATGCACACTGTCGAGCGCCTGCGGTAGCTGGCTCGGGTCGCTGCCGCCGGCCTGCGCCATGTCGGCACGCCCGCCGCCCTTGCCACCGACCTGGGCCGCCACGTGGTTGACCAGTTCCCCGCCTTGAGCCGCCCGGTGAGATCATCGGTGACCCCGGCGATAAGGCTGACCTTGCCTTCCTGCGCGGCGCCGAGCACCAGTACGCCGGAGCCCAGTTTCTGTTGAGCTGGTCGTGCAGGCCGCGCAGCTCCTTGCCCCCGACTCCTTCGATGCGAGTGGCGAGTACGCGCACGCCGGCGACCTCGCGCACGGCATCGAGCAGCTCGTTGCCGGCCGCGCTGCCACCTTGGCCTTGAGCCGCTCGAGCTCCTTCTCCAGCGTGCGCTGGCGCTCGAGCACGCTGTCCAGACGTTCGACCACCTGCTCCGGGCGCGCCTTGAGCCGCTCACCCACGGCGTTGAGCTGGCGCTGGGCGTCGAACCAGGCCAGAGCCCCTTCTCCCGTGACCGCTTCGATGCGCCGTACACCAGCGGCGGTGCCGGACTCCGCGACGATATGGAACGGCCCGATATCGCCGGTACGCGCCACGTGAGTGCCACCGCAAAGCTCGATCGAGAAGCCGTCGCTGCCAATGGTCAGCACGCGCACGGAATCGGCGTACTTGGCTTCGAACAGCGCCTGCGCGCCCTTGGCCTTGGCCTGGTCGAGGGTCATCTGCTCGGTGTGGGTCGGCGCGTTGGCCAGGATCTCAGCGTTGACGATGCGGGTGATTTCCGCCAGTTGATTCGGCGTCACCGGCTCGAAGTGGCTGAAGTCGAAGCGCAGGCGCTCGGCGCTCACCAGCGACCCTTTCTGCTGGACATGATCGCCCAGGGTACGCCGCAGCGCCTCGTGCAGCAGGTGGGTGGGGAGTGAGAGTGATTGCGCATGGTCGCCTGGCGCAGCGAGGCGTCGACCTGCGGCGCGAGCGTCTGCCCCACGCTCAGCTCACCCTCGAGCAGCACGCCTTCGTGCAGGTGGTGACCCGCCTGCTTGCGCGTATCGGTGACCTGGAAGCGCGCGCCATCACCGCGCAGATAGCCGGTGTCACCGACCTGGCCGCCGGACTCGGCGTAGAACGGCGTGCGGTCGAGCACCACCACACCTTTCTGGCCCGCTTCGAGGCGTTCGCGCTCGTTACCCTGGGCATCGACGATCGCGCTCACCGCGCCTGATCCGCGAGCCGGTCGTAGCCGGTGAACTCGGTGCTGCCCTCGAGAGTCAGCGCGCGCCTCGTAGTTGCCGCCGAACTGGCTGGCGGCGCGGGCGCGCTGGCGCTGCGCTTCCAGCTCGCGCTCGAAGCCGGCCTCGTCGAGGGTCACGCCGCGCTCGCGGCAGACATCGGCGGTCAGGTCATAGGGGAAGCCGTAGGTGTCGTAGAGCTTGAACACGGTCTCGCCCGGGAGCACATCGCCGTCGAGATCGGCGAGCGCCGCCTCGAGCAGCCCCATGCCGTGGTCCCAGCGTCCGCGCGAACTGCTCTTCTTCCTTGAACAGCACACGTTCGATCTGCTCGCGCGCCTGGCGCAGCTCCGGGTAGGCCTCGCCCATCTCGGCGTCGAGCGCTGCCACCAGCTTGTGGAAGAAGGTGCCACTGGCACCGAGCTTGTGGCCGTGGCGGATGGCGCGGCGGATGATCCGCCGCAGCACGTAGCCGCGCCCCGTTGGAGGGCAGTACGCCATCGACGATCAAGAAGGCACAGGAACGGATATGGTCGGCGATCACGCGCAGCGACGGCGTGGTGGTGTCGGCATGGCCGGTGACCTCGGCGGCGGCGGCCAGCAGCGCCTGGAACAGATCGATCTCACATTGGAGTGCACGCCCTGCATCACTGCGGCCATGCGCTCCAGGCCCATGCCGGTATCGATCGACGGCTTGGGCAGCGGGTGCAGCTCGCCGCTGGCATCGCGGTCGAACTGCATGAAGACCAAGTTCCACACCTCGATGTAGCGGTCGCCATCCTCTTCCGGGCTTCCCGGCGGGCCGCCCCATACCTCGGGGCCGTGGTCGTAGAAGATCTCCGAGCACGGGCCGCACGGGCCGGTGTCGCCCATCTGCCAGAAGTTGTCCTCGTCGAGCCGCGACAGCCGCGCCGGATCGACGCCGATCTCGTCGACCCAGATGGTCGCCGCCTCGTCGTCGTCGCTGTGGTGCACGGTGACCCACAGACGCTCCTTGGGCAGCCCCAGCACCTCGGTGATGAAGGTCCAGGCAAAGCGAATGGCATCGGCCTTGAAGTAATCGCCGAAGCTGAAATTGCCCATCATCTCGAAGAAGGTGTGATGACGCGCGGTATAGCCGACGTTATCGAGATCGTTGTGCTTGCCGCCGGCGCGCACGCAGCGCTGGGCCGAGGTCGCCCGCACATAGGGTCTCGGGTCGCGCCCCAGGAAGACATCCTTGAACGGCACCATACCGGCGTTGGTGAAGAGCAGGGTCGGGTCGTTTTCCGGCACCAGAGAGGCAGAAGGCACGATGGTGTGTCCGCGCTCCTCGAAGTAGTTCAGGAAAGCCTGTCTGATAGCTGCGCTTTTCATAAACAATCCGTAGCGAGAGTCCGTGGCAAAAATCCGTGACGACGGATCTTGGCGAAAGTCCGTGACGATAGGCGTGCCCACGGCGGCAAACGGACCACGTGGCGACGCGCAGACGGCCGTCTCGGCAGCGATGTGCTGCTCCTGCGGCCATCGCAAGGCGCGTTAGTATAACGTGGTCGACTGTGAGTCTGTCGAGTGCGACACCCATGTCGCCGACATTCGCCGCCGTCGGGCGGGTCGCCTCCCAGCGCCGGCAACGCCAGAACCGGTCCGCCCGGCTCTGGGGTCATGGGGGGGGAACCGGAACGAAGGAAAGAGAAAAGAGAAGCTGAGTAAGCGGGAACTGATAAAGAGAAGGACGGAAAGGGAACCGGGAAAAGGCGGAAAAGGGAACCGGGAAAGAGAAGCGCTTGCCGCAGGCGCGGCGTGGAAGCGCGGCTGTGAGCCGCCAGGGCGAGAGATATCGTGTTCCGGCGCGTTGCGCTGACAGCGCAGACGCACCGCCAGGCTCGGCAAGGTCGAAGATAAAGCCCTAGAACTCAGACCTCCCAGGCGTGGCGCATGGCGTGGCGCACCTGATCGAAGCCGAACCCGCGCCCGGCCAGGAAGCGTTCGCGCTTGGCCCGCTCGCGGGGCGTGCTACCGGGCCCGGCGAAGCGCTTGGCCAGGGCCTGACACGCCAGCGCCTGCCAGTCCGGCGCCTCCGCCTCGAGGGCCAGCGCGGCCAGGGCGTCGTCGATGCCGCGCTGGGCCAGATCGCCGCGAATCCGCACCGGGCCGTGACCGAGCTGCACCCGGGAGCGCACGAAGATCTCGGCAAAGCGGGTGTCGGACTGCAGCCCTTCCGCCGCCAGCGTGTCCAGGGTGGCGGCGATCTCATCCGACTCGACGCCCTTGGCCGCCAGGCGCTGTTCGAGCTCGGCGCGGCTGTACTCGCGGCGTGCCAGTAGTGCGATCGCCCGCTCCCGGGGCGGGATCTCCGCAGCGTCAGCCATGGCGTGCCCTCCTCCTCGGTGACGACCTGAACATCGCGCGCGCCTTCAACCCAACCGCCTGCCCCGCCTCGCGCTACAGCAGCGAGTCGTTGGCGTCGTCGGTGGCCGCGGCTTCCGCCTCTTTCTCCTTTTCCTTCTCCTTGGGCGCGGCGACGGCCAGCAGCTGGGCGCGAATCTGATCCTCGATCTCGGTCATGATCGCCGGATTCTCTTCCAGATACTGGGCCGCATTGGCCTTGCCCTGACCGATCTTGCTGCCCTTGTAGCTGTACCAAGCACCGGCCTTGTCGACCAGGCTGCACTGCACGCCCAGGTCGATCACTTCGCCGGCATGGTAGATGCCCTTGCCGTAGAGAATCTGGAACTCGGACTGGCGGAACGGCGGCGCCACCTTGTTCTTGACTACCTTGACCCGGGTTTCGTTACCGGTGACCTCGTCACCCTGCTTGACCGAGCCGATGCGGCGAATGTCGAGACGCACGCTGGAGTAGAACTTCAGCGCGTTGCCGCCGGTGGTGGTCTCGGGGCTGCCGAACATCACGCCGATCTTCATGCGGATCTGGTTGATGAACACCACCATGCAGTTGGCGTTCTTGATGTTGCCGGTGATCTTGCGCAGTGCCTGCGACATCAGACGCGCCTGCAGGCCGACGTGGGAGTCGCCCATCTCGCCCTCGATCTCGGCGCGGGGTGAGCGCCGCCACCGAGTCGATGATGATGACGTCGACACCGCCGGAGCGCACCAGCATGTCGCAGATCTCCAGCGCCTGCTCACCGGTGTCCGGCTGCGACACCAGCAGCTGGTCGAGATCGACCCCCAGTTTCTCGGCGTAGCTCGGATCGAGGGCGTGCTCGGCGTCGATGAATGCGCAGGTCTTGCCCTGCTTCTGGGCCTGGGCGATCACCGACAGGGTCAGAGTGGTCTTGCCCGAGGATTCGGGGCCGAAGATCTCGACCACACGGCCGTAGGGCAGACCGCCCACCCCGAGCGCGATATCCAGCCCCAGCGAGCCGGTCGAGACCACCGGGATAGCAGTGCGCGGCGTATCGCCCAGACGCATCACGGTGCCTTTGCCGAATTGGCGGTCGATCTGCGACAAAGCCGCGCTGAGTGCCTTGCTGCGATTTTCGTCCTGTGCCATGAAAGTCTCCTGTGAGTACGTCGAAGACGAGCCTTGGAAAGCTGGCGTCGTGGAATGGCGGCCGGAAAGTGCCCGCCGCCTCTGGACACTCCGTCAGCCGGCTCGGCTCGAGAATCCGCTGCGACGGGCGAGACGGCCAGGCCGCCCGATCACTGTATGATTAGCCAGTAGTATGGCGAAAAAAAATCGCTCGCGCCTATATCCTCGCATCGATTTTCCGCGTGCGTCGCTGCATTTTCCGGGATCGCGCCCGGCGAGGCCAGCGCCAAGTGCCCCTCAGGCCTTGGCGACGAGCGATTCGAGCAGCCCCGCCAGGGCGATCGCCACCGCCTGGGCGCGCACCGCGGCACGCTCCCCCGGCAGCCGGAAGCACGCCACTCGCTGGGCCTCGGCATCGCCCCAGGCGAACCATACCGTGCCCACCGGCTTCTCGGCACTGCCGCCGCCAGGGCCGGCCACGCCGCTGATCGCCACGCCGAGCTCCGCGCCGCTGTCGCGGCAGGCGCCGGCGACCATCTCGCGCACGGTGGCCGCGCTGACCGCCCCATGCGCCTCTAGCGTCTGCGCCGACACCCCCAGCATGCGCTGCTTGGCGGCATTGGCGTAGGTGACGTAGCCGCTGGCGAAGTAGCCCGAACTCCCGGCGATCGCGGTGATCGCCTCGGCCACGCCACCGCCGGTACACGACTCCGCCGTGGTGACGAAGCAGCCGGCGTCCAGGCAGGCTTCGCCCAGGCGTCGGGCGAGCACCTGCGGGTCCTGATCACTGCCGGGGGGCAGCGGATAGTCGGTTGGCAAGCTCATGGGGTCTCCTGCGGCTCGATCGCTG
The DNA here is from genome assembly GCF_003006155.1 of Salinicola tamaricis. GTDB lineage: Bacteria > Pseudomonadota > Gammaproteobacteria > Pseudomonadales > Halomonadaceae > Salinicola > Salinicola tamaricis. Next base: position 2,475,421 of record NZ_CP023559.1, on the reverse strand, counting down.
CGCCGGCCTCGTCTCCCGCACAGGCGCGTCGTGTCATGCCGGTGCTGACACACGCATGATCGCGGTTGTGAAGGGTGGCATGCGAGTGGTGTCTGGTGCGTAGTATGCGAGCTTTGCGCGCCGACGCAACGCGCTCGGCCAACGCACAGCACAAGCGCGCCCCGGCGGGCGACTATTCGGCCTCGCGCGGATAGGTGGGCGGCAACGGCTGCGCGTGACCCCCGGCACACAGATCGGCGACCGCGATCTCGAGCAGAATGACCGCCAGTTCGCTGACGTTGACGTTGCGCCGGTTGGCCTCGATCGAGAGCAGCCTGAACGTGGAGTCACTGAGGTGATTGAGCACCAGCCGGGCCATGAGGGGGTCCTCGGATGCCGATTTCACCCACTGTAACGATTCGCCCGCCGCCGGTGAGACTGAAAACACTACACCTCGGGCATGAACCGGCATCACCCCGGCGTGGGCGATCAGCGATGCAGCGACGCAGACCCCCGTGGTAACCTTCGGCCTTTCTCCATGTTTCATGCTTCATGCTTCGCCGGCCCCGGCGAGGCGCGTGCCGCAATGATGCCCCAAGATACCTAGAGAGCCTCGTAACGCCATGCAGGATACGGCCGCCAGCAAAGCCCAGCAGCATACGCCGATGATGGCACAGTACCTCAAGATCAAGCGCGAGCATCCCGAGGTGCTGCTGTTGTCTACCGCATGGGCGATTTCTACGAACTGGTCTACGACGACGCCAAGCGCGCTGCCAAGCTGCTCGACATCACCATGACCGCGCGCGGCCAGTCCGCCGGCCTCCCCGATCCCATGGCCGGCGTGCCCTACCACAGCGCCGAGTCCTATCGCGCGGCTGGTGCGCTCGGGCGAGTCGGTGGCGATCTGCGAGCAGATCGGTGACCCCGCTACCAGCAAGGGGCCGGTGGAGCGTCGGGTGGTGCGGATCGTCACCCCCGGCACGCTGCATGACGAGGCGCTCTCGACGACGCCGCGACAATCTGCTGGTGGCCCTGCACCGCCACGGCGAACGCTGGGGCATCGCCTCTGGAGCTCTCCAGCGGCCGCTTCGCGGTGCTCGAGGTCGACGGCGAGGCCGACATGCAGGCCGAGATCCATCGCCTGCACCAGCCGAGCTGCTCGCCGCCGAGACCCAGACCTGCCCCCGGCGCTGGCCGAGCGCACCGGGCTGCGCCGCCAGAACGACTGGCACTTCGACCTGGAGACCGCCAACCGCTGCTGTGCGACCAGTTCCAGGTGGCCGATCTGCGCGGCTTCGGCTGCACCCATCTGGAGGTCGCGCTGGTCGCCGCCGGGGTGCTGATCGACTACGCCCCGCGAACACCCAGCGTTCACGCCTGCCCCACGTCATATGCGCTGAACATCGAGAGCCGCCAACGACGCGGTGGTGATCGACGCCGCCAGCCGCCGCAATCTGGAGATCGACATCAATCTCGGCGGCAGCGGCGACAACACCCTGGCCAGCGTGCTCGATACCACCACCACGCCGATGGGCTCGCGCCTGCTCAAGCGCTGGCTCAACCGGCCACTGCGCGATCGCGCCCAGGTCAGTGCGCGCCAGGCGGCGGTGCAGCTGATGCTGGAACAGGACGACCATCTGGCGCTGCGCGAGATCCTGGGCGAGGTCGGCGACGTCGAGCGTATCCTCGCCCGAGTTGCCCTGCGCAGCGCCCGCCCGCGCGATCTGGCCCGCCTGCGCGACGCGCTCAATGCGCTGCCCCAACTGCAGAGCGCGCTGGGCGCGATCGAGGGAGAGAGCGCCCTCGACGACCTGGCCCGGCACATCCGCCCTACCCCGAAACGGCGGCGACCCTCAGCCAGGCGCTGATCGACAACCCGCCGGTAGTGATCCGCGACGGCGGCGTGATCCGCGAGGGCTTCGACGCCGAGCTCGACGAGTACCGCGGCCTGGCCGAGCACGCCGGCGACTATCTGGTGAAGCTCGAACTGCGCGAGCGCGAGCGCACCGGCCTGGGGACTCAAGGTCGGCTACAACCGGGTCCACGGCTACTATATCGAGATTCCCCGGGCCCAGGCCCGCGAGGTGCCGGTGGGACTATATTCGGCGCCAGACGCGACAACGCCACTGAAGAATGCCGAGCGTTTCATCATTCCCGAGCTCAAGGAGTTCGAGGACAAAGCGCTGTCGGCCAAGTCGCGCGCCCTGGCCCGCGAGAAGCTGCTCTACGAGGGGCTGATCGAGACCCTCAACGCCGAGCTCGACGCGCTGCAGGCCACCGCCCGGGCGCTGGCCGCACTGGACGTGCTGTGCGCCTTCGCCGAGCGCGCGCGGAGTCTCGACTTCGTGCGCCCGCAGCTCGGCGAGACGCCCGGTTTCGCGATCATCGGCGGCCGCCACCCGGTGGTCGAGCACGTCAGCCAGCACCCCTTCGTGCCCAACGACCTGGTGCTCGACGACGCCCGCCGCATGCTGGTGATCACCGGCCCCAACATGGGCGGCAAGTCGACCTACATGCGCCAGGCTGCGCTGATCGCCCTGCTCGCGCATACCGGCAGCTTCGTGCCCGCAGAGCGTGCCGAGATCGGCCCGGTGGATCGCATCTTCACCCGTATCGGCTCCAGCGACGATCTCGCCGGCGGCCGCTCGACCTTCATGGTGGAGATGACCGAGACCGCCAGCATCCTCCATAACGCCACCGCCGAGAGCCTGGTGCTGATGGACGAGATCGGCCGCGGCACCAGCACCTTCGACGGCCTCTCGCTGGCCTGGGCCAGCGCCGAGCATCTGGCCCGTGCGCGCGCCTTCACCCTGTTCGCCACCCACTACTTCGAGATGACCGCGCTGGCCGAGCAGCAGGAGACGGTGGCCAACGTCCACCTCACCGCCGCCGAGCACAAGGATGGCATCGTCTTCATGCACCGGGTCGAAGAGGGGCCGGCGAGCCAGAGCTACGGCCTCCAGGTGGCCCAGCTGGCCGGCGTGCCGCAGCCGGTGATCGCACGTGCCCGCGAGAAGCTGGCCAGCCTCGAGCAGCCCCCGGCCGCCGTGGCCGAGCGCGGCGTGGCCGCCAATGCCGCCGCGCCGCAGCAGGCGGACCTGTTCGCAGCCCCGCCGCATCCGCTGGTCGAGGCGCTGGAGTCGCTGGACGTCGACGCCCTCACGCCGCGCGCGGCGCTGGAACTACTTTACGAGTGGAAGGCCAAGCCGTAGCCGGCTGGCGCCGTGGCGGGCCAGCTCGGCCCGCCACGGCATAACGCCATTCCCAGACGTTCCCAGCCTCAACTTGCCGCTGCCGGCGAGCGACGCCTAGAATATGGCGCCATTCCAACGTGGCATCCGCGTGCGCATGGCGGATACCCGGGCACGACCGGCGTGGAGCGTCGTGAGCGGGCAGCAAACGCAAGAACAGCGGCCGGCAGAGGCCGCGACCCAGTGACCGTGACCGAGAAAAAGAGGGGCCAGCCGCGTATCCGCCCCGGCAATAGGAGAGATCACCCATGACGTTCGTCGTCACCGAGAACTGCATCAAGTGCAAATACACCGACTGCGTCGAAGTCTGCCCGGTGGACTGCTTCTATGAGGGCCCGAACTTCCTCGTCATCCATCCGGACGAGTGCATCGACTGCGCCCTGTGCGAGCCGGAGTGCCCCGCCGAGGCGATCTTCTCGGAGGATGAACTGCCGGCGGGCCAGGAGAAGTTCATCGAGCTGAACGCGGAGCTTTCCGAGGTGTGGCCCAACATCACCGAGCAGAAGGACCCGCCGGAAGATGCCAAGGAGTGGGATGGCAAGCCCAACAAGATCGAGCTGCTCGAACGCTGATTTGCCATTACGCAAATCGGACGCAATCGGACGCTCGCTGCCGAAGAACGCAAGAAGGCCGCTCAATGAGCGGCCTTCTTGGTTTATCGGTCTACAGCGATTTTACTGCCCCTTGATGGCCTTCAGGCCAGGATAGGCGGCTTTCTCACCCAGCTCCTGCTCGATCACCAGCAGGCGGTTGTACTTGGCCACGCGGTCGGAGCGGCACAGCGAGCCGGTCTTGATCTGGCCGGCGGCGGTGCCCACCGCGAGGTCGGCGATGGTGGTGTCCTCGGTCTCACCGGAGCGGTGCGAGATCACCGCGGTGAAGCCGGCGTCCTGGGCCATCTTGATCGCGTCCAGGGTCTCGGAGAGCGAGCCGATCTGGTTGAACTTGATCAGGATCGAGTTGCCGATCTGCTCGTCGATGCCGCGCTTGAGGATGCGCGTATTGGTGACGAAGAGATCGTCGCCGACCAGTTGCACGCGGTCGCCGAGCTTCTCGGTGAGGGCCTTCCAGCCGTCCCAGTCGGACTCGTCCATGCCGTCCTCGACCGAGACGATCGGGTAGGCGTCGCACAGCTCGGCCAGGTAGTCGGCGAAGCCGGCGGCGTCATAGGACTTGCCTTCGCCGGACAGGTCGTAGGTGCCGTCCTTGTAAAACTCGCTGGAGGCGCAGTCGAGGGCCAGGGTGACATCCTTGCCCAGGGTGTAGCCGGCATCGGAGACCGCCTGCTTGATCACCGCCAGCGCCTCGGCGTTGGAGGCCAGGTTGGGGGCAAAGCCGCCCTCGTCGCCCACCGAGGTGGAGAGCCCCTTGGCCGACAGCACCTTCTTCAGCGCGTGGAAGATCTCCGCACCCATGCGCAGCGCCTCGCGGAAGTTGGGCGCGCCCACCGGCTGGACCATGAACTCCTGGATGTCGACGTTGTTGTCGGCATGCTCGCCGCCGTTGAGGATGTTCATCATCGGCACCGGCATCAGGTAGTGGCCCGGCTGGCCGTAGAGCTCGGTGATATGCGCGTAGAGCGGCACGCCCTTGGCGATCGCCGCGGCCTTGGCCGCCGCCAGCGACACCGCGAGGATGGCGTTGGCGCCCAGATTGGCCTTGTTGTCGCTGCCGTCGAGATCGAGCATGGCCTGGTCCAGCGCACGCTGGTCACTGGCATCCATCCCCACCAGGCGCTCGCGGATCTGACCGTTGACGGCCTCTACCGCCTTGAGCACGCCCTTGCCCAGGTAACGCCCCTTGTCGCCGTCACGCAGCTCGAGCGCTTCCCGCGAGCCGGTGGACGCGCCGCTCGGCGCGCAGGCGCTGGCGCTGATGCCACCGCTCAGCACGACCTGAGCCTGAACGGTCGGGTTACCTCGGGAATCGAGCACTTCGAGGGCGCGAATATCAACGATCTCAGCCATGTTACGTCGTCCTGTCGGTTGAAAAACTCAAGCAGTGAGCGTGAAGCGTCCGGCACGGCGTGTGCCGAACGCGGAAAAGCGGATTCATGTTACCAGCTTTCGCCGGCGCGACGAGACGCCGCGTGGCGTTTCACGGCCAGCACGAGTACCCAAAAGTACATGAGTACCGAAAAGTGAGTACCGAAAAGAGAGTATGAGCCCTGCACAAAGAGAGCGGGGGATGAATCGCTTCATCCCCCGCCGCGGTCACTCCTGGTGGCTCGCGCCCTGCTGCCGCTGGCGGCTCGCCTTGTGCTCCAGCGCCGCATTGACGAAGCCGGTGAACAGCGGATGGCCGTCGCGCGGCGTGGAGGTGAACTCCGGGTGGAACTGACACGCCACGAACCAGGGGTGATCGGGCAGCTCGATCATCTCCACCAGCGACTGATCGCCGCTCTTGCCGGAGATCACCAGACCGGCCTGCTCCAGCTCGCCGATGAACTGGTTGTTGACCTCGAAGCGGTGGCGATGGCGCTCGGTGATGGTATCCAGGCCATAGATCGCCTGTGCCCGCGAGCCGGAGGCGAGCTGGCACTCCTGACCGCCTAAGCGCATGGTGCCGCCCAGGTCGGAGGCTTCGTCACGCAGCTCGATCTGACCCTCGGCGTTGATCCACTCGGTGATCAGGCCGACCACCGGGTGCTGGGTGTCGCGGGTGAACTCGGTGGAGTTGGCATCGGCCCAGCCGGCCACGTGGCGGGCGAACTCGATCACCGCCACCTGCATGCCGAGACAGATACCCAGATACGGAATGCCGTTCTCGCGGGCGAAGCGGGCGGTGGCGATCTTGCCCTCGACACCACGCTCGCCGAAGCCGCCGGGCACCAGAATGGCATCCTTGCCGGCCAGGCGCTCGGTGCCGTGGCGCTCGATCAGCTCGGAGTCGATGTACTCGACGTTGACCTTGACCCGAGTCTGGATACCGGCATGGGTCAGCGCTTCGTTGAGCGACTTGTAGGCGTCGAGCAGCTCCATGTACTTGCCGACCATGGCGATGTTGATCGACTTGAGCGGGTTGAGCTTGGCATCGAGCACGTGGACCCACTCGGCCAGATCGGCGGCCGGCGCGTCCAGGCGCAGCTTGTCGCAGACGATGTCGTCGAGGCCGTGCTCGTGCAGCATCAGCGGAATGCGATAGATGGTGTCGGCATCCTGCAGCGGGATGACCGCGCGCTCCTCGACGTTGGTGAACAGCGCGATCTTGCGCCGCTCGCTCTCCTCCAGCTCGACTTCGCTGCGGCAGATCAAAATGTCCGGCTGGATACCGATCGAACGCAGCTCCTTGACGCTGTGCTGGGTCGGCTTGGTCTTGGTCTCGCCGGCGGTCTTGATGTAGGGCACCAGGGTCAGGTGCATGAACAGCGCACGGCTGGCCCCGACTTCACTGCGCAACTGGCGGATCGACTCCAAAAACGGCAGCGACTCGATATCACCGACGGTGCCGCCGATCTCCACCAGCGCCACGTCGTACCCCTCTCCCCCTTTGATCACCCGGTGCTTGATCTCATCGGTGATGTGCGGAATCACCTGCACCGTACCGCCGAGATAGTCGCCGCGGCGTTCCTTGCGCAGCACGTGCTCGTAGACGCGGCCGGTGGTGAAGTTGTTGCTCTGGGTCATCTTGGTGCGGATGAAGCGCTCGTAGTGGCCCAGGTCGAGGTCGGTTTCCGCGCCATCCTCGGTGACGAACACCTCGCCATGCTGGAACGGACTCATGGTGCCCGGATCGACGTTGATGTACGGATCCAGCTTGAGAATGGTCACCTTGAGGCCGCGGGCCTCAAGAATGGCCGCCAGCGAGGCCGCCGCAATGCCCTTGCCCAAGGAGGACACAACGCCGCCGGTCACGAAGATATATCGTGTCATGGAAAACCTGTCGAATCGTGGTCGTAAAGCCGTGAGAAAGACCCGGGGGAGAAAGTCGGGCCAGGATGGGACGCCAGACTACCAGAGAGCGGCCGCCGGCTCAATTTGCGCTGCGCGAAAGCGCGGTCACCGCAGCGCTCAGCCGTGCACCGCCCGCTGCAGCCGCTCCAGACGATGATCGCGAATGCCCAGGGCGTGGAGATCGCCGACCGTGTTGTCGAGATACTCGCGGCAAGAGCCGAGCACACCACGGCCGGTACGCAAGAGCCGGATCACCGTCTCGTCGGACTGACGTCCGATGTAACGATCGTGGGCCGGATTGATCACGAAAGCGATACCCCACAGCGGGCCGATATCGCTGCTCAGGCGCACCCAGCGCGGCTGGTAGGCACCAGTGAGCATTTCGCGGCGCCACACCAGGGTCAGCTCACGCTCCAGGTTGGCCGCCGGCACCCGCAGCGCCACCCCGCGGCACGAGCCCCCCGGCGCCAGCGCCAGCATCAGCCCCGGGGACTCGGGCGTACCACGGCCGTGCTCGAGCTTGAGGCAGAAGTCGCGGTGATAGCCGTAGAGCCGGCAGGTGTGGCGCTCGGCGACCTCAACGCAGGGGTTCCAGATCAGCGAGCCGTAGGCGAACAGATAGACGCCATCGAGGTCGCGGGCGGGCTCGGGCACGCTCGCCAGCATCTCGCGCACGGAGGCGTCCAGCGCCGCCGGCGAGGTCAGCGGCACCTCGGGATAGGTGCGCTCGAAGTAGCGGCGCAGGCGGTCCTGTTCGAGCACGTCGCGGGTCATCGCGAGCGACTGCTCGCCGGACTGCGGGTCGCTGGATTGGGAATCTCTCATGCGGGTCACCCCTGGCAGTGATCGAGCGGCCGCCGGCACGGCGACCGCGGCGGGCCGGTTTTTTACGCCAACCTCAAGGCTTGCGCGCGCCGACGCCATAGCGCAGCAGCGCATGCAGGGCGATGGCGCCGAAGGTGGCGGTCCCGATGCCGTCCAGGGTAAAGCCCCCCAGGGCCAGCGAGAAGTTGCCCGCACCCAGCACCAGCGTCACCGCCACTACGATCAGGTTGGTGGTATCGCCCAGATCGACCGCGTTCTGCACCCAGATGCGCGCGCCGGCCACCGCGATCAGCCCGAACACCACGATCGAGGCTCCGGCCAGCACCGGCCCTGGAATGGTCTGGATCAGCGCGCCGAAGCGCGGCGAGAAACCGAGCAGGATGGCGAAGCCGGCGGCGGCGACGAAGATCAGCGTCGAGTAGACCTTGGTCACCGCCATCACCCCGATGTTCTCGGCATAGGTGGTGACGCCGGTGCCCCCGGCGCTGCCCGAGACCACGGTAGCCACGCCGTCGGCGAAGAAAGCGCGCCCGATGTAGGGGTCGAGATCGCGCCCGGTCATCGCGCCCACCGCCTTGATGTGCCCCAGGTTCTCGGCCACCAGGATCACCGCCACCGGCGCGATCAGGACCATGGCGTGGGGATCGAACTGCGGCGCGCTGAAGGTCGGCAGCCCCAGCCAGGGGGCGGCGCCGATCACCGAGAAGTCGATCGGCGTGCCCCAGCCGAAACCGTTGGTGACCAGGGCATAGATCGCATAGGCGGCGATCAGCCCGATCAGGATCAGCAGCCGCTGCAGCATGCCCCGGGTGAGCACCGCCGCCAGGCCGATACACAGCACGGTCACCAGCGCCATGAGCGAATCGAAGGTGGAGCCGGCGACACTGGACACCGCCACCGGGGCCAGGTTGAGCCCGATGGTCATGACGATGGCGCCGGTCACCACCGGCGGCAGCAGCACGTCGATCCAGCGCGTGCCCAGCGCCATCACCACCAGCCCGACCAGGGCGTAGAGCACGCCGCAGGCGATGATGCCGCCCAGCGCCACGCCGATATTGGGGTTGGCGCCACTGCCGGCATAGCCGGTGGCCGCGATCACCACACCGATGAAGGCGAAACTGGAGCCCAGGTAGCTGGGCACCCGACCGCCGACGACGACAAAGAACAGCAGCGTGCCGATCCCCGACATCAGGATCGCCAGATTGGGGTCGAAGCCCATCAGCAGCGGCGCCAGCACGGTGGAGCCGAACATCGCCACGGCGTGCTGGATCCCCATCAGCAGGGTCTGGGGGGCGGCTAGCGTCTCGTCGGGGGCGACCAGGGCGACGCGCTTGGCGTCGACGCGGCGCCAGTGCGGAAACCAGGATGACATCGGGTTTGTTCTCCAGAGCAGCGGCCGGGGCGCCAGCGGCGTTCGACCGCGCGAAAGCGATTGTTGTCAGCGTGGCCGGCGAATCGACGGGCCGGCGCGCATTCTAGCGCAGTCACGGATCGCTGCCTCTCCCCTGTGGCTTCACGCCAGGCCGGCGCAGGTGAACTACGCTGAGGCTATCGGTGCCGTCACGCGGCCCGAGCGCGAGTTCCCGGCGTCGCCATCGGGGAAGGATGGGACGCCCGCCACCAGCCAACCAGGGAGTGGATATGCAACGCTACGACTATCTCATCGTCGGCGCCGGCATGGTCGCCGCCAACGCCGTCGACGGCATCCGCGAGCGCGACAGCGAGGGCAGCATCGGCATTCTGGGCGCCGAGCCGCGCGGGCCGGTGACCCGCCCGGCGCTCCCAAGAAGCTCTGGACCGATCCCGACTTCGGCTACGACAAGATTTGGATGCAGCCGGAGCAGGACCCCGGTACCACGCTCCACGTCGATACCCGGGTCAGCGCCATCGACCGCCAGGCGCGCAAGGTCACCACCCATAACGGCGAGACCTTCGGCTACGGCCAGCTGCTGCTCGCCACCGGCTGCGAACCGATCCGTCTGGATCTGGCCGAGAGCGAGCGGGTGCGCTACTTCCGCAGCGTCGATGACTACGACCATCTGCGCCGGCTGGCGGGCGAGAATCGCCACATCGCGGTGGTCGGCGGCAGCTATATCGGTAGCGAGCTGGCCGCGGCGCTGATCCAGAACGACTGCCGCGTCACCCTGATCTGCCCCGAACCGGTGCTGGGCGGCGGCATGCTGCCGCCGGAGGTCGCCGACCGCCTGCACCAGACCTACCTCGACCACGGCGTGGCGCTGCTCAGCGGGCGCAAGGTGAAGGCGGGTCGCGAGGCCGACGGCACGGTCACGCTAGAACTCGACGATGGCAGCGAGCTCGCCGCCGACGGCGTGATGTTCGGACTCGGGTCGAGCCCTGCACCGAACTGGCGCAGGCGGCCGGACTCGAGATCGACGGCGGTATCCTGGTCGACGAGCGGCTGCGCACCGCCGACGCCGCGATCTACGCCGCCGGCGATGTCGCCACCTACCCCGACCGCATCCTCGGGCGCTGGCACGCCGAGCACGTTGACAACGCCAACTGTCAGGGCGCTGCGGTCGGGCGCATCATGGCCGGCAGCGACGAGGCCTACACCCACACCCCCTACTTCTACTCCAACGTCTTCGATATCGCCTGGAAGGCGCTGGGGCGGCTCGACAGCACGCTCGACATCGTCGCCGACAGCAACGCTGACAAAGGGGTCTACTATTTAGAGTCGGCCCATCTAGACTCGGGCCACCTGGAATCAGGCCGCGTGGTGGGGGTACTGCTGCTCGGTTTCGACGAGGCCCCGCTCGACGCCGCACGCGAGGTGCTCGCCGAACGCGGGCCACAGGATGCCACCACGCTCAGCGGACGCATTCCGTTGGGCTGAGCGGTGTCCGCGCCGCGGACTGCCGGCGGCTCAGGCCGTCGGCAGGCGAGCAGCCATTACCCGGGAGCGACGCTCGATCTCTTCGAGCATGCCGGCACACTCGTCGGACATGCCGCTGTCGCGGGTCTTGCCCAGTGCCAGCAGCGCTTCCAGCTGGCGGCATACCGCGCTCGCCTGCTCGGCGTCGTCGACATCGCTGTCGAGCACGTGATCTTCCAGCGTGCGCATCAGCGTGTTGGCCTGGTCGAGAATGTTGCGTTCGAGTCGGATCATGCGGTTACCTCTGGCGTTTGCGATGCAGGGAAAGCGCGCCACTCTAGCGATTCGGCGCCGCCGACACCACCCCGTGGGGCCATTCGCCGCGCCGCCGGATCACGCGCTCTCGCCATCATACCCTGAGCTCTCGCCATCAGACGTCGAGCTCAGATCTAGAGCTCAGACCTTGAGATAGTCGAGAATCCCCTCGGCGGCCTGACGCCCTTCGTAGATCGCGGTGACCACCAGATCGGAGCCGCGCACCATGTCGCCGCCGGCGAACACCTTCTCGTTGCTGGTCTGGTAGGCGAAGCGCTCCATCTGCGCCGGAATCTCCGGCGCCAGCACCCGGCCGCGCTCGTCGACTTCGATCTGATGGGTGTCGAACCACTCGATCTCGCTGGGCTGGAAACCGAAGGCGATCACCACCGCATCGCAGGCCAGGATCTCCTCGGAACCCGGCACCACCTCGGCGCTACGGCGGCCGTTGGCGTCGGGTTCGCCCATGCGCGTGCGCACCAGCTTGACCCCTTCGACCTTGCCCTCGCCGACCACCGCCACCGGCTGGCGATTGAACAGGAAGTCCACCCCCTCCTCGCGGGCGTTGGCCACCTCGCGCTTGGAGCCGGGCATGTTCTCCTCGTCGCGGCGATAGGCACAGGTGACGCTGGCCGCGCCCTGGCGGATCGAGGTGCGGTTGCAGTCCATGGCGGTATCGCCGCCACCCAGCACGACCACCCGCTTGCCGGCCATGGAGACGTGGTCCGCGGGGTCCTTCTCGAAGCCGAGGTAGTGGTTGGCGTTGGCGATCAGGAAGTCGAGCGCCTTGTAGACCCCTTCCATCTCCTCACCGGGAAAGCCGCCGACCATGTACTTGTAGGTGCCCATGCCGAGGAACACCGCGTCGTACTCGTCGTGGAGCTGCTCGAAGGTGACGTCACGGCCGATCTCGGTACCCAACCGGAACTCCACGCCCATCTCCTCGAACACCGCGCGGCGGCGCTCCATCACGTGCTTCTCGAGCTTGAACTCGGGGATGCCGAAGGTCAAAAGGCCACCGATCTCCGGGTAGCGGTCATAGACCACCGCCTTGACCCCGTTGCGCACCAGGATATCGGCGCAGCCGAGCCCGGCCGGGCCGGCACCGACGACGGCGACGCGCTTATCGGTCCAGCTCACCTTGGACATGTCCGGGCGCCAGCCCATGGCGAAGGCGGTGTCGGTGATGTACTTCTCCACCGAGCCGATGGTGACCGCGCCGAAGCCATCGTTGAGGGTGCAGTCGCCCTCGCACAGGCGATCCTGGGGGCACACCCGGCCGCATACCTCGGGCAGCGAGTTGGTGCGATGGGAGAGCTCGGCCGCCTCCAGGATGTTGCCCTCGCTGACCAGCTTGAGCCAGTTGGGGATGTAGTTGTGGACCGGACACTTCCACTCGCAGTAGGGATTGCCGCAGTGCAGGCAGCGGTGCGCCTGGCTGGCCGCTTCGCTGGGGCGAAACGGCTCGTAGATCTCCGCGAACTCCTTGGCGCGGCTGCGGGCATCCTTCTTCTGCGGATCGCGTCGGCCGACGTCGATGAACTGAAAATCGTTGCTCAAACGGTTTGCCATGATCTCTCTCCTCACTCCCGCTGCCGATAGGGCGGGATCGGGCGCCGCCGCGTCAGGCTGGCGGCGCCGGGGCTTGTTCGGGCTTGCGCCGGCTCACATTCTGGCTGACGCCGCTGCTTATTCTGGCTGGCGCCTGGATTGGGCCAGCAGGCCGTTGAGGCTCGCGGCCTTGGGCTTGACCAGCCAGAAGTGGCGGATGAAGTCGGAGAAATCCTCGAGGATCTCGCGCCCACGCCGGGAGCCGGTCTCTGCCACGTACTCGGTGATCACCTCGCGCAGATGGCGGCGATAGGCCTCCATCGACTCGGTGTTGATGCGATGGATCTCCACCAGCTCGTGGTTGTAGCGATCGACGAAGCCGCGGTCCTCGTCGAGCACATAGGCGAAGCCGCCGGTCATGCCCGCACCGAAGTTGATCCCGGTCTTGCCGAGCACGCAGACCAGACCGCCGGTCATGTACTCGCAGCAGTGATCGCCGGCACCCTCGATCACCGCGTGGGTACCGGAGTTGCGCACCGCGAAGCGCTCGCCGGCGGTGCCCGCGGCGAACAGCTTGCCGCCGGTGGCGCCGTAGAGACAGGTGTTGCCGATGATCGCCGTCTCGTGGCTGTTGAAGCGGCTGGCCCGCGGCGGCGTGATCACCACCTTGCCCCCGTTCATGCCCTTGCCGACGTAGTCGTTGGCGTCGCCTTCCAGGTAGAGGTGCAGGCCGCGGGCGTTCCACACCCCGAAGCTCTGCCCCGCCACGCCGGTGAAGCGCGCCGTGATCGGCGCATCCTCGAGACCCGCCTCGCCGTAGCGTTTGGCGATCTCGCCGGAGACCCGAGCGGCCACCGATCGGTCACAGTTGGTGATCGTGAAGCTGAACTCGCCGCCGGACTTGGCCTCGATCGCGCCGATCAGGGCGTCGTAGAGCTCCTGATTCTTGGCGCCGGGGTCGTGGGGCACGTTGCGGCTGACCTGGCAGAATTGCGGCGCATCCGCAGGGACGAAGTCGTTGGCCAGCAGCGGCGTCAGGTCGAGCTTGCGCTGTGCCGCGGTCTCGCCCTCGAGACACTCGAGCAGATCGGTGCGCCCGATCAGATCGGTGAGCTTGCGCACCCCGAGCAGCGCCATCAGCTCGCGCACTTCCTCGGCGATGAAGCGGAAGTAGTGCTTGACCATGTCGACGGTGCCGCGGAAGTGCTCGTCGCGCAGCTCCTGGTGCTGGGTGGCGACCCCGGTGGCGCAGTTGTTGAGGTGGCAGATCTTGAGGTACTTGCAGCCCAGCGCGACCATCGGCGCGGTGCCAAAGCCGAAGCTCTCGGCGCCGAGAATCGCCGCCTTGACCACGTCGAGGCCGGTCTTGAGCCCACCGTCGGTCTGCAGTCGGATCTTGTCACGCAGGCCATTGATGCGCAGCGCCTGGTGCACCTCGGGCAGGCCCAGCTCCCACGGGCTGCCGGCGTGACGGATCGAGGTGATCGGGCTCGCCGCGGTACCGCCGTCGTAGCCGGAGACGGTGATCAGGTCGGCATAGGCCTTGGCCACGCCGGTGGCGATGGTGCCGATGCCCGGCTCGGAGACCAGCTTGACCGAGACCTGGGCCGCCGGGTTGACCTGCTTGAGGTCGAAGATCAGCTGCGCCAGATCCTCGATCGAGTAGATGTCGTGGTGCGGCGGCGGCGAGATCAGGGTCACGCCGGGGACTGCATAGCGCAGCCGCGCGATCATCTCATTGACCTTGCCACCGGGCAGCTGACCGCCCTCGCCGGGCTTGGCGCCCTGGGCGACCTTGATCTGCAGCACCTCGGCGTTGACCAGATAGGCCGGAGTGACGCCGAAGCGCCCGGAGGCGATCTGCTTGATCTTGGAGGAGCGGATGGTGCCGTAGCGCGCCGGATCCTCGCCGCCCTCACCGGAGTTGGAGCGCCCGCCGGTCTCGTTCATCGCCTGGGCCAGCGCTTCGTGGGCCTCCGGCGACAGTGCGCCGAGCGACATGCCGGCGCTGTCGAAGCGCGGCAGCAGCGCCTCGACCGGCTCGACCTCGTCGAGCGCCAGCGGCTCGGGGGCCGGCTTCAGACGCAGCAGATCGCGCACCGTCGCCACCGGCCGCTCGTTGACCAGGCGTGCGAAGGCCTTCCACTGGGTATAGTCGCCCTGCTGCACCGCCTGCTGCAGCTTCATCACCACGTCCGGGTTGTAGGCGTGGTACTCGTGGCCATGGACGAACTTGACCAGCCCGCCCTGCTTGAGCCCCTTGCGCGGAATCCAGGCATCTCGGGCGGAGAGTTCCTGCTGCATCTGCAGCTCGCTGAAGCCGGTACCCTCGATCCGCGACATCATTCCGGTGAAGCAGGTCTGCATCACCTCGCTGCCGAGCCCCACCGCCTCGAACAGCTGCGAGCCGCGATAGGAGGAGATCTGCGAAATCCCCATCTTCGACAGAATCTTGTAGAGCCCCTTCTGCATCCCCTTGCGATAGTTCTCGCGGGTATCCGCCGGGTTGCCCACCAGCTCGCCGGTGCGGTGCATGTCGGCCATCACCTGATAGGCCAGGTAGGGGTAGATCGCGGTGGCACCGACGCCGAAGAACACCGCCATCTGGTGGGCGTCACGGGCGTAGCCGGTCTCGACGATCAGGTTGACGCGCGGGCGCAGCGCCAGCCGGGACAGGTGGTGGTGCACCGCACCGGTGGCGAGCAGCGCCTGGATCGGCAGCTTGCCCTGTTCCAGCTCGGCGTCCGACAGCACCAGCAGCACCTTGCCGTCACGGGCGGCCTGCTCCGCACGCTGGCACAGCGCGTGCAGCGCCTGACGCAGCGTGGTGGTCTCGGGATCGTAGTGCAGCGGCAGACGCACCGGCGCGAACGCCGGGTCATCCTGCTCGACGAGCGCGGTGAACTTGCGCGGCGACAGGATCGGCGTGGTCAGGATCAGCCGGTTGGCGTGCTCCGGGGTCGCCTCGAAGACGTTGAGCTCGGCCCCGCAGCAAGTCTCCAGAGACATCACGATCGCTTCGCGCAGCGGGTCGATCGGCGGGTTGGTGACCTGGGCGAACTTCTGGCGGAAGAAGTCGGTGAGCAGGCGATTATGACGCGACAGCACCGCCATCGGCGTGTCGTCGCCCATAGACCCCACCGCCTCCTGGCCGCTCTCGGCCAGCGGGCGCAGCAGCTGATCGCGCTCCTCGAAGGTCACCGAGAACATCTTCTGATAGACGTTGAGCTCGTCGAGCGACATCGGCTGGAAGCGCGCCAGCTCGGTCAGCGCCGACTCGAGATAGTGGGCGTGTTCCTTGAGCCAGCGCTTGTAGGGGTAGGCCGACTTGAGCCGCTGGTCGATATCGTCGGTGTGCAGCACCTCGCCGGTCTCGGTATCGACCGCCAGGATCTGCCCCGGGCCCACGCGACCCTTGGCCACTACTGACTCGGGGGCGTAGTTCCACACGCCGATCTCGGAGGAGAGGGTGATATAGCCGTTGTCGGTGATCACCCAGCGCGCCGGACGCAGACCGTTGCGGTCGAGCATGCACACCGCATGGCGACCTTCGGTCATGACGATGCCGGCGGGGCCGTCCCACGCCTCCATGTGCATGGAGTTGTACTCGTAGAAGGCGCGCAGGTCGCCATCCATGGTCTCCACGTTCTGCCACGCCGGCGGCACCATCATGCGCACCGCGTTGTAGAGATCCATGCCGCCGGTGAGCAGCACCTCGAGCATGTTGTCCATGCTCGAGGAGTCGGAACCGGTGGTGTTGACGACTTCGTCGAGGCCTTCGATATCCGGCAGCAGGGGGCTGACGAAGTTGGCCTTGCGCGCATTGGCCCAGCCGCGGTTGGCCTCGATGGTGTTGATCTCGCCGTTGTGCGCCATGAAGCGGAACGGCTGCGCCAGCGGCCAACGCGGCGCGGTATTGGTGGAGAAGCGCTGGTGGAAGACGCAGATCGCGGTCTCCAGCCGCGGGTCGCCCAGGTCCTGGAAGAAGGTGGGCAGATCGGCGGGCATCATCAGGCCCTTGTAGGAGACCACCTTGGACGACAGCGAACAGACGTAGAACTCTTCATCGCCGCGCAGCGCCTGCTCGGCCAGACGCCGCGCCATGAACAGCTCGACGTTGAAGGCCGCGTCCGACTGCGAAGGGTCGCCCTCGACGAATACCTGACGGATGCGCGGCAGACAGTCGAGCGCCATCGGGCCGCACACGCTGGGATCGGTGGGCACGTCGCGCCAGCCCTTGACCGCCAGGCCGCGGGCCTCGAGTTCGCGCTCCAGCACCTGGCGCGCCTCGGTTTCACGCGCATCGTCATCGGCGAAGAACACACAGCCGACGGCGAAGCGCTCACCCAGCGCCACGCCCAGCGCTTCCTGCGCCACTTCGCGCATGAAGCCGACCGGCATCTTGAGCAGCAGTCCGCAGCCGTCACCGGTCTTGCCGTCGGCGGCGATACCGCCACGGTGAGTCATGCACGTCAACGACTCGATCGCCGTCTCGAGCAGATCGTGACTGGCCTGCCCCTCCATGTGCGCAATCAGTCCGAAGCCGCAGTTGTCGCGGAATTCGCCGGGCTGGTGAAGACCTCTCATCATGGGCGTGCCTCACAGAACAGGGGAACTTGCGTTCGGTAAAATACAGGGAGATAATGCAAGGTTTTTTATTATTCTGAGCCGGGCTGAAAGCCGGTTTTCAGCGTCACCCCGCGCCGACGCTGGCGCCACGAAACGGCGTCAAAAGGCCGCCCAGAATAGCCACTCCCCCGTCCCAACGCAATCGCGCCCTAGCCTGACTCAGGCGACAAAACCATTGAAAATCTGTGACTTATATTTATAACTAAAAAAATACCCTGACAGCTCAACGGCTTAGCGAGCCAGTTTAGACCAAAGTCTAAGCCAAGAACCTGTTACACATTGACACCCCAAAACCGTCCCACCAACCCATGCCGATACGACATAGTGCATGCCAATTACGGGTATATCCCATTACGGCACCGAGGCCTCAGCTCGCCATCAACCCCTCGACGCAGCAGATGTGAATATGCGCTATGGCGCGGAGGCACAGTCGGCAACGGCGGCAACGGCGGTAGTGACGGTGACGGTGGCAACTGCAGCGCAGCGGAAGTTTGGAGCGACGAAGCGTTTGACCCGACGAAGACGACAGCGCGATGAACGAGCGCCGCCGGCGGGGTCGAGCCCAGAACGAGCGGCTTCACAACAGGCCGGGCGCTATCGTCTCGGGCGAGACAGACGCGCCGCCCCAGGAAGACTGAGCGGACGCGTCATGCCCGCGCCAGGCGGGCGGCATGGCACCCTCAGGCGCGGGGGAAGCGCTCGATCAGACGTTCGAGCATGGCCGGGTCGGTATCGTCGTGGATTGCGGCGCGCCCCAGCGCTTCGAGCAGGATCAGCCGCAGGCGGCTGTCGAGATTCTTCTTGTCCAGACGCATGCGCTCGAGGAAATCGGCGACACCCATGGCGGCAGGCGCGGTCTGCGGCAGCCCCGCCGCCGCCAGCACGGCACCGATGCGCTCGACCTCGGCCGCGCTGAGCCAGCCGCGCTCGGCCGAGAGCGCCGCGGCCATCGCCATGCCGGCGCCCACCGCTTCGCCGTGCAGCCAGTTGCCGTAACCCTGGTGCGCCTCGATGGCGTGACCGAAGGTGTGGCCGAGATTGAGCAGCGCACGCACGCCCTGCTCGGTCTCGTCCTCGGCGACGATCTCCGCCTTGATCTCGCAGCTGCGGCGAATGGCATGGCGAATCGCCGCAGCATCCAGCGCGCGCAGCGCCGGCATCTCGCGTTCGAGCCAGTCGAGAAAGGCCGCATCCCAGATCAGGCCGTACTTGACCACCTCGGCGAGCCCCGCCGAGAGCTCGCGCTCGGGTAGCGTCGCCAGGGTCTGGGTATCGATGAGCACCGCACGCGGCTGCCAGAAGGCGCCGATCATGTTCTTGCCGCGCGGGTGGTTGACCCCGGTCTTGCCGCCCACTGAGGAGTCGACCTGGGCCAGCAGCGTGGTCGGCACCTGGATGAAGGCGACCCCGCGCTGGTAGCTCGCCGCGGCGTAGCCGGCCATGTCGCCGATCACGCCGCCACCCAGGGCGATCAGGGTGCAGCGGCGATTGAAGCCGGCCGCCAGCAGCGCATCCCAGATGCGCTCCACCGAGGCCAGGGTCTTGGTCGCCTCGCCGTCGGGCAGAATCACCTCGCAGACCTCGAGATCCGCCCCGCTCAGGGTGTGACGGAGCCGATCGAGATAGTAAGGCGCCACGGTGTCGTTGGTGACGATCATCACCTGACGCCCGGCCAGATAGGGCAGCAGACAGCCCGGTTCGTCGAGCAGCCCGGCGCCGATGTGGATGGGATAGGCGCGCTCGCCGAGCGCGACGTCGAGCGACTCCATGGCGGCGGAAGGAGACTGCGTCATGACGGATGACCCTTTTGCGAGTAAACGGAGCGGCACGCCTAGCGCGGCGGCGAGACCTCGGCCTGGAGCGGCTGACTGAGCCGCGTGACCCGACGCACGATATCCGCCACCACGCTCTTGGGGCTGCGGCGGTCGGTGCGCACGACGAGATCGGCGGTAGCACGATAGAGCGGGTCGCGCAGCGCGAACAGATCACGCAGCACCTGCTCGGGATTGGCATGGCGCAGCAGCGGGCGGTTGCGGTCGCGGGCGGTACGCCGGATCTGCTGCTCGACCGTGGTCGCCAGATAGATCACGGTGCCACGCTCGCGCAGATACTGGCGGTTGAGTTCGCGCATCACCGCGCCGCCGCCGGTGGCCATCACCACTTCGCTGCGCTGGGTCAGCTCGTCGATCATCGCCGTCTCACGGTCGCGGAACCCCTGCTCGCCCTCGACGTCGAAAATCCACGGGATATTCGCCCCGCATCGCGCCTCGATCTGATGGTCGCTATCCAGGAATTCGCGCTGCAATTCGGCCGCCAGAAGGCGGCCGATCGTGCTTTTGCCGGCCCCCATGGGGCCGATGAGAAAAAGATTGGGAAGCGACCGCATCAGCGAATGGCCAGTCTGTCCTCGATGATCTTGGGCGTAATGAAGATCAGCAATTCTACCTTTTCATTGCTCTCCTGGGTATAGCGGAACAGCTGCCCGATCACCGGGATGTCGCCGAGGAAGGGCGTCTTGAACAGCGTATGCAGCTGCTCCGAGGTGAGAATGCCGCCCAGCACCACGGTCTCGCCGTTGTCGACCAGCACCTGGGTCTGGATCTCGTTGGTGTCGATCGCCGGCGCGCCATCGAAGCGGGTGTCCGAGATGTCGTCGTTGTTGACCCGCAGATCCATGATGATGCGGTCGTCCGGGGTGATCTGCGGGGTCACCTCCAGCGACAGCACCGCCTCCTTGAACTCGGTGGTGGTGGCACCGCTGGAGGACGCCTCCTGGTAAGGCACCTCCTGCCCCTGCTTGATCACCGCGGTGCGCTGGTTGGCGGTGATCACCTTGGGCTGGGAGATGGTCTGGCTCTTGCCCTCGCTCTCCAGCGCGCGCAGCTCCAGGTCGATCAGCACGTCACCCGAGAGATAGCCAAAGCTGAAGGCGCTGGCGGGTTGAGTGGCGTTACCCAGATCGACCGCCAGACCGCCGCCATAGGATGAAGGATCGTCGCTGTGGTGGGCAAGCTGGAGGGGTCACCATCGGCGCGCCGCTGAGG
The DNA here is from genome assembly GCF_003006155.1 of Salinicola tamaricis. Taxonomy (GTDB): domain Bacteria; phylum Pseudomonadota; class Gammaproteobacteria; order Pseudomonadales; family Halomonadaceae; genus Salinicola; species Salinicola tamaricis. The sequence continues at coordinate 2,455,101 of NZ_CP023559.1, read as the reverse complement.
TTGAAGCGCCCGCCGGCCGGCGAAGACATCCCCCAGTTGACCCCCAGCTCGCGCGTGGCGCTGTCCACGCGCGATGACGATGCGCGCCTCGATCTGGACCTGGCGCACCGGCACGTCGAGCTGCTCGATGGTACGCCGGATCGCCTCCAGCTGATCGCGGTGTCCTGCAGGATCAGCGTATTGGTGCGCACATCGACGGTCACCCGGCCGCGCTCGGACATCAGCCCCACCCCTTCGCCACCGCGCAGCAGCCCGGCCAGGGTGTCGGCCTTGGCGTAGCGAATCGCACGAACTCGGTGATCAGCGGCGCCAGCTGCTGCGACTGCTCACGACTCTCCAGGGTCTGGCGCTGCAGGCTGGCCAGCTCGCCGGCCGGCCCACCACCATGACGTCGCCGGTGCGCCGCGCCGCCAGACCGCGGCTCTGCAGCACCAGATCGAGCGCCTGATCCCAGGGCACGTCGACCAGATTGAGGGTGACATTGCCCTGAACGCTATCGCTGGCGACCACGTTGAGCCCGGAGACCTGGGCGATGATCGAGAGCACATCCCGCACCGGGATGTCCTGAAAGTCGAGCGTCACCGGCTTGCCGCTGTAGCTCGGCGTCGCGCGCCGGCGCTGCCGCTGGCCGCGGCGCGCGTGCCTGCATCTTGAGGGGCGAGCTCTACACGCAGCTCACGCCCGTTCTGGGTCACCAGCGGCTCCACCGCCCGCGTCGCGCTGATCTCGAAGCTTATCCCTTCGGCATCGCGCCGCGGCACGATACGGGGTCACTGCAGTGCCGAAGTCGCTCACGTCGAGGGTCTGGTACTGAGCGTCCGGCAGCACCACGCCGGGCAGCGTCAGAGTGATCCGACGCCCGCTCCCGGAGACCGAGGCCGCTACCCCGGGTCGATCGAGGGTCACCAGCAGCTCGCCGTGGTCGGTGTCGCTACGGCGAAAGTCGAGCGCTGTGACCCGTGGCCGGCTGGTGGCAGCGGCGCGACTCACATCGGGTGCCTCGCGTCCGGCTTCGGCGACGAAACCCGGCGCTGGCGTCATCGCTTCGGCACTGGCCGCCGGTGCGGCGCCCAGATGCACCACCAGACGATCCGCACGCCGCTCCAGGCGGTAGTCGTGCGCCTCGTCGAGGGCGAACACCAGCCGTGTACGCCCCTGGGCGGACAGCACGCGCAGCGACTCGACCCCACCACTGGCGAGTGCAAAGCGGCTCTGCGCCAGCGCGCTGGTGGTATCGAGCAGATCCAGCGCCAGCCGCGGCGGCGCGGCGGTACGATAGCCGCGCACCTCCGGCACCCCACCGCTGAAGTGCAGCTCGACGTCGAGACGCCCAGGCCCGCGCTCGGTGAAGTCAAGCGCGGTCAAACTCGGCGCCGCCCAGGCCGGTGCGGCCAGCCCCAGCAGCAGCAAGGCCAGCAGCCCGCTCACCCACCTGAATCGACATGCCATGCTCGTTCTCCTGCTGATCTGCTTGGGGCCATCGCCGCGGCGGTTGGCGCTGGTCGACTTGTCAGACAGTACCCGGGCCCTCATCCCGAATTCTGCGGCGAGGCGGCGGCCTGTTCGCCGGTCGCGGCCAGGCTCAACCGGCGGGTACGCTCGCGCCACGCCCCCTGGCTGTCGCGCACGCGCTCCACCAGGCTCAGACTGCGCCGCGTGATCTTCACGATGTGGCCCTGGTCGCGCCCCAGATAGTCGCCGACGAAGACCCGGTAGAGACGCCCGTCCGGCGCCCGGATCAGCCCTGACGGTGTGTCGCCGACACTCAGCGTGCCCACCAGCGCAAGATTCTCCAGCGCAAACGCCTCGAGCGGCTGACGCTCGCGCTGCTCCCGGGGCTCGGCCGGCGACACCGGCGCCTCGAGGGCCTGCCCGGCGGGCGCGAAGGGGCTACGCATGGCGCTGCCGTGATAGCTCGCCACCGAGTAGCTGGGCATCTCCGGCAGCGCCGCGATCTTGCCTTCCGGCTTCTGGCGCAGCGTCTGCAGCTGCCGTTCCAGCGCATCCAGATGCGCCTCGCCGCAGCCGGCCAGCAACAGGCAAGCGACCATCGCCACTCCCAGGCGCGGAGCGCGCATCATGAGCCAGTCTCCGCGCCGGCGGCGTCATCCGTCTCGCGGTAGCGGTAGGTCTTGGCCAGCATCTTCAGGCGCAGCGTGGGTGAGTCCGCCACTGGCGCCAGCGTGAAGTCGTGCAGGGTGACGATGCGCGGCATGGCGGCGACCTGGGCCAGGAAGGCGGCGATCTGGTGATAGCCGCCGCGTACCTGGATATCGAATGGTTGCTCGAAGACGAACTCGCGCGCCACCGCCGGCTCGAGCTTGATGCTATCGATGCTCAACTGCTGCTCGCGGGCGGCATCGCTGATCGCATCGAGCAGCGCGGGCACCTCGGCATCACTCGGCAGTTGTTCGAGCACGCGCTGCATGCGCGTCTTCAGCTCGCCCATCTGCTGGCGCATCATCGGCAGATTGATCGCCTGGTAAGAGAGCGTCTCGAAGCGTGAAAGCGCCTGCGTCTCCTGCGCTTCGAGACGCGCGTGCTCAGCCCGCGGCGATGATGCCAGCAGCCACTGCATGGCCAGCAGGGCCAGGGTGAACACCGCCAGCGCGATCAACGCTTGCAGGCTGGTGGGCCAGGTGCCCGACTCCTTGAGGTCAAGTTCGCGCCAAGGCAGTTCGCGCAGCTGACGCGCCTGCTCCTGCACCCAGCCACGCAGCCGCTGCCGGCACCGCCGCAGCCCCCTCATGGCGCCGCCACCGCGGGTGCGTCGGTGGCCTCCGCCGCCGGCTGTTCCTCGACGCTCATCTGAAAGCGGCGCGGCGCATCGGCGCCGTCACCGGCGCTGACGTCAGAGAGCAGCGGCACCCCCAGCACCGGGCTGGCGGCGAGACGCCGCATCTGCTCGGAGACCTGACGATTGGAAGCGGCGACGCCATCTAGCTCGAGCGTGTGGTCGTGACGCACGAGCTTGGTGTAGTGGAGCCATCGACCAGCGTGGCGGTGAGCTGGTCGAAGACCTCGACGGTGAGTGGCCGGCTCGCCTGCAGCGTACCGATCAGATCGATCTGCTCGAGCATGCGCTGGCGCAGGCGGCGAAAATCGCGCACCGACTCGATGTCCCGGGTCAATTGCTGGGTATGGCGCTCGATCATCCCCAGGCGGGCCTGCTGCGCACGCACCAGCGCCTGCTGATGCAGGGCGATCAATCCACCGGCGACCAGCCCCAGCAGCAGCGCCAGCAGCACGCCCCGCTGGAAGCGCCGGGTGCGCTGCTGGCGCTCGCGCTCGCGCCACGGCAGCAGATTGATCTCGACACTCATGCGCGCACCCGCATGGCCAGCCCACAGGCGGTGAGCATCGCCGGTGCGTCGGCGGCCAGAGCGTCGACATCCAGGCGCGGATGCACGCGCATGTCACCGAACGGATTGGCCAGCGTTGCCTCCAGTCCGCTCTGAGCGCGCAGGCGATCGACGAAGCCCGGCAGCACGCAGGAGCCGCCGGCGAGCACCAGCTGGCGGATCTCCTGCTGACCGGCGGCGGTATAGTAGAGCTGCAGCGAACGCCCGATATGCTGGATCAAGGTATCGATGAAGGGGGTCAGCACCTGCTGGCGATAGTCATCGGGAAGGCCGCCACGCTTCTTGGCCCGTCCTGCCTCTTCGAAGCTGATGCGGTAGCGACGACTGATGGCATCGGTGAGCTGGCGCCCACCGCACAGGTTGTCGCGGCTATAGACGATGCGGCCGCCCTTGAGCACGTGGAAGGCGCACAGGTTGGCACCGATATCGACCAGCGCCACGGCGTCGGCGCTGTCGAACTGGCTCGCCATATCGCCCCACATACGCTCCAGCGCGAACCCCTCAACATCCACCGCCACCGCCTCGAGGCCGGCCTCGGACAGGGTCGCGGTGAGCAGCTCGATATCCTGTACCCGGCAGGCCACCAGCATCACCCTGCTGGTCGTCGTAGCGCCGATGGCGACCCAGACGCTGGAAGTCGAAGGCGACCTCGTTGAGCGGAAACGGCACGTACTTGTCCGATTCCATCTGGATGCGTGCCTCGATATCCTCGTCGCTGAGCGAGGCGGGCAGCGTCAGCTTGCGCGTGATCGCCGCCGAGTTGGGCACCGCCACCACCGCCCGGCGCGACTTCAGCCGGCCGTGTTCGACCGCTCGCTTGAGGGTATCGACGACCTCGCGCTGATCGCGGATACGCCGCTCCACCACCGCCCCCTCGCGCAGCGGGCGCACGGCATAGCTGTCGATGCGCAGGCGCCCGGCATGGCGCTCGAGCTCGAGCAGCTTGACCGTGGCGGAGGTGATATCGACCCCGACCAGGCCTCTCTGGGATCGTTTCAGGCGTAACAATTCAGGGACCTTTTCGGGGGCAACACTGTCTGACCTCGCCAGGCAACCCATTAGCGGGCAGCGAAAGTGGGGGACGTGATCATCCCAATCCCGTTTAACGGCGGGTAGGCGGCCGACTTGAGACATTTCGTTACACAGATTGCGCGCTGCTTGCAGGAACCGAAGGGGGTGGAAACTGGCCCCGATTCGGCCGCGTCCATATAATGCCCGCTGGTTCGACATCCTCAAGGCCAGGGATGGCTGACGCGCGACCGGCCGCACCGACCTCCGTCAAGGAATAGCACTCTGCCCATGAAGCTCTTTACCCGACTCCTGTCCACCGCCTTCTGGCTGCTGCTCTCGCTCGGCGCCGGCGCCTGCTGGCGGTGGTCGGTGCCGCGCTCTACTTCGCCCCGGGGCTGCCGGATGTCCACCAGCTGCAGAACTACGAACTGCAGACACCGCTGCGCATCTATACCGAGGATGGCAAGCTGATCGGCGAGTACGGCGAGGAGCGCCGCATGCCGGTGAGCTTCGATCAGATTCCCAAGCCGCTGATCGACGCCCTGCTGGCGGCCGAGGATGCCAGCTTCTTCACCCACCCCGGGGTCGATCCCAAGGGGCTGGCGCGCGCCGCCGTGGAGCTGGCCTCCAGCGGCGATATTCAGTCCGGCGGCAGTACCATCACCATGCAGGTGGCGCGTAACTACCTGCTCACGCTCGATCAGACCTTCACCCGCAAGATTCGCGAGATCCTGCTGGCGCTGCAGATGGAGCAGATTCTGAGCAAGGACGAGATCCTCGAGCTCTACGTCAACAAGATCTATCTGGGCAATCGCTCCTACGGTGTCGCCGCCGCCGCCAACACCTATTACGGCAAGCCCCTGGGCGAACTGACCCTGGCGCAGTATGCGATGATCGCCGGTCTGCCCAAGGCGCCCTCCAGCTTCAACCCGCTGGCCAACCCCGAGCGCGCGCTGATCCGGCGTAACTGGATCCTCTATCGCATGCGCGAGCTGGGCTTCATCGACCAGGCCGCCTACGACGAAGCGGTCAAGGCACCGATCACCGCTAGCCGGCATATCGCCCAGACCGAGGTCGATGCCCCCTACGTCGCCGAGATGGCGCGCAGCTACGCGGTCGAGCGCTTCGGCGACAAGGCCTATACCGACAACATCCGCATCACCACCACCCTCGACAGCCGCCTGCAGACCGAGGCCCGTGATGCGCTGGTGCAGGGGCTGATCGACTACGATACCCGCCACGGCTGGCGCGGGCCGGAGGAGAAGGACGTCCCGCCGAGCCTGGTCGAAGCCCAGGACCGAACCGAGCGCAAGGGCCTGGAGGAGGAGCTGTCGGAGTCCCCCGAGGTGATCCAGACCGCACGCCAGGCCGCTCAGAGCAGCCAGGCCACGATCCAGGGGGTCGAGGGTGACGTCAGCAACTGGCTCAAGGTGCTCGAGCGCACCCCCGCCTATGGTCCGCTGCAGCCGGCCATCGTGATCTCCACCGAAGGCAAGCAGATGCGCGTGCTCGATGCCGACGGTAAGGTAATTACCCTCGACTGGGACGGCCTCAAGTGGGCGCGGGAGTATCACAGCGCCAAGTGGCGTGGCGGCGTGCCGGCCAATGCCGCGGCGATCGCCAGCCGCGGGGATCTGGTACGCATCCTGCGCGATGGCGATCACTGGCGCCTGGGCCAGCGCCCGGGCGCCGAGGGCGCGATCGTGGTGCTCGACCCCAACACCGGCGCGATCGAGGCGCTGCAGGGCGGTTTCAGTTTCTCCGCCAGCAAGTTCAACCGCGCCATCCAGGCCCAGCGCCAGGTCGGCTCCAACTTCAAGCCGTTCGTCTATCTGGCCGCGCTGGAAGAGGGCGGCATGACCGCGGCGACCATCATCAACGATGCCCCCATCGTGATGGAGCAGTTCGGCGCCGACGACTGGCGTCCGGAGAATGCCGAGCAGCGCTTCCTCGGTCCTACCCGACTGCGCGTGGGCCTCTACACCTCACGCAACCTGGTGACGATCCGCGTGCTGCAGTCGCTGGGGCTCGACAACGCGCTCAACTTCCTCGAACGCTTTGGCTTCTCCCGTGACCGTTTGCCCCACGGTCTGTCACTGGCGCTGGGCAGCGCCTCGCTGACGCCGCTGGAGATCGCCAACGCCTACGCGGTACTGGCCAACGGTGGCTTCCAGGTGTCGCCCTGGTACATCGACAAGATCACCCAGGGCAGCCACAACACCGTGGTCGAGGAGGCCAACCCGCTGGTCGCCTGCCGCGACTGTGCCGCCGACGCCACCCAGACCGAGGTCGACGGCGAACCGCGTCGCATCGCCCCCCGGGTGGTCGAGCCGGATGCACTCTATATCCTGCGCAGTATCCTGCGCGACGTGATCGAGAAAGGCACCGGACGCGGCGCGCTGTCGCTCAATCGCGCCGACATCGTGGGCAAGACCGGCACCACCAACGATCAGCGCGACGCCTGGTTCTCCGGCTTCAACAACTCGCTGGTGACCACCGTCTGGGTGGGCAAGGATGACAACTCGACCACCGCCGAGTACGGCGCCCAGGCCGCCCTGCCGATCTGGAAGGCGTTCATGGGCCCGGCGCTCAAGGGCACCCCGCAGGTGATCCCCGAAGCGCCGGCGGATATCGTCAGCGTGCGCATCGACCCCGATACCGGCAAGCGCCTGCACGACGACCAGCCCGGCGGCATCAACGAGATCTTCCGCAAGCAGAACGTACCCGACTACCAGCCCCGCGGTATCAAGCCGGAGCTGGAAGACCAGAGTGGCTCCCAGGGCACCGGCACCTACGAGGCGATCTTCTGAAGCGCCTCGGGCGGCGTGCCTGCCGCCCCGCCGCAGGCCCCGCCACGCCCGTCGTGGCGGCCCTCGGGTCGGGCCCGAGGGCCGTTTTCAGTGCCACCGTTCGTCGCCCCCATGCCGGGAGAGATGTCATGCCCCTGCCACGCTGCCGCTGGCTGCTGCTAGCCACCTGCCTGCTGGCCTCGAGCGCGTCCGCCGATCTGTTCTACGCGCCGCCGGCGCCCGATGACGACACGCCCAACTTCAGCGGCAGCGCGGAACTCGGCTATACCCGCCTGACCGGCAACAGCAATACCCAGACACTGCTGGCCAAGGGGCGCCTGACCTGGCTGACCGGGCGTTTCACCCACACGTTTCGCGCCGAGACGCGCAGTGTGCAGGACAATGAAAACACCACCAGCGAGCAGTATCTGGTCGCCGGACGCGAGCGCTACGAGCTGAGCGACGACAACTATCTGTTCGGCTTCGCCCGCTGGGAGCGCGACCGTTTCAGCGGCTACGCCTGGCAGTTCACCACCATCGGCGGCTACGGGCGCCAGCTGCTCAACGGCCCCACCCACACCCTCTCCGCCGAAGTCGGCCCCGGCTATCGCCACGACGACTACGCCGACAAGCGCAAGGCCAGCGACGACCTGCCGCTGGCCTACTCGGCGCTCGACTACACCTACAACTTCAGCGAGGACATCTCCTTCGACCAGGAGATGTCGGTGGAAGCGACCCATATCAGCGTGACCACGCGTTCGCTCTCGACCATCACATCCCAGCTCAACTCCCACCTGGCGCTGCGTGTCGCCTACGACGTCAAGAGCAACACCCATCCACCGCCGGATGCCGACGCCCGCACCGACACCACCACCTCGGTGTCGCTGTTGTATAGCTGGTGAGTGCATAGCTGGTGAGTGCATAGCTGGTGAGTGATAGCCAGTAGGCGAATGCCGCAAACGCAACTGCCGCCCGAAGGGCGGCAGTCGTGTGATTCAGAATGCTACGGCGGTCGCGTTCAATCGCTCAACCGTAGATATCCTTGACGCTCTTCAGCGGATAATGCGCCGGATAAGGCTTGCACGCCACGCCGCTGTCGATCGCCGCCTGAGCCACGGCGGCCGGGATGCGTTCGAGCAGGCGCGAGTCCACCGGCGTGGGGATGATGTAACCCCGGCCGAAGGAGAGCGCGTCGAGCTCGTAGGCGTCGAGTACCTCCTGGGTCACCGGCTCCCGCGCCAGATCCTTGAGCGCATGCACCGCGGCGATCTTCATCGCCTCGTTGATCGTGGTGGCGCGCACATCGAGTGCACCACGGAAGATGAACGGGAAGCCGAGGACATTGTTGACCTGGTTGGGGTAGTCGGAACGCCCTGTCCCCATGATCACATCGCTGCGGGTCTGGCGCGCCAGATCCGGGTGGATCTCCGGGTCCGGGTTGGAGCAGGCGAACACCACCGGATCGGCGGCCATTCGGCTGAGCTGCTCGGCGTTGAGCAGGTTGGGGCCGGAGAGCCCGACGAAGACGTCCGCCCCCTCGATGGCGTCATCCAGGGTGCGGCGATCGGTCGGGGTAGCGAACTGCGCCTTGTAGGCGTTGAGATCGTCACGTCCGGCATGGATCACGCCCTTGCGGTCGAGCATGTAGATGTTCTCGGCGCGGGCACCGCACTCCAGCAGCAGCTTCATGCAGGCGATCGCCGCCGAACCGGCGCCGAGGCACACGATACGCGCCGCGTCCAGGGTCTTGCCGGCGATGTCGAGGGCATTGAGCAGCCCCGCCGCGGTGACGATGGCGGTACCGTGCTGGTCATCGTGGAACACCGGAATGTTGCAGCGCGCCTTGAGCGCGGCTTCGATCTCGAAGCACTCCGGCGCCTTGATGTCCTCGAGATTGATCCCGCCCCAGCTCAGCGCGATGTTGGCGACGGTATCGATGAACTCCTGGGGGGAATCCGCCTCGACCTCGATATCCACCGAGTTGATGCCGGCAAAGCGCTTGAACAGCACGCCCTTGCCTTCCATCACCGGCTTGCTCGCCAGCGGCCCCAGATTGCCCCCCAGAATGGCGCTGCCGTCGGACACCACGGCGACCAGGTTGCCCTTGCCGGTATAGAGATAGGCGTCCTCGGGGTTGGCGGCGATCTCGCGACACGGCTCGGCCACCCCCGGGCTATAGGCCAGCGCCAGATGCTTGGCGGTCTGCGTCGGCTTGGTCAGCTCGACGAGAGCTTCCCCGGAAAAGGCTTGGCGTGGTAGTCGAGCGCAGCCTGGCGCTTGTCGTCACTCATGGGCTTTTTCTCGTATCCAGGTCATTGGGTGGCGCCAGCCTAACGGAAAACCCCGCCCCGGACAACGCGAACACATTGATGGAGCTTGGCGACCATTGAATACCTTTTTGGCTCATATCGCAGCCATTTGCTGCAACTTATATCTAACCAACCAGCCATAGAGCATCCCTTATCAAGACGCGCACGCATCTCGGCTACTGCGTATCGCAGAGCTGGCACCAGCAGAGGAAGCTGCCCAGAAGGAGGGAAGAAGAGAGCTGGGAGCCGGGAGGCGAGAAGACAACAAGCGAGAAAAGCGCCCGCGAAGAGAGGTGGGTCGAGCCGGGCACGAACAGAGCCGGGTGCGAGTCGCGCCGGACAAGACGGGAGAGCCAGGGAAACAAGAGGGCCAGGAAAACAAGAGGGCCAAAACGACAATGCCCCGGCCAGGGCCGGGGCATCGTTGTCGGTCAGCGACGTTGTCGCTCAACGACCGGGCCGAGCGCGAACGCCCGGCGGGACGTCGTTCAGCCGCGACGTACGGCAGCACCGAAGCGCTTGTTGAAGCGCTCGACGCGACCACCGGTGGTCGCCTGCTTCTGCTTGCCGGTGTAGAACGGGTGGCACTGGGAGCAGACGTCGATATGGAAATCTTCGCTCGCCGTGGTACCGACGCTATGGGTCGCACCGCAGGAACACGTCGCGGTGACCTTCTTGTATTCGGGGTGAATAGCCTGTTTCATCGTGAAGCCTCGCTGGCAGTGTACCGCCACCTGATCGTTTGCCAGGCACCGTACACGGATAGGGATTAGCGGTTGACTCCCGCGCGACCGGAACGCCTGGAATCCCGAAGTCTCGCGGCACCGGACTTGCCCGGCGGCGCCACCTCGGATAAAAGACGCACCCTACGTCGGAAGGCGCAGCATTCTAGCACTGTTCTGAATGGAGGCCAATTGGCAGATTTCAAGCCCGACGCCGTAGCGCCGGCCACGCAGGCGCGCGTGCTGCGGGTCGCCGTACCCACCCCGCTGCGCCGACTGTTCGACTACCGCCCCGCCGGTGCCCCGCCGGCGGGCGGCTGGCGCGCGGGCATCCGATTCAAGGTCCCCTTCGGGCGTCGCGAGCTGGTGGGCATCGTCATCGCTTGCGCCGACGAGAGCGACCTGTCGCCGGCCCAGCTCAAGCCGATCGTCGCCTGCCTCGATGCCGAACCGCTGCCGGCGGACTGGCTGTGGCTGTGCGAATTCACCGCGCGCTACTACCAGCATGCGCTGGGCGACACCCTGCACAACGCCCTGCCGGGGCCCCTGCGCCAGGGCCGCCCGCTGGAAGCGCGCACCCGCGAACGCTGGCGTCTGGAGACTGCGGAGGCGACGGCGCTGGAACAGCTCGGCCGCGCGCCGCGCCAGCGCGAGCTGGTCACCTTGCTCGCCCAGCATCGCCACGGCCTGGTCACCAGCGCGGTCAGCGCCCAGGGCTTCACCCGCGCCCAGCTCCAGGGCCTGGCCCGACGCGGCCTGGTCAGCTGCCACGGAGCCGCTGACCGCATCGGCGGCGCCATCCGGGCCGCTGCTGGCGACTCCGGCACTGACCCTCAACCGCGAGCAGGCGGCGGCGCTGGCGGCACTGCACGAGGGGCTCGATCGCTACCACCCCTGTCTGCTCCACGGCGTCACCGGTAGCGGCAAGACCGAGGTCTATCTGCAGTTGATCGAAGCCGTGCTCGGCCAGGGCAAGCAGGCGCTGGTGCTGGTGCCGGAGATCGGCCTTACCCCGCAGACTCTGGCGCGCTTTCGCAAGCGCTTCCGGGTGCCGGTAGTGGCGCTGCACTCCGGGCTCACCGACCTCGAGCGCCTAGACGCCTGGGAGGCCGCGCGCAGCGGCCGGGCACCAGTGGTCATCGGCACCCGCTCGGCGATCTTCACCCCGCTGGCGCGGCCCGGCGCGATCATCGTCGACGAGGAGCACGACGGCTCGTTCAAGCAGCAGGATGGCCTGCGCTATCACGCCCGCGATCTGGCCATCGCCCGCGCCCACCGCGAGGGCATCCCGATCCTGCTGGGCAGCGCCACGCCGTCGCTCGAAAGCCTGGCCCAGGCGCGCAGCGGGCGCTACCGCCATTTGCGTCTGACCACCCGCGCCAGCCGCCACGCCCCGGCGCGGCTGGAGCTGACCGACCTGCGCGGCCGCGTGCGCCAGGGCGGGCTGATTCCGCCGACGATCGAGGCGATCCGCCAGGCCCTGGCGGCGGAAGGGCAGGTGCTGGTGTTCATCAATCGGCGCGGCTTCTCGCCCTCGCTGGCCTGCCACCAATGCGGCTGGATCGCCGAATGCAGCCACTGCGATTCGCGCCTTACCCTGCACCGCCAGCCGCCACGCCTGGTGTGCCACCACTGCGAGCACCAGCAGCCGCAGCCGGACGCCTGCCCTAGCTGCGGCAGCGCCGACCTGCGCCCCCTGGGCGCCGGTACCGAGCGCACCGAGGAGACGCTGGCGACGCTATTTCCCAAGACGCCGATCTATCGCATCGATCGCGACAGCACCCGGCGCAAGGAGGCGCTCGATCAGGTGCTCGGCGAGATCCGACGCGGCGAGCCGAGCCTGCTGGTCGGCACCCAGATGCTGGCCAAGGGCCACCATCTGCCGCATGTCACCCTGGTGGTGGTGGTCAACGCCGATGCCGGGCTCTACGCCAGCGATTTCCGCGCCCTGGAGCAGAGCGCCCAGTTGCTGATCCAGGTCGCCGGCCGCGCCGGCCGCGCCGAGCGCCCCGGCCGCGTGCTGGTGCAGACGCTGCATCCGGCGACCCAACCTTCGCCTGCTGGCAGACATCGGCTACGACGCCCTCGCCTACCAGCTGCTGGAGGAGCGCCGTCTGGCCGCGCTGCCGCCCTATCGTCATCTGGCGCTGGCGCGCTTCGAGGCGGTCAAGGAGGCCGACGCCCAGGCCACCGCCGAGGCCGCCGGCGAGGCGCTGCGCGAGTGGCTGGCCGCGCGCGGCTCGCCGGTGCACGCCCTGGGCCCGGTGCCGGCGCCCATGGAGCGGCGCCAGAACCGCTACCATGTCCAGCTGATGCTGAGCGCCGAGCGCCGCAGCGCGCTGCACGAGGCCGCCGCCTGGCTGGTCGCGCGGCTGGAGCAGGAAACCTCGCGCCGGGTGCGCTGGTCGCTGGACGTCGACCCGATGAGCCTGAGCTGAACGCGCCCGCATTCACCCGACATCTCGCCGATGGCCGGCGCATCAGGGTTTAAAGCCCGTGCGCAATCATCGATAATGGCGGCCTTTTACCCGCGCCAAGCTCGGGTGACCATGCCCCGGGCGACAGGCCCCACGACTACGAAGCAGGCCATGAAAGAGACGATCATCCAACTGCTCGACGACGCCGTCGCGGCACTCAAACAGCGCGGCGAGCTGCCGGCCGACGTCAGTCCGACGATCAAGGTCGACCCGGCCCGCGACAAGGCCCACGGCGACTATGCCACCAACCTCGCCCTGGTGCTGGCCAAGCCGGCCGGCCTCAAGCCACGCGAGCTGGCCGACAAGCTGGTCGCGGCGCTGCCGTCGAGCGACGCCGTGCGTCAGGTGGAGATCGCCGGGCCCGGGTTCATCAACTTCTTCGCCGCCACCGACGCCATCGCCGGCGTGGTCAGCGCCATCCTCGATGCCCGACACCTTCGGTCGCAGCCTCAAGGGCGCCGGCGAGAAGGTCCAGGTGGAGTTCGTCTCGGCCAACCCCACCGGCCCGCTGCACGTCGGCCACGGCCGCGGCGCGGCGATCGGCGACTGCTTGAGCCGTCTGCTCGAGGCCACCGGTTACGATGTCACGTCGGAGTTCTACTACAACGACGCCGGGGCTCAGATCGACAACCTGATGCACTCGGTCAAGGCGCGCGTCCACGGCCTCACCCCTGAGGATGCCGAGTGGCCGGCGGACGGCTATCGCGGTGACTATATCGCCGACGTGGCCAAGGCCTACCTGGCCGGCTAGACGGTGACCGCGACGATGACCGCGAGGTGACCGCTGCCGCCGACCCCGAGGACGAGGCGGCAATTCGCGCCTTCGCCGTGGCCTATCTGCGCCGCGAGCAGGATCTCGATCTCAAGGCATTCGAGGTCGAGTTCGACGTCTACTTCCTCGAATCCTCGCTCTACGCCGAGGGCCGGGTGGAGGAGACGGTCGAGCAACTGATCGCCAACGGCCACACCTATGAGGCCGACGGCGCCCTGTGGCTGCGCACCACCGCTTTCGGTGACGACAAGGACCGGGTGATGCGCAAGTCCGACGGCAGCTACACCTACTTCGTGCCCGACGTCGCCTACCACCACAACAAGTGGCAGCGCGGCTTCACCCGGGTGATCGACGAACAGGGCGCCGACCACCACTCCACGGTGACCCGGGTGCGCGCCGGACTGCAGGCGCTCGAGGTCGGCATCCCCCAGGGCTGGCCCGACTACGTGCTGCACCAGATGGTGCTGGTGACGCGCTCCGGGGTCGAGGTCAAGCTCTCCAAGCGCGCCGGCAGCTATGTCACCCTGCGCGACCTGATCGACGAGGTCGGGCGTGACGCCACGCGCTATTTCCTCGCGCGCGCGCGCCGCGCCGATTCGCAGCTCACCTTCGATATCGACCTGGCCCGTTCGCAGACCAACGACAACCCGGTCTACTACATCCAGTATGCCCACGCCCGGGTGTGCAGCGTGCTGCGCAAGGCAGAGCGCGATGGCCAGGCGTTCGACCACGCCACCGCCATGGCCAACCTGGAGCGTCTCGACGCCGAACAGGAGAAGGCGCTGATGAACCGCCTGGCGCGCTACCCGGATACCGTGGAGCGCGCCGCCGAGGCCCGCGAGCCTCACCAGATCGCCCAGTATCTGATCGATCTGGCGAGCGATTTCCACACCTGCTACAACGCCCAGAAAGTCATGGTCGACGATGCCGGGCTGCGCAACGCGCGTCTGGCTCTGGGTCTGGCCGCGCGCCAGGTGATCAGCAATGGATTGGCGCTGCTCGGCGTCAGTGCTCCCGAGGAGATGTAGAGGATGGCCAAACGCCCCGCGCAGAACTCACGTGCCGCGCCCAAGGGCGCGACCACCCGCGCCCGCGCGCGCAGTTCAGGCAATAGCCAGGGGGTCAGCGGTATCCCCGGCTGGCTGTGGGCGATCGCCGGCCTGATCGGCGGCTTCGCGCTGTCGCAGTATCTCGACCACACCTCGCCGGAGCCGGTGGCCGCGGTGGTACCCAAGCCAGCCAGCCAGTCGAGCAGCAGCCAGGCCAGCAGCGGCAGCAGCGAAAGCGGCAAGGCGGGCACCGGCAGCGCCCAACCGGCCACGCCCACCTTCGAGTTCTATACCCTACTGCCGGAAACCGAGGTGATCGCGCCGAACAGCAGTAGCAACACTCCCGAGACCACCGCCAAGGCCGCCAGAGGCGGCCGCCGACGACGCCGCCAACCAGACCAAGCAGCCCGCCGCGACCGGCAGCTACATGCTGCAGGCGGCGTCGTTCCGCGATATCGCCGATGCCGAACGGCTCGCCAACCGGCTCAAGGATTTCGGCCTGCTGGCCAAGATCATGACGTGCGCGCCAACGGCAACCAGATCTGGCACCGGGTCCAGGTCGGCCCCTATCGCGATACCCGCGAGCTCAATCGGGCCCAGGATCTGATGGTGACACAGGGTATCGACCGCTGATGATCCGGCTGCAGAACTAAGAGAGTGTTTACAAACTGCCTGCGCTCGCCAATACGGCGTTAAAATCGGCCTCAAAATGCTCATTTACCCCGTGTAAACTGGAGCGCCAGCCCGGTCCGTTTTTCGACCGATTTTGCCTTGTCTTGCCTTCGCTCGCCGAATTTGTAAACACCCTCTAAGCACTGCCTGAAAAACAGTGCGCTCGCCTGCCCGGATCGGTCACGCACATCGATCCGGGGCGGAGAGGCGCTTGCCCACGCTCCTACCCAACCAGCTCTTTTCCCCGCCTTCGCCCTATCTGTCCAGATTAGAGCCCATTTCCAACCCCATCCGACGATGGGCGCCGGGGGTAGGGCAAAGCGAGGGTCCTTTGCCAGGGATGGCAAAGGTAGCGCCCGGGAAGGGTTTACAGCGCCCTCGCGACGCCCTGCCGCCGGATAAGCCCACGTCGTCTAGCGGTTGTGAAAGGCGCTCATAGATCGGCCGCCCGCCACCTTCGATAACCCGCTTCGCTTGATTTCCGCCCCGACTGCCCACACCTCTGCCAGCACGGCGCATCGCGATATGGCGATGCCGCGCGTCTTTTTCGGCGCCGTCGGGTGGTTGCCGGCCGCCCGGCCCCCAGCGGTCGCGGCGGATCGTTTCAGATCGGCTCCCGACGGCGCGCCACAAGGAGTAGCTTGATGACCACAATCGTATCCGTGCGCCGTGGCGACCAGGTCGCGCTGGCGGGAGATGGCCAGGTATCGCTGGGCAACACGGTGATGAAAGGCAACGCCAGCAAGGTCCGCCGGCTCTATCGTGGCCAGGTGCTGGCCGGTTTCGCCGGCGGCACCGCCGATGCCTTCACCCTGTTCGAACGCTTCGAGGCCCAGCTCGAGAAGTACCAGGGCCACCTGACCAAGGCCGCGGTGGAGCTGGCCAAGGAGTGGCGTACCGACCGCGCCCTGCGCCGCCTCGAGGCGATGTTGGCGGTGGCCGACAAGAGCGCCTCGCTGATCATCACCGGCAACGGCGACGTGGTCGAACCGGAGCGCGGCATCATCGCCATCGGCTCCGGCGGGCACTTCGCCCAGGCCTCGGCCCGCGCACTGCTCGAGAACACCGAGCTCGGCGCCCGCGACATCACCGAGAAGTCGCTCAACATCGCCGCCGACATCTGCGTCTTCACCAATCACCACATCACGCTCGAAGAGCTGTGACGAGAGCGAGTGCCATGACCCAGGACCCAGAACGCCCTCCCGGCACCGACCGACACCCAGTCGGCCATGACCCCGCGTGAGATCGTCCATTCGCTGGACCAGTACATCATCGGCCAGCACGACGCCAAGCGCGCGGTGGCGATCGCCCTGCGCAACCGCTGGCGCCGCATGCGCCTGGACGCTGACATGCGCGGCGAGATCGTGCCCAAGAACATTCTGATGATCGGCCCCACCGGGGTGGGCAAGACCGAGATTGCGCGACGTCTGGCCAAGCTCGCCGGCGCCCCCTTCCTCAAGGTCGAGGCGACCAAGTTCACCGAGGTCGGCTACGTCGGCCGCGACGTCGAGTCGATCGTGCGCGATCTGATGGAAATGTCGATCAAGATGGTGCGCGAGCAAGCCAAGACCGAGGTCCGCAACAAGGCCCAGGATGCCGCCGAGGAGCGCATCCTCGATGCCCTGCTGCCGCGCCCGCGGGGCAGCGAGTACGACAGCGGCCGCGACGACTCCGGCACGCGTCAGGTATTCCGCAAGAAACTGCGCGAAGGCCAGCTCGACGACAAGGAGATCGATATCGAGGTCACCCCGGCGAGCCAGGGCATCGATATCATGACCCCGCCGGGCATGGAGGAGATGACCAACCAGCTGCAGAGCCTGTTCGCCAACATGGGCAAACAGAAGACAGAGAGCCGCCGGGTCACGGTCAAGGAAGCGTGGAAGCTGCTGCAGGACGAGGAAGCCGCCAAGCTGGTCAACGAGGAGGGATCAAGCAGCGCGCGCTGGAAGCGGTGGAGCAGAACGGCATCGTGTTCCTCGACGAAATCGACAAGGTCGCCAAGCGCGGCGAGTCCGGCGGCAGCGGCGGCGACGTCTCCCGCGAGGGTGTGCAGCGTGACCTGCTGCCGCTGATCGAGGGCTCCACCGTCTCCACCAAGCACGGCATGGTGCGCACCGACCATATCCTGTTCATCGCCTCCGGCGCCTTCCACCTTTCCAAGCCGTCGGACCTGATCCCCGAGCTGCAGGGGCGCCTGCCGATCCGGGTCGAGCTCACCGCCCTGACCCCGGATGACTTCAAGCGCATCCTGACCGAACCTTCGGCGGCGCTGACCAAGCAGTATCAAGCGCTGCTCGGCACCGAAGGGCTGGAGGTGCAGTTCACCGAAGACGGCATCGCGCGGATCGCCGAGATCGCCTGGCAGGTCAACGACGGCACCGAGAATATCGGCGCGCGCCGCCTGCACACGGTGATGGAGCGGCTGCTCGAGGAGGCCTCCTATCAGGGCGGCGACTTCGCAAGCCCCTTGGTGGTGGATGGCGCCTACGTCGATGCCCAGCTCGGCGAGCTGGCGGTGGACGAAGATCTGTCGCGCTATATTCTGTAATCCCGAGCGCCGCAGGCATGCCAAGCGCGTGCCCGCGGCGGCGATCATGACGCTGGCCTCGACGTCCGCTGGACTCGATACACATAGCGCCTATTTCCAGACCCTCTGACGATGGGCACCGGCGGCGGGGTAAAGTGAGGGGCCTTTGCCAGGGATGGCAAAGGTAGCGCCCAGGGAGGGGTTCACAGCGCCCTCGCGACGCCCTGCCACCGGATGAGCCCACGTCGTCTAGCGGTTGTGAAAGGCGTTCTATGGCCTGCGGCGTCTCGGGGCCTGCGACGTCTCGAGGCCCGCGTGCGTCGCGCCGCTCGTCTTCTTCCCATGGGCGCCTGCCCCACGCCAGGAGGTTTCGCCATGTCCGCCCCCGTCCCCACCCGCGTGCACTACCACAAGCGCGACCGAGAACTCGAACTCGGCTATGCCGACGGCAGCAGCTACCGCCTGGCGATCGAATTGCTGCGGGTCTACTCGCCCTCGGCCGAGGTCCAGGGGCATCACCCCAGCGAAGCGGTGCTGCAGACCGGCAAGCGCCACGTCGGGCTGCTCGACGTCACCCAGGCCGGACGCTATGCGCTCAAGCTGCACTTCGACGACGGCCACGACAGCGGTCTCTACACCTGGGACTACCTTTACGAGCTGGCGACCGAACAGGAGGCCCGCTGGGCCGACTATCTGGCACGGCTGGCACAGGCCGGGGCCTCGCGCGAGCCGAGCACGATCCAGATCCATCAGGTGTGAAGGCGCGGCGCCTCGGCGCAAAGACAAGGCCCGGACCAGACGCTACAATGCACCATCGACCGAGTCAGCGAAGACTCGACCCGCCTGCCCTCGCCGCGGCCGCCGTTGACGGCGTTCGCGCGGCGATCTACAGCGTCTTTTCGGGGAGAAGCACATGGACAAGCGCACGACCGACTTCGGCTACGAGCAGGTCGCGGTCGAGGAGAAGGCCGCCCGGGTGGCGGACGTCTTCCATTCGGTGGCCGCGCGCTACGACGTGATGAACGACCTGATGTCGTTGGGTATCCATCGGCTGTGGAAGCATCTCACCCTGGAGCGCAGCGGTGTCCGTACCGGCCATCGGGTGCTCGATATCGCCGGCGGCACCGGCGATCTGACGCGCCAGTTCGCCAAGCGCGTCGGCCCCAGCGGCCGGGTAGTGCTGGCCGAT
Source organism: Salinicola tamaricis (assembly GCF_003006155.1). Classification (GTDB taxonomy): domain Bacteria; phylum Pseudomonadota; class Gammaproteobacteria; order Pseudomonadales; family Halomonadaceae; genus Salinicola; species Salinicola tamaricis. Next base: position 2,436,222 of record NZ_CP023559.1, on the reverse strand, counting down.
ATCAACGCTTCGATGCTGCGGGTCGGTCGTGACAAACTGATCGACAGCGGCGTCGGCGATAACGTCGAGTACGTGCAGGCGAACGCCGAGAGCCTGCCGTTCCCCGACAACAGTTTCCACTGCATCACCATCGCCTTTGGCCTGCGCAACGTCACCGACAAGGATGCCGCGCTGCGCTCGATGACCCGCGTGCTCAAGCCCGGCGGGCGCCTGCTGGTGCTGGAGTTCTCCAAGCCGATCAACGGCCTGCTCTCCAAGGCCTACGACCAGTACTCGTTCCGGGTACTGCCGCAGGTCGGTCGACTGGTCGCCAACGACGCCGACAGCTACCGCTATCTGGCGGAGTCGATCCGCATGCACCCGGACCAAGAAACGCTCAAGGGCATGATGCAGACCGCCGGACTCGAACGCGTCGAGTACACCAACATGACCGGGGGCATCGTCGCCCTGCACCGCGGTATCAAGCTCTGAGCATGGCTGGCGTGGTCGACAACTTCACGCTGGTGGCCGCGGAACGGGCCATCGCGCGGCTGTTGGCGCGCGATCCGGCGACGCCTTCACGTCTGCGCGCCCTCGACGGCCGCAGCCTGCGCCTGGTGAGCAAGGCACCGCCGCTGGCGCTGCGGATGAGCTTCACCGACGCCGACATCCGCATCTCCCGGATCAGCGACTGGCAGCAGCACGACAATCTGGTGATCGGCGTCGACCGCCACGTGCTCGAGCGCTGGGTCGCCGGCGATTCGCTGGAGCGGCTGCTGTTCAACGGTGATCTCGACGTCAGCGGCGATACCGGCATGCTGGCGCCGCTGCAGACGCTGCTGCTCGATCTCGACCTGGACTGGGAGGGCGCGCTGGCCCAGGCTCTCGGTGCCACCCCGGCCCACGGCCTGGCCCGTGCGCTCGGCTATCTGACTCGCCAGGCGCGAGCCAACGCCAGCGAGTGGCAGCAGGACTGGCGCGAATATCTGTTCGAGGAAGCGCGACTGATCGCCGGGCAGGATCAGCTCGAGGTCGCCCGTGATGCCCTGAGCGCACTGCGCCTGCGCGTCGACCGTCTCTCGGCGCGGGTCACCCGTCTCGAACGCGAACACACAGCTAGTGCTGCACAGGAGCCGCGCCCATGAGTCTGCGGCTGATGCGTATCGCCTGGACCGTCTCGCGCTACCGTCTCGATACTCTGGTGCCCCAGGAGCGCCTGCCGCCAGTACTGCGCTGGCTGTGGCGCTTTGCCCCGGCCCGGCTCATCCCTACTGGCAGCCACACCCGCGGCGAGCGGCTGCGGCTGGCGCTGGAGTCGCTGGGGCCGATCTTCGTCAAGTTCGGCCAGATGCTCTCGACCCGACGCGATCTGCTGCCGCCGGATATCGCCGACGAGCTCAAGCGGCTGCAGGACCAGGTGCCACCGTTCCCCGGCGAGACCGCCCGCGCCATGGTCGAGAAAGAGCTGGGCAAGCCGGTCGCCGAGGCCTTCGCCAGCTTCGAGACCGAGCCCATGGCCTCGGCCTCGATTGCCCAGGTGCATGCCGCTGAGCTGCATACTGGCGAACGCGTGGTGGTCAAGATCATCCGCCCTGGCATCGAGCGCACCATGCGCGAGGACATCGGCCTGCTCTACACCTTCGCCCGGCTGCTGCGCCGGGTGCCGGAGGCGCGCCGCCTGCGCCCGGTCGAGGTGGTCGAGGATTACGAAGCGACGCTATTCGACGAGCTCGACCTCAACAAGGAGGCGGCCAACACCTCGCAGCTCAAGCGCAACTTCCAGAGCTCGCCGCTGCTCTATGTGCCCAGCATCTACTGGTCGCTGACCCATCGCCAGGTGATGGTGCAGGAGCGTATCGAGGGTATTCCGGTGGCCGACGTGGCGGCGTTGAAGGCCCAGGGTACCGATCTCAAGAAGCTCGCCGAGCGCGGCGTGGAGATCTTCTTCACCCAGGTGTTCCGCGACAACTTCTTCCATGCCGACATGCACCCCGGCAATATCTTCGTCTCCCGCGAGAACCCCACCGAGCCGCGCTATATCGCCATCGACTGCGGCATCGTCGGCAGTCTCACGCGGGAGGACCAGGACTATCTGGCGCGCAACCTGCTGGCCTTCTTCCGCCAGGACTACTACGAGGTGGCGGTGCTGCACATCGAGTCTGGCTGGGTCGGGCGAAGGCACCCGGGCCAACGAGTTCGCCTCGGCGATCCGCGCGGTGTGCGAGCCGATCCTGGAGAAGCCGCTCAAGGACATCTCCTTCGGCCAGGTGCTGCTGGGCCTGTTCCAGACCGCGCGGCGTTTTCACATGGAGGTGCAGCCGCAGCTGGTGCTGCTGCAAAAGACCCTGCTCAATATCGAAGGGCTGGGGCGCCAGCTCTATCCGGACCTCGATCTTTGGAGCACTGCGCGGCCCTATCTCGAGCGCTGGATGCGCGAGCGTGCCGGCCCCAAGGGATTCTGGCAGACGCTCAAGAAGCACGCCCCGGAGCTGGCCCATCAGTTGCCGGAGCTCCCGGTGCTGGCCCACCAGGCGCTCTCCGAGCGCGACGAACAGCGTCGGCAGCGGCGCCAGCAGACCGCCGCGCTGAGTGGCCTGCAGCAGCGCTTCGAGCGCGCCGGCGCGCGCGCCCGCCGGCTACGCCTGGGGCTGCTGCTGCTGGTGCTGGCTGCTGGGGCTGGCAGCCGATGCTCGGCTGGGCCGAGCAGCAGCCGTGGCCGGTAGTCGCTGCAGCGCTGCTGGGAGTGGCGCTGCTCGCCTGGCGCTGAGCGCGGGCCGCCCGCGGCGGCCCGGCTCGCGAACCGCTTATTTAGACTCAGGATTGTCATCTCATGAGTGATACTCTCGAACGATTGGCCGCCGTGCTCGCCGAGCGCCGCGACGCCGACCCGCAAAGCTCCTACGTCGCGCAGCTTCATCACCGGGGTCTCAACAAGATTCTGGAGAAGGTGGGCGAAGAAGCGACCGAGACGCTGCTTGCCGCCAAGGACGTCAAGGCCGATGATGAGCAGAGTCGGCAGGCACTCGTCGGCGAAGTCGCCGATCTGTGGTTCCACAGCCTGGTCATGCTCTCGCATCTGGAGGTCGACCATCGCGCCGTGCTCGACGAGCTGGCCCGACGCTTCGGCGTCTCCGGCCTGGACGAAAAAGCGGCTCGGCAGCCAAACCCGTAAGCGCTACCTAGGGTCAATTCAGCGTCAATCGTGTCAGCGCCTCGGCGCATGCCTCAAGGAGTAAGGTTATGTTGGGTGGTATCAGTATCTGGCAGTTGCTGATCGTGCTCGGGATCATCATCTTGATCTTCGGCACCAAGAAACTGCGCAACGTCGGCAGCGATCTGGGCGGCGCGGTGAAGGGGTTCAAGAAGGCGATGCACGACGAGGATGACAAGGAGAAGGCGGACAGCACCTCTCAGCAGCGCATCGACCACTCCCAGCAGGCGTCACAGGACAGCCGCTTCGATAGCGACGAGATCAAGTCGGGCGCCGACGACAAGGCCGAGCGCAAGTAAGCGGCGATGTTCGATATCGGCTTTTTCGAACTGCTGCTGATCGGCATCGTCGGCCTGCTGGTGCTGGGGCCGGAGCGCCTGCCCATTGCCGCCCGCACCGCCGGGCTGTGGATCGGCCGCATTCGCCGCAGCGTCGCCAACATGCAGCGCGAGATCACCTCCCAGCTGGAGGCAGAAGAGCTGCGCCAGAAACTCGCCGAGCAGCAGCGCAAGCTCGACGAGGGGGTCGGCCGAGTCAGGCAGGAGGTCGAACAGGGCCAACGCCAGCTCGACGAGGGCGTGGGCCGGGCTCGCCACGCGGTTGAGAAGACCCTCGGCAGCGACGAAGCTCGCCCAGGCACGGCGCGCGCCACATCGGACGACTCGACGCCGACCGACGCCGCTTTGCCCGACGCCGCTTCGTCCGAACAGGCATCGGCGTCACACTCGCCGCAACCGGATGACCCAGCCCCGGCGAAGCACTTCGACGCCGTATCGCCCCCCGCCCCCGCCGATCCGCCGCCACGACCCGCGGATGATCTGCCCGCGCCGGCGAGCGGTACCGAGGACAAGGATTCGAATACCCGATGAGTGACGCCTCACGCCCACCGGAGGAAGAGCAACCGCAGGCCCCGCTGATCGAGCACCTCATCGAACTGCGCTCGCGCCTGATGAAGGCGGTGATCGTGGTGATCGCCATCTTCGCCGTGCTCTACGCCTTCTCCAACGATATCTACCGCTTCGTCGCCGAGCCGCTGATCGCACTGCTGCCGGCGGGCTCGCGCATGATCGCCACCGAGGTGACCTCGCCGTTCCTGGCTCCGTTCAAGCTCACCATGGTGGTCTCGATCTTCGCCGCCGTGCCGGTGATCCTGTATCAGGCCTGGGCCTTCATCGCCCCGGGGCTCTACCGCCATGAGAAGGCGTTAGCCTTTCCGCTACTGGCATCGAGCATCGTGCTGTTCTACTGCGGCGCGGCCTTCGCCTACTACGTGGTATTTCCGCTGCTGTTCAGCTTCTTCGTCCACACCGGCCCGCAGGACGTGCAGGTGATGACGGACATCAACGCCTATCTCAACTTCGTGCTGAAGATGTTCTTCGCCTTCGGCGTGGCGTTCGAGATTCCCATCGCCACCTTTCTGGTGATCTGGACCGGTATCACCGACGTCAAGAGCCTGACCAGGAAGCGCCCCTACGTGATCCTGATCTGCTTCGTCGTGGGTATGCTGCTGACCCCACCCGACATCATTTCGCAGAGCCTGCTGGCGGTGCCGATGTGGCTGCTGTTCGAGGTCGGCATCCTGTTCGCGCGCCTGGTACGCCGGCGCCGCGTGGACGCAAGAAGCAGACGCCGATACCACGCACTGAACCCGGCGAACCGACGCCAGCGCCCTGATAACCGCGCACGACTCGATAGCCGTGGCCAATGTGGCCAATGCGTCGTGTGCGGCCTCTCATCTCTCACCACGCTTCGCCCGGTTCTCTCCGCCCTGTCCGGCACAGGGTTGTTATACTGGGCAGGTACCATGACGCCCATGTCATCGTTTTGTCATTCGGCGCTGATAGCGTTGCCTTCGGCGTCGCGGGGCGGTGTCACACCCGTCTCGTCGCTTCTGTGGAGATTCCCATGCGTCATTCCCTGTCCCGTCAGTACCCCGCCACCCGCATGCGTCGACTGCGCAAGCGTGAGTTCTCCCGCCGCCTGTCACGGGAGTCGGCACTGACCACGGACGATCTGATCCTGCCGGTGTTCGTGCTCGACGGCGAGAACCGTCGCGAGGCGATCCCCTCGATGCCCGGCGTCGAGCGGCTGTCGATCGACGAGCTGCTGCGCGAAACCGAAGAGCTGGTGGCACTAGGGATTCCGGCGATCGACCTGTTTCCGTTCACCCCGCCGGAGAAGAAGAGCGCCGACGGCGCCGAGGCGTGGAACCCGGACGGGGTCATTCAACGCGCCATTCGCGCGCTGCGCGAGCACTTCCCCGAGCTCGGTATCATCACCGACGTGGCGCTCGACCCCTACACCACCCACGGCCAGGACGGTATTCCCGACGAGAGCACGGCTACCTGCAGAACGATCGCACCATCGAGGCGCTGATCAAGCAGGCGCTGTCGCATGCCGAGGCCGGCGCCGACGTGATCTCGCCATCCGAATGATGGATGGCCGCATCGGCGAGATTCGCGCCACCTTCGAGCGTGAAGGGCTCCACGAGACCCAGATCATGGCCTACTCGGCCAAGTACGCCTCGAAGTACTACGGTCCCTTCCGCGACGCCATCGGCTCCAGCGGCAATCTGGGCCGCGCTGACAAGTTCAGCTACCAGATGGACCCGGCCAACACTAACGAGGCACTCCACGAGACCGCCCTCGATATCCAGGAGGGGGCCGATATGGTGATGGTCAAGCCGGGGATGCCCTACCTGGACGTGGTCCAGCGGGTCAAGGAATCCTTCGGCGTGCCGACATTCGTGTATCAGGTGAGTGGCGAGTACGCGATGCACATGGCCGCCTTCGAGAAGGGCTGGCTCGACGCCGACAGCGTGATCCTGGAGTCGCTCACTTGCTTCAAACGCGCCGGTGCCGACGGCATTCTCACCTACTTCGCCAAACGCGCCGCGCAACTACTCAACGCCTGACCACCGCGGGCGCGTCTGCCCGGGTGCGGGACATCATTGTGGAGAACAGTCGATGACAGACACCCAGGACACGCCCGGCTCCGGTCGAGAACTCGCCAGCACCAGTTTGCCGGTCGATGACGGCAGCTCGCCGCCCCTGCGGGTCAACCGCACCCGCAAGGGCATCCACGCCAAGGCGACCCCCTCGCCGCAGGCGGACCTGAGCGATCCCACGCTCTACTTCAACCGCGAGTTGTCACACCTGCAGTTCAATATCCGCGTGCTCGAGCAGTCCTTGGATCCTTCACATCCGCTGCTCAATCGACTGATGTTCCTGCTGATCTTCTCCTCCAACCTGGACGAGTTCTTCGAAATCCGGGTCGCCGGGCTCAAGCACCAGATGGCCCTGGCCAACGAAGAGGTGGGCGCCGATGGCCTGCCACCGGCGCGCACGCTGGAGGAGATTTCGCGCATCGCCCACGAACAGGTCGATCGCCAGTACCACATCCTCAACGATGCCCTGGTGCCGGCGCTGGAGGAGCAGAACATCCGCTTTCGCCGCCGCGCGCAGTGGACGCCGGCCCAGGCCGCTTGGGTCGCCGACTACTTCGAGGAAGAGATCGCGCCGGTGATCAGTCCGATCGGGCTGGATCCCTCGCACCCCTTCCCGCGACTGGTCAACAAGAGCCTCAACTTCATCGTCGAGCTCGACGGTACCGACGCCTTCGGCCGCGAGGGCGGGTTGGCTATCCTGCCCGCGCCGCGCTCGCTGCCGCGCCTGATCCGCCTGCCCGAGGCGCTGTGCGAAGAAGGCTTCACCGACTATGTGTTCCTGTCGTCGATGATCCACGCCCATGCCCATGAGGTGTTTCCCGGCATGGAGGTCGAGGGCTGCTATCAGTTCCGCCTGACCCGCAACGCCGATCTCTCGGTCGACCCGGAAGAGGTTTCGGACCTTGCCTCGGCGCTGCGCGGCGAGCTCTTGGCTCGACGCTACGGCAGCGGCGTGCGCCTGGAAGTGGCCGACAACTGCCCGGACAACCTGATCGACTTCCTGCTCAAGCAGTTCGAGCTCGGCGAGGCGGATCTCTACCGGGTCAACGGGCCGGTCAACCTGACCCGGCTGATGTCGGTGCTGGATGACGTCCAGCGACCCGACCTGCGCTACCGCTCCTTCACCCCGGGGCTGCCCAAGCAGGTGCGCGGCGACGTCAACCTGTTCTCGATGATCCGCCAGGGCGATATCCTGCTGCACCATCCGTTCCAGTCGTTCACGCCGGTCGAGGAGCTACTGCGCCAGGCCGCCCGCGACAGCGACGTGATGGCGATCAAGCAGACCCTCTACCGCACCGGCGCCGACTCCTCGATCGTCAGTGCCCTGGTCGAGGCAGCCCGCGGCGGCAAGGAAGTGACCGTGGTGATCGAGCTACGGGCACGCTTCGACGAGGCCGACAACCTGGCGCTGGCCTCGCGCCTGCAGGAGGCCGGGGCCATCGTCATCTACGGGGTGATGGCCTACAAGACCCACGCCAAGATGATGCATATCGTGCGCCGCGAGAAGGGCGAACTGCGCCACTATGCGCATCTCGGCACCGGCAACTACCACGCCAAGACCGCCAAGCTCTACACCGACTACAGCCTGATGACCGCCAACGAGGCGCTCTGCGAGGACGTTCACCGCGTCTTCCAGCAGCTCTCCGGGATGGGCAAGCCGCGCAAGATCAACACCCTGCTGCATGCGCCCTTCACCCTCCACGACACCCTGGTGGCGATGATCGAGCGCGAAGCCAAGCTGGCCGAGAGCGGCAAGAAGGCGCGCCTGGTGATCAAGTGCAACGCCATCACCGAGCCCAAGCTGATCCGCGCGCTCTACCGCGCCTCCCAGGCCGGCGTGCGCTGCGATCTGATCATCCGCGGCATGTGTTGCCTGCGCCCTGGCGTGCCGGGGATCTCCGAGAACATCCACGTGCGCTCGATCATCGGTCGCTTCCTCGAACACACCCGGGTCTACTACTTCAGCAATGACGGGGCCCACGAGGTGTGGTGCTCCAGCGCCGACGCCATGGAGCGCAACATGTTCCACCGCGTCGAGACCTGTTTCCCGCTGCTCGACAAGAAGGTCGCCCAGCAGGTGCGCAAGGACCTCGACACCTACCTAGTCGACAACTGCCAGAGCTGGGTGCTCGATAGCGAAGGCCAGTACCACCTGCAGGAGAGCGGTGACGCCGAGCCGGTCAGCGCCCAGGAAACGCTGCTCTACGCCTACGCCAGCCAGGCTTGAGATCACTATCGCCGCGCCCGGCCAGGGCGCGGCAGGCCCCCATCCGTAGCACTCCGCGCTGCCTTACAGCGATTCTCGACGCTAGCCCTATCACGTATCCCCAGCGCTGGCACTCATCCAGGGGCCGAGCGCGGTCTATATCGCTCTCCAGACCAGCACGCCACTGTTCTGACATCTAGGGTTCTTACGTTCCGGGTACTCACGTCGCGCGCGCTCATTTCAGCGGTGCCTGGGCCGCGCTGACAGCGGGTGCGGCGCCGTTGCCTCGGCCCCCGCCACTGGCGTAAGTCCCCCATGCGCTCGCCCCAAATGCAAAAGGGCCGCGCTGTGCGCGGCCCAAAACTTGTGTGACGAGTTGGTTTACGTGACGAGATAGCCGCGGATCAGACCGCGATCTCGCCACCATCACGCTTGCGGATCACCACGGTGGCGGCACGCGCGCGCACGCTGCCCGACTTCGGGATGGCGACCGTGGCATCCTGCACGTTGGCGTCAGGATCGGCCGGCCAGTTGCCCGGGTGCTGGATGTTGATGAACAGCGAGGTCTTGTCCGGCGTGGCGAAGATACCGGTCACCTCGCAGCCGTTGGGGCCGACGGCGAAGCGCTTGAGCTGGGCCTGGTCGGCGGCATCGATCACCGCCTTGTCTCCCGGGCCGCGGCTGACGTTACCCGGCACCACCGCCAGCACCTGGTCGTTGGTGTAGTCGGTGACGTTGTCGTAGCCGTTATCGGTCTCGATCCACAGGATGCCGCGACCGTCGCCGCGATCGTCGTACCACAGGCCATCGGGGCTGGCGAACTGGTTGAGCTCGGTGAGACCCGAGAAGTTGTCGGGATCATTCTCGGCGGCGCCGAAGACGAACACTTCCCACTCGAAGTTGGTGCCAGCGGGCGACGGCTCGCGCCAGCGAATGACCTGGCCACCCTCGTTGTCGGGCCGCGGGTTGGCGGCATTGACCGGGGCCGTGGCATAGCCCGCGCCGAGCGCCTCGATGTCGCTACCACCATCGGTGTAGGTGGCGGCGGTGCCTTCGGCAGTGCGCTTGGAGTTGTTGGTCAGGGTCATGTAGACCTCGCCCGAGGAGGGGTCGACGGTACCCCACTCGGGACGGTCCATCGGCGTCGCGCCCATGAAGTCGGCGGCGTCGCAGGTATTGATGATGACCCCGGCGAGATCGCGCTCGTTGGCCAGATTGAGCGCCTGCCACAGCGGCCGGCCGTTCTGGGTGGTAGCGTCCGGAGTCAGCGGCAGCCAATCGCCGCTGCCATCGGCGTTGAAGCGCGCCACGTAGAGGGTGCCCTCGTCGAGGTACTTGGAGCCGATCGCCAGGCGGTCGTAGTCCTGACCCGGGCGATTGGCATCCTGGGGGTCCCACTTGGCCTTGGAGACGAACTTGTAGATGTACTCGTTGCGCGAGTCGTGGCCGGAGTAGAACACCACCGGCTCGCCCTCGATCACCTTGCCCGGCCAGCAGCCCTCGTGGCGGAAACGACCGATATGGGTGCGCTTGAGCGCGGCGGTCTCGGTGCCCACGCTGGCGGTGTTGCCGTAGGGGTCGATCTCCACCACGTAGCCGTAGGTACGCGGCTCGTTGCGGTAGTCGCCGGCGGCGGAAGCCGCGCTCGGCGTGGCGTTGAAGCGCGCGAACTCCCCGTTGGTGCCCCCTGGGCGGTCTCCCAGCCGTAGCGGCCGCGGCCATCGGGCAGACCCAGGCGCTCGTCGTCAGGATACGGTCGCTAGACTTGGTGAAGACATTGGGCCAGTTCTCCTCGCAGGTGAGGTAGGTGCCCCAGGGGGTGTAGCCGTTGGCGCAGTTGTTGTTGGTGCCGCGGGTGCGCGTGCCGTTGGTGGAGTAGGCGGTGATCACGTAGTCGCTGCCGCGCACCGGGCCGGCGAGTTCGATCGGCGTGGCCGAGGTGATACGACGGTTGTAGCGCGAACCGCGCTCTTCACGCCACTGGCCGTTGGCATCGAGCATCAGCTTGACCAGGGTCACGCCGTGGGCGTTGATTTCGGTGCGTACCTCGTCGGCCGGGCGCGCGCCGCTGGAAGCATTGGTCGGGCCACCCTGAGGCGCCCACAGCGCATCCTGGTCGATATATTCATTGTTGAGCGCCATGATGAACTCGCGCGAGGCGCTCTCTTCGCTCAGTGCGAAGTTGTGCATGCCGTCGTGGTTCATGCCCACGCTGGCCGCCTGGTAGTCGGGCGTCACGCTGCGGTCCGCGGACCAGGCGCCAACGCTGTTGTCGAGCGGCGTCCCCCAGGGGATCACCACTTGGGCGACATAGCCTTCGGGCACCACCACCCCATTGGTGCGCGAACCGCGAATCGAGGCGAACGCCAGCGCCAGCGGCGTGGCTTCTGAAGAGCCGCCGCCGGCGCTGCCGTTGTCGTTGCTATCGTCACTGCTGCAACCGGCCAGACCGAACCCGCCGAGCAGGCCCATGGCGGCCAGTCCGGCGCCTCCCTGCATGATGCCGCGACGCGAGACACGGCGGGAGAGTACCGACGTGAACGGCTCGTTGCCGCTCTGGTTGGAACGCGATGATCCTCGATTTCCTTGCTCTGGGGTGTCCCCTCTCTGTGAGTGATCCACTAATGACGGTCGACTGATGCCATGGCGCCCGGGCCGGCGATGCGCGCCGCCGGCCACTTGGCGTCCCGGTGAATGCGGTCACCGGGCTGCGTTACCCGGAGGCAACTTAGAGCAGCAACGTGACAACCCCATGACGACTTGGCGGCAGAGCCAGAGCCCTGGCGGCGTCACGAAACCGTCATCTCCCAGTCATTAGGATGCCGAGTCCGGCGGCGGCGAAGACCGTGCGCCGCGTTGGATCATTCGCGGGAGCCCCATGACTGACCCCCTTTCCATAGACGCTCCGGCCATCGACGCCCCAGCCATCGACGCCCCGGCCAACAGCGTCCCGACCATTGACCCTCGGGCCAACGACGGCCGGCGCTGCGACCCGATCCGCCGTCGCCTCGTCGGCCCTGGGTGGTGCGCTGCTCGGTACCGGGCTGGGCGGCTGCGCCACGTCTTCGATCTCGACGCGCACGGCACGCGCACCGACACCGGGACACCAGGTCGAGCTGCTCTACGTCGCCGATACCCTGGAGTGTCTCGGTCCCACGCGGATCGTCGCCCCCGCCACCTATCTCGGCCCGGCGGAACTGCTCGGCGCCGCCCCCTGGGCCACCGCGGACGGCGTGACCACGCTGGTCGGCAGTGCCGGCGCCGAATGGGCCGACCTCTATACGCCTCGCAGCGCCGCGCGGCGCCACACCGCCGGCTATGGCGGCCTGGCCGCCCAACTCGCGCGGCTGCGCCGTGAACTCGGCGCCAAGAGCACTCTGACCCTGGAGAACGGCCAGTGCTGGAGCGGCAGCGGCCTGGGGCATCTCGCCAACGGCAGCGCCGGCGTCGCCGCCAGCCGCCTGCTCGCCAGCGATGCCCGGGTCAGCAGCGACGAGCGCGTACTCTGGCCACAGCGCGCCCCGGCGCTCTACGCGACTACGCGCGCCCGGTGCTGGGCAATCTGGCCGCGCCACCCGCCGGCGTCAGCGTGGCGACCCGCTTCGAACGCGATGGCGTCCAGGTGGCGGTGGTCGGCGCCAGCGACCCCAACGCCCTGGACGAGACCCGCCCGCTCGATCAGTGGTACCGATCCCTGGCCGAGAGCGTGGCCAAGGCCGCCGAAGGCGCCGATCTGGTGGTGCTATTGGCCGACACCGGCAGCGCCACCGCACGCTGGCTGGCCGGAACGCTGCCGCGAGTCGACTTGGTGCTAGGCGCCCGCGGCCAGGATTTCTGGCCCACGCTGATCGCGGTGGACACCCCCCACGGCGCCCCGGTACCACTGTGTCTCCCCGGCAGCCACGCCAGCGGCTTCTTTCATCTCAGCTGTCGCAGTACCCAGAGCGGTTGGCAGATCCACGCCGATTTCCAGCGCAACGACGTCACGCCGGACGCCGCGGCAGCGGAACACCAGACACGCTTCGACGCCCTGCGCGCGCCCTATGCCGGCTGGCTCGACCGCCCGCTGGGCAGCGCCCCCGGCTGGCTATGGCGCCGCGACAGCGTCGGCGGCAGCTGGGACGGCCTGATCGCCGCCGCCCTCAGTGCCAATAGCGATGCCACCCGCGCCCTGCTCCCGGGGCTGCGCCACGACACCCTGCTGGCCCCGGGCGAGACGATCACCCGCGACCATCTGTGGCGCCTGAGCGGCGGCCATCCGGCGCGGGTCGTCGATCTCGCGCCGGACCCCGACGCGCTGAAGCGTCTGCTCGAACGCGCGCTGGACAGCAGTCTAGGCCTGCCGCTGATCCTCAATGACAGCCGCGACCTGCCGCGCCTCTCGGCGACCCACTGGATGCTCGACTACGGCGCCGCCGCGGGAGAACGCGCGCATCTCGATGCACTGCCCGGCGGAATCACCTGGCGCAGCTTCAGCGCCCGCCCCCAGGCCGGCGGCGAACCGCTGTGGCAGCGCCTGGAGCGCTATCTCAACGACCACGGCGGCACCCCGCCGGCTCCCACGCCACCGAGCGTCGAGGCACGTTACGTCGAGGGGCATCCCGGCTGGCATCCGCAGGCGCGTCTGAGCGTATGACGCCCCCGGCCTGGCTGAGCGCCCCGGCACGGTGGCTGGCGCTGTGTCTGCTGGCGTGGCTGGCGGCCCAAGCGCTGAGCGGCGCGGCACGACTGCTGGCGCCTGCCGCGTCCGTCTCGGCGCCGACGACCTTCATCCTCGACCCCGCCGCGCTGCCGCCGGTGCCCACCGCCTGGCAGCCGCAGGCCATCGCGGCGGACACGCGCATCCCGCTCACCGACCTGCCCTACCAGGTGGTCGGCCGGGCGCTGAGCCGAGGCGCGAACTCGCTGGTGGTGCTGGCGACCCCCGACGGTCAGCGCGCGCTGATGCCGGGGGATCGCATCGCCGCAGGCATCACCCTGGCGCGTATCGATAGCGAAGGCGTGGTGCTGTCCCGCGATGGGCGCCTGGAGCGCCTGGCCTGGCCCGAGCCTGACACGGTCCCCAGCGGCGCCATCGTCCGCGTCGGGCCGAGCACACCGGCCGCCACTTCATCCACGCTTTCGGAGTCATCCCCATGAGACCCCAGCCGTATCGACTGGTGATCACGCTGCTGCTGGCCCTGCTGCTCCCGACCCCGGCCCAGTCACAGACCCAGCCCCAGACGCCCGGGGATGACATCAGCACCACGGCAGCGGACGCCACGCCGCGCTACGACGTCGACTTCCAGCAGACCAGCCTGCGCGAATTCATCGACAGCGTGGGGCGAATCACCGGCCACGCCTTCATCGTCGACCCGCGGGTACAGGGCAACATCTCGTTGACCAGCCAGCGCCGGCTGAGCGCCGACGAGCTTTACCGCCTGTTCCAGAACGAACTGCAGATCAACGGCTACGCCACGGTGCCGCTCGCCGACGGCCAGGTGCGCATCGTGCCGGCCCAGGCCTCGCGCACCCAGCCGCTACCGCTTGGTGACAACGCCCAGGGGGGCAATGTCGCCACCAGCGTGATCGCCACGCGCAACCTCGACGCCGCCACTCTGGCCGGCGTGCTGCAGCCGCTGGTCGACAGCCAGGTGGGCACGGTCACGCCATGGCCGGAGAGTCATCTGGTGGTGGTCACCGACTGGCGTGACAACCTCCAGCGACTGACCCAACTGGCCCAGCGTCTCGACCGCCAGCGCGATCTCCAGGCCGCGGTACTGCCGCTCGAGCACGCCTCCGCCGATGAACTCGCCGGCACCCTGGATACGCTGATGCAGCGCGAGGGCGGCGGCCAGGTGAAGGTGGTGGCCAATCCGCGCGCCAACGCTCTGGTGGCCTACGGCGACCCCGCTGGGCTGGCCCGGGTGCGCCAGCTCGCCGCCTCGCTGGACAAGCCCCAGGCCGAAGCACAGCAGCGCAACACCCGGGTGATCTATCTGGACAACGTCAGCGCCGAATCGGTGGTCTCAGTGCTCGCCGGGCTGACCGGCGACCGCGCCCAGAACACGGGCAGCGCCAACCCCCAGAGTCAGGTACAGCAACTGCTGCAGCGCGCCGGCAGTGGTGGCGGTGCCCTGCAGGGCGGCAGCCTCACCAGCGCAAGCAGCGGCATGGGTAGCAACGGCAGCGGGCTGCCTGCGCTACCGGACGCCACCAGCCGCAACGCCGCGCTCGCCGGCACCCTCGGCAGCGGCGACGACGCGGTCGGCTTCGCTGTCCACCCCTCGACCAACGCCCTGGTACTGATCGGCCCGCCGGCGCGGCTCGACGCCTACGCCAGCATCATCAAGAAGCTCGATATCCGCCGCGCCCAGGTAGCGGTGGAAGCGATCATCGCCGAGATCACCGAGTCGCGCGCCAAGCGCCTGGGCGTGCAGTGGCTGTTCGGCGATCTCTCCGGCAGCGGCACGGTGCCGGTGGGCGGGTTCAACTACGCCGCCGACGGCCAGCCGGGGATCAACGCCATCGCCGGCGCCGCCGCGCGCAACGACACCAGCCAGCTGGCGCGGCTGCTCGGCAGCATCACCGGGGTCAGCGCCGGGGTGGGCCGGGTCAGCGACAGCGGCGTGAGCTTCGCCGCCCTGCTCGGCGCGCTGCAGAGCGACAGCGAGACCAATCTGCTGTCGACGCCCTCGCTGACCACCCTCGACAACGCCCAGGCCTACATCCTGGTGGGCCAGGAGGTGCCTTTCGTCACCGGCTCCACGACCTTCAACGAGAACCCCTACCAGATCATCCAGCGCGAGGATATCGGGGTCAGCCTGCGCATCCGCCCCTCGATCAGCTCCGACAACACCATTCGCATGGACATCGTTCAGGAGGTGTCGTCGATCGATCCCAATGTCCAGGCCTCCGACGTGGTCACCAACAAGCGCGAAATCGAGACCTCGGTGATCACTCGCGACGGCGGCATCGTGGTGCTCGGCGGGCTGATCAGCAACGCCGGCAACTCGAGCTCGGCCCAGGTGCCGCTACTGGGCGACATCCCGCTGATCGGCAAGCTGTTCCAGTACAACCGCGACGAGCAGGAGAAGCGCAACCTGATGGTGTTCATCCGCGCCCGGGTGCTGCGCGACGCCGCCCAGATGGACAGCGCCACCGCCGACAAGTACCGCTACATGCGCGCCCAGCAGCTGCTCGCCGGCTTCGACGATGACCAAGCGCTGGCGCCGTGGGAAGCGGCCACCACAGCGGCCGGCGGCTCATCTTCGGCCGGCGGTACGCCTTCGACTGGCGCGGGTATGGCTAGCGCGGCGCCGAGCACGCCGGGTCAGCCGCGCTGGAGCGCGCTCTTCCCGGACCAGCGCAGCCGCCTGGGAGCCTGGCGCCATGACCGCGACCGCGGCCTTCAGCGCCGGCGACGACCTCGCGCCGCTGCCCTATCGACTGGCCAAGCGTGCCGGGGTGGCGCTGGCCCCGGGCACGCAGGGTTACCGCCTGCTGTGCCGCGACACGCCATCGCCGCTGCAGCTCGAGGTGCTACAGGATATCCAGCGCCGCCTGGGCCGCGCCGAAGGCTGCGAGTGGCTCGATGGCGACACCTTCGAGGCGCGTCTGGCCGCGCTGCACGACGGTGAACGCGCCGACAACGCGGCGCTGCTGGAGGGCCTGGCCGAGCACGTCGACCTCGACAGCCTGATGCAGGAGCTGCCGCGCGCCGAGGATCTGCTCGAGAGCGAGAACGAAGCGCCGGTGATCCGGCTGATCAACGGCGTCTTCTCCGAGGCCCTGCGCCTGTCCGCGTCAGACATCCACGTCGAGCCGTTCGAGCGCGAGCTGGTGATCCGGCTGCGGGTGGATGGCGCCATGCGCGAGGCGCTGCGTCCGCCGCGGGTGCTGGCGCCGGTGCTGATCTCGCGAATCAAGGTGATGGCGCGGCTCGACATCGCCGAGAAGCGCCAGCCCCAGGATGGCCGCATCACCGTGCGCGCCGCCGGCCGCGACGTCGATATCCGCGTCTCTACCCTGCCCGGCATCCACGGCGAGCGGGTGGTGATGCGTCTGCTCGACAAGCACGCCGCGCTGCTCGACCTCGACCGCCTGGGCATGCCGCCGGCCGTGCTCGAGCGCTACCGCCGGGTACTCGAGCAGCCCAACGGCATCCTGCTCAACACCGGGCCCACCGGCTCGGGCAAGACCACCACCCTCTACGCCAGCCTCAATGCGCTCAACGACCGCAGCCGCAACATTCTCACCGTCGAGGACCCGGTGGAGTACGCCATCCCCGGTATCGGGCAGACCCCGGTCAACCCCCATGCCGGGCTGACCTTCGCCCGGGGCCTGCGCGCCATCCTGCGCCAGGACCCGGATGTGATCATGATCGGCGAGATCCGCGATCTGGAGACCGCCGCCACCGCGGTGCAGTCGAGTCTCACCGGCCACCTGGTGCTCTCGACCCTGCACACCAACAGTGCGCTGGGAGCGATCGCGCGCCTGCGCGACATGGGCATCGAGCCGTTTCTGCTGGCGACCAGCCTCAAGGGAGTGATGGCGCAGCGCCTGGTGCGTCGGCTGTGCCCGGCGTGCTGCGAGTGGCGCCCGCGCCGAGCCGACGACGCCCAGTGGCTGCCCGGCATCGAGACGCTGTCGCGGCTGGCCGAGCCCCAGGGCTGCGAGAGCTGCGACCACAGCGGCTATCGCGGGCGCCTGGGGCTTTACGAGTTCATCCCCATTGACGCCCATTTGGCCGGCATGATCCACGAACGCGCCCCGGAGGCGGCGCTGGCCGAGTACGCCTTCGGCCAGGCCGGCGCCCAGAGCCTGGCGCAGGCGGCGCTGGCGCGGCTGGCAGCGGGCGAAACCGCCCTCGACGAGGTGCTGCGTGCGATCCACCGCTGAGCGCGCGGCCCGCGCTGACCTCAAACTGCCATCGACCGTGGGTCAGACTACGGCGCCATCGATGCCCGTCATGGCCGTCGCGATGCGTGACGGGCGTCATATCGACATCGCTACTGGGGAGAGTCGATGCCCACCTATCGCTATCTGGCCCTGAGCCCCGACGGCCGCCGCCAGCGCGACGTGCTGCAGGCTGAGAGCGAGCGTCAGGCGCGCCAGCTGCTGCACGAGCGTGGTCTGTTTCCGCGCCGCCTGGCGCTGGTGCGTAGCGCCGATGCCGCGGGTCGCAGCGCGGGCCGTGGGCGCCTCGATACCACCAGCCTGGCGCTGCTCACGCGCCAGCTGGCGACGCTGATCGACGCCGGCATCCCGCTCAGCGACGCCCTCGACGCCCTCACCCGCCAGGCCGAGCGCCAGCGCGAGCGGGCGCTGCGCTGGCGGTGGGCACTCGGGTGCGCGAAGGCCACTCGCTGGCCGACAGCCTGAAGCCCCACGCGAGCTTCGACCTGCTCTACCGCTCGCTGGTCGCCGCCGGCGAGCGCGCCGGACGCCTGGCGCTGGTGCTCGAACGCCTGGCCGACCATCTGGAACGGGTCCAGGCGCAGCGCCAGAAGGCGCGCACCGCGCTGGTCTATCCGCTGGTACTGGCAGGGGTCTCGCTGGCGGTGGTGAGCGGGCTGATGACCTGGGTGGTGCCACGCCTGGCGCAGCAGTTCGAGCGCTCCGACATGGCGCTGCCGTGGCTGACCCGGCTGATGATCACTCTTTCCCACCTGATGCTGAGCCTGGGCCCATGGCTGCTAGCGCTATTGCTGCTGAGCGTACCGCTGGCGGCACGGGTACTGCGGCGCCCGGCGCCGCGGGCAAGGCTCGACGCCCTGCTGCTCGGTCTGCCGCGCCTGGGCGAGCTGATCCGGCTACTCGACACCGGGCGCCTGACCCGCACCCTGGCGATCCTCACCCGCAGCGGCATCGCCCTGCGGGAGGCGCTGCGGGTAAGCCGCGACACCCTGGGCAACCACGGCATGCGCGAGGCGGTGGCGCTGATCGAGCAGCGCGTCGAGAGCGGGGTCAGCCTGCACCGGGCGATGCAGGAGTCGGGGCGCTTCTCGCCCTCACTGCTGCACATGGTCGCCAGCGGCGAGGCCAGCGGCACTCTGGATCGCATGCTCGAACGCATCGCCGACGCCCAGGAGGGCACCTTCAACCGCCGCGTCGACATGGCCCTGGCGCTGTTCGAACCACTGATGATCCTGGTCATGGGCGCGGTGGTGCTGACCGTGGTGCTCGCCATCCTGCTGCCGATCATGCAGCTCAACAGCAGCGTGGCGCTGTAGCGCCCCGGCAGACACGCAAGCCATGACGCAAACGACTGATATGACAACGACGAGAGAGGCAACGGCATGACACGCGCTCCCCGCCCGGCCACCAGTCCGGCTTCACCCTGCTCGAGATCATGGTGGTGATCTTCATCATCGGTCTGCTGGTGGCGATCGTCGCCCCCAACGTGCTGAGCAACCAGGACGACGCCATGCAGCAGAAGGCGCGCGCCGATCTCTCGACGCTCGAGCAGGCGCTCGACATGTACCGTCTCGACAACTACCGCTACCCCACCACCCAGCAGGGCCTGGCGGCGCTGGTCAGCCCTCCCACCAGCGACCCACAGCCGGACAACTACCGCGAAGGTGGCTATATCCGGCGCCTGCCCGAGGACCCCTGGGGCAACCCCTACCACTACGCCAGCCCCGGCCAGCACGGCCGGGTCGATCTCTACAGCCTGGGCGCCGACGACCAGCCCGGCGGCGAGAGCATCGATGCCGACATCGGTAACTGGATGCTGTGAGCGCTCGCGCTACCCGGGGCTTCTCGCTGATCGAGCTGCTGGTGGTGATCGTGATCATCGCCTGGGCTCGAGCCTCGCCGTGGCCTGGCTGGCGGGCACGCGCCCCGGCGAGCGGCTCGACCGCGAGGCGCGCGAGCTGGCCGGCACCTTCCGCCTGGCCGCGGACGTCGCCCGGGCGCGCCAGCGAGTGGTCGGCTGGCAGCCGCAGGGCGACGGCTATCGCTTCGTCAGTTGGCAGCCCGGACGCGGCTGGCAGCCCTTCGGCGAGCGCCTGGGGCTGGCCGCGCAGCGCTGGGAGCCGCCGCTTCAGCCCAGCCGTCAGCCGCCGGCCGCCGATACCACCACGCCCTGGCTGGTGTGGCTGCCCGACGGCGAGGTGGTGGGTGCGCATGTCCAACTGGCCAGCGACGGCGCCCGCCGCACCCTGGCGGTGGACGCGCTCGGGGTCAGCGTGACAGGCGGTGGGCGATGAGTGCCAGGCCCGGCTACCACGAGGCCCAATGCCAGCGCGGTTTCACCCTGCTCGAGGTCATGGTGGCGCTATTCATCCTGGCGCTGATCGCGGCGATCGTCGCCCAGGGCGTGCAGCAGCGCGTGCGCATCGCCGAGAGTGCGGCGCGCCGCGCCCCCATGCTGCTGTGCGCGCGGGAGTTCGAAAGCCGTGCGGCGCTCGACCACTACTGGCCGCGCCTGGGCACCCAGCAGGGCGAATTGAGCCAGGCGGGACACACCTGCTGGTGGCGGCTGACGGTGAGCGCCACACCGATCCAGCGGCTGCGCCAGGGGCGCCTGGCGCTCTACGACGCCCCGGACCGCACACACCCGGTCCTCACCTTCACCCTCTATCTGGCACCGCCATGAGAACGCTGGCCGCAAAGACGCCGCACCAGCGCGGCTTTACCCTGCTCGAGGTGATGATCGCCATCGCCCTGACCGCGCTGGTCGGCATCGGCGTGGCGGCGCTGGTCAATCAGCTGGTGAGTACCCGCGAACGTTTCGCCGAACCGGCGCCGCTGGACGCGGAGATCGACTTCAGTCGCCTGCTCACGCGGCGTCTGGAGGCGCTGGTGCAGCGCCCGATACATGCAGGGGGGCGGGCGCTGTTCAACCTGCCACTGGCCTATCGTGCCGATCTGGCACGGCTGGAGTGGGTCTCGCTGGGCGCGGTGGCGCTGCCGGTGGGCGATTTCTACACCCGCCTGCGTCGCCAACGCCTGCAGTGGGATCGCGACAGCGCCACCCTGACGCTCGATTCCAGCGGGCTGCTCGACGCCGCCGGGGAGCCCGAGTGGCAACGGGTGGCGGCACTCGACGGCGTCAACGCGTTGACGCTGGCGTTCTTCTCCGCCGGACGCTGGCTCGCCTCACCGCCGCCGAACGGCATCGCCCAGGGCGTGCGCGTGCAGTGGCAGCGCCATGGGCGACCGGTGACGCTGACCGTGGTCCTGCCGGAGCTGCTGCCATGAGCGTGCCGCCGCCAGCCCAGCGTGAGCCCGTGGGGGCACCGCGCCAGCGCGGGGCGGCGCTATTGATGGTACTGCTGGCGCTGGCGCTGGTGAGCGTCACGCTGAGCGCGCTGACGCTGCAGGGGCGGCGCGAGCTGACCCGTCTCGAACTGCTGCAGCAGGAAACCCAGGCCGAATTCTACGCCCGCGGCGCGGAGATCATCGCCCGCCGTGCGCTCACCGATGCCGCAGTGCGCCATGCCGACCTGTGGTGGCAGACCCTGGCCGGGCGGCCGCTGCGCTACCCCACCGACGCCGGCGAGCTGCGTCTGGTGGTGCACGACCTGCGCACCTGCTTCAACCTCAACGCCCTGGGCGGCAGCCAGGCGGCACTGGCCGAGCAGCAGCTGCGCTACTGGGTGGCGACCTATGCCAGCGAGCGCCTCGTCGGCATGACCCCGGATACCTTCGTCGCCCGCCTCGCCGACTGGATCGATGCCGACAACATCGC
This sequence comes from Salinicola tamaricis, assembly GCF_003006155.1. Taxonomy (GTDB): domain Bacteria; phylum Pseudomonadota; class Gammaproteobacteria; order Pseudomonadales; family Halomonadaceae; genus Salinicola; species Salinicola tamaricis. Next base: position 2,415,203 of record NZ_CP023559.1, on the reverse strand, counting down.
CCGCCTCGGCGGCATGGATGGTGCCGACTATGCGCGCCTCGACCCGCCCCGGACGAGCGCCGACACCTGGCTGCGCGATCCCAGCGAGATCAACTGGCTGGCGCCGCTGGACAGCCGCCGCGCCGGGCGTTTCGGTGAACTCTGCGCGCTGCCCGACGACGGCCCCTGGCGGCTCGATCTCAACGCCCTGGGCCCCGGCGACCTGCCGCTGCTGGATGCGCTGTTCCTGGGCCAGGTCGACCGCGGCGCCCTGGCCACGCTGCTGCGCGCCCGCCCGCCGGGCGGCTACACGGATCTCGATGCGGTGCGCCAGGCGCTGGGCGGCGATGCGCCCTGGCTCGACCGCTACGCCAACCGCCTGCGCCTGACCCCGGACTATGTGGCGCTGGATATCCGCATCCGCCTGGCGGATCGCCGCTACGACTTCCAGCGTCTGCTGCTGGCCGAGGGCACCAGCGCCTTCTACCCGCTGCAGCCGGCGGCGAGGGTACGGGTGCTGAGCCGCCGCAGCGGCTATCCCAGCGCTCGGCTCGACGCTATCTCGACCAACGCTATTTCGACCAACGCTATCTCCACCGACGCCGCCGGGCCGGCGGCGGACAACGTCTTCACCCAGGAGTCACCCTGATGCGCCGATCCGCACGCCCGGCGCGCGCCGCCACCCGCCTGCTGGTCGCCCCACGGCTGCGTCTCGCGCCGCGTACCGAAACCGGCGTCGACGCCGATGCGGATACAGTCACAGAGACTGACACCCGGCTTCGTGTCGACTGGTGCCTGGAGGGTGCCACGCCGCACACCCTGAGCGACACCAGCCCTCCTGAGGCGTGGCAAGCACTGACGCGGCTGGCCACCAGCCACCCGGTCACCCTGCTGCTGGCGGCGGATGCGGTCAGCCACTTCCATCTCGCCGCGCCACGCGGGCTCAAGCGCCGCGAGTGGCCGCTGCTGCTGGAGACGGTAACCAGCGATGCGGTGGACCAGCTCCATCTGCATCCGCTGCAGCGCGGCCGCGGCCACCTGGAACTGATCGCCTTGCCGCGGGCCGAGCTCGCCGCCTGGCGCGCCTGGGCGCAGCGCCTCGGTCTGGCCCCGGCGGGTTGGAGCTGCGCCTTCCTGGCACTGCCGCAGCCGGCGGCGCCGGATCAGATCACCACGCTCGACGACGGCAGCCACCGGTTGTGTCTGGGGCTGGCCGCACCCGCAGCGCCGGGTGCACCGGAGACTCGCCAGTGGCTGGCTTGGCCGCGCGACTGGCCGCTGCCGCCGGCCTGGCGCGAGCGCGACTGCCAGGTAGTCGATGGCGCTATCGATACCGATGCCCATGGCGACACCCGCCAGCCGCGACAGCGCAACGACGAACACGGCGATGGCGAAAGAGACGATAACGAACGCCATGATGGCGGCGAAGCGGCGGCCGAGCAGGCCCGGCGCCGCAGCCTCACCTGGCTGGCGGCGCAGCCCCCCGCCGCGCTGCCGTTCGCCGATGACAGAGGCGCGCGCTGGCCAGGGATCAGCTGGCAGCCGCAGCGACGTACACGCTGGCTGGCGGGGTCCATCGCCCTGCTGGCACTGCTCGACGCCTCCCTGTGGCTGGCCACGACCTGGCGCGCAGAGGCCGCTGCCGGGCAGCAACAGGCGGCAGCGCTGGCCGCGCGCTTCGTCGGCCCACCGCCGGTGGACGCCCAGGCGGCGCTGGCCACTCGTGCTGACGCCATCGACGCCCTGGCCCGGCGCAATCGCCAGCTCAGCGAGGCCCTGGCAACGGCTACGGCACAGCTCGCCGCCACGCCCTGGCAGCTATCACGGCTGGCGGTCACCGGCACCCGGGCTAGCCTGACCTGGCGCTACCCCGAGCCGCCGGCGCCGGTGGTGGTGAACCGGGCCCGCCAGGCTCTCGCCACGCTGGGCGAGGCGCAATGGCAGCCAGGGCCGGGCGAGCTGAGCCTGGCGCTGACCCTGTCCGCCAACGCCCTGGAGACTAGCCCATGAGCCGATTCACCTTGCGCCTGCCCGCCCGACTGGCGCCGCTGTGGATGGCGCGCTCGGGGCGGGAGAAGGGTCTGCTGATACTGGCGCTGGTCGGTGTGCTGGCCTACACCGGCCACGCCGTGCTGACACATCTGCCCGCCGGGGGCGAGCCATTCACCGCAGCGAGACCGGACCCGAGCCTGCTGGGGCTGCCGCCGATCGAAGCGGTGAACGTCGAGCACTGGCGCAGCGCCGCGGTGGAACATGGCCTGGCACTGACCCGTATCGAAACGCATGACGACAGCGTCGTGACCCGCGGTGAGGCTACCTCGCCCGAGGCGCTCAGCGAGTTCGCACGCTGGGCGGCGCAGCGCGGCTGGTGGGCGGTGGCGTGGCAGCTCGAACGCCGCGATGGGCGCAGCCTGGCGCTGGAGGCGCGCTGGCGTAGTCAGCTCGAAAGACCGGGTTCGGGGCCAGAGTCAGGGCCGGAATCAGAGCCGGGGCCGGGAAAGGCGGCGCTGGACACCACAGCGACGGGGAGCCCCTGATGAGACGCAGTATCGCTATGCTGGGCACGCTCGGCGCAGGGCTGACCATCGCCCTCACCTTCGTCCTGACGCTGGCTTTGGACTGGCCGCTGACGACCTTCGGCCCGCGGGCAGCGATAGCGCGTGACGTCACCCTGATCGCCCCCTCGGGGACGCTGGCGGCGGGCCAAGTGGCGCGCATCGCCTGGCGCGCCGCTGGCTGGCCGCTGGCCCTGGGGCCCCTCGACTGGCAGCTGGCCTGGCCCGGGCGGCTCACGCTCACCCTGGGTGAAGGCAGCGGCGCTTGGCATGTCCGCGGCGTCTGGCGCGGCCTCGACACCCACTGGACGCTCAGCGGCGGCGATCTCGACGCGCTCGATCTCTCGCGTCTGCCGCTGGCGCTGGCGGGGCGCTGGGAGGGGCAACTGGATGTCACCCTGCGCGGCACCCGCTGTCTCGCCAGCCACGGCGCGCTGACGGCCTCCAGCGTGACCTTGCTCGCCCCGACCCGGGTCGAACTGGGTCACGCCAAGCTGCAGCTCACATGCCGTGGCGGCACCCCCGAGCTGCGGCTGAATCTGGAAGAGGGTCAGGCCCTGGCGCTCGCGCTGACGCTAGACCCCGACAGCGGCCAGGGCGAGCTGCGCGGGCGCATCGCCGATAGCCATCCGCTGGCCGAGTGGCGCCGGCGTCTCGACCCCGACGCCCGCGGCGAGCGTATCGAGCAGCGCTTCCGCTGGTAGCGGGTCAGCCGCGCAGACGCTCGGCGGCGCGCATGAGCTGCTGCGCGGTCGTCTCCCAGCCCAGGCAGGCATCGGTGATCGAGACGCCGTAGCGCAGCGCGGCCGGGTTGAGCGGCTGCTTGCCCTCGAAGAGGTGGCTTTCGAGCATCACCCCCATCAGCGCGCGCTCGCCGGCCAGACGCTGGTCGACCACGCTGTGCAGCACCTCGGTCTGGCGGCGGTGATCCTTGCGCGAATTGGCGTGGCTGCAGTCGACCATCAGCCGCGGCGTCAGCCCGGCGGCCTCCAGCGCGCGGCGGCTGGCGGCGATGCTGGCGGCATCGTGGTTGGGTCCATCCTGGCCCCCGCGCAGCACCAGATGGGTGAAGGGGTTGCCGGGGGTCTCGATCATCGCCGGCGTGCCCTCGGCGGTGACCCCGAAGTGGCGATGCGGGTGCGCCGCCGATTGCATCGCCGCCACCGCCACGTCGACATTGCCCTGGGTGCCGTTCTTGAAGCCGACACAGGCGTCGAGCCCGCTGGCCAGCTCGCGGTGGATCTGCGACTCGGTGGTGCGCGCGCCGATCGCGACCCAGCTCAGCAGATCATCGAAATAGGCCGCGGCCATCGGTTGCAACAGCTCGGTGGCCACCGGTAGGCCCAGCGCGGCGACATCGCGCATCAGCCGCCGGGCGCTGGCCAGCCCCGCCGCCATGTCATCGCTGCCGTCCAGGTGCGGGTCGTAAGCCAGCCCCTTCCAGCCCACCGTGGTGCGCGGCTTCTCGACGTAGACCCGCATCACCAGCAGCAAACGATCGGCCACGCTGGCCTGCAGCGCGGCCAGGCGTTCGGCATACTCCAGCGCGGCGTCGGGGTCATGGATCGAGCACGGCCCGACCACCACCAGCAGGCGCTCGTCGCGCCCGGTGAGGACATCACGAATGGCCTCGCGCTGACGCGCGACGCGGGCAGCCAGCATGGGTTCCAGGGGGATCGCTGCGCGCAGCTCGGCGGCGCTGGGCAGGGTCAGTTCACGCCGACGCGGGGCGCTCTCGGCGGCAGGCTTCAGGGCAGATGTCACGGCGTTCATCATCATCTCATTCCAGGGTTGGGGCCTGAAACGCGAGAACCCCCGGCGGGCTGCTCCGGGGGTTCTCGATACGCGGAAGGCAGCCCTGGTGGGGCGTGCCTCGCGGGTTCAGGTCATGTCGACCGACCGACGGGCACGCCAGTCCTAAACCAGTAGCCATAACCGAAACCAAAGCCCGCATACGCGACAGCACAGCCGAAGAGATCGGCAGCAGCGGCAGCGTGGATGGCGGGGTTGGAAGTCATGGGCTCTCTCGCGTAGATCGTGCCTCTATCCTAACGCCTCGTCGGCATTTGACAAGCACCGCGTGGAAACGCGTGGCGCCTGGCGCCGCGAAGCGCCCCGGGCGGCGCGCGAGACACCATGCGTGAATCTGTGGTAAACCCCGGGCAGGGATCGCACGAGCCAGAAAAATCAAAGGATAACGATGACCTACCCGCCCCCCGACACCCTGGCCAGCCAGCTCGCGGCTTGCGCCCGCGGCGACGACCGCGCCTTCGCCAAGCTCTATCGCACCACCAGCCCGCATCTCTATGCGCAGCTGCTGCGTATCGTGCGTCAGGAGGCCGCCGCGCAGGATTGCCTGCAGCAGGTCTATCTGCGCGTGTGGCAGGCCGCCGGCCGTTATGACGCCAGCCGCGCCCAGCCGATGACCTGGCTATCGACGCTGGCACGCAACGCCGGCATCGACTGGCTACGCCGCCAGCGCCCGAACGCGCCGGACAGCGAAGCCCTGATCGAGGCGCTGCCCAGCGATGACGATGTCGAGCACGCCAGCGACATGGCGGGCCAGGCAGACTCATTGAACGCCTGCCTCGACGAGCTCACGCCGCAGCAGCGCCAGGCGCTGGAGCTGGCCTATTTCGAAGGCATGACACATCACGAGCTCGCCAGCAGCTGACGGCACCGCTGGGCACGGTCAAGAGCTGGGTCCGCCGCGGGCTGGAGAGGTTGAAAGCATGCATGACACGCTTCGCTTGAGCGATCCCGAAGCCCGCGAGCGGGCCGCCGGCGAGTACGTACTGAGGACCCTGACCCGACGCCAGCAGGCCGAGTTCGAAGCGCTGCTGGCGGTCAGCCCGAGCTGCAGCAGAGCGTCGACGCCTGGCGCGAGCGGCTGCAGGCGTGAATGCGCGGCTGGACCGGTCGACCCGCCCGGCCACACTGTGGCCACAGATCGCCGCCCGGGCCGGGCTGGACGCCGCTGGTGGCGGCGGCTAGGGCTGTGGCAGGGGATCAGCGCCCTCTCCACCCTGGCGGCGCTGCTGCGGCGGCACGTGATCGCCGCGCCCACGCCGCCGATGATGGACAGCGACTACGTGTTCGTCGCCAACGCGAGGGTGGCCGCCCGGGTGGTTGGTCAGCGCCTCCGACAGCGGCGAGAGATGCGCATCCAGACCCTGGCCCCGGGCCCGATGCCGGCGGGCATGGCGTGCGAGCTGTGGATGATGGACAACGGCAAGCCGGTCTCGCTGGGCATGCTGCCGAGCAGCGGGCAGAAAAGCATGCGCCTGCCCGAACGATGCGCGCCCAGTTGCGCAGCGCCGACCTCGCGGTCAGCCTGGAGCCGCGCAGCGGCGCTCCGGCGGGCAAGCCCAGCGGCACCATGCTCGATCATGGGAAGCTGGTACCGATGCGCAGCGAGCCGTTCTCGCTCTAGGTTTTGTACGTTTCGTAAAGAACCTAGACACCGCGGAGTCAGCCCGCGCCCAGGGACTCCCCGCCATCCACCGCGATCACGGTGCCGGTGACATAGTCGTTGTCGAGCAGATAGCGCAGGTCTGGTAGACCACCCCGGGGCCCGGCACCCGCCGGTTGGTGTGGATGGCCTCGCCGAGCATCACCAGCCCCGGGGCGATGGCGTTGACCTGGATAGCGGGCGCGAAGCGCGCGGCGAAGGAGAGCGTCAGACTCTCCAGCCCGGCCTTGCTGGCGGCGTAGGCGGCCTGCTCGGCAGCGCCGCGGCGCACCACGCTATCGGTGATATGGACGATATCGCGCTGCGGCTCCTGGCACGCCTCGAGCAGCTCGCGCGCCGCCAGGTTGATCAGATACGGCGCCTGCATGTGGACCTGGAACAGCCGCTCGAAGGTCTCCCCCGCGGCCTCGGGGTCGGGGTCCGCCAGCCACTCGCTGGCGTTGTGCACCACCGCACGCAGGCTACGTGTCTGGGCCTTGAGCCGGTCGATGAACGACTCGATGCCGGGCGGGTGGCGAAATCCGCCTGCAGGGTGAGCGCACCGCGGTCGCGCAGCGCCGCCACCGCCTCGCGTTCGCGACGGTAAGTGACGATCACCGGATGGCCGTCGTCGAGCAAGCGCTCGGCGCAGTGCAGACCCAGGCGCTGGGCGCCGCCGGTGATCAGGATCGGCGACTGGCTCACGGGCGCTCGTTCTCCTCGCCGGGGCTGAGCGGCGCCGTGTCGGGGTCGGCTTCAGGTAGCGGCAGGAAGGGCACGCGAGGGGCGTAGCTGAAGACGTCGGAGTGGATCTGTTCGGCCACCAGCCCCAGCGGTGCCAGGGTGTCGACGCAGGCGTACACCATGCCGGGGGAGCCGGCCAGATAGATCTCGACGCCGTCGAGCGTTGGATCTCGGCGGCCAGCACCGCATCGATGCGCCCGGCGTGCCAGGTCACTCCGCTGAGCGTCTCGATCTGATCATCGAGATTCTCCACCACGGCGTGGAAACTGACGTTGGGATGCTCGCTGGCCCAGCGGCGGGCGAGGCTCTCGGCATAGAGGTCGCGGCGCTCGCGCACCGCCCACCACAGTGCCAGCTCGCGCGCGGGATTCTCTGCCAGCGCGGCCTCGGCGATCGCCTTCAGCTGGGCAAAGCCGGTACCGGCGCCGACCAGCAGCAACGGCGCGTTGCTCTGCGCCGGCAGCGTGCACTCGCCGTGGGGCAGGCGCACCGAGAGCCGCGCACGGTGGGTCAGCATCTCACGCAGGCGCGAGGAGTGCGTGCGCTCGGGCCAGTGCTGAATATGCAGTTCCAGACGCCCTTCGCCGTTCTCGGCACAGGCGATCGAGAACGGCACCCAGGTGTCCTCATCCACCGCAAGCTCCAGATACTGGCCCGGGGCGTGGGCGATCGCCTCGGCCCGCCCCTCGAGCATCACCCGGAACACGTCGGGAGTCAGATCCTCGACCGATTCCACCTGGCAGGTCAGGGTTCTGACCGTCATGTTCACCTCTCTGTTCGCATGCCCACTATTTTGTATGCCGATCGCTCGACTACCGATTGTTCGATGGCCACTATCCTGCCCGCGTGTCGAACCGCAACCTCAGGCGTCGGGCGCCTTGCCCGAGCGCGCCGCGGGTGGCGCGATATCGATGCCGTACTCGTCCCAGCGCGCCTCGACCCGTGCCTTGACTGCCGGGTCCATGACGATCGGCTCGCCCCACTCGGGGTGGTCTCGCCGGGCCACTTGTTGGTGGCGTCGAGCCCCATCTTGGACCCCAGCCCGCGGTGGGCGAGGCGAAATCGAGATAGTCGATCGGGGTGTTCTCCACCATCACCGTGTCGCGTGCCGGGTCCATGCGCGTGGTGATGGCCCAGATCACGTCCTCCCAGTTGCGCGCGTCGACGTCGTCGTCGAGCACGATCACGAACTTGGTGTACATGAACTGACGCAGGAAACTCCAGACCCCCATCACACCCGCTTGGCGTGTCCCGGATACTGCTTCTTCATGGTCACCACCGCCATGCGGTAGGAGCACCCTTCCGGCGGCAGATAGAAGTCGACGATCTCCGGGAACTGCTTGCGCAGGATCGGCACGAACACCTCGTTGAGCGCCAGTCCGAGGATCGCCGGCTCGTCCGGCGGACGTCCGGTGTAGGTCGAATGATAGATCGGATCGCGGCGGTGGGTCAGGCGTTCGACGGTGAACACCGGGAACTGCTCGACCTCGTTGTAGTAGCCGGTATGGTCGCCGTAGGGGCCCTCCGGCGCCATGTCGTCGGGGTAGATGTAGCCCTCGAGCACGATCTCGCTGGAGGCCGGCACCTCCAGATCGGCATGGCCGCACTTGACCAGCTCGGTACGCGAGCCTCTGAGCAGCCCGGCGAAGGCGTATTCGGAGAGGGTATCGGGCACCGGGGTCACCGCACCGAGGATGGTCGCCGGATCGGCGCCCAGCGCCACCGCCACCGGGAACGGCTCGCCGGGATGGGCGGCCTGCCACTCCTTGAAGTCCAGCGCCCCGCCGCGATGCGACAGCCAGCGCATGATCAGCCGGTTGCGTCCCAGCTTCTGCTGGCGGTAGATCCCCAGATTCTGGCGCGTCTTGTGCGGCCCCTTGGTCACCACCAGCGCCCAGGTCACCAGCGGCGCCACGTCGCCTGGCCAGCAGTGCTGGATCGGCAACTGGTCGAGATCCACCGCATCGCCCTCGAGCACCACCTCCTGGCACGGCGCCGAGCGTCGCGTCTTCGGCCCCATGCTCATGACCTGCTTGAAGATCGGCAGCTTGTCCCAGGCGTCGCGCAGGCCCTTGGGCGGGTCCGGCTCCTTGAGGAAGGCGAGCAGCTTGCCCACCTCGCGCAGCGCCTCGACGCTCTCCTCGCCCATGCCGAAGGCAACCCGCTGCGGGGTGCCGAACAGATTGCCCAGCACCGGCATGCGGCTGCCCTTGACGTTCTCGAACAACAGCGCCGGTCCGCCCGCGCGCAGGGTGCGGTCGCAGATCTCGGTTATCTCTAGGTAGGGGTCCACCTCGACGCTGACGCGCTTGAGCTCGCCGCGCGCTTCCAGCGCCGCGATGAAGTCGCGCAAATCGTGATATTTCATGCCGTTGCCCGCATCCTGGCGATCAAGAACGCAAAAAGGGCAGCATAACACGCTGCCCTTTCATTGCATCTGCGCGCGATGTCCCAATACCGACCCCTTGCGGCCTGGTATCGGAGCGAGCGCTGGCAGATCCCGGGAAAGACGCTATCTAGACCCCGATTTCGCCGCCGTCACGCTTTTGTACCACTACAGTTGCTGAGCGAGGTCGAATACGCGTTCCCTCAACCGTGGCTCGGGTGGCGTCCGTGTCCACGGGCCAGTTACCCGGGTGCTGGATGTTCAAGAATAGCGATGTCTTGTCGGGTGTCAGAAAGATACCCGTGACCTCGCAACCATTGGGCGCCACCAGAAAACGCTTGAGATGCTCCTGATTGCTGGGGTTGACGATGGCATCGGATTGGCCCGCACCTGGCATCTTGGCAACCGCGCTGGGGATTACCGCCAGCAGCTGATCATTGGTGTAGTCTTCGACCGGATCGTAGCCATTGTCCGTCTCGATCCAGAGGATTCCCTGACCGCCGCCCCTGTCGTCGTAAAACAGTCCGTCCGGCTGGGCGAACTGATTCAGCTCGGTGAGTCCAGAGAGATTGCTCAGGTCGTTGGCCCCCGCCCCGAACACGAAGATATCCCAGGAGAAGGTCGTGGCGCCGACAGCATCATCCAGCAAGGTGATGATCTGACCGGCTTCATTGCCCATCGGGGTGAGCCCCTTGTTCGCGCCCTCGCTAAAGTAGCGCGGGCTGACCGCATCAGGATGCACGATGTCAGGACCGATCCCCGGCTCTTCGATATCCCTGACCCCATAAGTGCCCATTTCCGGTTGGTCTGGCCCGCGTCGACGCCAGTTGTTCGTGCACGACATGTAAAGCCTGCCACTCTCGGGATCGACCGCGCCCCACTCGGTGCGATCCAGCGACGTGGCGCCCATGCAGTCCGCCGCATCACAGGTGTGGATGATGAGTCCGGCCATATCGTCATCGCCGTCCAGCCCCAGAATATCGGACAGTTTCCGACCATTGCGGTCCCGGGCATCCGGTTCCAGCGCCACCCAGTTGCCGGTGCCGTCATCGTTGAACTTGGCGACGGACAGCACGCCCTTGTCGAGGTACTTGGCACCGATGCTCAGACGGTCGTATCGCTCGCCCGGACGATTGGCGTCGGCAGGATCCCAGCGCTCGTCGGAAACGAAGCGATAGAGGTATTCGCTCAGGGAGTCATGCCCCATGTAATAGACCAGCGGCTCGCCCTCGACGAGCTTCCCCAGCCAGCACCCCTCGTGGCGAAACCGTCCCAGGTGGGTTCTCTTGATGGAACGGGTCTGACTATAGGGATCGACTTCGACGACATAGCCAAAGGTGCGGGTCTCGTTACGAAAATCATCGCTCGGATCGGAAGACAGCGGCGCCCCGTTTGCATCGGTTCGAATCGTGCCATAGGGATACCAGCGACTGAATTCACCATCGTCGTTCAGTGGGTCGGTGGCTGCCGCATACCAGCGGTTATTGCCACGCGAGTGACCATCGCGACTGTGGTTCTGACCCACCAACAGACGCTTGTCGTCGGCATTGATATATTCGACGTCATCGATGGCACTATCGCGGTCCTCACCGGCCCCCATTCTGAAGTAATCCGGCCAGTTCTCCTCGCAGCTCAGATAGGTCCCCCATGGGGTGAAACCGCAGCCACAGTTACTGTTGGTACCGCGTGTCGTGCTGCCCTCGGGCGAGTAACGAGTCTTGACGTAGTGGGATCGGGCAACGGGGCCGGACAGCGCGACCGGCGTTGCCGATGTAATGCGGCGATTGTAGAGCGAATTCTTGACCGGCTCCCATCGGCCACTCTCGTCTTTCCTGACATGCACTAGGGTAATACCATGTGCATTCATCTCCGTGCGGACCTGCTGGACGTCCCTGGGATCGGCAAAACCGCCATCGAGAGCATGATCGAAATCCTTTCCGCCATGCGCCTCTTTCTGCCACTTCCACAGTGCATCCGGGTCGATATACTCATGATTCACGGCGAGAATGAATTCGCGCGAAGCACTCTGCGTAGTCAGCGGGAAGTGATACATTCCGTCATGATGCATACCCACGCTGTTGAGTTGGATCTCCGGCGTCATATCCAGTTCGGGATACCACTCCGGCGCATTGTCGTTGAGGGGCGTTCCCCAGGGAACCAGCACCTGGGCCGAATAACCCTCGGGCACCACGACACCATCCGTTTTCGAGCCACGGATAGCATCGAAGCCCAGGGTGATCGGGCGCTTCCCACCAGGCTCCGTGATGTCACTACTCGCAGCCCCGGCAGGCGATTCGGCCGTGTCACTGCCATTGCTGCAGGCAGCCAGACTCGACCCCATCATTGCCAAAGAGGCAACCTGCAGTCCACCTTGCAACACCCCGCGCCGGCTCAGACGCCTTTCGATGATGGATTCGAGATGTTCGTTCTGACTCTTGTTGGCGATCTTGTCGCTACTGATATGCCGACTCATGTCCACTCTCTTTTTTCTGGTCCTATCGAATTCACGAAAGGAGCAAAAGAGGTTTCCATAGGATACCCTGGGGATTCAGGATTCCAGGCGAGAGAGTGCCGGCAAGACAGCGTGAATCGAACATATCACCATCGTCAGACCGCCTTTCTCCACCCTTAAATCACTAATTTATCTTTCCGCCCCTCCTCCACCCTCCGCCCGATTTCGCCCACTTCTTCCTGACGCAGACCACCCCTACCCCTCGATTGCCCAGGTGGAAAGCCGCCCATGATTCATCCGAATACGTGTCGATATCATGACGTCTGAGTGAAAGCCGCGTCACGGTTTTTATGCGATGAAAACCGATACCGGTCGCAGTCACGATTCAGGAGAAAGGGGGCCAGATTGGTATCAAAAGCTAAAACAGCTGATACCGGAGAGAGAGAGAGGCAGTGTGCGATGAACAGCTCGTGGGCTGACTTCACCACATCTGTCTGGGACCAATCGGAAGGTGCCGGGCTTCCCCGCATGCAACCGCCCGATGAGGGCTGGTCATCGACGTGCAGAGAATCGATAGCAAGAGGGCGTGCCGCTTGGCACGCCCTCCATCTCCGAATACCCCAGCGCATGATCGACACTCAGCGTCGCTTCATGGCCTCGAAGAACTCCAGGTTCGTCTTGGTATCCTTCAAGCGATCGATCAGGAACTCGGTGGCCGCCACGTCGTCCATCGGGTTGAGCAGCTTGCGCAGGATCCACATACGCTGCATCTCGTCCTCGGAGGCGATCAGATCCTCGCGCCGGGTGCCGGAGCGGCGGATATTGAGCGCCGGGTAGACGCGGCGCTCAGCCAGCTTGCGGTCGAGGTGCGCCTCCATGTTGCCGGTTGCCCTTGAACTCCTCGAAGATCACCTCGTCCATCTTCGAGCCGGTGTCGACCAGCGCGGTGGCGATGATGGTCAGGCTGCCGCCCTCTTCGATGTTACGCGCAGCCCCGAAGAAGCGCTTGGGCTTCTCCAGTGCGTGGGCGTCGACACCACCGGTGAGCACCTTGCCGGAGGAAGGCACCACGGTGTTGTAGGCGCGCGCCAGACGGGTGATGGAGTCGAGCAGGATGACCACGTCCTTCTTGTGCTCGACCAGGCGCTTGGCCTTCTCGATCACCTCTCGGCGACCTGCACGTGACGTGCCGGCGGCTCGTCGAAGGTCGACGCCACCTCGCCGCGCACCGTCCGCGACATCTCGGTCACTTCCTCCGGGCGCTCGTCGATCAGCAGCACGATCATGTGGCACTCGGGGTTGTGCGCGTGATCGAGGTAGCGATGTTCTGCAGCATCAGCGTCTTGCCCGCCTTGGGCGCGACACGATCAGACCACGCTGGCCCTTGCCGATCGGTGCGGTGAGGTCGATCACGCGGGCGGTGATGTCCTCGGTGGAGCCGTTGCCGATCTCCATCACCAGACGCTCCTGCGGGAACAGCGGCGTCAGGTTCTCGAACAGGATCTTGTGCTTGGCGTTTTCCGGCTTGTCGAAATTGATCTCGTTGACCTTGAGCAGCGCGAAATAGCGCTCGCCCTCTTTCGGCGGCCGGATCTTGCCGGAGATGGAGTCGCCCTTGCGCAGGTTGAAGCGCCGGTTCTGCGACGGCGAGACGTAGATATCGTCCGGGCCGGCGAGATACGAAGAGTCGGCGCTGCGCAGGAAACCGAAACCGTCCTGGAGAATCTCCAGAACCCCATCCCCGTAGATGTCTTCACCGCTCTTGGCGTGCTTCTTCAGGATCGCGAAGATGATGTCCTGCTTGCGCGAACGGGCAAGATTATCGATGCCCATTTCCCGGGCGATATCCAGCAGCTCAGGAACGGATTTTTGCTTGAGTTCGGTTAGATTCATGAGTTCGGTCAGAAATGGCTCGTGTCGCAGGCAATGGCGGTTGCCGGATGAAGAAAGAAAGGACAAGAGGCGGTCAGTGCATACGCCGCGCGGCGCGTTCAGTCGTCCCAGAAGCCGGGCTATTCGTCTGGATGGCCGGTCACCGTGACGTTTAAGAGACCGGTTGGCCAAAGATGCCGGGAGAGCGGTTCGATTCGCCTGTGATCTCTCGGACGGTCGTCCGATAGACGCAATGTCGATCCGGTGATCGGAACTGGGGTGACTGACGACTTGGGGGACCGCGAGGCGGTCGAGAAGCATTCGGAACAGGCGAACGTCCCGATGGTAGACAAGCCGCCCGACGAACGCAAGTCATTCGATGATGCCAAGGCATGGCCGATGGACGCTGGCAAGGCATGGCGGTGGGCGCCGCTCGGCATTCAGTTGCGCGTGGCCTCGTCGCACAGCTGCGCGAGCTGGCTCTGCGAGAGCGCGCCCACCCGCGAGGTGCGCGCCTCGCCATTGACGAACAGCGTCAGCGTGGGCGTGCCGCGTACGCCGTAGCGCTCGGCCAGAGCCGGCTCTCGGTCGACGTCGATCACCCCCAGCGGCTGATCGAGCCCCAGCCCGTCGCCGCTCGTCGCAAGCGTCGCCAGCAGACTGTCGCAGGGCTGGCACCAGGCAGCCACGAACACCGCCAGCCGCGCCCCGCCGGGGCGCTCGCGCCAGGCGTCGAAGGTGTCACCGTCGAGCTTGAGTCTCTGCACCATGGCTGCCTGCCTCAAGGGGGCTCTGGACGCAGCATGCAGAGCGGCGAGCCGATTGACAAGCCCGGGAGGGCAACGCAACCTTGCACTCACCTTTTACCGCCGCGGGACGCTGGCGGCCGGCTCCCACGGGCGCCGGCAGCGACGTCCCGCGCCTTGTTCAGATAGCCGTCGAGGACGCCACCCCATGAGCGGGAAGCCGACCGCCACCGAGACCACCCGTCGCCTGGCAGCCATCGATCTCGGCTCCAACAGTTTCCACCTGCTGGTCGCCAACTATCAGGATGGCCGCCTGCAGGTGGTCGCCAAGATGGGCGAGAAGGTTCAGCTCGCCGCCGGCCTGGATGCCGACGAGAACTTCACCCCGGCGGCGATGGAGCGCGCGCTGGGCTGTCTCGAGCGCTTTGCCCCCTTTCTCGCCGAAGTCGCGCCGGGTGACCTGCGCATCGTGGGAACCAACGCCCTGCGCGCCGCGCACAACGCCCACGCCCTGATCGAACGCGCCGAGGCGCTGATCGGCCACCCGATCGAGATCATCGGCGGCCGCGAAGAGGCGCGTCTGATTTATCTGGGCGCCGCCCACGCGCTGGCCGAAGTGCACGGCCGGCGGCTGATCGTCGATATCGGCGGCGGCTCCACCGAGTTCATCATCGGCGAGGATTTCGAGCCCCAGGCACTGGAGAGCCTGCACATGGGCTGCGTCGCCTATACCGGCGCCTTCTTCGCCAATGGCGACATCAGCGAGAAACGCTTCCGCCGCGCCGAGATGGCGGCACTCTCCGAACTCGCCAACATCCAGAATGGCTATCGCCGCCTGGGCTGGCAGGATCCGATCGGCTCCAGCGGCACGATCAAGGCCGCGGCCGCGGTCATCGCCGCCCACGGCGAGGGCGATGCCGGAGTCATCGAGCGAGAGGCGCTGCTGGCGCTGCGCAAGCGGCTGATCAACTGCGGCCACCTGGACAAGGTCGCCATGGAGGGGCTCAAGGAGGATCGGGCGCGGGTGTTCCCGGCTGGGGTCGCGATTCTCTGCGCGGTATTCGAGGCCTTCGAGCTCGAGCGCATGCGCTACTCCGACGGTGCCCTGCGCGAGGGGGTGCTCTACGATCTCATCGGGCGCAACACCCCGGAGGATTCACGCCGTCACAGCGTCGAGCAGATGATGCGCCGCTACAGCGTCGACCTGGCACACGCCGACAACGTCGAGCGCAGCGCGCTGCACGCCTTCGATCAGGTGCGCAAGGCGTGGGGGCTCACCCCTGAGCAGCGCCTGTTCCTGACCTGGGCGGCACGCCTGTGCGAGATCGGCCTGGCCATTTCGCACAGCCAGTTCCATCGCCATGGCGCCTATCTGCTGGAGTACTCCGACATGCCCGGCTTCTCGCGTCCGGAGCAGCAGGCGCTGGCGTTTCTGGTTCGCGCCCACCGGCGCAAGTTTCCGCACAAGGAGCTCGAGGCGCTGCCCGAGGCGTCACGCTCGGCCTACGCCCGGCTGGCACGGCTGCTGCGCCTGGCGGTGCTGCTCAACCATTCACGCCCGGAGCAGGCGATCGACGACTTCCAGCTCGACGCCCAGGAAGAGACCCTGACGCTGACGCTGCCGGCGACGCGTCTGCACCCGCTGGTGCTCAACGATCTCGAAGAAGAGTCTGGCTACCAGCGCAGCGTCGGGCTGGCTTTGAACTATAACGAGTAACGCCGCGCGCTCACGATATCGCGTTCGCTCATTCGGTCGCGGGCAGCGGCATCTGCCGCCAGCCCGCGGCGGTTGCCACTCCCAGCACCGCCACCAGCGTGTCGTCGTGCCACACTAGTGGCACACGCTCACGCTCCCACGGCGGCAAGCCCGCTTCCTGCAGCAGCCGTTTGACGTCGCGGCTGCCGCGGCCGGCCAGGCGAGGCGTTCGCCGCCGCGGGCAGGGTCATCGCAGTGTCAGCGCCTCGCTAACACTCTCTTCGTTAATACTCTCTTCGTTAATACTCTCTTCGTTAACCCCTCGTCGAAAGCCCCCTTATGGGTAGCGCCCTCCTCGACCGTTCTCGCCGTGGTCGGGCTCGCGGCTCAGGCGATAACGGTAGTTCCCCCAGGGCGTGGCCAACACGCCGCAGCCATCCCAATCGACGCACCACTGCGGGTTCCAACGGCGCCGGCGTCGGCAAAGATAGAGCGCCCCGCGCCATACCCGCGCCTCCGCCCCCGGCCAGACCACCCTGACCTTGCGATCTTGGCCCGCCTGCCACTGGCGGCGCAGCTCGGCCAGACGCGCCGCCGGCGGTGCCGGCAGCGCCAGGCGGGCCAGGGCGTGGCGCACCAGCAGGCGCTGGCGCGCCGGGCTCACAGCGGCGTCAGCCGTGCCAGCGGCAGGCACCCGGGATCATCGCCGGCGAGAGCGAGATCGCCCTCGGCCAGCTCGGCGAGCAGCTCGTCCGCCTCCGCCAGCCAGGCCACACTGCGCCCCACCGCCGCGACCGCCCCTGGCCAGCGTTCGCTCAGCGGCGGCACTACCGGTGGCGCAGGAAGTTGCGGTCATACTCGAGCGCGTGATTGGTGGGGTCTTCGCACCAGGCGAGATCACACTGCTCGGCGGCAGCGCGCAGCGTCGATCGTGACACCCCGAGCCAGGGCCGAATGATCTCCAGGCCACGCCAGTGCCGCCGCAACGGCATGCCAGCGAGCCCGGTCACGCCGCTGCCGCGCAGCGCGGCGAGCAGGAAGGTTTCGAGCTGATCGTCAGCGTGCTGGGCCAGCCACAGCATGTCGCCCGTCGCCAGGGTGGCGGCGAACGCGGCATAGCGTGCCTCCCGCGCAGCCGCCTCGAGCCCCTGCCCTGCCGGCGTCACCGTGACCGGCACCACGCTCAGCGGCACCGCGAGCGCGGCGCACAGTGCCCGGCAGTGGTCGACGAAGGTCGCTGCCGCGGGCTGCAGGCCGTGGTCGACATGCACTGCTCTCAGCGTAATCCCCTGCGCGCGCGCCGCCGGCGCCACGCGGCTCAGCAGCAGTGACGAATCGAGACCACCGGAGAGCGCCACCCATAGCCGTCGCCCCGGGGCCAGTGGCGCCAGGGCTTCAGTGATGAGGGCATCGAGTACATCGAGAGGGGGACGAGAGTCGGCCACCGGGAGACCTCCTGAACGCGCCTCGACAAGGGAGAGCGTGGCGCGGCCAGGCGTGAGCTTACTGCGGGGCGCCGTAGGACATCAGGCGTTCGTAGCGGCGCGCCAGCAGCGCGTCGGTGTCCATTCCCTGCAGCCGGTCGAGGCTTTCGAGCAGCGCCGCGCGCACGCTCTCCGCGGTCTTGCGAGGCTGACGATGGGCACCGCCCGGCTCGTCGATCAGCGTGTCGACGAAGCCCAGCTCCTTCAGCCGTTCAGCGGTGATCCCCATCGCCTGGGCCGCCTCGGAGGCTTTCTCGGCGCTCTTCCACAGGATCGAGGCGCAGCCTTCGGGCGAGATCACCGAGTAGGTGGAGTACTGCAGCATCTGCAGCTCGTCGCAGACGCCGATGGCCAGCGCCCCGCCGGAACCGCCCTCGCCGATCACGGTGGCGACGATCGGCGTCTTGAGGCGTGACATCACCGCCAGGTTGTAGGCGATCGCTTCCGACTGACCGCGCTCCTCGGCATCGATGCCCGGATAGGCGCCCGGCGTGTCGATGAAGGTGAGCACCGGCATCTTGAAGCGCTCGGCCATCTCCATCAGGCGGCACGCCTTGCGGTAGCCCTCCGGGCGCGGCATGCCGAAGTTGCGGCGCACCTTCTCCTTGACATCACGCCCCTTCTGATGGCCGATCACCATCACCGGCTTGCCATCGAGCCGTGCCACGCCGCCGACCAGGGCAGCGTCGTCGGCGAAGTTGCGGTCACCGTGCAGTTCATCGAACTCGGTGAAGATGCTGTCGAGATAGTCCAGCGTGTAGGGACGCTGCGGATGCCGCGACAGCTGCGTCACCTGCCAGGCGGTCAGGTCACGGAAAATCTGCTCGGTGAGCTTGCGGCTCTTCTCTTCGAGCTTGCCGATCTCGTCGCTCAGGCTGATGCGGCTGTCGTTCCCGACCAGGCGCAGTTCTTCGATCTTGGCCTGAAGTTCGGCGATCGGCTGTTCAAAGTCCAGATAGTTGGGATTCATAGGGCGTCTACTGTGATGTCCTGGCAACCTGAAGCGTGCGGCGTACGCTGCGGCGAAAACGCGTCATTATCGCACCCTCACGAGTGTTGGCAACCGCCGTCAACCGCCGCGGTAGCGCAGGGCGACCGATTCGTGGCCCTCGACATCGCGCAGCGCGGTGATCAGCTCGTCGCTGGGCGACACCCGCCACGCCTCGGCGAGCTCGAAGCAGCCGCTGGCACTGGCGTTGCGATAGCGCACCCGCACCGGCAGCCCGCGCTCGCTCAGCCACGGCGTCAGGCTGTCGTGGAGCGAGCGCGAGAAGCGCCCGTTGAGGCGTGCGCCGTCGACCGAAAGCTCGATCGCTTCGCCGAAGCGGGCGCGGGCATCCGCCATCAGCGTGACCTCCTTGCTGCGCAGGCGCAGACCGCCGGAGTAGTCGTCGCTGGAGACTTCGCCCTCGATGATCAGCACCTGGTCGGCGTTGAGCTGACCGCGCACCTGGTCGAACAGCTCGCCGAACAGCGACGCCTCGATGCGCCCGGTGCGGTCGTCGAGGGTGACGAAGGCCATGGTGTCGCCGCGCTTGGACTTCATGGTGCGCATCGCCACCACCAGCCCGGCCACGCGCTGCGGCTCCCGCGACGGCTTGAGATCGACGATCCGGGTGGCCACGAAGCGCTTGAGCTCATGCTCGTACTCGTCGATCGGATGGCCGGTGAGATAGAGCCCGAGGGTATCCTTCTCGCCGGCCAGGCGCTCCTTGTCGCTCCAGTCGCGGGCGTGACGATAGTCGGCGTAGACGTCGCCATCGGCGGTATCGACGAAGGCCTCGCCGAACATGTCGATCATGCCCAGGTTCTGGTTGGTCTGGTTCTGCGAGGCGGCCTTGAGCGCGGCGTCCAGCGAGGCCGCCATCACCGCCCGCGACGGCCCCAGGTTGTCGAGCGCGCCGGAGCGGATCAGCGCTTCGAGGGTGCGCTTGTTCATGCGCTTGCCGTCGATGCGGCGGCAGAAGTCGAACAGGTCGGTGAACGGCCCGTCGGCCTGGCGCGCCTCGACGATCGCCGCGATCGGGCCCTCGCCCACGCCGCGGATCGCCCCCAGGCCGTAGACCACCCGAGCGCTGTCATCGACGGTGAACTTGTAGGCGCCGACGTTGACGTCCGGCGGGGTCACCGTCAGCCCGATATGGCGGCACTCCTCGATCAGCGGCACGACCTTGTCGAGGTTGTCCATCTCGGTGGAGAGCACCGCGGCCATGAACGGCCCTGGATAGTGCGCCTTGAGCCAGGCGGTCTGATAGGAGACCAGCCCGTAGGCGGCCGAGTGCGACTTGTTGAAGCCGTAGCCGGCGAACTTCTCCACCAGGTCGAACAGGTTGCCAGCCAGGTCCTTGTCGATACCGTTGTTGGCGCACCCCTCCATGAAGCCGGCGCGCTGCTTGGCCATCTCCTCCGGCTTCTTCTTGCCCATGGCACGGCGCAGCATGTCCGCCTGGCCCAGGGTGTAGCCGGCCAGGACCTGGGCGATCTGCATCACCTGCTCCTGGTAGAGGATGATGCCGTAGGTGGGTTCGAGAACCGGCTTCAACAGCTCGTGCTGGTAGTCCGGGTGGGGATAGGCCAGCTCGGCGCGGCCGTGCTTACGATTGATGAAGTCATCGACCATGCCCGACTGCAGCGGCCCCGGGCGGAACAGCGCGACGAGGGCGATCATGTCCTCCAGCGAGTCGGGCTGCAGGCGCTTGATCAGCTCCTTCATGCCGCGGGATTCGAGCTGGAACACCGCCGTGGTCTCGGCCTTCTTGAGCATGTCGAAGGTCGGCTTGTCGTCGAGCGGGATGGTGCTGATATCCAGCGGCCCCTGTCCCTCACGCCCGCGCACCACATCGACCATCTCCAGCGCCCAGTCGATGATGGTGAGCGTGCGCAGGCCGAGGAAGTCGAACTTGACCAGCCCGGCGTCCTCGACGTCGTTCTTGTCGAACTGCACCACCAGCCCGGAGCCGTCCGGCTCGCACAGCAGCGGCGAGAAGTCGGTGAGCTTGGTCGGCGCGATCACCACCCCGCCGGCATGCTTGCCGGTACCACGGGTGATGCCTTCGAGCTTGAGCGCCATCTCCCAGATCTCGGCGGCCTCCTCGTCGGCCTCGAGATACTCCTTGAGCTGCGGCTCCTGCTCGATCGCCTTGGCCAGGGTCATGCCGACCTCGAAAGGGATCAGCTTGGAGAGCTTGTCGCCCATGGAGTAGGGCTTGCCCTGGGCGCGCGCCACGTCGCGCACCACCGCCTTGGCCGCCATGGTGCCGAAGGTGACGATCTGCGATACCGCGTTGCGGCCGTAGCGGTCGGCCACGTAGTCGATCACCCGGTCGCGCTTCTCCATGCAGAAGTCGACGTCGAAGTCGGGCATCGAGACGCGCTCGGGGTTGAGGAAGCGCTCGAACAGCAGGTCGTACTCCAGCGGATCGAGATCGGTGATCTTGAGCGCATAGGCGACCAGCGAGCCGGCCCCGGAACCGCGCCCCGGCCCCACCGGGATGTCGTTGTCCTTGGCCCACTGGATGAAGTCCATCACGATCAGGAAGTAGCCGGGGAAGCCCATCTTGAGAATGATGTCGAGCTCGAAGTCGAGGCGCTTGCGGTACTCGGGCTCATAGTCGGCGAGCACACGACCGGGGTAGATCGGGTTGTCGCCTGCGAACAGCTGATTCAGGCGCTCGCTGAGGCCATCGTGGGAGATCTTGCGAAAGAAGGTGTCCTGGGTCATGCCCTCGGGGATCGGATACTCCGGCAGGAAGATCTCGCCCAGACGCACCGTGGCGTTGCAGCGCGCCGCGATCAGCACGCTGTTCTCCAGCGCCTCGGGGATATCGGCGAACAGCGCCGCCATCTCTTCGGGGGTCTTGAGATACTGCTCCTCGGTGTACTTGCGCTCGCGCCGCGGGTCCTCCAGCGCCTTGCCCTCACCGATCGAGACCCGGGTCTCATGGGCCCAGAAATCCTCGCGGGCGAGGAAGCGCACGTCGTTGGTGGCCACCACCGGGGTGCCGGTCTCGCTGGCCAGGCGCACGGAGTGGTAGACGCACTCCTCATCATATTGGCGCCCGGTGCGCTGCAGTTCGAGATAGAAGCGCCCGGGGAAGTACTGGTTCCACTCCGCCAGCAGGGTGCGCGCGGTGTCGACGTGCTCGGCGATCAGAAAGCGTCCGATCTCACCCTCGCGCGCCCCGGAGAGGGCGATCAGCCCGTCGCTCTGCTCGAATACCCACTGCTTGTCGAGGATCGCCTGATTCTGGCGCTGGCCATCGGTCCAGGCGCGCGAGATCAGCTCGGTCAGATTGCGGTAGCCGGTGTCGTTCATCGCCAGCAGCGTGAGCCGGTAGGGGTGGCTCTCGTCGTGGGCGTTGTGGAGCCAGAAGTCGGCGCCGACGACCGGCTTCAGGCCCGCCCCCTGGGCCGCCTTGTAAACCTTCACCAGGCCGAACAGGTTGGTGTCGTCGGTGACCGCCACGGCCGGCATGCCGGCCTCCACGCTGGCATTGATCAGCGGCTTGAGGCGCACCAGGCCATCGACCAGGGAGTACTCGCTGTGAACACGGAGATGAACGAAAGGTGTAGTCATGACGAACTCGAGATCGGGCGGCGAATGAGTGACCGCGACAGGATACCAGCTTGGCCCCGGGCAAGCAGAGACTCCGGGAATGGGACAGGGTGCCGCTCAGGAGAACAGCGCCAGCTGCTCGCGTACCGGGGCGAACGAGCGCCGATGCGCCGCGAGCGGCCCCCAGCGGACGAGCGCGTCCAGGTGCTCGCGGGTGGGATAGCCCTTGTGGCGGGCGAAGCCATACTCGGGATGGCGCGCATCCAGCTCGGCCATCTGGGCGTCGCGCGCCACCTTGGCCAGAATCGACGCGGCGCTGATCGCCGGATGGCGCAGATCGCCCTTGACCACCGCCTGCCCAGGACAGGCGTGGCCCGGCAGGCGGTTGCCGTCGACCAGCAGATACTCCGCGGCCAGCGGTAGCGCATCGATGGCGCGGCGCATCGCCAGATGCGTGGCGTGGTAGATATTGAGCTGGTCGATCTCCTCCGTCGTGGCCTCGGCCACCGCGAACGCCAGCGCCTGCTCGCGGATGCGCAGATCCAACGCCTCGCGGCGGGCCGCACTCAGCCGCTTGGAGTCGGTCAGCCCGTCGATGGGGCGCGCCGGATCGAGGATCACCGCAGCCGCCACCACCGCGCCCACCAGCGGGCCGCGCCCGACTTCGTCGACACCGGCGAGGCGCTCGCCATGGTAGTCGATTACCAGTTCGGGATAGGTCTGAGGGGCGCGCTTGGCGGGCATGACTGACCTCTCAAGAGGGGCGCGCTTTAGAAGCACTAGGGTTAGAGGCGGTGACGCTGAGCGCACCGTGCTCGACCAGTTCGAGCACGGCACTGGCGGCGCGCTCGCTGGCGCCGCGCTGCAGCCCGGCGTGGAGCTCGGCGAAGCGTGTCTCCAGCGCCTCGCGCCGAGTGCGTCGTCGAACCAGGGTCAACGTCTCGACCAGGCGCTCGGCATCTACCGCGTCCTGGATCAGCTCCGGCACCAGTTCCTCCTGGGCAATCAGGTTGGGCAGCGAGATCCAGCGTGTCTTGACCAGCCGCTGGGCCAGCCAGTAGGTGGCCGGCGCCATGCGATAGGCCACACCATGGCGCGATGGCAGAGCATGGTCTCCAGCGCCGCGGTGCCCGATGTCAGCAGCACCGCGTCGGCGGCGGTCATCGCCTCGCGCGAGCGGCCATCGCAGAGCGTGACCCGCTCGGCCAGCTGCGGAAAGCGTTCGAGCAGCGCCTCGAGCTCCTCCCGGCGCTGCGGCGAGGCCGCGGGATCACCACCTGCAGCTCACCCAGCCGCTCGCGCAGCGCCGCGGCGGCGCGCAGGAAAATCTCGCCCTGGAAGCGCACCTCGTTGCTGCGCGAGCCGGGCAGCAGCGCCAGGGTCGGCGTGGCCGGGTCGAGCTCCAGCGCCTCGCGCGCAGCAGCGCGGTCGTTGACCAGCGGTAGCTCGTCGGCCAGCGGATGGCCGACATAAGCTACCGGCACCCGATGCTCGGCGTAGAACGCGGCCTCGAACGGCAGAAAGGTGAGCATGGCATCGACCGCCCGCGCGATCTTCTTGACCCGGCCCTGACGCCAGGCCCAGACCGAGGGGCTGACATAGTGGGCGGTGCGGATGCCGCGTTGGCGCAGCTGAAGCTCGAGGCCGAGATGAAGTCCGGGGCGTCGATGCCGATCATCACGTCAGGCCGCCAGGCGAGTGCATCGCGCTTCAGATGGCGGCGCACCTTGATCAGCCCCGGCAGGTGCTTGAGCACCTCGACCAGCCCCATCACCGACAGAGTCTCCAGCGGATAGAGGGACTCGAGCCCCTGGGCCTGCATGCGCGGGCCGCCGATGCCGCGGAACTCGACGTCGGGGCGGCGCTGACGCAGCGCCTGCATCAGCCCGGCACCGAGGATGTCGCCGGAGAGTTCGCCGGCCACCAGATAGACACGCATCCTGCCCCCGGACCGGCTAGCGGATGATGCCGCGCTGGGAGACCTTGAGCGAATCGACGAAGCGCTGGGTCTCCTCAAGCGCGAAGCGGCGCTCGATCTCGGCGATCGCCTGCTCCAGGGTCAGACCCTTGCGGTAGACCAGACGGTACCCTTCGCCGAGGGCCTTGATCGCCTCGGCGGAGAAACCGCGGCGCTTGAGTCCGATCGAATTGAGCCCGTGGGGCGCGGCCGGGTTGCCGCTGACCATGATGAACGCCGGGATGTCCTTGGTGATCGCCGAACAACCGCCGACCATGGCGTGCTCGCCCATGTGGCAGAACTGGTGGATCGCCGACAGCCCGCCGAGGATGGAGAAGTTGCCCAGGGTCACGTGGCCGGCCAGGGTCGCCTGGTTGGCCAGGATGCAGTCGTCGCCGATCAGACAGTCGTGGCCGACGTGGGAGTAGGCCATGAACAGGTTGCGACTGCCGATGGTGGTGACGCCACGATCCTGCATCGTGCCGCGGTGGATGGTCACCGCTCTCGCGGATGACGTTGTCGTCACCCACCTCGAGACGAGTGGGCTCGCCGGCGTACTTCTTGTCCTGGCACTCCTCACCCACGGAGGCGAACTGGAAGATGCGATTGCGCTGGCCCAGGCGTGTCGGCCCCTTGATCACCACGTGCGGGCCAATCACGCAGCCCGCATCGATCTCGACATCGGGACCGATCACACTGTACGGGCCGACCTCGACGTCAGCGGCCAGACGCGCAGCGGGATCGACGATGGCGGTGGGATGAATCAAGCGATTTTCCTCTCGGCGCAGATGATTTCGCCCTCGCAGGCCAGCTCGCCGTCGACGCTGGCGCGGCAGGCGAATTTCCAGATGCCGCGCTTGCCCTTGATCACGTCGGCTTCGAGCTTGAGCTGATCGCCCGGCATCACCGGCCGCTTGAAGCGCACGTTGTCACTGCCTACGAGATAGTAAACGTAACCGTCGGCGGGCAACTTGTTGACGGTCTTGAAGCCGAGGATACCGCGGCCTGGGCCAGTGCTTCGATGATCAGCACGCCCGGCATGATCGGATGAGGATGGGGAAGTGGCCGTTGAAGAAGGGTTCGTTGATGCTGACGTTCTTGTACGCCACGATCGATTCGCCAGCGTGATCTCCATCACGCGATCTACCAACAGAAAAGGATAACGATGCGGTAGATACTCACGAATCTGGTTGATGTCCATTATCATCAATACGACCTCTGAAATAACGAAATGCCTGCCGAAAAGGCAGGCACACGGAGGTAAAGCGGCGTTCACCCATGTGGGCGGGCATTATACAGGCGCACTACAGGGCTGCCAGCCTTTCGCCCCCGCGCCGATTGCCATACCCCTCCGTTCACGCATCGCGTCGGCCACGCTCGAGTCGTGTCAGACGCTTGGCGATCTCGTCCAACTGCTTGAAGCGTACCGCGTTCTTGCGCCACTGACTATTCGACATCGAGCCCGTGCCGGAGGAGTAGACGCCCGGCTCGAGGATCGAATTGGTGACCAGGCTCATGCCGGTCACCTGGACACCGTCGGCCAGGGTCAGATGGCCCGAGAGCCCCACCCCGCCACCGAGCAGACAGTGACGGCCGACCTTGGTCGAACCGGCGATGCCGACGCAGCCGGCCAGCGCGCTGTGATCGCCGATCTGCACGTTGTGGGCGATCTGCACCTGGGAGTCGATCTTGACCCCATTGCCGATCAGGGTGTCACCCAGCGCGCCGCGGTCGATGCTCGAACAGCTACCCACCTCGACATCGTCACCCAGACGCACGCCGCCGAGCTGAGCGATCTTCTCCCAGGATGCGCCGTCATGGGCGAAGCCGAAGCCATCGCCGCCGATCACGCAGCCGCTGTGAAGAATCGCCCGCTGGCCCACGCTGACGCCGTGATAGAGCGTGACATTGGCGTGCAGACGCGAGCCCTGGCCCAAGGTGGTATCGGCGCCGATGAAACTGCCGGCACCGATCACGCAGTCATCAGCGATCTCGACCCCGGCCTCGATCACGCAGTGCGCGCCGATCTCGACCCGTGCCCCGATCACCGCATCGGGGGAGACCACCGCACTGGGATGGACACCCTGTGAATCACGGTTGTCCAACGGGTCGAACAGCCGCGACAGCCGTGCGTAGCCCAGATAGGGATTGTCGAGCTCCAGCCGTGGGCACGGGCAGGTCTCGCCATGGGCCGGGTGTACCAGCACCGCACTGGCGCGGGTATCGGCCAGATACTTGAGATAGGCACGATTGGCGAGAAAGGCCAGATCGCCCGGACCGGCATCGGTCAGGGTCGCCAGGCCGCTGACGCGGAGCTCGGGATCACCGACCAGGCGAGCGTCGATGCGCTCGGCGAGTTCGCCGAGCGTGTAGGAAGCGGGGGCAGCACTCTTCATGAACGGGGGCCGTTCTCGATCGTCAGTTGAGTGAGTTGAAGATCTTGGTCACTTCGTTGGTGATGTCCAGGCTGTCGCGGAGTAGACCACCGCGTCGCGATCCACGACCATATCGAGCCCACGCTGCTTGACCACACGCTGGATCGCCTGGTCGAGCTTGGGCTTGGCGCCCTTCAGATACTGCTGTTCGGCCTGCTGCTGGGCCTGAGCGATCTGGCCACGCAGCTGCTGGAACTGGCCGCCCTTCTGGCGCAGTTGCTGGGTCACCGCGTTGCGCTCGGACTCGGACATCACGTCACCGTTCTTCTGCAGTTTCTCCTGCAGCTGCTGCAGCTGCTGACCGAGCGCCTCGGCCTGCTTCTGCTGCGGCCCGATGCGGTTCTTCAGCTGGTTCATCGACGCCTGCGCCGACTGCGAGGACATCAGCGCCTGGCGCCAGTCGAGCACGCCGACATCGGTGGCCATCGCCGGCAGGGAAACCAGCGTCATGAGTCCTAGCCCGAGGGCACCTATTACCTTGCGCATCCGCGCCTCCTTGAGCATATGCTCTCGATGAATGGAGCTTGATGAGTAGAGCTTGGTGAATGGAGCTTGGTGAATCTCACCCCGGCAGTCACCGCCGTGGCGCTTCGCGGGAGTCGCCCTGCCCCCGGCGCGCCCACTGAGAGGCGCCGCCGGGGCCGACGATCGGCGAAAGCCTCCCGTCAGAAGGTCTGACCCAGCGAGAACTGGAACACCTGCGGGTCGTCGCCGTCCTTCTCGTTGAGCGGCTTGGCCACGCTGAAGGTCAGCGGCCCCACCGGCGTCAGCCAGGAGAGCCCCAGGCCGACGCTGTAGCGCAGATCACCCAGATCGACGCCGCTCTTGCAGCTAGAGGTCATGCCCTCGGGCACGTCGTAGCAGTCGGTCAGGAAGGTGTTGCCACCATCCAGGAAGATGCTGGTCTGCAGCGAGCGGCGATCCTCGATCCACGGGAACGGATAGATCAGCTCCGCCGAGCCCTCGACCAGCACGTTGCCGCCCAGGGTGTCGTCGTCACCGTTGCCCCGCTTGGTGGTCTTCGGCCCCAGCGTATTGCCGGTGTAACCGCGCACCGAACCCAGGCCGCCGGCGTAGAAGTTCTCGTAGAACGGATAGGGGTCATTGGAGCCCAGGGTATCGGCGTAGCCCAGGTTGCTGCTGAACTTGAGCGACCAGTCCGGGTTGAGCTCGAACAGCTTCTGGCCGCGATAGCGCAGTTTGTAGTACTCGGCGTCCGAACCGGGCACCGCCGTCTCCAGCGAGACGCGCTGATAGCTGCCCGCGGTGGGCATGATGCCGCGGTTCAGGTTATTGCGGGTCCAGCTCGCGGTGAGCTTGTAGTTGAGGAAGTCCTCACCCTGGTCATCGACGTACTGCACGATCTCGGCGGGCGTGTCGTCGTAGGTGTCGATCGACAGGTTCTCGAGGCCGACGCCGAAGTTCAACCGCGACAGATCGTTGATCGGATAGCCGAAGTTGATGTTGCCGCCGTAGGAGTCGGTGGAGTAGGTCGAGATATCGGAGTCTTCGTAATTGGTCTCGCGGTAGAAGACGTTGTAACCCCGCGAGATACCGTCCAGCGTCCAGTACGGATCGGTGTAGCCGAAGTTGACGTTGGTGAAGGTGTCACTGCGCTGGGCACCGATATTGACGCGGTTGCCGGTACCCAGGAAGTTGTTCTGGGCCAGCGCCGCACCGTAGATCACCCCGGCGCTCTGGGAGAAGCCGACGCTGGCCGAGATCGAGCCGGAGGGCTGCTCCTGGACGTTATAGGTGACATCGAGCTGGTCCGGCTCGCCGGCCACCGGGCGCGTGTCGACGTCGACCTGCTTGAAGAAGCCGAGCCGTTCGAGCCGCTGACGCGACTGCGAGATCTGGTCAGTGGAGGCCGGCGCGCCCTCCATCTGCACCATCTCGCGGCGCAGCACCTCGTCCTGGGTGGTGGTGTTGCCTTCGAAGTTGATCCGGCGCACGTAGGCACGGCGACCCGGGTCAACGCGGAAGGTCACGTCGACGGTGTCGCTGCCCTCGTGCACCGTGGGCACCGCCTTGATATCGGCGAAAGCGAAGCCCTCGGCGCCGAGCTTCTGGCGCAGCGCCTCGGAGGAGGCAGTGAGCTTGCTCTGGGAGAAATACTCGCCGGGCTTGGCGGTCACCAGCGAACGCGCCACCGACTCGTCCATCTTGAGATCGCCGTCGAAACGAATCTGGTCGAGCTTGTAGCGCTTGCCCTCGTCGACGTTGATGGTGACGAAGATGCGCGACTTGTCGGGACTGATCGAGACCTGAGTCGAGGTGATGCGGAAATTGACGTAGCCGCGGTCGAGATACCAAGAGCGCAGCGTCTCCAGGTCACCGGAGAGCGCCTCGCGAGAATACTTGTCGTCGGAGAACCAGCCGAAGAACCAGCCGGGCTTGTCCTCCAGCTTGAACAGATCGCGAAGGGTATCGTCGTCGTAGGCCTGGTTGCCGACCACGTTGATCTGGCGAATCTTGGCGACTTCACCCTCGTTGATATTGATATTGACGCGTACGCGGTTGCGCTCGAGCTGCTCGACCGAGGTCTCGATGTTGGAGCTGTAACGGCCCTGAGACTGATAGAGGCGCTCGAGTTCGCGCTGCATCTCCTCGAGGGTGGAGCGCTGCAGCACCTGCCCTTCGGCGATGCCGGCGTCACGCAGCCCCTTGCGCAGGTCGTCGTCGGAGATCTGCGAGTTGCCCTCGATGTTGATCTCGGCGATCGAGGGACGCTCGACCACGTTGATGATCAGGACGTCGCCGTCGCGCGAGAGGCGGATGTCGTCGAAGAGCCCGGTCTGGAACAGTTTCTGCGCGGCGTCGCCCAGTTGCTGATCGTCGACCCGCTGGTCGGCGCTGACGGGAAAGGCGTTGAAGACCGATGCCGCCGAAACGCGCTGCAGCCCCTCCACGCGAATATCCGAAATCTCGAAAGGTGCAGCCAGCGCCACAGGCGAGCTGGCCAGCAACAGTCCTGCCAATCCGATGGTCTTGAGTTTCATGCAATCAGTCGCTTCTCTGGGGTCCGCCCGCGTATCGAACAGGCACCTTATACATTTCCCTCAGTGACTGACAAGGCCAGGCCCGTCGATCACCGAAGTCTTCCTTTCGCCGCCCGTCGCCATCCCTCGGCGGGCGCAGTCCCGCCTGCTAGAGCCGCATCAGATCGAAATAGAGGGCCATTACCATCAGACAGCCGACCAGCGCCACGCCGATCTTGAGCCCCATGGCCTGGGCATTCTCCGACACCGGCCGCCCGCGCACCAGCTCGATCAGGTAGTAGACCAGGTGTCCGCCGTCGAGTACCGGGATCGGCAGCAGGTTGAGCACCCCCAGGCTGATCGACAGGTAGGCGAGAAAGCCGACGAAGGTCTCGACCCCGCTGCGCGCCGAGTCCCCCGCGATCCGCGCGATGGTGATCGGCCCGGAAAGATTGGAAGGCGAAATCCAGCCCACCACCATCTTGCGGATGGAATCGGCGGTGAGCCAGGTCATCTCGCCGGTCTTTTCAAGCGCCTGGCCCACCGCGGCCAGCGGCCCGTAACGAATCTCGCGACGATACTGTGCCGGCCACTCGACCCGCTCGGAAGCCGCACCGATATAGCCGATACGTGCACCGTCCTCCGCCTCACGGATATCCGGCGTCAGCGTCAGCGTGCGCGTCTCACCGCCCCGCGACAGGGTCACCTGCAGCGGCTCGCCGGGATGTGCGCGCACCGCCTCGACGAAGCCCGCCCAGTCGTCGAGCTCACGCCCGTCGACGCGCAGCAGGCGATCGCCGGGCTGAAGCCCGGCCTTGGCCGCCGGACCGCCCTCGAGCACCTGCCCCAGCACGGCTGGCGCCGTCGGCCGGAACGGCACCACGCCGAGCGTGGCCAGCGGCTGCGGTGGGTCCTGGCGCACCAGCCAGCCACTGACCGGCACGCGGTGGTCGGTGGTCGGGCCCTCGGCGCGCTCGCGGGTGGTCACGCTCAGCGCGCCGTCGGCGCCGATCGCCGCAATCAGCTGCAGATTGACGTCGTTCCAGGAGGGCGTCGACTCGCCCTGCACGCTGACGATCTCCTGGCCCTGACGCAGACCGCCCTCGGCCGCCGGCGACCCCGGCACCACCGCGCCCACCACCGGTGCCACCGTGGTCGTACCGTAGACGAACAGCGCCCAGTAGGCGACCACCGCCAGCAGCAGATTGGCGATCGGGCCGGCGGCGACGATAGCGATCCGCGCCCATACGCTCTTGCGATTGAAGGCGTGCTCGCGCTCGGCCGGGTCCACCGGCCCCTCGCGCTCGTCGAGCATCTTGACGTAGCCGCCGAGCGGAATCGCGGCCAGCGCGAACTCGGTGCCGTGGCGGTCGCGGCGCGACCACAGCGGCTTGCCGAAGCCGACCGAGAAGCGCAGCACCTTGACCCCGCAGCGACGCGCGACCCAGAAATGGCCGAACTCGTGAAAAGTGATCAACAGGCCGAGCACGACGATGACGGCCAGCACATTCTGGAGCGCATCCATCACGCCCATCCCCTCTAGCAGGATCCGGCCAGCCGGATCATTGTGGCAGCAGCGACTCGGCGGTACGCCGGGCGCGTGCATCCTCGCACATTATCACGTCGAGCGAATCGGCTGCGCGCACCTCGAGCGCCTCGAGGGTCGCTGCCACCACCCGGGCGATTCCCGGAAACGACAGACGCCCGGCGAGAAACGCCTGCACCGCGACCTCGTTGGCGGCGTTGAGCACCGCCGGCGCGGTGCCGCCCGCCACCATCGCCTGGCGCGCCAGGCGCAGGCAGGGGAAGCGCTGCTCATCGGGCGGCTCGAAATCGAGCCGCCCACCGCGAACAGGTCGAGCGCCGCGACCCCGGCATCGATACGCTCGGGCCAGGCCAGGCCGTAGGCGATCGGCGTACGCATGTCGGGGTTACCCAGCTGCGCCAACACCGAACCATCGCTGTAGCCCACCATCGAATGGACGATGCTGGGGATGGACCACCACCTCGACCTGGGCCGGGGCGGCATCGAACAGCCAGCACGCCTCGATCAGCTCCAATCCCTTGTTCATCAGGGTGGCACTGTCGACCGATCTTCTGCCCCATCGACCAGTTGGGGTGCGCGCAGGCCTGGGCCGGCGTCACGCTGTCCAGGTCGGCACTGGCCCACTCGCGGAACGGGCCGCCGGAGGCGGTCAGCAGCAGGCGCGAGACGCCGAGGCGCTCGAGCCCGCCGCGATGCTGCATAGGAAGACACTGATAGATCGCATTATTTCCGAATCGATCGGTAAAAAGTGTCGCCCCGGCACGCGCGACCGCCTGCATGAACAGGCTGCCGGACATTACCAGTGCCTCCTTGTTGGCGAGCAGCACGCGCTTGCCCGCCTCCACCGCCGCCAGCGTGGGCAAAAGCCCGGCGGCACCGACGATCGCCGCCATCACCACGTCGGCGTCGGGATCACCGGCGACCTCGACCAGCGCCTGCTCGCCGCTGCTCACCTCGGTGGCGCCATGGCCAGCGGCGCCCAGCTCGGCGCGTAGCCACTCGGCGTCCGCGGCGCTGCCGATCACCGCCCGTGCCGGCGCCCACGCCAGGCACAGCTCGAGCAGCGCCTCGCGGGAGCGCTGGGCGGTCACCGCGTGCACTCGGTAGCGCTCGGGGTGACGCGCCAGCACGTCGAGGGTGCTGCGCCCAATGGAGCCGGTCGCGCCAAGCACGCTGACCTTCAGGGGGGAGGATACGGTCATGCGGGGTTATCCCAGCCAGGGGCTAATCAGCGCGAACAGCGGCACTGCCGCTGTCAGGCTGTCGATGCGATCGAGGATACCGCCATGCCCGGGAAGCAGATGGCTGGAGTCCTTGAGGCCACTGAAGCGCTTGAGCATGCTCTCGAACAGATCGCCCACCACCGAGACCATTGCCACCAGCAGTGCCAGCAGCAAAAGCCCCAGGGCCTGCCCCAGATCGAACGGCAGCCACAGCGCGTAGCCGAGCGCCAATAGCGCCACCGCCACCCAGCCGCCGTAGACCCCTTCCCAGGACTTGCCGGGGCTGACATGCCGGGCCAGCTTGCGCCGGCCGAAGCGGCGCCCGGAGAAATAGGCGCCGATATCCGCCAGCCACACCAGCAGCAGCACGAACAGCAGCCACTCACTGCCCTCCTGGCGCAGCTGATAGAAACCGACCCAGCACGGAAACAGTACCCACACCCCCATCGCCAGGCGCACACCGGGGCGCTGCCACTCGTGGGTGGCATCCGGGTAGCGGATGACCCAGCGGGCATTGGCCAACCAGCCGAGCACGCCCAGCCACAGCGGCCAATGGGCGGATGCCCAGCCGGCGAACCACGCCAGCAGCAGCAGCAGCGCCAGCGCCGCCGTGTAGGCCAGGCGCGGGCGGTGGCGGCGAAGCCGGCCAGACGCGCCCACTCCCAGGCGCCGAGCAGCAGCACCAGGGCGGTGAACAGCGCGAAGGCGCCGCCGTCGAGCCCGAACAGGCCGGCCAGCGCCAGCGGCGCCAGTATCAGTGCGGTCAGAATCCGTTGCCTAAGCACCATGCGCCTCGACTTGCTGTTGACTCATGCCGAAACGGCGCTGCCGCTGGCGGAAATCCCCCAGCGCGGCATCGAACGCGGCGGCGTCGAAATCGGGCCATAGCTGCGGCGAAAACACCAGTTCGGCGTAGGCCAGCTGCCACAGCAGGAAGTTGGAGATACGCTGCTCGCCACTGGTACGGATGCACAGATCCACCGCCGGCTCACCGGCCAGGCAGATCTCGCTATCGAGCAGCGTCTCGTCGATCTCCTCCGGGGCCAGCTCGCCGTCGGCCACCCGCCGGGCCAGCCGGCGCGAGGCCTGGGCGATATCCCAGCGGCCACCGTAGTTGGCCGCCACCACCAGATGCAGCCCCGGATTGTCACGGGTCTGTGCCTCGGCGCGCGCCATCTGCTTCTGCAGCGAAGTGGAGAAGCGTCGACGGTCGCCGATGATCGACAGTCGGATGCCGTTGTCGTCGAGTTTCTTGACCTCGCGCTTGAGCACGAGCATGAAGAGCTCCATCAAGGCACTGACTTCGGCCGACGGCCGGCGCCAGTTCTCGCTGGAGAAGGCGAACAGGGTGAGGGTGCCGATGCCGAGTTCCGCCGCCCGGCGGATCACGCTACGCAACGACTCGACCCCAGCGCGATGTCCCTGCGCGCTGGAGAGCCCCCGGGCGCGCGCCCAGCGATTGTTGCCGTCCATGATGATCGCCACATGGCGAGGCACCGACGACATCGCCAGGGCGTCACGCGACTGCATGTCTGTCATGATATCTCGCAAGCCGGATGGGCGACGGCGGCACGCGCTTCATGCCCGTGCCGCCGTCGAACCTCACACCTGCATCAGGTCGTGTTCCTTGGTTTCCAGAAGCTTGTCGATCTCGCTGACGTACTTGTCGGTCAGCTTCTGGACCTCTTCTTCACCGCGACGTTCGTCGTCCTCGGTGATCTCCTTGTCCTTGAGCAGGGACTTGAGGTCGCTGTTGGCGTCGCGGCGCACGTTGCGTACCGCCACGCGGGCATTCTCGGCCTCGGCGCGGGCCTGCTTGATGTAGTTGCGGCGCGTCTCTTCGGTCAGCGGCGGCATCGGCACGCGGATGACGGTGCCCGCAGTGGCCGGATTCAAGCCCAGATCGGAGGTCATGATCGCCTTCTCGATCTTCTGCACCATGGTCCGCTCCCACGGCGTGACGGCGAGCGTGCGCGCGTCCTCGACGTTGACGTTGGCGACCTGGTTGAGCGGCACGTCGCTGCCGTAGTACTCGACCATCACCGCATCCAGAATGCTGGGGTGGGCGCGCCCGGTACGAATCTTGTGGAAGTTGGTCTGGAGCGACTCCAGGCTCTTCTTCATACGCCCTTCGGCGTCTTTCTTGATGTCGTCGATCATGTCCTAAACCTCAATCAATCAGCGTGCCTTCTCGCCCACCGACCACCAGATTCAACAGCGCGCCGGGCTTGGTCATATCGAACACGCGCACCGGCATGTCATGGTCACGTACCAGACAGATGGCGGTCAAATCCATCACCCCGAGCTTCTGGTCGAGGACGTCATCATACCCCAGGCGCTCGTACTTGACGGCGTCGGGATGCTTGACCGGATCCTTGTCGTAGACACCGTCGACCTTGGTGGCCTTGACCACCACGTTGGCATCGATCTCGATACCGCGCAGGCAGGCGGCGGAGTCGGTGGTGAAGAAGGGGTTACCGGTGCCCGCGGAGAAGATCACCACGTCGCCGGAAGTGAGATAGCGAATCGCAGTGCGGCGATCGTAGTGCTCGACCACGCCGCTCATGGGGATCGCCGACATCACCCGCGAACGGATGTTGGAACGCTCCAGCGCATCGCGCATCGCCAGCGCATTCATCACCGTCGCCAGCATGCCCATGTGGTCGCCGGTGACCCGCTCCATGCCGGCGGCATGCAGTGCCGCACCGCGGAACAGGTTGCCACCGCCGATCACGATACCCACCTGTACGCCGATCCCTACCAGTTGGCCGATCTCCAGCGCCATGCGGTCGAGCACCTTGGGATCGATGCCGAACTCCTGCTCGCCGGTCAGTGCCTCACCGGACAGCTTGAGCAGGATGCGCTTGTACTTCGACTTCTCGGCGGGCTTGTTCGAACGGTCGACGACGTCGGACATGGG
The DNA here is from genome assembly GCF_003006155.1 of Salinicola tamaricis. Classification (GTDB taxonomy): domain Bacteria; phylum Pseudomonadota; class Gammaproteobacteria; order Pseudomonadales; family Halomonadaceae; genus Salinicola; species Salinicola tamaricis. The sequence continues at coordinate 2,380,221 of NZ_CP023559.1, read as the reverse complement.
GATCTCTCCTGGTGATTGCGGGGCGTGTCGGCGGGACCGGCTGGAGGAACGCGATTCTCATCCAGCGGATACGCGATGGCGTGCGCTTTCGCGCACGCCATCAGTGGGAGCAGTCGCGGGCGCCTGGCGACCACCGCTCCCGACGGAAATCACGGGGCTCAGCGGCGAGCCTGTTCCATGACTTCCTTGGCGAAATCGACCTCTTCCTTCTCGATGCCCTCGCCGACCTCGAAACGCGTGAAGCCGATGACTTCGCCGCCAGCGCTCTTGGCGTACTCGGCCACGGTCTGGTTCGGGTCCTTGACGAACGGCTGCTCGGTCAGGCTGTTCTCGGCCAGGTACTTCTTCAGACGACCCTGGACCATCTTCTCGGCGATTTCGCTCGGCTTGCCGGCCATGTCCGGCTGCGCCAGGATGATCGCCTTCTCCTGGTCGAGCTGCTCCTGCGGCATCTCTTCAGGACGCGCGACGACCGGATTGATCGCGGCCACGTGCATGGCGACGTCCTTGGCCACGTCGGCATTGCCGCCCTTGAGCACGGTCAGCACGCCGATACGATCACCGTGGACATAGGCACCGACCACGCCGCCTTCCGGCGCATCGACGACCACCGCGCGACGCACGGAGATGTTCTCGCCGATCTTCTGCACCAGCTGGTTGCGCGCGTCTTCCAGCTCACCATCCATGATCGCGGCGATGTCTTCGGACTTGGTCTCGAACACCTTGGCCATGACCTTGTCAGCGAAGCTCTTGAAGTTGTCGTCACGCGACACGAAATCGGTCTCGGAGTTGACTTCGAGCATCGCGCCGTAGCTGCCATCGGCGGCCACGCGGGTGACGATGGCGCCTTCGGCGGCGGTACGGCCAGCCTTCTTGGCTGCCTTGAGGCCAGAGTTCTTGCGCAGATCTTCGATCGCACGCTCGATGTCGCCCTCGGCTTCGGTGAGTGCCTTCTTGCACTCCATCATGCCGAGACCGGTACGCTCACGCAGTTCCTTGACTAGAGAAGCGCTGATAGCTGCCATGTGAGTCCCTCTGAAAATCGCTGTTTCGTCTGACGAACGGCGCCCGCGGGGCACCGCTGCGGGTGTAAAAAGGGGGCTCGATAGCCCCCTCTGTCTGCGCTGATGCCGGCGATCCGGTGACCGCCCTCGGGAGCACGCCCAACGCAGACGCGATGCCTGCGGCGTTACTCGGCCGCGGCGTCGCTGGTCTCGCTGACTTCGACGAACTCGTCCGGACGGCCTTCCTTCGCCTTGGCGCAGGCATCGGCGATCGCCTGCACGTAGATCTGGATCGCGCGAATGGAGTCGTCGTTACCCCGGGATGACGTAGTCGACGCCGTCCGGGTTGGAGTTGGTGTCGACCACCGATGACCGGAATGCCCAGCTTGTTGGCTTCGTTGATCGCGATGCGCTCGTGGTCGACGTCGATCACGAACAGCGCGTCGGGCAGGCCACCCATCTCCTTGATACGCCGATGGAACGCTCGAGCTTCTCCTGCTCGCGGGTCGCCATCAGGACCTCTTTCTTGGTCAGCTTCTCGAAGGTGCCATCTTCACGCATGGTCTCGAGTTCACGCAGACGCTTGATCGACTGACGAATGGTCTTGTAGTTCGTCAGCATGCCGCCCAGCCAGCGGTGGTTGACGAACGGCTGACCGACGCGATTCGCCTCTTCCTTGATGATCTTGCTGGCGGAACGCTTGGTACCGACGAACAGGATCTTGTTGTTGGAAGCGGCCATCTTCTCGACCACGCCAGTGGCTTCGAGCAGCGCCGGCAAGGTATGTTCGAGGTTGATGATGTGAATCTTGTTACGCGCGCCGAAGATGTACTGACCCATCTTCGGGTTCCAGTAACGGGTCTGGTGACCGAAGTGTGCACCTGCCTTGAGCAGGTCGCGCATGTTGACTTGTGCCATGGTGACTCCTGAAGAATCGGGTTGGGCCTCCACACACCCCATGGATCCGACCGCTCGGCGTTGCCGTCACGGCACCCGGGACCATGTGTCGGTGCGTGTGTGTTTTTTTCGGTGGCGCCTCGAGACGAGTGCACTCACCGCCACTGTCGCGTCGACCGCCTCCACCATCATGTGGGCATGAGACATCGCTGTCTCGCGCCGCGTCAGGACGGGAATTGCAGTCGAGCGCGCGGCTTTATACCATAGAACCCACGCAAGATGAAGTCGCCGGTCGTCGAAGCCAACGCCTCGACGCCGTTTCTGTCGTCTCTTCACCACGACCTGCGACACCCACCGAACTCCGCTGCGAGGACGCGCATGAACATTCCACGCAAGACACCCGACGAAATCGAAAAAATGCGCGAAGCCGGCCGTCAGGCCGCCGCCGTGTTCGACATGATCACCCCCCACGTCGTCGCCGGCGTCTCCACCGGCGAGCTCGACCGCCTGTGCCACGACTTCATCGTCAAGGAGCTCGGCTCGACCCGGCACCGCTCAACTACCACGGCTTCCCCAAGTCGATCTGCACCTCTCTCAACCACGTCGTCTGCCACGGTATCCCCGACTTCGACAAGAAGCTCAAGCACGGCGACATCATGAACATCGACATCACCGTGAAGACCGCCGACGGCTATCACGGCGACAGCAGTATGATGTTCGTGATCGGCGAGACGATCCAGGGTGAGCGCCTCTGCCGGGTGACCCAGGAGTGCCTCTACAAGGCCATGGCCGAGGTGCGCCCGGGCGTGCGCCTCTCCACCATCGCCCGGGTGATCCAGGCCCACGCCGAAGGCTTCGGCTACTCGGTGGTGCGCGACTTCTGCGGCCACGGTATCGGCGCCGGCTTCCACGAGGAACCCCAGGTGCTGCACTATGACGGCTATGCGCCCGAGGCCGACGCCGAGCTCGCCTCCGGCATGTGCCTGACCATCGAACCGATGCTCAACGCCGGCGGCTACCGCACCAAGGTACTGCGCGACGGCTGGACCGCGGTGACCAAGGACAAGAGCCTGTCGGCCCAGTGGGAGCATACTCTGCTGGTCACCGATACCGGCGTCGAGGTGCTCACCGCCCGCGCCGACGAAGACCTGAGCTTTCTCTCCGCCTGACCGTCCCCTGCCCGCCCGGGGTCGCCTGGCGACCCCCCTTCATCGATCGGGAGCGCTCGCGTTCATGCTGCTGCATCATTATCGGTTCCAGCCCGACGAATCGCTGTTCGACGTCGCCGCGTTCCGTGCCGAGCTCGCCCGTGAGCGCCAGCCCATCCCGGCGTTCAAGCAGGCCCTGGCGACCCTCCACGAGCGTCTCGATGCGCGCTTCCGCCAGGGCAGCGATATCCGCGACCTGATTCACGGCCGCGCCTGGTGCCTGGATCGCCTGCTCGAAGTCGCCTGGGAGCGCTTCGACTGGCACGACGACGGTATCGCCCTGCTCGCGGTGGGCGGCTACGGCCGCGGCGAGCTGCACCCCTACTCCGACATCGACCTGCTGCTGCTACTCGAGCACGACGACGACACCCCCTACCGCGAGGCGCTGACCGGCTTCATCACCTTTTTGTGGGACATCGGCCTGGAGATCGGCCAGAGCGTGCGCTCGCTCAACGACTGCGAGCGCGAGGCGCGCGCCGATATCACGGTGATCACCAACCTGCTCGAGACGCGCACCCTGGCCGGCCCCGAACGCCTGCGCGGGGCCATGCGCGAGCGCTTGTCGGCACGCCACATGTGGTCGTCGGCGGCCTTCTTCGAAGGCAAGTGGCAGGAGCAGATCACTCGCCACTACAAGCACAACAACTCCGAGTATCACCTCGAGCCCAATATCAAGAGCGCCCCGGGCGGGCTGCGCGACATCCAGATGATCGGCTGGGTGGCCAAGCGCCACTTCGGCCCGCTGCGCTACGAAGACGTGGTCGCCCAGGGCTTCATGAACGACGCCGAGCTGCGCATCCTGAGCCAGGGCCAGGCGTTTCTGTGGCAGGTGCGCTACGCCCTGCACATGCTCACCGGGCGCGCCGAGGATCGCCTGCTGTTCGACCATCAGCGCGCCCTGGCGGCGCTGTTCGGCTATGTCGATACCCGCTGGCGGCTGGCGGTGGAGCAGTTCATGAAGGCCTACTACCGCCACGTCACCGCTCTGGCCGGCCTCAACGACATGCTGCTGCAGCACTTTGACGAAGTGATCCTGCGCGCCGGCGAAGCGCTGGAGGTGAAGCCGATCAACCCGCGCTTCGAGACCAAGGGCGGCTATTCAGCTGCGCCACCCCAACGTCTTCGTACGCCGACCGGGGGCGCTGCTCGAACTGTTCCTGGTGATGGCTCAGCACCCCGAGATCGAGGGCGTGCGCGCCGACACCATCCGCCAGATCCGCGACCACCGCCACCTGATCGATGACACCTTCCGTCAGGATCTGCGTCACCAGAGCCTGTTCATGGAACTGCTGCGCAGCGGCGGCGACGTTCCCACCCAATTGACGCGGATGAATCGTTACGGCGTGCTGGGCAAATATCTGCCCGAGTTCGGCGAGGCGGGGGGCTGATGCAGCACGATCTGTTCCACATCTATACCGTCGACGCCCACACCCTGCGCCTGCTGAGCTTCCTGCAGCGCTTCCGCGAGGCCCGCGACAGTGACGAGTACAGCGTCGCCATCGAAGTGATCCAGAAGCTGCCCAAGCTCGAACTGCTGTGGATCGCCGGGCTCTATCACGATATCGGCAAGGGCCGCGGCGGTGACCACTCGCAGCTGGGCGCGGTGGATGCCGCCGACTTCGCCACCCGCCACGATCTGTCGCCCTGGGACACCCGCCTGGTGGCATGGCTGGTGGAGCACCACCTGCTGATGTCGAAGACCGCGCAGAAGCGCGACATCTCCGACCCCGACGTGATCCACACCTTCGCCCGTACCGTGCGCGACGAGGTCCACCTCGACTATCTCTACGTGCTTACCGTGGCCGACATCAGCGCCACCAACCCCTCGCTGTGGAACGGCTGGCGCGCCTCGCTGATGCGCCAGCTCTATACCGAAACCCGACGTGTGCTGCGGCGCGGGCTCGACAACACGATCGACCGCCAGGGCTGGGTCAGCGAGACCCGCGAGGAGGCACTCGGCCTGCTGCGCGCCATCGGCGCCGACAGCGAGCGGGTCGAGGCGCTGTGGCAAACCTTCGGCGAGGACTACTTCCTGCAGTACACCGCCAGCGAGATCGCCTGGCAGACCCAGGGCATTCTCGCCCACCAGACGCCGCTGCCGCTGGTTCTGGTCAGCGCCCCCAGCGCCGACATGACCGAGGGCGGCACCAAGATCTTCATCCATACCCGCTCGGTCGACGACCTGTTCGCCGCCACCGCCGCGGCGATGGAGCAGCTGGGGTTGTCGATCCACGACGCGCGCATCGCCACCTCCAGCGACGACTGGACGCTCAACACCTTCATTCTGCTCGACGACGACGGTGACGCGATCCGCGATCCGGCGCGTCTCGAGGAGGTGCGCCGCTATCTGGTCGAAGAACTCGACGACCCCGACGACTACCCGCAGATCGTCAGCCGTCACACGCCGCGCCAGCTCAAGCACTTCAAGGTGCCGATCGAGGTGATCATCGAGCAGGACCCGGCCAACGAGCGCACCTCGCTGGAGCTGATCGCCCCCGACCGGCCGGGCCTGCTGGCGCGGGTGGGGCGCATCTTCATGGAGCAGAACATCGCGCTGTCGGCGGCCAAGATCGCCACCCTCGGCGAACGCGTCGAGGACGTCTTCTTCATCACCGACAAGCAGGGCCGCCCGCTGACCGACCCCGACGCCCAGCGTCGCCTGCGCGAGCGCCTGTGCGAGGCGCTCGACGTCTGACCCGGGTTCCCGGCGCCCCGGTTTGAGCCGGGGTGCCGGGACGCCTATAATCGGCGGCTTTGCGACACTGCGAGCGGCCGGCGACCATGACCACCACCCTGTATGGCATCAAGACCTGCGATACCTGCCGCAAGGCGCGGCGCCAGCTCGCCGACCAGGGCGTCGAGTACCGCTACCACGATCTGCGCGAGGATGGCCTGGATGCCGAACTGCTCGATCGCCTGCTCGCCGCTGCCGAGTGGCAGACACTGCTCAATACTCGCAGCACCACCTGGCGCGGGCTCGACGATCGCGACAAGCAGGACGTCGACGCCACCCGGCGCGCGAGCTGATGCTGGCCCATCCGACGCTGCTCAAGCGCCCGCTGCTGGCCCGGGGCGAGACGCTGATCGTCGGCTTCGACCCGGCACGCTACGCCACTCTGGGCGCCTGACCAGCGCCGCCCCCGATACCGCCACATGCAAAGCCCCACTCACCGCCTTCATGATCAAGAGGATTTCGCGATGCTGAGCTTCGCACTAGGAACCGGCACCCAGAACACTCAGGGCGACTGGCTCGAAGTCTACTATCCGGCACCGCTCTACCAGCCCGCTGAGGCCGTGGTCAGCGCCGCGCGTCAGGCGCTCGAGGGCGCCGAGGATGAAGTGGTGAGCTTCCTGCCCGAGCACTGCGCTGGCCTGGCCCAGGCGCTGCGGGATGCCGGAGCGCCCGAACAGGCGGAGATCGCCGAGGCATTCGCCTCCGCCCAGCGGCCGCTGGTCGCGGTGTTCCTGGCGGAAGACCATGCGCCGGAGAGCGTGCCCGAGGTCTATCTCAAACTGCATCTGCTCTCGCACCGTCTGGTCATGCCGCACGGGCTCAAGCTCGACGGCATGTTCGGCCTGCTCAAGAACGTCGCCTGGACCAGCGAAGGCGCCATCGACGTCGAGGAGCTGCCGGCGCGTCGGCTCCAGGCGCGCCTGGCCGGCCGCCCGCTCTCGGTCGACTGCGTCGACAAGTTCCCCAAGATGACCGACTACGTGGTGCCCAAGGGCATCCGCATCGGCGACACCGCACGGGTTCGCCTGGGCGCCTATCTCGGCGAAGGGGTCACGGTGATGCACGAGGGCTTCTGCAACTTCAACGCCGGGGCCGAAGGGCCGGGCATGATCGAAGGCCGCATCTCCGCCGGCGTATTCGTCGGCAAGGGCTCCGACCTGGGCGCCGGCTGCTCCACCATGGGCACGCTCTCCGGCGGCGGCAACGTGGTCATCAGCATCGGCGAGAACTGCCTGATCGGCGCCAATGCCGGCCTCGGCATTCCGCTCGGTGACCGCTGCACCATTGAGGCGGGGCTCTACGTCACTGCCGGCGCCAAGGTGACCGTGCTCGACGACCAGGGCCAGGCGGTGGAGACTGTGGCCGCGCGCGAACTCGCCGGCCAGAGCGATCTGCTGTTCGTGCGCCACTCGGTGAGCGGGCGCCTGGAGTGCCGCACCAACAAGAGCGCCGTAGCGCTCAACGAAGCCCTGCACGCCCACAACTGATCCGGCCGGAGCCACCATGTCTGACGCGTCACCGACGACCGCGCCCTCTGCCACCCAGGCCCTGGCCCTCGAGCTGCTCGCGCGGCCATCGGTCACGCCGGACGACCACGGCTGCCAGGCGCTGATGATCGAGCGCCTGGTGCGGCTCGGCTTCGACGTCGAACGCATGACCATCGGCGGCATCGACAACTTCTGGGCCACCCGCGGCCAGCACGGCCCGGTGCTGGCCTTCGCCGGCCACACCGACGTGGTGCCCAGCGGCCCGGAGAGCGCCTGGCAGTACCCGCCGTTCGACCCCCGCATCGACGCCGAAGGGTATCTGTGCGGGCGTGGCGCCGCCGACATGAAGGGCAGTCTGGCGGCGATGGTCACCGCGGTGGAGCGCTTCGTCGCCGACCACCCCGACCACGCCGGACGTATCGCCTTTCTGATCACCGCCGACGAAGAGGGTCCTGCGATCCACGGCACGCGGGCCGTGGTCGAGCGTCTGCGCGAGCGCGCCGAGCCGCTCGACTACTGCATCGTCGGCGAGCCCTCCTCGACCCGAACCCTGGGTGACGTGATCAAGAACGGCCGGCGCGGCTCCCTCGGCGGCGTGCTCAAGGTGCGCGGCATCCAGGGCCACGTGGCCTACCCGCACCTGGCACGCAATCCGATCCATCAGGCGCTGGCAGCGCTGCAGGCGCTGGTCGACGAGCACTGGGACGCGGGCAACGAGTTCTTCCCCGCCACCAGCTTCCAGATCTCCAACCTGCACGCCGGTACCGGCGCGACCAACGTGGTGCCCGGAGAGCTGGAGGTGACCTTCAACTTCCGCTACTCCACCGAGGTGACCCACGAGACGCTGCGCGAGCGCGTCGCCGCCCTGCTCGATGCCCACGGCCTCGACTACCAGCTGGAGTGGACCCTCAACGGCGAGCCCTTCCTGACCCCCGGCGGCCGGCTGCTCGAAGCCGCACGCGCGGCCTGCGAGCAGGAGGCCGGCATCACCCCGACGCTCTCGACCTCGGGGGGCACTTCCGACGGGCGCTTCATCGCGACCCTGGGTACCCAGGTGATCGAACTGGGCCCGATCAACGCCACCATCCACCAGGTCGACGAACGCATCCGTGCCGAAGACCTCGATATCCTGAGCCGCGTCTACGAAGCGACGCTGGTGCGGCTATTCACCTGAGGAAGCCATGCAGCGTTTTCCCGACATCGAGATCTATCTGGCCCAGGCCGACGTCGACGCCATCACCGCCTGGCTGCGCGAGGCGCTGGACGACGACGCCCTGACGCTGGCGCGTAGCGGCAAGGGCATCTGGCGTGGCAAGGCGACATGCGCGGCGCGCCCGATCAACATCATGCTGGTGGAGCGCGCCGCCGATCACTTCGCCAGCCTGTGGTTCGACTGCGACGCCACGCCCTGGCCCCGCGACACCGACTGCGCGCGTGACGCCTCGGTCCGGCTGGGCTGCGAGGCACGCTGCTCGCTGGGCGGCTGGCAGCCGGGGGACGATCCGGACCGCTTCTGGCAGGTCCTCCCCGACGGCCAGGAAGGCACCATCGACTGGCCCGACCCCGGCCAGTGAGCTCAGGGCCCCATCCGGGGCCGCGGGCATCCTCTATACTGCGCGCACAGCGCTGTCGACACAGCGCCGCACGGCTCTACCCGTGACGGTGCGTGATACGCAAGCGCCCTATTCGCGCGCCGGCCCCAACGGGCCGCATCAGACCAGGACAAGGAGGTCCGCATGGCAGAATCCAAACCGGTCATCTTCGCGGCCATGGGCGGCAACCTCGCCATCGCCGTGACCAAGTTCGTCGCCGCCGCCATGACCGGCAGCTCGGCGATGCTCTCCGAAGGCATCCATTCGGTGGTCGACACCGGCAACCAGATCCTGCTGCTGCTCGGCATGCAGCGGGCCAAGCGACCACCCAGCGAGCAGTTCCCGTTCGGCCACGGCAAGGAGATCTATTTCTGGAGCTTCGTCGTCGCGCTGCTGATCTTCGCCGTGGGTTCCGGGGTTTCGCTCTACGAGGGCGTGGTGCACATTATGCACCCCGAGCCGATCGAGTCGCCGCTGATCAACTACATCGTGCTCGGTCTCGGCATCCTCTTCGAGGGCGCCTCCTGGGCCTTCGCGCTCAATCAATTTCGCAAGACCAAGGGCAAGTGGAGCTATCTCGAGGCGGTCCACCGCGGCAAGGACCCGTCGATGTTCGTGGTAGTGTTCGAGGACTCCGCCGCCTTGCTGGGCCTGTTGGTGGCCCTGGCCGGAATCGGCCTCAGCCAGTGGACGGGGCTAGCCGTGTTCGACGGCATCGCGTCAGTGATCATCGGGCTGATTCTCGGCGGCACCGCGATCTGGCTGGCGATGGAGACCAAGGGGCTGCTGATCGGCGAGGCGGCCAACCGCCACGTGGTCGACGATATTCGCCAGCTCGCCCACGACGCCGAGGGCATCGAGCAGGTCAACGAGGTGCTGACCATGCATATGGGCCCGGACTTCGTGCTGGTCAATCTCAGCGTACGCTTCTCCCGTGACGCCCGCGCCGAACGCATCGAGCGCACCATCGTCGCGCTCGACCGCCAGATCAAGCAGCGCCACGCCGCGGTCAAGCGCATCTTCGTCGAGGCCGAAGCGCGCGCCGGCGTGGACGAGCGGGAAGACCCGAGCGGCCCCGACAGCAGCAGCGGCGAAATGCCCGCCCCCGCCGGCTGATGACAGGCCGGCGTCACGCCGGGCCGTGACCCGCCGCCGGACATAAAAAAACCGCCCCCGGCGTCAGGCGCCGGGGGCGGTTGGGGTCATCGAGATGGTGGCTGGTGCTCAGGTGATGACGGTGACGTCGTCGGCCTGCAGCCCGCGATCGTTCTCGATCACGTGATAGCGCACCTTCTGCCCCTCGGCGAGGGTCCGATGGCCCTTGCCGCGAATGGCGCGGAAGTGGACGAAGACATCCTCGCCGCTGGCGCGGGTAATGAAGCCGTAGCCCTTGTTGACGTTGAACCACTTCACTTCGCCCAGCTCGCGGTCGTCGTTCTCGACGTCTGCCAGCATGGCGGCAGTCACCGCCTTGGGCGTTGCCGGCGACAGCAGCGAGACCGTCAGCGTCGCCAGCAGCAGGACAATGAAGACCGCCAGCACCGTGGCCGCATACATTGCCGAGACACCCTCGACGTTCAGAAACCAGGTGAGATCGGTGGCCAGGACGCTACTGATCAGGGTGATCAGCAGACCGATCAGCAGTGGCGAGGGAATGGAGAGGAGTAGACTGATCAACGTACAGCGTAGAAAGACCTTGCTATTCATGGATTCTCATATCTCTAGACGTCGGGATAGCGGAACGCGCACCGCCCAGGGGCGGGCAGGTAAGGGAAGCGCTGAATAAATCGCCGAGCGAGATGAAAGGCAAGGCGCACGGAGCACAGCAGGCGAGACATAACATGGGGTTAGCCGAGCCTTCGAGTAACGCGCAACGCAGCCATTCGCTCGTGCAGGCATTTATGCAGTGGTTCCTAAGGTTGTGATACTGACTACTTGTATTACCAATGACCGGCCTCATATAGCGCCGGCTGACGATCCTCGAACAGACATGCCAAAGGTGCCGTGAATGAATGATGAGACACAGCTTTCGAAGTCTAACACGGCAAATCCCGCCTCGCTCAGCTCCGCCGAGGCACGCCTGGAGGCGCTGGAGAGTCGCCTGACCTATCAGGAGGATTGGCTGGAAACGCTGGATGCACGGGTGCGCGAACAGTCCGCCGAGATCGAGCGGCTGACCCGGATCAACGCGCTGATGCAGCAGCGCCTGCGGGAACAGCGCAGCGCCCTGGATGCCCTGGAGGGCGGCAGCGAGAGCGCCCACGAGCGCCCGCCCCACTACTGAGCATAGCGGCTATGCGGGCGGCGCTCGCAGCGGTCGACACTCGACGGAACACCCCACCCAACGCAAGCGGCCCGGCATCTGCCGGGCCGCTTGTCGTTTACCGCCGCGCCGTGCGCAGCGGCGGCATCACTCCAGGCCGTCGAGATAGCGCTCGGCATCGAGCGCTGCCATGCAGCCGCTGCCGGCGGAGGTGATCGCCTGACGATAGACGTGGTCCATGACGTCACCAGCGGCGAACACACCCGGCACGCTGGTGGCGGTGGCATTGCCCTCAAGCCCGGAGTGGACCCGGATATAGCCGTTGGCCATCTCGAGCTGGCCCTCGAAGATACCGGTGTTGGGGGTGTGGCCGATGGCGATGAACACGCCCATGACGTCGAGCTGCTTGGTCGCGCCGTCCAGTGTCGAACGCAGGCGCACGCCGGTGACGCCGCTGCCGTCGCCCAGCACCTCGTCGAGGGTGTGGTTCCATTCGACGGCCATGTTGCCGTTCTCGACCTTCTCGAACAACCGATCCTGAAGGATCTTCTCGCCCCGCAGGCCGTCGCGGCGATGCACCAGGGTCACCTTGGAGGCGATATTGGAGAGATAGAGCGCCTCCTCCATCGCGGTATTGCCGCCGCCCACGACCACCACTTCCTGATTGCGATAGAAGAAGCCGTCGCAGGTGGCACAGGCCGAGACGCCCTGACCCATGAACTGCTGTTCGGAGGGCAGGCCCAGATAGCGGGCACTGGCCCCGGTGGCGATGATCAGCGCATCACAAGTGTAGGTGCCGTTGTCCCCCTTGAGCGTGAACGGGCGCTGGCGCAGCTCGACCTCGTGGATATGGTCGAACAGCACCTCAGTCTGGAAACGCTCGGCGTGTTTGCGCATGCGCTCCATCAGCTCCGGCCCCTGCACCCCGGCGTCGTCGCCGGGCCAGTTGTCGACGTCGGTGGTGGTGGTCAGCTGCCCCCCCGCCTGCATGCCGGTGATCAGCAGCGGCTTGAGATTGGCGCGTGCCGCATAGACGGCCGCGGTGTAGCCCGCCGGGCCGGATCCCAGGATGATCAGACGTTCGTGACGCGCGTCGCTCATGGCTACCTCGGTTGGAAAAACGGTTGGACGATGGGTACGCCGTACCTTCGGCGTGATAAGGCAAAACGCCCTGTGGAATGATCCGCTGACCGAATCATGCCACAGGACGCCGGTTTGCGGCTCGCCGCGGCAAGCCCAGACGCCGGAGGCGACCCGCTGGGTCGCCTCCGGTGTGATAATGCTTACAGATTGTCGGCGTGGGCGCCGAGGTACTTGGCCACGCCTTCGGCGGTGTCCTTCATACCTTCCTGGCCCTCTTCCCAGCCCGCCGGGCAGACTTCGCCGTGGGTCTGGTGATATTTGAGCGCCTTGACCATACGCAGCATCTCGTCGACGTTGCGACCCAGCGGCAGGTTGTTGACCGTCTGGTGCTGAACCACGCCATCTTCGTCGATCAGGAAGGAGGCGCGCAGGGCAACACCGGCTTCCGGATGCTCGATGCCATAGGCCTGGCAGATCTCATGCTTGACGTCGGCCACGACCGGGAAGCCGACTTCGCCGATGCCGCCGGCGTCCGGAGAGGTCTTGCGCCAGGCGTAATGGGTGAACTGGGAGTCGATCGAGGCACCGATCACTTCCACGCCGAGCTCCTTGAACTGCGCCAGACGGTTATCGTGCGCGATGATCTCGGACGGGCAGACAAAGGTGAAGTCCAGCGGCCAGAAGAACAGCACGCGCAGCTTGCCATTGGTCTCGGAGAGCCGGAAATCGTCCTTGATGGCACCGTCGGGCATGATCGCTGCGGCTTCGAAATCCGGGGCTTGACGTCCTACGAGTACACTCATGGGCTTCTCCTGTCGTAGCGTGGGTGGGGAGTAGAGGAATCGAAGCCGATTAGACTAACGACTTACCTCTTGATGCTCCAATTTAATTGCCACAATCAAAGATATAGACAATCACTATCGATCATGTGACGTCAGCATCCAGCATTGCCGACCACGGTCACCTACAGCACGTCATCGTCGGTGGCCAGGGTGACCGTCTCCAGCTCGCCCTCGGCATCCACGTCGACGCGCAGTTGAATCGGCTGGCAGCACACCGCGCAATCTTCCCAGGTCACGTGGCCACCAGCGCTTACGTCGAGCAGCAGCGTGAATGGCGCATCGCAGTAGGGGCAGTGCACCGGCCATTCGCGTAGCGCTTCATATGCCATACACGCCTCCTCCGCTTCATTACATATGCCCTCGTCACGGCTGCATCGTCGCTGAGCTGAGCTAAGCTTGAATTGGTGTCGGCAAGCGCGACTTTCAAGGCCCCACTGCCATCGGCGTGCAGACGATCGAGAGGCGCGCGGGATTGAAAAGACATGCTATGGTGCCCATGCTTATTGTCGACAACTTTATATCGACCGCGTCATGTCGCAGAAACGACCCCACGCAAAGATTGGAAAATGTATAGAGCGCGCCGCCAAGACGGCCGCCAGCCAGGAGCCCCCGACGACCACGATGCCGTCGGACCGTCGCTAAAGAACCGGACCGGCAGCCATCGAAAGCTCCATGGCCGCGCCGCCCAATGAGGAGGATGATCCATGTCTAACGCCCCCGGCCAGACGCTGACGTCGCTCGACGTCAACGGCAAGACCTTTCACTACTACAGCCTGCCCAAGGCGGCGGAGAGCCTCGGCAACATCGACAAGCTGCCGATGACGCTCAAGGTGCTGCTCGAGAACCAGCTACGCTACGCCGACGACGAGAGCGTCGCCGACGAAGACATCGTCGCCCTCGCCGAGTGGCTGAAAGCGGGCAAGTCGACCCGTGAGATCGGCTACCGCCCCGCCCGCGTGCTGATGCAGGACTTCACCGGCGTGCCCGGCGTGGTCGATCTCGCCGCCATGCGCGACGCGGTGAAGAAGCTCGGCGCCAAGGCCGAGCGCATCAATCCGCTGTCGCCGGTGGACCTGGTCATCGACCACTCGGTGATGGTCGACCACTTCGGCGACAAGTCCGCGTTCAAGGACAACGTTGCCATCGAGATGGAGCGTAACCAGGAGCGTTACGAATTCCTGCGCTGGGGCCAGAACGCCTTCGACAACTTCCGCGTGGTGCCGCCGGGTACCGGCATCTGTCACCAGGTCAACCTGGAGTATCTGGGCAAGACGGTGTGGACCAAGGAGGTCGACGGCAAGACCTACGCCTTCCCCGACACCCTGGTGGGCACCGACTCCCACACCACCATGATCAATGGCCTGGGCATTCTCGGCTGGGGCGTGGGCGGCATCGAAGCCGAGGCAGCGATGCTCGGCCAGCCGGTGTCGATGCTGATCCCCGAGGTGGTCGGCTTCAAGCTGACCGGCAAGCTCAACGAGGGAATCACCGCCACCGACCTGGTGCTGACGGTGACCCAGATGCTGCGCAAGAAGGGTGTGGTGGGCAAGTTCGTCGAGTTCTACGGCGACGGTCTCAAGGATCTGCCGCTGGCCGACCGTGCCACCATCGCCAACATGGCCCCCGAATACGGCGCCACCTGCGGCTTCTTCCCGGTCGACGACGAAACACTCAACTATCTGCGCCTGACCGGCCGCGACGAAGATCAGATCGAACTGGTGAAGGCCTATACCCAGGCTCAGGGGCTGTGGCGTGAAGCCGGCGCCGAGCCCACCTTCACCGACACCCTGCACCTGGACATGGGCGAGGTCGAAGCTTCGCTGGCCGGACCCAAGCGTCCGCAAGATCGAGTCGCGCTCTCCGACATGAAGGCGACCTTCGAGTCGCTGATGGGTGGCGAGCAGCCGGATGCCTCCCACGAAGAGAAAGCCAAGTGGACCGGTGAAGGCGGTGATACCGCCATCGGCGCGCCGCCCGCCGACGGCGAGGCCTACACCAGCGGCGCCGATTACCGCACCGGCGACAGCCAGGAAGTGACCTACGACGACGAGACCTTCTCGCTCAACCACGGCGCCGTGGTGATCGCCGCGATCACCTCCTGCACCAACACCTCCAACCCCAGCGTGATGATGGCCGCCGGCCTGCTGGCGCGGAAAGCCAAGGCGAAAGGGTTGAACACCAAGCCGTGGGTCAAGACCTCGCTGGCGCCGGGCTCCAAGGTGGTCACCGACTACCTGGCCGCGGGCGGCGTGCAGGAGGACCTCGACGCCCTCGGCTTCAATCTGGTGGGCTACGGCTGCACCACCTGTATCGGCAACTCCGGGCCGCTGCCCGAGCCGATCGAGAAAGCGGTCAACGAGGGCGATCTCACCGTGGCCTCGGTGCTCTCGGGCAACCGCAACTTCGAGGGGCGCGTGCACCCGCTGGTCAAGACCAACTGGCTCGCCTCGCCGCCCCTGGTGGTCGCCTATGCGCTGGCCGGCAACGTGCGCAAGGATCTGTCGCAGGAGCCCTTGGGCCAGGATCAGGACGGCAATGACGTCTACCTCAAGGATATCTGGCCCTCCCAGGCCGAGATCGCCGAGGCGGTAGAGAAGGTCAAGACCGAGATGTACCGCAAGGAGTACGCCGAGGTGTTCGACGGCGACGCGACCTGGCAGTCGATCGAGGTGCCGGAGAGCGAGGTCTACGCCTGGTCCAAGGACTCCACCTATATCCAGCATCCGCCGTTCTTCGAGGACATGGAGAAGGAGCCCAAGCCGGTCGAGGACATCCAGGATGCTCGCATTCTGGCCAAGCTGGGCGACTCGGTGACCACCGACCACATCTCGCCGGCCGGTTCGATCAAACCCGACAGCCCCGCCGGCAAGTACCTGCAGGAGCATGGCGTCGCGGTGAAGGACTTCAACTCCTACGGTTCGCGCCGGGGTAACCACGAAGTCATGATGCGCGGCACCTTCGCCAACGTGCGTATCCGCAACGAGATGCTCGACGACGTCGAGGGCGGCTATACCCGCCACGTGCCTAGCGGCGAGCAGATGTCGATCTACGACGCGGCGATGAAGTATGCCGAGGACGCCACCCCGCTGGTGGTGATCGCCGGCAAGGAGTACGGCACCGGCTCGTCGCGGGACTGGGCCGCCAAGGGCACCCGCCTGCTCGGCGTGCGCGCGGTCATCACCGAGTCCTACGAGCGGATCCACCGCTCCAACCTGATCGGTATGGGCGTGCTGCCGCTGCAGTTCCCGGAGGGCGAGAGCCGCGAGTCGCTGGGCCTGACCGGTGACGAGACCGTATCCGTCGAGGGTCTGGCAGACCTGTCCCCGGGCGGCAGCGTCAAGGTGACCATCAAGAGTGACAAGGGCGAGAAGAAGCTCGACGCCCTGTGCCGTATCGACACCGCCAACGAACTGGAGTACTACCGCCACGGCGGCATCCTCCACTACGTGCTGCGCAGCATGCTGTAAGACGCTGGCAACGCGCTACAGAGCCCCGTCGGCCCCCTGGGTCGGCGGGGCTTTTTCGTCGGCAGGCCGCGCAGCCAGCCAGCATTCGAGATCGTGCTGGGCGGTCTCCAGCATCTCCAGATTGAGCGTGCGCGTGGAGATCGCCCGCGACAGCGCGCGCACGCGCTTGTTGAGCCCCGGCAGCGCCTGCTCCTCGCCGTTGACCCCGAGCTTGTCGTAGAGCGTCAGCAGGCGATTCTGCACCGTGCGCAGCGACAGCCCCTGACGCTCGGCGATCAGCCGGTCCTGCAGCCCCAGAGCGAGATCCAGCAGCACCGCATACTCGCTCTGGCTGAGCGAGTGGCGTGGCGAGGCATTGCGCCGGCGCAGACGCTGGATCTCGCGATCCATCATCACCTGCCCTTCCAGCAGCACCGCCCGCAGCACCAGCTTGAGACGTTCGCGGCTGGCGGTCTTGAGCACATAGCCGTAGGCGCTGTGGGCCGGCACGATATCGGCGACTCCGCGCAGATAGGCCTCGTCGGAGTAGTTGGACCAGAACAGGATGCGGGTGCGCGGGCGCTCGTGCCAGATGGTCCGCGCGGCCTCGATGCCGTTGCGCCGCGCCATCTGCAGATCCATCACCACCGCCTCGAAGCGTCCGGCGCGTGCCGCCGCCTCACCCTGCAGCCCATCCTGGACGTGCAGCGTCTCGGTCACCTCCGGCAGCGCCTCGGCGATCACCCCCTGCAGGAAGGAGGCGTGGAACTGGTCATCCTCCACCACCAGGATCTTCACGCCGCGGCCTCCGACGACGGCAGCGCCAGCCGCACCGCGACCCGGGTGCCGACGTGCTCGAAGATATCCAGGGTGGCGCCGATCAGCCGCGCCCGGGTGCGCATATGGATCAGCCCGGACTGGCGCGTACCCGCATTGGCGAGCCCCTGGCCATCGTCGTCCACGCTGACGCACAGGATATTTTCCGGGGCCAGTGTCACGCGCACCTCGATACGCTCGGCGCGCGCATGTCGCGCGGCATTGTTGATCGCCTCCTGGACGATGCGATAGAGCGCGGTGCGGGTCTCCCCGGGCAACCGGTCCGGCGCCCCCGCGGTGAGGTCCTCGACCAGAATCTGGACGCGCTCGCCCTCGGTGGCACGCTCCAGGTGATCGCGCACCGCATGGTGGAAGCCGAACAGATCGAGCAGCTTGGGCGCGGTGCGGTCGATGATGCAGCGCAGGTCATCGATGCTCTGGGCCAGCGCCTGCGCCAGCGCCTCGCGGCTGGGTGGCGGCCCCGCGCCCTCCAGCTCGCGCAGCAGCCGGGTCAGGTCGGCCAGGGTCTGATCGTGCAGATCCATGCCGATGCGCTGCCGCGCCTGCTCCAGCGCCTGGGTCAGCTGCAGCGAGCCCTGGCGCAGCCACTCTTCGCTGGCCTGGGTCTGGCTGCGGCCATGGGCCTGCTGGCGCAGCTCGGCAGCCCCGTGCAGGGCGTGGAGCACCGGCGCCAGCGGTGCCGCCAGACGCTGGATCAGGGCCACGTCGGCGGCCTCGAAGTGGTCGGCCTCGCGATGCGAGACGCTCAGCGCACCGATCACCTGGCCACCGCTGCGCAGCGCCACGTGCACCCGACTGCGAAGTTGATGAGCGAAGATCGGCTCGCAGCAGGCGCCGGCGAAGATCTGACGCGGGTCGAGCAGCGCGTTGGCGCTGACCATCAGCGGCACGGAGCCGTCGAGCACCGAGCGGATCGGCGAGCAGTCGAGCCGGGTGCGTCGCGCCGACCAGTGGGTACTGATCCCCACTTCATAACTCACCGACCACTCGGGCCCATCGTGAAGGCAGACATCGGCATGGGTGAACGGCAGCAGCGGCGTCAGCGCCTCGGCGACCCGATCGAGCGCGCCCTGGATATCGCTCGCCTCGCCCAGCAGTGCGGGAAGCCGCAGCAGCAGCGCCGTGATCTCGGCCTCACGCGCCGCCGCAGTCTCACCAGGCAGCCTCTCCATCAGGGGCTGAGGGCTCATGGTATCGCTCACACCGGACTCCTCTACTGGCTGGCCTGCTTGGCTAGGCTTTGTACGAAAACTACCTGCGCTCGACAATACGGCGTTAACAATCGGCTCAAAATGCTCATTTACACCCCGTAAACTCCGCGTTTTCGCCGATTTTTGCCTTGTCTTGCCTTCGCTCGCTGACTTTTCCTACAGAACCTAGAACACGCTTCATGGACCGCACGGCCCACATGATGGTGGCGCTTGCGCGCACTCGCGCGCGCCAAAATCAGGCGCGAGCCGGGCGCCGGGCGACCAGCATAGCGCTATCCCTGACGCCTTCCCCTCATCCTTAAGTTGAGGGCGAAATTGCGGGAACCCGCAGCAATTGTGCGGGGGGCCGCCTTTACACCCCAGACCGCCACGCCCAACCATGAATGTCCCTGGACACGCGTCCGATACCACGCCCCGCCAGAGGGCGATGTCCGCACCGCCAGTGCGACCCGATCGCGCCGGCAAGCGGCAGAAGAGATGGGAGCCGAGCATGACCCCTGATAACGACAACCGGCGCTGGCGTGCGGGCCTGCTGGGGCTGGCCCTGAGCGCCGCGGCCCTCGCCGCGCACGCCGATACCGGCGACGAGGCAGCGGCCACGCCCCCAAGCCCTGCCCAGGCCCAGGCCCAGGCCGCAGGCCAGACCCAAAGCCAGCCCGCGAACGAGTGCGACCGCGGACAAGCGCATCGCGCTCTCCAACAACTACGCCGGCAACGCCTGGCGCCAGCAGATGCTCGCGGCCTGGCAGGCGCAGACCGCACCCGCGGTCAAGACCGGCGTGGTCGCCGCCGCCGACGCCTTCACCATCGGCGAGAACCAGCCCACCGATCAGGCCGCCCAGATCCAGAACCTGATCCTGCAGGGCTACGACGCCATCGTGATCGACGCCGCCTCGACCACCGCCCTCAACGGTGCAGTGCAGGAGGCGTGCGACGCCGGCGTGGTGGTGGTCTCGTTCGACGGCATCGTCACCGCCCCCTGCGCCTGGAAGATCGTCAACGACTTCCATGAGTGGGGCCGCGAGCAGGTCGACTACATGGCCAAGCGCTTCCCCGACGGTGCCAACCTGCTCGAGGTGCGTGGGCTGCCGGGCACCTTCGTCGATGACGACCTGCACCAGGGCATCGTCGACGAGCTCAAGCACTACCCCAAGCTGCACATCGTCTCCTCGGTGGAGGGCGACTGGGCCCAGGACGTGACCCAGCAGGCGGTGGCCGGAGTGCTGCCCTCGCTGCCGCACATCGACGGCGTGCTCAACCAGGGCGGCGAGGCCTACGGCGTGGCCCAGGCGTTCCGCGCCTCGCAGCGCGAGATGCCGGTGATCATCTTCTCCAACGCCCAGGACGAGCTGGCGTGGTGGGCCGAACAGCACCGCAAAAACGGCTACCAGAGCATCGCCATCTCCAACGCCCCCGGCATCGCCATGGTCGCCTTCTGGGTGGCCCAGCGCATTCTCGCCGGCGAGGACGTGCCCAAGCACCTGACCGTACCGCTCTACCACATCCGCCAGGACGAACTCTCCGAGGTGCTGGCGCATACGCCCAAGGGCTCGGTGGCCGACCAGATCTTCACCCGCGCCGATGTCGAGCGGCTGATCCAGCAGGCCCGGGACACGCAGGCGGCGAGTACCCAGCCGAACACCGCCCCCGCCACGGACCAGGCCAAGAACCCGTCCGCCGCCCAGGAGATCCAGCCATGAACACGTCTCAGCCGGTCGAAGCCGTGGTCGCCCTGCGCGGCGTGCACAAGCAGTTCGGTGCGGTCAGGGCGATCGATGGCATCGACCTCACCCTGACCCCCGGCGAATGCGTCGGGCTGGTGGGCCACAACGGCGCCGGCAAATCGACCCTGGTCAATCTGATCAACGGCACGCTCAAGCCGAGCCGCGGCGAGATCGACAGCCATGTAACCCGCGGCGGTCGCGGCAGCGCCATCCGCTCGGTGTTCCAGGAGCTCTCGCTGTGCCCCAATCTGAGTGCGGCCGAGAACCTGCGCATCGCCCACCCCACGCTCAAGGGGCTGGGCTGGCGCCGCCGCGCCGGGGCCGAAATCCGTACCAGCCTGGACCAGGTGTTTCCCGGCCACGGTATCGACACCGACGCCCGGGTCGACACCCTCTCCATCGCCCAGCGTCAGATGATCGAGATCGCCATCGGCTTCGCCCCGCGCGGCGGCCAGGCGCGGCTGGTGATCCTCGACGAGCCCACCTCGTCGCTGGATGCGGGTATCGCCGAGCAGTTGCTGGCCTACGTCGAGCGCTTCTGCGCCGAGGGCGGCACGGTGGTGTTCATCTCGCACATGCTGGGCGAGATCTTCCGCGTAGCCAGCCGCATCGTGGTGATGCAGGACGGTCGCGTGGTGGCCGAGCGTGCAAGCCAGGACTTCGACCGCGACTCGCTGGTCGACGCCATGGGCCATGTGGCCCAGCACGCACCGAGCGCTGAACAGCGCCGGCATGCCGAGGGCAGCGTCTCGGCCGGGGCCGCGAGCGCGACGGTGATCGAAGACGCTGCCGGGCTCAGCGCGCGGCGTGGCGAGATCGTCGGCCTCGCCGGGCTCGCCGGCCACGGCCAGGCCGAGGCCCTGGCCAAGCTCTACTTTGCCGGCACCTCCGGCTGGCGCGCCCCACGCCAGCCCCGGATGGCCTTCGTCGCCGGCGACCGCGGCCGCGACGGCGTGCTGCCGTTGTGGTCGATCCTGCGCAATCTGAGCCTCTCGGTGCTGCCCGCCGGGGCCCACCGCGGCGCGGTGGATCGCCGCGCCGAGGCGACGCTGGGGCGCGAGTGGCAACAGCGCATCGGCATCCGCAGCGACGACCTGGGCAACCCCATCACCTCGCTCTCCGGCGGCAACCAGCAGAAGGTGCTGTTCGCCCGGGCGCTGGCGTCGAGCGCCCCCATCGTGGTGATGGACGACCCCATGCGCGGGGTCGATGTCGGCACCAAGCAGGAGGTCTATGCGCTGATCCGCGCCGAGGCCGACGCCGGCCGGACTTTCCTGTGGTACTCCACCGAAACCGAGGAGGTATGCCAGTGCGATCGCGTCTTCGTCTTCCGCGACGGCAAGATCTCGGCAGAACTGAGCGGCGCCGAGATCAACGAAGAGCGCATCCTGGCCGCCTCGTTCGAGATGCAGGAGAACTGAGATGACCCGTCATTCGATCTCGCCGCGCAAGCTGCTGCCGCTCATCTCGTTCAGCGTGCTGCTGATCGCGACCTTCGCCCTGCAGGAGCGGGCGATGAGCTATCTGGGGCTGAACCTGCTATTCAACCTGACCATCCCCATCGCCCTGGCGACCATCGGCCAGCTGCTGATCATGGTCAACGATATCGACCTCTCGGTGGGCGCCTTCGTCAGCCTGGTGGCGTGCATCGTCTCCACCCTGCTGGTGCAGCACCCCTGGCTCGGCTGGCTGGCGCTGGCCGGCCTGGTGCTCGCCTACGCCGCCCTGGGGGCGCTGATCCACCGCTTCGAGCTACCGGCGATCGTGGTCACCCTGGGCATGTCGTTCATCTGGGGCGGGCTGGCGCTGGTGATCATGCCCGCCCCCGGCGGCACCTCGCCGGAGTGGCTGCGTGCGCTGATGACGGTCAAGCCGCCGCTGGCACCCATGGCGGTGGTGGCGGCGCTGTTGATCGCCGCCGCGGCGCATCTGCTGATCATGCGCTCGGGGATCGGCACGGTGCTGCGCGGCCTGGGCGGCAACTCGCGCTCGGTGGCCCGCGCCGGCTGGCGCCTGAGCGGGCTCTACGCGCTGACCTACGGCCTCGCCGGAGTCTTCGGGGTGCTTGCCGGCCTCACCCTGGTGGGGCTCTACACCTCGTCCGGGGCCAGCGTCGCCTCCAGCTATACCCTGCTCAGTATCGCCGGGGTGATCCTCGGCGGCGGCGAGTTCATCGGCGGCCGGGTATCGCCGATCGGCGCGGTGCTGGGGGCGCTGACGCTGTCGCTGGCGGGGTCGCTGCTGGCCTTCATGCATATCTCGCCGGACTGGCAGATCGGTGCGCAGGGGGCGGTGCTGATTCTGGTGCTCGCCGCGCGCCTGCTGTTCACGCGCCGCGAAGCGCTGATTTGAGACTTCTATCCATGCGCTCATTTTCCACGCAGCCCTCTCCACGCGCGCTTTCTCCACACGCCCTATCTCCACGCGCGCTTTCTCCACACGCCCTATCTCCACTGCAAGGATCGATGCCATGCAAAGCCTGATCTCGCGGCCCTGGCTCTGGGCCTGGCTCGCCGCCATCGCGGTCTTCGCTCTCTCCATCGCGCTCTCCGGTGCGGCCCAGGCGGGTGGGCTGCTCTACGCCGCGCTCTCGTTCGGCGCCTTCGCGGCGATCGTCGGCATCGGCCAGATGCTGGTGATCACCCTGGGGCCGGGCAATATCGATCTTTCGATCCCCGCGGTCATGACCCTGGCCGGCACTCTGGCGCTCAAGGCCATGGACGGCGCCCCCGGTACCGCACTGCTGGGGCTGGGCGTCGCCCTGCTGGTGGGCCTTGGCTGCGGCGCGGCCAACTTCGCGCTGATCCGGCTGCTGCGTCTGCCGCCGATCATCGCCACCCTCGCCGCCTCGCTGCTGTATCAATCGCTGGCGATCTGGTCCAACCGCGGCCTGCGTATCAAGCCGCCGGCGGCGCTGGCCGACTTCGCCACCGGGCGCACCCTGGCGTGCCCAACGTGGCGCTGATCGGCGTGCTCCTGGCGCTGGTCGTGTGGTGGCTGCTGGAGCGCGGGCTGGGGGCGCTGGTCTGCTCGCCACCGGCCAGAATCCGCGCGCGGCAAGGCTCGCCGGGGTACCGGTGGAGCGCGTGCGTGCCAGTGCCTATCTCAGCGTGGCGCTGCTGGCCGGGCTCACCGGCTATCTGCTGGCGAGCTTCTCCGGCGGCGCTGCGCTCAACATGGGGCAGCAGTACCTGCTGCTGTCGATCGCCGTGGTGTGATCGGCGGCACCTCGATCGCCGGCGGCTTCTCCAACGTACCCGGGGTGTGGGTGCGGCCCTGTTCATGTTCCTGGTGGTGTCGATGCTCAACGCCTACGGCTTCGACGCCGGCGCGCGCATGATGCTGACCGGCATGATCATCATCGGTATCGTGATCGCCGCCAACGCCCGGAGACCCGCACATGATTCCCACCCCTGAACATCTCGACAGCCACGACCCGCGCTTCGCGCGGCTGGTTCACCCCATGGCACCGCTGACCCGGCTGGCCACCGGCTTCACCTGGACCGAGGGGCCGGTATGGTTCGGTGACCATCAGTGCCTGCTATTTTCTGATATCCCCAGCCAGCGCCTGCTGCGGTGGTCGGCACGCGACGGTATCACCACCTTCCGCGAGCGCACCGGCTTCAACAACGGCAACACCCGCGACAATCAGGGGCGCCTGGTGAGCTGCCGCCACGGTAGCCGCGATCTGGTACGCACCGAGCCCGATGGGCGTGTTCGAGTGCTTGCCTCGCACTACGCCGGCGGGCGGCTCAATTCGCCCAACGACGTGGTGGTGAGCCGCGACGGGGCGATCTGGTTCACCGACCCCACCTATGGGCTGATCTCCAACTTCGAGGGCTACCGCGCCGATCCCGAGCAGCCCGCGCGCCACGTCTTCCGTCTCGACCCCGAGGATGGCAGCCTGAGCGCGGTGGCCAGCGACTTCGTCCAGCCCAACGGGCTCTGTTTCTCTCCCGCCGAGCGCCTGCTCTACGTGGCCGAGAGCGGTGCCCCCACGACCCCACGGTGGCCCCGGTGATCCGCCGCTTCCGACGAGTGAACGGCAAGACGCTCGAAGACGATGGCATCTTCGCCGAGATCGGCGCCGGGGTGCCCGATGGCATGCGCGTGGACCGCGAGGGCAACCTGTGGTCGTCGGCAGCCGATGGGGTCCACTGCTTCGCCCCCGATGGCACCCTGCTGGGGCGCATCCTGGTTCCGGAGACGGTCTCCAACCTGTGCTTCGGCGGGCAGTGACGGTCAGCGTCTCTACATCACCGCGACCACCTCGCTCTACAGCCTGTTCGTCGACGTCCAGGGCGCCGAGTGGTGGACCCAGTGCCAACGCGAGGCGTGACCCGCGAGACGCGACGCACCCGCGGCGACGAGGCGCTGTCGAGCCCGCCGCCGATCCCTTAGACTTGGCGGCCGGACATCGCGGCCAAGACCGCGCCGGCTCAGGAAACGCTGCATAAATGCCTGCGCGAGCGAATCGCTGCGTTGCGTGGTACTCGAACACTCACCTAACCCCATGTTATGTCTCGTGTTCTGTGTTCCATGCGCCTTGCGCTTCATCTCGCTCGTCGATTTATTCAGCGTTTCCCTCAAGTTCATCCATAGGGAACATCAATAGGAACCCCCGCATGACCCAAAACGTCGACACCCGGCCACAGCCGCTCTCCGCCGGCATGATCTACTGCCACGGCTGTGGCAAACCGATCCACGAGAGCGCCCGGAGCTGTCCTAACTGCGGCGCCGTCGCGCGCGGCGCCAAGAGCGGACGCAGCAAGTGGAGCGCGGCGATCCTCGCCTTCTTCCTGGGTGGTTTCGGCGTGCATCGCTTCTACCTGGGTCAGCCGATCGTCGGCCTGATCTATCTGCTGTTCTGCTGGACTCTGGTGCCGGCGCTGATCGCCTTCTTCGAGTTCATCTACTTCCTGGTAATCAGCGAAGAGAAGTTTCGACCAGCAGTACAACCGCTGACGACGGCAACAGACCGGCAAGAAGCCGCGGGGACGGGGCTTGGAAGCCTTTCAGTAGATAACCGTTAGATGAAGAGGGCTTCTCCGGCGACAGGACATCGCGAGGGCGCTGTGAACCCATCCCTGGGCGCTACCTTTGCCATCCCTGGCAAAGGACCCTCGCTTTGCCCTGCCTCCGGCGCCCATCGTCAGAAGGTTTGGCCATGAGCGCTTAGCAGGTGATGCAAAACGAACGGCGCGCCCCCGAGGGGACGCGCCGAATATCGCTTTGAGGACGCGCCGAAGACCGCTTCGACGGACACCCCGGATTGCCGGGCTCAGATCGAGCGGCGACGGTACTGACGGTAGCGCGGATACCAGAAGTGGCCGTGGATCGCTTCCCACAGCACCTCATCGCTGGAGCTTAGCGCGACGCCGTCCTGCTGCGCCTGCTTGCCCACGGCGAAGGCGATCTGCTGGCTGATCTCACGGATATCGCCGAGCGACGGCAGCAGCGCCCCTTCGCCGGTCTTGACGATCGGCGCGCTCTCGGCCAGCGCATTGGAAGCGGCCATCAGCATGTTGTCGGTGACGCGATTGGCGTTGGCCGCAATCACACCAAGCCCGATGCCCGGGAAGATATAGGAGTTGTTGCACTGGGCGATGGGAATCTGGCGCCCGTCGATCTCTACCGGCGCGAACGGGCTGCCGGTGGCGACCATGGCCTGACCGCGAGTCCAGGTGAGTACATCCTGCGGCGTCGCCTCGACCTTGGAGGTCGGGTTGGAGAGCGGCATCACCAGCGGGTTCTCGCAGTGGCTGTTGAGCGTGGTGATCACCTCTTCGGTGAACAGTCCGCGCTGTCCCGAGACGCCGATCAGGATGGTCGGCTTGGCATTGCGCACCACGTCGATCAGCGCACGCGCATCGCCGTCGAAATCGAGCGACTCGGGGGCGTGGGCCAGGCGCCGCTGGAAGTCGTGCAGGCCATCCATGTCGGTGGTCAGCAGGCCGTTCTTGTCGACCATGAAGATACGCTTGCGCGCCTCGGCCTCGGAGAGCCCTTCGCGGGTCATCGCCACCACGATCTGCTCGGCGATGCCGCAGCCGGCGGAACCGGCGCCGGCGAAGGTGATCACCTGATCGCTGAGCTTGGCGTTCTTGGCCTTGCACGAAGCCAGCAGAGTCGCCACGCACACCGACGCGGTGCCCTGGATGTCGTCGTTGAAGCAGCACAGCTCGTCGCGGTAGCGCGCCAGCAGCGGCATGGCGTTGGTCAGCGCGAAGTCCTCGAACTGCAGCAGCACGTTGGGCCAGCGGCGCTTGAGCGCTTCCATGAACAGGGTGATGAACTCGGCGTACTCCTCCGCCGAGACACGCTCGTGGCGCCAGCCCATGTACATCGGGTCGTCGAGCAGCTTCTGGTTGTTGGTACCCACGTCGAGGGTGATCGGCAGGGTGTAGGCCGGGCTGATACCGCCGCAGGCGGTGTAGAGCGAGAGCTTGCCGATGGGGATACCCATGCCGCCGATGCCCTGATCGCCGAGCCCCAGAATGCGCTCGCCGTCGGTGACCACGATCACCCGCACCTTGTCCTTGGTCGCACTGCGCAGGATGTCATCCATACGGTGGCGGTCGGGATAGGAGATGAACAGCCCGCGGTGGTTGCGATAGATCTTGGAGAACTCCTCGCACGCCTCGCCCACCGTCGGGGTGTAGATGATCGGCATCATCTCCTCGAGGTGCTCCTCGAGCAGGCGGAAGAACAGCGTCTCGTTGTCGTCCTGGATACCGCGCAGATAGATGTGCTTGTCGAGATTGTTCTGGCACAGCGAGTACTGGCGATAGGCGCGCTCGACCTGCTCCTCGATGCTCTCGACGTTCTGCGGCAAGAGCCCCAGCAGATTGAACTCGACCCGCTCTTCGCTGGTGAAGGCGCTGCCCTTGTTGAGCAGCGGCATCTCCAGCAGCGTCGGGCCGGCATAGGGAATGTAGAGGGGGCGCTTGGCGTGATCGGACATGAATCGGCTCTCGCGATGACCTACGGATGAAAAGCGCTGGCCGGACCGAACTTGCCCCCCGCAACGGGGCCAGACCGGGAGTGGCGCGCTATCGTTATCGACCCACCGGCGAAGCCTGGCGGGCGGGCAACCGGCCGTGGCCGGTCGAGGGTCGCCCAGTATGCCACTTGGCGGCGCCAAAGGCATGTACCGGCGCGGCCAGGCGCCCGGCGAGCGCGTCAGCAGGCACGCAAAAGCCCCGCCGTGGCGGGGCTTGGTGGTGCTCGGCGAGCGCGCTCAGAGGGTGGTTACAAATTCGGCGAGCGCAGGCATTTTGTGAATACCCTCTCAGCAGCTGGCAGCGACCGGCCTGGCCGGACCAGGGAAGAACAGCGGACGCAGCCGCACGCCGAGCATGTTGCCGGCGAAGGCGGCCACCAGCCACAGCCAGCCGTGCAGGCTGCCCGAGGCGATGCCGCTGAAGTAGGCGCCGATGTTGCAGCCGAAGGCGAGCCGCGCGCCGTAGCCCAGCAGCAGCCCGCCGATGACCGCGGCGGCGACCGAACGCAGCGGAATGCGCAGGCTCGGGGCGAAGCGCCCGGCCAGCGACGCCGCCAGACCCGCGCCGAGGATGATGCCGAGGTTCATCACCGTGGTGATGTCGCTGAAGACGCTGCTGTCGAGCGAGGCGGCGCGCGCGGGATTCTGCCAGTAGCCCCAGGCGGTGACATCGCCGCCCACCGCCTGGAACGCCTTGGCGCCCCACAGCGCGAACGCCGAGGTGATCCCCCAGGGGCGCCCGGCCAGCGCCAGGGTCAGATAGTTGAGCAGCGCCAGACCGATGGCGCCGGCCAGGATCGGCCACGGACCGGTGAGCCAGCGCGCACCACCATGGGGCACCCGTGGCGCCTGCTCGAGCTGGCCGTGGCGGCGTTTCTCCATCACCACGGTCAGACCCGCGATCGCCGCGAACAGCGCGAGACTCATGCCGATACCGCCGCCAGTGCCGAACAGATCGATCATCGAGGTGGGCTGGAACGCCGGCAGGCTCTGCCACCAGGCGAAATGCGCCGTGCCGATCACCGAACCGACGATGAAGAAAGCGAGCGTGATCAGCATGCGCGCGTTGCCACCGCCGACGGTGAACAGCGTACCCGAGGCGCAGCCGCCGCCGAGCTGCATGCCGACACCGAAGAGGAAGGCGCCGACGATCACCGAGACCCCGATCGGCGAGACGAAGCCCCGCACCGGCTCGCCGAAGAGCGTGCCCGCGCCCAGCGCGGGGAAGAACAGCACCACCGCCAGCGCCAGCATGACCATCTGCGCGCGCAGACCGCGGCCGCGGCGCTCGGTGATGAACACCCGCCACGCCGAGGTGAAGCCGAAGGAGGCGTGGTAGAGCACGATCCCCAAGGCACCGCCGATCAGCATCAGCCATCCCTGACGGCCGCCGACGAGGAGCCCCACGGCGAGCGCACCGAGCACCAGCAGCAGCGCGGCGAGCCACGCCTTGGGCGAGAGCCGCCCCAGCCCGGGCGGCGCGGTTTGTGTCAATGTCGTCATAAGCGATATCCCTTTTTAGACCGGAATCGAATGGCCGATACCTTAGTCTTTTGGTCAGGAATTCGAAAACGACTAGATATTCTTTGTATAGACGAAAGTGTTATATACCACGATCGATGCCGTCGCCTGCCGAATGCCCAGACGACAACGAGCCGGCGCAGGGCCGGCTCGTCGGGTTAGCGGGGTGTGGCGCCACGAAGTGACGGGTAGCCGAGCTACTGGAAGCGCCCCAGCCCCACGGCAACCCGCAGCCGTTCCATCAGCGTATTGGCTTCGGCGCGGGCGCGCTCGGCGCCACGCTGCAGGACCTGTTCGATATGCCCGGGGTCGTTCATCAGCGCCTCATAGCGCTCGCGCGGTCCACTCAGGTGCGCATCGAGGTACTCGAACACCTCGTTCTTGGCTTCGCCCCAGCCGATCCCTTCGGCATAGCGGCGACGCATGTCGGCGCTCTCCTCGGCTGTGGCGAAGGCGCTGTAGATCTGGAACAGGGTGCAGGTATCCGGGTCCTTGGGCTCGCCCGGCTCCAGCGAGTTGGTCTTGATCTTGCGTACCAGCTTCTGCAGCTTCTTGGCCGAGACGAACAGCGGGATGGTGTTGTCGTAGCTCTTGGACATCTTGCGTCCGTCGAGCCCGCGCAGCACCTCGACCTTCTCGTCGACAATCGCCTCGGGCAGGGTGAAGTAGTCACCCTTGTAGATATGATTGAAGCGCCCCGCCATGTCGCGGGCCATCTCGATATGCTGGATCTGGTCGCGCCCCACCGGCACCTTGTGGGCGTTGAACATCAGGATATCGGCGGCCATCAGCACCGGATAGCCGAACAGTCCCATGGTGACGCCCCGATCCGGGTCGGGGACACCGCCCTCCTCGTTCTCCGCCACCGCCGCCTTGTAGGCGTGGGAGCGGTTCATCAGCCCCTTGGCGCAGACGCAGGAGAGCAGCCAGGCGAGCTCGGGGATCTCGTGGATGTCGGATTGGCGATAGAAGATCGCGTTATCGGTATCCAGCCCCAGCGCCAGCCAGGTGGCAGCGATCTCGAGCCGCGACTGCTGTACCCGCTGCGGGTCCTGCGCCTTGATCAGCGCATGCAGGTCGGCGAGGAAATAGTAGGACTGGACATCGGGATTCTGGCTCTCGGCGATCGCCGGCTTGATCGCGCCGACATAGTTGCCCAGATGCGGCGTACCCGTGGTGGTGATGCCGGTAAGAACGCGTCGCTGGCTCATGAACTCTTCGATCGATGGGAGAGTGGACGGGAAATGGCGAATGGCGGCAGTTTACCTTGCCGCCCGTGCCTTAGCGAACCCGCCTCGCCGTACCCGCCGCCGAGGTGCGGGCAGGCCAGGACTCAACCGATATCGACCAGGGTCACGCCCACCAGCAGATAGATCGCCAGGGAGACCAAGGCCACCGCCAGCGCGTAGGGGATCTGGGTGCGCACATGGTCCATGTGATCGCAGGCGGAGCCGGTCGAGGCGAGCACCGTGGTATCCGACAGCGGCGAGCATTGGTCGCCGAACACCCCGCCGCCGGCCACCGCAGCAATGGTGGCGTAGACCAGCGGCGTCAGCGTATCGCCGGTGAAGACGAAGGCCACCGGTACCGAGATCGGCATCATGATCGCGAAGGTGCCCCAGGAGGAGCCGGTGGCGAAGGCGATCAGCGCCGCGAGCAGGAAGGTGATCGCCGGCAGCAGCGTCGGCGAGAGCCAGTCGCGGCTGATCTCGACGATATACCCGGCGGTGCCCATCTCCTTGGAGAGCTGATTGAGCGAGTAGGCCAGGGCCAGGATCAGAATCGCCGGCATCACCCCTTTCATGCCAGCGGTGGCGGTCTTCATGATGTCGTTGAGCGGGATCCCCTGCAGCCGCATGATCACCCCCAGCACCACCGCCGCGGCCAGGAACGCCTCCATCGTCTTGGCCGAGCCCATGACCACGAAGGTGCTCACGGCGACGCCGATCACGATCAGCACCGGCAGCACGAAGTTGAGAAACAGGTGGGTGCGCACGCCCTCGAACGGCTGCAGGTCGGTCAGCTCCTCGCCGAGCAGCGGATCGGCACCGTCACGAAACACCTTGCCCTCGTTCTGGGCACGCGCCTCGGCGCGCTTGAGCGGGCCGAACAGCGGCACCACGCCCACGATCACCAGCCCCACCACCAGCACCGAGAGCCAGGCGTAGAGATTGAACGGCACCGCGTAGACGAACGCCTGCATGGCCTCCCCGGCAGTGTCGATCGGGCCCATGCCGATCAAGAGCCCCGAGATGAATACCGCCCAGCCGGTGATCGGCACCAGTACACTGACCGGCGCCGAGGTGGAGTCGGCGATATAGGCCAGCTTCTCCCGCGAGACGCGGTAGCGGTCGGTGAGCCCGCGCAGGGTGGAGCCGACGAACAGCGGGCTGAAGTAGTCGCTGAAGAACACGAACATGCCCATGAACCAGCCCACCAGCTGGACCCGCACCCGCGACAGCGCGCGCGCCTCGACCCAGGCGGTGAAGTTGCGGATCGCCCCGGTACGCTGGAAGAAGGCGATCACGGTACCGATGAACAGCTCCAGCAGCAGGATCCACGAGAAGTCCGTGGTCCCCAGAGAGGTCTTCAACAAGGTGGGAAAGCCCATAGGCCCCTGCCCCATGATCGACACCCCGACCACGCAGGCCACGGCCAGCGAGAACACGGTATTGCGGGTGGCGAAGGCCAGGACGATGGCGAGACAGGCGGGTAGCAGCGAGAGCAGCCCATAGTGCATTTGCGGATCCATGCTGACTCCTTGGGTGTTGTTGATGTTGTTATCGAACCGGGGTCGGGTTAGGCGATTTAGGCGATTCGGGATCGTCGTCTTGCGCCTGTCGGACTCTGTCGAACGACCTCTGTCAGTCGGCCTCTGTTGGTCGCCTTTGTTGGTCGAACGTGGGGGGCACCATCACTCGTGGCGCCTATGTCTCGTCGCGGCCGCGGCGCTGCTCCACGCGGCGGATCGCTTCGAACGCCAGGCGCCGAATCGGCGCCGGTGGCATCCAGCTGGCGCGGCCGAACAGCGCCGGGATCTCTTCCGCCGGCCGCCCCAGCGCCAGCCGCGCCAGCGCCTCGCCCAGCACGCTACCCTTGACGATGCCGCCGCCGTTGCAGCCCGCCGAGACGTAGAGCCCCGGGCCGATCTCGCCCCATAGCGGGGCACCGTTGTAGGTCAGTCCGGTGGTGCCGCCCCAGACTCGCTCGAAGCCGACATCGGCCAGCGCCGGATAACGCGCCGCCAGGCTCGCGGCCAGCCCGGCGGCCACCTTGGCCGGGTCGCGCTCGCGCTCGTAGTCGTACTGGGCGCGGATCATCAAGCGCCGGTCGGCGGTGGTGCGCAGGGTGCAGCCGAGCCGGTGCGCCGGTAACAGCCCCCAGGGCATGCCGGCCACCGCGGCGGTGTCGGCGGGCGTCAGCGGCGCAGTCAATGCGGCATAGGTATAGATGGCGGTAAGGCGCGAACGGTCGGCCCCCAGGGCGCGGGCAAAAGCGTTGTTGGCCAGCATCACCTGGCGCGTGCGGATCTCGCCCTCGGGGGTGGTCACGCGCCAGCCGTCGCCGTCGCGGTTCAGTGACAGCGCCGGGCTCTGCTCGTAGCAGGTAACCGCCGGTGGCAGCGCCGCCACCAGCCCGCGAATCAGCGCCGCCGGCTGCACCAGATAGCAGTCCGGCGAGTAGAGCCCCTCGGCGTAGTAGTCGGTGCCCAGGCGCTCGGCCAGGGCCGCGCGATCGAGGCGGCGGTAATCGAGCCCCGCCGCGTGCAGAAACTCGGCGTAGCTGGTCAGCGCCGCGCGCCCGGCGCTGCCCCGGGCGGCCCGGTAGGTGCCACTGCGGGTCAGCTGGCAGTCGATGGCGTGGGTATCGACCAGCGCCTTGAGCGATGCCATCGCCTCGCGGCTGAGGCGGTTGAGGGTCGCCATGCGCGACAGCGCCCCACTGCTGGCATCGTTGGCCAGCGCGATCTCCAGCATGAAGCCCGAGTTGCGCCCCGGGCTGCCGTCGCCCACCCGCTCCGCCTCGAGCACCACCACGCGCCGCTCGGGCGCCAGCGCCTGATAGGCCCGCGCGGCGGCGACACCGGTATAGCCGGCGCCGACGATCACCAGCTCGGCGCGCTCGTCGCCGCGCTGGCTCGGCCCGGGCGCGCGCGCCGGCAGCAGTGCCTGCCAGCCGCAAGCGCTGCGATGGGAGGGATGGGTGGCGAGATGCGGCGCCAGGTGGGGGGCTAGCGTCATGTTCAGGACTCCGGCTGCAGCAGACCGTGGAGCTCGGCGTTCAGCCCGGCGACCTCGCTGGCCATGGCGGTGATCAGCGTAGCGCGGTGCGCCTCGCTCAGGCGCGACTTGAGCAGCGAGCAGCTGAAGGCGCCGAGACAGCGCTCACCCGGGCCGAGCAGCGGCATCGCCAGCCCGGTGAACTCGGGCAGGCTCGAACCCTCCACCCCGCGGGCGTGCCCGTGGGTATGGCAGTAGTCGATCTCGCGGCGCACCGCGGCGACATCGATGGCGTAGTCGCGCGCCAGACATTCGCGATTGGCCTCCAGAATCCACCCCCGCTCGCGCTCGTCCAGCGAGGCCAGCAGCGCGATCGAGGCCTGGCCGACGCCCAGCGGTACGCGCCCGCCGATGGACGCCACGAAGCCCCCCACCGGATAGGCCCCATTCTGGATCTCCAGGCACACCGCGTGCCGGCCATCGTGGGCGAACAGATAGAAGCTACCGCCCAGGCGCTGGGCCAGCGCCAGCAGTCGCGGCCGGGCCAGGTCGCGCAGCTGGGCGCCATTGCCCGCCTCGGCCCCCAGCACCAGCAGCTCGTAGCCGAGCAGATAGCGATGACGCAGCGGCGACGGGCGCAGAAAGCCCTCCTCGCGCAGCCCTTTGAGCAGGCGATAGATGGTCGGCCGGCTCAGCTCGGTGGCGTCGAGATAGTCATTGATACCCGCGCCGCGGGCACCGCAGGCGGCGGTCACGCGCAAGAGCGCCATCACATGGCGCAGGGTCGAAGGCGTATGGGAGGCATCACGGCTGGCAGGCACGGTCATGGCTCGGCGGCGAATGTCGTCCGAGCATAACCGAGACACGCGGGGGAATTCGTCTCGCTATGCGAGACACGACGGCCACACTCAGCGTAGCTGGCGGGCCGAAGGCTCAGCCACCAACGCCGAGCTCAGGAGCACGCCGAGCCGGCAACACCGACGGCGCCGCCACAGACGGCGGCGCAGGTATCGGCGCAGGTGGAGGCAAATGGCCTGAAGCGCGCTCAGCGCAGACAGCTCTCGGCGTCGACCGCGTCGATGCCGAACGCCTCACCGACTGCGGCGTAGGTCAACTGGCCGGCGTGGACGTTGAGCCCGGCGAGGAAATGGGCGTCATCAGCCAGCGCCTGCTGCCAGCCCTTGTCGGCCAGAGCGATGACGAACGGCAGGGTGGCGTTGGTCAGCGCCTGGGTGGAGGTGCGCGCCACCGCGCCCGGCATGTTGGCCACGCAGTAGTGGACGATGCCATCGACAATGTAGCTCGGCTCGGCATGGGTGGTGGGACGGCTGGTCTCGAAACAGCCGCCCTGGTCGATCGCCACGTCGACCAGCACGCTGCCGGGCTTCATCTCGGCGAGCATGGCACGGGTGATCAGCTTGGGCGCCGCCGCGCCGGGCACCAGCACCGCGCCGACGATCAGATCCGATTCCCGAATCGCCTGCTCCAGGGTCTCGGCGGTGGAGTAGACGGTGTGGATGGCACCCTGGTAACGATGATCGAGCACCTCGAGGCGCGCCAGCGACTTGTCGAGGATGGTCACCT
This sequence comes from Salinicola tamaricis, assembly GCF_003006155.1. GTDB lineage: Bacteria > Pseudomonadota > Gammaproteobacteria > Pseudomonadales > Halomonadaceae > Salinicola > Salinicola tamaricis. Next base: position 2,345,565 of record NZ_CP023559.1, on the reverse strand, counting down.
CGGCGCCCAGACCGAGCGCCATGCGCGCGGCGTTCTCGCCGACCACGCCGCCGCCGATCACGCTGACCTTGGCTGGCGCCACCCCGGGTACCCCCGGCAGCAGGATGCCGGCGCCACCCTGAGCCTTCTCCAGACTGTGCGCACCGGCCTGGATCGCCATGCGTCCGGCGACCCGGCTCATCGGCGCCAGCAGCGGCAGCCCGCCCTGGGCGTCGGTGATGGTCTCGTAGGCGATACAGGTGGCGCCGCTGTCGAGCAGCCCGCGGGTGAGCGTCTCCTCCGCGGCCAGATGCAGATAGGTGAACAGGATCTGGCCCGGGCGCAGCCTTGCCACCTCCACCGCCTGGGGCTCCTTGACCTTGAGAATCGCCTCGGCCTCGCGCCACAGCACCTCGACGTCATCGACGATCTCCGCCCCGGCCTCACGATAGGCGTCGTCGGGGTAGCCGGCACCGCCACCGGCGCTCGCCTCGACCGACACCCGATGGCCACGGGCGAGAAGTTCACGCGCGCCGCCCGGGGTCAGGGCGACGCGATATTCATGGTTCTTGATTTCCTTGGGGACACCGATATGCATGGCGGATTCCTCGATCGTGACTTGTCATTGGGGGGATCGAGCGGATTACAGCACAGCCATGCTGACGACGGGATACCAGACAAAAAAAGACGAAAAAATCGCGCATAGCGCCGCTCTCGCCACGAAAATTCTCGTCGCGAGAGGTAAAACAGTAGAAAAATCTAGCTTATGGCCGGAGACGTCACCGCCCCACCGTAGACCTCGACGAAGCGCGCCGGCATACGTCGCGGCCGGCCGCTGGAAAGTTCGATACAGGCAAAGCGAGTCTGTGCCCGCAGCAGCGTGGCGCCGGTCGCGTCGTGGCGCAGCTGGAAGCACCGCGTCAGCGTCAGGCGGCCATCGCAGGCGACGATCCAGGTGGCGATCTGCAATCGATCGCCTTCGAACGCCGGAGCGAGATAGTCGAGTTCGTGGCGATGCACCACCATGCCTCGGTCGAGCGCGCGGTAGTCGTCGAGGCTCAGCCCCAGCGCCCGCGAGTGGGCCCAGCTGGCCTGCTCGACCCAGCGCAGATACTCGGCGTTGTTGACGTGGCCGTAGTGGTCGATATGGCTCGCCTCGACTGCGATGTCGAGGAGGAAGGGGTGGGGTAGATCCCAGCTCATGCCGTTCTCCTGCAGTAGCTGTCAGGCAGGCGGCGCCGCGGCTGGCGGACGCCGGGTCGCGCACTGCCAGCAGGTATCGAAGGCGCCATCGAGGCGCTCGCCGCAGCCGGGGCAGACCCAGTCGGCGGGCACATCGGCCGGCCCCCCCAGCGCCTCGCGCAGCAGCACCCGAGCGCGTTCGTGGTCGGCCCGGGCCACCCACACCTGCGGCTCGCACTGGTCCATGGGCAACTCGCCGGCGGCGCCGGCCAGGGTCATGTTACGCAACTCGACGACGATACCCGCGCTGTCGATGACGTTGCGAACATGACACACCAGCAAGACATTGGGATGACGAAAGAGACAGACAAGCGCCGTCATCGTCCCGCTGCCCCTTCAGTTGCGGAACACACGCACACCGAGCGCCTTGAGATAGGCGGTCTCGGGGATTGCCGGGTGGATCGGATGGTCGCCGGCCTGGCCGCCGCGATAGAGGATCTGGCCATGGCGGTCCTGGTGGCGCACGGCCCCGCGCACGCACTCGACCAGGCGCTCCTCGGCCAGGTGCATCGAGCACGACGCCGACAGCAGCAGGCCATCGCGACCGAGCAGGCGCATCGCCTCGCGGTTCAGACGCGCGTAGGCGCGCTCGCCGTTGGTGATGTCCTTGCGCTTCTTGATGAAGGCCGGCGGATCGAGCACCACCACATCGAAGCGCTCACCCTCGGCGCGCAGCGCGGTCAGCGCCTCGAACACGTCGCCGTGGCCCACCGCCACCTGCTCGTGCAGGCCGTTGAGCGCGGCGTTCTCGGCGACCCGCTCGAGTGCTGCCTCGGAGGCGTCAGCAGCACCTCGCTGGCGCCGTGGGCGCCGCCTGCACGCCCCAGCCGCCGACGTAGCTGAACAGGTCGAGCACCCGCTTGCCGGCGACCAGGCCGTTAGCCAGGCACGATTGGCGCGGTGATCATAGAACCAGCCGGTCTTCTGGCCATCCAGCACCGGCGCGACGAAGCGCACGCCGTTCTCCTCCAGCAGCACCTGCTCAGCAGTTCGCCGTGGACCACCGCCACTTCCGACTCGAGCTGTTCGAGGCGGCGGCCGCTGGAGTCGTTCTTGAACACGATCGCCCGCGCGACAGCACCTTGTCCAGCGCCGCGATCACTTCGTCGCGCACCCGCTCCATGCCCAGGGTGTTGAGCTGCACCACCAGCACGTCGTCGAAACGATCGACGATCAGCCCCGGCAGCAGATCACCCTCGCCGTGGACCAGGCGGTAGAACGGCTTGGCGAAGAGCCGCTCGCGCAGGCCGAGGGCCTGATTGAAACGATGCACCAGCAGCGAACGGTCCAGGCGCACGTCGGCATCCCGCGAGACCACACGGGCGCAGATCAGCGAGTGCGGATTGACGTAGGCCACCCCCAGCGGCTTGCCGTTGGCGGCCTCGATCACCGCCTGGGCGCCGGGCTCGAGCCCCTTCAGCGGCGTGGCCTGGATATCGATCTCGTTGGAGTAGAGCCACAGATGGCCCGCCTTGAGGCGGCGGTCGGCGTTCTTCTTGAGGCGCAGGGTCTGGGGCACGGAGGACTCCATGAGCAAAGGATTATCGGGGCGCATTCTAACAGTATCGGGGCCAGGCGCTCAGCGCTGGCAGATCGGGCAGTAGACGCTGGCACGCTGCCCCAGCGTCACCTGGCGCAGCAGATGGCCGCACTCGCGGCACGGCTCACCAGCACGACCGTAGACGTTGAGGCGCTGGGCGAAGTAGCCGGGCTCGCCGCTGCCGCTGACGAAATCGCGCAGCGTGGTGCCGCCCTGGGTGATCGCCGCCGCCAGCACCGTCTTGATTGCCTCGGCCAGGCGCACGTAGCGCTCGCGCGAGACGCGCCCGGCAGCGCGGCGCGGGTCGATCCCGGCCATGAACAGCGCCTCGCTGGCGTAGATGTTGCCCACCCCCACCACCACGGCGTTATCCATGATGAACGGTTTGATCGCCGCCCGGCGCCCCCGCGAGAGGGTGTAGAGACGCGCGCCGTCGAAGTCGGGCGACAGCGGCTCCGGCCCCAGCCGCGCGAGCCTGGGGTCGCTGGCGGCGTCAGGTGCCAGCCAGTCGACGAAACCGAAGCGGCGCGGGTCGTGATAGCGCAGGATGGCGCCGCCCTCGACCACCACGTCGACATGATCGTGCTTCCTGGGCAGGTCGCCCACCCGCGCCAGACGCAGGCTACCGGACATGCCCAGATGCCACAGCAGCGAGCGATCACCCACCGGCAGCAGCAGGTACTTGGCGCGCCGCGCGAGCTCGCCGAAGTGTGCGCCGATCAGCGCCGACTCCAGATCCACCGGCACCGGCACACGCAGGCTGCGGCTGCGCACGATCACCTCGACGATCTCACGACCCTCGACGTGGGGCGCGATACCGCGGCGGGTAGTCTCGACTTCGGGAAGCTCGGGCATGCGTCTGTTCTCGCGGTTCTTTCATCACAAACCGGTCCATCACAAACCGGTCCATCACAAACCGGTCCATAACAAACCCGCTCGTGACTAACGAGTTCATCACCAACGAGAAAACCCGGTCGAGGACCGGGTTTTCCGTACTGTCATTCCTGCGCTGGCACTTTGGCACCAGCGGAAAGCTAGATCACTTGATCTTGGCTTCCTTGTAGATGACGTGCTTGCGAACGACCGGATCGTACTTCTTGAATTCCAGCTTGTCCGGGGTGTTACGCTTGTTCTTGGCGGTGGTGTAGAAGTGACCGGTACCGGCACTGGACACCAACTTGATCTTGTCACGCATCTCTCAGACTCCTTAAATGCTGGCGCCGCGCTTGCGGATGTCGCTGAGCACCGCTTCGATGCCTTTCTTGTCGATGATGCGCATGCCCTTGGAGGAGATACGCAGCTTGACGAAACGCTTCTCGGATTCGACCCAGAAACGATGGGTGTGCAGGTTCGGCACGAAACGACGACGCGTCTTGCGCTGTGAGTGCGAGACGTTATTACCAGTCACCGGACGCTTACCGGTAACCTGACAAACTTGGGACATGGAAGCCTCCGACCACTGGCGGGTTGTGCAGAGTTAGCTCGGGCAAACCACGAAAAATGGCTGGCGTCCGCCTTCTGCCCTGTTTCAAAGGGCGTACTTTAACCAGACCCCCTAACCCCCCGCAAGCGCGCGGGCGCTTTTTCCCTTCGATCAGCCCACGTGATTTCCCCGCCATCTCGCTCACAGCCAGCCACGTTCGACGAACGAAATCACCTCGCCGTCGCCCACCACGAAGTGGTCGAGCACGCGAATATCGAATAGCCCCAGCGCATCGCTCAGGCGCTCGGTGACCCGGCGGTCCGACTGACTCGGTTCGGCCATCCCGGAGGGGTGGTTGTGGGCGAAGATCAGCGCACCGGCGTTGTGGGCCAGCGCCCGACGCGCCACCTCGCGCGGATAGATCGAGGCGCCGTCCAGCGTGCCTTCGGCGAGAATCTCGAAGCGGATCACCCGGTGCTGGTTGTCCAGGAACAGCGCCGCGAACGCCTCGTGGGGAAGATGACGCAGCTGGGCGCTGAGAAAGCGGCGCACCAGGGTCGGTGAAGTGAGCGCGGCGTCACGCTCGAGCAGGCTGCCGAGATGGCGCCGCGACAGCTCCAGCGTCGCCTGCAGCTGGACGTACTTGGCCTCGCCCAGCCCGTGCTCGGCACAGAAGCGCTGGCGATCCGCCTCCAGCAGCGCCCGCAACCCGCCGAAGCTGGCGAGTAGATCGCGCGCCAGGTCGACCGCCGAACGCCCCTTGACCCCGACGCGCAGAAAGATCGCCAGCAGCTCGGCATCGGAGAGCGCCGAGGCGCCCAGCGTCAGCAGCTTCTCGCGCGGGCGCTCCCCCGCTGGCCAATCGTTGATTCCCATCGCGTCATCTCCTCTCTTGTCAGCGCTTCCTTTTCAGCACCTTCTTTTCAGCACCTTCTTTTTCAGCACTTCTCAGCCTATTCGCGACCCGCTTCGGCCGACTCCCTTCACGGCACGCGCGTTACCCCGGCTTGTGCCCCTCCTGGGAGAGATCGGCCACCGCGGCGAAAACTGTGGCTTCACGACAGCGCAAGGCGAGACGTGACGTGATGCGCACTGCCGCGGGGCCTCCGAAAGTCGAATCGCCATATCCCACCGACAACTACCATACTAGTTAGACAAGATCATCTGGCGATGCCGTTACGGCGTCTGCCACGACCTTCGAGACGAGCCATACAGACGAGGATCGCCGTGAGCCAATCGCTCTACAGCCTGTGGGAAGACGCCGCCACCGGCCCGGTCCGCCAGCGCCTCTACGCCACCCTGCGCCAGGCGATCATCCGCTTGACGCTGGCCCCCGGCCAGGCGTTGTCGGAGAAGGAGATCGCCGACACCTTCGCGGTCAGCCGCCAGCCGGTGCGCGAGGCGTTCATCCGCCTCTCCGAGGCGGGGTGGTCGAGGTACGTCCCCGCGCGGCACCTTCGTGGTCAAGATTTCGCCGCAGGCGGTCTACAGCGCACGCTTCGTACGTGTGAAGCGATCGAGGTCGCGGTGGCCAAGTCGGCGGCAGAGTCGGGGCTCTCGCGACGCGGTCTCGACGAGCTCCACGAGCTGGTCGAGCGCCAGCGGCGCACTCTCGGCAGCGACGACTACGAGCTTCTATCTGCTCGACGAAGCCTTCCACCAGACGCTGTCGCGCGAGGCCGGCCACGCCTCGGCGTGGCGTTTCACCGAAGAGGTCAAGGCGCACTTCGACCGTGTGCGCTACATCAGCATGCCCGACGGCACGCCGCTGGAGACCCTGGTGGCCCAGCACGAGCGCATCGTCGGCGCCATCGCCGAGCGCGACCCGCCGCCGCCGCCGAGCGCGCAGTCCAGGCGCACCTGCGCGAGCTCCTGACCTCGCTGCCACGCCTGATCGAACGCCATCCCGAGCTGTTCGCCACGTGCTGAACAGACCGCTACCGCCGCCGGAGAGCGCATGAAAATCATCGACGCCCGCGTCATCGTCACCTGCCCGGGACGCAACTTCGTCACCCTGAAGCTCGTCACCGAATCCGGCATTCACGGCATCGGCGATGCCACCTTGAACGGCCGCGAAATGGCCGTGGTCGCCTATCTGCAGGAGCACGTGGTACCGGCGCTGATCGGCCGCGACGCCAGCCGCATCGAGGACACCTGGCAGTATCTCTATCGTGGCGCCTACTGGCGTCGCGGCCCGGTCACCATGAGCGCGATCAGTGCGGTGGACATGGCACTGTGGGACATCAAGGGCAAGGCCGCCGGCATGCCGCTCTACCAGCTCCTGGGCGGCAAGAGCCGCGAGCGGGTGATGACCTATGCCCACTGCACCGGCAAGGAGATCGACAGCTGCCTCGCGGAGGTCGCCCGTCACGTCGAGCTGGGCTACAAGGCGGTGCGCGTCCAGGCCGGCGTGCCGGGTATCGAGACGATCTACGGCGTGGCCAAGCGCGACGGCGAACGCTACGAGCCGGCGGACGCCGAACTGCCCGCCGAGCACGTCTGGAGCACGGAGAAGTACCTCAACCACGTGCCCGAGCTGTTCGCCGCCGTGCGTGAGCAGTTCGGCCACGAGCTACATCTGCTCCACGACGTCCACCACCGCCTGACCCCGATCGAAGCGGCGCGACTGGGCAAGGCGGTGGAGCCCTACCATCTATTCTGGCTGGAAGATTGCGTGCCGGCCGAGAACCAGGAAAGCCTGCGCCTGATCCGCGAGCACACCACCACGCCGCTGGCCATCGGCGAGGTGTTCAACTCGATCCATGACTGCCGCGAGATGATCCAGAACCAGTGGATCGACTATATCCGCACGCCGCTGACCCATGGTGGCGGTATCACCCACGTGCGCCGGATCGCCGATTTCGCCTCGCTCTATCACGTGCGCACCGGCTTCCACGGGCCGACGGATCTGTCGCCGGTGTGCCTCGGCGCGGCGGTTCACTTCGACACCTGGGTGCCCAACTTCGGTATTCAGGAACACATGCCCCACGACCCGCTGACCGATAGCGTCTTCCCCCATGACTATCGCTTCGAGGCAGGGCACTTCGTGGTCGGCGAGTCGCCGGGCCATGGCGTCGACATCGACGAGGAAGCCGCCGCCCGCTACCCGTACAAACCCGCCAGCCTGCCGGTCAACCGGCTCGAGGACGGCACCCTGTGGCACTGGTAACACGACACGTGAGAGGCGCCGCGCTTGACACGCGCGGTGCCATCCACGGCGCGTGGCGAACCGCGCCGGCGCAGACCGCGCCAGTTTGAGGAGAGATCGATGCAAGCCTTTCGTGTCAGCGCCCCGCACGCCTTCGCGGTCACCGAGCAGCCAGCGCCCAACGCCGCCGCGGGCGAGGTGATCGTCGACGTCGCCTACGCCGGTATCTGCGGCTCGGACATGCACATCATCCATGGTGACAACGCCTTCGTGCAGTTCCCACGGATCACCGGCCACGAGTTCGCCGGGGTGATCAGTGCGGTAGGCGCAGGTGTGGATGCCGCGCGTATCGGCGAACGGGTCTGCGTCGACCCGGTAGTCGCCTGCGGCAGCTGCTATCCCTGCCGCATCGGCCGGCCCAACGTCTGCAGTGCCATGCAGGTGATCGGCGTGCATCGCAGCGGCGGCTTTGCCGAGCAGGTCAATGTCCCCGCCGCCAACGCCCACCGTGTTCCCGACGCGCTGGCGCTCGATACCGCGGCCCTGGTCGAGCCCTACTCCATCGCCGCCAACGTGCTCGCCCGTATGGACCCGCAGCCGGGCGATCGCCTGCTGGTGATCGGCGCCGGGGTCATCGGGCTGACCGTGCTGCAGATGGCCCGCGCCCTGGGCATCGAGGAGGTGATCGTCACCGATATTCTCGACGCACGCCTGGCGAGCGCTCGCGAACTTGGCGCCAGCCACGTGATCAACGGCCGCGAGAACGACCTCGAGACCGCCTGCGGAAGCGACCGCGGGCGAGGGCGTTCCGCTGATCGCCGATGCCGCCTGCATTCCGGCAATGCTGCCGGCCATGCTGCGCATGGCTTGCCCCGCCGGACGCATCGGCCTGCTCGGTTTCAGTCCGACGCCGAGCGACCTGATCCAGTTGGAGGTGATCAAGAAGGAGCTGACGCTGGTCGGCTCGCGTCTCAACAACCGTCGGTTCCCGTCGGTGATCGCGCAGATAACCGCTGGACGTCTCGATCCCAAGGCGCTGATCAGCCACCGCGTGGCGCTGGCGGAGATGCCGTCCGCGATCGACCTGCTCGACAACCATCCGGAACGCGCGCGCAAGGTGCTGGTACGCATCGCACCCTGACGCCCTGCCAGTCGGGTCGCGACGTCACTCGCCGCGGCCCGTCGTCTCTGCGGCACAACAGCGACAACGCCGCGCTACCTCACCCAAGGAGTTTCACGCCATGTTCTCCACCCCGACCCTCAAGCAGCTGCTCGCCGGCGTCGCCCTCGGTGTCACCCTCGTCGCCAGCCAGGCCACCTTCGCCGCCGACTACACGCTCAAGTTCGGCCACCTGGCCAACGCCGAGAACATCTGGAACAAGGCCGCGCTCAAGTTCAAGGAACTGGTAGAGGCCAATTCCGATGGCCGGATCGAGGTTCAGGTCTTTCCCAACGAGCAGCTCGGCAACGAGATGGATGTGATCAACAGCATCCAGCTCGGCACCGCCGACATGACCATCACCGGCGAGAGCCTGCAGAACTGGGCGCCCAAGGCAGCGATGATGGCGGTGCCCTACCTGTTCAAGGACGCCGACCAGCTGCGCCGTGCCGTGGAAGGTGAGGTCGGCAAGCAGATCGAGGCACAGATCACCGAGCGCACCGGCCTGGTGCCGCTGGCCTGGTTCGAGCGCGGCCCGCGCGAGCTGACCTCCAACCGCCCGATCAAGACCCCTGACGATCTCGACGGCCTGCGCATTCGCGTACCCAACGTGCCGCTGTTCGTCGACACCTGGAAGGCACTCGGCGCGCGACCGACGCCGATGGCATTCAGCGAGGTATTCACCGCGCTGCAGCAGAACACCATCGAGGCCCAGGAGAACCCGCTCAGCCTGATCGAGAGCGCCAGTTTCAACGAGGTACAGAAGTACGTCGACATGACCGACCACGTGCGCAGCTGGATCTACGTGGTGATCGGCAAGCAGAAGCTCGAATCGATGCCCGCCGACCTGCAGCAGGTGGTGCGCGAGGCCGCCAGCCAGATGCAGAGCTACGAAGAGACGCTGTTCGCCGCCGACCAGAAGCGGCTCGAACAGGCGCTCAAGGACAAGGGCATGACCTTCGTCGAGGTGGACCAGGCAGCCTTCGCCAAGCAGGCCAAACCGGCGGTGCTCGACGCCCTGAACGACGAGCAGCGCGCGCTCTACCAAGAGATCCAGGCGCTCTGAGCTAGGCATTCTGACCCCGGCGGCGCCCGCCGGTGACGCCTCGCCGCAGGGCAAGCGCCACCGGCAGGCGTCTGAGCGTGCACATTCCCTCATTCGGAGACTCCCATGACGCACCCCACCCCGGAACCGCCCTCGGTCGACGTCCAGGAGGGCCTCGAGGTGCTCGACCGTGTGCCTCGCCTGGGCGGGCCGCTGGGCAAGTTCGCGGCGCTGCTCGACCGCGTGCTGCTGACACTGGCGGTGATCGCACTGGTCGGCCTGTCGCTGACCGTGCTGCTACAGGTAGCCTCGCGCCTGTTCCTGCCGATCACCCTGGCCTGGACCGAAGAGCTCACCCGCTACCTCTTCATCTACATGGTCTCGCTCGGCGCCGGGGTGGTGCTGCATCGCCATCGTAACGTCAACGTCGAGCTGTTCCATGGTCGCCTCTCGCCGCGCGGGCGCGCCCTCTATCTCAGCGTGATCTCGCTGATCACTCTCGGCTTCGTGGTGATGGTACTGCCCGGCGCCTGGCAGTTCGCCCAGATCGGCGCCTTCCAGACCTCGCCCACACTGCGAATCCCGATGATCTACATCTTCTTCTCCTCGGTGCTGCTGTTCGTCTCGCTCGCGTTCTACGCCGCGATCTGCACCCTCGAGGGAGTCATGGCCCTGATCCGCCCGGTTCCCGACGCCCGGAGTGAGCGCTAATGGATATCGCCGTTCTCTTCATCACCTTTCTGGCCCTGCTGCTGCTCGGCCTGCCGATCGCCTTCTGCCTGGGCGTCTCTTCGGTCGCCTATCTGCTGCTCGGCGGTATCTCGTTGACCATCGTGCCGCAGCGCCTGTTCTCGGGGATCGACGCCTTCGTACTGCTGTGCATCCCCGGCTTCGTCATGGCCGGCAACCTGATGAACGTGGGCAATATCACCCAGCACATCGTGCGCTTCTCCAACGCCCTCGTCGGCCATGTCCGCGGCGGCCTGGGGCTGGCCAACGTCGGCGGCTCGATGATCTTCAGCGGTATTTCCGGCACCGCGGTGGCCGATGCCGCCAGCATCGGCTCGGTGATGATTCCGGGGATGGCTAAGAGCGGCTATGACAAGCCGTTCGCCGCCGCGGTCACCGCCGCTTCCTCGACCATCGGCCCGATCATCCCGCCCAGCGTGCCGATGATCATCGTCGGCTCGCTCTCGGGCATTTCGGTCGGGCGCATGTTCCTGGCCGGCGCCGTGCCCGGGCTGCTGCTCGGCGTGGCGATGATGATCACCGTTTACTGGCTGGCGGTGAAACGCGGCTACCCCAAGGAGCCGCGTGCCTCCTTCATGACGCTGCTCAAGGAGGGACGCAGCGCGTTCTGGGCGCTGCTGATGACCTTCATCATCCTCTACGGGATCATCGGCGGGCTGTTCACCCCGACCGAAGCGTCGATCGTCGCCAGCCTCTATGCGCTGCTGGTGGGCACCTTCGTCTACAAGGGCATCAACTGGCGCAACCTCGGCGGCATCCTGACGGATACCGTGATCACCTCGGCCTCGCTGATGCTGCTGGTGGGGCTGGCCAATCTGTTCGGCTGGATCCTCACCAGCCAGCAGATTCCGCAGTTGATCGCCGGCGCGATTCTCGGCTTCAGCGACAATCCCATCGTGGTGATCCTGATTCTCAACCTGATCCTGCTCTTCGTCGGCGCCTTCATGGAGACCATCGCCGCGCTGATCATCCTGTTCCCGGCGCTGCTCGGCGTCGCCACCGGGATTGGCATGGACCCGATCCACTTCGGCGTGATGGCGGTACTCAATCTGATGATCGGGCTGACCACGCCGCCGGTGGGGGTCTGCCTGTTCGTGGTCTCGAGCATCGGCAAGCTGCCGATGCTGCGTGTGGCGCGGGCGATCGTGCCGTTTCTGATCTGCAATCTTCTGGTACTGCTGCTGGTCTCCTTCGTGCCCGCGCTGTCGCTGTGGTTGCCCAACCTGCTGATGGGAGCCTCCTGAAATGTCACCCCGCGAGATCCATGTCGAACGTCACCCGGCCACGCGAGTGCCACGCCAGATAGGCATCGTCCATCTGGGCCTGGGCGCCTTTCACCGCGCCCACCAGGCGGTCTACCTGCAGCAGTGCCTCGAACGCACCGGTGACGAGACATGGGGCGTCTGCAGCGCCAACATCCGCGCCAATCGCACCCTGGTCGAGCAGCTGCGCGCCAACGACCTGCGCTACCACGTGGCCGAATACCGCGACAGCGAGCACCTCGACCTGCGCCAGATCGGGGTCATCCGCGAGGCGCTCTACGCCGGCCCCGACGGACCGGATCGCGAAGCGCTGCTGGTGCGGATGAGCGACCCTGCCGTTCGCATCGTCACGCTGACGGTCACCGAAAAGGGCTACTTTCTCAATCCGGCGAGCGGCGAGCTGCTCACCCAGGCCGAGCCGATCGTCCACGACATCGCCAATCCAACGACGCCGCACACCGCACCCGGCCTGCTGGTGGCGGCGCTGGCCCGGCGCCGCGCCGCCGGCACCCCGCCCTTCACGGTGCTCTGCTGCGACAACATGCCGGCCAACGGTCAGCGCACCCGGCGTGCGGTGATCTCGCTGGCCCGGCATCGCGATAGCGAACTGGCCGACTGGATCGAGGCCCAGGTCGCCTTCCCCTCGAGCATGGTCGATCGCATCGTGCCGGCGATGACCGACGCGGACCGGACGCGCCTGGCAGACCTGGGTGTCGACGACCCGGCGGCGGTGGTGTGCGAAGCGTTCCGCCAGTGGGTGATCGAGGAGAGGTTCCCCCAGGGCCGGCCCGACTGGGCGGGCGATGGGGTGGAGATGGTCACCGACGTGACGCCGTTCGAGACCATGAAACTGCGCCTGCTCAACGGCGCCCACTCGCTGCTCGCCTATCTGGGTGCGCTGGCCGGCATCGAGACGGTCGATGCAGCCGTGGCGACGCCCGGCGCTTTGCGGGCTGCTGCGGCACTACTGGCAGCGCGAGGCGGCGCCCACCCTCGACCTGCCGGCGGGCAGCGACGCTGCGGCCTATACCGAGCGGCTGCTGGCGCGCTTCGGCAATGACAGCCTGCGTCATCGGCTACAGCAGATCGCCATGGATGGCTCGCAGAAGCTGCCCCAGCGCTGGCTGGCCGGCGCGCTCGAGAATCGGCAGAAGGGCCGATCGCAGGCGGCGACGGCGCTCGGCGTCGCCGGCTGGATTCGCTACACCGCCGGCACCGATCTCAGCGGCCAGCCGCACGCGGTGGACGACCCCCTGGCAGAGACGTTCGCCACGCTCCATCGCTGCCACGGCGACGACCCCGCCGCACTGATCGACGCCTTTCTCGCCCTCGATGCCATCTTCCCCAAGGCACTGCGCGACGATAGGCCATTCGCTCAGCAGCTCCTCGACGCGCTGAGGCGACTGCAAAACGACGGCGTGGAGTCTGCCATTGCCGCCTTGATACCCACCGCTTCTGATCGGGACGCTTGATCATGGAACATACCTGGCGCTGGTTCGGCCCAAAGACCCCATCGGCCTCGGCGAGATTCGTCAGGACCGGGCGACAGGCATCGTCACCCCTGCACGAGATACCCATCGGCGAGACCTGGCCGCGCGCGGCCATTCGTGAACGCCAGCAGCAGATCGAGGCGGCGGGGCTCAGCTGGTCGGTGGTCGAGAGCGTACCGGTCCACGAGACGATCAAGCTGGGGCTGCCGGAAGCCGAGCACTATCTCGACAACTATCGTCGAACACTTGCCAACCTCGGCGCCTGCGGCATCGACACGGTCTGCTACAACTTCATGCCGGTGCTCGACTGGACCCGCACCGATCTGGCCTGGCCGCTGCCCGAGGGCGGTACCGCGCTGCGCTTCGAGCATGCCGCCTTCGCCGCCTTCGATCTCTACCTGCTCGAACGCCCCGGCGCCGCGGCCGACTACACCGCCGCCGAGCGCGACGCCGCCCGCGCCCACGTCGAACGGCTCGACGACGACGCCCGCCAGCGGCTGATCGAGACCATCATCGCCGGGCTGCCAGGAAGCGATGCCCACTACGGTCTGGCCGAGCTGCGCCAGGCCCTGGCCGCCTATCGAGATGTCGATGCCGAGCGCCTGCGTGCCAATCTTGCCGCGTTCCTGCGCGCCGTGGTGCCCGCGGCAGAAAAAGCCGGGGTAAGTCTGGCGATCCATCCCGACGACCCACCGCGCCCGCTGCTGGGACTGCCACGGGTGGTCTCCACCGCCGACGATGCCGCCTACGTGCTCGACAGCGTGCCCAGTCCAGCCAATGGCCTCACCTTCTGCACCGGCTCCTACGGCGTACGCGCCGACAACGACCTGGTGGCGATGGCCACGCGCTTCGCCCCGCGCATCCACTTCGTGCACCTGCGCGCGACCCACCGCGAGGCGGACGCCTCGAGCTTCCACGAGGCTGGCCACCTGACGGGGGACGTCGACATGGTCGGGGTGATCGCCGCGCTGGTGCGTGAAGAGCGAAGGCGCCAGCGTGACGGCGGTGCACGCCTGCCGCTGCGCCCCGATCACGGCCACCACCTGCTCGACGACCTCGAGCGCGACACCCGCCCCGGCTACCCCTTGATCGGCCGCCTCAAGGGGCTCGCCGAACTGCGCGGAGTGGAGGCCGCGGTGAGCGCGCTGCTCCGCTGAGCCCGGCGGTTGGCCGAGGGACGGTCTTTGGGGCGAGATACGCCGACTAGGCTATGGTGAAGTCACACCCTCGTCTCTTCGGGAGTACCACCATGCAACGACCCATCGCATTCGCCGCCAGCCAGCGCCTGGCTACCCTGGCCATGGCTGCCACCCTCGTCGCCACCCTCAGCGGCGGTGTCTCCAGCGCTTTCGCCGCCGATGCCGGTGCCGCGCAGGCACAGCCGGAGAGCGACCGGGTGCTCAGCGGCGACCAGATCCAGCAGCGGGTGTGGGGGCACCGCGTCCACGGCGCCATGGCCAATGGCCAGTCCTACGACGAGACCTATGCCAACGACGGCAAGATCCAGGGCGACGGCTACACCGGCCAGGCCAAGATCGTCGACGACCGCATGTGCTTCGACTACGGCAGCGACAGCGTCGAGTGCTATGGCGTGCGCGCCGCGGGCGACGACCGCATCGAGTGGCTAAAGCAGGGCGAGGTCGCCGGTGAAGGGGTGATCGAGGCCCCGGCCCAGTAGGCCAACGAGCCTGCCGGGGTGGGAGCGCGCGTTCCGCCCCGGCGCCCTGCGATGGTAAGGTAGCGCCAATGTTTCAGGACACGTATCCCATGTCGCTACCCCTCGGGCCGGGACTCGCCGGCACCCGCATCCTGCTCGGCATCAGCGCCGGTATCGCCGCCTACAAGAGTGCCCATCTCGCCCGCCTGCTGAAGAAGAGCGGCGCCGAGGTGCGCGTGGTGATGACCGACGGCGCCCAGGCTTTCATCACCCCGCTGACGCTGCAGGCGCTCACCGGCGAGCCGGTGCGCACCTCGTTGCTCGACCCCGAGGCCGAAGCCGGCATGGGCCACATCGAGCTGGCGAAATGGGCAGATATCATCCTGATCGCCCCGGCCACCGCCGACCTGATGGCCCGCCTGGCCCACGGTCACGCCGACGACCTGCTGACCACGCTGTGCCTCGCCACGGAAGCCCGCTGCCTGATGGCGCCGGCCATGAACCAGGCGATGTGGCGTCACCCGGCGACCCTGGCCAATGCCGAGCGGCTGCAAGAACTGGGCTGGACCCTGCTGGGGCCGGATGCCGGTGATCAGGCCTGCGGCGATGTCGGCCTCGGGCGCATGCTCGAGCCGGAGACGATCTTACCCAGCTGCAGCAGGCGCTCGATCCCGCGGCGGCCATCTCGACCCAGGATCTCGCCGGCCGCCGGGTGGTGATCACCGCTGGACCGACCCGCGAGGCGCTCGACCCGGTGCGTTACCTCTCCAATCACAGCTCCGGCAAGATGGGCTACGCCCTGGCCGCCGCCTGCGCCGCGCGGGGCGCCCAGGTGACGCTGGTGAGCGGTCCGGTGGCGCTGGCGACGCCGCCCGGCGTGGCGCGTGTCGACGTGCTTTCGGCGTGTGAGATGCTCGCGGCGGTGGAAGCCGCACTCCCCTGCGAGCTGTTCATCGGCTGCGCCGCGGTGGCCGACTACCGCGCCGCCAGCGTCGCCGAGCACAAACTGAAGAAGGGCGACGACACCAGTGGCATGACGCTCGAGCTGGTGCGCAACCCGGATATCGTGGCCACGGTGGCGGCACGTGCCGAGCGCCCCTTCTGCGTCGGCTTCGCCGCCGAGACCCAGGCGCTGGAAACCCATGCCGGCGACAAGCTTTTGCGCAAGCGCCTCGATCTGATCGTGGCCAACGACGTCTCCCAGGCGGGGCTGGGCTTCGGTAGCGACGACAACGCCGCCACCCTGCTGTGGCGGGAAGCGGACGAGGTGCGCCGCCAGGCGCTGTCGCCCCAGCCCAAGACGGCGCTGGCCACGGCGATTCTCGATCATCTGGTGCCACGCCTGCCCTGACGCCCCCCGTGCCGGCACGCCCCATCCATGGACGCCGCCCTGCACGGCGGCGTTCGCCGGCCACCAAGCGATGGTAAGCTAGGGCAGACTTCTGCTGCCGCCCGCCGTCGCGGTGGCGATATTCTATTCATCACGTTTTTGCAGGAATCACGTTTCGTCATGACCAGCCCCGCCTCGCCCGCGCCCAAGCTCGCGGTCAAGATTCTCGACCCGCGCGTGCACGACTATCCGCTGCCCCACTACGCCACCGAGGGCAGTGCCGGCATGGACCTGCGCGCCCTGCTCGACGCCCCGCTGACGCTCGCCCCCAGCGACAGCGCGCTGGTGCGTACCGGCCTGGCGATCCATATCGGCAACCCGCAGCTCGCCGGCGTGGTGCTGCCGCGCTCCGGGCTCGGCCACAAGCACGGCATCGTGCTGGGCAATCTGGTCGGCCTGATCGACTCAGACTACCAGGGCGAGCTGATGATCTCGGTCTGGAACCGCGGCCGCGACACCTTCACGCTGGAACCCGGCGAGCGCCTGGCCCAATACATGCTGGTCCCGGTCGTGCAGGCCGAACTCGAGATCGTCGAAGACTTCGTCGCCACCGAGCGTGCTGCCGGCGGCTTCGGCCATTCCGGCCGGCAGTGACCAGCGCCCACAGTGGAAGCCCTGGCGCGAAAACCGTGACACAACAGAGGTGAAGCGATGACCGTGAAGCGAGCAAGGGAAACGCTGAATAAATCGACGAGCGGGATGAAGCGCAAGGCGCATGGAACACAGAACACGAGACATAACATGGGGTTAGGCGAGTGTTCGAGTACCACGCAACGCAGCGATTCGCTCGCGCAGGCATTTATGCAGTGTTTTCCAAGGAGAGTCGCGTGGCGCTAGGCGCAACCATCTACAAGGCCCGGCTCAATGTGAGCGACCTGGACCACCACTACTACGCCACCCACGCTTTGACCGTGGCATGCCACCCCTCCGAGACCGCCACCCGCCTGATGGTGCGGCTGCTCGCGTTCATCGACAACGCCCACACGCTCAACGCGCCGGCCAATCAGGCGCCGGGCGAGCTGAGTATGACCCGGGGCCTGAGCAGCGACGACGAGCCGGATCTGTGGCTCACCGCCGCGGACGGGCGCATCCTCGCCTGGATCGAGCTGGGCGAGCCGTCGCTCAAGCGTATCAAGCAGGGGTTGTCGCGCGCCGAGACGGTCATCGTCTACCCCTACTCACCGCGCAGCGCCGAACAGTGGTGGAAGAAGCTCGGCGACGACATCCGCGCCCTGCCCCGGGTGCGCGTGCTGAGCGTGCCGGCGGCGCCGCTGGAGACGTTGACCGGCTGGGTCGCACGCAGCATGACCGTGGATGCCACGCGCATGGAGGAGCAGTGGCTGCTGACCGACGGCCAGGCCACGGTATCGCTGGCGTTCGAGCGCTGGAGCGGCCCCGCCGAGGAGACCCCATGAGCCAAACCCCGCAGACGCCCGCCAACGCGGTGCCCGCCTCGATCTTTCGCGCCTATGACATTCGCGGCGTGGTCGGCGATACCCTCACCGAAGAGGGGGTCGAGTGGATCGGCCACGCCATCGGCAGCGAGGCCGCGGCCCGCGGCCAGCAGTGCGTGATCGTCGCCCGCGATGGCCGCCACTCCGGCCCCGCCCTGGCGGCGGCACTGATCCGTGGCCTGCGCGCCGCCGGCCGCGATGTGATCGATATCGGCCGGGTGCCGACCCCGGTGCTCTATTTCGCCACCGCCACCCTGGGCGAGAGTGCCAGCGGGGTGATGGTCACCGGCAGTCACAATCCGCCAGACTACAACGGCCTGAAGATCGTGCTCGATGGCGTGGCGCTCTCCAACGAGGCGATCACTGCGCTGCATACGCGTATCCGCCAGGGTGATCTGAGCCACGGCGAGGGCCGCCTGGAGCGCCGCGACCTGGGCCAGCGCTATCTCGACCGCATCCTCGGCGACGTGCGCCTGGCGCGGCCGCTCAAGGCGGTGGTGGACTGCGGCAATGGCGTCGCCGGCGAGCTCGGCCCCAGGCTGATCGCGGCGCTGGGGGCGGAGACCGTGCCGCTCTACGCCGAGATCGACGGCGACTTTCCCAACCACCATCCGGATCCCGGCAAGCCCGAGAACCTGGCCGATCTGATCGCCGCCGTGGCCGCCCACGAGGCCGACATCGGGCTGGCGTTCGACGGCGACGGCGATCGTCTGGGCGTGGTCACGCCGGCGGGGGAGATCATCTATCCCGACCGCCTGCTGATGGCCTTCGCCGAGGACATGCTCGAACGCCATCCGGGCGCCAGGGTGGTCTTCGACATCAAGTGCACCGGCCATCTGGCCCAGCGCATCGAGCGTGCCGGGGGCGAGCCGGAGATGTGGTACACCGGCCACTCGCTGATCAAGGCGCGCATGCGCGAGACAGGTGCCCAGCTCGGCGGCGAGATGAGCGGACACATCTTCATCAAAGAGCGCTGGTATGGTTTCGACGATGGCCTCTACGCTGCCGCCCGGCTGCTCGAGATCCTGGCGAATCAGCCGTGCAGTGCCGACGCCTTCTTCGCCGACTATCCGCAGGACCCGAGCACGCCGGAGCTCAACGTCGCGGTCAGCGACGAGACCAAGTTCGCCATCGGCGCGCGCCTGGCGGAGAATGGCGATTTCGGCGCCGACGGGATCAGAACCTCGCTGGACGGCATTCGCGTCGACTATCCCGACGGCTGGGGGCTGTGCCGCGCCTCCAACACCACGCCGATGCTGGTGCTGCGTTTCGAAGGTCGGGATCAGGCCGCCCTCGAACGCATTCAGGGATATTTCCGCCGCGCCCTCGAGGCCGAGGTGCCCGACGCGACGCTGCCCTTCTGAGCGATCGGGCGTCGAGAAAAACATGCACAAGGGACATTCATTCCAACCTGGGAGCAGTGACGACTCATGAGCGTTAGCCCACGCGACCCGCGCCACGTGGTCGAGATCCTTTCCGAGGCGCTGCCATACATCCAGCGCTACTCGGCAAGACGATCGTGGTCAAGTATGGCGGCAATGCCATGACCGAGGACACGCTGATCGACTCCTTCGCCCGCGACATGGTGCTGATGAAGGAGGTCGGCATCAATCCGGTGGTGGTGCACGGGGGCGGCCCGCAGATCGGCCAGCTGCTGGCCCGGCTCAACATCGAGTCGCGCTTCGTCGACGGCATGCGCGTCACCGATGCCGAGACCATGGACGTGGTCGAGATGGTGCTCGGCGGTCTGGTCAACAAGAGCATCGTCAACCAGATCAACCAGTGCGGTGGCAAGGCGATCGGGCTGACCGGCAAGGACAGCGCCCAGATCCGCGCGCGTCAGCTCAAGGTAGAGCGGCGCACCCCGGAGATGACCGCCTCGGAGATCATCGACATCGGCCACGTGGGCGAGGTCGAGCACATCTCCACCGATCTGATCGAGATGCTGTCGAAGGCCGACTACATTCCGGTGATCGCGCCGATCGGGGTCGACGCCGAAGGCCACAGCTACAATATCAATGCCGACCTGGTCGCCGGCAAGGTGGCCGAGGCGCTGAAGGCGGAGAAGCTGATGCTGCTGACCAATGTCGCCGGCCTGCAGGACGCCGACGGCAACGTCATGACCGGGCTCTCCACCGAGCAGGTCGACGCGCTGATCGCTGACGGCACCATCTACGGCGGCATGCTGCCCAAGATCCGCTGCGCCCTGGAGGCGGTCAAGGGCGGCGTGGACAGTGCGGTGATCGTCGACGGCCGGGTGGTCCACTCCACCCTGCTGGAGATCTTCACCGACGCCGGCGTCGGCACCCAGATCGTCGCTCGCTAGGTTCTGCACGAAAAGTCAGCGAGCGAAGGCAAGACAAGGCAAAATCTGCGAAAACGGACCGGGCTGGCGCTCCAGTTTACGGGTTGTAAATGAGCATTTTGACCGGGCTGGCGCTCCAGCCGATTTTTAACGCCGTATTGCCGAGCGCAGGTAGTTTTCGTACAAAACCTAGCGCACTTTCGACACGGGCCAGGACGGCCCGCTCCGCTCTGCCTCGCCCGCGGGTCGTCATCGCCCCGGCAGCGCAGAGGGCGGAGTCACTCCAGGCAGGAGCCAAGACACCACTACCGACAAGAACGCTCATGACGCAGGCAACTTCAACGCTCTCCCGCCGCGAACAGATCCTCCAGGCACTCGCACTGATGCTGGAAGAGGACAGCGGCAAACGTATCACCACCGCCGCCCTGGCGCGCCAGGTGGGTGTCAGTGAAGCGGCGCTCTATCGCCACTTCCCCAGCAAGGCACGCATGTTCGAGGGGCTGATCGAGTTCATCGAGACGAGCCTGTTCGAACGCATCCGGCGGATTCTCGAAGAGACGCCGGAGGCCCTGGGGCGCTGCGAAAAGATCGTGCAACTGGTGCTGGTGTTCGCCGAGAAGAACCCCGGGCTCAGCCGATTGATGGATGGCGACGTGCTCACCGGCGAGACGGCGCGGCTGCGCACGCGCATGTCGCAGCTGTTCGAGCGCCTGGAGACCCAGTTCAAGCAGATCCTGCGCGAAGCCGAACTGCGCGAGGGGCTGCGTCCACGGGTTGCCGTCTCGGCCAGCGCCAATCTGCTCGCCGCCTTCGTCGAGGGTCGCATCAGTCAGTACGTGCGCAGCGACTTCCGCCACCTGCCGAGCGCCCACTGGGAAGACCAGTGGACCCTGCTCGGCGCGCAGCTGCTGATCGGGCGCGCCACCACCAGCGCCTGACCCGGCACCGGCCGGCGTGACACCCGGGAACACAAAAAGCCCGGCCATGCATCAGCATGGCCGGGCCTTTTATGTCTTGGCAGCGTCTACAAACGCCTAGGCCTGAGATGACGCCAACAGCATGAACCGGCAACGCCTGACGGCGCGCCGGTCATCGATCAGGCAGCGAGAGCATCGCCCAGTTGCTGCTTGATCTTCTTCATGGCGTTCTTCTCCAGCTGACGGATACGCTCCGCGGAGACGCCGTAGACGTCGGCGAGCTCGTGCAGCGTCGACTTCTCCTCGGAGAGCCAGCGCCGCTGCAGGATATCCCGCGAGCGGTCGTCGAGCAGCGCCAGAGCATCACGCAGGCGACGGGTGTAGTCCGCTTCCCAGTCGTCGGCTTCGAGCTGCGCCGCCGGGTCGAAGCTGCTGTCCTCGAGATACTGGGCCGGGGCCTGATAGCTCTGCTCGTCGTCTTCACCGGGGCTAGCATCGAAACCGGCGTCATAGGCCGACAGCCGCCCTTCCATCTCGCGCACTACCTTGGGCTTGACGTCGAGATCCTTGGCGATGGCGTCGACTTCGTCGTTGTTCAGCCACGCCAGGCGCTTCTTGGCGCTGCGCAGGTTGAAGAACAGCTTGCGCTGCGCCTTGGTGGTGGCAATCTTGACGATCCGCCAGTTGCGCAGCACGTATTCGTGGATTTCGGCCTTGATCCAGTGCACCGCGAACGAGACCAGGCGCACACCCTGATAGGGGTCGAAGCGCTTGACCGCCTTCATCAGGCCGACGTTGCCCTCCTGGATCAGATCGGCCTGGGGCAGACCGTAGCCCGAGTAACTGCGGGCGATGTGAACCACGAAGCGTAGATGCGACATGATCAGGCGGCGAGCCGACTCCAGGTCGTCCTCTTCGTGCAGGCGCACCGCCAGGGCGTGCTCTTCCTCAGCCGTCAGCACGGCGATGCCGTTGACCGCCTGAATATAGCCGTTGAGGTCGTGGCCCGGCGAAAGGTTGCCGATGGTTTGAAGACTGGTGCTCATATGCCGTGTCTCCATGCTAGGCGGTGCCCGCAGTGCCGAACGTGATATCGCTCAGGCGTCGCATCGCACCGCCGCAGGTTGTTATGCCTGTCTATGATCGAGGGATACTTCTATGACCCCGAGTGTAGACAAAAGTTCAATCATTGGGCCAGCGCGGCCCGGTGTTCGAGCGGCTATCGACGTCATGCCTCGAGACTATGACCGCCGTGTCGCGAGCAAGACGATGACCATGCCAGCCGCTACAGCCATGCCAGGCTGAAGTGAAGATGACGCAGACGTCGCGTGCCGTCTCGATCGGGTCTCGCCAGGGTTTGTACGAAAAGTCAGCGAGCGCAGGTAGTTTTCGTACCAAGTGGTTTTCGTACCAAGTGGTTTTCGTACCAAGTGGTTTTCGTACCAAGTGGTTTTCGTACATAGCCTAGCGCGGCTTGGTCTCCGCCAGATGACGACCGACCGCGAGCCACGCGCCCAACCAGCCCAATAGTGTACTAAAGAGCAGCAGAAAAACCGAGTTGGACACGCCTAAAGTCGGTAGCGCGAAGTGCGCGCCGTAGCTCTGGGCCAGCGCGTTCACCGGCGTGGCAAGCCAGTTGCCCCCCAGGGCCAGAATGCCCAGCGCCAGCAGGCCGCCGCCGAGCCCGTACCAGGCCCCGCTGTAGAGGAACGGCCGCCGGACGAAGGCGTGAGTGGCACCGATCAGGGTCACCACTTCGATCTCCTGACGCCGGCTCTCTACCGCCAGACGAATGGTATTGCCCACCACCAGCAGCACGCCGAGCCCGAACAGCAACCCCAGCGCCAGCGCCACCCGCTGGCCCAGCGCCGCCAGCTGCTGCAGGCGGTCGAGCCAGGCCAGATCGAGGCGCACTTCGTCCACCCCCGGCAGCTGGCCGAGGCGCTGGCTCAGCGCCTGCACCGCGGCCGGGGTCGGATCGTCCGGCGTCACCACCACGCTGGCCGGCAGCGGGTTGCGCTCGAGCTGGCTGAGCGCATCATCCACTCCCAGCGCGCGCTGGAACTCGTCCAGCCCCTCGGCGGCAGTCACCAGCCGCGTCCCGGCCACGCCGGGCTCGGCACCCAGCGTCTCGGAGAGCGCCAGCGCGCGGCTCTCGTCGATATCGTGATCGAAGTAGACGGTCAGCGTGGCGCTCTCGTCGAGCTGGGCATCGAGCAGCTGGGCGCTGTCCAGCACCAGCCACAGTCCGGCGGGCAGAATCAGTGCGATGGCGATCGCCAGCATCGTCAGCAGCGTGGCCAGCGGCCGCCGCACCAGGCGCAGGGCACTGTCGCCGAGCATGGCGCGGTGGTGACGCAGCCAGGCCCGCCCGCCCCCGGCGGGCCCCGGTCGGGCGCGCTGGGCGCCGCGCGGCGCCGGCTGACGTTCGCTCATGCTGCCTCCCCGTCGCGGACCAGGCGCCCCTCGCGCAGCTTGAGCACGCGGTGGCGCAGACGCGCGATCAGGGCCAGATCGTGGCTGGCGATCAGCACCGTGGTGCCGATGCGATTGAAGTCCTCGAACAGCCGCATGATATCGGCCGAGAGCTGAGGGTCGAGGTTGCCGGTGGGCTCGTCGGCGAGCAGCAGTGCCGGCTTGTTGACCACCGCACGGGCGATGCCGACCCGCTGCTGCTCACCGGTGGAGAGTTCGATCGGCAGCGCGCGTTCGCGATGCAGCAGGCCGACCTTGTCGAGCGCCGCGCGCACCCGACGCGCCGCCTCATGAGGCTCGATCCCTTGAATCGTCAGCGGCAGCGCCACATTGGCGAAGATATCGCGGTCGAATAGCAGTTGGTGATCCTGGAACACTACCCCGATCTGGCGCCGGTAATAGGGCACCTGGCTGAGGTGCAAGCGGTCGAGGTCGTGCCCGGCGACCAGCACGCGCCCGCGGGAAGGACGCTCGAGGCGCATGATCAGTCGCAGCAGCGAGCTCTTGCCGGCGCCGGAGTGACCGGTGAGAAACAGCATCTCACCGCGCTCGACCCGGAAGTTGATATCGGCGAGCGCCTCGAAGCGCCCGCCGTAGCGCTTGCCGACATGCTCGAACGCGATCATGAAGCGGCGTCACCGTCCCGGTCGAACAGCGCCTTGACGAAGGTATCGGCGTCGAACGGACGCAGATCGTCGAGCGTCTCGCCGACCCCGATGAAGCGGATTGGCGTGCCCATCTTTTTGGCCAGGGCGAAGATGATGCCGCCCTTGGCGGTGCCGTCGAGCTTGGTCAGGGTGATCCCGGTGACCGGAATCGCTTCGTCGAAGGTGGTGGCCTGGGAGATGGCGTTCTGGCCGGTACCGGCGTCGAGCACCAGCATCACCTCGTGGGGCGCAGAGGCGTCGAGCTTGGCCATGACGCGCTGCACCTTCTTGAGCTCCTCCATCAGATGGCTCTTGTTGTGCAGCCGCCCGGCGGTGTCGGCGATCAGTACGTCGACCTTGCGCGCCCGCGCCGCCGCCACCGCGTCATAGATCACCGAGGCGCTATCGGCACCGGTGTGCTGGGCGATCACCGGCACCCGGTTACGCTCGCCCCACACCTTGAGCTGCTCCACCGCCGCGGCGCGGAAGGTATCGCCAGCCGCCAGCATCACGCTGCGGCCCTCGTTCTGGAAACGCTGGGTCAGCTTGCCGATGGTGGTGGTCTTGCCCACACCATTGACCCCGACCATCAGGATCACGAAGGGCCCCTCGCCCTTGGGCGGCAGCGCCAGCGGCTGGGTCACCGGCTCGAGCAGCGCCGCCAGCTCCTCCTGCAGGGCGCGGTAGAGCGCATCGGCGTCGGCGAGCTCCTTGCGCGAGACGCGCTCGGTCAGCCGCGCGATGATCTCGCTGGTGGCCTCGATGCCGACGTCCGCCAGCAGCAGCTGGGTCTCGAGATCCTCCATCAGGTCATCGTCGATCTGCTTCTTGCCCAGCAGCAGATCGGCGATGCCATCGGTCAGATTGGCGCGGGTACGCCCGAGGCCCGCACGCACCCGCGCCAGCCAGCCTCCCTTGGGCTTCTCGCGCGGAGCCGGGGGGGCCTGCTCGGGCAGGCTATCGGGCGTGTCTGTTTCTTCGGTACTGACCGGCTCAGACGTGACAGGCTCAGCGGTAACGACCTCGGCAGGCGTCGTCTCGGCCGCCGGGGCAGCGGCTGACGCAGCTTCGTCCTCGGCCGGCGCCGTGGCGTCATGGGCCAGCGCCGTCTCGCGGCTAGGCGCGGCCGGGGTCTCGTCGAGGGCGGAGACCGCGGCGTCAGCGGTCAGCGGGGCATCCAGCGCCGCGCGAGCGGCGGTCGTCTCGACCGGCTCGGGGGCGTAGTCGACCGCAGCGCCACGCTCAGGGTCGGCGGCCTGCACTGCCTCGTCCGCGGCAGGCGCCTCAGACTCGGGATGCACCGGCTGCAGCGCCGCGTTCTACCGGCGACTCGGCCTCGGCGGCGCGGGCTTCTTCGGCGGCACGCGCTTCGGCCGCCTCCGCTTCCCGGCGGGCGGCTTCCTGCTCCTGCTGCTGTTTCTTGCGGCTCTTGAATAGTCCGAACATGGATGACTTCGCTGCTGATGGCCGTGGCGACGCCGCCGGGCCGGCGGGCGTCGACACGCTCTCGGAAAAGGTCGATATCGAGCGTCAATCCTATCACCGCGAGGGTGGCGGGGGTACAATTGCGCGCCATGAATCGACGTCGATCCCAGCGTGGCGCCCCTGGCGGGCGGGCCACCTCCCCGGCCGCCGACGGCGGCCGTCGCGGCCAGCGTGCATCCCACGGCGGGCGCGGCGAACTGCGCCTGATCGGCGGTGAGTTCCGCCGTCGCCGGCTGCCGATCCTCGACAGCCCCGGACTGCGCCCGACGCCGGGCCGGGTGCGCGAGACGCTGTTCAACTGGCTCGCTTTCGAACTCGCGGGCACGCGGGTACTGGACCTGTTCGCCGGTACCGGCGCGCTGGGGCTGGAGGCGCTCTCCCGCGGCGCCGGCGAGGTGCACTTCGTCGAAGCGGCGGCCCCGGTGGCCGCCGCGCTGACGCGCAATCTGGATACTCTGGGTGCACAGGCCACGGTTCATCGCGGTGACGTCGCCGGCTATCTGGCCGGTCCTGCGACCCCCTGCGGGCTGGTGTTCCTCGACCCACCGTTCCGTCAGGGGCTGGCGGCGGCCACCTGCGAGCGGCTGGAGCAGGGTGGCTGGCTCACGCCGCTCGCCTGGATCTACGTCGAGACCGAGCACGAGCTGGCCTGGCAGCCGCCGCCCGGGTGGCAACTGCACCGGGAACTGCGCGCCGGCGACAGCCACGCCCGGCTGTTCCGGCGTACGCCACCGGGGGCCTGACGCCGCCCGTGCCGCCGTCTCCACCTCGAGACGCTTGTCGCCACCGGCCACGCCACGTAGGCTGGCGACCAGCCGAGTCCTCGGCAGTGGCGGGCGTCATTCGTCACCTTATCCCGCACGCTGGCGCGTCACGCCTGCGGCGCCTGCAACCGTCGTCAATCCCAAGGAGAGCGTCATGAACGGAGAGATCTTCGCCCAGCTCGAGCAGAAGATTCAGAACGCGGTCGACAGCATCGAGATGCTGAAGATGGAAAACGAAGAGCTGAAGGCCGAGAACGCCCAGCTGCGTCAGGA
Organism: Salinicola tamaricis; assembly: GCF_003006155.1. GTDB lineage: Bacteria > Pseudomonadota > Gammaproteobacteria > Pseudomonadales > Halomonadaceae > Salinicola > Salinicola tamaricis. The sequence goes on along the minus strand of NZ_CP023559.1, from coordinate 2,319,160 downwards.
GCGCGACGAGTGGGAACGCCGCCTGGGCGGCCTGCTCGACAAGCTGCGCGCCCTCGACGAGACGCAAAGCGACGCCGGCGCCTGAGGCTCGCTCAGCCCGTCTCACAGCACCGACGGCCGCCCCGGCCGTCGGTGCCGCCGCCTACTCCGCAGAGTCGCCTGCCGCCAACTCCCGCGACATCAACACCGCCTCTTCGCTGCCGCCGTCGTCACAGCGGTAGTAACCCCGCCGCCGGCCATCCTCGGCAAAGCCCAGCTTGTGGTATAGCCGCTGCGCAGCCTGATTCGACGCCCGCACCTCCAGCAGCATGCGCTCGGCCCCGCGCCGCGCCGTTCGCGCGCCAGCAGCCAGGTCAGCAGTGCGACGGCGAGACCGCGCCGACGCGCGTGCGGGTGCACGCTGATCGACTGCAGCTCGGCATCGAACGGCAGATAGGCCACCACTGCCACCGCGCGCAGTTCGGCGGCCTCGAACACGCCCCACACTTCCAGGGAGTCGTCGCTCAGTGCGCTGCCGAGCAGCGTGGTCGACCAGGCATCGTCGTTGGCAAGCATCTCGAAGCGCGCCCAGGACGCCAGATCGTCCGCGCTCAGCAGACGCGGCGATGCCGGCAGAGAGGAAATGGCAGTCATGCTCGAGGCTCGCTTCAGGCGGCGCCGGCAGTCGCCTGCCGCCAGGCCTCGCCGGTGGCATGCAGCTGCGGCCAGCAGGCACGCTTGGCCGCCGGGTCACCGAGCAGGCTGGCCGGATGCGGCCAGCGGTGGCAGTCGATCGAAAGGCGTATCGTCGTCCGCGAACAGCGCCGCGGCGTCCTCGCCGGGGATCACGATGGCGCCGGTGATGCTCAGGCCGTTGCGCATCGCCTGACCGCCACAGAACACCGCCAGGCCGTCGCGGGCCTCACCCACCGGGTCGTCCACCGGCGTCTCCATCAGCGGCCAGTCGAGGCTCGAAAGCGCCCGCCAGTCGCCGGGCAGCCCGGCGGCCACGAGCATCTGCTTGAGCAGCGTCAGGGCCGGTGCCGACAGCCCCTCGCGCCCCCCCGGCAGCAGCAACCACCAGCGCTGGTCGAGCACCGTCAGCGTCAGCGAAAAGCGCAGCGGCGCCGCCCGCTCGGCGGCTGCCGCCACCGGAGCCGGGGGGGCGGCGGTCGCATCGGCAGCGGGAGCAGGCGCTTCGGCGGGAGCCTGATCTTCGCCCAGCAGGGCGCGAGCACGCGCCACCGGAGCACTGCCCTCAACACGCTCGGCGGGCTCGGGAGACGCGACAGCGAATGCGGGCGCTGCGGGTTCGGGATGGGCGGGGGGGGTTTCCAGCAGCGCGTGGAGACGCTGACCCGGCGCGGGCTTCTCCGCTGCCGTTGGCATCTCCCACTCGCAATGCTCGGTGGGTCGGGCGTTGATCAAGCGGTAGCGCGAGACCCAGGCCGGAATGCCCATCGCCTCCAGGTACTGCAGCCTTTGGGGGTCGGCGATCACCGCCCGCCTCCCCCGCGGCAGTTGGGTTGGGCGAGTCGGGACGGCTGCCGCCACGCGCTTCCCACTGCTGCGGCGTATAGAGGTGCAGCGCCAGAGCGTGCACCGGGCCGGCCAGCTCATCGGCCAACACCGAGTAGATCAACTGGTGGCGCTTGACCGGCATCAGCCCGGCGAAGCGCTCGGAGACCAGGGTCACCTTGAAGTGGGTTTCCGAGTCGGGCGGCACATGGTGCATGTGGCTCTCGTTCTCGACCGCCAGATACTGCGGATCGAGCGTGGCCAACTTCTCTTCGATGCGGGTTTGAACACTCATGCAACACCTCCTGTGCCAGTCGGGTCATTGTAACGTCTGGCGGCCGTCGCGGCGACGGCACCGGCAGCCGTCTCAGCCGCGGCGGTCGCGGGCCGCCAGCGGCACCCGATAAAGGCTCAGCGCCAGCGCTACCACCACCGAGATGCAGCCCAGCCACAGTGACAGCGTCAGTGACCCGAACGACAGCCCCAGAATCAGGCCCACCAGGGCGGTCCCCAGCGACTGCCCGAAGGTGCGCACCGAGGCAAGCACGCCGGAGGCGTTGGCACTCAGGGCCAGCGGCACGCTGCCGATCATCTCGCGGTTGTTGGGTGCCTGGAACAGGCCGTAGCCGACGCCGCACAGCGCCGTGCGCCAGATCACGTCGAGATAGCGGGAATCGGCATCGAGCCCGGTCAGCGCAGCATGCCGAGCAGCAGAACAGCCCCAGCCCCAGCGAACTGATCAACGCCGGATTACCCTTGTCGGCGAGCCGCCCAGCCACGGGGCCAATCACCATGATTACCAACGGCCAGGGGGTGAACAGCAGCGCCGAGGCGATCGGCGAGACACCCATCACCGTCTGGTAGAGAAACGGCAGCCCGACGAAAGCGATGCCCTGAGCCAGAAAGGCGAACATCGAGGTGACCGCGGCGAACGCGAAGCGCGGCTCCTCGAACAGCGCCAGCGGCACCAGCGGGCTGGCGACGTGGCGCTGGCGATAGACGAACCCGACCAGGCAGGCCAGCGCCAGGGCCAGGGTGATCAGCGCCATCGTCCCGCCGCCGCCATGGCCGAACTGGTCCAGGGCGAAGACGCTACCGCTCAACATCACGATCGACAGCAGCGCCCCCCAGACGTCGAAGCGCGCCCGCCGTGCCGGCTCACGTGGTAGCGACCGGATCGCCAGGAACAGCGCCAGCAACCCCACCGGTACGTTGATCGCAAACAGCCACGGCCAACTCGCCAGATGCAGGATCAACCCGCCGATCGAGGGCCCGGCAGCGATCCCGAAGGCCACGGTGAGCGCGCTGAGGCCGATCGCCGAGCCCAGCAAACGCGTGGGAAAAATGACCCGATAGAGCGACGGGCCGATGCTCAACATTGCTGCGGCGCCGATCCCCTGCAGCATGCGCGACACCAGCAGCAGCTCGAACGAGCGCGACAGCGCACACGCCAGCGAGGCCAAGGTGAATACCGCCAGACCGCCGATATAGAGCCGATGCCGGCCGATGACCCGGCTCAGCGCGGCGAAGGTGAGCAGCAGTGCCGCGGTGACCAGCTGGTAGACGTTGGCGATCCAGATCGACGCCGCGCCACTGATGCCGAGCTCGTCGGCCAGGGTCGGCAGCGCGATATTGACGATACCGCTGTCGAGCACCGCCATCTGCGTGCCGGTGACCAGTGCCAGCAGCGCCAGCTTGCGCTCGCGCCCGGGCAGCCCGTCGTCGCCGTCACGCACTTCGAACAGCCGTTTCAGCATGCCGCCACGCCCACCTCCGGTAGCGCGCAGCGACCCGTCAGGCCCAGGGTCTCGCTCACTCCTCGTCGGTCTCCATCAGCAGCTCGTCATCCACCTCAGCGGTCTCCAGCTCGACCTCGTCGTCCAGGTCGATCGCCAGATAGCTGTGCTCGACGGTCAAGAACTGCTCGAACAGGGCCAGATCGACCACCTCCGGCCACTGCCGTGAATCCTCTTCCCAGGCGCGCAGCTCGCTTTCGAGAATGTCCACGCAGCGCTCTTCGACGTAGGCCGCCAGCGCTTCCGGCGTATCCATCTCGGGGATCAGATAGACGGTGGTCTCCGCCGCGATGTCGTCGAGGGTGAGGTCATCCTCGCCCATGGTGGGTTCGAGCGAATTGACCCAGTCGACGAAGGCCTGAGTGGGCTTCACGCTGAGTGCGGAACGGTTGAGCAGCTTCATGGTGTCACCCCTTTGCATCGAAACCGACGGCGTCGAACCTGCCGACCCTGCGGCCGGCTAGCTCGACGCTGCACTGGTGCGGCGCTGCGCGCAGCGCCGACAGTATGAGCGTTCGTCGCGCCCATGACCAACCCCGGATTGCAGCGCCTGCCATGGGCTCTCGACGATAGCGGCACGGCGGATGCAATCGGCGCGGCGGCGCCCTACACTGGCGCCCCTTTCATCTGCCGACTGCCACCATCGCCATGTCCACGTCGTTCGACCCCGCCGCCCTAGACGATCTGCTCGCGCGTATCGCCTGCGACGCACCGCGCCCACTTCGGCGAGGGCCAGGTGCCACTCATCCCGGCACTGGCGGAAGTGGTGCCGGACCAGTTCGGCATCGCCGTGTGCGACGTCGCCGGAAACGTCTACCGGGCCGGGGCGGCGGATACGCCGTTCTCGATCCAGTCGATCTCCAAGCTGCTCAATCTAATCATCGCGATCCAGCACCTGGACGAAGCCGATATCTGGCAGCGGGTCGGCCGCGAGCCCTCGGGGCAGGCGTTCAACTCGATCGTGCAGCTGGAGGTGGAGCGCGGCATCCCGCGCAACCCCTTCATCAACGCCGGCGCGCTACTGGTCACCGATCTGCTGGTCTCGCGGATCATGTCGATTCACTGGGTGATGCGCGAACTGGCGCGGCGTCTGGCGGGCAACCCGGCGCTCGCTTTCGACACCCGAGTCGCCAGCTCGGAAATGGCGCACAAGGCGCGCAATGCCGCCCTCGCCTATCTGATGAAGGCCTATGGCAATCTCCACGGCGAGGTCGATGAGGTGCTCGACGTCTACTTCCACGGCTGCGCGCTGTCGATGAGCTGCGTCGACGTGGCAAGGGCGTTCGCCTTTCTGGCCAATCGCGGCGTGCATCCGGACGACGGCAGCGTCATCGTCACCCCAGCAGAACCGTCAGCTCAACGCCCTGCTGCTCACCTGCGGCCTCTACGACGCCGCGGCGACTTTGCCTGGTGTCGGCCTGCCCGGCAAGAGTGGCGTGGGCGGCGGCATCATGGCGATCGTGCCGGGGCAGATGAGCCTGTGCGTGTGGTCACCAAGGCTCGACAGCTACGGCAACTCGGTCGCCGGCCTGCGCGCCCTGGAAACCTTGGTCGAGGGCCTCGGCGTCGCCCCGCTGGGCTAGACGCCGGCGCCCTGTCGGCCGATATCGAAGGGCCTGGGCGGCGTGATCACTCCGGGCGCATCGCCGGGAACAGCAGCACGTCACGGATCGAGGGGCTGTCGGTGAGCAGCATCACCAGGCGGTCGATGCCGATGCCCTCGCCCGCGGTGGGCGGCATGCCGTACTCCAGCGCACGCACGTAGTCGGCGTCAAAGTACATCGCCTCGAGGTCGCCGGCATCCTTCTCCGCGGCCTGGGCGGCGAAACGCTCGGCCTGATCCTCGGCGTCGTTGAGCTCGGAGAAGCCGTTGGCGATCTCGCGCCCGCCGACGAAGAACTCGAAGCGGTCGGTGACGTGGGGGTTGGTGTCGTTGCGCCGCGCCAGCGGGCTCACCTCGGCCGGATACTCGGTGATAAAGGTGGGCTGATCGAGGCGATGCTCGGCCACCGCCTCGAAGATCTCGGTCTGCAGCTTGCCCAGCCCCCAGCTCGCCTTGACCTCGATGCCCAGGCGCCGGCAGGTGGCAGTGGCGCCATCGAGCGTATCGATGTCCGCCTCGCCGATGCCATCGCCATGCTCGAGGATCGACTGGCGCAGGGTCAGGCGCCGGAACGGCTGGCCCAGGTCGTACTCGGTGCCCTGATAGACCACTACGCTGGAGCCCAGTACGCGCTCGGCGACATCCCGGATCATCGCCTCGGTGAAGTCGAGCAGGTCCTGGTAATCGGCGTAGGCCCAGTAGAACTCGAGCATGGTGAACTCGGGGTTGTGACGCGTCGACAGCCCCTCGTTGCGGAAGTTGCGGTTGATCTCGAACACCCGCTCGAAGCGCCCACCACCAGCCGCTTGAGATAGAGCTCCGGGGCGATGCGCAGATACATGTCGATATCCAGCGCATGTGGTGGGTCACGAAGGGACGCGCTGGTGGCGCCGCCGGGGATCGGCTGCAGCATCGGCGTCTCGACCTCCATGAAGCCGCGCTCGACCATGAAGCGCCGGATCGCCGCGATCACCCCGGAGCGTACCTCGAACACGCGCCGCGACTGCGGATTCATGATCAGATCGACGTAGCGCTGCCGGTAGCGCGCTTCGAGATCGGTGAGACCGTGGAACTTGTCGGGCAGCGGTCGCAGGCTCTTGGTCAGCAGCTCGGCCTGACGCAGCATGACGTAGAGATCGCCCTTGCCGGATTTGTGCACCGGGCCGCTGCCGGCAACGATATCGCCGATATCCCAGCTCTGGATATCCGCCAGCAGCTCATCGGGCAGGCCCTTCTTGTCGACGTAGAGCTGGATCTGCCCGGAGACGTCCTGAATCACGATGAACGGGCCGCGCTTGCGCATCACCCGCCCGGCGACCGCGGCCTGACGATCCAGCGCCTCCAGCGCCGCCTTGTCGTGCTCACCCAGCTCGGTCTGCAGCTCAGCCGCCAGGCTGTCGCGGCGGAAGGCGTTGGGGAAGGCACTGCCGCCCTGCTCCGCCGCGCGCTCGGCGTGCCGCCAGCTTGCCGCGACGCTCCGCGATCAGCCGATTTTCTTCCTGCACGTCGCTCGGTGCAGCGGAGGGAGATTGCGGGTTTTCCTGGTTCGCCATGTCGTCGCCTGTGGAAATTCGTATCTATGAAGTCGTCGAATCGATAACGCCGTCGAATCCGTGAAACGGCCGGCTCACTGCTGCGCGCCTTGCCCTGGCACCGGCGCCCATCGTCCGAGGGTTTGGCAATGATCGCCAAGCGCTTTAGGGGCCGCTACGAGCGATGCCAAGACAAGGCGAAACTCGACGAGCCCGCGGAGTTGACTAGGGTGTCAATGAGCATGGCGAGTCGAGTTTCAACGCCGTATTGGCAAGCGCAGTCGGCCCGAATCAGAGCCCCTGTTTCAGGCTCGCCTCGATGATGAACTGATCCAACTCCCCATCGAGCACCTTCTCGCAATTGCTCGTCTGTACCCCGGTGCGCAGATCCTTGATCCGCTGGTCATCGAGCACATAGGAGCGGATCTGGCTGCCCCAGCCGATGTCGGCCTTGCTGTCCTCGGCCTGCTGCTTGGCGGCATTGCGTTCTGCATCTCGTGCTCCCACAGCTTCGCCTTGAGCTGTTTCATGGCGAAGTCGCGGTTGGCGTGCTGGCTACGCTGGCTCTGGCACGCCACCACGATACCGGTGGGCTCGTGGGTGATACGCACCGCCGAGTCGGTGGTGTTGACGTGCTGACCGCCGGCCCCGGAGGAGCGATAGGTGTCGACGCGCAGGTCGGACGGGTTGATCTCCACCTCGAAGTTGTCATCGACCTCGGGGAGAGAAACACCGAGGCGAACGAGGTGTGCCGGCGCCCGCCGGAGTCGAACGGACTCTTGCGCACCAGCCGGTGCACGCCGGTCTCGGTACGCAGCCAGCCGAAGGCGTAATCGCCCTGCACATGCACGGTGGCCGACTTGATGCCCGCGACCTCACCGGCGGAGACTTCGGTCAGCTCCGCCTTGAAGCCGTGGTGCTCGGCCCAGCGCAGATACATGCGCAGCAGCATGTTGGCCCAGTCCTGGGCCTCGGTGCCACCGGAGCCGGCCTGAATGTCGAGATAGGCGTTGTTCTCGTCCATCTCCCCGGCGAACATGCGCCGGAACTCCAGCTTGTCCAACTGCCCCTCGAGGTAGACAAGCTCCTTGCGCACCTCATCGACGGTGGCATCGTCCTCTTCCATCACCGCCAGCTCGAGCAGCTCGCGGTTGTCGGCCAGGCCGCTGTCCAGGGTATCGATGGTCTCGACCACGGCTTCCAGCGACGCCCGCTCCTTGCCCAGTTTCTGGGCGTAGTCGGGGTCGTTCCAGACCTCGGGGTTCTCCAGCTCGCGCGAGACTTCTTCTAGCCGATCTTTCTTCTCGGCATAGTCAAAGATACCCCCTCAGGACGTCTGTCCGTTCGGACAGGTCCTTGATGAGGTTGTTGATCGGATTGATCTCTTGCATGGGACTCCTGCCATCATGAGCGTGGGCGCCCGCCAGGCCGCGCCAACCGCGGGGGCGGCACCCGGCGCCGGGCTGCGCCAAAAGGTCGACTATTGTAGCCAAACGCCGGCAGAGCGTCATCCCGGGCCGAGACGCAGGCGCAGAGCGACAGACAGGGGCGTGGCCGCAGCCTTGGACCGCCTTTCACAACCGCTAAACGACGTGGGCTTATCCGGCGACAGGGCGTCGCGAGGGCGCTGTAACCCCCTCCCTGGGCGCTACCTTTGCCATCCCTGGCAAAGGACCCTCGCTATGCCCTGCCCCCGGCGCCCCTCGTCAGAGGGCTTGGAAATGAGCTCTTAGGTCGATGGCGGCGGCGTGCAGTAGATAGTTATAACGGTTTCACTATTATTCATTTACCCCCGGCCGTGAAGGCCCTGCTACCGTCGACGGCCACCCGTGCTTACCCGGATGCCGTTACCGGATAGTCGCCACCCTATCGCCATGACCAACGACACATCGTCATGACCCACAACAGCTACAAGGAATCCTTGCCGATGCGCTCTCATCCGCTCGCCCTCGCCATCGGTCTGGCCGCCGGCCTGACCTCGCTCTCGCTGCCCGCTGCCACGCTGCACATGGGGATTTCGGGTGACCCCGCCTCGCTCAGTCCGGCCAAGATCACCGGCGGCGTGTGGGAAGAGGACGTGCTGCGCGATCTGTTCGAGGGACCGATCGCGATCGACGCCGAGGGCCATATCATCCCCGGCGCGGCAGAGAGCTGGGAGATCTCCGACGACGGCAGGACCTACACCTTTCATCTCGCGACGGGCTCGAGTGGTCCGACGGGCAGCCGTTGACCGCCGACGACTTCGTCTTCGCCTATCGCCATCAGGTCGACCCCAAGACCGCCTCCAACTACGCCCACCGCCTCTACCCGGTGGTCAACGCCCAGGCAATCAACGCCGGCAAGAAGCCGCTCGAGACGCTCGGCGTCACTTCCCTCGACGACGGCAAGACGCTTCGGATCACCCTCAACGAGCCCACGGTCTACTTCCTCAAGACCCTGGTACTGCCGTTCGCCTACCCGATTCCCCAGCATCTCTACGCCAAGTACGGCGACGACTGGAGCGATCCTCGCATATCGCGGTCAACGGCGCCTTCAAGCCGGTCAAATGGGTCTCCAACACCGAGCTGGAAACGGTCAAGAACGATCACTTCCATGATGCCGACAGCGTCAGCCTGGATGGCGTCGACTACTACCCGCTGGAGGACAAGGTGGCCGGCATCCAGCGCTTCCGCGCCGGCGAGCTGGATATCCTGCGCGACTACCCGCGGCGCAGTATCCGCGCCTTTCCAAGACGCCCCAGGGCGACCCACCGCTTTCCGTCGCTGGGCACCTACTACTACGTCTACAACCTGCGCGACGGCTCGCCGGTGGCCGACAAGCGGGTACGCGAAGCGCTGAGCCTGGCGATCCGCCGCGACGTGATCGCCGAGCAGCTGCTCAAGGGCGCGGTCACCGCGGCCACCTCGCTGGTGCCACCGGGGACCAGCGATTATCAGGCGCAGTCGCAGCCAGGGCTCGACGACCCCATCGATACCCGCCTGGCCAAGGCCAAGGCGCTGATGCAAGAGGCCGGCTACGGCCCGAACAAGCCGCTGAAGCTGACCCTGCGCTTCAACAGCGGCGACGAGCACCGCCAGATCGCGGTGGCCGTGGCCGCCATGTGGAAACCGCTGGGAGTCGATGTCGAACTGCGTAACACCGAGGCCAACATCCACTATGCCGACCTGATGCAGGGAGACTTCCAGGTCGCCCGCGCGGCCTGGATCTCGAGCTACGACGACGCCCAGAACTTCCTCCAGCTGCTCTCTGCCGAGACCAACAACTACGGTGCCTATCACGACGCGCGCTACGACCGGCTACTGAGCGAGTCGGATGGCGAACAGGACCCGGCCAAGCGCGCCAAGCTGATGCAACAGGCCGAAGCGCTGGGGCTTGCCGACTATCCGCTGACGCCGATCTACACCTACAGCTCGCGCAATCTGGTCGCACCGACACTCACCGGCTGGGACGACAACGCCCTCGACATGCACGCTTCGCGCTGGGTGCACAAGCCGGATTGACGTTCGCCCTCGGCTCAAGCGCGCCGTGCCGCCGCCGATAAAGGGAGCGAGTGGCGGCAGGACGCGGCGGTGCCGGCGTGACCGGCACCGACCTTCGAATCGCCCCGGGAGAGCTTCATGCGGCACCTTGCGCCAGCCGTCACCAAGCCGCGTCACGCTACCCGTTTCCCCCCAACCGCAACCTTTCCGCCTGGTGCCGACGGCTCCTGCTGGCGCTCGTGACGCTGACGCCCATCGGTTCGGCTCAGGCCGGCGCCCTGGGCCAAGGCGACTGGCTGCTGCGCGGTCTGGTACTCGGCAGTCATGCCACCCAGGTTCACTCGACGATCTCGACCATCGGCGGCGAGGTCGAGATTGCCTCTTACGTCCAGCCGGGCGCCGACCTCAGCTACTTTCTGAACGAGCGCTGGGCGCTCCAGTTCACCGGCGGCATCTCGCGCACACACTACCGGATACGCGATTCACTGATCGGCGACTTCGACGTCGGCCGCGTCGATAGCTACAGCGGAACACTCTCACTGCAGTATCACTTTTCCCCCTGGGGGGCGCTGACGCCCTACCTCGGCGCCGGCCTATACCATGCCCAAGAACGTCGTCGAACCCGCGGCCGGCATTCCCGACTTTTCGGTCGAGCCGGTCACCGGCCCCCTGCTGGTGGCCGGTGCCGACTATCATGTGAGTGGTGACTGGTTCATCAGTGCCAGCCTGCACTTCCTGAAGGTGCCCACCTATCGTTTCGAAGGCGACGGCTTCAGCAGCGAGCTGCGGGCCAACATCTGGACGCTCGGCGCCGGACTCGGCTACCGCTTCTGAAACGCCCGAGCCGGCGCAACCCAGGAAGGAAGGCGACACCATGCATATGACCGACGATGCCCTGCTCACGGCGACGCTGAGCCGCGTCGCCTTCCTGCTGGTGTTCTTGACCGTCGTATTGAGCCAGCCTCGCGAGCGCTTCCTGTGGCATTGGCTGGCGGCACTGATCGGCTCCTCGCTGGGGGCGGCGCTGATGACCCAGTTCCCGGCCAGCGGCGACGCCGGCCTGGCGCTCAGCCTGATCACCTATTTTCTCTTCATTCTCAGCCTGGTCTGCTCCTGGAGCGGCATCCGGCTGTTCTATCGGCGGTGCATCGACCCGCGCCTGCTGGGTGCCATGTTGGCGCTTCCGCTGTTGCTGTTCGCCGTGCTCGACCTGTGTCAGGTAGCGCTGAACTATCGCCGCCTGGTCATCGCACTGGTCTGTACGCTACCGGCCTGCCTGACGGTATTCGAGATCATCAGACCCGCCTCGGAGCGGCTGTTCTCGCCGATCGTCGTGGCCCTGGCATTCACCGCCTACGCCGTGGCATTGGTCGGCACCGGCGTGGCACTGGTGCTGGACCTCACGCTGCCCACGCTGGAGGCGGTCAACTACCCCTCGTTCGCCGTCGACCGGGTCGCCAGTATTCTGGTCTACTTCGGCTATATCGCCATGGCCGGCGAACGCGCCAACCGCGCCCTGCGCCAGCAGGCCGAAACCGACCAGCTCACCGGGCTGGCCAACCGCCACGGCGCCCAGCGCGCGCTGGACCGGCTGGAGGTAGCGCGCAAGGCGGGTGCTGAGGAGGTTCGGATCAGCGTATTGCTTGCGGATATCGACCACTTCAAGCGCATCAACGATACCTATGGCCACGAGGTCGGCGATGCCGTGATCGTGGCGGTCGCCGCGCGCCTGCAAGGGGCCGTGCGCGACGGGGACGTGGCGGTGCGCTGGGGCGGCGAAGAGTTTCTGGTACTGCTGCCCGCAACGGACGCCGCCGCGGCGCAGACGACCGCCGAGCGTCTGCGCGACGCGGTGATACGCACGCCGGTGCACACCGCCGGTCACGATATTCCGGTGACGTTGTCGATTGGTATCGCCGAGGCGGCGCCGGGCGGAGATACGCTGTCCGCGACCATCGTCAACGCCGACCGCGCTCTCTACCGCGCCAAGCGCCAGGGACGCGATCGTGTGTGCATCGATGCCGTACAGAGCGATGAAGCAGCGATGATCAGCCCCACGTCGTGACCTGACTACGCCCGGCGCTGCATTCCCGCGCACCGCAGCGCTCTCTAAAGCCCACGCCGCAGCGCTCGCTGCATGCCGTCCGGCCTGCTATGCATGAGATGAAATACGTCATCGAGCATTTGAATTAGACGCGCCACGCCGATCACGCGATGGTGTGGCATCGGCCGCTTGCCGGGCACTGTTCGAGAAGTCTACGGGGCGCGCCACAACAACAAACACATTCGGAGACATCGACGATGCCCTTCCCCGCTCTTCCCCGCGGCCTCTATGCCGTCAGTGCCCTTGCGCTCGCCATCGGCAGCCTCGCCGGCCCGGTCCAGGCCCGAGACGCTCAATATCGGCGTTCAGGGCGAACTCGCCTCCTTCGACACCTCTCAAGTGTCAGGCGGGGTGTGGGAATCCCAGGTACTGATGGATGTCTTCGAAGGCCTGGTCGTGCAATCACCGACAGGCGAGCTGCTACGGGTATGGCGACGCGCTGGGAGGTCTCCGACGACGGCAAGACCTATACCTTCCATCTGCGCGACAACGCCAAGTGGTCGGACGGCGAGCCGGTCACCGCCGAGGATTTCGTGTTCGGCTGGCAGCACCTGCTGGCGCCCAAGAACGCCTCCAAGTACGCCTACATGCTCTATCCGATCGCCAACGCCGAGGCGATCAACACCGGCAAGCAGCCGGCCGAGAGCCTGGGCGCCCAAATCGCTGGATAACGGCAAGACCCTCGAGGTGACCCTCAATCACCCGACGCCCTATTTCTGCAGCTGCTGACCCACTACACCGCCTATCCGGTGCCCAAGCATCTGGTCGACAAGTACGGCCGCGACTGGGTCAAGCTGGACCACATTGCCACCAATGGTGCCTTTCATCCGGTGCAGTGGGTGTCGCAGTCTCGCATCAGCGTCGAGAAGAGCCCGACCTACTATGACGCCGACGAGGTCGCGCTGGACGGGGTCAACTACTACACCACCGAGGATCGAAACGCCGGTATCTCGCGTTTCCGCGCCGGCGAACTGGACGTGCTGGGACTATCCCCCAGTCGCTATCAATGGCTCAAGGAGAACCTGCCCGACGCCACGCACATGAGCCCGATGCTCGGCTCCTACTACTACGTGCTCAATCATCGCGACGGACATCCGACAACCGACAAGCGGGTCCGCGAAGCGCTCAATCTGGCGATCCGACGTAACGTCATCTCGCAGCAGATCATGGCGGGCTCGTTCAAGGCATCAACCGGGCTGGTGCCACCGGGCACCAACCATTACCAGGCCCAACATATGGATCTGGGCAGCGACGATATGAACGCACGCATGGCCAAGGCCAAGGCGCTGCTCGAGGAGGCCGGCTATGGCCCCGACCATCCGCTGACGCTGCGCCTGCGCTACAACACCAGCGACGAGCACAAGAAGATCGCCATTGCCGTGGCGGCGATGTGGAAACCGCTCGGCGTCGACGTACAGATGATCAACTCCGAAGCCACGGTCCACTACCAAACGATTGCCCAGGGGGATTTCGATGTCGCCCGGGCAGGCTGGATCGCCGACTACAACGACGCCGAGAACTTTCTCACCCTGCTGCATACCGGGGTGGGTAACAACTACGGCGCCTACTCCAACCCCGCCTACGACAAGCTCATGGATCAGGCAGCGCAGACCCTGGATCTGGATGCGCGCGAAAAGCTGCTCGAGCAGGCCGAAGATCTGGCGCTGAACGATTACGCACTGGTACCCCTGCTCATCTACGTCACCCGCAATCTGGTCAATCCTAAGCTTCAGGGCTGGGAGGACAATGTCGAGGACGACCATCCGTCACGCTGGGTGAGCTTCAAGGACTGAGCGCACGCGCGCCGCACCGGGGGAACCGAGCATGCCGCGTATCGCCGTCTCCGTCGCCGGCCTGTGGCGCTCACCGCAGGCCGTCCGCCCCATCGATGACTCGGCGCTGGCGGCGCCGGTCCAGCTCGAGCGCTGGCTGGCGGCACTCGATGACGACACCCGCCTGGCGCTGTGCCGCGACAAATTGCTGGTCAGCCAGGTGCTGTTCGATACCCCAGTGACGGTGCTCGAACGCACCATCGACGCCGCCGGCCGTGAGTGGTGCCGGGTGGTGGTGCCGAGCCAAGCGAGCACCCTCGATCCGCGCGGCTACCCCGGCTGGCTGCCGGCAGCGCAGCTCGCGAGAACGTCGACGAGGGCGAGGGTGAAATCGAGGGTGAGGTGGTAGTCACGGCGCCGTGCACCGAGCTGGTGATGACATCCCCGCAACGCGGCCGGCCCGAGGCCGACCGGCTGGCACTGAGCTTTATGACCCGGCTGCGTCGGCTGACCGTGACGGCGACACGGGTCGAGGTGATGTCACCGCTGGGCCGTGGCTGGCTGCCGCGCGACAGCGTACGGCTGGCGGAGACCCCGCAGCCCGCGGATGCCGCCACCCTGGCCCGGCTGGGCCAACGCTTCGAGGGGCTGCGCTATCTGTGGGCGGCAATTCGAGCTTCGGCTATGACTGCTCGGGGCTGGTGCATAGCTTATTCGCGGCGGTCGGGATCGCGCTGCCGCGGGACGCCGGCGATCAGCTCGCCAGCGGCACGCGGGTGGCTCTGGAGGCACGCCGCGCCGGCGACCTGCTCTACTTCGAGAAGCCGGATGCCAGCGGGCGCCCGGTGGTCGACCACGTGGGGCTCTATCTGGGTGACGACACCCTGCTACACGCGCCGACCAACAACGCCCGCGTCGAGCGCCGCCGGCTCAGCGGCAGCCACTATGCCGAGCAGTTGTGTGCGGTACGCCGCCACCTCGACTGAGTAAGCCGCCGCAAGCAGACCCCGGAGAGCCCTCAGCGATGTATGTATAGAGAGCCCTCAGCGCTATATCGATAGAGAGCTCTCAGCGCTATATCGATAGAGAGCTCTCAGCGCTATATCGATAGAGAGCCTTCAGCGCTGTTACAGAGAGCCCTCAGCGCTGTATCGATAGAGAGCCTTCAGCGCTGTTACAGAGAGCCCTCAGCGCTGTATCGATAGAGAGCCCCAGCGCTATCGAGTGCCGGCCTCTCCGGGATGACATAGGATCGAGACGGGTAAGGCGTCCATACCACGCGCCCGGGCGGTGCAGCCGCGAACGCTGCGCCTCGCATAACAACACAAGGACTCGATCATGTTCGATTCACGCACACGCCGTTTCACGGCCCGCTGCCTCCCGCTGCTGCTGGGGGCACTGTCGCTCTCCGCCCCGGTCGCGGCAGCGACACTGGCCATCGGCATCCAGGGTGAGCCCGCCTCGCTGGACAGCGCGCGCATCGGCGGTACCACCTGGGAGAACGACGTGCTGGGCGATCTGTTCGAGGGGCTGGTCACCCTCGACCCGGCCGGTCACTATGTCCCCGGCGTCGCCCGCAGCTGGGAAGTCAGCGACGACGGCAAGACCTACACCTTTCACCTGCGTGACGATGCCGACTGGTCGGACGGCCAGCCGGTGGTGGCGGCGGACTTCGTGCTTGCCTTCCAGCGCCTGTTCGACCCGGCCAACGGTGCCGTCTACGCCAATCTGTTCTACCCCATCCGCGGCGCCGAAGCGCGCACCAAGGGCGCCACCGACGCACCACCGCTGGGCGTCGTCGCGGTCGACGCCAAGACGCTTCAGATCACCCTCGAGCGCCCTACGCCCTACTTCACCACGCTGCTGGCGCATATCGCCGCCTCACCGGTGCCGGCCCACGTGGTCGAGCGCTACGGCGATGCCTGGACCCAGATGGACCACATCGTCACCAACGGCGCCTTCACCCCCACATCGTGGGTCTCCCACGACCATATCGCGGCACGCAAGAACCCCGAGTTCCATGCTGCCGCCGAAGTCACCCTCGATGGCGTCGACTACTACCCGGTGGAGGATCGCAGCGCCGCGCTGCAGCGCTTCCGCGCCGGGGGCCTGGATATCGTCCGTGACTTCTCGCCGGATCGCTATCAGTGGCTGCAAGACAACCTGCCCGACGCCGTCCATCTGGCGCCGCAACTCGCCAACTACTACTTCGCGCTCAACCAGCGCGATGGCCATCCGACGGCCGACAAGCGTGTGCGCGAGGCGCTCAATCTGGCCATCCGCCGCGACGTGATCGCCCAGCAGATCATGGGTGGCGTGGTCGCCCCGGCCAGCGGCTTCGTTCCCGGCGGCGTCGCCCACTACGACGCCCAGCGCATGCCCGGCCTGGACAGGCCGAGAGATGAGCGGATCGCTCAGGCCAGGAGCCTGCTCGAAGACGCCGGCTACGGCCCGGATCACCCGCTCGAACTGACCCTGCGCTACTCCACCACCGAGGCCAACAAGCGCATCGCCGTAGCACTGGCGGCGATGTGGCAGCCGCTGGGGGTGAAGACGCAGCTGATCAACGCCGAGGGCGCGGTCCACTATGCCGAGCTTGCCAACGGCAACTTCGACGTGGGCCGTGCCAGTTGGGTCGCCGACTTCGACGACGCCAGCAACTTCCTCGGCATCCTGCAGAGCGATGCGCCCAAGAACTACGGCGGCTATCGCAGCCCGGCGTTCGACGCGCTGATGCGCGCGGCCAGCCAGGAGATCGACGCCGATGCCCGCCAGCAGCTGCTCGAACAGGCCGAGCGCCAGGCCCTGGGCGACTACGCCATGGCGCCGATCTACGTCGACGTCTCGCGCAACCTGGTCGCCCCCAACCTGTCGGGCTGGCAGGACAACGCGCTCAATCGCCATCTGTCGCGCTGGCTTTCCCGCGACGACTGACATTCACCCCGCCGCCGGAGAGCGATGATCCGCGCGGCGGCCCAACAAGAACGCCAAGACGATGCTTTCACGACAACTCATTGCCGCCCTCGGCGGACTCGCGCTCGGCGCCCTGGCCAGCTCGGCCCAGGCCTTCAGCGTCAATATCGCCAACAACGCCGAGCCAGGCACCCTCGACCCGCAGAAGACCAACGGCACCTGGGAGACGCGCATCACCCGCGCGCTGTTCGAGGGGCTGGTCACCTATGCCGCCGACGGCAGTCTGGTACCGGGGCGCCGAGCGCTGGGAGATCAGCGCCGACGGCAAGACCTACACCTTTCACCTGCGCGATGCCGAATGGTCCGATGGCGAACCGATCACCGCCGAGGACGCGGCGTTCGCCCTGCGTCGGGTGCTCGAACCGGCCATCGCCAATCATAACGCCAACCTCTACTACCCCATCGTCGGCGCGCGGGCGATCAACGCCGGCGAGGCGGACCCGGCAAGCCTGGGCGTGGAGACGCCGGATGCCCACACGCTGAAGATCCACCTGACCCAGCCCACCGCCTGGTTCCTGCAAGCGCTGGCGATGACCGAAGCGGCGCCACTGCCGGCACACGCCATCGAGGCCGCCGGCGAGCACTGGGTCGAGCCGGGCAAGACGGTCTCCAGCGGCGCCTTCACCCTGAGCGAATGGCAGCCCCAGGCGCGCATCGTGATCGCCAAGAACCCGCACTTCCATGCTGCCCAGAACGTCGCCCTGGATCAGGCCACCTTCTACCCGATCGACGACGCCGGCTCGGCGCTCAACCGTTTCCGCACCGGCGAGATGGATATCGCCTACTCCAGCGTGCCATCGTCGCGCTTCGCCTGGGCCAAGCAGAATCTGGCGGACGCGCTGCGTGTGGGCCCGCTGACGGCGGAGTACTTCTACATGTTCAACCTGCACGACGGCCAGCCGCTGGCCGACCGTCGCGTGCGCGAAGCACTCAACCTGGCAGTGCGCCGCAAGGTGATCACCGGCCAGATCCTGGGCCAGGGGCAGACGCCCTCGACCTGGTTCGTGCCGCGCGGCACCGCCAACGCGCCGAGCGGCCAGATGGCCTTCGCCGACATGCCGATGGAAGCCCGCCTGACCCGCGCCCGGCAGCTGATGAAAGCGGCCGGCTACGGCCCCGATCATCCGCTGCGGCTGACGCTCAACTACAACACCCTCGAGGATCACAAGAAGATCGCGGTAGCGGTGGCGGCGATGTGGAAGCCGCTGGGGGTCGAGGTCGCGCTGGTCAACTCGGAGGCCGCGGTGCACTACGCCACCATTCGCCAGGGCAAGTTCGAGGTCGCCCGCTACGGCATGGTGGCGACGATCAACGACCCGTTCGATTTCCTCGGCTCCTACGCCGACAACGGCTCAGCCAGCCGCGCCAGCGGCTATCACGACGCCGAGTATGACGCCCTGGTGGCCAGAAGCACCGGCGAGCTCGACCCGGCGACGCGCCAGCGCACCCTGACCCAGGCGCAGCAGCGGCTGCTCGATGACTACGCCCTGCTGCCGCTCTACGACTACGTTTCCGTGCATCTGGTCTCGCCTAGGCTCGGCGGCTGGCAGAGCAACCCGATGGACGTCCACCCGCTGCGTTATCTCGAGGAGCGCGACTGATGATCGATGCCCAGACCCCGCCATGCGCGCCGCGAGGTGCCCCGGCATGTTGAGCTACACCCTCAAGCGGCTGCTGATGGCGATCCCCACGCTGCTGATCGTGATCACCATCTCGTTCTTCCTGATGCGGGTGGCCCCGGGCGGGCCGTTCGACGGCGAGCGCCAGCTGCCGCCGGAGATCGAGGCCAACCTCAAGGCGGCCTACCATCTCGACGAGCCGCTGCCGATGCAGTATTTGCGCTACATGGGCAATCTGCTCCAAAGGCGATTTCGGGCCCTCGTTCAAGTACAAGGACTTCAGCGTCACCGAGCTGATCATGCAGGGCTTCCCGGTGAGCCTGGAGATCGGCGGGCTGGCGATCCTGCTGGCCTTGATGATCGGCCTGCCGCTGGGGATCGCCGCGGCGATCAGGCGCAACTCCACCGTCGACTATCTGGTCATGGGCACGGCGCTGACCGGCATTGCGGTGCCCAATTTCGTCATCGCGCCGATCTTCGCCCTAGTCTTCGGCGTGCTGCTGGCGTGGCTGCCTGCCGGCGGCTGGAACGGCGGCGCCTGGCCCCAACCTGGTGCTGCCGGTGGTGGCGCTGTCGATCCAGCAGATCGCCTACATCGCGCGCATGATGCGCGCCAGCATGATCGAGACCCTGGGCAGCCACTTCATCCGCACCGCCCGCGCCAAGGGGCTCTCCGAACGCGAAGTGATCTGGCGTCACGCCATCCGCCCGGCGATGCTGCCGGTGGTCTCCTACCTCGGCCCGGCGATCGCCGGGATCATCACCGGCTCGGTGGTGATCGAGCAGATCTTCGGCATCCCCGGCATCGGTCGCTATTTCGTGCAGGGGGCGCTCAATCGCGACTACACCCTGGTGATGGGCACCGTGGTCTTCTACGGCGTGCTGATCGTACTGATGAACCTGATCGTCGATCTGCTCTATTCCGCGCTCGACCCGCAAATTCGTTACGACGACTGAGCCATGACCCTGTACTTCACGACAGCTCCTTCACGCCCATCCCATCACGACAACCACAGGGAGGCCGCCAATGACATCCGACGCCAAGCCCTATAGCGGCGCACGCGACAACGCCGCCCCGCTGCCCGCCGGCGGCCCCAATCCGCCGCCGGGACCGGACCCCACGCCTGACCCGCGCGCCGCGGACGCACCAGTGGGCGAAAGCCTGGCCAAGGATGCCTGGCGCCGGCTGACCCAGAACCGCGCGGCGATGGCCAGCCTGGGTCTGCTGATCGCCATCGTGGTGGTGTGCGTCGCCGGTCCCTGGTTTCTGCCCTGGGGCCTGGCCGAGGTCGACTGGAACGCCTTCGGCACCGGCCCGACGCTGGAAAATGCCCACTACCTGGGCACCGACGCCAACGGCCGCGATCTCTTGACCCGGGTGCTCTACGGCGGCCGAGTCTCGCTCTCGGTGGCGCTGGTGGCCTCGTTCGTCAGCTTGGTGATCGGGGTCCTCTACGGCGCCATCTCCGGCTATCTCGGCGGGCGGGTCGATAGCCTGATGATGCGCTTCGTCGACATCATGTACTCGCTGCCGTTCATGTTCCTGGTGATCCTGCTGATGGTGGTGTTCGGGCGCAATATCTTCCTGATCTACGCCGCCATCGGCGCGGTGGAGTGGCTCGACATGGCGCGTATCGTGCGCGGCCAGACTCTGGCCCTGAAGCGCCGCGAGTTCATCGAGGCGGCCCACGCCCTGGGCGTGCGCGACAGCAAGATCGTCACTCGACATCTGATCCCCAACGCCATCGGACCGGTGATCGTCTACGTCACCCTGACCGTGCCCAAGGTGATCCTGCTCGAGAGCTTCCTGTCGTTTCTGGGGCTCGGCGTGCAGGAGCCGCTGACCAGCTGGGGGGTACTGATCTCCGAAGGCGTCGACATGATGGAGAGCGCACCCTGGATGCTGCTGGTGCCGTCGTTCTTCCTCGCGGCCACGCTGTTCTGTCTCAACTTCCTGGGCGATGGGCTGCGTGACGCCCTCGATCCCAAGACCCGCTGAGGAGGACACATGCCTGCGCTCGACCAGCCCGTGCTCGGAATCCAAACGTTGAACAGCCGTTCAGGCTGCTCATTGAATACCCATCAACTCCGCACCTTCACGTCTGTTCGCCGCGGCTGGCCTTCGCTCGCCGATGTGTCGACGATCAACCCACTGAGAGACACGGCATGAGTTCGCTACTGGAAATCGACAAGCTCAGCGTGACCTTCCAGCTCCCCACCGGCGCGGTGACGGCGGTCAAGGAGGTCAGCTTGCGCATCGCCGAGGGCGAGACCCTGGCGCTGGTGGGCGAATCGGGCTCGGGCAAGTCGGTCACCTCGACCGCCACTCTGCGCCTGCTGCCGGAGCTGGCCCAGACCCAGGGCGCGATCCGCTTCGACGGCGAAGACCTGCTCGCGGTCACGCCCAGGCGCATGCGCCGCATTCGCGGCAACGACATCTCGATGATCTTTCAGGAGCCGATGACCTCGCTCAACCCGCTGCACCGGGTCGGGCGCCAGATCGGCGAGGTGCTGACCAAGCACAAGGGCCTGCACGGCAGCGCCAAGCGCCGCCGCGTGCTCGATCTGCTCGAACAGGTCGGCATCCCCGAGCCCGAGCGCGGCGTATCGACAGCTACCCCTACGAGCTCTCCGGCGGCCAGCGCCAGCGGGTGATGATCGCCATGGCGCTGGCCTGCGAACCGCGTCTGCTGATCGCCGACGAGCCGACCACGGCACTCGACGTGACGGTTCAGGCGCAGATCCTGGACCTGCTCAAGTCGCTGCAGGCCAAGTACGGCATGGCGATTCTGTTCATCACCCACGATCTGAGCATCGTGCGCCACTTCGCCGACAAGGTGTGCGTGATGCGCTACGGCGAAGTGGTCGAGAGCGGCGCCACCCAGACGGTGTTCGACGCCCCGAGCCACGACTACACGCGTATGCTGCTCGACGCGATCCCGCGCGGGCGCAAGACGCCCGCCCCGGCAGATTCGCCGGTGCTGCTGAGCGCACGCGACGTCAAGGTGCGCTTCGCGCTCAAGAAGCGTCTGTTCGGCAAGAGCGACTACTTCGAAGCGGTGCGTGGCATCGACCTCAGCATCCGCCGCGGCGAGACGTTGGGTATCGTCGGCGAGTCCGGCTCGGGCAAGTCGACCCTGGGCCGGGCGCTGCTGCGCCTGCTCAAGTCCGAGGGCGATATCCGCCTCGGGGAAACTGACCTCTCGGCGCTGGACAAGTCCGGCATGCGCCCGCTGCGCTCGCGCCTCCAGGTGGTCTTCCAGGACCCGTTCGGCTCGCTGTCGCCGCGCATGACCGTCGGCGACATCATCAGCGAAGGGCTCAAGGTGCACCACCCGGAGATGAACCGCCGCCAGCGCGAGGCCGAAGTGATCGCCGCCCTCGAAGAGGTCGCCCTCGACCCGGGGATGCGCAACCGATACCCCCACGAGTTCTCCGGCGGCCAGCGCCAGCGCATCGCCATCGCCCGCGCGCTGATCCTCACAAGCCGGAACTGCTGCTGCTCGACGAGCCGACCTCGGCGCTGGATCGCTCGGTGCAGGTGCGGGTGATCGACCTGCTGCGCAATCTGCAGCAGAAGTACGGCCTCACCTACCTGTTCATCAGCCACGACCTTTCGGTGGTGCGCGCGATCTCCGACGACGTGCTGGTGATGAAGGAGGGGCAAGTGATCGAGCAGGGCCCGACGGAGCAGCTCTTCTCTGCCCCCCGCGAGGCCTATACCCAGGCGCTGATCAAGGCCGCCTTCCTCGACGACGACGCGGCCTGAGATGACGCTGAGCGTGAGCGGCGGCGCCATCGGATAGGCGCCGCCGTTCGACCCGGGAGAGACACGCTGACAATAAACGACGGTTCGCACCGGATCTAATTGGTCCCAGACACCCAACAACGACTTTGGCCGCGCTTGCCCTGTGGCAGGCGCCACGGACAACTGCGGCGCGAAAAACGGGGTTTTACCCCTTCATCCACTCCTTCAAGGGAGACATCCATGACCACGACACAAGGTTTTTTGAGCGCCGCCATCCTGGTGGCACTGGCGGGCTGCCAGAACACGCTGCCGTTCGGCGACGGCGCCGGCAGCTTCGAGCGCGCCAAGCTGGAGGGCAGCGCGCCGCCGGCGCTGGTCGCGCAATTCCATCAGCTCGACAAGAACGGTGACGGCGTCATCGACCCGAGCGAGGCACGCTCGGACGCCGACCTGATGGGCGCCTTCGGCACCGCCGACCGCGACGGTGACCGCCAGCTATCGCTCGAAGAGTTCCTCGACAGCCAGGCCACCGAGGCGCCCTGATCTCCGGCTCCGGTAATTCCCTGGCTCACTTGGGAACCCCTTTTTCCTTCAACAATAAATAGGTAACGCTTCACCATGTACAACAAGACCCTCATGGCGAGTCTTCTCGCTACCGGCACGCTGCTGGCCAGCCAAACGGCCTTCGCTCTGACGCTCTACGAGACCGCGCAGGACAAGCTCACCTTCAGCGGGCGTATTGCCGCCGGCAGCAGCTTCGTCGACGATACCCACGACGACCATGACCCGACCAATGCCGGCTCCCGCGTACGCCTGATCCACGAACACAACTTCGCCGACGGCTGGTCGTCGATCGCCCGCGCCGAGTGGGCCTTCGACCCCTTCTTCGAGGATGGCACCGACAACCACTACAAGCGCCTGCTCTACGCCGGTGTCAGTAACGATGACTATGGCACCATCCTGATCGGTAAGCAGTATTCGCTGTGGTACAACATGGTCGCCTACTGGACCGACTGGTTCTGGTACAACGGCGCCACCGCCCAGGGCAGCTTCAACGGCGCCTCCAGCGACGGCGGCTTCGACGGTAACGGCCGCCCCGACAACGCCATCTCCTATCAGAATCGCTTTGGCGACTGGACCCTGGGGGTGCTCTACCAGACCTCGCGCAACGACGTACCCCGCTCGGTGGGCTACAGCGGCAATCTGGTCGACCTCGAGCGCAAGTACACCGCCCAGGGTGCCGCGGTCTATCAGCCGAGCGACGACTGGGCGTTCGGTCTGACCTACACCCACAGCGAGATCGACGGCGAACTCCAAGGCGGCAGCGACCGCGACGAGAACGTCGACGCCGGCCTGCTCGCGGCACGCTGGACCCCGGGTAACTGGTACTTCGCGCTGACCGCCGGCGAATACCACAACCTGGTTCGCGACAAGGCCTTCAAGGGTGTCGCCAACAGCGACGGCATCGTCGACGAGGCCCGCGGCTACGAGGGCGTGGCGCTCTACAACGTCAAACAGCAGGTCCCCGGCACGGTGCAGCTCTATACCGGCTTCAACCGCCTCGAGGATCGCGACTCCGACGCGCGCAGCGCCTTCTATCTCGCCGGCGCGGCCTGGCTGCTGTTCGACGACAATCTGATCCTCGCAGTGGAGCGCAAGTTCGACGACTCGCGCCGGGCCGATAACGGCGATACCGGCCACGACGAGACCGACCTGCTGGTGCGCTACGACTTCTGAACACCGCCGGTTCCGGGGCGAATGCCCCACTGCCCGATCGTTTGCCGCTGCCCCGCGCAGCGGCTTTTTCATGCGGCTCGTGTGGGAGTCCGAGCCCCCTATCCTCTGTCCGCGGGGCGTGGGGCGTGGGGCGTGGGGCGTGGGGCGTGGGGCGTGGGGCGTGGGGCGTGGGGCGTGGGAATGAGAGTACGCCGCGCCAACGAAAAAACCCCGGCAGCGCTGAGCTGCCGGGGTCGTCGAGGGGGCACGCAGCCCGGGTATTACTCGTCGAGGAACGAGCGCAGCGGCTCGGAGCGCGACGGATGACGCAGCTTGCGCAGCGCCTTGGCTTCGATCTGGCGAATACGCTCACGGGTGACGTCGAACTGCTTGCCGACCTCTTCCAGCGTGTGGTCGGTATTCATGTCGATACCGAAGCGCATGCGCAGCACCTTGGCCTCGCGCGCGGTGAGGCCGCCGAGCACGTTGCGAGTGGCTTCGATCAGGCCCTCGCCGGTGGCGGAGTCGATCGGCAGCACCATGGTGCTGTCCTCGATGAAGTCACCCAGGTGCGAGTCCTCGTCGTCGCCGATCGGCGTCTCCATGGAGATCGGCTCCTTGGCGATCTTGAGCACCTTGCGCACCTTGTCTTCCGGCATTTCCAGACGCTCGCCCAGCTCTTCCGGCGTCGGCTCGCGGCCCATCTCCTGCAACATCTGGCGCGAGACCCGGTTGAGCTTGTTGATCGTCTCGATCATGTGCACCGGGATACGGATGGTGCGCGCCTGGTCGGCGATCGAGCGGGTGATCGCCTGGCGAATCCACCAGGTGGCGTAGGTCGAGAACTTGTAGCCGCGGCGGTATTCGAACTTGTCCACCGCCTTCATCAGACCGATGTTGCCCTCCTGGATCAAATCCAGGAACTGCAGGCCGCGGTTGGTGTACTTCTTGGCGATCGAGATGACCAGACGCAGGTTGGCCTCGACCATTTCCTTCTTGGCCCGACGCGCCTTGGCCTCGCCGATCGAGAGACGGCGATTGACTTCCTTGAGCTGGCTCACCTGGAGCTGAACCATCTCCTCCTCGAAGCCGATCTTGCGCTGGGCACGCTGGACGTCACCACGGAACGGCGTGAGCCGATCGGCGTACTTGGCGTGCTTGGCCACGAACTCGTCGAACCAGGCGTCATGGGCTTCGTTGCCGAGGAAGGCGCCGATGAACGTCTTGCGCGGCACCTTACCCTGCTTGACGAACACCTGCATGATCGCCTTTTCCTGCTCGCGCACCTGCTCGACGCTGATGCGCACCTGGCCTACCAGGCGCTCGAAGTGCTTGGGCGAGAGCTTGATCGGCGAGAACAGCTCGGCCAGACGCGCAAGCTCGGCCTTAGCCGCATCGGCGTCGAAGCCGTGCTCGGCTACCGCCGCCTTGGCCGATTCGTTCTGCTGGCGGATCTGCTCGAAGCGTACACGCGCCTCTTCGGGATCGGGGCCGCCTTCGCTGGAGTTGTCGTCGCTGTCTTCTTCGTCTTCTTTGTCTTCGTCATCCTCGTCGTCGTCGTCACCCGCGGCGAGGCTGCTCTCTTCCACTTCCGGCATCTCGACCTCAGCGACGCCGGGGATGCCCTCATCGGGGTCGATGAAGCCGGAGAAGAGATCGGAGAGGCGGCCCGGGGCCTCCTCGTCCTGGGTCTGATCGTAGGCGGCAAGGATGGAGTCGACCGCGCCCGGCAGATAGGCCAGCGACGACATCACCTCGCGCAGGCCCTCCTCGATGCGCTTGGCGATCTCGATCTCGCCTTCCCGCGTCAGCAGTTCCACCGTCCCCATCTCACGCATGTACATGCGCACCGGGTCGGTGGTCCGTCCGACATCGCTCTCCACCGCGGCCAGGGCCGCGACCGCTTCCTCCGCCGCCGACTCGTCGGTGGAGTTGTCGGACATCATGAGGGTATCTTCGTCAGGCGCTTCCTCGACGACGTTAATCCCCATGTCATTGATCATGGAGATGATGTCTTCCACCTGATCGGGATCGGCGATATCTTCGGGGAGGTGATCGTTGACCTCGGCATAGGTCAGGAAGCCCTGCTCCTTGCCGCGTGCGATCAGCTCCTTCAAACGTGACTGCTGTGCGTGTCCAGCCATAGAAACCCTACTCGACGAAGAAGAATGAAGCACCTGGGGTGACAGCGAGACGCCCCAAAAGCCTGCTAGTATAGCGCGTACCGGCATTTTGCTGCCAGTATCTGTTTGCCTTGTCTGCCAGGTGTGCTAGTGTGTTTGGTTACCCTATCTGGAGGCTTTCGCCGCCATTTCAACCGCTTCGACGCTCCTGTCGCGGTTCTTCACGCTTCCCTGTCGTATTATCTGTGTCATTTGTACTTTCGGTTGCGGCCCGGGGGCGCGACCTGCCTGCTATATCGACCTGTCTCTCTCGATTTATAGTCATGCCGAGCCGCCAGTGGCGAGCATGCCGATCAGCTCGCGCAGGCGCTGCTTCTCCTCGGCGCTCAGTGCGCCGGGTTGGCGACTCTTCGTCAGCAGCTGCTGGTACTCCTGGGCCGGCGTCAGGCGCTCGCTCTGGCGCTCGAGATGGCGCACCCAGCTGGCCAGCTCGCTGGCCCTGACCTCGCGTGGAATCGCCATCTCGCGCCGCGCCAGCTGGTCCAGCCGCTCGCCCTCGGGCGTACCGTGAAAGTGGGCCAGCAGCACCTGCGGGCTGCGGTAGCGCCCGGCCCGCAGCAGCTTGACCACCTCGCGGCACAGGCGTCCATCGGGCTCTGCCTCGGGGCACCAGTCGAGGCGCTCCGGCAGCGTCTCGGCCAACCCTGGCTCGTGCAGCAGCAGTTGCACGATACGCGCCGGCCAGCTCAGGGACAGCGTAGCAGTTCCGCCACGCGCTGCCGTCAGTCCGCGCCGGGTGCCGGCGCGGCTCTCCCCATACCCGGGTCCATCGCCATGCTCGGCTATCGGCGCCGATCCCGACTCGACCTCGCCGGAGATCGCCATCATCGCTTCGAAGCCGTCGTCTCCGACCTCCGCCGTCGGCCGCGGCGCGGGCGGGGCATGGGTCGCGAACCAGTCACTGAACTGCGAGGTTTCGATGCCGCTACGCGACGAGAGTTCCTTGAGCAGCAGCGACTTCAACACCCCTTCTGGCAGCCGCTTCAGCGCCTCCAGCACGGCGGTGACGAAACGCTCGCGCCCCTCGACCTGCTTGAGATCGTGCCCTTCGGCGGCCTGCTCGAACAAAAACTCGGACAGCGGACTGGCGCAGGTGACTCGATTCTCGAATGCCTCGCGCCCCTCCTGGCGTACCAGGGTATCCGGGTCCTCGCCCTCGGGCAGGAACAGAAAGCGTACCTGGCGGCCGTCGATCATCGACGGCAGGGCCGTGGTCAACGAGCGTCGCGCCGCCTGACGCCCGGCATTGTCGCCGTCGAAGCAGAACACCACCTCATCGACCAGTCGGAACAGCCGCTGCAGGTGGTCCGTAGTGAGCGCGGTACCCAGGGTGGCGCAAGCGTTGCGAATACCGAACTGGGCCAGCGCCACCACGTCCATGTAGCCCTCGACCACCAGCACCCGGGAGAGCTGGCGATTGGCCTGGCGCGCTTCGAAGAGCCCGTAGAGTTCACGCCCCTTGTGGAAGACCGGCGTCTCCGGCGAGTTGAGATACTTGGGCTTGGCGTCGCCCAGCACACGCCCGCCGAAGGCGATGGTGCGCCCCTTCCAGTCACGAATCGGGAACATCACCCGATCGCGGAAACGGTCATAGGTGCGCCCGGTCTCCTCGCGATGGACCAGCAGCCCGTACTCGACCTGCACCGCCTCGCTGATGCCCTGGGCGCTCAGATAGCGCTTGAGCGCCTCCCATTCGTCCTCGGCGTAGCCGATGCCGAAGTCGCGGATCACCTCCTGGCTCAAGCCGCGCCGCTCGAGATAGGCGCGCGCCGTCTTGCCCTGCCCCAGCGCCAGCCGCTCGCGGAAGAAGCGTGACGCGAGTTCGAGCAGATTGACGCCCTCCTCGCGCTTCTGCTGGCGCTTGGCCGCACCCGGGTCTTCCCCGCCCTCGCGCTCCACCTGCATACCGGCGCGGCCGGCCAGCTGCTCCACCGCTTCGGGGAAGCGCAGGTTGTCGAACTCCATCAGAAAACGCAGGGCATTACCGTGCGCACCGCAGCCGAAGCAGTGATAGAACTGCTTGTCATGGCTGACCGTGAAGGAGGGCGAGTTCTCCTGATGAAAGGGGCAGAGACCGCTGTGGTTGCGCCCGCTCTTCTTGAGCTGCACGCGCTCGGAAACGACGTCGACGATATCGGTTCGCGCCAACAGGTCATCGATGAAGCGCTGTGAAATCTGTCCGGCCATGACGTCAAACGCTCTCGTTGCGCCGGCCGCGGGCGCCTGGCGCCGACGGCCACTGTCTCGAGAATGGGACAGTCGAGGAGAGAGGGCTTACCCAGTGACGGCGCACGAGCCGCATCTCGCGGCCGGGCCCGCCGGCTGGGTAAACACCCTCCGGGGGCGAGGAACAAAAACAAACGGCCACCGAGACGGCGGCCGTTTGGGCTATCCCTCTGGAGTGACTTGCATCACCCCCAGTACGGATCAATACAAGCGTTCGAAGCGCTTACGCTCACGCTGGAGCTTCTTGGCGTGACGCTTCACGGCCGCGGCAGCTTTACGCTTGCGCACGGAAGTGGGCTTTTCGTAAGTTTCGCGACGGCGGACTTCAGACAGGATCCCTGCTTTTTCGCAGGAACGTTTGAAGCGACGCAGCGCGACGTCGAACGGCTCGTTATCACGTACTTTGACAGAAGGCATTAAGCACTCACCTACCTTGGGAATTGAGTTCGGTTTGAACGCACGCCCATGATGATCCGAGGGGATTCAGACGGCGCTACGGCTCACCCTGAGGGTGTGCCGCGTCGCAATCCCGGATCCGCCTCTTGCACAATTTCCTACCAGAAAAACCGGTTTGGAGACCGTTCAAGGGGCGTTAGAGCGCACGACCCAGTCCTGCAGAGCAGCGTATTCTAGTGTCCGTCTTCACGCTTTGCAAATGACTTTTCCAGACCGACGCCGGGCGGCTCGAGTGGCTGCCGCCCCACCTCTCTCTACGCCTGTGGCTCCACGCCCGGCCACGTGCGGATACCCGTGTGGCTGCGCTGACACGCTCGCGGGACCATGCAAAGCCCACCGCCAGCGCGTAGAATAGCGCGCCTTGGCATCCCCCTTTTGATTAGCGACGGAACCCTCGACCATGCGCGTGCTGGGCATCGAAACCTCCTGTGACGAAACCGGCGTGGCCCTCTACGACAGCGAGCAGGGTCTGCTGGCGGATGCGCTCTACAGCCAGGTCGCGCTGCACGCGGAGTTCGGCGGCGTGGTGCCGGAGCTCGCCTCCCGCGACCACACCCGCAAGCTGTTGCCACTGATCGATCAGGTACTGGCAGACGCCGGCCTGACCAAGGGCGACATCGACGCCATCGCCTATACCGCCGGCCCGGGGCTGGTCGGTGCACTGATGGTTGGCGCCTGCACCGCCCACGGCATGGCCCGGGCGCTCGCGGTGCCGATCCTCGGCGTGCACCATATGGAGGGGCACCTGCTGGCGCCGATGTTGGAGCCGGAGGCGCCGGACTTTCCGTTCGTGGCGCTGCTGGTCTCCGGCGGCCATACCCAGCTGGTCGATGTGCGCGGGCTGGGCGACTACCGCCTGCTCGGCGAGTCGGTCGACGACGCCGCCGGCGAAGCCTTCGACAAGGTCGCCAAGATGCTCGAGCTACCCTACCCCGGCGGCCCCCAGGTGGCGGCCCTGGCCGAGCAGGGTGACAGCAGCCGTTTCCGCTTCCCGCGCCCGATGACCGACCGCCCGGGGCTCGATTTCAGCTTCTCCGGTCTCAAGACCCACACCCTGACCGCGCTGCGCACCTTGGAGCAGCAAGCGGCGCTGGATGCCCAGGCACGCGCCGATGTCGCCCGCGCCTTCGAGGATGCGGTGGTCGATACCCTGGTGATCAAGTGCCGCCGCGCGCTCGAGGCGAGCGGACGCCAGCGCCTGGTGGTGGCCGGTGGGGTCAGTGCCAACCGCCGGCTGCGCGCAACCCTGGATGCGGCGCTGGCCAAGCGCGGCGCCCGCGCCTATTACCCGCGTGGGCGCTTCTGCACCGACAACGGCGCGATGATCGCCTACGCCGGCGCCCAGCGCCTGCTCGCCGGGCAGCGCAGCGATACCCCCCAGCCGCGGCCGCGCTGGCCGCTGGCCGAGCTGACCCCGCCGCAGCCCTGATTCCCCGCGTCGCCGCAGGGCCCGGCTAGTCGCCGCCGGCCCGCTGGCGTCCCGAGCGGACGTCACGCCGATCTTCGAGCGCGTCCTCCTCGTCGAGCGGGTCGGCCAGCGCCGGCGCGACGGTCTCGCGTCGGCGCTCACGCCAGGTCCGTATATTGAAGGCGTGGCGGATGAGCACCAGGGTCGAGAAGACGCAGATCACCCCGCTCATCGGCGGCACCAGCCAGTAGCTCAGCAGCGGTGCGATCAGCGCCGTGGCCAGCGAGGCTACCGCCGCGGTACGCACCCGCCAGGCGAGCAGGAACCAGCAGCCGGCGCAGATCAGCGCCACCGGGGTAGCCAGCATCAGCAGCACGCCGAAGGCGCTGGCCACCGCCTTGCCGCCGCGGCCGCGATGCCAGACCGGGCAGCTGTGCCCCAGCAGCACGCCCAGCCCCACCAGCCCTTGCGCCCACACCGACAGCGACGCGCTGCCAGCCAGCCACAGCACCGGCATGCCCTTGCCTGCGTCGATCACCAGTGTCGCCAGCGCCGGGCGCCAGCCAAACGCGCGCAGCACGTTGGAGAAGCCGGGGTTGCCGGAGCCGGCCCGGCGCGGGTCGCCCAGGCCCCACAGCCGGCAGACCCAGATCGCCCCCAGCAGCGAGCCGCTGAGATAGCCGGCTGAGGCCAGCGCGATGGTGATGAGCGTGGATGACGGCATCCGCCCTCCGGCAGTGGACGATCGGCTTGGGTCGCGGACGACACGAGCCCTGATTCTGCCACTCTCATGACGTACAATCGACGCTCGCGAGCCCACCACGTGGCCTCCCGGATCGGCGTAGAGCCGCCGGTGAGCCCTCTCAGGCGGCGCGTGGACCGAATCAACCGGATGTGGACCGAACCAGGGTGGAATCAATCAGGATGGATGAAGTACTGATCGAAGGGCTGCGCGTCGAAACCGTCATCGGCGTCTACGAGTGGGAGCGCCACGTGCAGCAGTTACTGGAGCTCGACCTCGAACTCACCACCGACATCCGCGCCGCGGCGCGCGACGACGACCTCACCCACACCCTGGACTACGCGGCTATCTGCGCGCGCCTCACCGCCTATGCCGCCGACAACGCCCATGGTCTGGTCGAGACCTTCGCCGAGCGCGTGGCCCAACTGGTGATCGCCGAGTTCGGCGTGCGCCGCCTGCGCCTGACCGTGCGCAAGCTCGGCGCCGTCGCCAGCGCCCGCGCCGTGGGCGTACGCATCGAGCGCGAGGCCGGCTGATGCCGCTGGCGGTACTCGGACTCGGCAGCAGCATCGAGCGTGAGCGCCATCTGGTCGGCGCCCTGGACGCCCTGGCAGCACTCGCCGATCCGGCGACACTGCGCGTCTCGCGGGTGTTCGAGAGCCCGCCGGTGGGCTTCAACGACCCGCGCGACTTCTACAATCTGGTGGTGGCGTTCGACACCCCGCTCGCGCCCGATGCGCTCAACGCCCGCTGCAAGGCAATCGAGCAGGACCACGGCCGCCCCGCCGGGCCCACCAAGCAGATCGCGCGCACCCTGGACATCGACCTGCTGCTGTGGGGCGAGGCCTGCGGGCGCTACGGCGACACCACCCTGCCGCGGGCGGACATCGCGCGCTACGCCTTCGTGCTGCACCCGCTGGCAGAGCTGCTGCCCGAGCAGCGCCATCCCACCCTGGGCCTCACCTTCGCCGAGCTGTGGGCGCGCTTCGATGCCTGTGCGCAGCCGCACTGGGCGGTCGCCTTCACCTGGCATGGTCGCGAGATATCGGCGCCCGACTGACACGACCGACGCTGGCGTCCGCCCAGATGCACGCCAGCGCCGGACACGTCACAATCATCCTGACGTCCTGACCGCCGCCAGCGACGGCGATCTCCACGATCTTTACCCATTGGCTGGATCGTCGCTGCATCGTGCGGCGGCATACTGACGAGGTCTCCCCGGTTCGTGAAAAAAACCGACCCCATGGCGCTAACCCTCAAAAGCCCGCGCGACTGGCCACGTCTGTCGCGACTCAGCCTCAAACTGTTCGTCATCATCCTGTTGACCAACGTGCTGATCAGCGGCCTCGTCTTCGTCTTCGTCTCGCGCAGCCTCGACCAAGGCTTCGTCAGCTACCTCGAGCGCAGCCAGGCCTCCCGCGCCGAAACCCTGGCCAACGCCCTCGGCGAACAGTGGGCGAGTCGCGGCAGCTGGCGCTGGCTGCGCGACAACCCACGCGCCTGGCAGAGCCTGGTGCGCAGCCAGCTATGGTCGAGTGAGCGCCGCCCGCCCAGCGGCATCGACCGCGAGCTGAGCGATGCCCGCGGCTATGTGCTGCTCGACGAGTTGAGCAACCCGGTGATCGGCGAGCCGCTGCTCGACCCGCCGCCACAGCGCGACCCCAACCTGCCACCGCCGCCAGAGCCGCACTTCGTACCCATCCGCAGCGGCGACAAGACCGTCGGCCAGCTCGGCTACCTGCCGCCGGAGCGGCTGATGGCGCGCATGGACCAGATCTTTCTCGACCGCCAGCAGCGCAACCTGATGATCATCGTCGGCTCGCTGTTCCTGGCCTCGCTGCTGCTCGCCAGCGGGCTGGCCTGGTGGCTGGGGCGCCGCGCCCGCCACATGACCCTAGCCACCCGCCGGCTGACCCTGGGCGACTACAGCGTGCGCCTCTCCGAGCGCGGCCGCGACGAGCTCTCCAGCCTCTCCGCCGACTTCAACCAGCTGGCCGAAACGCTGGAGGCCAACCGCCGTGCGCGCCAGCGCTGGGTGGCCGATATCGCGCATGAGCTGCGCACCCCGCTGGCGGTGCTGCGCGGCGAGATCGAAGCGATGCAGGATGGCGTGCGCGAGCTGAGCGTGGACAACCTGGGCTCGCTGCAGCAGGAAGTGGATCAGCTCGGCCACCTGGTCGAGGACCTGCGTCTGCTGGCCCAGAGCGATGCCGGCGCGCTCGACATGCATCTGATCCCGCTGGACCTCGAGGATTCACTGGTTCAGCGTCTCGAGGACAGCCGCCTGCGCCTGGAGAGTCGCGGCCTGACGCTGACTCTGGAAACCGAGCCCGCGCTGGTGCGCGCCGACAGTCAGCGCCTGCGCCAGCTGTGGGACAACCTGCTCTCCAACACCATCGCCTACACCGACAGCCCCGGCTCGCTGCGGGTCAGCCTGACGTGCCGGGCCCGCCACGCCGAAGTGATCTGGGAGGACACCGCTCCTGGCGTTGCCAAGAGCGACCTGCCGCGGCTCACCGAGCGTCTCTACCGGGTGGAGGGATCGCGCAACCGCCGCAGCGGCGGCAGCGGCCTGGGACTGTCGATCGCCAGCGCCCTGATCGAGGCCCAGGGCGGCACCCTGGTACCCTCGCGCTCGCCCTTGGGCGGGCTGCGCTGGACCCTATCCTTTCCGCTGGAGATGGCAACGACGCCATTCGACAAGGAGCCGGCTTGATGAACGACACCATTCTGATCGTCGAGGACGAACCCAAGATCGCGCGGCTGATCGCCGACTACCTCTCCAAGAGCGGCTACGCCTCGGATCATATCGACCACGGCGACGCGGTGATGGAGTGGCTCGCCGAGCAGACGCCGATGCTGGTCCTGCTCGATCTGATGCTGCCCGGCACCGACGGCCTCACCCTGTGCCGGCAGATCCGCGAGCGCTACCCGGCGCTGCCGGTGATCATGCTCACCGCCCGGGTCGAGGAGGTCGACCGCCTGCTGGGGCTGGAGCTGGGCGCGGACGACTATATCTGCAAGCCGTTCAGCCCGCGCGAGGTGGTCGCCCGGGTCAAGGCGGTGCTGCGCCGCACCCACGGCGCGGCAGGCGCCGAGATGGAGCTGGCCGAGGAGGAGCGCCTGCTGCTCGACGAAGATGGCTGGCGCGCCCTGGCCGGTGGCCAGGACCTGGGCCTGACCGCGGTCGAATTCCAGCTGCTCAAGGTGATGATGCAGAGCCCCGGGCGAATCTTCTCCCGCGATCAGTTGATGGATCACATGTACCGCGACCACCGCATCGTCTCCGAGCGTACCGTCGACAGTCACGTCAAGAAACTGCGGCGCAAGATCGCCGACATCTGGCCGGAGCGCGACATCATCCGCTCGGTCTACGGCGTCGGCTACAAGTACCAGCCGGAGGAGTGAGGCCAAGACACCCACGTTGACCCAGACCGTCTCGACCCTCGACCCACACTCTCGAGGGAGCGAGCTTGCGCGCGAATTACCGAGCCACTGGGTCCATCGGTAGCTCACCTTCGACACGGTGAATCAAAGCGTCTTCTCTCTTCGTGCTGCACCATGCCCATCGCCGGTCCGACCGGGGCGATGCTGTTGACCACACACCGTCTTCGACACAGGAATTTCTCGCTCGAGACTTATCGCCGCGCTTACACGTCGGAAAGCCGCAAGACCAAAGTCGTGTAGCGAAATTTTACACGTGTATATAAATTACTTTTCACGAGACTATCGATTATTGCATCCACAGCTATCCCTATGCGCATCGACCACACTCCACGGGAGCCACGCCATGAGCCTTCTTCGCAATACGCTTGCCACTGTTCTCACCGCCGCGCTGACGCTGGGCGCCTCGGTCAGCTGGGCTGAGGGTATCGGTGCCTCGTTGCTGACGCAGCAACACCCTTTCTATATTCAGCTTGCTGAAGCCATGCAGCAGGAAGCCGCCTCCAGTGACGTGTCTCTCGATATCTCGATCGCTAACCAGGATCTGAGCAAACAGCTTGCCGACGTCGAAGACTTCATCGTCAGGGGCATCGATGTGCTGATCATTTCACCGGTGGATAGCCAAGGGGTGCTCCCGGCGATCATGAAGGCCCACCAGGCGGGCATTAAGGTCATCACGGTAGATGTGCCCGCCAAGGGCGTGGAAGTCACATCCCATATCGGTACCGACAACTTCACCGGTGGACAGCGAGCCGCCGAGTTGATGGGCAAGGTACTGGATGGCAAAGGTCAGGTGGCCATCATCGACTATCCCACCGTGCAATCCGTCGTGTCTCGCATCGAAGGCTTCAAGGACGGCCTCGAGGCGTATCCGGATATCGAGATCGTTTCCCAGCAGACCGGCATTACCCGCGCGGAGGCCCTCGCCGTCTCCCAGAACATGTTGCAGGCCAATCCCGACATCGACGGCATCTTCGGCTTCGGTGACGATGCCGCACTCGCGGCCAGCGTCGCCGTGCAGGCAGCCAATCTGCAAGACCAGGTCAAGGTCATCGGTTTCGACGGCATGCAGGAAGCGCGCGAGGCGGTGGACAGCAATCCGGTGATGGTCGGCGTGATCCAGCAGTATCCGGATGAAATCGGCCGTCAGGCTGTGCAGACCGCCGTCAAGATCATGAAAGGGGAAACGGTGCCAGCTGAGCAGCCTATCGTGCCCGGAGTCTATACCGCCAAGTAACGCCCATTCTTACCTAGGCTCTGTACGAAAACTGTCTGCGCTCGGCAATACCGCGTTAAAAATCGGCTCAAAATGCTCATTTACACCCCGTAAACTCCGCTTTTTCGCCAATTTTTTCCTTGTCTTGCCTTCGCTCGCCGACTTTTCGTACAAACCCTAGTGATGGCCATCTCGGTGGCCTCGTCGACTCCAAGAGTTAGTCATGTCAAGTACCCAGCAATTTCCGGTCCTTCGTCTGCGCCAAGTTGCCAAGCATTTTGGGCCTGTGACCGCCTTGAAGTGCATGGACCTGCAGGTCGAGCGGGGACGTGTACACACGCTACTTGGAGAAAATGGGGCGGGAAAATCCACCCTGATGAAAATTCTCGCTGGCGTTCATCCATTGAGCGCCGGTGAGATGTGGCTAAGGGGCGAACCCTATTCGCCTGCCACGCCTCAGGAAGCCGCACGCCGCGGGCTCGCCATCGTCTTTCAAGAACTGAGCCTGTGTAACAATCTGAGCGTCGCCGAAAACATCCTGGCGACTCGGGAACCCTCGCGACTGGGCTGGATTTCCGATGCCAAGCTGATAGCCAAGGCCAAAGCCCTGGTGGATGACCTCGGCCTGCCCATTAACGTTCACGCAAAGGTCGGCGACTTGTCCATGGCCCAGCGCCAGTTGGTCGAGATCGCCAAGGGACTGAGTCATGACGCGGATGTGGTGATCCTCGACGAACCCACCTCATCGCTGAGCGACTCCGAGGCGGAGATTCTGTTTCGCATCATTGGCCGGCTTACCGAGCGTGGCAAGGCAGTCATCTACATCTCCCATCGCATGGAAGAAGTCATGCGCCTCTCCGACGACATCACCGTCATCCGTGACGGTGAGTACGTTACGACGCTGAAGAGAGACGAGACGACGGTCGCCGAACTGATCTCGCTGATGGTCGGCCGTTCCATGGAAAGCATGTTTCCGCCCCGCCTGGCCGAGCAGCAGGAAAGCGCCACGACGCCCCTATTCTCGGTAGAGGGGCTCACGCGTCCCGGCGAGTTCAGCGATATCTCTTTCGACGTCGGTGCCGGCGAGATTCTCGGTTTTTTCGGACTGATCGGCTCCGGTCGTTCCGAAATCATGAACGCCCTATTCGGCATGCGTAGCGCGGCCGGACAGATTCGCCTGGCCGGTGAGATCGTAAAGCTGTCCGATGCCACCGATGCGATCAAAAAGGGACTTGGATTCGTCACCGAGAATCGCAAGGAGCAAGGGCTGGTGCTGAACCAGACCGTACGCGCCAATATCACCATGGCCTCGTTATCAACGATATCCGCCGGTGGGCTCCTGCAAAGTGCCAAGGAAAGACGCCAGGCCAGCGATGAAGCAAAACGCCTGGGGGTGCGCACTCACTCCATCGAAACGCCGGTCGGCACGCTCTCCGGTGGCAACCAGCAGAAGGTGGTTCTGGCCAAGTGGCTGGCCACTCGACCACGGGTTTTGATGCTCGACGAGCCAACCCGCGGCGTCGATGTGGGCGCAAAGTTCGAAATCTATCGACTCATTCGTCAACTCGCTGCCGAAGGCACGGCGATCATCATGGTGTCCTCGGAACTTCCCGAAATACTCGGCATGGCCGACCGTATTGCGATCATGGCCGAAGGCCAGCTCGCTGCCATCTTGCCTGTTGCCGAATCCACCCCTGAACGAGTCATGGCCCACGCGACAGGACAGCACGCATGAATATGCCCACGTTTTCACCCGCCAATCAGCAACGCCTGAAGTCCACGCTACGACAGTACGGCGGTATCTTCCTCTCGCTGATCGCGCTGTGCGTCTTCTTCTCGCTGACCAACGAGCGCTTCCTATCGCTCGCCAACTTCATGAATATCCTGCAGCAGGTCGCCGTCATCGCCGTACTGGCTTTTGGCATGACCTGGGTCATCCTGCTGGGCGATATCGATCTATCGGTCGGCTCCATGCTGGCGGTCGCTGGCATGGTCGGCGCCCAGATCATCGGACTCGGCTGGGGTTTCGTCCCCGCGGTGGCCATTACCTTGCTCGCCGGCGCCTTGATGGGGCTGATCAATGGCCTGCTGACCGCCAAGCTGATGCTGCCCGCCTTTATCGTGACGGTCGCCACCATGAGCATCTATCGCGGCATGGTCAGTCTCCCGACCAATGGCGCCCCGGCGATGTTGACCGATCCCACCTGGACGGCCATTGGCACCGGTAGCGTGGCAGGCGTGCCGATCATCATCTGGATCGTGGTGGGGTTGTTCATCCTCAATCATCTGCTGCTGGCGCACACCACCTTCGGCCGGCGTACTTATCTCACCGGCGGCAACCGCGAAGCGGCCATCTATTCAGGCATCAAAGTCGACCGGCTGAAGATCTCCATCTTCACGATCTCCGGCCTGATGGCAGCGGTAGCCGGCATCATGATGTCATCGCGTTTGTATTCCGCGCAGACCAATGCCGGCATGAGCTACGAGCTGGATGCCATCGCCGCGGCCGTGCTGGGAGGCACCAGCCTAGCGGGCGGGGTCGGTACCATGGTCGGCACGTTGATCGGCGCCCTGATCATCGGCGCACTCAATAACGGCATGAACATGCTCTCGGTGCCCTACTTCTATCAGCTCATCGTCAAGGGACTGGTGATTCTGGTGGCCGTGTGGCTCGACGTCCGCGCCAAGCGTCAGAAGGGGTAACCATGACCAAGAAGATACTGACCATCGGTGAGGTTCTGGTGGAATTCGTGGCGATGACTCAGGGCGAGGGCTTTGGCGAAACGCAGCCTTTGACGGGGCCCTACCCGTCCGGTGCGCCGGCCATCTTCATCGATCAGGTGGGCCGCATGGGTCAGGCCTGCGCCATACTTGGCCGCGTCGGCAATGATGACTTCGGCCATCTGACCATTGATCGTCTGCGCGACGACGGCGTCGACGTCAATGGCATCGAGATCGCACCCGGCGAGGTCACCGGCTGCGCCTTCGTGCGCTACCGCCCCGATGGCAGCCGGCGCTTCGTCTTCACCTTGGCGCAAAGTGCTGCCGCCCGACTCCCCGCCACGGCGCACAGCGACATCCTGATCGAAAGCTGCGATCACCTGCATATCATGGGGACCGCGCTGACCATCCCCGACATGGCGGCGCTGGCGAGATCGGCCGTGCAGCGCATCAAGTCGCGAGGCGGCAGTCTGAGCTTCGATCCCAACCTGAGGGCCGAAATGCTCGACACCCCTGGCCTGCGAGAAGAGCTCGCCTACATGCTGACCCAGACCGATCTGTTTCTGCCCTCCGGCGACGAAATCTTTCTGTTCTCCGACGCCACCACGGAACAGGACGCCGTTGACGATCTGCTTGGCCGCGGCATCAGTGACATCGTCGTCAAGCGAGGCAGCCAGGGCGCCAGCCACTACTGCCGTGACGGGCGCACGGATGTAGCGCCACTATCGGTGGAAGAACTCGATCCAACCGGCGCGGGCGACTGCTTCGGCGGGGCCTTCGTGGCTCTTTGGCTCAATGGTGCCGCACCGGATATCGCCCTGCGCTACGCCAATGCGGCCGGCGCCCACTCGGTGACCCACCTTGGCCCGATGGAAGGCGCGGCCACCAAACATCAGCTCGACAGGCTACTCGCTGCACAGGAGATCAACGCATGACCGCCCCCTCGATTCGAGATCTCGCCGACTGGCGCAAGCAGGCAGGCCCCTCCGGTATTCCATCGGTATGTTCAGCGCACCCACTGGTGCTGGAAGCAGCCATGCAGGCCACGCTACCCACTAGCCTGCCGCTACTGATCGAGGCGACTTGCAACCAGGTGAACCAGGACGGGGGCTATACTGGCATGACGCCCAGTGACTTCCGTGCCATGGTGGAGGGCATCGCTGAGCGGGCGAGCTTTCCCCGCGAAAGAATCATTCTCGGCGGCGACCATCTTGGGCCCAATCCCTGGAAGGCGTTCGATGCCGAAATCGCGATGGACAAGGCCGAGACGATGATTCGCGCCTACGCCGCCGCGGGCTTCACCAAGTTGCACCTCGACTGCTCCATGGGCTGCGCTGGTGAACCGATCGCCCTGGACGATGCGGAGACCGCCGCACGCGCAGCGCGCCTGGCCAAGGCCGCCGAAGAGGCGTGCATCGGCTCAAGCCAGCCTCCGGTCTACGTCATCGGTACCGAAGTGCCCGTGCCGGGTGGCGCCCTGGAGGCTATCGAGGGGCTAGAGGTCACGCACCCCGCCGCCGTACGTGAAACCGTCGACGTGCATCGCCGGGCTTTCCTGGAAGCGGGCCTGGAAGATGCCTTCAAACGCGTCATCGCGGCCGTGGTTCAGCCCGGTGTCGAATTCGGCAACCACAATGTGGTCGTCTACGATTCCCGTGAGGCCCGAGCACTTAGCCAGACCCTCGATGATCTGCCAGGGCTGGTCTTTGAAGCCCACTCCACTACGACTACCAGCCGCCTTCGGCGCTAGGCGCGCTGGTCGATGACGGCTTCGCCATCCTGAAGGTCGGGCCTGGCCTGACCTTCGCCCTGCGCGAGGCGCTGTACGGTCTCGATATGATCGCCGCCGAACTCTATCCCGATTCATCGCGACGAAGCCTGCGCGACACCATGGAAGCCGTGATGCGCTCCTCGCCAGACAACTGGCAGAAGTACTATGCAGGCTCCGAGCACGAGCAGGCGCTATTGCGCCACTTTTCCTACAGTGACCGCATTCGTTATTACTGGCCGGAAGCGGCTGCCAGTGCTGCCGTGGATGCACTTTTACAACAGCTTGACGGCGTCGATATCCCCGAACCGCTGATCGCTCAATATCTCGGCGGACTACTGGTAAAAGTTCGCAACCAGTCGGTAGCGCCACGTGGCAGGGAACTACTTCTCGCCGCCATCGGTCACGTCATGCAAGACTATATCGATGCCTGCCAGGGATGACGCAACGTGGACGACGGGAAGACGCAACAGGACGGCCAGGCAGCAATGAGCAGCGATGGCGCCGGTGATATTCGTACCATGGAGGAGTTTTCAGCCTTCGTCGGTTTATCGCGCCCTACCGTATCGAAGTACTTCAATGCGCCGGACAGTGTGCGCCCCGCTACGCGTCAGCGGATAGAGACGGCCATTGAAGCATCGGGCTTCACGCCCAACTTGTTCGCGACCAACCTGAAGAGAACCCGCACCCGCGTGCTGGGCATCATCGTGCCCAGTGCCACCGATCCCTTCTATATGGAGCTGGTGCGACAGCTGGAAATGCACGCATCCCGAGCGGGGTACGTGCTGTTCATGCTCTCCTCCAATGGAAACGCAGAGCGTGAGACCGAGGCCATCGCGCGGCTGGAGTCGATGAGTATTGCGGGCGCGATCGTGGTTCCTCTGGGAACCCAGGGGCCCAGCGCGCGGCTGGCCAATTTGGAGCGCCGTAGCTCTATCGTTTATGTCGATTGCGCGCCAGACGCCAATACGCCCTTTGTCGGAACCGACAATGCACAAAGTATCGGCCTGATGGTCGAGTACTTGTGTCGCTCGGGAGAACCTCCTTGCTTTCTGCCGATGCCCCCCATCAATCGCAATGCTCAAGCTCGCCTCGCTGCCTATGAGGAGGCGATGGCGCAAGTCCACGAAAGCCCACGAGTGCTCGCGTTACCCAAATGCCTCGATTGGGACTTTGAGCGCTACGGTCATGAACAGACCTGCCATGCGCTAAAGGCCGGTCTACCTACGCGGACCATTTTATGTGCCAATGATCGTATCGCTCTCGGCGCACTGCTTGCTGCCTGGCAGGCAAACCTGCCCGTCGGCCGTACCGCACACGCGCAACTGCGCATCGCCGGTCACGATGACCATCCATTTGCCCGCTACTCGGGCCCGCCTTTGACTACCGTTTCGCAGGATGTCCAAGGCATCGCGCAGCGAGCCATGTCCGCGCTACTAACACAGCTCGGCGAGCCCGCGGGTACGGATGCGTCCACGCCCAAAGCGACCCTTTTCGCTGGCCAACTCGTCCTGCGTGACTCTGCCTGATCTTCACGCGTGGTGTCGAAGATGGCAGTCATATCAAACGCCGACCTGTCCTGCTCCCACACAGTGGGTGCCTGATCTAGCGCTGCGCCGCCTGCACAAAG
Source organism: Salinicola tamaricis (assembly GCF_003006155.1). Lineage (GTDB taxonomy): Bacteria > Pseudomonadota > Gammaproteobacteria > Pseudomonadales > Halomonadaceae > Salinicola > Salinicola tamaricis. The sequence goes on along the minus strand of NZ_CP023559.1, from coordinate 2,277,527 downwards.
GTCTGGGCGTCCGCTGCGGAGAAGAACATCAAGGTGACCTCGAGCGCCGGCAGTTGGGGTAGACGCTCGCGTATCACGTCAGCGACCACCCTCGCCGCCTCGGCGCTCGGGTAGCCGTAGACCCCGGTGGAGATGGCGGGAAAGGCCAGCCGCGTGAAGCCCCGTTCATCACCAGCGCCAGGGCGTTGCGGTAGCAGGCGCGAGCTGCCCGCGCGGGTCGTCGGACTCGGCATACACCGGCCCCGGTATGGATGACGTAGCGCGCCGGTAGCCGAAAGCCGGGGGTCAGCGCCACCTGACCCACCGGCAGGCCATCCGGCCAGTCGTGCTGACGCAGGGCGCGGCACGCCTCGAGCAGCTGCGGCCCCGCCGCACGATGGATCGCGCCATCGACGCCACCGCCCCCCAGCAGGCTGCAGTTGGCCGCATTGACGATGGCATCGCCGTCGAAACGGGTGATATCGCCCTCGGCGACCGTGAGGCCAACCCTGGCGGTAGTGAATCTGCATCGCGACCTCCTCTGAAGGCTGTCGCCCACTCTAGTTCCGCCACCGGCGGCGGCGAACGCCATCGCGAGTCTTCCTTCTGGATATCCCGCCCCCAACGCAAGACGCCGGCGCAGGGCGCCGGCGTCGATCGCGCGAACCGCGCTGGGCCTCAGCCGGCGCGCTGGCCGCTGCCGAGGGCACCAGTGCCCTCGTCGGCGACCGCCGGCAGCTCGCTCTCGCCGCGCTTGAGCAGCGCATAGCCGACCCGGTGACCAGCGACCCGGCAGCGATGGCGACCAGATAGAGCAGCGCCATGTTGACCGCGTTGGGATCAGCAGCAGCACGAACAGGCCGCCGTGGGCGCCATCAGCTTGATCCCGAACCACATCGATAGCGCCCCGGTGACCGCGCCCCCGATCATCGCCAGCGGAATCACCCGCAGCGGGTCCTTGGCGGCGAACGGGATCGCCCCCTCGGTGATGAAGCACAGCCCCAGCACGAAGGAGGCCTTGCCCGCTTCGCGCTCCGGCTGCGAGAACTTGCCCCGTGCCAGCAGGTAGCGATGCCCATGGCGATCGGCGGCACCATGCCGGCGGCCATGATCGCCGCCATCGGCATGTAGGTCTCGGTGGAGAGCAGGCCGACGCCGAAAGTGTAGGCCGCCTTGTTGACCGGGCCGCCCATGTCGAAGCACATCATCGCGCCCAGCAGCATGCCCAGCAGCACCGCATTGGTGGAGCCCATGTTGTTGAGGAACTGGGTCAGCCCGGCGAGGATCGCCGCCACCGGGGTACCCACCACGTAGATCATCACCAGGCCGGTGAACAGGCTGGCCAGCAGCGGGATGATCAGAATCGGCTTGAGCGACTCGACGCTCGCCGGCAGCTTGACGTAGCGGGTCACCGCCGAGGCCGAGTAGCCGGCCAGGAAGCCGGCGAGAATCCCGCCGATGAAACCGGCGCCCAGGGTCGAGGCCAGCATGCCGCCGATCATGCCCGGTGCGATGCCGGGGCGGTCGGCGATCGAGTAGGCGATATAGCCGGCCAGTACCGGCACCATCAGCTTGAATGCGGTGCCACCGCCGATCTGCATCAGCGCCGCGGCCAGAGTGCCCTCCTGCTCGAAGGCCTTGATCCCGAATACGAACGAGAGCGCGATACACAGACCGCCCGCCACCACCATCGGCAGCATGAACGACACCCCGGTCAGCAGGTGCTTGTAGAGACCGCGCTCCTTGGCGCTCTTGCGCGCGCCGCCGCCAGCCCCCGCGCTGCCGCTCTTGGGCGCGCCGCTCGACTCGACCTGGGCCTCGGCCAGCGCCGTTTCCAGAGTCTGCTTGGGCTGCTTGAGTGCGGCACCGGTGGAGGTGCGGTAGATCGGCTTGCCGGCGAAGCGGGTGTCGTCGACCTCGATATCGCAGGCCAGCACCACCACGTCGGCGGCGTCGATGTCATCGGCGGTCAGCGCGTTCTGCGCCCCCACAGAACCCTGGGTCTCGACGTGGATCGCGTGCCCCATTGCCTTGCCCGCCTGGGCCAGGGCCTCCGCCGCCATGAAGGTGTGCGCCACCCCGGTGGGACAAGCGGTCACCGCGACGATGCGCCGCTGACCGGCACTAGCGGCGGCCTTGGGCGATGCCACGGTCGTGGCGCCAGAGGCCGCGGTCGCCGCCTCGAAGGTCGCCGCCTCGCGCGCGGCGCGCTCGAGAAAGGCATCCGGATCGGGCAGCGCCTGGTGGATCGGCGCGCGGAACAACCGCTTGCCGTCGAAGCGCTGCGGTTCGGGCACGCTTTCGGCCGCGACCACCACCAGCTCGGCCGCCGCGATGGCCTCGGCGGAGACCGGGGTCACCGCCTCCAGCTCGCCGTGCATCTCCACCGACACCTGCCAGCCCAACCGCTTGGCGGCCTGTTCGAGCCGGCGCGCGCCGAGGAAGGTCGTCGCCATGCCGCTGGGGCAGGCGGTAATCAGAATCACGTTCATGCGCTCTCCCCCGCGTGCGTCGTCTCGTCGAGCCGCTGCACGCGCGTTTGTTGAAGTAGTTCGGAAAAGTCTGCGGCTCCGGGCCGGCCCACGCCGACGTGCCTTACCGCATCCGCCGCCAGCGCGGTGGCGAAACGCAGCACCTGCGCCGGTGGCTGGTCGGCGAGGATGCCGTGGAGCATGCCGGCGACCAGGGTGTCGCCGGCGCCCACGGTGTTGACCACGCTCACCCGGGGCGGCTCGGCCAGCCACTCGCCGCGTCGGCTGACCCAGATCAGGCCCTCGCCACCGAGCGACAGTAGCGCCTCCTCGACGCCTGCCCGATGCAGCCGCCGCGCCGCCTGGCGCTGCGCCTCGCGGGTCTCGAGCGGCGCGCCGGCCCAGGCTGCCAGCTCATGCTCGTTGGGTTTCACCGCGCTGGGCGGCACCGCCAGCGCCGCCGCCAGCGCCGGCCCTGGTGTCCACCCACACCGCCACGCCGGTAGCCTTGAGTGCGGCTACCAGTGTGGCGAAGTCATCCTCAGAGACCCCTGGCGGCAGACTACCGGTGAGCACCACCGCCCCCGGCGTCCGCTCGCGGCAGTGCGTTTCGAGGCGTTGGCGCAGCGCCGAAAGCGCCTCGCCCGACACGTTCAGCCCGGGGCCATTGATATCGGTCACGCGGCCGTCGTCTTCGGCGATCTTGGCGTTGATTCGCGTCTCACCCGGCAACCGCAGGCTAGTATCTTCGATCCCCGCCTGGGCGCAGGCGGCCACGAAGGGAGCGTCGTTGTCGCCCCCAAGAGCCCAGAGAGCGTCACCCGATGGCCCAGCGCCGCCAGCACGCGAGCCACGTTGAGCCCCTTGCCAGCGGCGGCCAGCTGGCTCGACTGGGTACGGTTGACCGCGCCCAGGGCCAGCGTCGGCAGCCCGATCGACAGATCCAGCGCCGGATTGAGGGTTACCACCAGAATCTCGCGCTCGTCTGCCATCACAGCGCCTCCAGGGCATCGCGTACGGCCTGGCTGGTGGCCTGGGCCAGCGCGGTGCGCGCATGGCGTTCGGCACTCTCCTGGGTGATGCCACGCAGGCGCGCCTTGACCATCGGCACCTGGCGCACCGAGACCGACAGCTCGTCGACCCCCAGCCCCACCAGTACTGGCACTGCGGCGGCATCCGAGCCCAGCTCGCCGCACACCCCGACCCACTTGCCTTCGGCATGGGCGGCATCGACCGTCATCTGGATCAACCGCAGCACCGCCGGGTGCAGGCCATCGGCCTGGGCCGAGAGAGTGGCGTGGCCGCGATCGATCGCCAGGGTGTACTGGGTCAGGTCGTTGGTGCCGATGGAGAAGAAGTCGACCTCCGCGGCCAGGCTCGGCGCCAGCAGTGCCGCCGAGGGGATCTCGATCATTACCCCGACCTGGACATCGCTGGCACCGATCTCCGCCTGCAGGCGGTCGACGATGACGCGTGCCTGGCGGTACTCGTCGACGTCCTTGACCATCGGGAACATGATCCGCAGCGGCCGCTCGCCGGCGGCAGTCAATAGCGCCCGCAGTTGGGTCTCGAGCACCTCGGGCCGGGTCAGCGCCAGGCGCAGCCCGCGCAGGCCGAGGAACGGGTTGTCCTCGGCCGGCACCGGCCAGTAGGGCAGCGGCTTGTCGCCGCCCACGTCGAGCGTCCGCGCTACCAGCGGGCGCCCGTCGAGGGCGTCGAAGGCGCGCCGGTACTCGCCGATCTGGGTCTCCAGATCGGGGGCTTCCGGATGCGCCATGAAGATGAACTCGGTGCGCAGCAACCCCACGCCCTCGGCGCCCTGCTCCACCGCGTCGGCGGCGTGGGCGGTATTGCCCAGGTTGGCGGCGACCTCGATCCGCTTGCCGTCGGCGGTGCGCCCCTCTTCGAAGCGCACCCCGTGGGCCTCGCGGCGCAGCTTTTCGAGCTCCTTGAGGCGCAGCTCGGCACGGTCGCGGCGTTCGGCTGAGGGGCGCACGATGACACGACCGAGATCACCGTCGAGGATCAGGTCGTCATCGTTGTTCAGAGTCAACGCCCGCTCGCCGGCGCCGACTACCGCGGGGATACCCAGCGCCCGCGCCAGGATCGCGCTGTGCGAGGTGGCACCGCCACGTGCGGTGAGCAGGCCACGCACTTGAGCGGTATCCAGCCGTGCCACGTCGGAGGGACCGATATCGTCGGTGACCAGGATGTAGGGGCGCTGCGGCGGCGTCGGCAGCTCCACCCCGCACAGCACGCCGAGCACCCGGCGACCGACATCACGCAGGTCGGCGGCGCGTTCGGCCAGCAGCCGATCAGCGAGAACCTCCTGGGCCCGGGCCGCAGTATCGATCGCCTGCCACCAGGCCGCCTCGGCGCTGAGGCCGTCGCGCATGCCCTCGAAGGCCGCCTCGTGCAGCTCCGGGTCGTCGAGCATCTCGGCGTGCATGGAGAGGATCTCGGCCACGTCACCGCCCTTGGCGGTGCCGATCAGCGCCTGCAGCTGGCGCCGCGCCTCGTCGAGCGCCGCCTGCAGACGCTCACGCTGACGCTCGGCCGGGCCCTGCTTGTCGGCGGCCAGATCGCGGGCGCGCTCGGGGTAATCGAAGTCCGGCGCACGCATCACATAGGCCGGGGCGATCGCCAGGCCCGGCGAGGCGGCGGTGGCCGGCAGCACGCCATCGTCCTCGAGCGGTTCGAGCGGCGCCTCGGCCTCACGCCGGGCAGCGCGGTTGGCGCCCGCCGCAGCCGCTTCGGAGAGCGGCCGTACCGCCTCGCCCAACCCGCTCTCTACCGCCGCGACCATCGCTGCCAGCGCCGCCTCGGCGCCCTCGCCTTCGGCGGAGAAGATCAGCGTCTGGCCGCGCCGCGCGCCTAGCCCGATCACCTTGGTCAGGCTCGCCGCCGAGACCGACTCGGCGCTGCCCTCGAGCAGGCGCACGCGCACCGCCAGCGTCTGCTCGCGCGCCGTCTGCACCAGCACCTTGGCCGGCCGCGCGTGCAGCCCATGGGCGTTGAGCAGAGTGACTCGGGCAGTCTGGGCGCTGCTCGACTCGCCGGAGAGGCGCATCAGCACGCCATCGGCGTCGGCATCCACCAGCGCCTCGCCCTGACCGCTGTCGAGCAGGTCGGCGAGGCGCGCCAGCAGGTCGCGATGGGCGTCGTCGAGAGCCGCCACGCAGAAGACCCCGTTGACCGGCCCGCGCGGGCCGCTGAAGGCGCGCTCCGGCGTCGCCAACGACAGCGCCGGCTGCTGCACGCCGCGGTCGGCGCTGACCAGCCACAGCCCCTGCCCCAGCGAGACCGGCTCCTGGGTATTGATCGCGGCGACGAAGCTGGCGTCGACACACTCCGCCTGGCGTAGCCGCGCCGCCGCCGCCAGCGCCAGCTCGAAGCGGTCACGCGCGGGAAAGTTGAGACACAGCGTATCGGCATCCAGGCGCGCCCTGGGCCGCGGGCGCGACAGCAGCGCGATCATCTCCTCGGCGCTGTCGGCGGCGGCCAGGCGTTCGGCGACACCCTCGGCGTCGAGCACGTGGGTGAGCTGGCGCAGCACGTCGAGGTGCTCGTCGCTGGAGGCGGCGATGGTCACCAGCAGATAGACGCGATTGCCGTCGTGCCACTCGACCCCTTGCGGGAACTGCAGCAGGCGCACCCCGGTATGGTGGATCTGGCTGCGGCTTTCCGGGGTGCCGTGGGGAATCGCGATGCCGCTGCCCAGATAGGTCGAGCCCTGGGACTCGCGGGCGTGCAGCGCATCGCGGTAGGCGGGCTCCACCAGCCCGGCGTGGTGAAGCGATGCCGCGGCCTGGTCGAGGGCGTCCTGCCAGCCGTCGGCGCGGCAGTCGAGAGCCGCGTCTTGCGGCGTGAGGGTAAGCATGTCGGTCTCTCCCGGAAGCGGTGTTGGCGACGCTCAGAGCCCACTCTACCCAGCCGCGGTCGGCGGCGTCACCGCTGTCGCTCTGGACGCGACGGCCGCTGCCGGCAAGCGCGGAGTCGACGCCGCGATACCGAGTCCGGCCGCAGTGTCGATAAGAATGAGCTGAATCGTGTCACCTAATGGCGTTATGCTCGTCGTTACGCGGGCATTTGACAAGCTAGACCTTCGCAGGACGACGTCGCCCGTGGCATCGACCGTACGCCCGGGGCTGGGCCGCCCCGGCGCGACGGGTTATGGTGCCAGGCGTTCGCACGCTCCGGAGACCGCTCGATGAAACTCGCCGATATCGCCCGCCTGGCGGGTGTGTCCCGCACCACCGCCAGCTATGTCCTCAACGGACAGGCGCGCGCACGGCGCATCAGCGAGGCCACGGTGGAGCGGGTGATGACGGTCGCCCGCGACCACGACTACCGCATCGACGCCCAGGCCGCGGCGCTGCGCGGCGGCGACAGCCGCACCCTGGGGCTGATCGTCCCCGATCTGGAGAACGGCAGCTACGCGCGCCTGGCCAAGCGCCTGGAACATGGCGCCCGCAGCCAGGGCTATCAGCTCTTGATCGTCGGCTCTGACGACGATCCCGAACGCGAGCGCACGCTGGCGCGCTCGCTGCGCGCCCAGCGCTGCGATGCGCTGATCGTCGCCAGCAGCCTGGCCCCGGACGACGACTTCTACGCCGAGCTGCTCACCAAAGGGCTACCGGTGATCGCCGTCGACCGCCCGCTCGACCCGCAACACTTCATCAGCATAGTGACCAACGGCCGCAGCGCCGGCGAAAGCTTGACCCGCTCGGTGCTCGACCCCGACGTGAACGAGATCGTGTGGTTCGACGCCGTGCCCCAGCTGTCGATCAGCAGCGAGCGCCGTCAGGGCTTCCTCGCGGCCTGCCGCAGCTTCGTCGGCGAGTACCGTTGTATCAGCGCGGCGCGCTACGATCGCGCCAGCGGCGCCGCGGCCATGCGCCAGTTGCTGCGCGAATCGCGTCTGCCCGATGCCATCGTCACCGCCTCCTATACCCTGCTGGACGGTCTGCTCGACGCCCTGCTCGAACGCGGCGCGCTGCCCACCGGCCTGCGTTTGGCGACCTTCGGTGACGACCGCCTGCTCGACTTTCTGCCGTGCCGGGTCAACTCGCTGCCCCAGGACCACGACCGCGTCGCCGCCCAGGCGCTGGCACGCGCGCTGCAGGCGGTGCGTGGCGACTACCGCCCCGGACTCGATGTGATCGAGCGCACGCTCAAGCGCCGGCGGTGACCGCGGCCGCCCGCCCGGGCTATGCTGGGGCCGCGGCGTCGACGCGCACGCCCTCCTCCTCCGAGCTGGAAGCGTTCATGCAAGAGCCCCTGCCCGATATCCTGGTCGGCCCGCTGCTGCGCCGCTGCGACCCGCAGCGCCTGGTGCTGTGGCTGGTGGCCACGCGCCCGCTCGCACTGCGGCTGACGCTGAGCGTCAACGGCGAGTCGCACACGCACGACCTGGCCAATGCCACCACCTGCCTGGCCATCGGCGACCACGCCTACTGCCATCTGATCGATCTGGCGCTGGCGACGCCGCTGCCGCAGGAGACGCACATCGCCTACGACCTGGCCTACCGCGATCGTCACGACGGCTGGTGCTCGCTGCGCGACTGGGGCCAGGCGCTCGCCTACCCCGGCGAGCCGCTGCCCACTCTGGTGCTGCGCGCGCGCCACGACGCCCTGCTCCACGGTTCGTGTCGCAAGCCCCACCACCCCGGCGCGGATGGCTTGGCCCGCGGCGACCGCTGGCTGAGCGAGCGCCACCAGGACGCCGCTGCCCGCCCGGCGGCGCTGATCTTGAGCGGTGACCAGATCTACGCCGACGACGTCGCCGGCCCCATGCTCGCCGCCATTCATGCGCTGATCGCCCGGCTGGGGCTGTACGACGAGTGCCTCGAAGGCACCGAGATCGCCACCGGGGAAGCGCTCTACGCCCGTGACGACACCTACTACCATCGCGATGAGCTGCTCCCCGCGGCAGCGTCGAACGCCGCGCTGCGCGACAAGTTCTTCGGCGGCAAGCGCAAGCCGATCTTCACCAGCGCCAGCGCCGAGAACCACCTGATCACCTTCGCCGAGGTGATGGCGATGTATCTACTGGTGTGGTCGCCGACACCCTGGCAGCTGATCACGCTCGAGATGCCCACCCTCGACGCCGCCGAGGGCGAGCGTTACCGCCGAGAGCAGCACCACATCGATGACTTCGTCGCCGCGCTGCCGCAGGTCGCGCGCCTGCTGGCGCACTTGCCGACACTGATGATCTTCGACGATCACGACATCACCGACGACTGGAACCTGACCGCGGCCTGGGAAGCGGCGGTCTACGGCCACCCCTTCTCGCGGCGGATCGTCGGCAACGCGCTGCTCGCCTATCTGCTGTGCCAGGGCTGGGGCAACGACCCCGACGGCCTGGCCGCGCCGCTGGCGGCGACCCGCGAGTGGCTCGCCCGGCGTGACGCCGACGGCCGCCTCGACTGCACCCGCCATAGCGAGCTGATCACGCAGCTTCTGCGCTTCACCGGCTGGGGCTACACCCTGGATACCCACCCGCGCCTGGTGGTGCTGGATACCCGCACTCGGCGCTGGCGCAGCGAGCGCAAGCGCCACCGCCCCTCGGGGCTGATGGACTGGGAGGCGCTGAGCGAGTTTCAGCAGGATCTGCTCGAACAGTCAGAAGTGATCATCGTCTCGCCGGCGCCGATCTTCGGCGTCAAGCTGATCGAAGGGGTACAGCGGCTGTTCACCGCGCTGGGCAAGCCGCTGATGGTGGATGCCGAGAACTGGATGGCACACCCGGGCTCTGCCCATACCATGCTCAACATCCTGCGCCACAGCCGCACACCGCAGCGCTACGTGATTCTCTCCGGCGACGTCCACTACTCCTTCGTCTACGCCATCACCCTGCGTCAGCGACGCCACAGCCCCCGGATGTGGCAGGTGACCAGCAGCGGCCTCAAGAACACCTTCCCCACCACCCTGCTCGACTGGTTCGACCGTCTCAACCGCTGGCTCTACGCCCCTTGGTCACCGCTCAACTGGCTGACCAAGCGCCGGCGCATGCTGATCGAACCCTATCGCCCGGCCCACGCCAGCCACGGCGAGCGGCTGTGGAACCGCGCCGGTATCGGCTATGTGCGGCTCGACGCCGAGGGCGCGCCGAGCGAGGTCATGCAACTGGGCGCCGATGACGTCGATACCCATTTCGATCGTATCGCCGACTGAAACGCCGTGCTCAACGGCGGCGACCCTTCATAACGCGACCGCCGCCGGCTGACGGGCCGGCGGCGGTGGAGGTGGAGGTAAAGGTGAGGATGCGTCGAGTGGCGACTGCCGCGACTCAGGCCGGACGCAGCAGCGCGGCGTCGCCGTCGACATCGCCATAGGTGCCGCTGGTGCCCTCGACGTCGCGCAGCTCGACCACGATGCCCCGGCTCGGCGCGCTGTCGATGAAGCGCGCGATATCCTCACGGATATCCGGGTCGACATAGTTGGCCCCGGTGGCATCGACGATCAGCTCGCCGCCATCGGGTACCGCGTCCAGATACTGGCGCATCTCCTCGCGATTGAGAAACGACACATCCTGCTGGAACTTGAGCAGCACGTGATCGCCACGGCGGGTGTGGGCGATCGCCGAGCGGTAGCCGGACTGCAGCAGGAAGTAGAGGCTACACACCAGCCCCACCAGCACGCCCATCAGCAGATCGGTGGCGAGGATCGTCACCACCGTCACAGTGAACGGCACGAAGCGGCGCATGCCCTCGCGGTAATGGGCAATGAACAGCGACGGCTTGGCCAGCTTGTAGCCGGTGTGCAGCAGGATCGCGGCCAGGGTCGCCAGCGGAATCAGCTCCAGCCACATGGCCAGGAACGCCACGCTCACTAGCAGCAGCCCGCCGTGGATGATGCTCGCCATCCGCGTGCGCCCGCCGGCATTGGCGTTGGCCGAGCTGCGCACGATCACCGCGGTGACCGGCAGCGCGCCGAGCAGCCCGCAGACCATGTTGCCGATGCCCTGGGCCTTAAGCTCGCGATGCGGCGGCGAGTGACGCTTGAGCGGATCGAGCTTGTCGACCGCTTCCAGGCTGAGCAGCGTCTCCAGACTGGCAATGATGGCGATGGTGATGGCTACGGTGTAGACCGCCGGGTTGGCCAGCGCACCCAGGGTCGGGCGGGTCATCTCGGCGAGCAGGTCAGCCGGACCGCTGAGCCCGCCGAGCTGCACGTGGTGCGCCGTATCCAGCGCCAGCGCCGGCATCGCCGTGCCCACCAGCCGCTCGATCAGGATACTGCCGAGCACCGCCAGTAGCGGCCCGGGCACCAGGCTCAGTAGCCGCCGGTGCTTGATCAGCGGCTGCTCCCACAGCACCAGCACGGCGAGACTGAACAGCGCGATCCCCACCGCCAGCGGCGCGACGCCGCTGAACAGCGCCACCGGATCGGTGATCGCCGGCATGTCGTCCAGCGGATGACCCAGCGCCATGGGGAACTGTCCGAGCACCAGGATCAGGCCGATCCCCGCCAGCATGCCCTTGATCACCGCGGTCGGCACGAAGGCGCCGATCCGCCCGAGTCGGAAGATCCCCATCGCCAGTTGCAGTACGCCGGCCAGGATCACCGCAGTGAGGAAAGCGGAGAAGCTGCCCAGTGTCTCGATCGCGTCGAGCACGATCACCGTGAGCCCGGCGGCGGGCCCACTGACCGACAGCGCCGAGCCGCTGAACAGCGTCACCACCAGCCCGCCGACCATGCCCGCCACCAGCCCGGCCAGGGCGGCGCGCCGGAGGCCAGCGCAATCCCCAAACAGAGCGGAATCGCCACCAGGAAGACCACGATGCCGGCGGGCAGATCGCGGGCCAGGTGGCGCAGGGAAAGTGTCTCGGCACGCTCCACGTGAGCGTCGCTAGAAGTCTGAGTCGTCATTGTCTTGTCCTTGACCTGAAAAATCCGTCGGTGTCGCGGGGCGCCCGCTTCAGCTCGCCGCGCGACGCCAGCCGCGGGTCTCGGGAAGAGCGTCGGCATCCGTCGGGGCGCGGCTCACCACGTCGTCGAGCTGACCGCTGGCGAGGTCGTAGACCCAGCCGTGCAGGGTCGGGGCACGCCGTGCCGCCCAGCTCTCGCGTACCAGCGATAGCCCGGCCAGGCGTTCGACCTGGGCGATGACATTGAGCTCGACCACGTGGTCTACCTTGTCGCCGAGCTGCGTGAAGTGGCTCAGCTCGCTGGCGTGAGCCGCCACCAGTTGCCTGAGCTGGGCGACATGGGAGTCGACCCGGGGCAGCGCCGCGAGCGCCTCGTCGCCGCTGATCGCAGCCTGGATGCCGCCGCACCCCCGATGACCACAGACAATGACGTGCTCGACCTCGAGGGCCTTGAGCGCATACTCGAGCACGCTCATCACGTTGGCGTCGTCTTCATCGACCAGGTTGGCGATATTGCGATGAATGAACAGCTCACCGGGATTGGCGTTGCAGATCTGCTCGGCGGGGACTCGGCTGTCGCAGCAACCGATCCATAGCGCACCCGGCGCCTGGCCCTGATGCAAACGGGAGAATAGTTCCGGATCGGCGGCGCGCATGCCGGCAGCCCAGGCGCGGTTCTCGAGTAGCAGACGATCGGTGAATTGCATGGAAACTCCTCGGCAGCGTTGGGATCGCCAGTCGTGATCACACTGCGCTCGAATAGCGACAGGGGAATGGCGATGACAGGAGCCGTGCGCATCCAGGGATCATGGCGGCGTCGGCTTCGCCTAAAGTCGTAACGGGAGAGCCAGGTCGGCGGCAACCATTAACCGCTTTGCACGCTGAAAATTTTGTAAGCCGAGGTGAAGGATTGTGCGCCTGGCGCCATTGATGACGCCGGCTTATAGACAGGAATGACACGCCCGATGGGCCGCAAAAAGGCGAGTAGCGCGTTAAATTCGAAACTATTCGGGTCGAAATGGTGATGAAGATGAATCCCGCATGAACCGGGTGCTCATACGGGAATCAGCCAGCGAGGAACGTTTAAAATTTAATAAAAACTAATGTAACAGAAGCCACGACTACCTGTCGCCGAGATGAACACTCAATTCGTCTTCCCACGTCACCTTCTGGCCAAGGCCAACATGAACGTGAACACCGCTCATCCATTCATCATGCGTTCATGAAAGTGGCGATTTTTACGGGTAACGACGTGAAACTCCGTGTTGTTTCTGAAGGAGTGAGCGTGTTATCTGCGAAGAAACGCCAGGCTATTCGAGCACCACCAGCGCATCGTTCACACCCACGTTGCCGGCATTCTCGGCCACCAGATTCTGTCCGAAATAGACCTTTCCACGCGCTCCGCGACGGTAGACGGCCAGCGCCTTGAGCGGCTCACGGTCGGCGCGTTTCTCACCGCGTGCCGGGTCCACCGTGACCATGGCGCAGCGCGAGCAGGGCGCATCGACGCGGAACGTCACATCACCGATACGCACACGCTGCCAGCCATCCTCGGCATAGGGCTCGGTGCCCGTCACCACCAGATTGGGGCGGAACTGGGCCATGACATGGGTGCCGTCGGTGCGCCGGTTGAGATCATCGAGAGAGGCCTCGGAAATCAGCAGCAGGATAGCCGTCGGCGAAGCTCACACGCACCCCGATGGACTCACGGTAGCGCGGCGAGCGCTCACCCAGCCATAACAGCCGCGCCGGCTCACCGGCGACCTCGCTGAACCAGGCGTCGAGCGAAGCGTGGGTGGCCAGTGCGGAGAACTCATCCCCCCACACCTGAGTCGTCACCGCCTCGCCGCTGAACTCCTCGCGGGAGACGTCGAGCGGCGGCAGGCTGTCGTGGGTCAGGGTCAGACGCTCGCCGTCGAAGCTCGGGCGCACCCGCTGCAGCTGCGGATGCGAGCGTGCGGTGAGAAAGGTGCCATCCGGCTTGATCGCCATGAAGCGACGATCGAGCACCAGCCCCTCCTCCTCGACGCGGGCCTGGGTAAGTGACTCACCGGCGGCGGACTTGATCGGATAGCGGTGGATCGCGGAGAGCGTGGGCATGGTTGGGCTCCTGGCAGGGGATCAGCTCATCAAGAGGTCAAGATGCATCAGCGGCGGCGCTGCTGATGTGCGCGCTTGGCGCGCTTGTAGGTGGTGTCGTCGCGCACCGCATCAAGTGCGCGCTGGTAGTGTTCGGCGATCCGTGCCTTCTCGGCATCGGCATCACGCGGTTCGATCGGTCTACCGCGTTGGTCACGTTTGCGTCCGCCCGGATAGCGGGCATAGCGACGCGCCCGGGTATAGCCCATCTGCAGGTACTTGCGCGCCATATCCATGCCGACGAAATCGTCGGCGTCGCGGTAGTCACGAAAACGCGCCGAGAGCGCCGTCACCGCCTCGCGGGCATCGGCCTCGTTGCGGATCGCCCACAGCGGCAGCAGCTCGTCCTTGTAGGGCTGGACGTGGAACACGCCGCGCTCGCCACGTCCGATACGGTAGGCCTCGGGGTGGCGGCGGTAATCGATGCGGCTGTCGGGAAACGCCATCTTCGCTCTCCTTCAAAACAGGACGACCGCCTCTGGCGAGGCGGCCGTCTGCATCACATCGAACTGCATACTGCACAGATACCGGGGTTGGCGCAGCGTCAGGCGAGTGCCTCGCGCGACTTCCCGGCGCCGCGACGACGGCGCTGCAGCAGCACGATCAGCGCGAACAGCAGCAGCCCGGGTATCCACATCAGCTCCTTGGGCAGTTGATCGCGCGGAATCCGCACCGACACGATCTGCTGATCGAAGTCGAAGCCGAGTTTATCCGCCTGACTGCCGAAGTCGGTGGTGTCGACCAGTACCTTGCCATCTTCCTGCATCAGGTGCAGTCCCAGGCTATCGAGGCGTTCGCTGCCGCTACTCCCCTCGGTCGCCGGTACCTGGACCACGAAGCTGGTCGGCGCACCGTAGGCATCCAGCCCTTCGACGCGCACCATCAGATGGTCGCGCGGACCGATCTCGCCCAGCGCCTGCTCGAACTGGGCCGGCGGCACCTCGCGATAAGGCGCATCGACCATGTCCATCCAGAAACCGGGGCGAAACAGGGTGAAGGCGACCAGCAACAACAATGCGCTCTCGTACCAGCGGCTCTTGACCAACATGAAGCCTTGGGTCGCGGCGGCGAAGATCAGCATCGCCGCCGTGGCCACGACAAAGATCACAATACCGTGCCACAGGTCGACGTTGATCAGCAGCAGGTCGGTGTTGAAGATGAACAGAACGGCAGCGCTGCGGTACGCAGGCTGTAGTAGAACGCCTGGAAGCCGGTGCGGATAGGGTCAGCACCGGAGATCGCCGCTGCCGCGAACGACGCTAGCCCCACCGGTGGGGTGACATCGGCCATGATGCCGAAGTAGAACACGAACAGATGCACCGCGATCAGCGGCACGATCAGCCCGTTCTGCTCACCCAGCTGCACGATCACCGGCGCCAGCAGCGCCGACACGACAATGTAGTTGGCGGTGGTCGGCAGCCCCATGCCGAGGATCAGACTGAGCACCGCGGTGAGCAGCAGCATCAGCAGCAGATTGCCCATCGACAGCGTCTCGACCAGATCCGCCAGCACCAGGCCGACCCCGGTCTGCGCCACCGCACCGACGATGATACCAGCGGTGGCAGTGGCGATGCCGATCCCGATCATGTTGCGCGCGCCGTCGATCAGTCCTTCCCACAGGTCGCACCCACCGCGCTTGAGATCACCGGCGAAGTCGCTACGCCCGCGGAACAGGGCATCGAGCGGGCGCTGGGTGAGAATGATGAAGATCATGAAGGCGGTAGCCCAGAACGCCGACAGACCCGGCGACAGACGCTCCACCATCAGACACCACACCAGCACGATCACCGGCAGCAGATAGTGCAGCCCCACCATCACGGTGGGTTTGGTGCGCGGCAGTTGGGTGATCTCCTGATTGGGGTCGTCCACTTCGAGCTCGGGGTAATGGGAGCCAAGCTTGAGCAGCAGCACGTAGATCGCGATGACCCCGGCCCCGATCACCCAAGAGGCAGACTCACCCAGGACCGGCTTGAGCCAGCCGATCCCGTAGTAGACCGCCGCCGCCAGCAGCATTACGCCCACCAGGCCGGTCAGGAAACCGAGGATCTTATTGAGCCAAGGGCGCTGCGGGTTGCCGCTCGGCAGGCCCTGCATGCCCGCCTTGAGCGCCTCCAGGTGGACGATGTAGAGCAGCGCGATATAGGAGATGACCGCCGGCACGAAGGCGTGCTTGATCACCTCGATGTAGGGAATGCCGACATACTCGACCATCAGGAAGGCCGCAGCGCCCATGACCGGCGGCATGATCTGGCCGTTGACCGAAGAAGAGACTTCCACCGCACCGGCCTTGGTGGCACTGAAGCCAACCCGCTTCATCATCGGAATGGTGAAGGTTCCAGTGGTCACGGTGTTAGCGATGGAGGAGCCGGAGATCAGCCCGGTGAGCCCCGAGGAGACCACCGCGGCCTTGGCCGGGCCGCCGCGATAGTGGCCCAGCAGCGAGAACGCGACCTTGATGAAGTAGTTGCCAGCGCCGGCCTTGTCGAGCAGCGCGCCGAACAGCACGAACAGGAACACGAAACTGGTCGAGACGCCCAGGGCGATACCGAACACGCCTTGGGTGGTCAGCCACTGATGGTTGACCAGCCCCGAGAAGCTCACCCCGCGATGGGCCAGAATGCCCGGCATGTAGGGCCCGGCCAGCGAGTAGATCAGAAAGATCAGCGCGATGATCGTCAGCGGCGGCCCCAGCGAACGGCGGCACGCCTCGAGCAGCAGCACGATGCCGATCACCCCGACAATCACATCCTGCAGGATCGGCGCGCCGGGACGCTGCGCGAGCTGATCATAGAAGAAGTAGAGGTAGGAGGCACAGAACGCCCCTACCAGGGCCATCGCCCAGTCGGGCAACGGCATGCGCTCGCGCGGTGAACGCTTGAAGGCCGGGTAGGCCATGAAGGCGAGGAATATGGCGAACGCCAGATGGATCGAGCGCGCTTCGGTGGCGCTGAACACGCCGAAGCCGAACACGAACGGCAGCGGCGAGGCGATCCACAGCTGGAACAGCGACCAGGCTGCAGCAACGCCCAGGAGCAATCGGTTGGGAAGGCCGGTCAGCTTGCGGCCACCGGTATCGGTAGCGGCCAGCTCTTCCAGCTTGGCCTGATCGGGGCCGGAGGTCTTGGTATCGGTCATGGTGAGATCCTGACAGGGAAACACGCAGGCGCCGAGGAAGTGGCCCGCTCACGGCAGGGAAGAAGCATCTGCTTGCGACAACGCTTCGCGGTCGGGGCCGGATGTCAGTATCCGACCCCTTCCAGGGCGCGGCGGCTGACGCCTCGGCGAGACGCCAGCCCACGCGTGCTTAGGAAAACGCTGAACACATCGGCGAGCGGGATGAAGCGCAAGGCGCCCGGAGCACAAGAACCGCAGCATATGGGGTATATGTGAGGATTCTGAGCACCGCGCAACGCAGCGATTCACCCGCGCAGGCATTTGTGCAGTGTTTCCTCAGAGCCAGCCCTGCTCTTGGTAGTAGCGCTTGGCGCCATCATGCAGCGGAGCGGAGAGCCCTTCGCTGATCATGTCCTTCGGCTCGAGGTTGGCAAACGCCGGGTGCAGGCGCTTGAAGCGGTCGAAGTTGTCGAACACCGCCTTGACGGTCTGGTAGACGACTTCATCCGGCACCTCGGCAGAGGTCACGAAGGTCGCGCGCACGCCGAAGGTCTGGACGTCGTCCGGGTTGCCTTCGTACATCCCGCCGGGGATGGTGGACATGCTGTAGTAGGGGTACTTGTCGACCAGCCCCTTGACCGCGTCATCGTCCAGCGGCACCAGGTTGGAGGCCACGGTGGTGGTCGCTTCCTGGATCGCGCCGTTGGGGTGACCGACCACGTAGGCCATGGCATCGATGTTGTTGTCGGCCAGCGCCGAGGCCATCTCGGCGGCACCCAGCTCGGAAGCCAGCGAGAACACGCTGGTGTCCCAGCCTTCGGCGTTCATCAGCACTTCCATGGTGGCGCGCTGGCCGGAGCCCGGGTTGCCGATGTTGACGCGCTTGCCCTTGAGATCCTGGATCGAGTGGATGTCGGCATCCTTGCGCGCCAGGATGGTCAGCGGCTCACCGTGCAGCGAGAACACCGAGCGCAGATCCTTCATCGGCGTGTCGAACTGACCGTCACCGTTGTAGGCGTTGTACTGCACATCGGACTGGGCGACGCCCATGTTCAGCTCGCCGGACTTGATGCCGTTGATGTTGGCCACCGAGCCGCCGGTAGACGGCGCGTTGCAGCGGATGCCGCTCTCTTCGGCGCTGCGGTTGACCATTCGACAGACGGACTGGCCGACCACGTAGTAGACGCCGGTCTGGCCGCCGGTACCGATGGTGATGTACTGCGTGTCCTGCGCCATGGCAGGGGCGGACAGCGTGGCCGCACCCATCAGGGCAGAGGAGAATAAGGCTGCAGTCAAAGCGTGGCGTTTCATGCGCATACCTCGAGTTTCCCGTTTATTGTGTGAGACCGATCTGGCGGCCCCGAACGTCGAGTGGTGGCGTGGCCCGGACTTGTGCTGATTCTATCCCGGTTCGTCATGCCTGCCGCGCCCTCCCTGAATGGAGCGCGGCGGGCGCGCCATGTCCCCCGGACACCTTGCGTGACGCATGGCGCGCGCCATGCCGGGCGTCCTGGAGCGCGTGCCGCGGCCGTAGTGGCCCCCGGCGCGATGTCCGGTTCAAACGGCACTCCCTACGTAGCCTACTGCCTACGTAGCCGACTCCCTACGTAACATAGCTTATCCCGACGGCGAGCCATCTTATAGAGAGTTTCGTGCTGGCAAAACCCGCGCCTTGTCGCTTCTGCATCAGAGTCCGCGCATGGCGCAGCGGAGACATACCGCCAGATACCCCGGAAGAAGAGGATTTATCCGCCGCTGGCCGCGTCAGGCGCGGCGAACCGGACGCGACCGCTATGGGGCATGCGCGACCGGCATGGGCTCGTTCAAGGCGCCGCGAGCCATGGGGCGAGATCGACCCGGTCACCCACGCCGAGCCCGCGCTGCGCGAAGTAGCCGGCGTTGGTCTCCAGCGCGGCACGAAATGCCACCCCGGCCGGGTAGGCCGGGCAGCGGCTGGGCATCTCGGCGCGACACGGCGGCATCGTCTTGAGTGCGCGGATGGTGCCATCCGCACCGAGAAAGGCGATATCCAGCGGAATCCGTGTGCGGTACATCCAGTAGGCACTGCTGCCGGGCTGCTCGGCGGGGTAGAGGAACAGCATGCCGGCGTCCTCGGGCAGAGCGTCACGCGCCATCAGCCCCCGCGCCCGCTGCTCGGCGGTGGTGGCTACTTCGATCCGCAGCGTGTAGTCTCCGCTCGCCCCGCTCAGGCCCAACCGGCCTGCCTCCGCGGCCCCCGCCAGTAACGCCCATACCAGCAGCGCCAGCGCCGTCCCCCAGCGCAGCGTCGCTGCCGGCAACTGACGCCAAGCTCGCCGCCGGGCGGCCTCACCCGAGCTCAACATCGTCATCCTCACGGGCACGCGGCGATGCCTGGGCGCTGGTGACTTGGCGCTGGACGGACTCACTGCCACTCAGGCGATGGTCAATCCAGGAGAGCATGGCCAGCTGCGTCACCAGCAGGCAGAGACAGATCGCGATTCCCTTCAACATCTTCGTATCCTCGGTGGTCGACGACGGCGCGTGCCGCGCTCAAGATACCGCGTCGGCCGGGCTTGCCATAGCCCCTCTTCATGGCCCCCACCCCCGGGCCTGGCATGGCCCCCACCCCCAGGCTTGGCATGGCCACTTGACGACCACGCCCGCGGCGTTGAAAGTCTGGGCCTACGAGCCCACTAGGGGCCTAGCCCAGCCATATCAAAGGAACTCAGCGCGTGCCCCTCAAGGATTTGTCGATCGGCCTGGGCGTGATTGCCATCTGGGCACTCAATATCATCGTGATCAAGCTCGGCGTCGCAGAGATGCCGCCGCTGCTGGTGATGGTGCTGCGCTTCATGCTGGTCGCGGCGCTGGTGGTGCCGTTCACGCGTATCACCCGCGACCAGTTGCGCTGGGTGCTGCTGCTCTCGGTCACCTTCGGCGGGCTCCACTTTCCGCTACTGTTCGTCGGTCTCGAACACGCCGAGGCAGGCACCGGGGCGCTGCTGGTACAGATGGGCACGCCCTTCGCCACTCTGCTGGCGGCGCTTTTCCTCAAGGAGAAACTGGGACCACGCCGGCTCGCCGGCCTGGTGCTAGCGTTCGGTGGCGTGGTGGTCCTCGCCGGTGGCCCCTCGTTGCCGCCGCCACTCTCCACTGCACTGCTGCTGGCGAGCGCGCTGGCCTGGGCGGTCTCGACGCTGATCATCAAACTGGCGCCGCCGATCCCGCCGCTGACCCTGACCGGCTGGATCGCACTGTTCGCCACGCCGCTGGTGGCGCTCGGCAGTGCGCTGTTCGAATCCGATCAGTGGCACGCCATCCAGCACGCCGGCTGGGCCGGCTGGGGCGCCGTGGTGTATACCGCGGTGATGTCCTCGATTGCGGCCTACGGACTCTGGTATCGCCTGCTGCAGAAACACCCGGTCAACCGGGTAGTGCCGCTGACGCTGCTGATGCCCGTCTTCGCGGTGGCGCTGGGGGTGTGGCTGCTGGACGATCCGCTGGGCGTGCACAAGGTGGTCGGCGGGCTGCTGGTGATCGCGGGCCTCGCTGTGATCAACCTGCCCCTGCGGCGCCTGGGGCTCGCCCGCCGGACGACGTGAGCTCAGTCAACGCAGGCCTCGCCCGGCGCCGCGGTTGCGCGACAGACGTTCTGCAATAGCCCCCACAGACAGACTCACGGGGATCCGCGTTACCTGCCCTTTCCCTTACCGAGGAGCCCACATGCCCCCAACCGCCGCCGCCAGCGTGACGATCGCCGCCATGAGCCTGGACGATCACCCGGACTTCGTCGCCATGATGCAGCGCACGCCGGGCGTGGTGCTGCGCCAGGCCGATGGCCGCGAGGCCACCGCGCGCTATCTGGCGCGCAACCCGGGCATGAGTTTCGTCGCCCGCTGGCGCGGCCGATCGGGTATCGTCGGCTGTGCCATGGCGGGGCATGATGGCCGCCGCGGCTATCTGCAGCACGTCATGGTCGAGCCCGAGTGCCGCGGGCTCGGCCTGGGGCGCCAACTGACCGAGCACTGTCTGCAGGCGCTGCTGGCTGCCGGCATCGAGAAAGTGCACCTGGATACGCTGGCCGACAACACGGCCGCCCACCGCTTCTGGACACACCTGGGCTGGTCCAACCGTAACGCCGAGATCGTCAGATTCTCGCGACTGCTGGTCGACGATCCCAACGCCTGACGACGCCTGCGACGGCCAGGGCCACCCGACCATGACGACACTCTCCGTCAGCCCGACCTACCGCTTGCGCCGCGCATGCCGCATCGGCCCGAGCCAGGCGCTGCACTGGCTGCTGCTGGTGCTGGCGGTCTGCATGGCCCTGCAGGCATTCGCCGACACGCCCGGTAGCGCCTCCGACGCGCCGCCTTATCCGCGCGACATGCCGTTGCTGCGGCTGAGCGACACCGACGGCAAGCCACTCGCCGAACTGACCCTCGACGACCTCGAAGCGCTGCCTGGGCGAGCGGTGGTCGGGCCGATTCCAGACAGCGGACTGGGCGCGTCCCACTGGTATGGTGTCTCCCTGCTGACGCTGCTGGTGAGTCGTCGTCTGCGCTACCGGAGAGTCTGCACGCCTACGCCCTCAACGACTACGATGCGATCATTCCCGCCAGCGACATTACCCGCTACGATCCGATCGTCGCCTACCGGCGCGATGGCCACTACCTGCCGGTGGACGCCTACGGCCCGCTGATCGTGATGTACCCCTACGATAGCCACCCCGAGCTGTATACCCGTACCTACTACAACCGCACCGTATGGCAACTCGACGAACTGCAGCTGCGCTGAAGGAGGCGGTACCGGACCGTGGCCGCCACTGGCACGCGCTGGCGCTGATGCTGCTGGCCGGCATCATGATGGGGGTGGCGCTGGCGGGGCTGCACACGGTGGCCGACCGAGGCCAGGAGTTCGCCTCCCCCGGGCGCTACAACGAGGTGTGGCAGAGCTACAATCTCAGCCGGCAGGTGATGAGTCTGGCCGCGACCGCCGACGCCGTGGCGAGTGGCGCCGAGCCTCCCGAACGGCTCAAGCTGCGCCTGGGGGTGATGCGCACAGCCCTGCTGCCACTGTTGAGAACGCACATTTTCGCCGAGCAGGAGAGCGAGCGTCCCCAGATCCAGGCCACCCTGACCCGCCTGGACCTGGCAAGCCAGCGCTGGAATCGCGAACTGAGCTGGCAGGAGACTGCGGCCGCACGCGAGCTGGCCACTGACATCGCCGCGACCCTCGCCAGCGAAGGCCAGCACTGCATTCGCTGGTCGTCGCTGCCAATCTCGCCGTCGCCACGCAGACAGACCGTCAGCGCCAGGCGTTGCAGCGCACCTTCCACTGGCTCTCGCTGGCACTGCTGCTGCTCGCCGCCGGCTGTGCGCTGCTGGCGCTGAAGATCATTCTGGACCAGCGGCGAGCGCGCCGTCTGGCCAACGACCTGCACCAGCTCAATCTGTCGCTGGAGCGTCGCATTCAGGAACGGACCCAGGCTCTGCGCGACCGCGAGGCGCTCTTGCAGTCCATCCTCGACTCCTCGCCCAGCGATGTCACCCTGATCGGCGCCGATCAGCGGCAGGTGTTCTATGTCAGTGACAGTCTGCTCATCCAGAGCGGCGCCGAACACGCCAGTCGCTTCAACCTGGCGGCGCTGTTCGTGGATCCCGCCGAGCACGCGCGCTTCGTCGCGCGGCTCGAGCGCGGCGAGCTGATCTATCAGATGGAGGCCAGACTGTGCCCCGGGGCACCCTACTGGGCGCTGCTCAACGCGCGCCAACTGCGGGTGGGCGAACAGCCGGCGTGGCTGGTGTGGTGTTTCGACTCACCCAGCGCCGGCGCCAGAGGAGCGCCTGACCCGTCGCGCCGATACCGACGATCTGACCGGACTGAGCAATCGCCGTGCACTGCTGCGCACGACCGTGAAACAGTTGCGCCGGCGCCGCAACATGCCGCTGAGCGTGCTGTTGATCGATATCGACTACTTCAAGCGGGTCAACGATCTGCATGGCCACGATGTCGGCGACGAGGCGTTGCGTGCCGTCGCCAACCAACTGCGCAGCGCGGTGCGCGATCCCAGCCTGGTCGGACGGGTAGGCGGCGAGGAGTTCGCGGTGGTGCTACCGGAGACGCCACTCGCCGAGGCGGTGGCGGTCGCCGAGCGCCTCTGCCGGCGGGTGGCCACGACCCCGCTGGTGCTGGCATCGGGGCCACAGCTGGCGCTCACGCTCAGCGTCGGTGCGGCCGAGCGCTATCCGCGGGAGCCACTCAAGCAGTTGATGCGCCGGGCCGATCGTCATCTTTATCGGGCCAAGCACAGCGGCCGCGATCGCGTGGTGCAGAGCGAGGAGTGAGACGCAAGCGCCGGTTTCGGTCTAAACTTTCTTTGCGCCGCGAATCGAGGCAGCCGGTCACGCCAGCGAGTGGAACGTGATGCAGCTGTCGGCGAATTATTAAGCATGCTAACATTATCGCCGCTTCGACGGCTGCGCCAAGGGATGCCATGGGTCTTCAGGAAATTGCGCTAGGTGGCATCTATCTCAGCCCCTTACTGATCTACGCCATACTCGGCCTCGTCGCGACCCTGGTCACACGCACGCTGCTGCACTGGCTGGTGGGGCACCGGGCGCTGTGGTACGAAGCCTGGTTCGACGTCTCCCTGTTCGTGATCTTCACCGCCGCGATCACCTTTCTGTTTACCGTCCTGCTCGAGAGCTCTTGATGCGCAACTCGCTACGTATCCTCTTGACCCTCATCATCGTCGCCATCGCCGTCGCCGCCGGCGTATGGCTGTGGAACTACTACCTCTTCACACCCTGGACCCGGGACGCCCGCGTGCGCGCCGAGGTGATCACCATCGCCCCGGACGTCTCCGGCTGGGTGCGCTCGCTCAACGTCAGCGACACCGGCTACGTCTCCCAGGGCGAGACCCTGTTCGAGATCGACCCCTCGCGCTATCAGGCCGCACTCGACAAGGCCGAGGCCAGCGTCGCCAACAATCAGGCCACGCTCGACCTGAAGCGCGCCGAGGAGCGCCGCCGCAACCAGCTCAGCAATCGCTCGATCAGCGCCGAGGATCGCCAGATCGCGCAGATCAACACGCGCATCGCCCAGGCCAATCTGGCGCAGGCCCAGGCCACCCTCGACAGCGCCAAGCTCGATCTGCAGCGCACTAAGGTGGTGGCGCCGGTGAGCGGCCACGTGCTCAACCTGCAACTGGCAGCGGGCAACTACGTCACCCGTGGCACGCCGGTGATGGCGCTGGTGCAGGCGCGCTCCTACTACGTGATGGGGTACTTCGAGGAGACCAAGCTGTCGTCGATCGCCGTCGGCGACCCGGCGGACATCATCCTGATGAACGGCGACACCCATCTGCATGGCCATGTCGCCGGCATCGGGCGCGGCATCGCCGACAGCAACACCAGCCTCAACAACCAGTTGCTGCCGCAGGTGCAGCCCACCTTCAACTGGGTGCGCCTGGCCCAGCGCATTCCGGTGCTGGTGACCTTCGACGAGATGCCCGACCACACCCTGCTGAGCGCCGGCATGACCGCGACGATTCGCATCCAGCACGACGCCGACGCCAAGCGCACCGACGCCAAGCCTGCACCGGCCCAGCCTGCCAGTACTGCGGCCCCGGCCGGCAGCAACGTGGACCGACGCCCCACGCCGCAGTCGCAGTCGCAGTCGCAGTCGCAGTCGCAGTCGCAGTCGCAGTCGCAGTCGCAGTCGCAGCTACCCGACGCGATCCCCACCGAGCGCGCCACTGACGACGTGCCCTGACCTCATGCCGACGCTGCTCAAGCACTACCTGATGCCGGACGCCGCGGCGGTCAAGTTCGCGATCAAGACCACCGTGGCGATGATGATCGCACTCTACCTGGCGCTCTGGTTCAACCTCGACCGCCCCTACTGGGCACTGATCTCGGCGGCATTTCTGCAGATCCGGCCGATGAGCGGCATGGTGATCGAAAAGGGCATCTGTCAGATCGGCGGCACCCTGATCGGCGCCCTGGTCGGAATCGCGATCATGGCGCTGTTCGCCCAGGCGCGGATACCGGCGCTGATCGCGCTGACGCTGTGGATCATGCTGTGTACCTATGTCGCCTCGCTGTGGCGCAACAACTACACCTACGGCTGCATCATGGGCGCGGTCACCGCGATGCTGATCGTGGTGATCTCCAGCGGCAGCTCGCCCGGTGGCATGTTCGATATCGCCGTCGCGCGACTCTCGGAGCTGGGCCTGGGCGCGGTGTGCGCCACGCTGGTGAGTTCGCTGCTGTGGCCCTCACGAGTCGGCGAACACCTGGCTACCCAGGCCGACAGCGTGATCAACCAGGCCTTCGAGCACGCCGCTTTGCGCCTGTCGGCGAGTGACGACATTCCCGCCATGCAGCAAGCCCTGCGCGGCAGCCTGGGGCCGCTCACCATGCTCGAGACCGACAGCCAGGCGGCGCGCTTCGAAGGCCCCGAGGGCCCCGGGCGCATGCGCGCCACCCACGTGCTGACACGCCGCACGCTGCGCCTCATGGCCACGCTGCACGCGCTGCACCAACTGCTGCACGACCATGCCGACAAGCTCGACCCGGGCAGCGTCGAGATCGCACGCCAGGTCGCCGACGGCTTCCGTGAAGCGGAGCACGTCAAGGGCGTCCCTCAGGCACGTCAGGAGCTGCGCGCGCTGCGCCGGCTGGTCCACGAGAGCAACGAATCCGATCTGGCGCCGCTCGACCGTCGCGTGCGTCTGGGCATCCGCGAAGCGATCGGCCACGCCATGGTGATGCTGGACGCGCGCGAAGCGATCGCCGACCCGGGCCGTCATCGCCTGCGCTCGGCCCCCCTGGCATGGCACCGCGACCACCTGGCAGCGGGCATCAACGCCCTGCGCGCCGGGCTGGTGTTCACCTGCCTGGCCACCTTCTGGATTCTCACTGCGTGGAACAGCGCGCTGGTGGCGCTGCTGCTGGGCACGCTGTTTTCAGCGTTCTTCGCCAGCCGCGACAACCCGGTGATGATCACCATGATGTTCTACAAGGGCATGCTCGCGGCGATTCCCAGCGCCTTTCTGTTCGGTCACGTGCTGCTGTCTCAGGCCCACGGTTTTCCCATGCTGGCCATGCTCTTCGGTACGCCGCTATTCCTCGGGCTGATGGGCGCGACCAACCCCAAGATCATGGGGTACTGCCTGGCCTTCACCATCTTCAATATCCTGCTGACCATGCCCGGCACAACATGGACTTCTCCTTCGACAGCTTCGCCAACCGCGCCGTGGCGGTGATCATCGGCCTGAGCTGCGTGGTGATGGGGTTCCGCCTGCTGCCGGGGCTGGGCACACGGCTGCGCCGCCGGCGCCTGATCCACGCCATCTCCCAGGATATTCACCAACTGCGGCGGCGCTCGATCCGCGATGCCGAGACCCGCTTCAGCGGCCACATGGCGGATCGCATGCTGCAACTGGCGCAGCACGACGACATGCTGCCGGAGGATCAGCGCCATCTGTTCATCCTGGGCCTCACCGGCCTGGATATCGGCAGCGCCACCCTGCGCCTGCGCGACCGCCTCGACGAGGCACCACATCCGCTGATCCGGCGCGCCCATCGTCAACTGCTGAGGGCCCTGGCCAGCGGCTTCGAGGAGGCCGCCAACGGCCGCCCGCCCCAGGGCGTGCACGCCGCCGGCCAGCGCCTGGATGCGATGATCGCCGAGCACGGCGATGTCCCGGCAGATCGCCGCGTACTGCTGGAGGGGCTGATCGAACGCCTGGAACTGGCGCTGGAGCGCCTGGCCAAGATCATGGCCGAGCGCCCGCACATCAAACCGTCGACGGCCGCCGTGGCCAGCAATTGAGACGCTGCGCCGCGCGCTGGCTCAGGCCAGGCGCTGCGGCCAGGTATCGGCGATGCGATAGCCGGACGGCCACGGATCGTGCGGGTCGAGGATGTGCTGATGGGTGCCGGTGATGAAGGCGCGACCGCGGATCGAGGGCACGATCGCCGGACGCCCGCCAAGGTCGGTGGTCGCCTCGATTCGGCAGTGAAAGCGCGAGCCCAGGATCGACTCGCCGATGAAGGCCTCCCCGACCGCCAGCCGGCCCTGAGCATGCAGCAGCGCCATGCGTGCCGAACAGCCGGTACCGGTGGGCGAGCGGTCGGCTTGCCGGCTGGATCGCCACCGTGTTGCGCCCTACCCAGGCACCCTGCTCGCGCACCAGCGGCGCTGCGATCTGGCAGAACGAAACGTGGCGCCAATGCGGATTGTCCGGGTGCTCGAAGCCGACCTGCTCGTTGACCGCCCGGGTGATGCGCATGCCCACCTCGACCAGCTCGCGGGCCTCGTCCGGTGTCACCTGGAAGCCCAGATCCTCGGCATCGACGATCACGAAGCTATCGCCGCCGAAGGCGGTATCCACCCTCAGGCTACCCAGCCCGGCGACCTCCAGCGTCAGATCGCGATGGGCGACGAAAGATGGCAGATTGCGCACCTCGACCTCTCCACCCGCCCCTGGGCGCAGCGCGCACTCACCTCGATCAGACCGCCCGGCGCCTCGAGCACCAGCGGGTGCAGGGCTCCTGCATCGGCAGGATGCCGGTCTCCAGCAGCACCGTGGCGACACACAGGCTGTTGGAGCCTGACATCGGCGGCGTGTCTTCCGGCTCCATGATGATGAAGCCCATCTGTGCCCGCGGGTCCTTGGCCGGCACCAGCAGATTGACGTGGCGGAACACCCCGCCGCGGGGCTCGTTGAGCATGAAGTCGCGCAGCGTGGCGTCGGCGGCGATCCAGCGCGACTGCGCCCATAGGGACTCCCCTGGGGGCGGCGCCACGCCGCCGACGATGACATCGCCCACCTCGCCCTCGGCGTGGCAACTGACGCTGTGGATCACGCGCGTGCTGTGCATCGTGTTGCCTCCTTCATCCGCCAGCTCAGTCGCCCAGGCCGAGATAAGCCTTGACCACCGCGGCGTCCTCGCGCATCGCCGCGGCGTCGCCCTGCATGCGGATCTCGCCGTTCTCGATCACGTAGGCGTAGTGCGCCAGACGCAGCGCCAGACGTGCGTTCTGCTCGACCAGCAGGATGGTGGTGCCGGCCTCGTTGAGGCGCTTGATGATGCGCATGATCTCGGTCACCAGCTTGGGCGCCAGCCCCATCGACGGCTCGTCGAGCAGCATCACGCTGGGGCCGTGCATCAGCGCCCGCCCCATCGCCAGCATCTGCTGCTGCCCCCCCGAGAGCAGCGAGCCATCCTGATGCCGCCGTTCATGGAGGATCGGGAAGAGCGCATACACCTCCTCCAGCCGCTGCCGGCGCAGCGCATTGTCCTTGAGGGTGAAGGCGCCCAGCTCGAGATTCTCCTTCACCGTCAGCCCGCGCAGCACGCGCCGGCCTTCGGGCACGTGCACCACGCCGCGTCGGGCGATCTGATGCGCCGGCAGCCTGGCGATCGACTCGCCCTCGAGGCAGACATCGCCCTGGCGCGCCCGCACCAGCCCGGAGATGGTCTTCAGCGTGGTCGACTTGCCCGCGCCGTTACTGCCCAGCAGGGTCACGATCTCGCCCTGGCGAACCTCCAGCGAGACGCCGCGCAGCGCCTGATCTGACCATAGAACGCATCCACCCCCTGTAGACTCAGACGCACGTCGCCCTGGCGTTCCGCGGACGCCCGCGGGCCCGCCGCCACGTCGTCGTCTCTCGTCGCCGTCTGTGTCATAGCGCCAACTCCTCGTCGTCCTGACCCAGGTAGGCCTCGATCACTCTAGGGTCGTTGGCCACCGCCTGCGGCGTGCCTTCGGTGATCAAGCTGCCATGGTCGAGCACACTGATGTGTTCGGAGACGCTCATCACCAGGCTCATGTCATGCTCGATCAGCAGTACCGCGATGCCGCGTTCGTCACGAATGCGCCGGATCAGCTCGACCAACGCCTCCTTCTCGCTGCCATTGAGCCCCGCCGCCGGTTCGTCGAGCAGCAAAAGCTTGGGCTCGGTGGCCAGCGCCCGGGCGATCTCCACCCGCCGCTGGTGGCCATAGGCGAGGTTGGTCGCCAGCCGCTCCTGGCTGTCGGCGAGGCCGACGAAGTCGAGACACTCGAGACTGGTCGCGCGGATCCGCCGCTCTTCGGCGCGCTGGCTGGGCAGCCGCAGCACCGCCGCCAGCGCGCCGGCGCGGGAGCGGCAGTGCTGACCGGCCATCACGTTCTCGAGCACCGACATCTCGCGGAACAGGCGCACGTTCTGGAAGGTGCGCGCGATGCCCAGGCGGGTCACGCTGTGCGGCTTGCGCTTGACCAGCCGCTCGCCGTCGAAGGTGATCTCGCCACGCTGCGGCCGATAGAAGCCAGTGATGACATTGAACAGGGAGGTCTTGCCGGCGCCGTTGGGGCCGATCAGGCTCTGGATGCGCCCCGCGGCGACCCCGAAGGCGACCTCGTCGAGCACGCTGTTGCCGGCGAAACTCAGCGAGACCTGGTTGAGTTGCAGTAGCATCGGCATCTCCTCAGGAGCGTTTCTCGGGCCAGATACCGCTGGGCCGGAACAGCATGATCAGCAGCAGCAGCACGGCGAAGATCAACAGCCGCAGGGTGTCGAACTCGCGCAGCAGCTCCGGCCCCAGCACCACGATGAAGGCGCCCAGGATCACCCCGGGGATCTTGCCCATGCCGCCCAACACCACCGCCATCAGGATCAGCACCGACTGCTGGAAGCTGAAGCTCTCCGGTGAGATCGCGCCCAGATTGACCGAGAAGAAGATGCCGCCGACGGCACCGAAGATCGCGCCGATCACATAGGCCGCCAGCTTGACCGCGACGCGGTTGATACCCATCGCCTCGGCGGCGTCCTCGTCGTGGCGCACGTAGAGCCAGGCGCGCCCCAGGCGCGAGTCGAACAGCCGCTGGCTGGCGATGTAGGCGAGCACCGCCAGCACCGCGAAGACATAGTAGAAATCGATCGAGCTATCGATGTACCAACCGAACAGCGACGGCTCAGGGATATGCGACAGCCCGCTGGCGCCCCCGGTGATCTCCAGATTGCGCGCGGTGAAGCGCACGATCTCGCCGAAGCCCAGGGTGACGATGGCCAGGTAGTCGCTGCGCAGGCGCAGCGTCGGCCCGCCGATGATCACCCCTGCCAGCGCCGCCGCCAGTAGCGCGAACGGGATCGCGGCCCAGAAGTTGAAGCCGAACTGCTGGGTCAGGATGCCGATGGTATAGGCACCCACGGCAAAGAAGGCGGCATAGCCGAGATCGAGCAGCCCGGCGTAACCCACCACCACGTTGAGCCCCAGACACAGCACCACGTAGAGCAGTGCGTTGGTCAGGATCACGGTGACGTACTGGCTCGACAGCCACGGCGTGACGATCAGGATGGCGAGCAGCACCAGGTGCAGCGCGCGCCGCCGCCCCGGGGAGTCGAAGGCGGCATACAGGCGCTGGGCCGGATTGCCGCGGGGGCGCTCTTGCGGCGCCACGGGGTCGGATTGGCCATGTCACATCCTCTCCACTTCGGATTGCCGAGCAGCCCCGTGGGCTTGAACACCAGCACCAGAATCAGGATCGCGAAGGTTGAAGACATCCTTCCATTCGCTGCCGATGAACGGATATGGGTGCCGAACGACTCCAGCAGCCCCAGGATCAGACCGCCGAGCATGGCCCCGGTGATACTGCCGATGCCGCCGATCACCGCCGCGGTGAACGCCTTCAGCCCGATCAGGAAGCCCATGAAGTACCAGATGCTGCCGTAGTAGGCGCCGGCCATGGTGCCGGCGGCGGCGGCCAGCCCCGAGCCGATGAAGAAAGTGATCGCGATCACCGCCGAGACGTTGATGCCGAGCATGCGGCACATGTCCTTATCGATCGCCACCGCGCGCATGGCGCGGCCATAGAGCGTCTTCGACACGAACAGTTCCAGCGCGATCATCAGCACCGCCGCTGTGGCCACCAGCACGATCTGGTTATACGAGATGAACAGATTGCCGAGGCTGAGCCCGCCGAAGCCGAGGTCGGTGCGAAAGGCGGTGTGTACTGGCCGCCGGTCAGCGACAGCGCGGCGTTCTGCAGCACCAGCGACACCGCCAGCGCAGTGATCAGAATCGACAGCCTGGGTGCCGCCAGCATCGGGTGGTAGGCGATGCGCTCGATCACCACCCCGAGGCAGCCCACCGCCAGCATCGCCAGCAGCATCGCCACGAAGATGCCCAGCCAGCCGGCGCCGAGCACCCCGGAGACCAGTGACAGACCGCCGAAGCCGGCGAAGGCCCCGGTCATGTAGAGATCGCCATGGGCGAAATTGAGCAGCTTGATGACCCCGAACACCATGGTGTAGCCGAGTGCCACCAGCGCGTAGAAAGAGCCCAGCACCAGCCCGTCGGCGAGCTGCTGGAGCAGAGAGTCGTACCAGGTCATGGGCATGCGTCCCTGGGCAGCGAGGGGAAGAGGCCGTCACGGCGCCGCCCGCCGCGCAATGTCTGCGCAAGTGGCGGGCGGGCCCTACGGCCGGCCGTGGATCAGGGCTGGTAGCGGGTCCACTTGCCGCCCTGCCCCTCGAGCACCACGAAGTTACTGCGTGCCAGGGTGTGCTGCGGGGTGAAGCTGATCGGGCCGGCCAGCCACTCCTTGCCGTCTGCGCTGCCCAGCGCTTTGATGATGGCATCGGCGTCGGTGGAGCCGGCCTTTTCGATGGCCCAGGCCATCAGCTGCATGCCGTCATAGGCCAGCGGCGCGTAGGGACCGGGGGCGGTATCGAACTTGGCCTGATAGTCACTGATGAACTGCTTGGCGGCCGGCAGGAAATCGGCGGTGGGGTTGGAGAAGGCGTAGACGCCCTCGGCGGCCTGACCGGCGATATCGAACAGCTTGGGCGAATTGGAGCCGTCGCCCACCGCGATGGTGCCCTGGAAGCCGCGCTGGCGCAGCTGCCGGATCAGCAGACCGCCATCGGCGTAGTAGGCGGTCCAGAACACTGCCTGGGCGCCGGAGCCGCGGATCTTGTTGACCAGCGCCGAGAAGTCCTGCTCGCCCTTGTTGACGTACTCGAAAGCCGACACCTCATGGCCGGCCGCCCTCCAGGCGTCGCGGGTCAGGTTGGCCAGATCCTGCGAGTAGGCGTCGCCCTGATTGACGATCGCCAGCTTGTCGATGCCCTTGCCGGCGAAGAAGTCGACCGCGGTCTTGGCCTGGTCGGCCCCGGTCGAATTGATCATGAAGGCGTTGCCGGGGTTGGCGGGGATCAGCTGGGTCGAGTTGGCGGCGACGATCACGAACGGAATATTGGCGTCACCATAGATCTTCAGCGTTGGCTGGGTGGCACCAGAGCAGTAGCCGCCGACCACACCGACCACCTCCTGGGAGGCCAGGCGGCTGGCCGCGTTGACCGACTGCTGCGGGTCACAGGCGGTATCGCCGCTGACCAGGGTGATCTGGCGTCCGCCGAGCAGGCCGCCCTTGGCATTGATCTCGTCAGCGGCCAGGCCGATGGCATTGAGCATGTCCTTGCCGTAGGTCGCTTCGGAGCCGGTGGTGGGCGCCTGGACCCCGATGGTGATCGGTCCGTCCTGGGCTAGTGCCGGGCCGCTCGCCGCCAGATGGAGGGCCGCCGTGGAGGCGATGAGCTTGAGGATCGTTCTCAGGTTCATGATTGCCACTACTCCCTTCGCTTTGCGCTTTATGGTTGTTGGTACGACGCTGATCAGGAGACCGCCTGCGTTGAGCGGCGCGCGGCGGGACGGACAAGACGTGCCACCCCTTCGCCACCCCATCCTGACACGGCGTGTTACGCACTGATAGCACACCTTTTGTATAAAATATACGTTCAAGATGCACGAGGGCTTACATAGAGAAATAGAAAAATCGCTGCCAGTGAATCAGGAGAAACAGTTCCTTCTTTGCCATGACGACAGAAAAATCCTCGAATACCCCGCCAGCACCACAGAAAAAGAACCGAAGATCATCCGCCGCACGCTGCCCCTGCCCTCGACAATCCCCAGCGCCAGAGACGCGAATGCCCCGCCGAGCGGACTCGACGGGGCATCGGTAGCGCGGCTACGCCTTGGCTGATTCAGTAGGTCAGGCCGAAGTGGCTCTGCACGCTGGTGTGCCAGCCATCGTCCACCGGCGAGCCGAAGTAGTTCAGCCCGTTCTTGTTGGTGACGATATCGAACCAGGCGTAGTAGCGCCCAGCGGTGACCTTCACCCCCAGGTCGTTGAGCATGGGGTCATCCATGTCACCGAAGCCACCATTGACCGCCGAGTAGTCACCTGACGCTGCGATATAGCTGAAGTCGTTGTAGAAGTAGAGGTTCTCCACCACGCCCCAGTCGACGTCCATGCTGTAAGCGAGGCTCGCCGAGTACATCTGCCCCTCCGCCGGGATCAGATAGTTGAAACCGAAGGCCCCGATCTGCAGCGCATTGTCCGAGATATTTGAGACCGTCTCGTCGGGGTTCTTGGCGTTGTACTGGTAGCTGGTCGCCTGCAACAGCGTGGTCCAGTTGCCGTAGTTGCCGTTCATGCCCAGCGCCACGGCCCAGTTGTCGCCGCTCTCGTGGGTGTTGTGGTTGTAGAGCTGACCGCCCTTGGCCGAGAGGTTGACCTCGGTGGTGTAGTCCGAGCCCTTGCCGAAGGTGTAAGCGACGCGTGCGGCCAGCTGATTCTCTTCGCTGTTGCCCTGGGCGCTGTCGCCGATCGCGTTGGCGCCATAGTGCTCATTGCCATCGCCGAGCTGATCGCTCTTGAAGAACGCCAGCGACGTATCCCAGGCGCCCTGGCTGTGGTCCCACTTGATGCCGGCGTTCTGGTTGTCGTTGAAACCCGCCAGATACGGCAGGTTGCCATACCAGCCGAGATAGCCGTAATCCATGTTGCCGAACGGGGTCTGCACCAGGCCGAGCTTGACCGTATCGGCATCGCTGAAGGCGTATCCCGCCCAGGCGTGATGCAGGAAACGATAGCCATCGTAGAAGCGGTACTGGAAGGAGTAGGAGAGCGGCCCCTCGCCACCATCCATGCCGAGGATGAACTTGCCGAAGTCCATGTCACCGACAGTGTCCTTGCTCGACTCGCTCCAGTCGTTGAAGGTGTAGCCCAGCTCGATCGCACCGCTGAATTGCGGCGTACCGACGTTGTCCAGCAGCGAGCTGTTCTTCTCCGCCAGCTGGCGCGTCTGGGTATTCTCACGCTGCTGGCTCGCCTTCTGCGCGGCGAGTTCGCGCTTGAGCTCCTGTACCTGCTGCTGGAGTGCATCGAGGCGCTGCTGGATGGTGTCGCTATCCTGCGAGCTCTGCGCGAATACCAGAGGCGCGCAGGCCATCAGGCCTACGCCGAGGCCGATCGTCTTGTAGATCTTGGTCACGTTGTCATTCCCTTGTCGTTGTCTATGCGGCCTCTGCCGGGCCGCCGAGAAACCACGTCTTGCGCGCTGGATGGAAGTAGACGCAAGCGCGCGCTGATACCGCGTCCCTATACAAAGTAGGCGGTTTCGACGTTTTACCGTAACAAATCCGTTACGCCCCCGACACACTTGGCCTCGGCACCCACGAGCGCACGCCGCGAGCAGCGGCATTCGTCATCCCGCTCCGGGCTGACTACGCTTGTCTCAGACGGGCCGGCGCGCCATAGAAAGCGGGCCGCCCCATTCAGAGCCGCCGCCGCGCAACGATCGACGGATGGCGGACAGTCAGCGCACTCATTCAACGCGTTCCTTCAAGGCGCTTTTTCAAGGGAGAAAACAGTGGCCAAATCCACCTCGTCTCGCGGTGCGAGCAGGTTGTTCGCCTGCATCGTGGGTCTCATCGTCGCGCTCGCCGGACTCACCCTGGGCGGCGGCGGACTCTATCTGGCGCTGCTCGGAGGCTCCTGGTACTACCTGATCGCGGGTGTGGGGATGCTGCTCGCCGGCGTTCAACTATGGCGCGGCCGGCTCTCGGGCGCCTGGCTCTACGCCCTAGTCTTCATCGGCTCTTTCCTGTGGGCCGCCTGGGAGTCGGGGCTCGACTACTGGCGCTGGATTCCGCGCTTCGACCTGGTCCTGATCCTGGCGATTCTGGTCGCCCTGGTCGCGCCCGCGCTACGCGGCGGCCCGCGCCCGCGGGTCGGCTTCGCGCTGGCCGGCGTGCTCTGCCTGGGGCTGATCGTCGCCGGCGCGCTGGCGTTCCTGCCCGGGCGCGGCTATCAACATTTGGCGACGGTCCCGGCAATCGCTGATGGCTCGCTGGCCACCGATGTCGGCAACGCCCAGCCGGCGGACGTACCCGCCCCGGGCGACTGGACCGCCTACGGGCGCGATTCGGCGGCGACCCGCTACTCGCCGCTGGAGCAGATCACCCCGGACAACGTCGGCCAGCTCCAGGTCGCTTGGCAGTACCGCACAGGCGACCTGCTGGATCACCGCTGGGGCGCCGAGACCACCCCGCTCAAGGTGGGCGATGACGTCTTCCTGTGCACCTCGCGCAATATCCTGATCTCCCTCGATGCCGCCACCGGTGAAGAGAACTGGCGCTACGATCCGGTGGTCTCCGAGGATGCCATTCCCTATACCGCCGCCTGCCGCGGCGTGACCTACTACGAGGTACCGGCGGATCGCCTGCCCGCGGCGGACAAGGCCAGCGCAGACGCTCAGAAAGCGGCCGGCGGCGCCCAGGCAGGTGACGCCACGCGCGATGAGAATCAGGACCAGGGCGATCAGGGCGGCGGCGATCAGCATAGCGAAAACGCAGTGGCCGCCAGCGACGCCATCGCCTGCCGGACCCGGATCATCTCCGGCACCCTGGACGGACGCATCATCGAAGTCGACGCCGCCACCGGCAAGCCGTGCACCGATTTCGGCGACAACGGTCAAGTCGATATCAAGCGCAACATGGGCGAGACCCCGCCGGGCTATGTCTCGATCAACTCCGCCCCGGTAGTGGTGCGCGATGTCATCGTCACCGGCCACCAGGTGCTCGACGGCCAGCGCCGCTATCCGCCCTCCGGCGTGATCAAAGGCTTCGATGCCATGACCGGCGAACTGCAGTGGGCCTGGGACGCCGGCCGCCCCGACCGCAGCGAACCGCTGAGCGGCGACGAAACCTACGTGCGCGGCTCGCCCAACATGTGGACCACCGCCGCCGGCGACAGCAAGCTGGGGCTGGTCTACCTGCCCATGGCCAACAGCGCCGCCGACTACTGGAGCAGCTCGCGCACCCCGGAAGAGAACGAATGGGCCAGCTCGATGGTTGCACTCGACGTCGAGACCGGCCTGCCCAAGTGGCACTTCCAGACCGCGCACAAGGACGTGTGGGACTACGACCCCGGCTCGCAGCCGACGCTGATCGACTTCCCCACCGACAACGGCGAGGTGCCGGCGCTGATCATGCCCACCAAGCAGGGTGAGATCTACGTGTTCAACCGCGAGACCGGTGAACTGCTCGGCGGCGGCGCCGAGGAGCGCCCGGTGCCCCAGGGCGGCGCCGAGCCGGAGCAGCGCAGCAAGACCCAACCATTCTCGCTTTACGCCACCCTGCGCCAGCCCGACATCACCGAGAAGGACATGTGGGGCATGTCGCCGTTCGACCAGCTCTTCTGCCGTATCCAGTACCACCAGGCCAGTTGGGAAGGCATGTACACGCCGCCCACCGCCGAGCAGCCGTGGGTCGAGTACACCGTTACAACGGCGGCTCCGACTGGGCAGCGTGGCGGTCGACCCACAGCGCGGGGTGATCATCGCCAACTACAACGACATGCCCAACTACAACGAGTTGGTACCGCGTGATGTCGCCAACGAGCTGGGCTGGGTCCCGCGTGAGGAGCTGAAATCCGACCGCGGCGGCGCCGAAGGCGCGGAGACCCGCAGGCCAACACGCCCTACGCGATCAACGTCAACGCCGGCTGGCGGGTGCCCTACACCGGGCTGCTGTGCAAGCAGCCGCCCTACGGGCACATTCGCGCCATCGAACTCGCCAGTGGCAAGACGCTCTGGGACCGCCCGCTGGGTACCGCCCGCGCCAACGGCCCTTGGGGCATCCGCTCGGGCCTGCCGATCGATATCGGTACGCCCAACAACGGCGGTTCGGTGGTCCCGCCGGCGGCCTGATCTTCATCGCCGCGGCGACCGACGATCTGATCCGCGCGATCGACATCGAGAGTGGCGAGACCGTGTGGCAGGCCCCGCTGCCCGCCGGCGGCCAAGCCAACCCGATGGTCTACGAAGCCGACGGCCGCCAGTATCTGGTGATCGTCGCCACCGGCCACCACTTCATGCAGACCCCCACCGGCGACTACGTGATCGCCTACGCCCTGCCCAAGCAGCGCGATACTTGAGCGACTGA
Source organism: Salinicola tamaricis (assembly GCF_003006155.1). Taxonomy (GTDB): domain Bacteria; phylum Pseudomonadota; class Gammaproteobacteria; order Pseudomonadales; family Halomonadaceae; genus Salinicola; species Salinicola tamaricis. The sequence continues at coordinate 2,240,681 of NZ_CP023559.1, read as the reverse complement.
CGGCAACCGCACAGACGCCCCGCCCCTGGCGGGGCGTCTGTTTATCGCCTCACCCACTACCGCTTCGCTCGCAGGCCCTTTCGTTCAGCCCCCGCCACCTCCGTAAGCGTGCGTCAGCCGCCGCTCGACAGCCACCCCTGGACGTGCCAACAATGGCAGCCAGTGTGACTGCCGAGGAGGCGCTGCCATGGCGATGACGGTAACGGTGCTGGATGACTATCAGGGATGCTGCGGCTTTCTCGACGCCGTACGCGAACTCGACGGCTGCGACGTGCGGCTGGATATCGAGTACGCGCGGGTCGCCCCCTCGGCGCTGGCGGCGCGGCGCCGAGAGCGATGCGGTGATCCTGATCCGCGAACGCAGCGTGCTCACCCGCGAGGTGCTGGCGCAGCTGCCGCGGCTCAAGCTGGTGGTGCAGACCGGCCGCCTGGCGTCGGCGATCGACATGGAGGCGTGCCGCGAGCTGGGGATCGCGGTGCGCGAGGGCTCCGGCTCGCCCATCGCCCCGGCCGAGCTGACCTGGCTGCTGATCATGGCCGGCTGCCGCCGTCTCGGCGGCTATCTGGCGCGCCAGGCCCGGGGCGAGTGGCAGCGCACCACCGAGCGCCTGGAGACGGAGTCGCTGGGGCATGCGCTGCACGGGCGCACCCTGGGCATCTGGGGGCTGGGCAAGATCGGTAGCCTGGTGGCCGGCTACGCTCAGGCCTTCGGCATGCAGGTGGTGGCCCACGGGCGCGAGGCGAGCGCCGGGCGCGCCTTCGAGCTGGGTATCGCGTTCGAGCCCGATCGCCACGCCTTTCTGGCCCGCTGCGACGTGGTCACGCTGCATCTCCGACTCACCGATGACACCCGCGGCATGATCACCGCGCGCGAGCTGGCCGCCATGCGCGCCGATGCACTGCTGGTCAACACCAGCCGCGCCGAGCTGATCCGCGACGGTGCCCTGCTCGATGCCCTCGATGCCGGACGTCCCGGGAGCGCGGCGCTGGACGTCTTCGAGCAGGAGCCGGAGGGGGCGAGCGCCTATCAGGCGCATCCGCGGGTACTGGCGACACCGCATATCGGCTTCGTCGAAAAGGACACCTACGAGCGCTACTTCGCCACCGCTTTTCACCAGGTCAAGACGTTCTTCGACAGCGAACGCTCAGCGTCAGAGCGCTAAGCTAGAAACGCGAAGGGCCCGGTGGATACCGGGCCCGTCTCTCTTGGCTTTCCTGGCAGCGCTCAGCGCCCGAACAGGTGCCCGCGCGCCTCATCGGTCATCGCCACATCGTTGTCCGGATTGACCTCCACCGCCCGGGCATAGGCCCGGTTCACCGCATCGCGCCGCTGGATCTTTTCGAACCAGCGCTGCAGCGCAGGGAAGTCATCCAGCTCCTGGCCCTGCTTCTCATAGGAGCGAATCCACGGCCAGATCGCCATGTCAGCGATCGAATAGTCATCACCGGCGACGAAGTCGTTGTCCTCCAGCTGGCGGTCGAGCACGCCGTAGAGCCGCGCGGTCTCCTTGGTGTAGCGCTCGATCGCATACTCGATCTTGCGCGGCGCGTAGTGGCGGAAGTGATGATTCTGCCCCGCCATCGGCCCCAGCCCGCCGACCTGCCAGTGCAGCCACTGCAGCACGCGGTAGCGCTGGCGCCCGCTCTTGGGCAGGAACTTGCCGCTCTTGTCGGCGAGATACTCGAGGATCGCCCCGGACTCGAACAGCGCCAGCGGCTGGCCGCCGTCGATCGGTGACCGGTCGACGATCGCCGGAATGCGGTTGTTGGGCGAAATCTCCAGAAACTCGGCGCTGAACTGCTCCCCCTTGGCGATATCGATCGGCCGAATGCGATAGTCGAGCCCGGCCTCTTCAAGACACAGGGTGATCTTGTGCCCATTGGGGGTGGTCCAGTAATACAGATCGATCATGGCCAGCTCCTGTCGCCGCTGGCGACGCGAGATCGCGCCGCCGCTATCGAACTCACACGTTCTGATACGCCCCTTCGACATCCACGAGACGGGTGGCGTTGCGGCCCAGCCCGTCGTAGAGGTCGAGCATGCGCTGATACCAGGCATAGACCGGGTCGGCATTGGAGACCAGATCGGCCCCCGAGCAGACCCGCGCCCACATGAACGCGCCGACGACCAGATAGTCGGCGGCCCCGGGCGCGGCGCCATCGAGGAACTCGCTCTCGTCGAGGCGCCCGCGCATCGGCTCCAGCGCGCGGTCGAGCATAGTGAGGCCCTGGCTCGGCGAGTGCATCTCTTCCAGGGTGCGGCCGAAGGCCTTCTCGCGCGTGGTACGGAAGTAGTCGCGATCATCCGGGTGAATGGTATTGAAGACATCCATCAGAATGGTGCGCACGATGCCTGGGGCCAGCGAGCGCTCGCTGTAGAACTTGAAAAAGCGCGCGCGCTCCGCCGCGGCGCCCTCGCCCAGCAGCGGCTTGTCGGGGTAGGCGCGGTCGAGATAGCGCAGAATCTCGTAGCTGTCGACGACGGTCTCCTCGCCATCGACCAGTACCGGCACCCGACCTTGGCCGGAGAAGGCGAGCGCCTCCTTGTCGGTGAACTTCCAGGGCACGAAATCGCACGCCAGCCCCTTGTGGGCGAGCGCGAACTTGACGCGCCAGCAATAGGGCGAGAAACGCAGCCGCTCATCGCGACCGCAGAGATCGAACATCTTAAGCGCCATGACAGGTATCTCCTCGTGACGAGAGATCAATGTGACAAAAGGTCAATCGACTTGACTCAGCATGTCCAAGGGGCCGGTGGGCGTCAAACGGAAACTGCCGCCGGCGCGACGCACCGAGCGCCCCTCAGACAGCCCTACTCGCTATCGCGTTCTCATGGACCCAGTCCGAACTGGGCAAATGCGAAAGCGTTGCCATACTGTAACGGTTAGCCGCCACGGCATGGGTTTGCGATTGACTGGGCAACGCGTGGCGCAGTTCGCAGGTCGATCAAGGAGACCACGGTCATGTCACATCAACTCAAGGATGATGAACTGCACGGCAAGCAGGGCGAACACGATGCGCCGGGCGGCGGCTGGCAATCGGTGCAGGCCACGGAGACCCATTTTCTGCGCGAGAAGGTGCCGTTCAAGGGCAACTCCCTGATGCTCAAGATCAACCAGCCCGACGGCGGCTTCGAGTGCCCCAGCTGCGCCTGGCCCAATCCCAAGAAGCCCGGCCCGCTGGAGTTCTGCGAAAACGGCGCCAAGGCGGTGGCGTGGGAAGCGACCGCCGCGCGTACCACGCCGGAGTTCTTCGCTCAGCACAGCGTGAGCGAGCTGCTGGCGTGGTCGGATCACGCGCTCGAGAAGCAGGGGCGGCTGACGCACCCGCTGCGCTACAACCCCACCACCGACAAGTATGACCCCATCGATTGGGAGACCGCCTATCGCGAGATCGGCGAGCGCATCCAGACCTACGACCCGACCCGGGTCGAGCTCTACACTTCAGGGCGCACCTCCAACGAGGCCGCCTTTCTGTGGCAGCTCTACGGCCGCATGATCGGCACCCACAACTTCCCCGACTGCTCCAACATGTGCCACGAGACCACTACGGTGGCACTGCCACAGAGCATCGGCGTAGGCAAGGCGACCACGGTGCTGGAAGATTTCGAGCACGCCGACTGCATCTTCCTGTTCGGTCAGAATGCCGGCACCAACAGCCCGCGTATGATGGGCCTGCTGCACGAGGCGCGCCTGCGCGGGGCCGAAGTGATCACCTTCAATCCGCTGCGCGAACGGGCGCTGGTCAAGTTCGCCAATCCACAGACGCCCAAGGACATGCTGACCAACCACGGCGTGCCGATCAGCAGCCAGTACCATCAGCTGCGCATCGGCGGTGATATCGCCGCCATCCAGGGCATGTGCAAGCACATCATCGCCACCGACGACGAGGCCCGCGACAACGGCGGCAAGCGGGTGATCGACCACGACTTCATCCACATGCACACCGACGGCTTCGAGGCGTTCGCCGAGCACTGCCGCCAGCTACCCTGGGAACGCATCGAGCGCCACAGCGGGCTGACCCGCGCCGCCATCAGCGAGGCGGCCGAGGCGTGGATTCGCGCCGAGCGGGTGATCTGCTGCTGGGGCATGGGCATCACCCAGCACATGCGCGGCGGCGACAATATCCACCAGATCCTCAACCTGCTGCTGATGGGCGGCCATATCGGCCGGCGCGGCGCCGGCGCCTGCCCGGTGCGCGGCCACTCCAACGTCCAGGGCGATCGCACCGTGGGCATCTTCCACAAATCCGGCGAAGCCTTCCTCTCCAAGCTGGACGAGCTCTTCGGCATCGAGTGCCGGCGCGAGCATGGCCACGACGTGGCGCTGTGCTGCGAGGCGATCCTGCGCGACGAGGTCGATGCCTTCCTCGGCATGGGCGGCAACTTCTTCCGCGCCATCGCCGATCAGGCCCGGGTCTGCGCCCACGTCGAGAAGATCCCGCTCACCGTGCAGATCGCGACCAAGCTCAACCGCAGCCATCTGATCCACGGACAGGCGGCCTATCTACTGCCGGCGCTGGCGCGTACCGAGAAGGATATCCAGGCCGGGGTCGAGCAGACCATCACTATCGAAGATGGCATGTGCAACGTGCAGGGCTCCAAGGGCGCGCTGGAGCCGGCCTCCGAGCATCTGCGCTCGGAGATCGCGATCGTCGCCGGCTGGCGCAGGGCGACCCTGGACCCCAATCCCAAGGTCGACTGGGCATGGCTGGCCGAGGATTACGCGCGCATCCGCGACAAGATCGAGGCGAGCCAGCCGGAGACCTTCTACGACTTCAACCAGCGCCTCGCCGCCGACGGGGTATTTCATCTCGATATCGCCGCCGCGACCGGGTGTGGAACACCGACTCCGGCAAGGCCCACTTCCTGTTCCCGCAGGACACCTGACCGAAGACGAGTCCGAACCCGGCGACGCCCACTTCCAGTTGCTCTCGATCCGCGGCCACGATCAGTACAACACCACCATCTACTCCTACGACGACCGCTATCGCGACGTCTACGGCACCCGCATGGTGCTGATGATGAATCCGCAGGACATCGAAAAGCACGGCTTCGAAGCGGGCAACAAGGTGACCTGAGCGCACTCAGCGACGACGGCATCGAGCGCACCGTCTCCGGCTTCAAGATCATCGCCTACGACCTGCCCGAGAACTGTCTGGCGCCTACTACCCGAGGTCAACGACCTGATCCCGGTGGCCAACCGAGACACTGGCAGCAACACCCTGGCGGCCAAGTCGATCCCGGTGAACGTGACGCTGATGTCGACCGAGCAGATCGAGGCCGATACCGGCCTGCTCGCCACCGGCTGAGGCGTCAACCGCATCGCTGAGATGTGCAACCTGCCAGCACGATCGAAGCGCCGGGGAGACCCGGCGCTTTTTTGCCCCCCGGCAAGCCCAGCGGTCAACGGCCACCGGCACCGTCCATTAGTCGCACCCCAGACGCCCAGCCGGCCCCGTGACACGCCCTGACGCCGCCAGGCAAGCCTTGCAGTGCGAGGCCCGCGGGCAACCCCACATCAAAACCCTCGTGGTCTGACCATTTATCCACGGATGGCGCGAGCCGCGGGCTGGCTATCGTGCAGCATCCGTCCCTCCCCGCGACAGGACAGGGATGGCGTCGACGTGGCGTCGAAGAAAGGCGCCCAGCGCTTCTCCCGCGCTTCTCGACCCGAACGAATAACAATGACGCTCTCATGAAAACCACGTTCTCATGAAAATCACGCTCCCATAAAAACCACACAAGGGCTTTCGCTATGGACCATACGGTGTTGTCACTGCTTGCCTTCCTGCCGCTGATCCTGGCGGGGGTGCTGCTGATCGGCCTGCGCATGCGCGGCGCGCACGGCCATGCCGATCGTCTTCGTGGTGGCGGTGCTGATCGCACTGTTCGCCTGGGACATGACCGCCAACCGGGTGCTGGCATCGACCCTCCAGGGGTTGATCCTGACCGTGGCGCTGCTGTGGATCATCTTTGGCGCCATCCTGTTGCTCAACACGCTCAAGCACTCCGGCGGCATCATGGCGATCCGCAACGGCTTCTCCGGCATCAGCCCGGACCGCCGCGTGCAGGCGCTGATCGTCGCCTGGCTGTTCGGCTGCTTCATCGAGGGCGCCTCGGGCTTCGGCACGCCGGCCGCAGTGGCCGGCCGCTGATGGTGGCACTCGGCTTCCCCGCGCTGGGCGCGGTGGTTGGTGGGAATGATGGCAGTCGACCCGGTCTCCTTCGGCGCCGTGGGCACGCCGATCGTGGTCGGCGTCACCGGCGGGCTCAATCAGGCGGCGATCAGCCCAGCTCGCCGCCGACGGCTCGAGCTGGGAGACCTTCTTCCGCCTGATCACCTCCGAGGTGGCGCTCACCCACGGCCTGATCGGCGTGTTCATGCCGCTGATCCTGGTCACCGTGATGGTGCGTTTCTTCGGCGAGAATCGCTCCTGGCGCGAGGGTCTCTCGATCGCGCCCTTCGCGCTCTTCGTCGGGGTCTGCTTCGTGGTGCCCTACATGCTGGTGGGGGTCTTCCTGGGGCCGGAGTTCCCGTCGCTGCTGGGCGGATTGATCGGTCTGGCGATCGTGGTGCCGGCGGCACGCAAGGGCTTTCTGCTGCCCAAGGATATCTGGGACTTCCCGCCACGCTCGCAGTGGCCGGCCGAGTGGCTGGGCACGATCGAGATCAAGGTCGAGGACGTCGCCGGGCGCGCCCCGATGTCGACCCTGCGCGGCGGATGCCCTATGTGATCGTCGCCGTACTGCTGGTGATCTCGCGCACCGTGCCGGCGGTCAAGTCGGCGCTCTCTTCGGTCAGCACCGGCTGGAGCAACATCCTCGGCGAACAGGCGTCTCCGGCAGCGTGGAGTGGCTCTATCTGCCCGGCGGCATCATCCTGATCGCGGTGATCTGCACTATCTTCCTGCACCAGATGCGCGCCAGCCAGGTCAAGGCGGCGTTCGCCGAATCCTCGAAGACCCTCCTCGGCGCCGGCTTCGTGCTGCTGTTCACCATCCCCATGGTGCGCATCCTGATCAACTCCGGCGTCAACGAGTCCGATCTGGTCTCGATGCCGGTGGCGATGGCCCAGCTGGTGGCCGACGGTGTGGGCCACGTCTATCCGCTGTTCGCCCCCGCGGTAGGCGCGCTGGGCGCCTTCATTGCCGGCTCCAACACCGTCTCCAACCTGATGCTATCGGCGTTCCAGTTCAACGTGGCCGAGGCGCTCAGCGTCTCCACCGCAATGATGGTGGCGCTGCAGGCGGTGGGCGCGGCAGCCGGCAACATGATCGCCATTCACAACGTGGTCGCGGCCTCGGCCACCGTGGGTCTGCTCGGACGCGAGGGCACCACGCTGCGCAAGACGATCCTGCCGACGCTCTACTACTGCCTGTTCGCGGGCATCGTCGGCCTGCTCGCCTTCTACGTGTTCCATATCGGCGACCCGCTGATGGGTGGCTGACCACCGCCCGTCCCGGACCATGGCGATGCCTCGGCATCGCCATGGTCTGACCAATTAACAACATCTACGTCTTTTGGCTAATGGTGAGCCCCCTGTCGCTTTCTCACAATGCCAAAGATCCGTATGGAAATACTTTCCACAACGTTGCGCGGCACCGGCATCTCTTGGCAGAGGCGCCACGTGCGAGCGTCCGCAGAGACGCCGCTCCAAGACAAGCACCCCATGACGGCAATCCAGGGAGTAGACCGTGACCCTGCCTACGATGAACGACTCGACGGTGAGATCGCCAGCGTCGACAAGTCCACGCTGATGGCGGCGATCCACGCCGAGGCCCCGGCGCTCACCCTGCTGGCACGCGAAGAGGATCTGCGCCCGTTCGAATGCGACGGGCTCTCCGCCTACCGCACCCTGCCGATGCTGGTGGCGCTACCGGCGACACTCGAAGAGGTGATGGCGCTGATGCGGGTCTGCCACGCCCAGCGCGTGCCGGTGGTGACCCGCGGCGCCGGTACCGGGCTCTCCGGCGGTGCGCTGCCGCTGGCCAAGGGCGTGCTGCTGGTGATGTCGCGCTTCAACCGTATCCTCGAACTCGACCCCGATGCGCGTCTGGCGCGGGTGCAGCCGGGGGTACGCAACCTGGCCATCTCCGAAGCCGCCGGGCCGCACGGGCTCTATTACGCCCCCGACCCCTCGTCGCAGATCGCCTGCTCGATCGGTGGCAACGTGGCCGAGAATGCCGGCGGGGTGCACTGCCTCAAGTACGGGCTCACCGTGCACAACGTGCTCAGCGTCGAGATCGTCACCATCGAGGGCGAACGCATGACCCTGGGCAGCGAGGCGCTGGACGCGCCCGGCTTCGACTTGCTGGCACTGTTCACCGGTTCGGAGGGCATGCTCGGGGTGATCACCGAGGTCACCGTCAAGCTGCTGCCCAAGCCGCAGGTGGCCAAGGTGCTGATGGCCAGCTTCGACGACGTCGAGCGTGCCGGCAAGGCGGTGGGCGACATCATCGCCGCCGGCTGCATTCCCGGCGGCCTGGAGATGATGGACAACCTGGCGATTCGCGCCGCCGAGGACTTCGTCCACGCTGGCTATCCGGTCGAGGCCGAGGCGATCCTGCTGTGCGAGCTCGACGGCGTCGAGGCCGATGTCCACGCCGACTGCGAGCGCGTGCGCGAGCTGCTCGAGCGCGCCGGCGCCAGCGAGATCCGGCTCGCCCGGGACGACGCCGAGCGCCAGCTGTTCTGGGCCGGGCGCAAGGCGGCCTTCCCCGCCGTGGGGCGCATGTCGCCGGACTACTACTGCATGGATGGCACCATTCCCCGGCGTGAGCTGCCGCGGGTGCTCAAGGGCATCAACGAGCTCTCCGCGACCTACGGGCTGCGCGTCGCCAACGTCTTCCACGCCGGCGACGGCAACCTGCATCCGCTGATCCTGTTCGATGCCAATCGCCCCGGGGAGCTGGAGACCGCCGAGACCATCGGCGCCAAGATTCTCGAACTCTGCGTCGAGGTCGGCGGCACCATCACCGGCGAGCACGGCGTCGGGCGCGAGAAGCTCAACCAGATGTGCACCCAGTTCGCCGCCGACGAGCTGACCCAGTTCCATGCGGTCAAGTTCGCCTTCGATGAACATCGCCTGCTCAATCCGGGCAAGAACATTCCCACGCTGGCGCGCTGCGCCGAATTCGGCGCCATGCACGTGCACCACGGAGAGCTGCCTCACCCCGAGCTGCCCCGCTTTTAGTCGTTCGAGTCAGGAGATGCATGATGCCACACCCCCAGGACCAGCGCCCCGAGTTCACCCCTGCGGATCAGGCCGGGCCTACCCTGGATAGCGGCCAGGACCTGAGCGACGCGCTCTGCGAGCAGGTGCGCCAAGCCCACCGCGAGCGCACGCCGCTGGTGATCCAGGGCGGCGGTACCAAGGCGTTCTACGGCCGCCGGATCGCCGCCGAGAGACGCCTCGAGCTCGGCGAGCATCGCGGCATCGTCCACTACGATCCGGTCGAACTGGTGGTCACGGTGCGCGCCGGCACGCGCCTTTCCGAACTCGAAAGCGCGCTCGCCGCCAGCGGCCAGCGGCTGCCGTTCGAACCACCGCACTTCGGTGATACGGCCACCGTCGGTGGCATGGTCGCCTGCGGTCTCTCCGGGCCACGCCGCCCCTGGAGCGGTGCGGTGCGCGACTTCGTGCTCGGCACCCGGGTGATCACCCATGACGGCAAACTGCTGCGCTTCGGCGGCGAGGTGATGAAGAACGTCGCCGGCTACGATCTGTCGCGGCTGATGGTCGGCGCCCAGGGTACGCTGGGGGTACTCGCCGAGGTCTCGTTCAAGGTGCTGCCGCTGCCGCCGGCGAGCGCCTGCCTGCGTCTGGAGATGGATGAAGCGCGCGCGCTCGACCGTCTGCGCGCCTGGGGCCGCGAGCCGCTGCCGTTGAGCGGCGCCACCTTCGCCGAGGGCGTGCTGCATGTGCGTCTCGAAGGAGGCGAAGGCTCGGTGGCATCGACCCGCGAACGCCTGGGCGGCGATACCGACGCTGCCACCTTCTGGGAAGATCTGCGCGAGCAGCGTCTGGCCTTCTTCTCGCCCCAGGACCCACGGTCGCTGTGGCGACTCTCGCTGCCGGCCCGCGCCCGGCGCCCGGCGCTGAGCGGCGACTGGCTGTGCGATTGGGCCGGTGCCCAGCAGTGGCTGCGCAGCGACGAGCCCGCACCGCACGTACACGAGACCAGCATCGCCGCCGGCGGCCACGCCACGCGCTTCGGCCCCGCCCTCGATGACGCCCCGACCGACGGCGCCTCGCCGTTCTCGCCACTGCCCAAGGTGCTGGCGCGCTATCACCAGCAGCTCAAGACGCGTCTCGACCCGCACGCCATTTTCAATCCCGGCCGGCTCTACGCCGACTGGTAGGAGCCACCATGCAGACACAATTCACCGACGCCGCGCGCGAACGGCCCGCGATCCGCGAAGCCGACCGCATCCTGCGCACCTGCGTGCACTGCGGCTTCTGCAACGCCACCTGCCCCACCTATCAGTTGCTCGGCGACGAGCGCGACGGCCCGCGCGGACGCATCTACCTGATCAAGGAGCTGCTGGAGAGCGATGCCGGCGACGACCAGGTGACCCGCGAGACCCAGCTGCATCTCGACCGCTGTCTTACCTGTCGTAACTGCGAGACCACCTGCCCCTCCGGGGTCGAGTATCACAAACTGCTCGACATCGGCCGCGCCGAGGTCGACCGCCGGGTCGGACGCACCCCGCGCGAGCGCGCCCTGCGTCTGGGGCTGCGCACCGCGCTGGCAGAGCCCAGACGATTCCAGGCCCTGCTGGCCCTGGGCCAGACCTTTCGTCCGCTGGCGCCGGCGGCGCTGCGTGACAAGATCCCGCCGCGCTCGGCACCGCGCCGGGCGCGCCCCGCCCCGAGCGTCACGCCCGCCAGATGCTGATCCTGGAAGGCTGCGTGCAGCCGGGCCTGGCCCCGAACACCAACGACGCCACGGCGCGCGTGCTCGACCGCCTGGGTATCGGCGTGCGCGCGGCTCGCAACGCCGGCTGCTGCGGCGCGATCGACTTCCACCTCAACGCCCAGGAGGCGGGGCGTGCACGCATGCGCGCCAACATCGACGCCTGGTGGCCGCTGATCGAAAACGGTGCCGAGGCGATCGTGCAGACCGCCAGCGGCTGCGGCGCCTTCGTCAAGGAGTATGGCGAGATGCTGGCCGACAATCCGGTCTACGCGGACAAGGCTCGACGCGTCAGCGAACTGGCCAAGGATCTGGTCGAGATCCTGCGCGAGGAGGATCTCGAGGCGCTGGTGGCCGATTCACCCGCCAACGACGCCCAGCGTCTCGCCTTCCACTGCCCCTGCACGCTGCAGCACGCGCAGAAGCTCGGCGGTGCGGTGGAGGGAGTGCTCACGCGCCTCGGCTTCGATCTCACGCCGGTACGCGATGCCCATCTCTGCTGCGGCTCGGCGGGCACCTACTCGATCACCCAGCCGGTGCTCTCGCGCCAGCTGCGCGACGCCAAGCTGGAAGCGCTGGAGGCGGGCCAGCCCGACACCATCGTGACCGCCAATATCGGCTGTCAGAGCCACCTCGACGGCGCCGGGCGCACCCCGGTGCGCCACTGGATCGAACTGGTCGACGAGCGTCTGGCCACATCCGACTCATGACCCTCGAACTCTTACCCTCAGCACGCACCGGAGCCACGCCATGAAGACCCAAGCCGTACTCGAACTCGCCGACGTCAACGCCCTGCTGGACAGTGCCCAGCGCGAAGCCGACGCCCAGGGCTGGGCGGTCACCATCGCCGTGGCCGACGCCGGTGGCCATCTACTGGGCCTGCGCCGGCTCGACGGTGCCGCCCCCTTCAGCGCAGGCATCGCCAGCGAGAAAGCGCGCAATGCCGCCATCGGCCGCAAGGAGACCCAGGTATTCGAAGAGATGATCAATAGCGGCCGCACCGCCTTCGTCAGCGCGCCCATGCAGGCGCTGCTCGCCGGCGGTGTGCCGGTGATCGTCGACGGCGAGGTGATCGGCAGCGTCGGCATCTCCGGGGTCAAACCGGACCAGGACGTACAGGTGGCCAAGGCCGCGGTGAAAGCCATCGGCTAGGCATCAAGCAGCCCGTATGGCTGCTGCGCCCCCTGCAGCATACGGCTGCGCGGTCCGGCTCCCGGCCGGCTTGCCGCCACGGCTGGCGTAGCGTGTCTGCGGGGCCCCGGGCTGGTACGCCGGTGCCAGGATGGTCAATAGCTGATCGTCGGCGCCGGCGTCGATACGGCGAAAGCGAAGATAGCCGCCGATCAGAAAGCCGGCGATCGAGTCGTGAGCGTACTCATCCATCAGATGCGAGAACATCATGCCTGTTTATCGCCTAATGCAGACGGCGCGCGCCAATAGTTTTCCGGCCCCCGTTGCACTTCAATATGAAACCATCGGTCACGCGCGCGCAGGCCAGAATTTATCACTCAGGCATTTCCACTTTCAGACATCGCCAGTCGACGCTCGTTACGCACCACCCCAGCAACAGCAAGGAAAGACTACAGAGGGTTAGCACGGCGCCAAGGTTCTGCGACAGCCCTGCCAGCACCAGGCCGCCACCCAGCATCAGGTAGTACATCAGGCTGAGGATGGCACCGGCAGTGCCTAGGCAGTCTTTATAATGGCGTAGCGCGCGCGCTAAAATATTGGGAATGGCGATCCCATATGCCATTACCACCAGCATCATCGGCAGGACGAACCACACGGTCGCTTCCAACAGTAACACCAGCACGGCACCGGTCAGCGACAATATGCAAGCCAGCGTCAGCTGCGCGGGAAACAACCAGTTTTTGCCGATCAAAAATTTTTGATTGCCGCACCCATACCGACCCCGGCCGCCAACACGAAACCGGTATAACCGAACCACTGCGTCGACAGCCCCAACGCCGAGAAGTGAAACGGTGCCAGCTGGTAATAGCTGAACATACAAATATTGAAAAACGCTACCAACAGCGCGCTAATCCAAATATCCCCATCCTTTGTCATCCGTCCCAGCGTCTCGAAAAACGTACTCTGCACGATCCGCTGCGGACGCGTTTCTGGCAGTTGCCAACCAGCATACCCCAACTGCAAGGCCGCCAGCAGCGCTAAGCCACCGAACACGCCCCGATATCCCCAGTAGTGAGTCAGCACTGCGCCACTCAACACGCCAATTGCCGGGCTGATCGCCATGGCGATACCCATCACCGAGAACACTCGCGCTAACTCATAGCCGCTGAAGCAATCGCGAATCGCCGTTTGCGTGCCCACTGACCCGACTGCCGCACCAAAAGCGGCCATCATCCGCGCCACCAACAGCACGCTGAAGCTGTTGCTAAACAGAGCGAGGCTCGAAGCCAGCAGATAGAGTGCCAACCCAGCCAAAATAGTCGGCCGGCGTCCACTGACATCGCACATCCGCCCCCATACCACGACACCCATTGCAAAGGCGAAAAAGTAGCAAGAGAGCGTTTGCGCCGCCGTTTCCGAGCTCACCCGGAACCCATCCGCAATGTGCCCCAGCGCCGGACTGTATATGGTCTCCACGACTTGGGGAAACATCATCATCGAAGTCGCTAAGGTCAGAGTCAGCTTACGTTTCATATCAGATCCTGCCCCCGAATAAAGCCGGAAAGGTAGCATCTGCTTACTAGCGAGGATTACAATACAAAAGACAGTAAGTTTACAAAATCGGACATGCTATGGCGTGGCTTCATCCTCAGGACAGTTTCAACCCGGATGCGATCGATAACAGTGTTCTGGGGATCGCCGCCGAATTGGCGCAGCACGATTCGGGCACACATTGGCACGACAAGGGCCAGTTGCTGTTCTGCCAACGAGGCAGCATGCGCATCACGCTCGACCAAAGTCTCTGCATCCTGCCACCGGCAAGGGTCGCATGGATCCCTGCAAGGGTGGCGCACCGCGCTCAGGTCTACGGCGTAGTCGGTTACCGTTCTCTTTATCTTGACGCTGATCGCTATGCCTGCCTGCCCGGAAAGCCTACCGTACTGACCGTCTCACCACTGCTGCGCGAGGTACTGGAAATGCATCGCCCTCGCCGCGTTCGACACCGATTGGCAGCAGGGGCCTTACGCCCCTATTCTGGCAGTCTGCCTGGATGAAATCGCCGCTGCACCGCACGAACTGACTTTGCTGCCACTACCCAAAGACCGACGTTTACGTCACCTAGCTGACCTGCACATGCTTCCGCCACTGCACCAGTGTCACGCTATAGCGGCGCTTCCGAGAAAACCATCAGCCGAATTTTCCGCCGTGAAACCGGCCTCAGCTACCAGCAGTGGCGTCAGCAATGGCGGTTGATCAAGGCGCGGTCGAGATGTTGGCAGAAGGGCTGAGGCAATCCGAAATTGCCGATCGACTGGCGTTTTCCAGCGACAGCGCCTTCTCCACTTTTTCAAAAACCTGATGGGATGTACGCCCAGGACGTATATGGAGAGAAGAAAAATAGGCCATCTATGAGAAAGAGATAACGCTGACAATCAGGAGCAAATAAGAATTTACTTTAACCAGAAACCCAACATCAAAAAAGCTCGCGAGCTTACTCCGGATTACAAGAAGCCAACATGGACATAAAGAGCGTCAGTCAAAACCTCTAACAGAGAACACCTTTCAGGTTTCACATCTCCTGCTTTTTCATAAAAACCCCTTCGCCTGAGAAGAAGCAAAGCAAACCTATTTCAACCACATCAAATAACTCATAGTCAAAAAGGCCCATCCATACATATCTACCACTGAACTACAATCAACTTAACGAACGACTGTAAGCCCCCTCTGATTTATGCATCATGAGGTACCGACACTGACAGAGGTGGCTCATCAGTATGCCAGCGGTGTGCCGATCATCTTCGACGGTGAGGTGATCGGCAGCGTCGGCACGTCCGGGTCAAGCCGGAGCAGGACGTGCAGTTGGCCAAGGCCGCGGTGAAAGCCATCATCTAAGCGGCCGGCCTAACGCTTCTTGCCGCGCGGGCCCTTGGCGTTGGAAGCCCCCGGCTTTCCGCCCCGCCCCTTGGTAGCGGGCTTGCCGCCGGGTTTGGCATTGACGCTCGGCTTGCCTTTAGCGCCGGGTTTGCCCTTGGCGCCGGGTTTACCCTGGCCGACCGGCTTATCCTTGGCACCGGCTTTACCCTTGGCGACCGGCTTGCCTTGGCACCGGCTTTGCCATGGGGGCCCGACTTGCCCTTGGTGCCAGGCTTTCCGCCACCGGCCGCCTGTCCTTGGCGTGGGGCTTGCCGCCCGCCGACTGACGCCCCTTGGCCGCCGGTTTCGCGGCGTTGCCGCTGCGCGCACGCTTGGGCGTGCGCTCCGGCTCGGCTTCGCTGCCGGAGTCACGGGTCAGTGCGATGAGCGTATCGATCTCCTTCGGCGTGAGATCCCGCCAGTCGCCCAGCGCCAGCCCCTTGAGCGAGATGTTCATGATCCGGGTACGGATCAGCTGCGTGACCTCGTAGCCGAAATACTCGCACATGCGGCGGATTTGGCGGTTGAGCCCCTGCACCAGCGTAATGGTGAAGACGAAGGTCGACTCGCGGCTGACCTGGCAGCGCTTGGTTACCTGACCGAGGATCGGCACCCCTTGCTGCATACCCGCGATGAAGTCGTCGGTGATCGGCTTGTCGACCGTCACCCGATAGACTTTTCGTGATGGTTGTGCGCGCGCAGGATCTTGTTGACCAGGTCGCCGTCGTTGGTCAGCAGAATCAGCCCCTGGGAATCCTTGTCGAGCCGGCCGATCGGGAAGATACGCGCGCCGTGTTTGACGAACTCGACGATGTTGTCCTTCTCGCTGGACTCGGTGGTACTGACGATCCCCACCGGCTTGTTCAGCGCGATCAGTACTAGATCCTCCGCCTCTCTTGGTTCGATCTCCTGGCCGTTGACCTTGACCCGGTCCCCCCCCCCACCTGATCGCCGGCGGGCGGGCCGGCGGCCGTTGATCCAGACGTTGCCCTGCTCGACGAAGCGATCGGCCTCACGACCCGTTGCGGCCACGACGTGAGCACATGCCGCTTTCGCTGATGTACTTGTTGATCCGGGTCGATTGTCGTAGCGCCATAAAGGGTCGTCCAGCCAGAAAAAAGATGCCTCGGAATCGGTCGGGTAGCCAACGGTGAAGCGGTATCGCCCTGCCAGGGGCGGTGATCACGCCTAGTTTGACGCTTCCAGCGCGTCGATAAAACCGGCATCGCGCACAAGTCGACGCCTGTTCGGCCCCAGAGACGCCCCTGCACACCCCGGCCAGCCCCGTCTTGCTGCCACTCTCACCGCAACTCTGCCTGCCTCTCTCACCGCCAGTCTGCCTGTCACTTTCTCCACCAATGTCTCTACCATCTCCACGACAATAATTCTGTCAGGCAGAACAGAATACTTCTCATGGATATTCTTTAGTCGCAAGTCACGCCACCCCGATTGACCCGGTCTATGTGCGCCTATAATTTCTACTGACGCAACCTGTTCTACAAAAGAGAATAATGGAGACGCCATGCAACCGTTGCCCATGAAACCTTCCGCCCTCTGTCTCGTGCTTTCGCTGGCGCTGCTGCCGCTGGGTGTACAGGCGGCCGGCCCGAGCGGCAAGATCGACTGTATCGCCCCCGCCAATCCCGGCGGCGGATGGGACTTCACCTGTCGCAGCGTGGGTCAGGTGCTGAGCGAGATCGGTGCCATCGACGGCAGCGTACAGACCACCAACATGCCGGGCGCCAGCGGCGGTGTGGCGTTCTCTCACGTCGTCACCAAGCGCGCCGGGCAGAACGATGTCATCGTCTCGGCGTCGACCTCGACCACCACCCGCCTGGCCCAGCATCAGTTCCCCGGGCTCAACGCCGATATGGTCAACTGGGCCGGCACCGTCGGGGCGGATTATGGCGTGATCGCCGTGAGCAAGGACTCGCCTTACCAGAATCTCGAGTCGCTGCTGGATGCCATGGAGAAGAACCCCGCCAGTGTCAGCTTCGCCGGCGGCAGTGCCAGTGGCGGCTGGGATCATCTCAAGGTGCTGATGATGGCGCGCGCCGACCACATCCAACCGCTGAACAAGGTCAAGTATCTGCCGTTCGACGGCGGTGGCGAGGCGCTGACCCAGGTCGTGGGTGGTCATATCGACGCCTTCTCGGGCGATGCCTCGGAGATCCTCGGCTTCGTCGAGTCCGGTGACCTGCGGGTCCTCGCTGTGCTTGCCGACGGCCGCCTACCCGGTGCGCTGAGCGAGTTCCCCCACCGCACAAGGAGCAGGGAGTGGATGTCGAGGGCATCAATTGGGCGTGGTTTCTATCTGCCGCCGAAACTCTCCGACGAGGATGTGGCCTGGTGGGAAGAAACGCTGCACAAGGTCTACGAAAGCCCTGAGTGGAAGGAAGTCATGAGCAAGAACGGCTTGATTCCCTTCGACCGCAGCGGTGAGGCGTTCAATGCTTACGTGCATCAGCAGATCGCCGATATCGAGACGATCTCCAGGGAAGTCGGCCTGATCCAGTAGAACCGGCCCCGCGCCAGCTCGGATGGCTCATCGCCTCGAGCCATCCGGTCCATCGGTTCTCACTGGCGCCGCGGGGGCTCAGTCGCAGAGTCTCTCAGGAAGCCCGCAGTGCACGTGGCCATTGGCGCTCGAGACGCGGCCCGTACTGGGTCAGCAACGGCACATGGCGATCCTTGACCGCCAGGTTGAAGCGCTCGCTAGGGCCTGACAGCGCCAGCGCCCCCATCAGCTCGCCTTCGCCGTTGTAGATGCCGATGGCCGCCGCCGACAGACCCGCCTGGCGCTCTCCGCTCGAGACCGCCACCTGTCCGCGTGGCACTTCATAGTTGAGAACCCGGCCCGCGGCACCACGCCCCAGCGGCAATCTTACCCCCTCCTCCAGATGGTGCCTGACTTCCATGCAGCCGTTCTCGCGCAGGCGGCAGATTCGGTGGTCGTCATCGCGGATATAGAAGGAAGCGGTCTCTTCGCTGGCGTCACGCAGCGACTCGAGGATCGGGCGCACCAGATTCTCGAGCTGTGGCCCATCGCCTGCCAGCGGGGCCAGACGCGATACCGCCGGGCCGATCCGGTAGATGCCGCGCTCGTCGCGGGTGACATAGCCGAAATGCTCCAGCGACGCCATCAGCCGCAGGATCGTGCTCTTGTAGAACCCCGAGGCATTGGCGAGTTCGGTCAGAGAGAACTCTCGGCGCTCCTGCGAAAAGGCCTCGAGCAGCGTCAGCGCTCGCTCGACGGCTTCGACTCGTCTCTGCGCCATGGCGCGCTCCTTGTCAGTCAGGGTCGTAGATCATGAAACTCAGGGCGATGTTGCGACAGGCAAAACGGTATTGCAACTCACTCTGACGAATCATATTCTCTCTGTAGAAAACAGTTTCATCAGGAGGAACTATGTCGTCGCCATTGACCGGCTACCAGGTGCTCGATCTAACCAACGTGCTCGCCGGGCCATTCTGCTGCCATCAGCTGGCCCATCTCGGCGCCGAGGTGATCAAGGTCGAGCGCCCTCAGGGCGGCGATCTGGCGCGTCAGTTGGGCGCCGACCCCGCGCTCAACGAGGCGCTGATGGGCGTCTCGTTCCTCGCGCAGAACGCCGGAAAGCGCTCGGTGACGCTCGATCTCAAACACGCGCACGATCGTGACGCCTTCCTGACGCTGGTGGCGACCGCCGACGTGGTGGTCGAGAACTTTCGCCCCGGCGTCATGCAGCGTCTGGGGCTCGGCTTCGAGACGTTGCGCGAGGCCAACCCCGAGCTGGTCTACTGCGCGATCTCCGGCTTTGGCCAGGATGGACCGCTGGCCAACTACCCAGCCTACGACCAGATCATCCAGGGCATGGCCGGGGTGATGAGCATTACCGGCGCGCCCGACAACGCGCCCTATCGGGTCGGCTATCCGCTGGCCGACACCGTCGGCGGCCTGACCGCAGCGATGGCGATCAATGCGGCCTTGGCCGAAAGGCCGCGCAAGGCGCACTTCATCGATATCTCGATGCTCGAATCGGTGCTCGCCACCATGGGCTGGGCGGTCTCCAATCTGCTGATCGCCGGCAAGTCACCGAAGCCCCTGGGCAATGACAACGTCACCGCCAGCCCCTCCGGCACCTTCGCCACCGCCGACGGGCTGATCAATATCGCCGCCAACAAGCAGGAGCAGTTCGCCGCGATCTGCCATCTGCTCGAACACCCCGAGTGGCTCGCTGACCCGCGCTTCGCCCAGCGTCAGGCGCGCCTGGAGCATCGTCAGGCGTTGAGCGACTGCCTGGAGGCGGTACTGAAGCGGGAGACGACCGAGTACTGGTGGCCACGGCTGGTCGAGGCCGGTGTGCCCGCCGGCCCCGTCTACAGCGTCGCCGATGCCTTGGCGCACCCTCAGGTACGCGACCGCGGGCTGATCGAGCAGTTCGAGAGCAGCGAGCTCGGGCGGCCGCTGAAGGTCGTCAGTGGCGGTTACCGCTTCGACGGCCAGGCGCCCCGCGTGGCATCTCCGCCGCCAGGACTCGGCCAAGACAACACCACCCTGCTGCCCAACCGGGCCGCCAACGACGAATGAACGGGAGATAGCGCATGACCAAGTCCTCTACGCCCGAGTACCAGGCTCAACAGTGGTGGCATACCGACATCATCGATATGCGTCCCGGCGAGATCCGCTATCGTGGTTATCCCATCGAGGCGCTGATCGGCAACGTCGGCTTCGCCGACATGGTCTGGCTGATGACCCGCGGCGAGCTACCCACCCGGCCCCAGGCCGCCCTGCTGGAAACAGCGTTGATGAGTGCGGTCGACCACGGCCCGCAGGCCCCAGCATTGCCATCGCGCGTATGGCGATGACCTGTGGCGGCAGCCTCAACAACGCCCTGGCCTCTGCGGTCAACGTGCTCGATGATGTTCACGGTGGCGCCGGCGAGCAGGCCGTCGAGCTGTATCGGTCGATTCTCGCGTACCAGACCGGCGGACACACTCTGGAGATCGCAGTCCAGGAAGGCATCGCCACCTGGCAGCGCGAGCGGACCAAGCTCATCCCGGCTTCGGCCACCGCTTCCATCCGGTCGACCCCGCGGGCCGCGGCTGTTGCAACTGGTCGAGGAAGCCGCCGGACGCGGGGAGGTGGCGGGACATTTCGTCGCCATCGCCCGGGAGATCGAGCGCCAGTTGATCGCCATGAAGGGCAAGCCGATCCCGCTCAACATCGACGGCGCCACCGCCGTCATCTATGCCGAGCTGGGCTTCCCGGCCCCGCTGGCGCGCGGTCTGTTCTGCCTCTCACGCTCGGTGGGCATTCTCGCCCATGCCTGGGAGCAGCAGTGCCAGGGTGGGCGCAACAAGGGCCCGCTGCCCAAGGGCTGGCTGTGGCCCTACGGTGGCCCGGCACCGCGTCCGGTACCGACACGCGCCTAAGAGGCCGGTCTCTTCCGCCGCGCGGGCGAGCGCCGCATACTCATAGCGGCCATTCATAGCGGCACATTCATAGCGACACAGCCCTGGAGGTGGATATGACGTATCGGCTCTTTATCGCCAACAAGAACTACTCGTCCTGGTCGATGCGCCCCTGGGTGCTGCTGCGTGCGCTGGAGATCCCGTTCGAGGAGGTCATGACCCCGTTCGAGGGTGACGGCCAGCAGAGCGCCTTCGCGACGTTCTCGCCCACCGCCAAGGTGCCCTGCCTGCATGATGGCGACAGCGTGGTGTGGGAGTCGCTGGCGATCATCGACTATATCGCCGAGGACCACCCGCAGAGTTGGCCGCAGGCGCGCGAGGCACGCACCTGGGCCCGCTGCGCCAGCGCCGAGATGCATGCCGGGTTCCCGGCCCTGCGCAACGAGTGTTCGATGAACTGTGCCCTGCGCATCGACCTGGGCGAGCCCGGTGCCGCCCTGGCCCGGGACATCGCCCGCCTCGAGGCGCTGTGGCAGGAGGGCATCACGCGCTTCGGCGGTCCCTGGCTGGCAGGTGAGCAGTTCACCGCGGTGGATGCGATGTTCGCCCCGGTGGCGGTCCGCGTGCGCGGCTACGGCATCACCCTCGGCTCCCCGTCCGCGACTACGTCGAGCGTCTGCTGGCGCACCCGGCGGTGGCGAGCTGGATCGAACAGGGCATCGCCGAGCCCTGGGTCGACGGCCCCCACGAGGCCGACTGCATCCGCGGGCGCCAGGTCATCGAAGACCGCCGCCAGCCGGTGTAACGCGTCAGCGCCGGGCCGTCTCGCCAGTCGAGCCGGCCATGCGAACCGCTGGCCGCACGCGTCTCCCGCCCCATCAGCGCTGGCGCGCGCCCCCTTCTGCCACGCCGCTCTCCTCGTCACGCCCGCTCGATCCGCCACGCGCTGTGCCCCACGCAGCCTGCTCTGTCTGGTGCCGGACACCTGCTCGACTGCCTGGGACGATCCGCCCGAACCTGACCGGCGCGGATTTCGCCTGCGCGCGCCTCATCCGGTCACTTTTCACGCTTGTCGGCTTGAGCCATACACATTGTATGCTGTATACAATTTATTGCCGCACAGCGCATAACAAACTCAAAAACGTTCGAGGTGCCCCATGAGGCCACAATCTGCCCGCCGCCCGGGCCTGTTCGCGCTCTGTCTGATTCTCGCCAGCTTCGCTGCCATCATGTCGACGGTGCTGCTGCTCAAGATGCCCGTCGCCTTGGCGCTGTTCGCTGCCTGGTTCGCGATGTTCGCCATCGGCAAGGGTCTCGGCCATGCCTATGACTCACTCCAGCAAGGCGCGTTCGACGGCATTCGCAGTGGCCTCGAGGGGGTGATGATCATCATTACCGTCGGCGCACTGATCGGCGCCTGGATCGCCGCGGGCATCGTCCCCAGCGTGATCTACTACGGCGTTGCGTTGATCGATCCGTCCTGGTTCCTGCCCGCCGCTTTCCTGATCTGCGCCGCCACCGGGCTGGTGACCGGCACCTCGTTCGGCGCCGTGGGCACCATCGGTATCGCCATGATGGGTATCGGCCACGGCTTCGAACTGCCGCTGCCTCTCGTCGCCGGCGCGGTCATCTCCGGCGCCTACGTGGGCGACAAGCTCTCACCGCTCTCCGACACCACGGTACTCACCGCCTCGCTGTGCGAGGTGCCACTGATCGATCACGTGCGCTCGATGCTCTATACCGGTGTGCCCTGCGTCACGCTGGCCACCCTCGGCTTCGCCCTGGCCGGGAACCACCTCTCCCGCAGCGGCTACGACATGCAGCAGGCGGACGCGGTAATGGCCCAGCTACAGGCTCACTTCCTGCTCTCCCCCTGGCTGTTGATGCCGATCCTCGCCACGCTGGTGCTGCTGGCATTGCGTAAGCCCGCCCTCCCGGTGATCGCGATCGGCGCCGTGCTGGGCGTGATCTGTGCCTGGCTGGCCCAGGGCGTTACCCCGTTGCAGGCGGTGACCACGCTATATGCCGGCAATCAGGGCGACTACGGCACGGGCTATCTCGCCAGCATCCTCAATCGCGGCGGCATCGTCTCGATGCTGCCGGTGATCGCCATCGTCATCTTCGCGCTGGGGTTGGGGGGCCTGATGGAGCGTATCGGTGTCCTCGAAACCATCGCCAACGCGCTCACCCGCATGGTCCACCGCAGCACCGGCCGGCTGACCCTGGCGACCATGGCGTGTGGCTTCTTCGGCACGATCTTCGGCGGCGCCGCCTACGTGGCGATCTTCACCGCGGCGTCGATGACGCGAAACATCTACGACCGGCTCGGGCTGCAGCGGGTAGTGCTGTCGCGCAACGTCGAGGCCGGCGGCACGCTCTCGACCCCGATGATTCCCTGGACCAGCGGCGCAGTGTTCATGGCCACGACCACCGGCGTGGCCACCACCGATTACCTGCCGTTCCTCTGGTACCACTGGCTGGTGATGGTGTTCTCGCTACTTTACGGCTTCACCGGCTTCGCCATGTGGAAACGACCGCAGCCCGCCCCCGCCACAGCACCCACCGCTTGACCGCATAGAAGGGAAGGAAAACGCATGACCAATACCACCGGTAGCTCGCAGTCCTACGTGGCCGATACCCGCAACGAAGACGTAATCGTCTACGTCGACGGCGAATTCAAACCCAAGCACCAGGCGACGGTATCGATCTTCGACAGTGGGTTCGTCCTCGGTGACGGCGTTTGGGAAGGCATACGACTGGTCGACGGCCGACTGATCGCACTCGACGAGCATATGGAGCGGCTCTATCAAGGCGCCGCTTCGATCTCTCTGGATATCGGTGTCACCCGCGAAGCGCTGGTCGGCCTGATCGGGAAACGCTGGAGAGAAAACGACATGCACGATGGCGTGCATATTCGACTGATGGTCAGTCGCGGGCTCAAGAGCACGCCCAATCAGGATCCGCGGTTTCTGCGCGGCAAGGCCACCATCGTCATCGTCGCCGAGCACAAGGTAGTCGACAAGGCGGCCAAGGCGCAGGGCCTGACGCTGTTCACCTCGACTTTCCGTTGCAGCAGCCCAGACGTCTTCGATCCGCCTCAACTCCCACAGTCGGCTCAACTTCATCCAGGCGCTGATCCAGGCGATCAATGCCGGCGCCAACGAGGCGCTGATGCTCGACCCCCATGGCTTCGTCGCCAGCTGCAACTCGACCAACTTCTTCATCGTTCGCGATGGCGAACTGTGGACCTCGACCGGACGCTACAACTTCAATGGCATCACCACAAGACGGTCATGCGTCTGGCGCGGGAGGCGGGTATCGTGGTCCGCGAGCTGGACTTCACCCTGGCCCAGACCTACACCGCCGACGAGGCTTTCGTCACCGGTACGCTGGGCGGCCTGACACCGGTCTATCGCCTCGACGGGCATGCTATCGTAAACCGTCGCGACGCCAGTCTGATGCAGCGCCTGGCAGCGCTCTACGACGACTACCTACGCGGCTGACGCCACCCATCACGCCACCTTTGGATACGCATGTTCTCGACCGATATCGCGCAGATTCCGGCTCGCCAGACGCTCTGGGAACAGACCGCCCAGCGACTGCAAACGCTGATCGCCAATGGCACCATCGCCCCCGGCACACGGCTGACCGAGAATGCGCTCGCACAGCAGCTCGGCGTCAGCCGTGCGCCGCTGCGCGAGGCGATACGCCACCTGATGAATATCGGCCTGTTGATCAGCGAACCCTACAAGGGCGTGCGGGTGCTCGAACTGACGCCGGACGGGCTGCACCAGCTCTATGAGTATCGCACCGGTCTCGAGCAGATGGCATTCAAGGCCCTCTGGCACAAGCGCACCGCGGCCAGCTTCGACGACCTCGATCAGCGCCATGCACATCTGCTCGAGGCCATCGATGCCGGCGATGGTGCATTGGCGATCGATCGCGAACTCGCGCTACACCAGTGGTGCTACGAACTCAGCGGCAATCCGCTGCTGCTCGATGCCTGGTCGCGTATCAAACCTCATCTGCAGTGCTACTTCGTGCTGCACCAGCGCGCACACAAACGTGCAGGACCTGCCCGCCAGTCCCACGATAGCTACCTGGAACACGCCAAGGGCGACTCGCTGGAGGCAACACTCGCCTACATCGCGCGGACATGAAACAGGCTTCGAGCAGGTCATTCGACCTTGGGCTGAACGCGCCAGCATGGCTGCCGTCGGGTTCCCGTCGATGCCGGCGGCGCTTTCGTGCTGCCCCCGTTCTCGCTGCCCTCTTTCTCGCTGCGCTCGCTCTCGCCGCGCGCGACCGGGCCGATGCTAGATAGCCTGCTATACTTTTTCCCGGGCTTCCCGGCTCGCCGCCGGGTGCCGTTTCAGCGGCCACGGCCGGCAAGAGACCCCTTGCTGGCCAAGGTCATTTACCCCGCACAGGAAGCCAGACATGTCCCAGACCCACATCAAGACCGAATGGATCGAAATCACCGCCGAGGACGGCAAGACCTTCAAGGCTTATCAGGCACTACCCCACAAGGGCAAGGGCCCCGGCATTCTGTTGATCCAGGAGATCTTCGGCGTCAACGGCCATATCCGCGGTGTCGCCGAGCAGTACGCCATGGATGGCTACAGCGTCATCGCACCCGATGTCTTCTGGCGCGAAGCGCCCGGGGTCGAGCTGGGCTACGACGGTGACGACTGGAAAGCCGCCGTGGCGCACAAGCAGGCGCTGGACTACCCCACCGTGATCAGCGACCTACGCGCCTCCACCCCCGGGCACTGCGCGCAAGCCCGGTGTGCGAGGGCCGATCGCCTCGGGGGCTACTGCATGGGCGGTGTGCTTTCCTACCTGTGCGCGCTGGATGCGGGCGGTCGATGCGCGGTGTGCTACTACGCCGGTGGCATTACCGAGTATCTCGACCGCGCCGGCGAGCTGGCGGTACCGGCCCAGTTCCACTTCGGCGCCGAAGACGACCATATACCGCTCGAGCATGTCGAACAGACCCGTAACGCGTTCGCCGCCAACCGCGATGTCGAGGTGCATCTCTACGACGGCGCCGAGCACGGCTTCAACTGCTGGTCGCGGGCAAGCTATCACCACAGGCCGCAGCGCTGGCCCATGGGCGCACGCTGACCTTCCTCGCCGGCCGCAAGGTCTGAGGCACTGCCCCACCGCGCGATGCCTTTGGCAGGCGCTTGCCGAGCGCGGTGACGCCGACTAGCTTCTGACCAGGACAGATACTGTCAGTCGTAGACCCCGTTTCTCATACGCGCGCCATGTCGCACGCGCCCACCCAGCCAGGAGGCACTCATGGGCATCATCACGTGGATCATTTTCGGTCTGATCGCCGGCGCCATCGCCAAGCTGATCATGCCGGGCAAGGACCCGGGCGGCTTCATCGTCACCATCATCCCGGCATCCTGGGGGCGGTCGTGGGTGGCTGGATCGGCACCGCACTCGGCTTCGGCAGCGTCTCCGGCTTCAACTTCGGCAGCTTCGCGATCGCCGTACTCGGCGCCATCGTGCTGCTGATCGTCTATCGCGTGGTGCGCAAATAGCGCCAGACCCAAACAGCCTCATCGCCGCCGCGGGCATGGCGCCAGCGGCGCCACCTTCGCCGCGTCCTCGCGCCCCTCAGGAATCTTTCGCTATGCCCAGCAACGCCCACTTCTACCAGCCCCGCGAGGGGCATGGCCTAGCGCAATCCGTTCAAGGCGATCATCGGGCCGCGCCCGATCGGCTGGATCTCGTCACAAGATGAGTCGGGGCAGTTGAACCTGGCCCCTTACAGCTTCTTTAACGCCTTCGCCGATACCCCGCCGATCATCGGTTTTCCAGTGCCGGCTACAAGGACAGCGTGCGCAACATCGAACGCACCGGCGAGTTCTGCTGGCAGCTGGCGACCCGCCCCCTGGCCGAAGCAATGAATCAGAGCGCGGCATCGGTGGCCCCCGAGGTCGACGAATTCAGCCTGGCCGGGCTAACCCCAATGCTTCTCAGGTCGTCGCAGTGCCCCATGTGGGCGAAGCCCAGGTGGTGTTCGAGTGCCGTCTGAGCCAGACACTGCGGCTGCGCTCCGCCGCCGGCGAAGAGATCGACAACTGGCTGGTGCTCGGCGAGGTGGTCGGCGTGCACATCGATCCTACCCTGTTGGTCGATGGCATCTATCAGACCGCCGCTGCGCGCCCGATCCTGCGTGGTGGCGGCCCGGCGGACTACTTCGAGGCCGCCGAGGCGCAGCGTTTCCAGATGCGCCGGCCCGGCTGAGCGCCGCTCAGCCGTTGCCTTCGGGGGTGTGGAAGCGCCAGGTATTGCGCCCAGCGCGCTTGGCCGCGTACATCGCGCGGTCGGCGAGCAGCAGCGCCTGCTGCGGCTCCTCGGTATCCACCCCAAGCAGCGCCACTCCGATGCTGACCCCGATGGTGACCGCCACCCCCGACTCGAGCTCGATCGGGGTCTGCAGGCCAGCGACGAAGCGCTCCAGCAGCGCCTCGACCTCCTCGCGCCGCCCCACCCCTCCAGCAGCAGCACGAACTCATCACCGCCCAGCCGTGCCACATAGTCACGCTGGCGCAGCAGCACCGCCAGCTCGCCGCCGACGTGGCGCAGCACACGGTCTCCGGCGTGGTGGCCGTGGGTGTCGTTGATCTGCTTGAAGTGGTCGAAGTCGAGCAGCACGAGGGCGTGGCAACGATCCGGATAGAGCCGATGATGGCGCCCCATCACCGCCAGACGGCGGTCGAAGCCACGCCGGTTGCCGAGCCCGGTGAGCGGGTCGGTCACCGCCAACTGCTCGGCCGCGTCCGCGGCGCGCTTGCGCGCGGTGACGTCATGCGCCACGCCCTGCAAGCGCCCGGCCTCCAGCGGATTGAGCACTAGATTGACCCAGCGCCGCGGCTCCTCGTCACCCAGCGCCACCTCCCACTGCTGACCGCGGCCGCCGGCCGCCACCGTGGCCGGGCTGGCGCCAAAGGTGCCCTCGGGGTCGACCAGGGTGGCGAAATCGATCGGGTGGCGGTTCAGGTCGCGCTTGGCGGGCAGCTTGAACAGACGCCGGAAGGCGGGATTGGCAACGCGGATCGCGCCGTCGTCGTCGACCTCGAAGATACCCGTCTCGACATTGTCGAAGATCGCCCGGTAGCGGCGCTCCTCGACCTCGCGCTCGAGGCGCAGACAGCGCTCGGCATCGAGGCTCTGGACCAGGTTGTCGATCATGGCGTTGACGCTGTTCACCAACTGACCAATCTCGTCGTCGCGATTACCCCGCGGCGCCTGCAGTTTCTGCCCGGTTTCCGCCTCGAGCGCTCGCAGCCGCTGCGACAGCCCTGTGATCGGGCGGGTCACATAGCGCACCACCACCAGCACCACACAGAAACCGATCCCCAGAAGCTGCAGCAGCAGCGCACCGCCGACGAAGCGCGAGGCCTGACCGACCAGGCCGTCGATATAGTGCTGATCGGGATCGATGATCAGGCGGCAGAGGGACGTTCCGGGCTCGAAAGGTGAGGATATCTCGCGTGTGAACAGGGCATCACTGGGACTCTCGATCGGCCCGCCCCGACCGACCAGCAGCTTGCCATCCAGGGATTCGATGCGTACCGCATGCACGATGTCATTGCTCAGCAGGCCATCGGCGAGCTCCCGTGCCAGCTCCTCGCCATTCAGGAAGCAGGCGATCTGCGCCGTGCGCTCGACCGTGGTCAGCAGCCCCTCGAGCCGTGCCTGCTGCTCCTGATGCACGCTCTGGGCGCGAAAGTGCACCGCCAGCAGCAGAAAGGCGACGCCCAGCAGGCCCACGATCAGCAAAATGATGGCCGTGGTGCGCAGCGCCAGGCGGGTGTGTAACAGCGTCAGCAGTCGCGACATGGCTCACTCATTCAGTATCAGCACGACGTGCAGATCGTCACCCACCTCACGGCTATCGAGATAACCGACGGCGCTCGGATTGTGCGCCACGAGCTGGCGCATCTCGGTAGCCGTCGCCACCTGCTGCGGCGGCGAGGCCTCGCCCGAGAAGACCAGACGCGCCCAGTAGGCGTTGATCTCGGCCAGATTCTTGTTCACCAGCGCCCGATAGAAACGCGCCTTGAGCGATACCACGTCCAACGGCAGCGCCGGATTGCCATTGGGCAGCTTGCGGTAACGTCCCATGAAGATATTGACCGCATCGCTGCGGGTGAGCTGACCGACACCGCTGCCCGCCTTGACCACGATGGCGATATCCGCCATTGCCGGGAGTGTCAGCGTCAGTAGCGCTAAAAGAAGACAGGCGCGCACGCGAATCATGCCCAGATCCCTAGAAGATAAAGTCCAGCCCGAGACTGAAGATCGAGCTCCAACCGCCCTCCCAGTCGCTGTCACCACGCCACAGAAAGCCGGGCCTGCGTGTATCGATACGATCGAGCTGCACCTTGAGTGCGATGTCCCTGGCGACATCGAAGCGCGTGCCGAACGTCCAGGTGCGCTGGTCGATATCGGTCACGTCGGGATTGGTGGAAGACGTCATGGCACGGGAGTGCGCGACATAGGGCGTCACCTGCCCCACCCGGTAGCCGACCGACAGCAGCGCCGAGTCGATCCGGCCGTGGTGGCGCGCGGTGCGGCTGCGGTTCCACATCGCCTGCACCTGCAGCGGGCCGCTATCATACAGCGCCCCCAACGAGAACAGCCGCAGCCGCGAGAAGCCCAGTGCACGCTCGATTTCGCGCTCGCCGTCCAGCCCAGGGATCTGCAGGCTATCGATCTCATTCACGACGCTCCCGGCGTAATCCACGTCAGAGCGCACTTCGGTATAGCTGGTGCGCAGACGCCAGGGGCCGTGTTCGTAGTCGAGATGGCCGCCGTAGACGGCATCGGCATCGAAGTCCGCGACCAGGTCATCGACCACGTGGATGCGGCTGTCAGAGCGACCGGCATAGAGCTTGAGCAGCACCAGGTCGCTGCCCCAAGGCTGCTTGAAGGTGACGTCGGCGCCGTCGATATGAGTCAACTGCAGCATGCCGAACTGATCCACCGGGGGTCTTGCCCAAGGGTAGGCGTAACCCACGTAGCGCGAGTCGGCGAGTTGAAACACATCCCAGCCCAGACGCCCGGCGCGCAGCTGTAGCGCGGGATCGGGGCGATAGCGCACGAATGCCCAGCTCAGTTCGGGGCGGTAGTTGCCGCTATCGTGGTAGCGGCTGATCCCCTGCACCACCAGATCCCAACGTGGGTCGACACGCCACCCGAGCTGTGCGCCCAGCAGGCTGTCGACCCGTGCGCTCCACCCCTCATCGGCCCCTTTGGGCTGGCCGATGTCGCGCAGGAACTCAGCCTCGGAGTTGTCGCTGTGAACCAGCCCCAGGGTGCCGAAACCGCTCAGCGTGAGGCGACCGTCGTCGCTCGCATGAAATGCCTGGGCCGCCAGGCTCGCCAACATCAACGCGAACCCAATCCCTATCTGTCGCCATCGCTGCATACCGGGTCTCAGGGGGCGGCGTGACTGTCACGCGTTCCACCGCTCGAAGAAAAATTAGAATGCCTGCATTATTGTCGGCAGATGACAGCCTTTCTGAAGTCGACACCCCGCAGAGAACGCAGACGCGGGCCGGTTCCACCCACTCGAGCGACGCCACTCGACGAGGAACCCAACGTGTTAGACTTTGTCTCTATAAGCCCATTTTTCACGCCAACTTGCGCCGACCGTTATTGGCCCGGATGGAGATAGCCGCTCAATGTCTTTGGAAGAACTGCATCTCAACCTGCGCAACCTCGCCTGCGAGGACTATCCGCAGCTCAAGCGGCTGATGGACGCCGTCTACGACGACATCGGCGGCGCCTGGTCCCAGCACACCATCGACAAGCTGATCGACGAGTTCCCCGATGGCCAGATCATCATCGAGGACGACGACAAGATCGTCGGTGTGGCGCTCACTGTGCGGGTCGATTACGACCGTTTCTCCAACCCGCACAAATATGACGAGCTGATCGGTCACCGCGAGATCATCCTCAACGAGCCCGAGGGCGATGCGCTCTACGGCCTCGACGTGCTGATCGACCCCGCCTACCGTGGCTATCGCCTCGGCCGGCGCCTGTATGAAGCACGCAAGGACCTGTGCCGCTCGATGAACCTGCGTGCGATTCTCGCAGGCGGGCGAATTCCCAACTATCACCAGCACGCTGCGGAGATGTCGCCGGCGGAGTACATCGAGCGGGTCGCGCGCAAGGAGTTCTACGACCCCATCCTGTCGTTCCAGCTGGCCAACGACTTCCTGGTCAAGCGGCTGTTGAAGAAGTATCTGCCCGAAGACGAGAAGTCGATGGGCTACGCCACCCTGCTGGAGTGGAACAACATCCTCTACGAACCGGCCAGTCTGGTGATCGACACCCGACGCACCCAGATCCGGGTGGGCGCGGTGCAGTGGCAGATGCGCGAATTCGACTCGGTCGAGTCGGTCCTCAAGCAGGTCGAGTTCTACGTCGATGCCATCTCCGACTATCAGAGCGACTTCGCGGTCTTTCCGGAGCTGTTCAACACCCCATTGATGGGGCTGACCGACCAGACCGACCAGGTCGAGGCGATCCAGTTCCTGGCCGGCTTCACCGAGCGCTTCAAGAGCGAAATCTCGCGCATGGCGGTCTCCTACAACATCAACATCGTCGCCGGCTCGATGGTGGAAAAAGGCAAGGATGGCAAGCTCTACAACGTCTCTTACCTGTGCCACCGGGACGGCAGCGTCGACCGCCAGGCCAAACTCCATATCACCCCCCAGGAGCGCCGCGACTGGGTGGTCGAAGGCGGCGACGAGCTGTGCGTGTTCGAGACCGATGCCGGCCGCGTGGGCATCCTGATCTGCTACGACGTGGAGTTCCCGGAGCTGCCGCGGCTGCTCGCCGAACAGGACATGGACGTGCTGATCGTGCCGTTCTGGACCGACACCAAGAACAGCTATCTGCGCGTGCGCCACTGCGCCCAGGCCCGGGCGATCGAGAACGAGTGCTACGTGGTGGTATGCGGCAGCGTCGGCAACGTGCCCTCGATCGAAAACCTGGATATCCAGTACGCCCAGTCGTCGGTGTTCTCGCCCTCCGACTTCGCCTTCCCCCACGATGCGGTGCTCTCCGAGACCACGCCCAACACCGAGATGGTGATGTTCTCGGATCTCGACCTGAACAAGCTCAAGCTGGTGCGCGCCGAAGGTGCGGTGACCAACCTCAAGGATCGCCGCCTGGACCTCTACGACCTGCGCCTGCGTGACTGGTCGTGGAAGTCCGGGGCGCGTCAGGAAGAGAGCTGAGCCGTGCTGCGAAGCGAGCATAACGGCGCCGTAGAGAGGCGCGCGTGAAGCGCCCGGGCTGGTGGCCCAGTCGGCGTGGTGCTCCCGCGTTCGATGCGGTGTGCTGGCAGGCGGTGCGCCAGGGCCTGCCGCTGCTCGCCGACCTCGACGACAGCGACGCCGCTCGCTTGGGGGAGCGCGCCTGGCAGCAGTTGCACCGCTGGCAGTGGGCCGCGTCCGAGGGCGTCGAGTTCGATCTCGCCGCCCAGCTCGCGATCGCCGCCCAGGCCTGCCTGCTGACGCTGGCCTGGAACGACGACGACGCCAGCGCCACTTTCGCCAACGTGCACGATATCGTGCTGGTCGCCGACGCCTTCCACCGCCGGGTTGAGGAGCTGGACGACTTCGGCGTGATGCACGAGTACGAGGACGAGCGCGCCGGCGAGACCTCCTGGCGCGGCCCGGTAGTGCTGGCCTCCCCCGAGGTCGGCGCCAGCGGCGACTACTCCGGCTACAACGTGATCATTCACGAGTTCGCCCACAAGCTCGACCTGGGCAACTCCCACGATGTCGACGGCTTCCCGCCATTGGCCGCCGCGAGCGAAGTCACCGCCCAGGAGTGGCATCGCATCTTCACCGCGGTATGGGACGACCTGCAGGCGCACCTCGCCCGCGGCGAAGAAACACCGATCGACGACTACGCCGCCACCCACCCCGGCGAGTGCTTCGCGGTCTGCTGCGAACTCTTCTTTACCGCACCGGATCAACTGACCGAGGTCTACCCCGCGCTTTATGACCTGCTGAAACGCTACTTCGGCCAGGATGCCATGACGCGTTTCACACGCGCCCCGCCATCCGCCTGAGACCGGTTTCAAAATTCGAACGCAATAGCGTAAAAAATCGCCGGATGGAGGATCAAGATGTCGGCGCCATTCGCCAAGCCCAAAGACGCGGTGACGACACCGCTGAACGAAGGGCCTTGCGTGCCATTCATTCCGCTGTCCCGGGGGTATTCGATAGAGGCCACACCGAAGGCAATACTTAGAGACAGGGTCGAGTGGGGCGCCGTCCCCGAGGAAACCCGCATTTTCGTTCCCCAATTCCCGAAGAATACGCACGAGGAGATGCTGGCGTGCGTCAAGCGATTGCAGAGCATGGGTTTCAAACCGGTCCCCCATGTGACCGCCCGCAGCCTGGCCGACAAGCGTGAATTCGAGCGTTTACTATCGAAACTGGTGGAAGAAACCGCTGTCGATGAGATCCTGCTGCTGGCCGGCGGCGACGACACGCCTCACGGCCAGCTCGGCAACACGCTCGAGCTGCTGGAGTCGGGTATCATCGAGCGTGTCGGCATACGGCGTATCGGTGTGGCGGGGCACCCGGAGGGGCACCCCGAGGCGACGCAGGAAGCGCTCGACCGTGCGTTGGCGATCAAGAATGCCTTTTCGGTCGAGACCGGTATACCGCTCTACATCGTCACCCAGTTTTTCTTCGATGCCGCCCCTTTCATTGCCTGGGAGCGTCGTATTCGGGAGCAAGGCAATCGGTTGCCGATTCATGCCGGCCTGCACGGTCTGGCCAATGGACCCAGCCTGCTCAAGCACGCCATGGCTTGCGGGGTCGGTTCCTCGGTCAAGGTGCTACGCAGGAACATGACCGGATTGAGAGGATTGCTGAGCCTGGGCTGGCGCGGTCAGGATCCGGGCCGGATCGTCAAGGCACTGGCTGCCTCCAAGGAGCGCGATCCGGCCAGCAACCTGGCGGGCTTCCACTTTTATGCCCTGGGGGCGTTCGATCTTACGGTGAAATGGGCCAATCGTTTCGCGCAAACTCGAGGATGACCGGGGTCATCGCCCCGTCGGCGTCGACTCTCTAGCAACGCCCCCCGGTAGCCAAAGACTCACCGGTAGCCGGCAAGATACCGCGTATCGGATAGCACCCGCCCGACAGACAGCGTGTCGAGTGGGATTGGGCCCGCCTCTACACCGATCTCGCTGCCATCACGCGTTCAAACGCCTCCCGCCAGACCTCGGCCTGTCGCGCCGGATCGACGGGGAACCGCCCCAGTTCCACGGCGAGATCGAAGAAGCCCTGCGCGGGCAGCCCTTCCCCGCGGCGGCTGACGACCAGCGCGGCGATCAAGGGCCGGCCGTGCTCGGCGTCTTCACGCATCAGGGCTTCCAGCGCCTGGGCGACGCGCTGAATGGTGCGCGGCGGCTGCAAGCCCAGCGCCTCGGCGAGCTGCTGATAGGTGATCGGCAGTGCCTCGCGGGGAGCCGCCGCCAGGTATTGGCGAATGCGCTGAGGAAGTGCGGGATCTTGGGTCATCGGCCTAGGCCCTTCACGAAAACTGGCTGCGCTCGCTGAATTTGTAAACACCCTCTAAGCATCGTCATCATGCGCCAAGCGCCTGGCATGAACAAACGCACCGCCGAGAGACGGTGGCCAGTCTGCCCGGTTCTGCCAAGCGTTAGCACTCGGGTATGCTAGCCATTCAGCGATTGGCTCTGCCGTTATCCCACTGAGGCCCCATGCGAAAGATTCTACTCGTCGACAACGGTTCCCTGCGCCCCGCCGCGACGCTCAACCTGCGCCGGCTCGCCGCGGCCCTGAGTCAGGCCAGTGGAGAGGCGGTCGAGGCCACCTCGCTGCTGCACTCGTTCAAGATTCCACCCGAGCAGCTCGGCGGGCACAAGGCCATCTCGCTGGGGCCGCTGGCCGAGCGCCATGCCGCCGCGGGCGTGACCGAGCTGCTGATCCTGCCCTTCTTCTTCGGCCCCAGCCAGGCGCTGACCCGCTATCTACCGGAGCGGCTGGCCGAGGTGCAGGCCAACTACCCCGAGCTGTCGGTGAAGGTCGCCCCACCGCTGGTGGATACGCTGCTGGCGCCGGATCTGCGCTTGGCGCGGCTCCTCGCCGACAACGTGCGCGAACGCATGACGGGTCAGTCCAAGCCCAGGGTCGTGCTGGTCGACCATGGCAGCCCGATCCCCGAGGTCACGGCGGTGCGCAACTATCTCAGTGGGCAACTAAGTGCGCTGCTGGCCGATGAGGTCGCGTGTGTGACGTTCGCCTCGATGGAGCGCCGCGAGGGCGACACCTACCGCTTCAACGAGCCGCTGCTGGAGGATCTGCTCGCCTCCCCGACCCTGGCCGAGGGTGACGTGATCCTCTCGATGCTGTTTCTCTCTCCGGGCCGCCACGCCGGCGAGGGAGGCGATATCGCCGAGATCTGTACCCAGGCGATGTCGCGCGCCCCCGACCTGAACGTGGTCACGACACGGCTGGTGGGCGAGAACGACGCCATCGTCGAGATCCTGGCCACTCGCCTGCAGCAGGCGCTCGCCGGCGGGCCACTACTGACGGAACTGCCGGCGACTGGCACCAAGGACGCATGATCCACGCCTCGGTTTGAATCGCAGTTAGCAGCGTGCGCCTATGCCTTCGCCGCCAGCACGCGCTCGAACTCCTGCCGCCAGGCCTTGGCGTATTGCGCCGGATCGGCGGGAAATCGCCCCAGATCCACCGCGAGATCGAAGAAACCCTGCGCCGGCAGCCCTTCCCCATGGCGGCTGACGACCATTGCGGCGATAAAGGGCCGTTCTCGCGCATTGTGCTCTCCAGTGCCTGGGCGACGCGCCGGATGGTGCGCGGCGGTCGCAATCCCAACGCCTCGGCGAGTTGCTGGTAGGTCAGCGGAAGAGTCCCGCGAGGCGCCATCTCTAATAGCTGGCGAACCTGCGCAGGGAGGGATTGAGCGGCGGTCATGATTCTCAGGCGTTCGGATCGAAGAGCTTCACTTCGCGAATATCGACATGCTCCCAGACCCGCCCGGTCATGTAGGGCTCGGTCTCGAGCCAGGCGTCGAGATCGGCGCGGTCGTCGAAGCGAAAGTGCGCGTGGAGCCGACCATCTTGCCGTCATCATCCAGGATCGCGCCGCCGCTGAGGAACTTCCCCTGTTTGGCTAGCTCCCGTACGCCTGCCAGATGCGCATCCCGATTGGAAAGCCGGCGCTCGAGCGCGTCGTCGTCGGTGTAGTCGTAAGCCACCACGGCATACTGCTTCATGCGGTGCTCCTGCCGTTCGTTGATCATTGGAGAGAATCGGCATCATGCGTCAGCTTTCTTGACCAAGCAAATTGGCCTCGGTGGTCAACCTTGGCTTTATATTTTCCGAAGATGCCTTCTACCCGAGACATCAATCTGTGCACCTGTATTCATCGGTCTGTTGCCACGACAAGTATTTGTCTCCCCACTCTTTCATGGCATCAAGCACAGGGGAAAGCGTCAACCCAAGCTCCGTGAGTGAGTACTCTACGCGAGGAGGAACTTCTGCAAACACTTCGCGGGAGATGATGCCATGCGCTTCAAGCTCTCGAAGCTGCAACGTCAAAGACCGTTGAGTCACACCACCGATAAGGTTACGAAGCTCCCCAAACCGTTTCGTCCCACTCAACAAATAGTAAATGATAAGTGGCTTCCATTTACCGCCGGCGACGGCAACGGTTGCTTCCACAGCGCATCGGTATTCGTGCATATCTCGATTTTTCATCGTCCAAAAAGCACCCCTTAGTATAAAATTTATACCTATGTATAAACAATGCACCTACTTTTCAACGTGCATGAAAGACTCCAGAATCCACTCCCGCAGCGGTAACAACCTTGTCGCGTGCATTTCTGATATAGGGCGTGGAGAGAATACCGATGAAAGCAGCCTACTATGAGGCCCAGGGCAGCGCCCGGGAGGTATTGGTTGTCGACGAGTTGCCGACTCCAGAACCCGGTCCGGATGAGGTCCGGGTACGCATTCATGTTTCCGGATTGAACCCGACTGATATCAAGGCGAGAACCGGATTCTCAGCGGAAATGCCCTACCAGCGAATCATTCCTCACCAGGATGGCGCAGGCGTTGTTGATGCTGTCGGCGCCAATGTATCACCCGACAGACGTGGCGAGCGGGTTTGGGTTTATGAAGCGCAGTTTGGCCGAGCCATGGGAACGGCGGCAGAATACGTCGTACTACCGTCGAATCAGGCAGTTCATTTACCTGACGCGGTATCGTTCGAAGTGGGTGCTTCGCTTGGCATTCCGGCGTTAACCGCTCACCGCTGCCTGTTTTCCGATGGCACTCTCAACGGTCGGCGGGTATTGATACATGGCGGTGCCGGAGCGGTCGGAACAGCGGCAACTCTGTTGGCGAAATGGGCTGGCGCGTGGGTTTCAACAACGGTGACGAATACCGATCAGGCTGCTATAGCAAAGGAAAATGGGGCGGATATGGTTCTCGACAGAGCATCGGGAGATGTTGCGAACCTTGTTCTAGAAGCAACCGATGGGCTCGGCGTCGACCAATTGTGGATGTCGCTCTGAAGTCAAACCTTGCCACCAACTTAGCCTGCTTATCTCAAGGCGGAATCATTAGCGCCTATGCCACCGATAGCGCGACGGACGAACTATCCATTCCGTTACTGCAGTCCATGATTCATGGATGCGTCTTCCGCTTCGTCTATATCTACAACGTGCCTGACGAGGCAAAGCAGAAAGCCATCAAGGACATCACCTCTTGTCTATTGGCGGGAAAATATTCTCCAAAAATCGGATTGAATTTTCCTCTGGAAAATATTGTCGCCGCCCATGAGGCACTGGAGTCACACCAAGTCATTGGGAAAGTTCTTCTGCACACGTAAGTCGACGGACCTGAGTGCCCGCCCTCGAGCCAACCCTGTTGATGGAGAGAGGCCACGCCTACTGCCGCATCAAGTCTGAGTCTCATGGAAACCGCCGCCAGATGGTCGATCAGGGCGCGAACTCGTGCGGGCTGGTGGTGGCGATCGGTGTAAACGATCTGCAGGTCGAGTCGTGTCGTTTGGTGATCGGCCAATACCCGCACCAAGCGGCCGTCGTCCAGCGGCTCGTCGAGCGCGAACATGGGCGCGTACACGATACCCAGGCCTTCGGTCGCCGCGCGAATCAGCAGGGTGATGTCGTCCGAGCGCATAGCGGTTGGGCCGTCGATGGCGTACGCGCGATTGTCACTATCGCTCACCATCCAGTCGCCGGGCGATCGGGCGGCCGTAAATACCAGTCGCGGTAGCTGGCGGATTAGCGGGACATTTTGACGTTCATGAGCGCCGAGCAAGCCGGGCGCACAGCCCAGGCCCATGCGAACACTGCCGAGTGGCCGGGTATACAAAGCCGAATCGGAGAGTGTCCCGATGCGCACGGCAAGGTCCAGCCGGCCATCGATCAGATCGGCGTAGCGCTCATCCGTGTGGAGGTTCAACGTAATCTGCGGATGGGCCCTGCAGAACGCAGCCAGCACCGGCGCCAGCTTTTGGGTGCCGAAAGCACGGGGTACGCCCAGTCGGATCTCTCCGGCAAGCTGGCTGCGGCCCTCGCGTGCTTCGGCGTCCGCCTCGGCCAGCGCCTCCATGATCCGTTTTGATGCCGCCAGGTATTGCTGGCCGGCATCGGTTAGCGACAACGCGCGGGTACTGCGATGCATGAGTCGCGTTCCCAACGTCGATTCAAGCGCACTCAGATATTTGCCGGCCATGGCCGGCGACAACTCCAGTGCTCTGCCGGCCGCAGCAATACTGCCGTGCTCGACCGCCGCAATGAATATCTCGATTTGTCGAAAACGATCCATGCCTTTCATTCCATCGCCTAATGATCGACGCCAACTCATTTATCTCATTCTATCATCTGGCGATCGCACTCATGATGCTGGCTCCGCTTACCTATTCGGAGTACAAGCCATGACGATCGAAACAGACAACGCCGTTCTTCACGTTGCGGAGCATGGCGCTGGGCAGCGCACGCTCGTGTTTCTTCACTACTGGGGCGGTTCTGGCCGCACATGGATGGAAGTAGCGACGGCACTTGGGAAGCGGAACCTTTGCCTCATGCCGGATCTGCCAGGCTGGGGTCAGTCCGGCCCGTCGCGCAGTGGATATCGGATTGTGGATCTGGCCGAGGCGGTTGGCGGGATGATCGAAGCACGTCAGCTCCGTGATGTCGTACTGGTCGGTCATTCCATGGGTGGCAAGATTGCCCAGTATCTCGCGGGCCAGCGGCCGGCCTGGCTGAAGGAGCTGGTGCTGGTGGCGTCTTCCCCGGCGTTGCCCATGGACATTCCGAAGCCTCAGCGTCTTGCCATGCAATCGGCCTATGACAGCCGCGCGAGTGTCGAAGAGACACTCGATAATGTGCTCACGGAGACGCCGCTCGCCGGGATGGTGCGCGAACGCGCCATTGCCGACAGTTTGGCCGGCGATCCGGCGGCCAAGACCGCCTGGCCCGCTATCGCCATGCTTGAAGATATCAGCGAAACGACACAATGCATCAACGTGCCGACGCTGCTGTTGATCGGTGAGCGCGACCGTGTCGATCCTCCAGCCGTGCTCGCCGACCGGCTCGTGCCCTTTCTACCGACCCCGGAAACACATGAACTGGCGGGCATCGGCCACTTGCTGCCGCTGGAAGCGCCCGTGGAAGTCGCAGGGCATATACAGCGGTGGCTAAACGAGCATCGAGGATAAACGCATACTGTTCGTGCCTGGCCCCACCATTGGGGCCTTTTCGCAGTTGCTTGCCACAGACGAGTACAAGGCATGTTTCCAGGGCATCGATGGCGCCTCCATCCGGCAAGAAATGCCCCTAAGTGTATGGTTAGCATCTGGGCGCGGAACGATCGCTCATGCCCTCGCTGACTTCAACGACCAGGTCGCGAAACCACCGATGAGCTGGATCGTCCCGCATGCGTGGATGCCAAAGCGCATAAAGCTCAAATGAACCCATCTCCATCGGTGGCGTGAACAGATCCAACATGGATTCAAAGCGCCAGAGAAAGCGACCGGGCAACGTACACAGGTGATCGCTGTCTGCCATGATAATCGGCGCTAGGGCATAGCTCTGGACCGATAGACTAACCTGCCGTTTCCGACCCAGCGCCTCCAATGCACGATCCACCGGCCCCGCGTAGCCCCCGCCCTCGCTCGACACCACTACATGCTCAGCGGCGCAAAACTCGTCCAGCGTGACCGGCTGACTTCCCCGCGGGTGACCCCGGCGCTGTGCCGTGACGAACTGATCGGAAAACAGCGTCCGGCCAATCAGGCCCTCGTCTGCCGTACGGGGCAGTCCGATGACCATATCCACGTCCCCGCGATCAAGCGCCGGGGTGATCGTTTCGGGATCCGGCAACACGAACGTAATCCGGGCATGGGGCGCCGCCCGCTTCAAGGCCGTAACAAGGTCGGGGCCAATCATGACGGCAGGGTTATCGTAAGCTGCCAGCACGAACGTCCGGTCGCTCTCTGACGGATCGAAATGGGGAGAATGCCCGATGAACTCGCGCAGATGTCCCAAGAGCGGGGGCAACGTCTCGCCAAGTGCTTCGGCACGAGGCGTCGGCGTGACACCCCGACCCGCCACCGGTACGAAAAGCTGATCGCCGAACAATGCTCGCAGACGGGTCAATCGCCCTGAAAGGGCCGGCTGACTGATTCCTAGACGGTCTGCGGCGCGGCTGACGTTGCGCTCCTGGATCAGGGCTTCGAAGGCCATCAACAGACCAATATCGATATCATTCAAACGGTCGGGCATGAAAGCACGTCTTTTGTGGGGCCTCGCTCACTTCGAGCGTGGGCATGAGTATTCGTGAGGGTTATGCAAGGTATAACCGGCATCGTTTTCTCGCCAGACCCGCCGGCCCCTATGATCTGTCTCTGACACCTACCTGAAACAGGAAGACAGACCCATGATGATACGTTCACTCATACTTTCCACCCTACTGCTGGGTCTTTCAGCCGCAGGCCCCGTCTCTGCAGCCACTACCGCCACTCTGAATCACTCCCCGGGGATCGCCCAACAGGATGAAGGCGCCGATACTTATGCCTTCACTATTGGCAGCGTCCGGGTAACGGCTCTCTCCGACGGCACCGTACCGCAGAACCTTCACAAGATTCTGCACGGTATCACCAACAAGGAGATCGACGAACGCTTGGTGCAGGCGTACCTGACCAATCCCGTCGAAGTCTCCATCAATGCATTTTTGCTAGAGCTAGGGGACAAGCTTGTCCTCGTTGATACCGGCGTAGGTCAACTCTTCGGTTCAAAACTCGGTGGTCAGCTGATCGAGAGCTTGCAGGCGGCCGGCGTAAAACCCGAACAGATCACGGATGTCTTACTCACCCACGTCCATTCCGATCATATGGGCGGACTAACCCGTGATGGCCAGCGCGTTTTTCCCAACGCGACGGTCCATGTGGGTAAACCGGATGTCGACTTTTTCCTGGATCCTCAAAATGCAGAACAGACCGACTATGATCAGCATTACTTTGACCAGGCTGAAACGATCCTCGAACCCTATGTCAAAGCCGGGAAGATCGACACCTTCGATAAAACTACCGAAGTACTGCCAGGCCTGACCGCTTCCCTTCATCCGGGGCATACGCCGGGAAGTGCATTCTTCACATTGGAAAGCGAGGGTCAGACCCTTACCTTCATCGGCGACATCGTTCATGTAGCGGCTGTTCAACTCCCCGATCCGTCCGTGACGATTGCCTATGACGTCGATCAGAAGAAGGCGAGGAAAGTCCGCACAGCAGCCTTCGCCGACTTTGCCAAGCATCGAAACCTGGTGGCCGTGCCGCATATGCCTTTCCCTGGCATCGGTCATATTCGCAAGGTCGGAGAGGGCTATGAGTGGGTGCCTATCAATTATGGAAACCGAAAAGTGACGGCAACGGAGTAATTTGAAAGTAGACGCTCAGGCTTCCACCTAACATCGCGGTTACGATAGGCGGGATTTGGATGGAATCCATATCCGATTTTTCCCTCTCATCCTGCCTATCTTATAAAGCGGCAGGTTCACCACACGCCAACATTTGTCGCCAAGCTCGCCGGATGGGAATACCCAGACAGCGAGAACCATGCGGCCGCTCGCGTATCACATCGATCGCGGCGCGCTAGCGACGGTTATGCCTAACCTGAGTCCTGTGCGCACTCGCGGCGTCACGCAATGGAGTAAAGTCACCCATCGACTCCGACAACTTTTACAAGGCTATCACCATGATCGATCTCCGCAGCGACACCGTCACCCGCCCAAGCGAGGCGATGCGTCAGGTGATGTTCGATGCCCCGCTCGGTGACGACGTCTGGGGCGACGACCCGAGCGTGGCGCGCCTGGAAGCCTATACTGCCGAGCGCACCGGCAAGGCGGCAGCACTGTTCTTCCCCTCCGGCACCCAGAGCAATCTGGTGGCGCTGTTGAGCCACTGCCAGCGCGGCGACGAGTACATCGTCGGCCAGCAGGCGCACACCTATCGCATGGAGGGCGGTGGCGCCGCGGTGCTGGGCGGTATCCAGCCGCAGCCGATCGAGAACGAGGCCGACGGCACCTTGCCGCTGAAGAAGATCGAGGCCGCCGTCAAACCGATCGATCCACACTTCGCGCGCACGCGCCTGCTGACACTGGAGAACACCTTCCACGGCCAGGTCCTGGACGCCGGTTATGTCGAAGCGGCCACGACCCTGGCACGGCGCTTCGGCCTGGCCACCCATCTGGACGGGGCGCGGATCGGCAATGCGGCGGCGGCGACCGGCGCCAGCCTCAAGGCGCTGTGCAAGCCGTTCGATACGATCTCGATCTGCTGCTCGAAAGGGTTGGGGGCGCCGGCGGGATCGGTGCTGGTCGGGTCTGCCGACTTCATCGAGACGGCGCGGCGCTGGCGCAAGGTGGTCGGCGGTGGCATGCGCCAGGTCGGCATGCTGGCGGCGGCGTGCGAGTACGCGCTGGAGCATCAGCTCGCGCCGCTGGTGGAAGACCACGCCAAGGCCGAGCGCCTGGCGGCGGGCCTGGCGGAGATCGAAGGCATCACGGTGACGGCACAGGCCACCAACATGGTATTCGTCGAGTTCACTCGCCCGGCGCTCGACCCTGCCGATCTGCACGCCTGGCTGAAGGCGCGCGACATCCTCGTCGGCGCGCTCTACGCGCCGCGCTTCGTCACCCATCGCGACGTCTCCGAAGCGGATATCGATCAGGTGGTGGACGCCTTCGCGCGCTATTTCGCCAGCCACTGATCAGCCAGTCACCGCCCCGGCCGACTCGCAGCGTCGGCTAACGCGCGCCGGCACGCGCCTCAGTCGACCCGGGTGGACGAGCCGGAAGCGGGACGCGTCGGCGTGGAGCGCGTAGTCGTGGTGGTGGTCGTTGTGGTCGAGCGGGTGGTGGTCGAGCTGGCGCCCGGCCCGCCATCGCCGCTCGGCGCATCGGGATCGCAGACCCGTCGCGCGGTGGAGATGGTGGTGCCGCCGTCACGGCCGTGGCAGATCGTACCGCCGGCCGAGTCGTCACGCACCGGCGGCGGATTGGGCGCGGTATTGATGCCGGGCACCACCTGAATCTCCAGGCGCCGCGGCAC
Organism: Salinicola tamaricis; assembly: GCF_003006155.1. Classification (GTDB taxonomy): domain Bacteria; phylum Pseudomonadota; class Gammaproteobacteria; order Pseudomonadales; family Halomonadaceae; genus Salinicola; species Salinicola tamaricis. The sequence continues at coordinate 2,197,647 of NZ_CP023559.1, read as the reverse complement.
GTAGTCTGCGCGCCCGTCGTGGTTGTTGTCGGGCAGATACACACGCTTGCCGGTGTGCGGATCGACACCGGTAACACCCTGCGCCAGGGCGACGCCGGCCGCGGGCAGCGCCGTCATCAGGGCCAGGCCCAGCGTCAGTGCCGCCGTGGCCAGCGGGCGGCGGGATCGCGATATCTTGGACATACTCCACCTCGAAGTTGGCGGGAAAGGCCTTCAGCATAGCCCACCTGGACAGTGGCCGGCTCGGCTCAGTGAGCCGCCAGCAACCAGTCCCACAGCGCCGCTGCCGGGGCGCGTAGCTGGCGGCTGGCCGGGCGCACCAGCCAGAACGCCTCGTCGGTGGCCATGTCCAGGACGAAGGGCGCCACCAGATCGCGGCTCGCCTCGAGCAGCCGGCGATGCGAGAGCGCAATCCCGCCGCCGTAGCCGGCCAGCGCCAGGGTGGTCACGTGGGTATCGCAGATCATCGCCCGGCAGCGATTTTCGAGCCCCGCAACACCCGCCAGGGCCAGCCAGCTCGGCCAGCCGGCGGCGAACCCCGCAGCGTGCAGCAGCGTCTCGCCAGCCAGGTCGGCGGGCTCGCGCAGGCGCTGGGCGAGCGCTGCGCTGCATACCGGCAGCAGGCGCTCCTCCCCCAGGCACCGCGCGGTGAGATCGGGCCACTCGCCGTGACCATAGCGCAGCTCCATATCCGCCCCTTCGGCACCGAAGTCATCCGCCCAGATGGCACTCACCAGGCGCAAAGTGACATCCGGGTGCGCCTGCTGGAAGCGCAGCAGGCGCGGCGCCAGCCAGGTCTGCTGAAGTGCCGGCGTGGCGCGCAGGGTGACCGGCGCATCTGGGCTCGGCCCGAATACCTCGGCGGTGCCTTCGGCCAGCCGCGTGAAGGCATCCTGCACGCTGGGCAGCCAAGCGCGCCCGGCCGGCGTGAGCGCTAAACTGCGCGGATGGCGCACGAACAGCGGCTGCCCGACGCGATCCTCGAGCAGCCGAATGCGCTGACTGATCGCCGACTGGGTGACCCCCAGTTCACGCCCCGCGGCAGTAAAACTGAGCGTGCGTGCGGCCGCCTCGAACGCATGTAGCCAGAGCACCGGGGGTAGCTGGGACATAGCGACTCTCTTGTAGGATGGGGATCGGCAGACGGCCTTACGCGCCGGCTGACATACGATGTCGGGCGTAGACCACGCTTTTGGCTGAAATAAGCCCAGCATTAGCTCAGCTTGGCCTTAGCCGATAGATTAATCGTTTGTCACGCTTTGTCACTCTCCGCATCCTGTATCGATACCGCGAGACGTGAGGCGTCGCCGCGCCCCTTCACTCGCCTATCGCTTATCCGCTCATTCTTCATTCGCCCACAAGAGATGGCCACGCCATCGGGAGTTCGAGTCTTGTCATCCGGTAATGCCTTCCACACCGCTTCTGCCGCGGACGCCGACACCCGCGTCGAGATGGCCGAGCTGCGCCGCTATCGCCAGGGCGAGGGCGCGCCCGACGTCGCCCTGGTGGAGGCCAGGCGGCAGTCACGCCGGGTGGTGCTGACCTGGGCCGATGGCAGTCGCGGCGAGTTCCCCCAGCGCTGGCTGCGCGATCACTGCGCCTGCTCGGCGTGCCGCCACCCGCTGACCCGCGAACGGCTCTACTCGCTGCTCGACGACCCGCTGTGGACAAATCTCGGCAGCGACGACGCCGTGGCCGAGCTGGAAGTCGCCGCCGAGTGTCTGAGCCTGATCTGGGCCGACGGCCATCGTTCGTGCTTCGATGCCGGCTGGCTGCACCAGCGCCGTCCCGGCCAGGCGCTGGACACTCTGCTGCCCTGCGCCGAGCCGTGGCAGCCCGGCTTCGCCCCGCGGCACGTGGCCTATACCGAGTTCAACGACAGCCAGGCCGGGCGCCGCCGCTGGATCGAGGCGCTGCTGCGCGACGGCCTGGTACTGCTCGACGACGGCCCGCGCGAGCCGGAAACGGTTTCCCGCATCGCCGAGCACATCGGCCCGCAGCGCGCCACCAACTTCGGCGCCCGCTTCGATGTGCGCTCGGTACCCAATCCGAACAACGCGGCCTATACCGCGATCGGCCTGGAGCTGCACACCGATCTGCCCAACTGGCGCCAGCCGCCGGACATCCAGTTGCTCTACTGCCTGGAGAACGACGCTGAAGGCGGCGAGTCGAGCTTCACCGACGGCTTTGCCGCCGCGCGCGAGCTGCGCCAGCGCGACCCGCAGGCGTTTCGGATGCTCAGCGAAACACCCATCGACTTTCGCTTTCAGGACGATGGCCACGATATCGCCGTGCGCCAGCCGGTCATCGACCTGGATACTGCCGGCGAGCCGCGCGAGATCCGTTTCAACAACTGGATTCGCGATACCCTGAGCCTGCCGCTGGCGCAGATCGACGCCTGGTACGACGCCTACCACACCTTCTGGCAGGTGCTGCGCGAGCCACAGCGCCGGGTCGAGCTGACCCTGGCGCCGGGGCAGATGGTGGCGTTCGACAACCGCCGCGTGCTGCACGGGCGTCATGCCTTCGATCCCAACACCGGCAAGCGTCATCTTCAGGGCACTTATCTCGACCTCGACATGCTGCAGTCGCACCTGCGCGTGCTGACACGCTGAGAGAGCGCACCACCGCTAGCCCTTACCCGCTATCAAGGAGAACGACAATGAGATATGCGACCACCCTGCCCGCCCTGCTGCTGGGCGCCTACCTGAGCCTGAGCGCCATGCCGGCGGCCCAGGCCGCGGACGACACGATCGTCTTCGGGGCGCCAGCCTGGCCCGGCATCAGCGTCAAGACCGAAATTGCCAGCCAGCTGTTGAGCACGCTCGGCTATCGTCCCAAGACCGAGGAGATCGGGCTGCAGGTCATCTACCAGGGCCTGGACAGCGGTGATGTCGACATCTTCCTGGGGGCCTGGCTGCCGGCTCAGCAGCCGATGCTGGCGCCGCTGGAGGAGAAAGGCAGCGTGCGCCGCCTGGCCACCAATGTGACCGGCGCGCAGATGACCCTGGCGGTGCCCGAGTATATCTACGACAGCGGCATCACTTCTTTTGCCGACCTCGACGCCCATCGCGACGAGTTCGGTGGTGAAATCTACGGCTTCGGTGCTGGCTCGGCGGCGAGCGAGATCCTGCACAAGGCGATCGACGCCGACACCTGGGGGCTGGGCGACTGGACGCTGGTCGACACCAGCACCGTGGGCATGCTCAGCGCGGTCAAGAGCCACATCGACAACCACGAGCCGATCGTGTGGGTCGGCTGGAAGCCGCACTGGATGAACTTGGAATTCCCGATGCACTATCTGAGCGACAGCAAGAATCTGTTCGGCAAGGGCAACGGCGCCAGCGACGTGCGCACACTGATCGCCAGCACTTACGCCAAGGCGCATCCCAACCTGGTGACCTTCTTCGATCAGTTCACCTTCTCCTCGGCAGAGCAGAGCTGGATGATCCAACAGTACGGTCAAGTCGGCGAGTCGCAGCAGGCGGTGGCCAAGGCGTGGATCGGCGCGCATCCAGAGCAGGTGCGTGCGATGCTGGAGGGCGTCAAGACCACCGCCGGCGAGCCCGCCTGGCCGGCAGTAAGGGCGGCATTCTCGCTGTGATCCACATCGGCTGAGGCCGGGCGCCGGACGCGCTCCGCCCCACAGCAAAAAAGCGTTACATTTTTTCGAGATTTTTTTGATCCCGCCGGGAACTAACCGACACAGCGGCACTCTGAGTAGGTGTTCCCTTGAATGATCCCTTACTTGCCCACCATCCCCTGGTGGGCATTTTTTTGTCTGGCTGTTTTGCCGGGCCATACCCGAGCAACACGCTGCGTACCCAAGCTAGGGTAGCGGCGGCACCCGCCCCGCCATTTCCGCCACCATGAATTCGGCAAAGCGCTTGACCCGCAGGCTCTCGCGGGCACGCGCGCTGTAGAGCAGATGGAAATCTGCGGCCACGCCGCGCCATTCGGGCAACAGCTCGACCAACTCGCCGCGCGCGAGCAGCGCATGCACGTCCCACCAGGAGCGCAACAGCACACCATGGCCATCACGCGCCAGCCGAGTCATCGCCTCGCCATCGTTGCTGGAAAGCCGGCCGTGCACGCGCACGGTGCGCTGTTCACGTGGATCGGCTTTGGCCTCGAAGCGCCACAGCGGATAGTCGGTGTCGTTCTCGCGGATCACCAGACAGTCGTGCTGGGCCAACTCTTCCGGCGCACGCAGCGGTGGCCGGCTGGCCATATAGGCGGGGGCGGCGCACAGGATACGGCGGTTGGCGAGCAGCCGCCGAGCGACCCAGCGCGCATCCGGCGGCTCGCCCACTCGGATGTGGATGTCCACGCCCTGGGCGTCGAGCCCGCGGGGGAAATTGCTCAGCTCCAACTGCAGTGAGAGCTGGGGGGGCAGGCGGCGAAGCGCGACAGCAGCGGCGCCACATGGCGTCGACCGAAGCCGAAGGTGGCGTTGACGTGTAGCCGGCCGCTCAGCGCCGAGCCCTGCTCGCGCAGCGAGTTCTCGAGCTCGCCGAGATCGTCGAGGATCAGCGCGCCGCGCTGCAGGTAGCGCTCCCCCTCGGGGGTGAGCGTCAGGCGCCGGGTGGTACGGGTCGCCAGCGCCACGCCCAGCCGCAGCTCCAGCTGCTGCAGCCGCTTGCTGACCGCGGAGAGTGATAGCCCCAGCTCGCGCGCCGCCCCGGTCAGGCTGCGCGCCCGGGCGATATGCTGGAAAAAGGCCAGATCGTCGAGCGCCGCCACACCATTCTCCACCTGTATTCAACAATGGCTTGCATGATAGCCCGATTATCGCCGCGGCGAGAGGGCATACACTGCAGGCATATCTGCAGGCAGGCACGCGAGTCGCGCGCCTGTTTCCGGGGTTCGCGCACTTCACCATCGAGGTCGCCCGGGTCGACGGCAAGGACCTGCCCTGCGCTCCCGAGGGACGCCCGCCGACGCGCTCCATCCTCTCATCGACTTCATGAGGTAATCCCCATGGCTAGCCAGACCCATCGCATCGCCGTCATCCCTGGAGATGGCATCGGCACCGAAGTGGTGCCGGAAGGCCTGCGCGTGCTCGAGGCCGCTGCACGCCGTTTCGACATTGCGCTCGAGTTCGAGACATTCGACTTCGGCAGCTGCGACTACTATCTCGAGCACGGTCAGATGCTGCCGGACGACTGGTTCGACACCCTGTCGCGGTTCGACGCAATCTTCTATGGTGCGGTGGGTTGGCCGGAGAAAGTGCCCGACCATATCTCGCTGTGGGGCTCGTTGCTGCAGTTCCGGCGTCATTTCGACCAGTACATCAACCTGCGCCCCTGCCGGTTGATGCCGGGCATCAAGAGCCCGCTGGCCGACCGCCATCCCGGCGATATCGACTTCTACGTGGTACGCGAGAACACCGAGGGCGAGTACTCGAGCATCGGCGGCAAGATTTTCGAAGGCACCGAACGCGAGACGGTGATGCAGGAAACGGTGATGACCCGGACCGGAGTGGACCGGGTGCTCAAGTACGCCTTCGAGCTGGCCCAGAGCCGCCCGCGCAAGAAGCTGACCTCGGCGACCAAGTCCAACGGCATTTCGATCACCATGCCCTACTGGGACGAGCGGGTGAAGGCGATGGCCTCACACTACCCCGAGATTGGCGTGGATCAGTTCCATATCGATATCCTGACCGCCAATTTCGTACTGCATCCGGACTGGTTCGATGTGGTCGTCGCCAGCAACCTGTTCGGCGACATTCTCTCCGACCTCGGCCCGGCCTGTACCGGCACCATCGGCATCGCGCCCTCGGCCAACATCAACCCCGAAAGCAAGTTCCCCAGCCTGTTCGAACCGGTCCACGGCAGCGCCCCGGATATCGCAGGCAAGGGCATTGCCAACCCAATCGGCCAGATCTGGTGCGGCGCGATGATGCTCGAACATCTCGGGCACGACGCTGCTGGCGCGGCCATCGTCGGCGCCATCGAGCGCGTGCTGGCCAGCGACGACCGCACGCTGCTCACCCCGGACGTCAAGGGTCAGGGCACCACCGAAAGCCTGGGCCGGGCGATCGCCGAGGCACTCTGATCGCGAGGCGACCGGCAAGCCTTGGGGTAGCGGCGCTACGCCGGGGCGCGCGACGGTAGGGGCCGGTCAGCAGTCAGCCAACGGCATGGATGGAAGCACGAGCAACATATGCAGCGTCTTGCATGACAAAGCGCTGCAAAAGAGCCGGCACGCCTGACATCACCGTCCAAGGGCAATCGCTCTTGGTCTCGACCGGAAATTCTGCCTGAATTGACCGGCAAGAGAGTGGGCGATTCGGCTGTAGAAGCGAGCGAGCTCATCCTTGAGGTTCTCCCGAGCTCGATGCTGATCGACATAGTAAGCCGCACGTATGCCGTTGAACTGCTGCTCGGCACCGATCTGGAGGAAGTTCAAACCAAAGCGCCTAAGCAATCGGGCCAATCGGGGCTCCATCAACGCGAAGGCGTGCTGTCGATCCAGCAAACCGATCATCACGGTCGACGCCAGATAGACCGAGACGCCCAACAACGACGCCACTTTATAGTCCTGCTCTGAGGAGGGGAATCCCGACTCCGCCGCCCCCCAATGATCGTCAGTCGCACGCTTTTTTCGGTATTTGCCGAGTATCGCAGCTCTGGACACTTCACAGACCAATCGTCGAGGTAGATTGCAGGGCGTCAGCAAAGGATTGACGAAGTATCCCGCAGCATTCGACTCAATGGGCATCGAGGCCAGTATCCCGTGATCTCGGCCGGGGTAGATGACCCGAATGCAAGCGACTGCCTCGGCCGTGTCGCGCCGCCTGACCAGACAGTGCAGTGCGGACTGATCGAAGGCGTCGTATTCGAGACCGCGCTGCGGATCGCCGGGCATCTCGTGTCCGAACTCGCGGGTGTAGATCTGATAGCGCAGGCGATATACCTGATGTCGCTCCTGCTCGCTTACCGCCAAGACAAACTCGAATCGATCATTGAACTGATCGTACAGGCTCATATGGTCCCCAAACGTCGCACACTGAAAGCTGCGTTAACTGTCAGGAAACGCCTTTTCAGGGCGCCCCACCCAATATCCCTGAACATAGTCAATGCCGTACATCTTGAGAATGTCGTAGACTTCCTGTCTGTCGACGAACTCGGCGACCGTATACTTACCGAACCCCTTGGCGATTTCAGCAATACCCTTTACGATCATCTGACTCCTTCTGTTTTCCGGAAGATCGCGGATAAAAGAGCCATCGATCTTGATGTAGTCAGCAGGCAGCTGATCCAAGTAATAGAAACTACTGAACCCAACGCCAAAGTCATCCAGCGCTATTGCACAACCCATTTTCCGGATGTCTTGAAGAATCGCTCGCGCCGTCGCGAAATCCGTCACTGCCGCTGTTTCCGTTACCTCGATGATCAGCCTTTCTGGTGCCACGTCATTGGCACGTAACTGCTGTTCCAGGAAATCGGTCAGCGCCTCGTCTCTAAGCGATTGGCCCGAGACATTGAGTGCAAATCGTATCGATGAGCTGGGCATCGATCGCATCATGTTCAAGCTGTTCGAAATTACCCAGCGATCAATCGCGAGAATCTGACCACTTCTCTCCGCCACAGGGATAAACAGGCCAGGAGAAACGATCTCCCCGGTGTCCGACGAGATCATACGCAGCAAAAGCTCATAGTGCTCCGCTTCGTTCCCACTGACACTTCTGATCGGTTGACGCCAAAGTTCGAAGCCATCGTTTTCCAGGCTGTATCTTATCTGCTCTTCCCAATAGACGCGCTTTTGCAGTGACTCCCGATCCGCACTGGATGACAGTAGATGCCACCTTTTCAGGGCATCCTCTTTTGCGCGATACATTGCAAAATCGGCGCTAGCCATGAGTTCTTTTGGCGACCCACCATTTTCCGGATAGCAGGCAATACCTATACTGGCGACAGCACGATACTTTTGTCCATCCACATCAAGACTGATTTCATCCAGACTCAGTATGATTTTTTCTGCCACCTCGACGGCTCGTTCTGCACTCGCGTTCTCCAGCAACATGGCGAACTCATCACCGCCAAGTCTCGCCACTAAGCCGATATGACCAAGTTGATCGCGAAACATGTCGGAAATCATGACGAGCAATCTATCACCAGCCTGATGACCACCTAACTCGTTCAACTCCTTGAACCGGTCCAGATCCAGATAGAGCATGGCCCCGCTATTGTGCGGTGTGACGGCTCTGGCCAACGCTTCTTCGAAATAACGTCGATTATAGAGTTCGGTCAAGGGGTCACGATGGGCCAACCAGGCAAGCCGAATCTCGGCATTCTTGCGTTCCGTGATATCCACCCCAACGGACACCATCGCGCCCGGTGCGCTCGACCAGGATACGAGCGGCGCATGACTCCAGGTAATCGCTTTACTCGAGCCATCCAGCGCATGCAGTTCGCTCTCTTCAGAGCGCCCCGGGAGTGACGACAAACCCCATTCACCACCCAGAGGCAAGAAACAGCTCTTGAAAGATTGTCCCATCAACTCGTCACTCACCTTGCCGACCATGAAAGCGGCATAGCGATTGGCCAGCAGTATCTTGTCGTCACCATCATGGACGACGACCAGAACCTGGGCAGAGTTCATGAGATTATTGACGAGATCCCGCTCCCTCTCCAACGCATCCACCTGGTTTTCCAGCTCGATGCCTCGAGACTTTACCTCCATTTCCAGGGCTTCCAACTGGAAGGAAAGCTCGACGGCCGTATCGGAAAGCACGTCGATCTCATCGCGGGCCTTGCCGGAATAGTGGCGAGAGATTCGTCCTCTAACGTCCTCGAACTCCCCTTTGGCGAGGCCGGGAAGGTACAGGCTGAGCGTGCGAATTCTTCGTGTAGGGCGCCACAGAATGAGCAAAAGAAAAGCTTCGGCCCAGAGCCATCCCGTCACGCTGGCCAGCGCAACAGATCGCGTCGAGGCTTTTATTTCAGCCAACTGTTGCGTCACATTATCGAAAGAAATGAAATAACCACCCCCGCCACCTGATGAACCGGCCTGGTTCAACGCGACGGCGCCAATCATGTACTGCTGCCTTCGAAACTCGATACTGCGATGGCGTTTCACGAGTGCTGGTAACGACAAGTGGCGCGACGCCTCGCGCAAGAGAGGCAGGGTCTCGTCGTAGTGGGTCATCGCCAGTACCAAGGAGTTCCAGGGCAGCAGCCGATGATCAGCGCGCAGCCCCGTCTTCTCCAAATTGACCTTTCCCTCGGACAGCAGCGCCAGGTCATCACCAGAGCTTCTCTGGAACTCTCCCATCACATCGACCAGTGATCTGGACAGCAGCAAAACGCCGGCGTTGTCTCCCTCGACCAAGATGGGCACGGCGACGTATTGGCGGCACGTCATCTTACATATCAATCTATCGTCAGGGCTCTCGCTGGCAATGATGTTCATCAGCCAGCTTTTTTCGGGCGGTACTTCAGGGGCTTCGCTATAGAGTCCACCGTAGGTCGCCAGATGCTCGCCTTGCACGTCGTATATCATCAGCTCATCGACACCAGCATCGAGCTGCAACGTTGGCCACTGGGAGCTAAGAGCCTCTGAAATCGGCACGTTTCCTTCTTGGCTCAGTGAGACTTTCATAGCTTCCGAGGCCGCAACGATGGCGGCTAGCTGTTTCAGCTCCGACGCGGAGCTACGCAGCGCCACGCTGATCTGGTGGCGCTGCCTCTCTTGATTGGCCAGTTGGTTTTCGTCGAACTGTGCCATGAGGCTCCGGTAGCTGATCCAACTGATCAGCAAGGCCAAACTCACCAGCACCAGGCTCGTCAGCGCAAAGGCTTTCCACTTCAGCTGACCGGTACGGCTTCTCCTGCTTGCTCATCATCAGAAGCTATACGAGGTCTGGAAAAGAAGCATATTCCAGCGCCTGACCGTCTCCTCATCACTCTCGTTGTCCTGTCTTGGGAGCCATGCCGTGCCATCGACATGATGCCATTCTGCCTGCACCATCCATCTAGAACTGGGTGACCATCTAATGCCGGTCGTCAAGTCTCGCGCGAATCGAGAGTAGCTCGGCCCTCGACCGTCACTCGCATAGCGTTTACCCTCCCGGTCGTTTCTATCGCTCACCGTCTGATCATAGCGAAGCAACCACTGCCAATCTGGCGTCAGGCGGAACTGATACTGCACATACCAACTTTCCCCGTCGGTAACAGCGTTATAAATATCGTTGTCAAAATTTCTCAGCTCCTTGTGCTGATATTCATACTCGGCCGTCAAACTCCATCTCTCTGCATTGTACTGCGCAGACAATATGACCGGCTGAAAGATAAAGTCGCCTCTGGCACTCGGATTCTGCCTGGACTGGAACGCTGATCTGACTCTGGCAGCGCTGACCCCAAGATTGATACGGCCGCCATCGTGGGCGTAAAGTAACTGTAAAATAGTGGAGAGCTGCCCATCCAAGGAGGGCTTGGTCGGAGATAGGGAAATTTCGGCATCGCCATTGACCTGAGGAATACCTAGCCCGCCCTGGACATATAGTGTGCCCTTGGAGAACCTTTCCTCGTCGTACACCGTGATGCCGTCGGAGGCCAGACCGAGCGAACGGCTCCTATCAAAATAGATGGACTGCGGCAACAGAATACCGGCGCGAGTCGAGGGTACGTCACGGGTTTGGTTATAGATGCCAAACGGATTCTTGAACCTGCCTACCTGGAGTCCAAGAACGCGTTCCTCTTCCGAGAGAAGTTGATAGTCGATGACGCCATAGTCGAGAGTCGGCTGCCAGGCATCGCCATAGCCCCCAGCTTTCCTACTCAGCACCTGCCCCGCCACCAGCACATTGCTGCGTGGCCGAAAAGAGGCATTGAGCCCCAGCTCGGTGTACTCCAGGCTGCCGGTGTCACGACTGCTCGGGCCGAAGAAGTCGTTGTGATCGGTCAAGATCAGCGCCTGGCTCATGAAACCATGAACCTGAAAAGTGTCCGGCATCTCCATCGCCTGGACCTGGGTTGCCAACGTCAAACCGAGCGCGCTCAGCCAGCTTGGCACGGCGCTTCGCAATACGTTATTCAATGTCGAGCACCCGAACTTGATTCGTCAGTTCTGAACGGTAGGCGTAGCCGATACCGCCGGGCGTGGAGGCTACGGCCTCGAGCATCGCCGAGGCCGTAGCGACTTCGTTCGGTGCCTGTCCGGTGCCGGAAAAAACGGCCCTGTCCCAGGCCAGGCGAAGTTGATGGGGGTAGACACCGAGAATCTTCTTGGCAAAAGCCTCATGCAAAGGGGCGCCGTCCGGTAACACGAAAACGTGCACCGCCTGGCCATCGGCCAGGGTGCGTTGGCGCATGGCAAAGATCGCTCTGACGGTTTCCAGCGATAGAGAGGTCTGAATGACTGACGGATTGGCGATCAGGACCACCATAGGATCGTCGCCACGACTCTTGACGGTGAAGAGAAGCGCCGCGACGAGGCAAAGACAGGCGATCAGCGATTGTCGCATGTCATGCAACCCCGCCACCCGATCCCCTGGAAGCTTATTGTTGGTCTGCTCATCGCCAAGGACACGTTCGACTCCGAAATTGACCGCCGCGCTGCCGCAATGCTGGTCTACCATGCCACCCCTTGTGGAGACGCTCCTCCAGCGTGACTTGGACTTCTCACCCCTAAAATAACAGCTTGTATCATTTTTATCTCATCGAGGAACCTGCCAAAGATAGTCACCAAAACGTCAAGAGAAATGAGACTGCTGCCCAAGGCAGCCCACGCATCCCAAGGCTCGTTGGAGATAGGCGGTGAGACAAGAAAAGGCCGGCGTGGCAAAGCGTCGCGTAGCGCGGGCCACAGCCGTATAGCGTCGAGAGGGCTCGTCTATTCGTATCGGGCGCCCCGGGTCCGGCCATATCACCGGCCATGTCACCGATAGTGCCGCCGGTGATGCCGCCGTGCGGCGGCGGAATGGCGGGCGAGCGTGCGAGGGGGCCGAGCATGACCTAACCTAGAGGCATGATGCGGCGCATCGCGCTGTGGGTCGCGACCGACCCGGCGATGCGTGGCGGCGGCTTTGGCACCGCGGCCCATCATGCTGCCCCCGGACGACCCCAAGGATGAGGAAGACCATGACCATTTTCGAAGCCCTGCGTGAAAGTCACGACAAACGCGCCAGCTGCTGGACCTGCTGGTGAAGACCCACGGCGACAGCGAAGGCCGCGACGAGCTGTTCAAGCGTCTGCGCGCCGAGCTTGAGAATCACGCCGCCGCCGAGGAGCGCGCGCTGTATATCCCGATGATGGAGTACGACATGACGCAGGAGAAGGCGCGTCATAGCGTCGCCGAGCATCATGAGATCGATGAGCTGATCGAAACCCTGGAAAGCACCGAATACGATTCTCCGGGCTGGCTGGCGAGCGCCAAGAAGCTGCAGCATCTGGTGACACACCATCTGAAGAAGAGGAACAGGAAGTCTTCCAGCTCGGGCCGCGTGCTCGGCGATGCCGACAAGACCTCGCTGGCCCAGACCTACCAGCAGGAGATGGAGGCGCGCCGCGCAGTTGACCCAGCGTACCGGCAGGCGTCGCCGCCCTTGCTTCTGGCGCGGCGACGCCGCTTTCTGCCCTTTTCCTACTATCTCCCCTTTTCTACTACTTCCACCTTTTTCATTTTCTCTCATATCTCCTTTCCCTTCTCATGGGTATCGTCCTGCAAGACTCGCGGCATGACCCATCACCGGTTCGGCATCACGATCGTTCTTTGCGCCCCGCTAGCGGCTTCCGTCGGCAGTCGTGGCAGCGCCGAGAGGATCGTCCGGTATTGCAACTTTGTCTCATTTGGGCAATCTATTAGGATTTAGCGAACCTCCGCCACGCCGAGCCGTGGCGCTGCTGCCGCCCAACAAGGATGGATCCTGTGCTGCTGCCTTCGAGTCTGCCCGTTATCCGCGCCTGACCTGGCTCGCGCCCTTCACGCTGCTGGCCGGCTGTACCGGCGTGCCGGAAGGTACTCAGCCGGTCACCGATTTCGCATCGACCACTATCTCGGCCAGTGGTACGAGATCGCTCGCCTCGATCACGGCTTCGAGTCGGGTCTCGAGTGCGTCACCGCCAACTACAGCCTGCGCGACGACGGCGATATTCGGGTCATCAACCGCGGCTACGACCCCAAGGAGCAGCGCTGGGAGAGCGCCGAAGGGCGTGCCAGCTTCGCCGGCGAGCCCGATGTCGGGCATCTCAAGGTCAGTTTCTTCGGCCCCTTCTATGCCGGTTACAGCGTGCTGGCGCTCGACCCGGGCTATCAGCATGCGCTGGTGGCGGGCCCCGACCGCGACTACCTGTGGATACTCTCGCGCCAGCCGACCATGCCCGCGGCCACCTACTCGGCCTATCTCGATCGCGCCCAGGCGCTGGACTTCCCTGTCGACGAGTTGATCAGCGTCGAGCAGGACCCGGCGCACTGTCCACCACAGCCCGACACCCCTCGGGGGCTGACGCCCGATCAATGTGCGCCCCGAGCCCGTTCTCTTGCCGTCAAGGAGCTTCGCCATATGGACATGAACCGTCGCCACTTCCTCGGTACCGGCGCGGCGCTCGCCGCCACCGCCGCGCTCTCGCCCACGGCCTGGGCGCAGGACGCAGGCCCGACCCCGAGCCGCTATCCCGATCCGGCCTGGGAGGTGCTGGACGCGCGCTTCGAGCCTTACTATCTGTTCAACACCCCGCTCGAACGGCACTGGTCCGGTGGCCTGTGGCTGGAAGGGCCGGCGTGGAACGCGGTCGGGCGCTACGCGGTGTTCAGCGATATCCCGCGCGCCCGGCAGATGCGCTGGGACGAAGCCAGCGGTAGCGTCAGCGTGCTGCGCGAAGGGGTCGGCCATGCCAACGGCAATGCCTTCGACCATCATGGACGTCTGGTCGTCTGCGAACACTCGCCGGCGCGGGTGGTGCGCTACGAGTGGGACGGCAGCGTCCGCGTGCTCGCCAGCGAGTTCCAGGGCAAACCGCTCAATGCGCCCAACGATCTGGTGATCCTGCCCAACGACGGTGTGATCTTCACCGACCCCGGCTACGGCGCCCATGTCGATTACGAGGGCAGCAAGCGCGCGCTGCAGCTAGCGCCGGCGATCTACTACGTCGACGACACGCTCGATGCGCCGCAGCGGCTCAGCGACGAACTGGCCAAGCCAAACGGCCTGGCGCTCTCCGCCGATGGCCGCTACCTCTATGCCAGCGACACCGCCCCTTCGCACTTCCCCGAGCTGCCCGCCTCGGTGTCGCGTTTCGCCCTTTCCGAGCAGGGCCGCGCGCTGGGCGCGCGCGAGATGCTCGTCTCCAGCCACGACGAGACCTACGACGGCATCGCCCTGGATGTGGATGGCAATCTGTGGGCGAGCGTCTCCGGCGGCGAGGGGCGCGACGGCGTTTCGGTCTTCGCCCCCGACGGTGAACGTATCGGTCGTATCCGCCTGCCGGAGGTATGCGCCAATCTGTGCTTCGTCGGCGCCCAGCGCAACCGCCTGCTGATGACCGCCAGCCGCTCGATCTATACCCTTTATACCAACGCTCGCGGCGTTTGAACTGGGGCGTGGTGCGAGTCAGTATCGGGCAGCCTGGAGGTCGCGGCGCTTTCAAGATGCGGCCGCGCTTTTTCAGTCTGTCGACGGCCGCGCTTGTCGCGGCCGGGCAAGCGGGTAATCTGAGTGCACACCCTGTAACACCGAGGCCCCGAGTGATCGAACCCGGTATCCGTTTTCCGCGCGCGCGTGACGCTCATGTCCCTGCTCGATGACTGGCTGGCGCTGACCCTGGACGGGAGCGCCCATGCCCACCAGGGCGAGCTCGCCGGCGGGCGCTATCGCACGCTCGCCCCCGGGGTGCTCGAGCTGACCCCGACCCGCCCCGCGCCGCAGGCGCGCAGCGTGGTGATCGCGGCGGGTATCCATGGCAACGAGACCGCGCCGATCGAGCTGGTGGGCGAGCTGCTCGCCGCGCTCGAGGCCGGGAAGATCACGCTCGGCGCCCCGCTGCTGGTGATTCTGGGCAACCTGCCGGCGATCCGCGCCGGCACGCGCTTCGTCGAGACCAATCTCAACCGGCTGTTCCGGCACGATCTGGCAGCCGAGGGCGACGAGCCCGAGCGCGCGCGCCAGCTCATGCAACGGGTCGACGACTTCTATGCCCGTCATCCGGCGCGCCCGCTGCATCTCGATATGCACACCGCCATTCGCGACAGCCGCTATCCGCGTTTTGCCGTGGTGCCCTTCACTGAGCAGCAACCGACCTCACACTGGCCGGCGCTGGCCGGCGCCGGAATGCAGGCAGTGCTGCTGCAGCATCAGCACAGCTGGACCTTTTCGCACTATTCGCGCCACTATCATGCCGCCGAAGCCTATACCCTGGAGCTGGGCAAGGTGCGCCCGTTCGGTGCCAACGATCTCGACGCGCTCGACGGCATGGCGCCACTGGCTGGCATGCCTGGCCGCAGGGCAGGCGCCCGAAGCGGGTGATGTCGAGGCGCTGCGTTTCTTCCAGGTCGCGGTGGAGCTGATGCGCGACCACCCCTCGTTTCGGCCTCACCTTTGCCGAGGATGTCGCCAACTTCACCGAATTCGCCCCGGGCACGCAGCTCTGCGAGGATGACACCGGTGGCGGCTTCGTGGTCGGCCCCGAGCCGCTGGCAGTGGTCTTTCCCAACGCCCGAGTCGAACTCAACGCCCGCGCCGCGCTGCTGGTGCGGCCCTGCGCCGCCCCCGGCGACGGTTGAGGCCGAACGATCGACAGCGACGATATCCCACGCGGATATCCAACAATGACAACATAGCCGCAGGAGCACTTTTGAATGTCACATACCTACCGCCTTTCCACCGTCTCGGGCCGGCCAGCGCCGCCTGCCTCTACAGAGGTCTCTGGCACCCGGCGCCGAAGCTGATAGAATCGCCGCATTTTTCTTAGCGCCCATTCCGGGATTTCGTTTCTCAGCCCGGCAGGGAGCCGCCCCGCTCACTCCGACTTTCGCGAGCCGGACACCCGAGCGCGCCGCCGGCCCCGCCAGCCAACCCATTCGGTGGACGACCACATGGCCACGACCCCCATCCCGCTCGAGGCGCGCGACATCAAGAAGCGTTTCGGCTCCCACGAGGTGCTCAAGGGCCTCTCTCTCGAGGCTCACAAGGGTGATGTCATCACCCTGATCGGTGCCTCCGGCTCGGGCAAGAGCACCTTCCTGCGCTGCATGAACCTGCTCGAACAGCCCGACGAGGGCGAGCTGATCGTGCACAACGAGCCGATCCACTTCCGGCCCACCAAGCACGGCCGTGAGCCCGCCGACTGGAAGCAGGTCGAACGTCTGCGCGCCAAGCTCTCGATGGTGTTCCAGAACTTCAATCTGTGGTCGCACATGACGCTGCTCGAGAACGTCATCGAGGCGCCGGTGCATGTGCTCAAGAAGCCGCGCAAGCAGGCCATCGACGAAGCCCGGGCGCTGCTCGACCGGGTCGGCCTGCTGGAGCGCGCCGACTACTATCCGACCCAGATGTCGGGCGGTCCAGCAGCAGCGCGGCGCGATCGCCCGGGCGCTGGCGATGGACCCCGAAGTGATGCTGTTCGACGAGCCCACCTCGGCGCTCGACCCCGAGCTGGTGGGCGACGTGCTCAAGGTCATGCGCGGGCTCGCCGACGAGGGCCGCACCATGATCCTGGTGACCCATGAGATCGCCTTCGCCCGCGATGTCTCGAGCCAGGTGATCTACCTGCACCAGGGCGTGATCGAAGAGTCCGGCGCGCCGGCCGAGGTTCTCGACAACCCGCGCTCCGAGCGCCTGCGCCAGTTCCTGGCGCCCAAGCACTGAGGCGGCCATCATGATCGACCTGCAAGGCTACGGCCCGCGGCTGCTGGAAGGCGCCATGGTCACGCTCGAACTGGCGCTGTTGTCGCTGGTGCTGGCGGTGATCCTGGGCCTGCTCACGGCCAGCGCCAAGCTCTCGCGCAACCGCGCGATCCACGCCATCGGCACCCTCTACACCACGCTGATCCGCGGTGTGCCGGACCTGGTGCTGATGATGTTGCTGTTCTACGGCGGCCAGATCGGCATCAACATGCTCACCGATCAGCTCTACGACGCCTTCGATGTCGATATCTTCATCAACGTCGATGCCTTCGTCGCCGGTGTCATCACCATCGGCCTGATCTTCGGAGCCTACATGGGCGAGACCTTCCGGGGCGCCTTCCAGTCGGTCGAAGAAGGCCAGATGGAAGCCGCCCGCGCCTACGGCATGGGCCCGTGGCTGGCGTTTCGCCGCGTGCGCTTCCCGCTGATGATGCGCCATGCGCTGCCGGGGATCGGCAACAACTGGATGGTGCTGCTGAAGACCACCGCGCTGGTCTCGATCATCGGCCTGACCGACATGGTGCGGGTCGCCGCCGAGGCCACCAAGGCGACTCATGAGCCGTTCTTGTTCATGCTGCCGGTGGCGGGGGTCTATCTGCTCATCGCCTCGCTCTCGGAGTGGGGCTTCGCCAAGCTCAGCAAGCGCTACAGCACCGGTTTCGGGGAGGCCAGCGAATGGACCAACTGAGCGCCTGGTTCACCCAATTGCTCGCGGGCAACGCGATCTTCACCGCCAACACCCTGGGCTTCTACTGGAACGGCCTGGTCACCACGGTGCAACTGGTGTTTCTGTGTCTACTGCTGGGCATCGTGCTCGCGGTACCGCTGGCGATCGGCCGCGGCTCCAAGCGGTGGTGGATCAAGTGGCCGATCTACGCCTACACCTACGTCTTCCGCGGCACGCCGCTGCTGATCCAGCTCTATCTGGTCTACTATGGCGTGGTGTTCTTCAATGGCATCCAGGACACCATCTTCTGGGAGGTGTTCAAGGACGCTTTCTACCCGGCGCTGATCGCGTTCACGCTGAATACCGCGGCCTACACCACCGAGATCTTCCGCGGCGCGATCAAGAACACCGCCAAGGGCGAGATCGAGGCGGCACGTGCCTATGGCATGTCCAAGGGACTGATGATGCGCCGTATCATCCTGCCCAGCGCCTTTCGCCGCGCACTGCCCGCCTACGGCAACGAGGTGATCTTCATGCTCCACGCCAGCGCCGTGGCCAGCGTGGTGACGATCATGGATCTGACCGGGGCGGCCTATTACGTCTACGCACGTTTCTATGCGCCCTTCCGGCCTTCATCTTCGTCGCCCTGATCTATCTCTGCCTGACCTTCAGCATCATGTTCGTCTTCCGCCAGATGGAAAAACGCCTGCTGGCCCACCTGCGACCGCGCGGCGCCTGAGCGCGGTGGCAGCCACGACGGCCATCACCAAGAACCTCAAGACCACAATAACGCCACCTGCGATCACAACGAGAACCGACGCCATGACAAACTGGATCACCAAGACCCTGATCACCGCCACCCTGCTCGCCGCACCGCTGGCCGCGACCCCGGCGCTGGCCGACGACAACCAGACCGTGCGTCTCGGCATCGACGTGCCCTACGAGCCGTTCGTGATGCGCAGCGCCGACGGCCAGCTCGAAGGCTTCGAGATCGATCTCGGCAACGAGCTGTGCAAGCGCGCCAAGCTCGACTGCACCTGGGTCGAACAGCCCTGGGACGGCATCATCCCCGGCCTGCTGGCACGCAAGTACGACGCCATCCTGTCGTCGATGGCGATCACCCCGGAGCGCGAGCGCCAGGTGCTGTTCTCGCTGCCCTACTACAACACCCCGAGCGTGTGGATCACCGCGCGTGACCGCGATATCGACATCGCCGACAAGGCCTCCCTCAAGGGTCTTTCCGTGGGCGTGCAGCGCGGCACCATCCGCGATGTCTACGTTACCCAGGAGTATGGCGATGTGCTCGACATCCAGCGCTACGGCTCGTCCCAGGACGTGGTCAATGACCTCAAGGCCGGGCGTCTCGACCTGACCTTCGAAGACTTCCCGATTGCCGTCGACGCCATCGACTTCCGTGGCGACAACAGCCCCTATAAACAGATCGGGCCGAGCATCAAGACGCCGACCTCGATCTTCGGCAAAGGCGCCGCGATGGCCTTCCGCAAGCGCGACAAGGCGCTGGCGGCGAAGTTCGACCAGGCAATCTGCGCAGTCTACGCCGACGGCACCTTCGACAAGCTGATGCACCAGTACTTCGATTACGACCTGTCCGTGCGCCCCAGCCAGCAGGACTGCGCCCAGTAAACGACCCCCGATGCACCGGCGCACCGCCCTCCCCGGCGGTGCGCCGCCTGCCGCCACTCCGCGCCGAGGACTCCCCGTGGAACACCGCAGACACCCCCTGATCGGCCCGGTTCCGGGCACCGAGCGCGCGCTCGACAGCTTCCATTTCGGCCCCGCCGACGCCGAGCGCCACGTCTACGTGCAGGGCTCGCTGCATGCCGACGAGCTGCCGGGCATGATGGTCGCCTGGACGCTCAAGCAGCGCCTGGCCAAACTCGAACGCGACGGCCGTCTCGCCTGCCGGGTGAGCGTCGTGCCGGTGGCCAACCCGATCGGTCTCGACCAGCAACTGATGGATACCGCGCTGGGCCGCTACGACTTCGAGACGCTCAAGAACTTCAATCGTCACTACGTCGACGTGGTCGACCAGGTAGCCGACGGCCTGGAAGCCGAACTCAGTGACGATATCGCCGCCAACCGACGTCTGATCCGGGCACGCTTCAGCGCCGCCCTGGCCTCCCAGACGGCGACGACCAGCCTCGACTCGCTGCGTCTGATGCTGCAGCGCCTGGCCTGCGAGGCGGACTTCGTGCTCGATCTGCACTGCGACTTCAACGCGGTCGAGCACCTCTACACCACGCCGGCGGCATGGCCGGTGTTCGAGCCCTTCGCGCGCTACTTCGGCGCCAAGGCGAGCATGCTCGCCACCGACTCCGGCGGGCAGTCGTTCGACGAGTGTTTCACCCTGGTGTGGGAAGCACTGCGCCAGCGCTTCGGCGAGCGCTTCCCGATCGATTACGGCACCCAGTCGATCACCGTCGAGCTGCGCGGGCAGCAGGACGTTTCTCACGAGCTGGCAGCCCACGACAGCCAGGCGATCATCGACTGGCTGACCCACCTGGGTCTGGTCGTGGGCGAGGCGCCGCCACTGCCGGGTCTGGCCTACCCGGCCACTGAGCTTGCGGCGATGGACTTCCTGCATGCACCGATCGGCGGCCTGGTGGTGTTCCATCTGGCCCCCGGTGTCGAGGTGGAGGGGGGCAACTGATCGCCGAGATCATCGACCCGATCAGCGACCGCATCGAAGCGATCCGCGCACCCCAGCGCGGCATGTTCTATGCTCGAACCCAGCGCCGCATGGCCACGGCCGGGATGATCGTGGCCGATATCGCCGGCCACCAGAGCCATCGCAGCGGCTATCTGCTGGCGCCGTGAGGCCACTGGCGCTGGTCGGATCGCCGGGCGCTGATATTCAAGCGTCGGCGCATTGGTTATGCTGCCAGCGTCAGGCCCGTATTACCGGTGCGGCATCGCTCACGAGGCCGCCGACGCCGGGACGCCCTCGCTGACCAGGCGACCACTGAACAACAACGCCCGTACCACAAGAGAGACGCGATTCATGAGAAAACTGCTGACCACCACGCTGCTCGGCGCCGCGCTGATCGCCGGCGCGGCCAACGCCCAGGACAAGGAGCATCTGCGCATCGGCGTCGATGTGCCCTACGAGCCGATGGAGTACCGCACCGCCGACGGCGAGCTGACCGGCTTCGACATCGATCTCGGCAACGCCATGTGCAAGCAGATCAAGGCCGACTGCGAGTGGGTGGTACAGGCATGGGACGGCATCATTCCGGGCCTGCTGGCGCGCAAGTACGACGCCATCATGTCGTCGATGACGATCAACGACGAGCGCCGCAACACCGTGCTCTTCTCCGACCCGTACATCAAGCCGCCCTCCGCCTGGTTCGTGCCGGCCGGCAGCAGCATCGAGACGATCTATCCCAAGTCGCTCGAGGGCAAGACCATCGGCGTCCAGCGCGGCACCCTGCAGGACAACTACGTCACCGACATGTACGGCGACAAGGCCAAGATCAGCCGTTACACCACCGCTGACGACCTGGTGCTGGACATGGACGCGGGTCGCGTCGATATCGCCTTCCTCGACTTCCCGGTGGGCAAGTCGACCCTGCTCGACAGCAAGGAAGGCAGCTACAAGACCATCGGCGGCATGATCACCGAGCCGGAGAAGTATTTCGGTGAGGGCTTCGGTATCGCCTTCCGTCCGCGCGACAAAAACTCGCCGAGCGCTTCAACGAGGCCTTGGCCACGCTGAAGCAGGATGGCACCTACGACAAGATCTACGACAAGTACTTCAAGACCGGCGAGTGATCGCCGCTACCGACGCCGCATCGGCCGCTGGCTGAAGCGGCCCGGCAAGAGAAAAGCCCCGATCCAGGATCGGGCTTTTCGTTGGGCGGGAGGTCAGCCGATACGTGCCGACGCGCCCTCGCTCAAGCCTGAGCTCCAGCCTGGCGCCAGAACGCCAGCATCCAGCGCGCCATGGTCTCGCTGTCGACCTCGTCGGCCAGCGATGCCTGCCCTTCACGTACTCTTTCCGCCGGCATGCGATCGCCGCGCAGCGCCATCAGATCCGCCGAGTACGCTTTGGTGAATTCAGGATGGCCCTGAATGCCGAGGAAGCACTCACCGATCTGGATCAGATAGAACGGGCAGAAGTCACTTGCCGCCAGCACCCGGGTCTCGGCCGGCAGTCGCGCGACCTGATCCTGGTGGCTGACCAGCAGATTGAGCGCCTCCCGCGGCGGCGTCATCCACGGCGCCTGAGCGGCGATGCGGTTGTACGACACTCCTACGCCCCAACCCCGCGGGCTACGCTCGACCTCGCCACCAAGCGCCTTGGCGATCAACTGATGGCCGAAGCAGACGCCGATCAGCGGCCGACGCTGTGCCCACAGCAGACGCACGAATTCGCACAGCCGTTCGATCCAGGCGTCGCCGTCGTTAACGCCGTACTTGGACCCCGTGATCAACCAGGCATCGATCTCGTCGATATCCGCCTGGGTGGGGATCTCGCCATCGAGACAGCGCCAGGTACGCCACTCGAGCTTGGGTTCCTGCGACTCGAGCAGGCGGGCGAACTGCTCGGGATAGTTGCGATGCGTCTCGCGTAGCGGCTCGGCGACATCGTCGCACTGCAGGATGCCAATGCGCATGGAACTCTCCTCTTCTCGTACTCTGACTTGTTGATCTGGACTCGGTAATCTGCTGAACCTGACGGTGACCTAGACCTTCCAGCGACGCCCCGCTTACGTCTGCTGACAACCTCGATCGGCGGCACCGATCACGCGTCGCCGCTCAGGGCACAAAGCCCACCGAGGCGCAGCGGGCCGGGGCGGCGGGCTGAGCCTGACGTGCCGCCATTGTCCCACAACGGCGGCGATAATCCCTCTCGACCGCTACGTTGAGCTTCAATTGTTTACCGTTCTCGTATGGAGCCCGCCAATGGCGATCTTTATCCTCTGACGAGAGGATACGAGCCCCCTGTGAGCCGGCCAGCGGCCACTGCCGCAACGTCGCCAGGGGCTAGATCGAAGAACGACGACTTGCCCACGCGAGAGGCGAGCGTGACTCACGCAGCAGGGTGACGTATGGCGCCATGGTTCGATCATTTGCAGGAAGCGGCCGCACTGTGTGTGGGCCTCTATGCCCTGCTGCTGCTCTGCCGCGGTAACGCCTTGCCGCCCGCCGCCGTGCCCGCCGCGCTCATGCTGGCAGTGGCGATCAAATCCCCGCTGCTCACCCCGACTGTCGCTCTGAGCCTGAGCCTGGTTCTGCTGCTGGCCGCCAGCATGATGCTGCGCCCCGGACTGATGCCCGCCTGGCTGGCGAGCTCGTTGCCCTCCCCCGGCAGCGGTGCCGAGGCGGCGGTGCAGGTTACCGCGCATCCGGTACGCGGCACGCTGCAGGTGTTCTATCTCTCGCGCTGGTTCGAAGCCATCCTGATCGATCCTGCCAATCCGCCGCTGCGTGAGGGCGAGACGGTCTATCTGATCCGCCACGGCAGCCGCCAGGCCTGGGTCAGCCGCGTGCGCAGCCATACCCCGCCCGACACACCGAGCCGACGCTGGAACTGGCGTACCCAGTAGCTAGAACCTCAGGCTTTCGTTTCAGCTCGGACGCGCAAAACGCGCCACCAGCCGCGCCATCCCCGGCCCCACCATGACCACCGTGAACAGACGCAGTGTCTGCAGCGCCACCACCAGGCCGACATCGGCGTGGGTGTCGATGGCGATGATCGTCATCGAGTCGAGCCCGCCTGGGCTGGTCGCCAGATAGGCGCTGATGAAAGCGGTATGCATCAACAGCGTCACCAGCCACGCCGACAGCGCGCACAGCGCGATCAGTACCAGCGAGGCCAGAATCATCTTGCTCAGCGCGCGGGCAATGGTGTGCAGCGTGGCACGGTCGAAACGCAGCCCCACGTAGGCCCCGATCACGCCGTAGGCCAGCTCCAGCAGTGGCTGCGGCAGGGTCAATGTCACCACCCCGCCAAGATGCAGCAGTGTGCCCAGCGCTACGGGGCCCAGCAGCGCCCCGGCCGGCAGGCGGCGATGGCACAGCCACACGCCGGCAACGACCACCGCCAGGGTTGCCAGCAAATCGAGCCAGGCGCCGGCCGAGGTCGGCAGCGGCGCAGCGTGGCTGCTACTGGTGTCAGTGACGCCCAGGTAGTGGCTGACCAGCGCCCCGAGCAGTACCACGCAGACTACCCGCACATACTGCATCGCGGCCACGATTCGCGGGTCGGCATCGCTCTCCTCGGCCATCGCCACCATCGCTGCGGCTGCCCCGGGGGTGGTGCCCCAGGCCGCGGTCGTGCCCGGCAGGCCGCCATGACGCACCAGCGCGATACCCACCGCCAGACTCAACAGCAGGGTGATCGCGGTGGCCAGCAGCATCACCGGCCAGGCGTCCAGAATCTGATGCAGCACCGCCAGCGTCAGGGTCTGGGCGATCAGTACGCCGACCACGCCCTGGCTCAGCTTGAAGGCGCTGCGCGGCGCGCGAGCCCGCCCACCGTGACCCCGTAGACGATGGCGACCGCCATCGGGCCGATGAACCCGCCAGCCGGCATATGCACCAGTGCGAGCAGCCAGCTGGATAAGACACAGGCCAGCGCCAGCAGCAGCCAGCGCCAGGTATTGGGTAGAGAAAGAGAGGATCGAGGCACGTGGGGAGAGGCCGAATTCCGTGAAAAGGCTAACTTTATCAGGCATCGCTAATAGCGTCAGTTTTTGTCGACAATCTTTCGAGCCTGGGCGGAACGCCTTTCGACTCAGAAAGATCTCGGCGCCCGGCCCGCCTTCCTTGGTCCATACTCTGAAGGATTCGCCTCGCATCGATACCTCCCGGCGCTCGCCAGCCGGCCACCGTGTTCGCTTCAGGAGAGCCTTCATGCCGCCATCCGCGACTCTTCAAATGACCTCGCACATGGCCACTAAACTGGCCCCGAACATGGCCGCTAAACTGGCCCCGAACATGGCCGCTAAACTGGCCCCGAACATGGCCGCTAAACTGGCCCCGAAT
Organism: Salinicola tamaricis; assembly: GCF_003006155.1. GTDB lineage: Bacteria > Pseudomonadota > Gammaproteobacteria > Pseudomonadales > Halomonadaceae > Salinicola > Salinicola tamaricis. The sequence goes on along the minus strand of NZ_CP023559.1, from coordinate 2,173,123 downwards.
ATGGCCACTAGGCTGGCCCCACGCTGGGCCCCGCACTTGGCAAGAACCGCAGCGCCTCGCCTGGCCTCCCGCATCGCCGGCGTCGCCCTGCTCGCCCTGGGCGGAGACGCCCTGGCCCAGGCGCCGGTGCCCACCGGACCACCCAACGCCCCTGAGCAGCGCCCCGCCTTCGCCGCGCAGACCCGGGCCCCGGCACTGCCGGCGAGCGCGCCGCTGCGCATCGAGCGTGTGGCCGAGGGGCTCGAGTACCCTTGGGGCCTGGCCTTTGTCGACAACGACACCGCCCTGATCACCGAGCGCCCGGGGCGACTGCGTCGGGTCGATCTGCGTAGTGGCAGCCTCTCGGCACCGATCGGCGGGCTGCCGGAGATCGACGCCCGCGGCCAGGGCGGTCTGCTCGATATCACCCTCGACCCGGATTTCGCGCACAATCACCGGCTCTACCTGAGCTACGCCGAGCCGCGTGAAGGGGGCAAGAACGCCACTGCCGTCGCCCGTGCCATCCTCGCCCCCGGTAGCCAGCAGCTCGACGAGCTGACGGTGATCTTCCGCCAGACGCCGGCCTGGGCGTCGACCAAGCACTTCGGCTCGCGGCTGGTCTGGGACACCCAGGGCCATCTCTACGTCACCCTCGGCGAACGCTCGCTGCCCGAGCCACGCCAGCTGGCGCAGGACCCGCACACCCATCTGGGCAAGGTGGTGCGTATTCAGCCCGACGGCAGTATCCCCGCAGACAACCCGTTCGCCGCGGGTCAGGCGGGGGCACCGGCGGTGTGGTCCTACGGCCATCGCAACATTCAGGGCGCGGCGCTGCATCCCGACAGCGGCAAGCTGTGGACCATCGAACATGGCCCCCCGCGGCGGTGACGAACTCAACGTGCCACTGGCCGGGCGCAACTACGGCTGGCCAGTGATCACCTACGGTGAGGATTACAGCGGCACGCCGATCGGCGAAGGCGTAACCGCCAGGGAGGGAATGGAGCAACCGATCTACTACTGGGACCCGGTGATCGCACCGGGCGACATGACCTTCTATCAGGGCACCCGTTTCCCCGACTGGCACGGCGACCTGATCATCGCTTCGCTCTCCCCCGGCGGCCTGGTGCGGCTGACGCTGGATGGCGAACGGGTGAGCGGCGAAGCGCGTCTGGCGTCCGAACTGGGGCGGGTACGCGACGTGGATGAAGGGCCGGACGGTGCGCTATGGGCGTTGACCGATGCCCGCGACGGCGCTCTGGTGCGGCTGCTGCCCGGTAGGCAGTGACTTGGCCCCGCTCGCTCTACAGTGGCAGATGGAGGATCGCCGAGCGCAGCCCGGCGGGGGTGACCCACAGCTTGCCCAGGGTCAGCGGCAGGCGGAAACGCCGCCGCCCCGCCGCACCCGGGTTGAACAGCAGCTGACGCCGGCCGTCGATATCACGCCAGGTCTGACGCGGCTTGTGCGAGTGAGCGTGCAGAATCGCCGTGCAGGCCAGCCGCTCATCGCAGTCGGCGATATCGTGCACCAGTTGCAGCGGCTGGCCGTTGACGACCAGTTGAAGGTGCGTGGGCAGCGCCGGCAGGGGCCCTCCCGGTCGATATTGCCGCGCACCGCATAGAGCGGGCCGCGGGCAGCCAGTCGCGTCAGAATCTCGGGGTCGCCGACGTCGCCGAGGTGAATCAGTTGCGGGCAGTCGGCGAGCAGCGCCAGTGCCTCGTCGCGCAGCAGGCCATGGGTGTCGGCGATCACCCCGAGCGGCGCCGCGCTGTCGATACGCAGCGTGCGCCTCGGGGCAGTCAGCGTCTCATGCACCGCCGGGATTGGACTTGACGGTGGATGAGGTCTCGACGCTGTCGAACGTCACCTTACCGTCGGCATCCACCTGACAGGTAAGGTTGTACTTGGTATTGCCCGGCCCCAGCAGATCGACCAGCAGCTCGAAGGTATCGCCACTGTCGAGCTCATCGGCGGCATAGTCCCAGGCGTTGGTGTCGTAGATCGCCTTGCCCTCGATCTCGCGGTTCTCGCCGCTGTCGAGCGCCAGTGCCAGGCACTGCTTGGCAATCTCAGGCGCGCCCTCTTCCAGCACCCGGGTCTCCTTGGGATGGTGCGGCTGGCTGGCTCCCTGCGCCTGGGCCATCGCCCCGGCGCTTGCCAGACACAGCGACACCCCGACGCCCATGACCATCGCTCTCATCACGTTCATCGCACTGCTTACGTTCACCGCACTGCTTGCGCTCATCGCCCCTCTCCCGGTCATGCTACCTCTCCTTGTCATCACATCAGGCTCGGTCGAGCCATGGACGCTTGCAGTATAGAAGAGCCCGGGATGCCGCGCGCTGACCTCGGCTTCAGCCCCACAGCCGCCGGGTGGCGATCGCCGCGCCCTCGCTCAACGCTTTGAGCTTGGCCCAGGCCACGTCCTGGGCCACGAACTCGTAGCTGGCGAAGGTGCCGAAGCCGCAGTCGGTGCCCGCCACCACTCGCTCGCGATCGCCAATGGCATCCACCGAGGCGCAGATGCGATTGGCCACCACTTCGGGATGCTCGAGATAGTTGGTGGTGACATCGATCACCCCCGGCATCAGCAGCATGTGATCGGGTAGCGGGTGAGTCTTGAACGAGACCGTCTCGTGCTCGTGGCGCGGATTGCCCAGCGGGATGCTGAGTGCCCCCACCTTGGCCCGGTAGAGGATCGGCAGCAGCTCGGCCACCGGCACGTCGTCCTGGTGCGGCCCCTGCCAGTTGCCCCAGCAGACGTGCAGGCGCACCTGGTCCGCCGGGATGTTCTCCAGCGCCAGATTGATCGCCTCGACGTGCAGCTCGACGCGCTCGAGGAAGGTGCCCAGATCGGCATCGCCGAACAGGATCACGCGCTCCATGGCCAGGTCCGGGGCATCCAGCTGCAGCACGTGGCCAGCGGCCACGATCGCCTCGTACTCCTGCTTCAGCTCGCGGGCAACGGCGAGCACGTAGTCGCGGTCGGTCGGGTAATCAGGATTGTCCTGAGCGCGCAGCATGGTGGTGGTGACCACGCCAGGAGACGCCGCAGTCATGAAGGTCTCGCGCGGTGCCGGGCGCCCCGCCAGCGCGGCCGCGAACGAGGCCAGCTCCGCCTTGACCCCAGCCAGCGTCGGGTCGTAACGCACCGCCCGCTGCGCCAGCGGCGTGTTCCACACCTTGGCCAGATCCTCGGAGACGCCGATCTGGCGCGCCATGTGCTCGGCATAGCCGGGGAACTTCTGGATATCCAGCGTCGGCTTGCGCCGCCCCTCGCCGCCGAAGCCGCTCATGCGCTCAGTGACATAGGTCGAGAACCCCACCCGCGGCGCCTCGCCGTTGTTGATGCTGTCGAGCCCCGCCTCGAGCTGGGCGCCGATCACCCCGTCGAGACAGCGTGCGACCTCGGCCTCGAACGCTGCGCTATCTACCGGCTTGCCCTGCTCACGCAGCACCAGCATGCGCGACAGCGCCGGGGTGCGCGGCAGGCTGCCTGTGGGTGGTGATGATGCGGTCTCGGCTGGTCTGCATGGGGTCCCTCAACGCTGTCATGGTGATGAATCAGCCGCCAAGGATACCCAAGCCGCGCCGCGGAAACTGGCGTACACACGTGAAAATTCCGCGCCTCCGTTATGAGCCGGGCTCATACCGGAGGCGCGAACCACTGAGGGGCGCTGCTGGCCGCCTCAGTGGTCCAGAATGACTGTCGCCGAGCGCTCAGCCGTCCAGGGCTCAGTCATCTAGAGCTCAGTCATCCAGGACTTCGGGCAGATCGGTCACCGCGCCGCGCGAGGCCGAGCTGACGGTCTTGGCGTACTTGGCCAGGGCGCCGCGGGCGTAGCGCGGCGTCGGCCGCCGCCACGCCTCGCGCCGACGCTCCATCTCGGCATCATCGATATGCACGGTCATCACGTCGTTCTCGGCGTCGATGGTGATCTCGTCGCCATCCTCGACCAGGCCGATCGGCCCGCCGACGAACGCTTCCGGCGTGATGTGGCCGACCACGAAGCCGTGGCTGCCGCCGGAGAAGCGGCCGTCGGTGATCAACGCCACCTGGTCGCCCAGGCCGCGGCCCATGATCGCCGAGGTGGGCGTGAGCATCTCGCGCATGCCCGGCCCGCCCTTGGGCCCTTCGTAGCGGATGACGACGACATCGCCGGCGACCACCGTCAAATCGTTGATCCGGGCCTGGGCCTCCTCCTCGGAATTGAAAACCCGTGCGCGGCCGGTGAAGCGGGTGCCCTCCTTGCCACTGATCTTGGCCACCGCACCTTCCGGGGCGAGGTTGCCGTAGAGAATGCGCAGGTGGCTGGTCGCCTTCACCGGCGCGTCCAACGGCTTGATGATCTGCTGGTCGAGCGGATAGGGCGCGACCTCGGCGAGGTTCTCCGCCAGCGTCTTGCCGGTGACCGTGACGCAGTCGCCGTGCAGCAGGCCGGCATCGAGCAGAGTCTTATCAGCGGCTGGATGCCGCCGATCGCCACCAGCTCGCTCATCATGTAGTGGCCGCTGGGGCGCAGGTCGGCCAGCACCGGCACGCGCTTGCCGATCGCAGTGAAGTCATCCAGCGTGAGTTCGACCCCGATGGTGTTGGCGATCGCCAGCAGGTGCAGCACCGCGTTGGTGGAGCCGCCGAGGGCGATGACCACGGTGATGGCGTTCTCGAACGCCTGGCGGGTCATGATGTCCGACGGCTTCAGGTCCAGCGCCAGCAGATTGAGCACCGCCTCACCGGCGGCGTGGCTATCGTCGCGCTTGGTCTGCGATACCGCCTCCTGGGCCGAGGAGTTGGGCAGGCTCATGCCCAGCGCCTCGATCGCCGAGGCCATGGTGTTGGCGGTGTACATGCCGCCGCAGGAGCCCGGGCCGGGGATCGCCGTCTCCTCGATCTGCTTGACCTCGATCAACGACTTGTTGCCCTGGGAGTAGGCGCCCATCGCCTCGAACACCGAGACGATATCGGTGTGCCCGGCGCCGGGCTGGATGGTCCCGCCGTAGACGAAGATACCCGGGCGATCGAGACGCGCCAGGCCGATCATGCAGCCCGGCATGTTCTTGTCGCAGCCGCCGATCGCGACCACGCCGTCGAAGCCCTCGCACCCGGCCACCGCCTCGATGGAGTCGGCGATGATCTCGCGCGAGACCATCGAGTACTTCATGCCCTCGGTGCCGTTGGCGATGCCGTCACTGATGGTGATGGTGTTGAACACCACGCCCTTGCCGCCGGCGGCATCGGCGCCGTCGCTGGCCGCGTCGGCGAGCACGTCGATATGACTGTTGCACGGCGTGACCCGGCTCCAGGTCGAGGCGACCCCGATCTGCGGTTTCTTGAAGTCGTCGTCATTGAAACCGACGGCGCGCAGCATGGCGCGGCTGGCGGCCTTGCCGGGGCCATCGACCACCTTGGCCGAATGGCGCCGCCGCGGGTCGTTCTCGTGGGGGGAATCGTGCTCGCTCATCGGGCGCTCCTCTTCTCGCTTGTGATGCTGGGTCTTGTGGTTTTGGCGTGTGATGCCGGCGTGTGGTCTCGACATCGTGTCCGACTGCCGCGCCGGGCTGGCGTCTGCGACCGGTGGCACCGGCGGAGGTCGGGCGGCCCCCTGTCCATGTCATACTGGCGCGGCGCTATTGCCCTCATCCTCTCTCACTTCGCGGCGGCTCGTCATGTTCGACTTCAAGGAAATCGAAGCCTTCGTCTGGATCGTGCGCCTCGGCTCGTTCCGATTGGCGGCCCAGCACCTGCATCTGACCCAGCCCTCGATCTCCGATCGGGTCGCGCGGCTGGAGGAAATCGTCGGTGGCGCGCTGCTGGATCGCGCCCAGCGTCCGATCCAGCCGACCCTCAAGGGGCGGCAGTTCTATCGCCACGCCGAGCTGCTGCTGGAGACGCGTCAGGAGGCGATGGCGATGCTCGAGGCCAGCAACCCGTTCCAGGGGGTACTGCGTCTCGGCGTGGTCGAGACCATCGCCCACAGCTGGCTGCCGGCGTTCATTGCCGAGCTCGCCAACCGCTTTCCCGACATGACGCTGCAGCTCGAGGTGGATGGCACGCCGGGGCTCGCCAACCGGCTGCTCAATCGCCAGGTCGACATGGCCTTTACACTGGGGCCGGTGGACGCCAAGGACATCCTCAGCCGGCCACTGTGCCACTATGCCACGGGTCTGATCGCCACCCCGCAGTTGGGCTTCTCGGCCCAGACCTTCACCCTGGAAGCGCTGGCGCGAACCGGAACACCGTTGATCACCTTCGCCAGTGACAGCCGCCCCTATCGCGCGCTGCAGTCGCTGCTCCACCAGGAGCGCCTCGAGCGGATCAAGCTGCACTGCTCCGGCTCGGTGTGGACCATCGTACGCCTGGCGCTGGATGGTATCGGCGTCGGTGCCATCCCGCCGCGCATCGTCGAGCAGGAGATCGCCCGCGGCGAACTCATCACGCTGCCCTGTGATCTGCCCTGGCTCGATTTCGCAGCCTCCTGGCCGCAGCACATCGACAAGGCACTGGCCGATGGCGTCATCGATCTGGCAATCGAGCTCGGCCAACGGGACCAGCGCGAACACGCCTGACGTCGGACGAGGCGTTACCGAGGAGGCTCATGGCGCAAGGCGTTGGCGATGTGCCTGACATCGAAAGGTTTTGTCGAAAGCGCTGAGATTGAAAGGTTTTTGCCAATGAAAGGGAATCATAAAAATCGATTGGATTGATGCGCCGTGAACCCATAGCGTTGGATTGCATAAAGGTGGCGCTCGGCCCTGGCAGTCGTAGCGGCCACGACAATGACAATCAGGATCGACGACATGACCTCTCTCGACGCCACCGTCTCTCCGGCCGAGCACGCCATCCGTCGCGGCGACTGGCCCACCACCACCACCGGTATCGCCAACGGCTACGCCCAGGCCAATCTGGTCATCATTCCCGAAACCTACGCCGCCGACTTCCTGCGTTTCTGCCTGGCCAACCGCGCCGCCTGTCCGGTGCTCGACGTCAGCGAACCGGGCAGCTTTCACCCGCAGGTATTGGGTGAAGCGATCGACCTGCGCACCGACGTGCCGCGCTACCGCGTCTACGAAGAGGGCGAACTGGTCGACGAACCGGCCGATCTCGTCTCCCGCTGGCGCGACGATCTGGTCACCTTCTCGCTCGGCTGCTCGTTCTCGTTCGAGGAGTCGCTGATCGCCGAGGGCGTACCGGTCCGCCACATGGCCGCACGCACCATCGTACCGATGTACCGAACCAGCCTTCCGTTGATCCCCGCCGGCCCGTTCCACGGCAGCTACGTCGTGTCGATGCGCGCCATGTCGCCGGCCGATGCCATCCGCGCCATTCAGATCACCACCGACATGCCCAGCGTTCACGGCGCGCCCCTGCACCTGGCGCGACCGGAGCTGATCGGTATCGACGATATCCATCGGCCGGACTTCGGCGATGCCCCGGTGATGGAAGCCGGTGACATTCCGGTGTTCTGGGCCTGCGGGGTAACGCCGCAGATCGCACTGATGAATGCGAAGCTGCCCTTCGCCATGGCCCACGCGCCGGGCCACATGCTGATCACCGACATTCCCAACCATCGTTTGAAGTACCGCTGACGAGATCGCGCGACGAGCGCGGCCGTCAGGCGATGACCCACCCTCGTACAACAAACTCAATACGCGAGAGAGTCCCATGAAAAAGATGCTGCTCGGCCTCACCATGACCGCCCTGGCCGCCGGTCTCACCCAACAGGCAAGTGCGGAAACCAGCCTCAACGTCGTCGGTACCTGGAGCGCGGTCTCCCTGCACAAGAACTTCGAGAAGCCGTTCTGGACCGAGACCCTGCCCAAGGCGAGCGATGGCCAGATCCAGGTCCAGATGACGACCTTCGATCAGATGGGTATCGAAGGCAGCGATGTCTTCACCTACCTGAAGAACGGCCTGTTCAATGTCGGCATGACCTTCTCCGACTATGTCGGCGGCGAGGCGCCGGCACTCGAAGGCTCGACCTGCCGATGATGACCACCGACCCCGAGAAGGCCCGCGAGGTCAGCGAGGCGTTCATGCCAATCGCCGAAAGAGCGATGCAGTCTCACTACAAGGCGCACGTGCTGGCGATCGCGCCCAACACGCCGCAGGTGGTGTTCTGCAACACGCCGATCAAGGGCCTCGGCGATCTGCAGGGCAAGAAGGTCCGCGCCAGCGGCCGCACCACGGCGGAGTTCCTCTCCGCCATCGGCGCCCAGAGCACGGTCATGGCCTTCAACGAAGTGCCCGGCGCGCTGGAGCGCGGGGTGATCGACTGTGCCGTCACCGGCTCGCTCTCCGGCTACAACTCCGGCTGGCAGGATGTCGCCGATTATCTGCTGCCGCTCCCCATCGGCGGCTGGGATACGGTCATCACGGCGGTCAGTGACGACACCTGGAACTCGCTCGACGACGAGACCAAGCGGACCATCGAGAGCCAGATCGTACCCGGCTTCATCGATCCGGTGTGGAACAACCTGGCCAAGGACGAGCAGCAGGGCATCGCCTGCCTGACCGGCCATGGCGAGTGCGAGCACGGCAAGCCGGGCGACATGACACTGGCCGCGGTGACCGATGCCGACCGCGAGCGCGCCCATCAGGCGCTGGTCAGTGCGGTCCTGCCGAGCTGGGCTTCGCGGATCGATGACGAAACGATCTCGCTCTGGAACGAGAACGTCGCTCCCCTCGTCGCCCTCCCCATCGTCAAGTAAACGGGCCACAGGGTCGGGCACGCCGGTGCCCGGCCCTAGACACCCGTTCTCAGCCGCCGGCAGGTATTCAACATGCTCGCTCTCGTCTCTCTGTTCGACGCCCTCGTGGGCGCCGTCCGCCTCGTCTCGCGCTGGGCCGCTCGGCTCATCGGCCTGCTGCTGCTGGCCGTCGTAGCAATGGTCATCCTGGAAGTGGTCAGCCGCAAGCTGCTGGGTCGCTCCTTCGAAGGCGTCCAGGAGACTGCCGGTTATGTCCTCGCCGTTCTCTCGGCCTGGGGGCTCTCGCACACGCTGGTCGAACGTGCCCATATCCGCATCGATGTCGGCTACTCGAAGCTGCCGAGCGCTGCTCGGGCAGCGCTCGACCTGCTCTCGATACTCGCCGTCAATCTGGTCGGCTGGATGATCGTCATCCACGCCTGGCCGGTGTTCTCGGGGTCACTCTCCAACCACACCACCGCCAATACGCCGCTGTCGACGCCGCTGTGGATACCGCAGCTGGTCTGGGTGTTGGGCTACACCTGGTTCGCCCTGGCGGCGGCGGTGCTGGCGATTCGCGCCCTGCTGGCGGCGGCCGGCGGCGATATCGCCACGATTCGCAAGCTGATCGGCATGGGCCACGAGGCCGATCCGCTCGAGTCCGCCCCGTTCGAGATCAACGAGCTCGAAGCCCGCGCGCACGACAACGCCGCACCCGGAGGGAAATCCTGATGCTCGCCTATCTCTCCATCGGGATTCTGGCGCTGCTGCTGACCGGCATCCCGGTGGCCATCACGCTGTTCCTGCTCGCCTTCGGCGTCGATCAGTTCTTCTCGTTCTTCCCGCTGATGCGGCGCTCGGCCAGAATCTGTGGTCGGCGGCGGACTCCTTTCTGCTGATCGCGATTCCGCTGTTCGTGCTGATGGGCGAGATCATCGTGCGCGCGGGCATCGCCGAGCGCGCCTATCGCGCCATGGATCACTGGCTCTCCTGGCTGCCCGGCGGCCTGCTGCATGCCAACGTGATGACCTCGATGCTGTTCTCCGCGACCTCGGGCTCCTCCGTGGCCACCGCGGCCACGATCTCCACAGTGGCGCTGCCGCAGGGCGACAAGCTCGGCTATCACCCGCGGCTCTTCTGCGGCAGCATCGCCGCCGGCGGCACGCTGGGCATCCTGATCCCGCCATCGATCAACCTGATCGTCTACGGCTTCCTGACCGAGACCTCGATCCCCAAGCTGTTCGTGGCCGGGCTGCTGCCGGGGCTGCTGCTGACAGGCCTGTTCATGCTGACGGCGATCCTGTTCTGCGCTTTCAAGCCGTCGCTGGGCGGGCCACGCCGTCGCTCGAGCTGGCCTGAGCGTTTGCGTCATCTGAAGTTTCTGCTGCCGCTGCTGATCCTGTTCGTCGCCATCGTCGGCTCGATCTACACCGGCTGGGCGACGCCTACTGAAGCCGCCGCCATCGGCGTGGTGGTGGCGCTGATGCTCGCCGGGTTCAACCGGCGGCTGGACTGGCGCATGCTGACCGAAGCGCTCGACAACACCGTGCGCACCACCTCGATGATTCTGTTCATCATGCTGGCGGCCTCGTTTCTCAACTTCGCGCTCGCCTCGGCGGGTCTCTCCCAACAGCTGACGCAGCTGCTGACGCAACTGGACCTGTCGCCGATGGCGCTGCTGCTCTGCGTGCTGGCGCTGCTGGTGGTGCTCGGTTTCTTCATCGAGACGCTGTCGATGATGGTGATCACGCTGCCGATCATCGCGCCCCTGCTGTTCGCCGCGGGCTTCGACAAGGTGTGGTTCGGCGTGGTGATGATCCTGTTCGTCGAGATGGCGCTGATCACCCCGCCGGTCGGTCTCAACCTCTACATCGTGCAGGCAGCCCGGCGCGGTAAGCCGTTCTCCGACGTGATCGTCGGCACGCTGCCGTTCATTGCCGCCATGGTGGTGATGGCCGTGCTGCTGATCCTGTTCCCCGGCATCGCCCTGTGGCTGCCGAACTCGCTCTGACTCGCCGCGTCATCGACAAAGACAACTCAGGAACCGCTCATGCTGACTTTCGATACCCCCGAGAACGCGCTCACCGTCACGCCGCAACGGCTGGCGATCGCCGGCTGGGCAGGCCGCGATCAGGCAAACGTGCAACATCACATCGACGAGCTGGCCGCCATCGGCGTCAAGCCGCCCTCCAGCGTACCGCTGTTCTATCGCGCCAGCGCGCAACTGCTGACCCAGGCGGAGAACGTCGAGATGCTCGGCGGCGACGGCTCCGGCGAAGCCGAGGTCTGCCTGGTCAGCGACGAAGATGGCCGACTGTGGGTGACGCTCGCCTCCGATCACACCGATCGTAAACTCGAGGCGGTCGGTGTCGCCGAGTCCAAGCAGCTCTGCGCCAAGCCGGTCGCCCGACAGGCCTGGCCGCTGGCGGCCATCCGCGAGCATTGGGATGCGCTGGAACTGGCCAGTGAGATCGAAGAGAACGGCCAGGTCGTCACCTATCAGCAGGGCACGCTGGCCGAACTGCTGAACGTCGACACGCTGCTGGCCAAGCTGCCGGCCGCACTCAAGCAGGGCGAATCGCTGGCCCCCAACACGCTGCTGCTGTGCGGCACGGTACCGGCCATCGACGGTATCCGACCCAGCCAGCGCTTCTCGATGACGCTCACCGACCCCGTGCTGAATCGCCGCCTGAGCCACCGCTACACCGTCATCGAGCTCGAGGTCGCGCAATGAGCTCACCAGAGACGCCACAGGATGCCGCTCGCGCGTTCTGGGCGCGCCCTGCCGGCCAACGCTGCCTGCACGACTGGCAGGCGGCCATCGACAGCGGCGACTTCACCTCCGCCCAGGCGCTGGAGGCCCTGGTCGAGCGAGCCCGGTCACAGGCTGCGGTCACCGCTACGGCCTATCTCGAATTCGATGCCGACAAGCTGACGGACCGGTTGGCGCGGGTCGACCCCACCCAACCTCTGGCGGGTGTGCCGATCAGCATCAAGGATCTGTTCGACGTCCAGGGCGAGGTGACCCGTGCCGCCTCCCGCGTGCTGGGGGGCAACCCGCCCGCCGGTCGCGATGCGCCGGCGGTCCAGCGTCTGCGCCGTGCCGGGGCGCTGCTGACCGGGCGCACCAACATGAGCGAGTTCGCGTTCTCGGGGCTCGGCCTCAATCGACACTACGGCACGCCCCCAATACGTTCGATGGCGAACGCATCACCGGCGGTTCGACCTCGGGCGGCGCGGCCTCGGTCGCCTTCGGTCTCGCCGCCGCCGCGCTGGGCAGCGATACCGGCGGTTCGCTCAGGATCCCGGCGGCGTTCTCGGCCTGACCGGCTTCAAGCCGAGCCAGGCCAGCGTGCCCGGCGAAGGGGCTTACCCGCTCGCGCCGAGCCTCGACTGCGTGGGCCCGATCGCGCCCAGCGTCGCGTGCTGCGCCAGCCTCTGGTCGATTCTGGCCGAGCGGCCACTGCCGACGCTGGATGCCACGCCGCGGCCGCTGCGGCTGGCGATCGCCGAAGGCGGCCTGATGAGCGAGCTCGATGATGCGGTTCGCGACGGCTTCGAGGCGGCCGTTGCTGTCCTCGAAGCCAGTGGGTGTCACGTCGAGCGTCTCCCGTTCGCGGCCGTCGACGCGGCGCTAGCGATCAACCAGCAGGGTGGTCTGGTGGTGCCGGAAGCGGCCGCGCTGCACCGCGAGCAGCTCGCCCGCGCCGAGGCCGACTACGACCCCTTGATCGCCGAACGCCTGAAGGGCGGCCGGGATATCAGCGCCGCGGATTACCTGCAGCGTCTGTGGCCAAGGGCGGGCTGGCAGCAGCGCTTTGAACAGGAGATGGCCGGCTTCGATGCGGTGCTGCTGCCCACCGTCGCCACGCTGCCCCCGAGACGGGCCGAGCTCGAAAACGACGCCGCCGCCTTCCAGCGCGCCAACCGGCTGGCGCTGCGCAATACCAGCGTCTTCAACTATCTCGACGCAGCCTCGATCTCGCTGCCCTACCTCGCCACCGGCGCCGAGCTCCCCATCGGCCTGATGCTATCGCGCCCCCAGGGCGACGATGCCGTGCTGTTGCAGCATGCCGGCGTGGTGGAGGCGATGCTGGCGCCATGAAAGCGGACGCGCACCGCTATCGGGTGACACGAGCTTCAGGACGCCGCTCATCGTCAGCCATCAATGTGCCGGGGTGAACTCCGCCTCGATCTCCAGAGCGACCCGATCGCTGATCCCCATACCGTCGCTGCCCTTGGGCAACAGGAAGTCGATGCCCCAGTCGCTGCGCCTCATCTCGGCATCCGCGTCGAAGCCCAGACGATAGGTATCGTCGTAGGGGTAGACGGCGGCACGATTGAACGTAGCGTCCAGGGTCAGCGGGTGGGTCTGGCCGTTGAGCGTCAACTGCCCTTCGATGGTCGCCTGGTTGTCACCTGCCAGCGTGATGCGCGTCGAGCGGAAGGTGGCAATCGGGTTGACGGCGACGTCGAAGAAGTCATCGCCGGCCAGGTGCTCGTCCAGCGCGCTCCCGGTCACCACCTGGTCGAGCGGGATCTGGATGGTGAGCTGGCTGCGCGTCGGATCCTCAGCCAGTGCCAGCGTGCCACTGGCAGCGGTGAACTGCCCCTGATAGGTCGAGAAGCCGTAGTGATCCACCGCCCAGGTCACCTTGGAGTGCAGTGGATCGAGGCGGTAGGTACCGGCGAGCACCTGGGTAATATCGCGGGTCGCGGGTGGCGGCGCGGCCAGGGCACTGGTGCTGCCCAGCAGCGTCACCAGCCCGGCGGCACCCAGCGTGATCGTTGTCAGTCTCATGCGTGCTCTCCCCCAGTCGGTAGAATCCAGTCGGCCAAATCCTGTCGATCGCAACGCGATACCCCTCTCGAACCGCGCGGGGGCCGCGGCACGACCACTCGGTCTCTGTCTAGGCTAGCCCAGATGGGCGCTGCCGCTGGGGATATCTCCCCCACCACGGCCGCCACCCGTGATCGCGCCGTCCGCAAGACGTCTCGGCATGGAGTAGGAGTGCTAAGATGCAGCCCCATGCTTCAGAGAGTCTTCCCCGTGTCGTCAGCCCCGATCACTCGTCACCCGCTTCCCGCCTGGCTGTGGCTCTTGGCCTTTGGCCTCGCCGCGATCAACCTGCGCGCGCCGATCGTGGTGGTGGGGCCGGTGCTCGAACCGATCATGTCGACGCTCTCCATCGGCGCCGGCACCGCCAGTCTCTTCACCACCGGGATGATTCTCTGCTTCGGGCTACTGTCGCCGCTGGCGCCGGGCTTCGCCGGGCGCGTGGGCCTCGACCGCGCGATCGCCTGGGCGCTCAGCCTGATCGCCCTGGGCGGGCTGCTGCGCGGGATGGAGAGCGTGACGCTGATGCTGGCGGGCACCCTGTGCGCGGGGCTGGGTATCGCCTTCGGCAATGTGTTCATGCCGAGCCTGGTCAAGCGCGACCGCGGTGATCGCCTGGGCCGTACCATGGGGCTCTATACGGTGATGATGGGCGTGGGCGCGACGATCAGCGCCGGCAGCGCGGTCCCGCTGATGCGCGCCTCGGGCAGCTGGTCGACCCCGATCTGGCTATGGGCCGGTTTCGGCGTGTTCTCGGCGCTGTTGTGGTGGCGTTTGGCGCTGCGTCTGCCCGCGGGCGACGGCGCTGCCACCAAGCGCCCGCCGATGTCGCGCCTGTTCCGCAGCCCGGTGGCGTGGACGCTGACGCTGTTCATGGGCGCCCAGTCGCTCGGCTTCTATACCCTGCAGACCTGGGTGCCGGCGGTGGCGATGCAGGCCGGCGTGCCCGAAGCCACCGCCGGGCTGATGCTGTCGATGATCAACCTCACCAGCATCCCCGCCAGCTATTTCATTGCCCGTCTCGCCTCGCGTCTGACCCACCACAGTCTGCTGGTGCTCGGCCTGTGTGCGCTGATCGCGGTCGCCCTGCTGGGGCTGATGCTGGCCCCTACCGCGTCGCCGATCGGCTGGGCGCTGCTGCTGCTCGGCGCCGGCCAAGGCGGCTGCTTCAGTTTCGCGTTGACCATGATCGTGCTGCGCACGCGTCAGCCGCAGCACGCTGCCATGCTCTCGGGCATGTCGCAGAGCCTGGGCTATCTGCTGGCGGCCTGCGGCCCGCTGCTTTTCGGCGCCCTGCACGGCTTGAGCGGCGACTGGCAGCTCTCGCTGGGGTTTTTGCTGCTGTTGCTGGCCGGCCAGAGCGTGGCCGGAGTGCTATTGGGGCGGCCGCGGATGGTCAGGCTCGGTGACGATTAGACCATGTCTGAAAAGTATTGCGCGCCAACGGCGGCTATGGTCGAAGTCTTACACGATGTGAAGGCGATCGCTGATACCCAGCCGTCGTACCAACGGGCACACTACGCTTTGCCTGAAAAATGTCTACGCTCGCCCATACGGCGTTAAAAATTGACTCAAAATGCTCGTTTACGACTTGTAAACTGCGCTTTTTCGACAATTTTTGCCTTGTCTGGCCATCGCTCGCCGACTTTTCAGACAGAGCTTAGGCACTTTCCGAAAAGCACCGCGCTGCGACTTTTCAGACAGCGCCCCGGCGCCCCTCTTTCTTGTGATCCGATCGGTGGAGACACGATGGACTGGAACATGGCCTATGTCTGGCTGGTGGCGGCCCTGCTGCTGGGGCTGGCCGAGCTGCTCTCCGGCGCGCTGGTGCTGCTGGCGCTGGCGCTGGCGACCCTGGTCGCGGTGCTGCTGGCCGCGCTCGGCGCCTCGTTAAGCTGGCAGCTGTTGGGGCTGGGCCTGGCCGCCGGGGTGATGCTGCCGCTGGTGATCAAGGTGATCCGCCCGCGCTTCTCGCCCCGCGGGGTCGCCTACGGCACCACCGGCACCGGCACCGAACGCGGCCAGCGCTATCGCACGCTGAAGCGCGATTTCGATGGCGCCAGCGGCATCGAGATCAACGGCGACTTCTATCGGCTGCGCGTCGCCGACAGCGACACGACCGAGCTGTCCGCCAACAGCGAGGTCATCTTCCAGCGTTTCGAGGGCACCCTCGCCATCGTCACGCTCCCCCACACTAGGGAGTCATCATCATGAATTTCATCGGGCCCGGGCTGCTGATCAGCCTGATCATCGTCGCGCTGGGCGTGATCCTCATCATCAAGGGGCTGGTCATCGTGCGCCAGTCGGAGGTGATGGTGGTCGAGCGTCTCGGCTCCTTCAACCGGCTGCTGGAGAGCGGGATCAACGTGATCATCCCGTTCATCGAGCAACCGCGGGCGATCAGCATGATTCGCTATCGCAAGCAGGGCGAGGAGTACTATCCGATCTCCACCGAGGAGGTGCGCATCGACCGCCGCGAGACGGTGATGGACTTCCCCGGCCAGCCGGTGGTGACCACCGACAACGTCACCGTCACCATCAACGGCGCGCTCTACTACCAGATCATCGATCCCAAGCGGGCGTGTATGAAGTCGCCAACATGAGCCAGGCGGTCGAGGTGCTGGCCAAGACCACGCTGCGTTCGGTGGTGGGCAAGATGGAGCTGGACAAGCTGTTCGAGTCCCGCGCCGAGGTCAACAACGCCATCCAGGCGGACATGGAGACGCCGGCCTCCAAGTGGGGGGTCAAGATCACCCGCGTCGAGGTTCAGGACATCGCCATGCCCGAGGAGGTGGAGAGCGCCATGCGCCTGCAGATGGCCGCCGAGCGTAAACGCCGCGCCACGGTGACCGAAGCCGAGGGCGAGAAGTCCGCCGCCATCGCCATGGCCCAGGGCCAGCGCGAGTCGGCGATTCTCAACGCCGAGGGCGACAAGCAGTCGGCAATTCTGCGTGCCCAGGGCGAGCAGGAGTCGATCAAGCTGGTGCTCAACGCCATCGGCGAGAGCGACGAGAACAAGCGCACCGTGGTGGGCTACCTGCTCGGCCAGAGCTATATCAAGGCGCTACCGAACATGGCCAAGGCAGGCGAGCGGGTCTTCGTGCCCTACGAGTCCTCTGCCCTGCTGGGCTCGATGGGCATGTTCCGCGAGATGGCCGGCTCACCGGAAGACACAGTCGCCAAGCACCTGCGCGACAACGACCTGCAGCGCGGCATGGTCGGCGGCGCCGCCAGCCAGAGCTGAGCACCGAAGGCCCGGGCAGGCGCCCGGGCCATCAGGCTGGGTACGAAAACTGCCTGCGCTCGCAGGCTTTTCTAACAACCGCTAGTCATACCTACCGAAACGCCCGACGTCAGTCGGGTGGGAACGGCCCCTCTCAGCCGAGCTGAAACGGATAGACGTTGCCGATACCCAGCAGGCGGGTGAGTTCGTCCAGCGCTGCCAGCGTCTCCTCGGCGAGCTGCGGGTCGGCCAGATCATCGGGCGTCAGCCGGTCACGGTAGTGACGCTCGACCCACCCCACCAGTTCGCCGTGCAGACGCTCATCGAGCAGCACGCGCCCGCCCAGGGCGCAGCGCTCCTGCGCCGAGAGCGCCACGCGCAGGCGCAGACACGCCGGCCCGCCCCCGTTACGCATGCTCTGCTTGACGTCCTTGACCAGGATCTCGCCGATCGGATTGTGACCGGCCAGCAGCAGATCCTGGATCGCCCGCCACACCGTCTCGTTCTCCTGGCACTCGCCCGGCACCACCAGCGTCATGTCGCCGCCGGGGTTGGTGAGCAGCTGCGAGTTGAACAGATAGGTCGAGACCGCCTCCTCCAGGCTGATCGCCTCGCTGGGCACGCGCACCGGGATCAGCGGCGTGGCCATTCGGCTGCGCAGTGCATCCAGGGTCTGCTCCTCGTCGAGGAACGCCATCTCGTGGTAGAGCAGTACCGGGCCGTTGCCCACCGCGATCACGTCGTTGTGGAACACCCCGGCATCGATCGCCTCGGGGTGCTGCTGGGCGAACACCGTCTGCGCCTCAGCCAGGCCATGCTGACGCGCCACCGCCTGGCTGGCCTCCAGCGTCTGGCGTGCGGGGTAACGCTGCGGGCCACGCTCGCCGCCGAACGCCTGGCGCCCATAGACGTAGAGATGCACCCCCGGCTCGCCGTGATCGCCGCAAAGCCGGGTGTGGTTGGCCGCGCCCTCGTCGGAGAACGCCGGGGTCGCCGGCAGCGCCGAATGATGGGCGAAGTAGGCCGGATCGCGGAAGATCGCCGCCAGCACGCGGGCGGTGGTCTCCGGCTCCAGATAGCGGTGAAAGCTCGACTGCAGGTTGGCCGGGGTGAAGTGCACGCGGCCATCCGCGGCGTCGATACTCGGCGTCACCGTGGCGGCATTGGCGGTCCACATGCTCGACGCCGAACACACCGCACGCAGCAGCTGCGGCGCCTCGCGGGCGGCCCGGGTCAGCACCTCGGCATTGCTGCCGGTAAAGCCCAGCGCGCGCAGCGCGCCGAGATCGGGGCGCTGCTGCGGCGGCAGCACGCCCTGGGCGTAGCCGGCATCCATCAGCGACTTCATCTTGGCCAGCCCCTGCAGCGCCGCCTCGCGCGGATTGGAGGCAAGACCGCCGTGGCGCATCGAGGCCACGTTGCCGTGGGCCAGGCCGGCATAGTTGTGGGTCGGCCCGACCAGTCCGTCGAAATTGACCTCGCGCACGTCGTCCGCAGCGTCGCTCATAAACTCACCCCGGGCGGCAGTTCGCCGGGCAGCGTCAAGGTATCGGACTCCATCGAGGCGACGGGATAGGCGCAGTAGTCGGCGGCATAGTAGGCGCTGGGGCGGTGGTTACCGCTGTCGCCGATACCGCCGAAGGGCGCATCACCGGAAGCACCGGTGGTCTGGCGGTTCCAGTTGACGATGCCAGCGCGAATGCGCAACAGAAAGTCATCCCATTCCGGCTGGTCGCCGCCGATCAGCCCGGCGGAGAGGCCGTAGCGAGTATCGTTGGCCAGTGCGATGGCATGGTCCCAGTCGCGATAGCGGTAGACCTTGAGCAGCGGACCGAAGTGCTCCTCGTCGGGCACCTCGCAGCCGGTGACATCCACCAACCCCGGCGAGAGCAGGCTGGTGCCGGCTTCGAGCGAGGCCATGCGCACGATCACCCGGCCGCCGCGCGCCTCGAGATCGGCCTGAGCCGCGAGTAGCCCCTCGGCCGCCGCCGGGCTGACGAGCCCTGCGTAGAACGGCGCCGGCTCGCTGAACGGCGCTGCCACACGCAGTTTCTGCATCGCCTCGGCCAACCGCGCGATCAACTGATCGCCGCTCTCGCCCTCGGGCACGATCAGGCGACGGGCGCAGGTGCAGCGCTGGCCGCCGGAGAGAAACGCCGACTGCAGGATGGTCAGCACCACCGCTTCGGGGTCGCGTACGTCGCGCACCACCAGCGGGTTGTTGCCGCCCAGTTCGAGCGCCAGGAGCTTGCCGATCTGACCACCGAATTGGCGATGCAGCAGGCCGCCGATCTTGGCGCTGCCGGTGAACAGCAAGCCGTCGATATCGCTGTGGCCAGCCAGCGCCTGGCCCACCTCGGCCGCCCCCTGGACCAAGTTGATCACCCCGGCGGGCAGGCCGGCTGCGACCCAGCACTGCAGGATCAGGTCGGCGGTCAGCGGGGTCTGCTCGCTGGGCTTGAACACCACGCAGTTGCCCGCCAGCAGCGCCGGCACCATATGCCCATTGGGCAGGTGGCCAGGGAAGTTGTAGGGGCCAAATACCGCCAGCACGCCGTGGGGGCGGTGGCGCAGCACCGCGCGGGTGCCGTTGGCGTCGCGGGCGCGCTCACCGGTACGCTCGTGATAGGCATTCACCGAGATGGCGATCTTGCCGATCATCGCGCCGACTTCGGTGCGCGCCTCCCACAGCGGCTTGCCGGTCTCGCGGGCGATGCTTTCGGCCAGCGGCTCGCGGTTGGCCTCGAGCTGGTCGCGGAAGCGTTCGACCACCGCCTGGCGCTCGGCCAGCGGCAGCCGCGCCCAGCCGGCAAAAGCGCGCCGTGCAGCACTCACCGCCATGCCGACCTGTTCCGTGGAGGCGGCGTTGGCCTGCCATAGACGCGTGCCGGCGACCGGATCGTACTTGGTGAAGGCAGCCGCAGCACCCGCTTGCCACTGGCCGTCGATCAGCAGTTGTTGTGTGGCGTCCATGGTTCCCTCCGGTTGGATTCTGAAAAGTCGGCTCGGCTCGCGGCGGCGCCCCACCGGATGCGGCCGCCGCGCCGGCGCTCTGGTTCAGGTCAGGTCTGCAGCAGGCGCAGGGCGTCGCCGCCGGTCACGTTCAGGCGCTGCGCTTCCGTCTCGCTCAGGTGGACCACGCCATCGGCATCGGGGCCGCGACCGATGAAGCTGCAGCGGAAATCCGCCATGCCGGTGGTCGCCGCCAGCCAGCTAGGCCGCTCGGCGTGGTCGAGCTCGCCGCCGCTGACCTCGACCAGTGCCCGCTGCGAGTGGCGAATGGCGCCCACGTCATCGATATAGGCCTCCACGGTGGGGCCGCCATCGAAGATGTCGATATAGCCTTCCCAGCGCAGCCCCTCTTTCTTGAGCATCTCCAGCGCCGGGCGGGTCTGCTCATGGACCTGACCGATGCACGCCCGCGCCGCCTCGGGCAGGAACGGCGTGTAGATCGGGTACTTGGGCATCAGCTCGCCAATGAAGCTCTTCTGGCCCAGCCCGGTGAGCTGATCCGCCTGCTTGAACTCCATGGGGAAGAAATGGCTGCCCAGACACTGCCAGAACGGGCTGATACCGTCGGCATCGATCACCCCGCGCATCTCGGCGAGCACCTTGTCCGGGAAGCCATCGCGGAACTCCGCCATGAACAGCCAGCGCGCCTTGGAGAGCAGCGTACCGTTACGGTCGCGGCGGTAGGCCGGGCGCAGGAACAGCGAGGCGACCTCGGCATCGCCGGTGTGGTCGGAGCTCAAGAACAGCGTATCGATGGTGCGATGCAGATCGAGCTGGACCGAGGAGTGGGCGAGCTTGCCCACCCGGTAGTGATAGAAGGGCGTCTCGCGCCCGACCTCCGCCTCGATGGCGCAGCAGCCGGCCAACTCGCCGCTCTGCTCGTCTTCGAGCACGAAGAAGTAGAGCCGCTCGCAGGCGGGTACACGGCCCTCGAAGGCCGCTACCGCCTTGTCGATCTTGGCGACGAGGAAGTCGTGATCGTTGGGCAACGAGGTGAACCCGACCCCGGTCTCCTGAGCCAGCGACTTGAGTTCATCGATATCGTGATGGCTGATGGGTCTCAGACGCATTACAGGTCTCCCTCGTCCAATGCATCCTCGACGTCCGGCAGCGCCAGCGGCGCGACCAGGACCGCCCGCCCCTCCTCCACGCCGAGCAGCTCGGCCTGGGCCTCGGAGAGCAGTAGCTGGCCGGTGGGCGTCAGCGCGTAGCGGGCCACGGTGCAGCGAAAATCGGCCAGACGCTGGTTGGCCACCATCGCCGGCTCGGCGTCCGGCAGCGAGGCCGCCGGGCGAATGCGTACCGGGTGCCAGCCGCAGTGGTTGAGCGTGCGCAGGCGTGCGCGCTCGCCGCGCAGGACCGGCCCGGCATCGAAGATATCCACGTGGCGCGAGCGCACGAAGCCCTCTGCCAGCATCTCGCCCAGTGCCGGCTCGTGGGCCGGATGCTCACGCCCGATCGCCGAGCGCGCCTGGGGCGTCAGCAGCGGCAGGTAGAGCGGGAACTGCGGCATCACCTCGGCGATGAAGCTCTTCGAGCGCACCCCGGCGAGCTGATTGATCTCGTGGTAGCCGTGGTTGAAGAAGTGCCGCCCGACGCTATCCCAGAATGGCGACGCCCCGCTCTCGTCGAGATAACCGGGGAAGGCCACCCCCAGGGTGTCGGCGAAGCGCTCCGGATACTGGGCGATGAACATCAGCCGCGCGCGCCGCAGCAGCGAGGCGGCACTGGTACCGCGATAGCGCGCATCCAGCGACAGCGCGCACAGCAGCGACACCTCGGACATCTCGTGGGAGAGCGACAGCGTCTGCACCTCATGGCGCAGGTTGAGCTGCTGCGAGGCGTGGATCAGGGTCTCCTGACGGTAGGTGTAGTAGACGTCCTGAGCCCCGGCCTGGGCGCGAATGGTCGCGGTCCCCACGATCTCGCCGATCTCGCGGTCTTCGAGCACGAAGGTGTAGCTCTCGTCGCCGGGGAAATCGACGTTGTGGGAGAGCGCCCGGCAGGAGCGCGCGATGCGCTCCTCGAGGCGGTCACGGTGGGCCGGCAGGTTGGTCAGCCGCGGCGTGGCACTGCTGGCCAGACGCTCGATGGCGCCGAGATCGGACGCCTGGGCCGGACGCACCAGCAGCTGGCCGGCCTCCCGCGCGGCCTCGCCGGCGCGGGTCGCGGGGTCGATGCCACGCATGCCGGTCGACTCACTCACTGGCTGAGACGAGGCGTTCGATGGCCAATTCCAGGCGCGCCATGCCCTCCTGGATGTCCGCCTCGGGGATCACCAGCGACGGCGCCATGCGCAGCACGTTGGGACCGGCGACCAGCGCCATCAGCCCCTCTTCGAGCGCCAGCGGCAGGATATCCCGCGCCTTGCCCTCGTAGGCGTCGCTCATCTCCGCACCGATCAGCAGCCCCATGCCGCGGATCTCCTTGAACACGCCGTACTTGCGGTTGATCACGTCGAGATGCTCGCGGAACAGCGCATGCCGGCGCTCGACGCCCTCGAGCACCTCGGAGGTATCGATGGTGGTCAGTGCCGCCAGCCCCACCGCGCAGGCCAGCGCGTTGCCGCCGTAGGTGGAGCCGTGGGTGCCCACCGCCAGCGACGGGGCGACGCGGTCGGTGGTGAGCATGGCGCCGATCGGGAAGCCGCCGCCCAGGGCCTTGGCCGAGGTCAGGATGTCCGGGATCACGCCGTAGTGCATGTAGGTGTAGAGCTTGCCGCTGCGGCCGACACCTGACTGTACTTCGTCGACCACCAGCAGCGCCTGGTGACGATCGCACAGCTCGCGCAGCCCCTGCAGGAACTCGGGCGTCGCCGGCGTCACGCCGCCCTCACCCTGGATCGGTTCGACCACCACCGCGCAGGTGTCGTCGTCGATCAGCTCGCGCACGCTGTCGAGATCGTTGAAGCGGGCGTGGTGAATGCCACCCGGCACCGGACCGAAACCTTCGGAGTACTTGGGCTGACCGCCGACGCTGACGGTGAACAGGGTGCGCCCGTGGAAGCCCTGCTTGAACGAGATGATCTTGTGCTTGCGCTCACCGAAGTTGTCGAACGCCCAGCGCCGCGCCAGCTTAAATGCCGCTTCGTTGGCCTCGCCACCGGAGGAGCAGAAGTAGACCTTGTCGGCGAAGGTGCGCGAGACCAGCTCGCGTGCCAGATTCAGCGCCGGCTCGTTGGTGTAGACGTTGGAGAGGTGCCACAGTTTGTTGGCCTGAGTGGTCAGGGCGTCGACCAGTTTGGGATGGCAGTGGCCCAGCGCGTTGACCGCAATGCCCCGGCGAAGTCGATGTACTCCTTGCCCGCCTGATCCCACAGGCGGCTGCCCTCGCCGCGCACCGGAATCGCCTGCTGCGGCGAGTAGTTGGGCATCATGTAGCGGTCGAATTCGTCTCTCGTCGGGCTTGCGGCCATCGTGGTCTCCTCACGGTTGGATGCGGTGTTCCTGGCGGCGGGCTGGCGTACACGCCGGGCCAGGACGAACCCGGGCGCTCAGCGCGCCCGGCATTCGCAGAGTATGCCATCGAGTATAAGCAGGCGCCTGGCGCGGGGCTTTCAGCGATGGGACGGCAAATTGCGAAAAGCGTCCTACGCTTGAAAGTCACGTGAAGCCGGTGCGACACGCTGACCCAAGGTGCGGGCAGGCGCACTGCTACTCGGCAGTCTACCTGCGCGGTGCCCTTGGAGCCCATTCCCCCCTGGCGATGGGCGCCGGGGGTAGGGCAAAGCGAGGGTCCTTTGCCAGGGATGGCAAAGGTAGCGCCCAGGGAGGGGTTCACAGCGCCCTCGCGACGCCCTGCCGCCGGATAAGCCCACGTTCGCCCAGCGGTTGTGAAAGGCACGCTTGAGGGCCACGCCAGCGCCCGGACAGGCGCAATAGCACCTCGGAGCGTCCGTGTGTTCCCCGGCTTCGATTCCCGGACTCAGAGGGTGTTTACAAATTCGTCGAGCGAAGGCAAGACAAGGCAAAATCGGTCGAAAAAGCGGAGTTTACATGGGGTAAATGAGCATTTTGAGGCCGATTTTAACGCCGTATTGCCGAGCGTAGGCATTTTGTAAACACCCTCTCAAGGAGGTTTGTATGCAGATCGATCTCAGCACCAAGCACGCCATCGTCACTGGCTCCACCGCCGGTATCGGCCTGGCCATCGCCAAGGGGCTGGCCCAGGCCGGCGCTAGTGTCACCGTGACCGGGCGTACACAGGCGCGCGTCGACCAGGCGATCGCCACCCTCACCCGCGAGGTGCCCGGCGCCAGCATCGACGGCGTAGCCGCCGATCTGGGCAGCGCCGATGGCTGCCAGACGCTGATTGCGGCGCGCCCCGAGTGCGACATCCTGATCAACAACGTCGGCATCTTCGGGCCCAAGGACTTTTTCGAGATCGAAGACGCCGAGTGGCAGCAGTTCTTCGACGTCAACGTGATGAGCGCAGTGCGCCTGTCGCGCCACTATGCCCAGGGTATGAAGCAGCGCGACTGGGGTCGCATCCAGTTCCTCTCCAGCGAGTCGGCGCTCAATATTCCCGCCGAGATGGTCCACTACGGCATGACCAAGAGCGCGGTACAGTCGATCTCGCGCGGGCTGGCCAAGGTGCTGTCAGGCACCCGGGTCACCGTCAACGCGGTGCTGCCGGGGCCGACCAAGTCGGAAGGCGTGGGCAAGATGATCGCCAAGATGGCCGCGGAGCAGGGGGTAAGCGAGGCCGAGGCGGAAGCCAACTTCGTCAAGGACAACCGCCCTTCCTCGATCATCCAGCGGGTGGCCGAGGTCGAAGAGGTCGCCAATCTGAGCGTCTATCTGGCCTCCGAGCAGGCCAGCGCCACCACTGGCGCGGCGATGCGGGTCGAAGGCGGTATCGTCGATACCATGGCCTGACGCTCGGCGCTGGCTCTAGCTTTGCAGACCTGGCTTTGCAGACCTGGCGCTCAGGCTTTGCGTCTGTGGCTTGGTGTCTTGAGCTGAGCAACTCAAACGACGCGTGCCAGCGGTATCACCGCTGGCACGCGTCTTTCGTCGAGTCCGCTGAAACGCTGGCAAGCTCCGCCCGTTTCAGCCCTCGAAGCGCTTGAAGATCACGCTCGCATTCACCCCGCCGAAGCCGAAGGCGTTGCAGATCGCGTGCTCCATCGCCATCGGGCGCGACTCGCCATGAACCACGTCCATCTCCGCGGCCAATGGGTCGGGGTCGAGATAGTTTCGGGTCACCGGCGCGACCTGATCACGCAGCGCCAGCAGGGTGAAGATCGCCTCGACGCCGCCTGCGGCGCCGAGCAGGTGGCGGTGGCGGCCTTGGTCGCGCTGATCGCCGGGCGGTGCTCGCGCCGAAGACACGCTTGACCGCGGCCAGCTCGCCACGGTCACCCACCGGAGTCGAGGTCGCATGGGCGTTGAGGTGAGCGATGTCGCTGGGGGCCAGGCCGGCCTGACGCAGCGCGATCTGCATCGCCCGGGCGGCGCCCTCGCCATCCTCCGGCCCGGCGGTCAGGTGGTAGGCATCCGAGGTGGTGCCGTAGCCGACCAGCTCGGCGATCGGCGTGGCGCCACGGGCCTGGGCGTGCTCCAGGGTCTCGATCACGATCACCCCGGCGCCCTCGCCCATGACGAAGCCGTCACGGCCCTGATCGAACGGCCGCGAGGCCGCTTCGGGGGTCTCGTTGTAGTGGCTGGAGAGCGCCTTGGCTGCGGCGAAGCCACCCAGGCTCACGCGGTCGATGCACGCTTCACTGCCGCCACACACGGCGATCTCTGCCTCACCGGCATGGATCATGCGCGCGGCGTCGCCGATCGCCTGCAGGCCGGCCGCACAGGCGGTCACCGGGGCACCCAGCGGCCCCTTGAAGCCGTGACGAATCGAGATATGGCCGCAGGCCAGGTTGGCCAGGAACGACGGAATGGTGAACGGCGACAGCCGTCGCGGGCCGCGGCTGTCGGTGGTGCGTACCGCATCGGCGATCGCCGGGAAGCCGCCGATCCCCGAGCCGATCAGGGTCGCGGTGCGAGTCTTCTCGTCTTCGCTCTGAGGGTACCAGTTGGCCTGTTTGAGCGCGTCGTCGGCGGCCACCACCGCCATCTGGATGAAACGGTCCATCTTGCGCCGCTCCTTGGGGTCGATGGCGCGGTCGAGATCGAACCCGGCGCTGTCCTCTTCGATGCTGGGCACCGGGCCGCCGACGCCGACGGCGAGACCTTCGACGGTCTCTGCGGGCAGGCGGCGCAGCCCGGAAGCACCGGAGAGCAGGCGCTGCCAGACGGTCTCCAGCTGGCAGCCCAGCGGCGAAAGAATGCCCATACCTGTCACTACGATACGTCGCATGACGTTGTCCTTACTGGTCGTTGATCGAATATCACTATTACTGCGGCCGCTGGCCGGTAATCTCGGCGGATGGGGTAACGGCGGCCTCGGTGCATGGGTCTGTCGCCGCAGCGGTGTCCACCGTGGCGGTATCCTGCATGGCAGAGCTGAACAGGGCCTCCCCCTGGGCCCGGGCCCGCTCGGCGCGCTGGCGCATCGCTGGCGTGGCGTCAGGGCCGGCGACCATCATCACATCGCGCGGTACCAGCGGGATGCCCTGGTGGTGGTCGTAGATGACCGGCACGATCGGCTCGCCGCTATCGCGATGCACCAGTTCGACCCCGCGGGCGGCGATCGGCAGGTGGTGTTCGCCCCAGGCGTAGAGCGTCAACAGCACCGGGGCCAGACCCCGCCCCTTGTCGGTCAATCGATATTCGAAGCGCGGCGGACGGCTCTGATAGCGGTGCTTTTCGAGCAGGCCATTGTCGACCATGCGCTCGAGACGCCGGGTGAGCATGTTGGAAGCAATGCCGAGACCGCGCTGGAACTGATCGAAGCGCGTCGCCCCCTGGAAGGCGTCGCGCAGGATCAGCAGCGTCCAGCTATCGCCCACGCAGGCCAGCGCGCGGGCGATGGGGCAGAGGTCGGGCTCTTCGCTCACTTTCATAATGCAAGCGACTGTACCGGATTCCCTGCGACAGGGAAAGCCATGGGCCAGGGCTCAGGGCGTGTCCGATCGACTAAAGGCCAGCCGCACCCGCGGCAGCGACTCGCCGAAGCGCTCCACGGTTTCCTCGGCGAGTCGGGTCCAGCCACGCGACTCCAGCGCCGGTGCCAGCATCAGACTGGCATCGATCAGCACGCGGCTGTGACCGGCGTCGAGCAGCGCCTCCAGTGACAGTTCGAGCAGTCGCGAGCCGACGCCCTGGCGGGTGATCGCGGGCCACACATAGAGCGTCTCGATGCGCCCGTCGTTAGCGTCGCGCTCGCAGAAGCCGACACAGTGGCCGTCGCACTCCGCGACCAGGGTCGGATAGAGGGTCTGGCGCGCCATCCACGCCTCGGCGGTGCGCGGCAGTGCCGCCGACCACGCCTCGCGCTGAGACAGGGTATAGCGGCTCGACGCCCCCTCCATGACCGCATGGTGAAAGACTTCGGCCTGATCAGCGGCATCCCGCGGCAGCGCTTCTCGAAAGCGGGTACGTTCAAGCATCGGGGTCTCTCCGGATTCGGCATGGGTGGTGAGCCGCGCCATCATCGGGCCAGCACCGGGTTTAGGCAACTTCAGCGTAGAGCGCTTCATAGCGTGGAAAACGCAGCGCAATGTCGCTGGTGGTTTCCAGCAGATGATGCGCTGTCTCATCGCTCCAACTCAAGACCACGAAGTCGGGGCTGGGTCCCATGTCGAACCAGTGCGGTACACCCGCCGGGATCAACAGCAGATCGCCACGCTCACAGCCGATGACATAGACGCGGCCATTGAGATGGAGATAGAACACCACCTGGCCGTGGAGCAGCAGGTGCCAGTTGTCACTGTCACTGCGCGACTCGCTGGAGAGACGCTCACGCTCGAGCGTGCCTGCGCTGCCGTCGTCGAGATAGCGCGGGCTCATCCCGCGCAGCTCGACCCGCCGGCAGCCACTGGTCTGGCCGACCTCGTCGATGATCGCGCGTGTAGCGCGCCAGCAGCGCCTCGCTCGGCGCACGCTCCGGCATTGCCGGCAGCGGGTGATGGCGATAGTGGATCGCACTGGCGTCGAGTTCGAGGCGCAGGCGCTCGGGCTCGTGGGTCGTCAACAGCGGCTGTTCGCCGTCAGCCTCGTGATAGACGCGTAGGAAACTCATCCAACCTCTCCCTGGTATGGCGCGACTCTGGCGCCGTCGAGATGCGCGCGGCCCGTTCCTTCGGGCCAGCTCGCGGGGGTGTGAAGCTGACAGTATGGCACCGCCTGCGCATCCGGCTAGGCCGGCGCGCGGCTACCCTGTCGTCGCCCCGCTGGTGCGGGTCACGGGCATGCCGCGCATTGCGCGCGGCCGCCTCAAACGCCACCATGACGCCTTCTCGCCCCGCCGCGGCGCTGCCGCACGGGGTGGCGCCATCATCGGCTTCGGACACGCCCGCCTTGACCACGCTAGATTCCAGACTCGACGCCCCCTCCGGGCCGCTTTCGCTGACCCCGATCGGCACTCTCGCCAGCGATTACCCCGACAAGTTCGGCATTCCGCGCCAGCCGGGGCTGGCCCCCAGCGCGCGTGCCATCCTCTATCTGGAGGCGGCATTCGACGACCCGCTGGCAGTGGAAGGGATCGATGCCTTCAGCCACCTGTGGCTGAGTTTCGTGTTCGACCGCAGCCCGACCACCTGGTCGCCACGGGTGCGCCCGCCACGCCTGGGCGGCAACCAGCGCGTGGGGGTCTTCGCCAGCCGCAGCACCCACCGCCCCAATCGCCTGGGGCTGTCGCTGGTAGAGCTGGTGAAGGTCGAACTCAGCACCCGGCCAACACCGGCCGCCGAGCCCATCGCCGGCTCGCCGCTGGCCGCCCGGCGCAGCCGGGTGAAGCTGCATCTGCGCGGCCATGACCTGTGCGACGCCACCCCGATCGTCGACATCCGGCCCTATCTGCCGTGGGCGGAAGCGCAACCACAGGCCCGGGCCGGCTTCGCTCCGGCTGCGCCCGCGCCCATGGCGGTCCGCTTCAGTGACAGCGCCCGGCGCGCCCTCGCCGCACATGCCGACGGCGCCGGGCTGAGCGCACTGATCGAGGAGGTGCTGGCCCAGGACCCGCGCCCGGCTTATCACGCCAAAGCCGGCGGCGACTCGGGGCGCGAGTACGGGGTCTGCCTGCGCGACGCCAATGTGCGCTTCCGGGCGGTGTCGGACGATACCGGCGACAGCCTGCAGGTGGTCGCTATCGAACCGCGCGCGTCCGGGGCGGTCTGAGACACCAGCGGTTTAGCACGCCTTTCACAACTGCCAGACGACGTGGGCTTATCCGGCGGCAGGGCGTCGCGAGGGCGCTGTGAACCCCTCCCTGGGCGCTACCTTTGCCATCCCTGGCAAAAGACCCTCGCTCTGCCCTGCCCCCGGCGCCCATCGTCAGAGGATTTGGAAATGAGCTCTTAGGCTGGCCTAGTGACGCCACCCCCGCTAGGGTGCTCATATCAAAGACCGGAGCGTTACTACATGTTGAAATCGATCCTGGCGGTCGGGCTCGTCGCCCTGCCGCTGCTCTCGACCTCGGCGCTGGCCGATGCCGATCATCCCCACGTGCGCCTGGAGACCAGCCAGGGCAATATCGAGCTCGAACTCGACGCCAAGGCGGCGCCGCGCACGGTGGCCAACTTTCTGCGCTATGTCGACGAGGGGCACTACCAGGGCACGGTGTTCCACCGGGTCATTCCCGACTTCATGATCCAGGGCGGCGGCCTGGATGCGGATCTCGAACCCAAGCCGACCCATGACCCGATCCCGCTGGAGAAGAGCGGTCTGAAAAACACCCGTGGCACCATCGCCATGGCGCGCACCGCCAACCCGGACTCCGCCACCAGCCAGTTCTTCATCAATCTGGTCGACAACGATGCGCTGAACTATCGCGATCTCTACAACCCCGGCTACACCGTGTTCGGACACGTGGTCTCGGGCATGAATGTCGTCGACAAGATCGCCGAGACGCCCACCGGCCGCCGCGGACCGCACGCCGACGTGCCGACCCAGCCGATCACCATCGTCGGCGCCGAGCGGATCGACTGACGCGCGGCTCTCACACCGCATCCGCGCGAACCTTCCGAACCAGCGGACGACGTGGGCTTATCCAGCGGCAGGGCGTCGCGAGGGCGCTATGAACCCATCCCTGGGCGCTACCTTTGCCATCCCTGGCAAAGGACCCTCGCTTTGCCCTGCCCCCGGCGCCCATCGTTAGCGGGTTTGACAATGAGTGCTCATAACGACGAGAGCCCCGGCACTTGGGTGCCGGGGCTCTGTTCATTCGGGCCACTTGGGCTATCGCGCCGCAAGGCTATCCTGGCGGCGGGCAGCCGCGCTCAGTCGAAGCTCATGCCCAGACGCCGGCCGACCTCTTCGTAGGCCTCGATCACCCCGCCCAGTCCCTGACGGAAGCGATCCTTGTCCATCTTCTCGCGGGTCTCGGCGTCCCACAGGCGGCAGCCGTCGGGGGAGAACTCGTCACCGAGCACGATCTCGCCATCGAACACGCCGAACTCGAGCTTGTAGTCGACCAGCAGCATGCCGCCATCGAGGAACAGCTGCTTGAGCACCTCGTTGACGCGGAAGGTGAGCGACTTCATGGTCGCGAGCTGATCGGGGGTCGCCCAGCCGAAGGTCTCGGCCAGCGACTCGTTGATCATCGGGTCGCCCTTCTCGTCGTTCTTGAGGAACAGCTCGAACGTCGGCGGCTCCAGAGCGATACCTTCTTCGACCCCGAGACGCCGCACCAGGCCGCCCGCGGCCAGATTGCGCACCACGCACTCCACCGGGATCATCTCGAGCTTCTTGACCACGCACTCGGTATCGGAGAGCAGTTGATCGAAATGGGTGGGAATGCCCGCTTCGGCCAACTTGCTCATGATGAAGGCGTTGAAGCGGTTGTTGACCATGCCCTTGCGTTCCAGCGCTTCCTTCTTCTTGCCGTCGAAGGCGCTGGTGTCGTCGCGGAAGTGCAGCACCAGCCGCTGGGGGTCATCGCTCAGATAGACCGACTTGGCCTTGCCGGCATAGAGAAGATCGCGTTTTTGCATGGAGCTGTCTCCGCGTCGCCGCCGTCGGGCGGCTGTCTTGAGGTTGGGTGTCGCGCAACGCTGCAGAAGCCGGCCTGTTCAGGCCACCCGCTGCCAGTCGGTGCCGTGGTCCTGGGTCGAGATCATCAGCCGCGACTCGTCGCCGTCGAGCAGCGGCGTCAGCGTTTCCAGGACGCGTTCGGGGTGGTTATTTTGCGCCGAGAGGTGCGAGCACACAATCCGCGCCAGCCGATCCAGGCCCAGCCGCTGCAGCAGGGTCGCCGCCTGGGCGTTGGCCAGATGCCCCCAGCGGCCGGCGACGCGACGCTTGAGGTGAGGCGGATAAGGCCCCTCGGCAAGCATGCGCGGGTCGTGGTTGCACTCGAGGAAGAGCGCGTCGCAGTGGCGAAACGCCTCGACCACGTGCGCCGTGGGATGGCCAAGGTCGGTCAGCAGCCCCAGGCTACGCGCCTGGGCGCGGATCCGAAACTGGACCGGCTCGCGGGCATCGTGGGGCACGGTCACCGGATCGATCTCCAGCCCGCCGATGGCGAAGCGCGACTGGGGCGTGAGCAGATCGAGCTCGGGCACCTCGCCGAGCTTGCCCGCG
Organism: Salinicola tamaricis; assembly: GCF_003006155.1. Taxonomy (GTDB): domain Bacteria; phylum Pseudomonadota; class Gammaproteobacteria; order Pseudomonadales; family Halomonadaceae; genus Salinicola; species Salinicola tamaricis. Next base: position 2,141,747 of record NZ_CP023559.1, on the reverse strand, counting down.
AGCCAGCTACCGGCGCTCAGGTGCACCGGCAGGCGATAGCGCCGCGCCAAGGCGCCGACGCCGGTGATGTGGTCGCTGTGCTCATGGGTCACCAGCAGCGCCGAGAGCTGTCGCGGATGCACGCCGAGCCGCGCCATGCGCCGCTCGGCCTCGCGCATGCCGAAACCGCAGTCGACTAGGATCAGCGTTTCGCCGTCGCTGACCAGGGTCGCGTTGCCCTTGCTGCCACTGCCCAGCGAGGCGAAGTAGAGCCCGGGCGCGGCACCCGGCGCCAGCGGCGACCCCTGCGCCATCAGCGCAGGGTCGCGGCGATGGCGTCGAGCAGGTCGCGCGCGTCGACCGGCGGCACCGGCTTGCCTTTGGGATCGGTCACGGTCACCGAGGTAAGCGCGGCCTGGACACGAGCTGCAGGACGATACGAGCGGTAATCGTCACCGCCGCCACCGAACCAGTCGAACCAGCCGCCGCCCTGATCCGCGGGGCGGTAGTCGACGAAGAACTCGCCGGCGCTGCGGTTCTGGTCGACCAGCTTGAGCCGCTGCTGGTCGAAACCGTTCTGGAGCTGGTAGTAGAGCTCGGACCAAGCGCGATTGGCATCCAGGGCGAGATTGAGCTGCCAGGTACCCTCACGGTTGATCAGCTTGACCCGCTCGCTCTGGTCGAGCGGCTGGGCCGCCAGAGAGACGCCGCTGTCGCTGGCACCGCTGGCTTCGAGATAGGCCTTGATCCCGCTCAGGCACTGACCGGCATCGCCGATGTCGCAGCGCACCTCACTGGTGCCGCTGCGCAGCCCCTGACGCAGGCTGATCGCGCCCTGCTCGGTCTGAATACGCCCCTTGGCGGGATCGATACCGGTGGCGCGTACGCCGTGGTCGACGGCGAAGCCCTGCAGCCGCGGCCACACACTGGCCGGCGCGGCGTTGACCAGCAGCCAGCGCTCGTTGCCCGCCTGGCGCGCCTCGACGAACGGTTGCCCCTCGCTCGGCCCCGCCGCCAGCGGCTGCGGCCGCGGCGCGTCGGTATCCGAAGAGGCCATGAAGTCGCTGTCCGCCTGGGGCACCGGCATCGAGTCCTGATAGCGGATCGGGTTGCTCGACGATGGCAGCTGCAGCGGTTCGCTCATCTTGGCATCGCGATACTCGTCGTCGCGATTGTAGTAGTAACCATCCTGGAACAGACCACAGCCCGACAGCGTCAGCGTCGCGCACAGCACCAGGGGCATCCCTTTGAGGATGGGCTTCATGCATCCACCTTTGTTCGAAGCAAGTCTATTCGGCATCCGGCCTGCGACTGGGGCCGGCTCACGCGGTCTCGATTCCGGCCAGCTGCAGCGCCTCGCCGACGCTGCCATGGTAGCGCTCGGAGAGCCAGGTCAGCGGCAGACGAATGCCCTTGTCGGCGTAGCCCATGCGGTTGAGCGCCCACTTCACCGGAATCGGATTGGACTCGATCCCCAGTGCGGTATGCAGCGGCGCCAGGCGCGCGTTGATCTGGTGGGCACGCTCGTGGTTGCCGCCAGCGGCGGCCACGCACAGCTCGTGCATCGCCTTGGGCGCGACGTTGGCGGTCACCGAAATATCACCGTGGCCACCCATCAGCATGAAGTCGCAGGCGGTGGGGTCGTCACCGGAGTAGAGCGCGAAGTCGCTGCCCTTGAGACGGTCGATCAGCTCCTCGGCGCGCTCCAGATTGCCGGTGGCATCCTTGAGTCCGACGATGCGCTCCAGCTCGGCGAGACGGAAAACGGTCTCGTTGTAGATATCCGAGCAGGTGCGCCCCGGCACGTTGTAGAGAATGATCGGCAGCTCGCTGGCCTCGGCGACCGCCTTGAAGTGCTGGTACAAGCCTTCCTGGGTCGGCTTGTTGTAGTAGGGTGCCACGGACAGGCAGCAGTCGGCCCCGACCTCGCTGGCGTAGCGCGCCAGCTCCACCGCCTCGGCGGTGTTGTTGGCCCCGGTCCCGGCGATCACCGGGATGCGCCCGCCGACCTCTTCCACCACGGTGCGGATCACGTCGAAGTGTTCGGCGAACGACATGGTGGTCGGCTCACCGGTGGTGCCGGCGGCGACGATGGGCGTCGGTGCCCTGGTCGAGATGGAAGTTCACCAGGCGGCGCAGCGCCTCCCAGTCGATCTCGCCACCGGGCTTCATCGGTGTCGCCAAGGCGACGATGCTGCCTGTGATCATGTTGCGGTTCTCTCCCTTATGACCTGACGGGCGCGTGGGCCTGGCACAGGATTCCAAGACGTGGACCAAAAACAAGACATGGGCCAAAAACAAGACACGGGCCAAAGAATGGAGGCCATCGCCAGGCCCGATAGGCCGCTCCGGACGCCCGCGGCACTGCCCGCGCTACGCTTTTCGCAAACACCGAATGGTACTCAGGCTGCTGCGACCTGTACAGCCGCAGCGCCGCCCCTGCTACCCCCGGCGGCGCCCACGCCACCGAGCATTGACCGCCGAGATCGGCTATCGTTCGATGCCAGTGGCACGCTGACTCGCATCAACCGCCGAAGCGTGCCCCTGTTTCCCCGTCTTCACGGCTCATGGGAGGCCAGCATGACACTCAGCATCGGACAACCGGTCGAGGACTTCTCCGCCGAGGCCACCAGCGACACCACCTTCCGCCTCAGCGACTACCGCGGCCAGCAGGTGGTGATCTACTTCTATCCCAAGGACAGCACCCCCGGCTGTACCACCGAAGGGGGCGACTTCCGCGACAATATCGACGCCTTCCGCGCCGCCAATACCGTAGTGGTCGGGGTCTCCCGCGACGGCCTCAAGGCACACGAGAACTTCAAGGCCAAGCAGGGCTTTCCGTTCGAGCTGATCTCGGATCGCGACGAGGCAGTGTGCCGTCAGTTCGACGTGATCAAGCTCAAAAAGATGTACGGCAAAGAGCACCTGGGCGTGGAGCGCAGCACCTTCCTGATCGACACCGAGGGCAAGCTCGCCCGCGAGTGGCGCGGGGTCAAGGTACCGGGCCACGTCGACGAAGTGCTCGCCGCGGCCCAGGAACTCAACGGCTGAACACCCTCACTGCGACCCGATCTCGGCCTGGCTGGCGATACCGCGCGGCCAGGCCTGGACCAGCGCCTTGATCAGGGTCGCCAGGGGGATGGCAAAGAAGATGCCCCAGAAGCCCCACAGCCCGCCGAAGAAGAGCACCGCCAGGATGATCGAGACCGGGTGCAGGTCGACCGCTTCCGAGAACAGGATCGGCACCAGCACGTTACCATCCAGCGCCTGCAGAATGGCGTAGGCCAGCAGTACGTAGAAGAACTGCTCGCCCATGCCGAAGTGAAAGCCCGCCACCGCGGCGACCGGCAGCGTGGCCACCGCGGCGCCGATATAGGGCACCAGCACCGATAGCCCCACCATCAGCCCGAGCAGCGCCGCGTAGGGCAGCCCGAAAGCCCAGAAGGTGATGAAGGCGACGCTGCCGACGATGATGATCTCGATGGTCTTGCCACGCACGTAATTGGCGATCTGGTCGTCCATCTCCTGCCATACCCGGGTCATCAGGGTCCGCTGGCGCGGCAGCAGCGAAAGCAGGAAGGCGACCAGACGTTCGCGATCCTTGAGCATGAAGAAGACCAGGATCGGCACCAGCACCAGATAGATGATCAGCGCCATCAGGCTGCCCAGCGAGGCGAGCGAGAGGGTCAGCGCGCGCTGGCCCAGGGTAGACGCCTGGCGCCCGGCGGAGGCGATCCAGCCCTGGATCTGATCCGGGGTCACCACCGTGGGGTAGCGCGCCTGCAGCTCGTCGAGCCAGAGCTGGCTGCTGGCGAACATGCGCGGCGCCTCCTGCACCAGCTCTACCAACTGATTCCACACCAGCGGCAGCACGATCAGCGCCAGCGCCAGCAGCGCGCCGAGGAACAGCAGGAACACCAGCCCCACCGCCAGCAGCCGTGGCAGACCGCGGCGTTCGAGCCAGCCAACCACGCCCTGCAGCAGAAAGGCCAGCACCAGCGCGGTGAAAAAGGGCGCCAGCGCCTGCCCCATCCAGATCACCACGGCGAAGCCGCCGACCAGCAGCGCCAGCAGGACGATCGCCTGTTCGTCGGAGAGGTAACGCTCGAACCACTGCCGCAGTACGCCTTTCAAACTCATGCCTCGCTATCCTTACCCGCCTTGCGCAGCCAGTAGCGGTAGCTGCCCGCCGCGGCCGTGCGCTCGATCAGGGTGTGCCGGCTGTGCGCGGCGAAACTCTCGAAATCCCGCCACGAGCCGGCGTCGGTGGCTACCACTTCGAGCAGCTCCCCCGGCTGCATGCCGGCGAGCGCCTGTTTGGCCTTGAGCAGCGGTAACGGACAGCTCAGACCCGAGGCGTCGAGCCGATGATCGGGGGCGTGAGACATGACACTTCCTGCATCGGTTGAGTGGGCAGCGGGGCGACAGTTGCATACCCTGGGGTTTGCAGGCAACGTCTGCCACAGGCTGCGGTCGAAGGCATCATAGCGCAGAACCGACAGCGACTGCCGTCGCTTTCGTCGGCGTCCAGACGAGAAGGTCGATGAACAAGAGATTGCATGCGCGCGCGTCGCGCGGAGTGCTGCTGGGCACGCTGGCCGTCGCTGCGCTCGGGCTCGGCGGGGCGCCCGCCATGGCACAGCAGACTGGCATGGAGAGCCCTCAGCGGGCTGGTATAGAGAGCCCTCAGCCGTCCGGCGGAGGGAGCTATCAACTGCCCGATATGGGCAGCACCAGCGCCACCGTCACCACCAGCGACGAGCACCGCCTCGGGCGCGCCTGGCTACGCCAGTTCCGCGCCCAGACCGACCCCTGGCAGGACCCCATCGCCCAGACCTACGTCCGGTCGATTCTCGCCCGGCTGGTGCCCTACAGCGGCGTCGACGACCAACTGGTGGTGACGCTGATCGACAGCCGTTTGCTCAACGCCTTCGCCGTGCCCGGCGGCATCGTCGGGGTCAACGCCGGCCTGTTCGCCTCGGCCCCGGACGAGGACGAATTCGCCTCGGTGCTGGCCCACGAGCTGGGCCACCTGGCCCAGCGCCACTACGCCCGCCGCATGGCACGTATCGAGCAGACCCAGCTGCCGACCATGGCCGCCATGCTAGCCGGGATGATCATCGCCGCCGGTGGCGGCGGCGGCGCCGGGCTGGCGACCATGGTCGGCTCCACCGCCGCCTTCGCCCAGGACCAGCTGGCCTACTCGCGCCGCTTCGAGCAGGAGGCCGACCGCGTGGGACTCAACGCCATGGCCAAGGCGGGCTTCGACCCGCAGGCGATGCCGAAGATGTTCCGCTCGCTGCAGAAGCTGGCCACGCTGCAGGGCGGCAACCCACCGGAGTTCCTGCTCACCCACCCGGTCACCGAATCGCGTATCAGCGACACCCAGGCGCGCGCCGATCAGCTACCTTCGCCGCCCACCCACGACGACACGGCCTACGCCATGATACGCGCCCGCGCGCTGCTGCTCAATCAGGACACGCCCTCCCAGGCGCTGACCGAGCTCGAACAGGATCACCCGCCCGAAGCTGCGGTGCGCTACCTACAGGCACTGCTCGCGGCCCGGCAAGCCCACTACAGCGAAGCGCTGGCGACACTCGATGCACTGGCCAAGACCCACCCGGATCTGTCGATGATCCCCGCTACCGCGGCGCAGATCGCCTTCGACGCCGACGACCGCCCCGGCGCCCTGGAACGGGCACGGCGCATCCTGCGGCTCTCCCCTGGCTACTTCCCGGCGCAGTGGGTCGAGGCCGAGGCGCTTTTGCAGATGCAGCCGGGCCAAGCCTTCGATGTGCTGCGTGGGATGAGCGAGCAGTACCCGGAAGACCCCAACGTGTTCGGCCTGCTGGCCGAAGCCGCCGGTCGCAGCGGGCGTGAGGTATGGGGCCAGCTGGCGCGGGCCGAGCAGCTACAGCTAGAGGGGCAGATCGACACCGCGATCCGCCAGCTCGACTCGGCCAGCAAAAGCGCCAAGCGCAGCGGCGACTACGCCATGGCCAGCCGGATCGCGCAGCGGCGCCAGGATTTTCTCGACTATCGAGAGGCGATGCAGAACTTCTGAGCGACGCACACGCTGGCGACATCGACGCCCGCCGTTGCTGGACGTCCAAACGCAGGTCGTGATCTCAATCGTTCGCCAACGCCGCAGCGATCGCATCGAATAGCGACATCGGCTCGATCACCATCCGGCCCATTGGCTTGGGCGCCGCGGCGTGCTGCACGATCACCAGCTCGCGCCGCGGATTGACGTAGTAGAGATACTGGCCATGGATGCCGCGCGCGGCGAAGGCGCGATCGCGGCGCGAGGGTTCGGTCCAGCCGCTCCACCACATGTAGCCGTAGTCGATCGATTCGCCGCCGGCGAGCACGCTCGGCTGCGTGGCCTCGGCGATCCAACCTGCGGGCAGCAGAGACGCCTCCGCCACGCAGCCGCCTTCGAGCAGGAACTGGCCGAAGCGGGCGTAATCGCGCAGGGTCGCGGCGATGCCACTGCCGCCGATCTCGACGCCCTGCGGCGACGCCAGCCACCAGCTGGCGTCCGCCTCCATGCCATAGGGCTGCCACAGTTTCTGGGTCAGGTAGTCGGCCAGCGGGCGACCCACGGCGCGGCTGACCATCTCCGCCAGGATCTGGGTCTCGCCGGTGCTGTAGTTGTGCCGCGTACCCGCAGGTGCCACCCGCGGCAGCGTCGCCATCAGCGCCATCGCCGCACCCGGGCGCTGTTCGAGCTGGGCCGCCAGCAGCGCCCGCCGGTCGGAGCCCGGGTCAGTATAGGTCTCGTTCCAGCCCACCCCGGAGGCCATTAGCAGCAGCTCGCGCAGGGTCACCTCGGTATAGGCGCTATCGGCCAGCGCCGGCACGTAGTCGCCCACCCGCGCAGCCAGCCCCTCGGCGATGGCACCGTCGTGGATCGCCATGCCGGCGAGCGTGGAGGTCACCGACTTGGCCACCGACATCGACATCCAGCGGGTATCAGGGCCATTGCCGCGCTGATAGGTCTCATGGCGGATCTCCCCGCGGTGCAGCACCAGCAGGCCAGTGACGCTGTTCAGCGCCAAGTAGTCGTAGAGATCATAGTGCTCGCCCCCTGCGCCACGCTGATCTCCCCCAGTGACCGCGGCGAGCGTGGCAACTCTCGCACCGCTGCGCCGGCGGCGATGGTGCGCGACGGAAACAGCCGCTGGATATTGCGATAGGTCGATACCGCCAGATCCGGCGTCAGGCGCCCCGAATAGGCATCGGTGACGCTACCGATCGGCTCCTCGGCGTGGCGGTAGCAGGCGGCATGGGAAGCGGTGTGGTCGAGTGACCCTGGGGGCATGGCGATTCTCCTCGGCGAATCCCCCATCTCTATCACAGTTACATGCCACGTGGCGCCGCGCACTCACCTGCCGTCTCGACAGACGCGACAACGCAAGACACAGCAGGCCATGGGCAGTAGGAAACGGGCAACTGGAAACGGAACGACGTGCAAGGGAGAGCGAAAACAAAGAAGCAATGGTGGGTCGTGTAGGATTCGAACCTACGACCAATTGGTTAAAAGCCAACTGCTCTACCAACTGAGCTAACGACCCATTGCAGACGATCGACGAGGGTGTCGAATCGATTGCCGAGAACGGCGAGGGAGAGATCGATGGTGGGTCGTGTAGGATTCGAACCTACGACCAATTGGTTAAAAGCCAACTGCTCTACCAACTGAGCTAACGACCCAAAACTTGCAAACTGCATCGACCCGTCGGCGGTGGTGGGTCGTGTAGGATTCGAACCTACGACCAATTGGTTAAAAGCCAACTGCTCTACCAACTGAGCTAACGACCCTTACCGACTGGGCGCACATATTACTGGTAAGCCTCGGAGCAGGCAAGCGTTTTTTCCCACTTCCCCGCGCCGGCTGCGTACCACGGGTCTGACGCCAAGCACCCGCCAAGAACCCATCAAGCACAGGCCGAGAACTCACCATGAGCCGGCGAAGGCCCCAAGCCGAACCCGCGTCGCGGAGACGCGGGCCCGGCTATGATCGAGCCGCTGCGAGATCAGGCGTCGCGTCGCGGCCGCCGCGGCTTCTTCATCGCCGTGACCGGGCGCCGCTTGTTCTTGTCGCGGCTCCAGCGATTCTTCTCGTCCGGGGTCAGCTCCGGCACCTTGCGCGGCTCCAGCCCGGCCATGGTGGAGAGTTCGTCGATCTCGTCCTGGGAAAGTTCGAGCCACTCGCCGGCCTTGGCGCGCTTGTCGAGGAAGATATTGCCGTAGCGCACGCGCTTGAGCCGGCTCACGGTCAGCCCCTGGGACTCCCACAGCCGGCGCACCTCACGGTTGCGACCTTCGAGGATCACCACGTGGAACCAGGTGTTGATACCTTCACCGCCGAACTCCTGGACATCGGTGAAGCGCGCCGGGCCATCCTCGAGCATCACGCCCTCGACCATATTGACCACGTGCTCGCGCTGCACTTCGCCCATGACGCGCACGGCGTATTCGCGCTCGATCTGGTGCGACGGGTGCATCAGCCGGTTGGCCAACTCACCGTCGGTGGTGAACAGCAAAAGCCCGCTGGTGTTGATGTCGAGACGCCCGATCGCGATCCAGCGCTCGCCTTTCAGGCGCGGCAGCCGCTCGAACACGGTGCGTCGCCCTTCCGGGTCCTTGCGCGTGCACAGCTCGCCTTCCGGCTTGTTGTACATGATCACCCGGCGCGGCACCTCGTCGTTGGCGCGCAGGTTGACCGGACGGTCGTCGAGGGTGATCCGGTCGCGCATGCCGACCCGGTCACCCAGGGTGGCGACACTGCCGTTGACCTTGACGCGCCCGGCGCCGATCGCGGTCTCCATCTCACGGCGCGAGCCGTAGCCGGCCCGGGCCAGAACTTTCTGCAGTTTTTCGGTATTGGTGTCTGTCATGGGTCTATCGATGCCTCATCGGCTGCGGGAAGCCAGGCTCAGGGATCCTGTTCGTCCGAGGCTTCCGGGGTGTCCGCGCCCGTGGCGTCGGCGGTGGAGTCGGGCTCCACCGCCTGGCGCTCGCGGGCGCGTTCGGCCAGACGTGCGTCGAGCTCGGCAAAACTCAACGACTGGCCGGGGGACGCCGTCTCGGCGTGCTCGCCTGCGTCGGGCACTGCCGACGCTGCCGAAAATACTGCCTGTTCGTCGCCGCTTGGCGTCTCGCTCTCCGCCGCAGGGCTCTCGCTTTCCGACGCCGGGCTCTCGGTCTCTGCCGCAGGCGCCTGGTCGGCGGCCACGGTGTCCTCCGTCGGCGGCGTGTGCAGCGCGGTCTCGAAGTGCTTTAGCTCGTGCATCGGCGGTAGCGCATCGAGACTCTTCAGCCCCAGGGCGTCGAGAAACGCCCGGGTGGTGGCATACACCGCCGGGCGCCCGGGGACGTCGCGCTGCCCAACGGCGCGTATCCAGCCGCGCTCAACCAGGGTGCGCATGATCGAGCTCGACACCGCCACGCCGCGCACCTCTTCGATGTCGCCGCGGGTCACCGGTTGACGATAGGCGATCAGCGCCAGCGTCTCCAGCAGTGCCCGCGAGTAGCGCTGCGGGCGCTCGTCCCACAGCCGCGAGACCCACGGCGAGTAGCGCTGGCGAATGCGCACCTGATAGCCGGAGGCGGACTCCATCAGCTCCAATGCACCGCCCGCGAGCAGCCGCTCGGAGAGCTTGTTGAGCGACTCCCGGATCGCCGCCCGCGAAGGCGGCTTGCCCTCGTCGAACACCGCCTCGATCCGCTCCAGCGACAGCGGCTCGCCCGCGGCCAACAGCACGGCCTCGAGAATCTCGTCGAGCGCCGGCGTCAGGTAGGGATCGGTCAGACGGTTCATGGTATCGCTTCGCTATCGCTGCTGTCGGCCGGATGACGCGCCGCTGTCGCTCACGCCATCGGTCTCGAAGACCGGCTCGTCCGCCGCGGCGCCCGCCATGTCGTCGGCGTCGAAGGCGGCCTCGGCGCCCGCCTCCAGCGCCAGCCGTGCACGCACGTGGATCGGCGAGAGCGGCGCATTCTGCACGATTTCGATCATCGACTCACGCGCTAATTCGAGAATCGCCATGAAGGTGACGATCACCCCGGCACGCCCTTCGCGGGGAGTGAACAGCGCCTCGAACGGGGTGAATTGATCGGCGCTGAGCCGCTGCATGATCGCCTGCATGCGATCGCGGGTCGACAGCGCCTCGCGGCTGATACGGTGCGACTGGCGCAGGTCGGCACGCTTGAGCATCTGCCCCAGCGCGCCGAGCAGCTCGCCCAGCTCGACGTCCGGATGCACCACCCGCGGCGTGAGCGTGGGCAGCGCCGCCTGGGCCGGATGCCAGTCGCGGCCCTGGCGCGGCAGCGCGTCGAGCTCCTCGGCGGCGAGCTTGAGCTGCTCGTACTCCTGCAGCCGGCGGATCAGCTCGGCGCGGGGATCCTCCTCCTCGTCGTCTTCCGCCGCCTTGGGCGGGCGCGGCAGCAGGCTGCGCGATTTGATCTCGGCGAGCATCGCCGCCATCACCAGATATTCGCCGGCGAGATCGATCTCCATCGCCTGCATCAACTCGACGTACTCGACGTACTGATGGGTGATCGCGGCGACGTTGATCGCCAGGATATCCAGGTTATGGCGCCGAATCAGATAGAGCAGCAAGTCCAGCGGCCCCTCGAAGGTCTCGAGAAAGACCTTGAGCGCCTCCGGGGGAATATAGAGATCCTCAGGCAGTTGGGTCAGCGTCTCGCCATTGACCCGTACCACGAAGTCCAGCGGCAACTGCTCGGGTGACGCCGCCTCGGCGGCATCGGGCTCCTGCTCGGAATCGATCACGCGCATGCCGCCTCCCCGCCGGGTGCTGGATGAAATCGCTCAACGCCAATCCGGCAGTCTAACAAGGGATGGCGAACGGCGGGATAGCGGGCTGCGGAATAGAACGTCTAGGGGTGAGACGTCTCAGGACCGAGAGAAGCCAGTCAGCGCCCCTCGCGAGCGAATCGCCGATAGCGGAACTCGGCGTCGCGGCTGGCGTCGACGATCGCCAGCGTCTGGACCTCGCCGTGATAGGGCGAACGCTCGCACACCGGGTCCATCTGGCTGGCGTCACCGGTGAGCGCGAGCGCCTGACAGCGACAGCCGCCCCAGTCGATCTCGCGCCGCTCGCAGCTCTGGCAGGTATCCGGCATCCACGCCGTGCCGCGATAGGCGTTGAACGCCGGGCTGTCGTACCAGATCTCGCCGAGGCCGTGTTCGCGCACGTTCCAGAACGCGAGCCCAGGAATCGTCTCCGCCGCGTGGCACGGCAGCACACGCCCAGCCGGGGTGACATTGAGCGATTGCCGCCCCCAGCCGTTCATGCATGGCTTGGGCAGGCGCGCATAGTAGTCAGGCACCACGGCATCGATCACCAGCTTGCCCGCGAGCCGCTCCCGCGCGGCTTCGACCAGCGCGAGCGCCTCCATCACCTGCTCGCGCGGCGGCATCAGCGCGGCGCGGTTCTCCAGCGCCCAGCCGTAGTACTGGGCGTGGGCGATCTCCAGGCGCCCGCGCCCAGGTCGAGCGCGAGTTCCACCAGTTCGGGCAACTGGTGCAGGTTGTGGCGGTGGATCACGCTATTGAGGGTCAGCGGCAGGCCAGCGTCGGTGACCTCGGCAGCGAAGGCGCGCTTCTTCTCGAACGCGCCGGGCAGATTGGCGATGCGATCGTTGACCTCGGCGCTGGCGCCCTGGATCGATAGCTGCACATGGTCGAGCCCGGCCTCGGCCAGAGCGTCGAGCCGCGCCCGCGAGAGATTGACCCCGGCGGTGATCAGATTGGTGTAGAGCCCGTGTTCGACGCAGCTCGCCACCAGCGCTTCGAGATCCGGCCGTGCCGCCGGCTCGCCGCCGGAGAGATGCACCTGCAGCACACCCAGCTCGGCGGCTTCGGCGAAGACACGCTGCCAGGTCGCCGTGTCGAGTTCGTCGCGCTTGCGCGTCAGTTCGAGCGGGTTGGAGCAGTAGGGGCACTGCAGCGGGCAACGGTGGGTGAGCTCCGCCAGCATGCCGAGCGGCGGCGGGGCGGGCCGGGTCATCGAGATGGCTCATACCACTTCCAGCACTTGCTTGAGGATCAGATCGGCGAGCATGGCGCGCACGTCGCCTAAAATGCGTTCGCGCGGGGCCGCGAAGGCAGCGGCCAGATCATCGACGATAGCACCGATATCGCGTTCGCCGTCGACCCGCGAGAGGACCTCCCGGGCCACCGGATCGAGCTGGAACACGCGCTCCGGGGCGAGCAGCACCCAGCCGCCGCGGGCCCTGTCTTCCCGCAGTCTCACGCCGCGCGGCAGACGCACGATCGCCTCTTCGGCGAGCGCTGGCGCTGACGGACTCATGTCGGCTGCCCTCCCCTTTCCGGCTCGCCGTTCCAGGCCCCTGGCGGGACTTGGCCAGGCGTCACGTAGGCGTGCTGGAGCGCATCGAGCATGGCCCACAGCACGCTGCACTTGAAGCGCAGCGCATCGATCACCGCCTGCTGCTGGTCGGCCCGCTGGGCATGGCGCTTGACGTAATCCAGCGCCATCTCGGCATCCCGCGGGGCCTGGGTCAGGCGCGGCTCGAAGTAGGCCAGGGTCTCGGCCGAAACGAAGTCATAGTGCGCCAGCATGCCGCGCACCCGCTGGCCGATCACCATCGGCGAAAACAGCTCGGTGAGCGAAGAGGCCACCGCTTCCAGCAGCGTGCGATCACGCACGAAGTGGGTGTAGGCCTCCACCGCGAAGCGCGTGGCCGGCAGGATGCCGCGGGTCGAGACCACCAGCTCACGCGCCAGTCCCAGACCATCGGTCAGCTTCAACCAGCGCGCGATGCCGCCCTCGCCCGGCGCCTCGCCGTCATGGTCGACCAGCCGGGCGCGCCAGATGCGACGCAGCTCGGGGTCGTCGAGACGCGCGATCAAGGAGGCATCCTTGATCGGAATCATCGCTTGGTAGTAGTAGCGGTTGAGCGCCCAGGCCTGCACCTGGCGCTTGTCCAGCTCGCCGTTCTGCAGCATCAGCTGGAACGGATGGCGATGGTGATAGCGGGTCTCGCCCACCTCGCGCAGGCGCGCTTCCAGCGCTGCCATGCTCAGGGGCTCGACCAGATCGGGATGGTTCTCGACTTTCAGCTGCGACACGCAAGCTCCATGCCGTCGTAGGCGATTTCCCAACCCGCGCGCTCGGCCTGGGCGCGCTCTGGCGAGCCCTCGATCAGCACCGGGTTGGTGTTGTTGATATGCACGAAGACGCGCCGGCGCACCGCCAATTCGGCGAAGGCGGCGATACTGCCCGCGTCGCCCGACATCGACATGTGCCCCATGCGTGCGCCGGTCTTGACCCCGACACCGGCGCTGATCATCTCGTCGTCGCGCCACAGGGTGCCGTCGAACAGCACCAGGTCGGCGCCCTCCAGACGCGCGGCAAGCGTCGGGGTCATCGTCGCACAGCCGGGAATGTAGTAGACCCGCGAACCGGCGCCGATGAACTCCACGCCCACAGTGTCCTCGCCCTCGACGCCGATCTCGACCGTGTCGCCTTCCAGGTAGAGTGCGGTCTTGCCCGGCACCGCGAAGAGTTTTGCGCTGACGCCGTCGAGCAGTTCGAAGGCGGTTTCGAGCGCCACCGGCTCGCGCGTCACGCATTCTGCGTTGAGCACGCCGAAGATCGGATTGGCCTTGAGCACTGCCTGGATCGACGGCGTCGCCAGCAGCCGAAACGGCGAGCGCTCACGCAGGTTGAGCAATCCACCGATATGGTCGACGTCGGCGTTGGTCAGCAGCACGCTGCGAATCGGGGTATGGCGGTCACCGTGCTGCGGCTGCAGCACCGGGTTTTGTCGAATCTGGGCGAGAATCTCGGGGGCGCAGTTGATCAACGCCCACTGCTCGCCGTCGCGGCTGATGGCAATCGAGGATTGCGTGCGCGGGGTGATGCGCGGGTCGCCGGCCCAGGCCAGGCGGCACACCTCGCAACGACAGTTCCACTGCGGGGAGCCGCCACCGGCGGCCGCCCCCAGCACGCGAAGCCGCAGGCCTGCGGCTTCGCGTGCACCTGCTGCCGAACTCAAAACTCGGCGGGCATGTAGTCGTTGATTTCCATGCCGATGCAGATTTCCTTCACTTCCGGGGTCGTCCAGCTCATGGCGAGCTCCTTGAGTCGAGTGGCGTGGCGCTCCAACGAACGCCTGTGCATTCTAGCCAATCCGACCCGACTGCGTGAAACAATTAGCCGGTGAACGATCGTCTCGGTTCAACCACTCGCCGCCTCGGCGGTGCGATAGCGCCCGGCATAGTCGAACAGCTTCTCGCCCAGACGCCAGTAGCGGCCGCTCTTGCGCGCGATGACGAAATCGGGCGCCCGCAGGCGATGCGCTTCGGCAGCGGCCTCCTCGGCCGAGGCGGGCTGCCAGTCGCTGCCCGGAGCACGCAGATGCTGGCGCAGAAAGACCCGCGCGAAGACATGGCGCTGCCCCCGGGTCTCGAGGCCGAACCACTCGTCCAGGGTGTCACCATCCTCATCGTGATAAGTCACCTTGAGACGCGGCACGCCGCGGCCGTTGGTAGTCGCCTGCAACTGCATGCCGCTGACCCGCAGCACCTTGGCGTGCTTGAGCTTGAGCGCATCGCGCAGCTTGTCGTCGGGGTCGACCAGGCGCTCGCCGCAGTGGCCACAGGCGCGTGCAGCGATGTCGTTCTCGCCGCCGCACTGCTCGCACACCTTGAAGCGGAAGCGAAAGGTGCACTGCACCTTATTACTGGCGCCCGAAGCCGCGCCCTTGGCTTTATGGGCGCCCGAAGCCGCGCCCTTGCCTTCATTGGCGCCCGCCCCCACGCCGACACCGGCTGACGCGTCCGGATTCGACCTGTCGTCTTGCGCGCCGGATTGGGCGCGATCAACAGCGTCGCGTGTGGATAGCAGCCCCTGGCAGCGGCGGCCGTGATGCTCGATCACCAGATCGCCATCACGCTTGCCCCAGAAGGTGTTGGCGAAGCCGCACTCGGGGCACTCGACCTGGACCGGCTCGCTATCGCTGTCCGGGCGCGCCTGGTCGATCTCGGGGGCGTAGAGATCCCATGGGTTGCCGGCATAGTCGAGCACCAGACAGTCGCGCTTGCCGGGCGAGAGCCGCAAGCCGCGGCCGACGATCTGCTGATAGAGCCCCACCGACTCGGTCGGCCGCAGGATCGCGATCACATCGACATGGGGCGCGTCGAAGCCGGTGGTGAGTACCGCCACGTTGACCAGATACTTGAGCTCGCGCGCCTTGAAGGCGGCGATCAGACGCTCGCGCTCCGGCCCCGGCGTCGCCCCGGTGACCAGGGCGCTGGCGTCCGCCGGCAGCAGCCCCAGCACCTCCTCGGCATGCGCCACGGTGGCGGCGAAGATCATCACGCCCTCGCGATCGCGGGCGCGCTCGATCACGTCGGCCACGATCTGCGGCGTGGCGCGGTTGCCCTGGACCACGCCGTTCAGATCGCGCTCGGCGAACTGGCCATTGCGCTGCGTGGTGAGCTGCGAGAAGTCGTAGAACGCCAGGGCGGCGTCGAGGCGCCGGGGTTCGGCGAGATAGCCCTGGCGCACCATCACCCGCAGCGGCTGCTCGAACACACAGTCGCGAAAGAAAGCGTCATCCGGCCCCTTCACCATGCCGTGGTAGTGGCGATAGTAAAGAAAGCCCTCGCCCAGCCGGTAGGGGGTGGCGGTCAGCCCCAGAATCTTGAGATTGGGCCGCGCCTGGCGCAGCCGGGCGATCACCTGGGTATAGCTCGAGGATGCCCGCGCCCGCTCCGCAGCACTCGTCTGTGTCTCGGTCTCCGCCCCACCGTGGCGCAGCGCGACCCGGTGGCACTCGTCGATCACCAGCAGGGTGAAGTCACCGGCGGCGAACGCCTCGAGGCCGTTGACCACCGACTGCACCGAGCCGAACACCACCTGGCGCGCGCTCTCCTTGCGCTTGAGGCCAGCGCTGAAGATATCCGCCTCCAGCCCGTAGGCGAGTAGGTACTTGGCGTGGTTCTGCTCGACCAGCTCACGCACGTGCGCCAGCACCAGTACGCGCCCCCGCGCACGCCGCGCCAGCTCGGCGATCACCAGAGACTTGCCGCTCCCCGTGGGCAACACCACTACCGCCGGGTCGTCACTGCCGCGAAAGTGGGCGATGACGTTGTCGACGGCCTGGGTCTGATAGGGGCGGAGTTGGGGGGCGTTGGCAGACATGGCGCGAGGGTAGCATGCGCACCGCCACCGGGCAGCCGCGCCTGCCGTGACAGCAAGTCACTGACGCATACGGCCAGGTCCTGGCCGGCGATCTCGCTTACACTGGGGGGATCGCCTTCGAACCGGGCCGTGTCGCCAACGGCGTCGCCGCTCATGGCTCGAAGCCTGATTGACTTGATTAGCGGAGCGCCACCATGTCATCCGAACAGACGCCACTGGCGCAATACATCGAGCGGCTGCGCGCCGAAGAGATCGATATCGAAGCCATGGACGAACAGGCCGCGCGCCTGCGTCAGGATCATCTCGAATTCGTGCTGGTGGTAGCGGCCGACGAGCCGGCCTTCTTCCAGCTGATGCTGCCCGGGGTGTGGCAGGCCGCCGCCTCGAGCAATCGGCTGCGGCTGCTGGAGACCGCCAACGACGTGATGAATACGATCAAGGCGGCCAAGCTGGTGGTCCACCAGGAGGCGGTGCACGTCAGCGTCGAGCAGTTCGTCAGCGGCCCCGAGCAGGGCGCAGCGCTGATTCCCGGCTGATGGAGCTGCTCAAGAGCGCCGTGGCCGAGTTCCAGGAGCGGTTGGGGATGGGCGAGGCACCGCGCATTCATTAGCGCCGCCTGACAAGATGGCGTTCGCCGGGCTTTCGTCCTCACCAGGGTTGCGTGAGCCCAGTACCACCCGCACCTAAGAGTCATCGACTGCATAGACATCCCCATAGACAACCCAGGAGAGCCGCATGGCCGAGACCACCTATTTCGTCGTGATTGCCGAGTTTCAGATCAAACCGGGTCAGGTGCCGGCCTTTCTGGCGCTGGCGCACAACGATGCCAGCGAGTCGCTGGCCAACGAGGAGGGCTGCCTCGCCTTCGACGTGCTGACCCCCGAAGGTAGCGAAGACCTAGTGGTGCTGCACGAGGTCTACCGTGACCGTGCCGCTTTCGAGCACCACACCACCATGCCGCACTACGCCCCGTTCAAGGAGGGTTCCGCCCCGCTGCTGGCCGCTGAGCCCAAGGTGCGCTTCTTCCTCACCGCCGAACGCCCGTCGGCCTGAGCCTTTAGCGCTAGGTTCCACTCCCCGCACCCGGCGGCGCTGGCCGCCGGATGCACAGCCCGGCTACACTCGGCCCCTTCCCGAACCCAGTGGATGCCGAGCCATGCCTCATGCCCCCGCGCCGATCGTCTTCGGCCCCATCCCGCTGACCCTGGAAGCGGTGGTCGCGCTGGCCGAACGCCGCGCCGCCTCACGCCTGGACGACGACCCGACGTGGCGTGCTCGCATCGCCCGCGGCGCCCAGGCGGTCGAAGGGCTGCTCGACCGCGAGGGGCAGATCTACGGCATCACCACCGGCTACGGTGACTCCTGCGTCACCGCGGTGCCACTGAGCCAGGTGGCGGCGCTGCCGCGTCAGCTCTACACCTTCCACGGCTGCGGCCTGGGCCGCTTTCTCGAGCCCGAGGCGGCCCGGGCGGTGCTCGCGGCACGCCTGCAGTCGCTGTGCCAGGGCGTCTCCGGAGTGCGCTTCGAACTGCTCGAGCGGCTCCACGCCTGTCTGCGGGAGGATCTGCTGCCGAGAATCCCCGAAGAGGGCTCGGTGGGAGCCAGCGGCGACCTGACACCGCTCTCCTACGTCGCCGCCATGCTCTGCGGCGAGCGCGAGGTGATCTGGCGCGGCGATGTCCGGATGGCGGCGATGTCCATGCGGAGCTGGGCTGGGAACCGCTGACCCTGCGCCCCAAGGAGGCGCTGGCGCTTGATGAACGGTACCGCGGTGATGACCGCGCTGGCGTGCCAGGCCTTCGTCCGCGCCGAGTACCTGCTGAAGCTCGCCACCCGCATCACCCGCCTCAATGTGGTTGCGCTGCGCGGCAACCCAGCGCATTTCGGCGCCCGGCTGTTCGCCGCCAAGCCGCATCCCGGCCAGGGCCAGGTCGCCGCCTGGCTGCGTGCGGATCTGGAGAGCGAAACGGCCGCACCGCAGCAGCGCCTGCAGGATCGCTACTCGCTACGCTGCGCCCCCGCACGTGCTAGGAGTGCTGGCCGACAGTCTGGGCTGGCTGCGGCGGCTTCATCGAGACCGAACTCAACAGCGCCAACGATAACCGTGATCGACCCCGACTCGGGCGAGGTGATGCATGGCGGCCACTTCTACGGCGGCCATATCGCCTTCGCCATGGATAGCCTCAAGACCTCACCGCCAACGTCGCCGACCTGCTCGACCGCCAGCTCGCGCTACTGGTCGACAGCCGCTACAACCACGGGCTACCGGGCAATCTCTCCGGCGCCCCGGCCGAGCGGGCGATGATCAATCACGGCTTCAAGGCGGTGCAGATCGGCGCCTCCGCCTGGGCCGCCGAGGCGCTCAAGGGCACCCTACCGGCGAGCGTCTTCTCGCGCTCCACCGAGTGCCACAATCAGGACAAGGTGAGCATGGGCACCATCGCCGCCCGTGACGCCCTGCGAGTGCTCGAACTCAGTGAGCAGGTCGCCGCCGCCACCCTGCTGGCGGCGCTGCAGGGGGTGCATCTACGCGACGACCCGCTGCCCGCACCGTTGACCGCCATGGTCGCGACGCTGCGTGAGGATTTTGCCCCGGTGGGCGAGGACCGCGCCCTGGATGGCGAGCTGCGTCACTGTCTGACGCGGATCCGCTCACGCCACTGGCCGCTGTACGTGTCCTGAGGCGGCCGCGGTCGCGCCGGCCAATGGGCACTCAACGTAACGAGCGCCCAGGGCGGGCACCGCTCAGAGGGTGTTTACAAAATGCCTGCGCTCGACGATACGGCGTTGAAATCGACCTCACTGAACGAAGTTCAGAACGTCCGAAGGACGGCCCGAAGGGCGAGCGGAGCGAGTAAAGTACTCATTTACACCACGTAAACTGGGACGCCAGCCCGGTCCTCTTTTCGGCCGATTTCGCCTTGTCTCACCTTCGCTCGTCGAATTTGTAAACACCCTCTCAGTTCACCAGACGCAGGCACTGCCCCAGGTGATAGAGCGAGAAGCCGCTTTCGTAGGCGGCGCTCCAGAGTCCGCGCCCGCGTATGGCGCGATAGGACTTGAGCGGCAGCGGCAGCAGGCTGTCGTCGCCGCGGCTGAGATACTCGGCAAAGCCCTCGCCCACGACCGTGCCGGTGGTGACGCCGCGGCCGTTGTAGCCACAGGCGGCGACGATCCCCGGCAGCGGCTCGAACAGACGCAGGGTGTGGTCCGGGGTGAAGGCGACACGGCCGCTCCAGGTGCACTCCCACTCGACCGGGCCCAGCTCGGGGAAATAGTGGCCGGCGATGCGGTCGGCCCAGCGTTTCAGATAGGCCCGCGGCCGCCCTTCGCCGCGCCCCAGGCTGCCCAGTACCAGCCGCCCGGCGGCGTCGCGGCGGATGCTCGAGAGCACCGTGCGGGTATCCCAGGCGCCCTGGCGCTCGGGCAGGATGGCATCCGCCGCCGCCCCTGAGAGTGGGCGCGAGGCGACCTGCATATAGTAGCCGGCGAAGAAGTGCTGGCGCGCCTGGTTCCAGCTGTCCTGGGCGTAGGCGTTGGTGGCGAGCACCACGCGGTCGGCGACGACACTGCCGCGGGGGGTGCTCAGGCGCCAGCCGTCGCCTTCACGCTGGATGCCCGTCACCGGGCTGTGGGTGAACAGCCGCGCCCTGGGTCTGGGCGGCACGCGCCAGCCCGCGGGTATACTCGGCAGGGTTGAGCGTACCGGCACGGCGGTCGCACAGCGCGGCGCGAATGCGACGGGTCCCGGTGAGCCGCTCGCACGCCTCGCCCTCGATCAGTTCGACCGGTGCCCCGCGTGCGACGAGCTGGTCGCGCCGGCGGGCCAGCTCCTCGCAGCCCTTGGCGTTGTGGCCCAGGTGCAGGGTCCCGGTGCGCGTAGGATGACACTGGATACCATGGCGTTCGATCAGCGCGAACACCTTGGCCGGGGCCCCGCCGAGCACCCGGTTGGCGCGCTCGCCGTCGGCCTCGCCGAGCGCCTTGACGATATCGTCCGGCGGCACCCACAGGCCGGCGTTGACCAGCCCCACATTGCGCCCGGAGCCCCCGGTGGGGATGTCTCCCGCCTCCAGCACGCAGACCTCGGTGCCGCTGGCGCTCAGATGCAGCGCGGTGGAGAGGCCGGTGATCCCACCGCCGACGACGCACACGCGGGTACGCAGCGCGCCATCCAGCGTCTCGGTGACGGGCGCCGGCTCCTGCGCCCCCTGGGTCCATAGACATTGCTCTTGCATGACCGCTCCTCGCCTGAACGCTTGTCGCTCGCTGCTTTCCGCCTGACTCACGAGGACACGGCCACTGTCACGCTGGCCATGCCCCGTTTTCCCTCACGACCGCCACCGATCGCGCCTTGCCCGCTCAGGCCTCAGCCGGCGCCGTACTCCCGGACGACGACGATACCCGGCCCGCCTGAGTGGCCTGGCGCGCTGGCGCGGACTCCCGCGGGACAAAGCGGCCGAGCAGCGCCCACAGCAGGCCGAACAGCGGCGACAGCCAGCAGGCAAAGGCGAACGGCGCATAGAGCAGCGTGGGCACGCCGGTGGTGGCGGCGACGAAACTGCCGCCCATGTTCCACGGGATCAGCGGCGACAGCAGCGTGCCGTTGTCTTCGATGGTGCGCGACAGCACCGAAGTGCGGTAGCCCATCTGCTTATACTGCCCGTGCAGTAGCCGCCCCGGCAGCACCAGGGTGGTATAGACGTCGCCAACCACGGTGCCCACCGATGCGGTGGTGACCGAGCTGGTCAGCACCATGCTGAAGCGCCCCGCATCAGCTTGGCCAGGTGCAGCATGATCGCGTCGATGGTGCCGTAGGCTTCGAGCATCCCGGTGAAACCGAGTGCGAACAGCGTCAGGGTCACCACCCAGGTCATCGACATCGCGCCCCCCTTGGAGAGCAGCGTATCCATCGCCGCGCTGCCGGTGTCCGCGACGTAGCCGTTCTGCATCACGTCGAACACCGCCTGCACATCGCTGCCCTGGAGCAGGATCGCGATCACGCCACCCAGCGCGGCACCGCCGAAGATGGTGGGGAACGGCGGAAACCGGGCCATCGACAGCGAGATCACCACCACCGGCGGGATCAGCGTGATCCAGCTCAGGGTGAAGTGCTCGGCCAGCGTGCGGCGCAGGGCATCGATGCCGCCGACGTCGATCAGCTGATCGGCGTAGCCGGAACCGAGCCAGGCATAGGCCAGCAGCGCCAGCGTCATTGCCGGCACCGTGGTCGCCATCATGCTCTTGATATGGGTCCACAGGTCGGTCTCGCAGACCGCCGGGGTGAGATTGGTGGTATCGGAGAGCGGCGACATCTTGTCACCGAAGAAGGCCCCGGAGACCAGCGCACCCGCGGTCAGATAGACCGGAATACCCAGGCCATGGCCGATGCCCATCAGCGCCAGACCGACGGTGCCCACCGTGCCCCAGGAGGTGCCCACGGCGAGCGAGATCAGCGAGCTGATCAGACAGGTGGCGACCAGAAACCAGCCCGGCGACACCAGATTGATGCCGTAGTAGATCAGCGTCGGCACCGTTCCCGCGAGAATCCAGGTACCGATCAGCATGCCCACCGCGAGCAGGATCAGGATCGCCGGCAGGCCGAGCTTGATCACCTTGAGCATCGACGCCTCCATGCGCGTCCAGGCGATGCCACGCAGGCGCGCGAAGAAGGCACAGATCAGGATGCCGCAGGCGAGCGGAATGTGGGGCGTGAAGTCGCCGAAGACGAAGAACTGCGTCATCAGCAGTGCCACGGTGAGCAGTAGCGGCGCCAGCGCCAGCGGCAGGCTGGGAATGGCGCCCACGCGAACGTTGTCACTCATCGACATTCTCCCGGAGTTGTTATTGGCGCACGGGTCGGGGAGCGCGTTGGAGAGATACGGGAAAGGGTGCCGAAGCGCGGGGTGCGCTCCGGCAAGGCGTCAGTCGAACTTGATGCCCTGGGCCAGCGGCAGCTCGCGCGAATAGTTGACGGTATTGGTCTGACGGCGCATGTAACTCTTCCACACGTCGGAACCGGACTCACGCCCGCCGCCGGTCTCCTTCTCGCCGCCGAAGGCGCCGCCGATCTCGGCACCGCTCGGCCCGATATTGACGTTGGCGATACCGCAATCGCTGCCCTGATCGGAAACGAAGGCTTCGGCCTCGCGCACATCGGTGGTGAAGATGCACGACGACAGCCCCTGCGGCACGTCGTTGTTGAGCGCCAGGGCCTGATCGAAGTCGCGATAACTGAGCACGTAGAGGATCGGCGCGAAGGTCTCGTGCCTGACCAGCTCGTCCTGCTCGGCGACCTCGACGATCGCCGGCGAGACGTAGTAGCCATGGGGGTAGGTCTCGGCCAGTTGGCGCTCGCCGCCGAACACCTTGGCCCCCTGCTGGCGCGCCTTCTCCAGCACCGACTGCATCTGGTCGAAGGCCTGGGCGTCGATCAGCGGGCCGACCAGGTTGCCCTGCATCGGGTCGCCGATGGTGACGTTGGCGTAGGCCTTCTTGATCCGCTCGACCACTTCGTCACGCACTGACTCGTGGACGATCAGACGACGCAGGGTGGTGCAGCGCTGGCCTGCGGTGCCGACTGCCGAGAACAGGATGCCGCGCACGGCCATGTCGAGATCGGCACTGGGCGCCAGGATCATGGCGTTGTTGCCGCCCAGCTCGAGAATGCTGCGGCCGAAGCGCGCGGCGACCCGGGGCGCGACCTCGCGGCCCATGCGCGTGCTGCCGGTGGCGCTGATCAACGGCACCCGCGGGTCGTCGGTGAGGACTTCACCGGCCTCGCGCTCGCCGATGATCACCTGGCTCAGATCCGCCGGGGCGTCGTCGCCGAAGTCGGCCATGGCGCGCTCCAGCAGCGCCTGGCAGGCGAGCGCACACAGCGGGGTCTTCTCGGAGGGCTTCCACAGCAGACTGTTGCCGCACACCAACGCCAGCGCAGCGTTCCAGGCCCAGGGCGCGACCGGAAAGTTGAAGGCGGTGATCAGGCCGATCGGCCCCAGCGGATGCCAGCTCTCGCGCATGTGATGGCCGGGGCGCTCGGAGGCGATGGTCAGGCCGTAGAGCTGGCGCGACTGGCCCACGGCGAGATCGCAGATATCGATCATCTCCTGGACCTCGCCCAGCCCCTCCTGAAAATCTTGCCGCACTCCAGCTGACCAGCGCCCCGAGATCCTCCTTGTGCCGGCGTAACTGCTCGCCGAACAGCCTCACCAGCTCGCCGCGCCGCGGCGCCGGCACCTGACGCCAGGCAACGAAGGCACGCTCGGCGCGGTCGATACGCGCGGTCACCGCTGCCGCCGACTCGTTGCTGACCCGGCCCAGCTCGCCGCCGTCGGTGGGCGAGGTGACCACGTAGTCGCCGTCGCGGTAGGCCGAAGTCGCTACGCCGAGGCGTCCGAGGATCTCGTCGATCATGTTGTTCTCCTGCTGCCGGAACGAAAAAGGTGTCGCGGCAGTATTGCGCCGGCCATTGACGCGCCACAAACGACGTTTTATACCGACGTCATTCCTTTTTTTCCTGTCAGCAGGCTGCCATGAATCGCCGTCATCTCCCCACCCTCACCGCCATGCAGTGCTTCGAGGCTGCGGCACGCCATTTGAGCTTTACCCGCGCCGCCGACGAGCTGAGCCTGACCCAGAGCGCGGTGAGCAAGCAGGTCGCCCAGCTCGAGGCGATTCTCGAACATCCGCTGTTCCGCCGCGTGCGACGCCGGCTGCAGGTCACCCCGGAGGGGTCGCCTATCTCACCGAGGTACGCAAGGTGCTGGCCCAGGTGGAGATGTCGACTCGCTACATGCAGTCCTACGGCGGCGAGAGCGAGGTGCTCAACGTCACCACCCTGCCGACCTTCGGCGCACGCTGGCTGGTGCCGCGTCTCAATGGCTTCCGCCTGCGGCAACCCAGCGTCTATCTCAACATCGGTATCCGCACGCAGCGCGTTCGACCTCGAACAGGAGCGGGTCGACGCCGCCTTCTTCTACGGCCGCGGCGTGTGGCCAAGGCGGAGTGCATCCATATGCTCGACGAGGAGATGGTGGCGGTATGCGCGCCCTCGCTGGTGCCCACCGGCGGCTTCGACGACCCCGCTCGCGCTCACCGGTCAGGTGCTGCTGCAGAGCGACTCGCGCCCGGAGGCGTGGCACGCCTGGTTCGCCGATCAGAAGCTCTACACCCAGCACAGCTACCACGGGCCGCGCTTCGATACCTTCGAGATGCTGCTGCGCGCGGCGCGGGTAGGCTGCGGGGTAGCGCTGGTGCCGCGGGTGCTCGCCGCCGAGGAGCTCGATCAGGGGCTGCTGGTGCAGGCCTGGCCCCACGCGCTTGCGAGCCGCGATGCCTATTACCTCGCCTATCCCGAACACAAGGGTGAGGTGGCCAAGGTGCGCGGCTTTCTCGACTGGATGCGCGAACATCGCGACCGCCCCACGCTGGGTCCGGTTCAAGAGTCCGCGCCAACTGAGCGCTAGGCGCCCGCCCCGCGCTGAGTCGATGTACGCTGGGCGAATCCAGAATTTTTGGAATGATACCGCGGCTTTTTTTCGTTTGAAGCGCCGCCTGCCGGGCTGCTTTGATGACCCCGAACCGTCATCGTCGCCACCGCAGGTAGCCGCCCATGGAGTTTCCCCACGTCAGCCACGCCCTCGGGGTGGTGCACCCGATCTGTCTGGAGCGCGGCGCCAACGCCGAGGTCTGGGACGAGCAGGGCCAGCGCTATATCGACTTCGTCGCCGGGATCGGCGTGCTCAACCTGGGGCACGGCCACCCACGCGTCCAGGCCGCCATCCAGGCGCAACTCGGCAAGCTGACCCACTCGGCCTTCAACGCCCTGCCCCACCGCGGCTATCTCGATCTGGCCCAGGCACTCGATACCTTCGTGCCGGTCAGCTATCCGCTCAGCTGCATGCTCACCAACAGCGGCGCCGAGGCGACCGAGAACGCGCTCAAGCTCGCCCGTGCGCGCACTGACCGCACGGCGGTGATCGCCTTCGACGACGCCTTCCACGGGCGCACCCTGGCGGCACTCAACCTCGGCGGCAAGGTCGCCCCCTACAAGCAGCGTCTCGGCAGTCTGCCCGGCCCGGTGTATCACCTGCCGTTTCCGGGGCCGGACAGTGGGGTCGACGCCGCCACCGCCCTGGCCGCGCTGGAACGGCTGTTCTCGGTCGAGGTCGACGCCGAGGAAGTCGCCGCGATCATCGTCGAGCCGGTCCAGGGCGAAGGCGGCTTCCGCCGGCTCTGCCCCAACTTCGCCCGCCAGCTCCAAGCGCGCTGTCAGGCGCTGGGCATCGTGCTGATCTTCGACGAGATCCAGTCCGGCTTCGGGCGCACCGGGGCACGCTTCGCGTTCTCGCATCTGGAGGTCGAGCCCGACCTGCTGCTAATGGGCAAGAGCATGGCCGCGGGGCTGCCGCTGGCCGCCGTCGCCGGGCGCGAGGCGGTAATGAACGCGCTGCCCCGGGGCGGGCTGGGCGGTACCTACTCGGGCAACGCCCTGGCCTGTGCCGCGGCCCTGGCGGTGATCGCGGAGATGAGCGACGCCAATCTGGCGCGCTGGTCGCAGGCGGTCGAGTCCCGCGTGCTGGCTCACCACCGCGAGTGGCAGGCCAGCGGCCGCTACCCCATGGTCGGCGCCCTCACCGGCATCGGCGCGATGCGCGGCATCGTGCTCGACGACACCCCCAACGCCAGCGGGGCCGAGCACCTGAGCGCGCTGCTCACGCAGCGCGCGAGCGCGGCCTGCTACTGATGCCCAGCGGGCGCAAGCGCAACGTGCTGCGCCTGCTGCCCCCACTGACCAGCGAACCCGAGATTCTCGATGAGGGCCTGGCGCGGCTCGGCGAGGCCCTGGCCACGCTGCGCGCCTGAGCGCGTCGCGTCCATGTCTTCGCCCCCGCCACCCCCTGACGCGCCGCGACGCGCCCCTTTTTGACGCCCCTCATACGCAGGAGACTTGCCATGCCCTCGTTTCTCTCCCCCGATGCGATCCGCGACCGCTTCTCGCGCGCCATGTCGGCGATGTATCAGACAGAAGTCCCCCAGTACGGCACGCTCCTGGCGCTGGTCGAGACCGTCAATCGCGAGACCCTCGCCGGCGACCCCGAGCTGGCCGCCAGACTCGAGGCCCACGATGACCTGGCGCGCCTCGGCGTCGAGCGCCACGGCGCCATTCGCGTGGGCACGGCAGCGGAGCTGGCCGGGCTACGCCGGCTGTTCGCGGTGATGGGCATGCAGCCGGTGGGCTACTACGATCTCTCCGCGGCGGGGGTTCCGGTTCACTCCACCGCCTTCCGCCCGGTGGACGATGCCGCGCTGGCGCGCAACCCGTTCCGCGTCTTCACCTCGCTGCTGCGCCTGGAGCTGATCGAGGATGCCCAGCTGCGCGATCGCGCCGCAGACATCCTTGCGTCACGCCAGATCTTCACCCCGGAGGCGCTGGCGCTGATCGAGCGCCACGAAGACCAGGGCGGGCTGAACGAAGAGGACGCCGAGCGCTTCGTCGCCGCCGCGCTGGAGACCTTCCGCTGGCACCGCGAGGCGACCGTGGACTGGCCCACCTACTGCGCCCTGCACGACCAGCACCGGCTGATCGCCGACGTGGTCTGCTTCCGCGGCCCGCATATCAATCACCTGACCCCGCGCACCCTCGACATCGACGCGGTTCAGCGGCGCATGCCGCAGGCCGGTATCACCCCCAAGGCGGTGATCGAGGGTCCACCCCGGCGCGCCTGTCCGATTCTGCTGCGTCAGACCAGCTTCAAGGCGCTGGAGGAGGAGATTCGTTTCGCCGACCGCCAGCAGGGCTCGCACAGCGCGCGCTTCGGTGAGATCGAGCAGCGCGGCATGGCGCTGACACCGGCCGGCCGCGAGCGCTACGACCGCCTGCTGGCAGACGCCCGCGAGCGCAGCCAGGGCCTCGACAACGCCGCCCACCAGCAGGTGCTCGACGACGTCTTCTCGGCGTTTCCCGATGATGCTGCTCAGCTACGTCGCCACGGCCTGGCCTACTTCGATTACCGCCTGACCCCGGCAGGCGAGGCGGTCAGAGAGGCAGCGGTGGTGGGGACACGGCGGACCTGGCAGCCGTGGATCTGGCCACAGTGGACCTGGAAGCGGCAATCGCCCGCGGCTGGGTCAGCGCCCAGCCGATCACCTACGAGGATTTCCTGCCGGTGAGTGCGGCCGGCATCTTCCAGTCCAACCTCGGCGATGCGCGCAGCGACGGCTACGCCGGCCACGCCAATCGTGACGACTTCGAGCAGGCGCTGGGGGCAGAGGTCATCGACGAGCTTTCGCTCTATGCCCGGCGCGAGGCGGCATCACGCCAACGCGTGATGCACGCCCTGGGGCTCGAAGCCTGCAGTGCCGATAACTGACGCGCCCGCTCAGAGGGTGTCTACAAATTCGACGAGCGAAGGCAAGACAAGGCGAAATCGACCGAAAAAACGGAGTTTACGTGGGGTAAATGAGTACTTTACTCGCTCCGCTCGCCCTTCGGGCCGTCCTTCGGACGTTCTGAACTTCGTTCAGTGAGGTCGATTTCAACGCCGTATTGTCGAGCGCAGGCATTTTGTAAACACCCTCTCAGAAGCGCTTGGCCGAATAGGGCGCCGGCTCGATATAGGGCGTCTCGCCGCACATCATCTCCGCCAGCAGCCGCCCCGACGCCGGCCCCAGGGTGAAGCCCTGATGGGCATGGCCGAAATGGAACCAGAGCCCGTCATGCTTGGGTGCCGGGCCGATCACCGGTTTCATGTCCGGCGTGCACGGCCGCGCGCCGAGCCACGGGGTCTGCTCGACCGCATCGCCGATCGCCAGCAGCTCGCGTGCGACCTTCTCGGCCTTGCTCGACTGCAGCGGCGTGGCGCGGGCGTCGAGACGCGCGAATTCGGCGCCGGTGGTGATACGCAGACCGCGATTCATCGGCGCCAGCATGATGCCGTTCTCGGCATCCAGCATTGCCATGCTCAGCGGCGTCGGCATGACGTAGTGGCGGTGGTAGCCACGTTTGACGAACAGCGGCAGGTGGTAGCCGAAACGCCGCAGCAGTTCGTCGGACCAGGGGCCCAGCGCCACCACCGCTTCGGCGGCCTCGACCGGGCCTTCGCTGGTGGTCACGCGCCAGCCGGCGCTCTGGCGCTCGAGGGTCGCGGCGTCGCCGCTGACGAAGGCGCCACCACGGGCCTGGAACAGGCTGGCGTAGCTCGCCACCAGCGCGCCGGGGTCGCGCACCGACCACGGCTGGGTCCAGTGCACCGCCCCCGCCATGCGCTGGGTCAGCCCGGGTTCCAGCCGCGCCAGCTCGTCGCCGCTGACCGGTGCATGCTCGACCCCGTACTCCTGAGCCAGCCGCTCGGCGTTGGCCAACCCCTTCTCCAGCGCCGCCTGGCTTCGGTAGGCGGTGCGCCAACCGCTCTTGCGCACCAGCGCCTCGGCGCCGGCCTCGGTGATCAGGCTGTCGTGCTCGCTCAGACAGTGGGCGATCAGCCGGCTGTACTCACGCGCCACCTGGGCGTAACGCGACGGCGAGGACCACCACCAGTACTGCGCCAGCGGCGAGGCCAGATGCGGCAGCGCCGAGGGGTGGTAGTTGACGTCGATGCCGCCCTTGCGCGCGACCTTGAAGATCATGCGGCTGTCGTGCGGGAAGGGATAGGGCTCCACCGCCTCGCGCTGGATCAGGCCGGCATTACCGTAGGAGGTCTCCTCCCCGGGGGCCCGGCGATCCACCAGCACCACGTTGCGCCCACGCCGCTGCAACTGCAGCGCGGTCGACACCCCGATCATGCCGGCGCCCAGCA
Organism: Salinicola tamaricis; assembly: GCF_003006155.1. Taxonomy (GTDB): domain Bacteria; phylum Pseudomonadota; class Gammaproteobacteria; order Pseudomonadales; family Halomonadaceae; genus Salinicola; species Salinicola tamaricis. Next base: position 2,112,766 of record NZ_CP023559.1, on the reverse strand, counting down.
CCACCACATCCGCTTGCATAGCCACTCCTCAGCTCTCGAACACACGCGACAGCCCCGCCCCTGGGTCATAGCCGATGCCGACCCCTGTGACGAACCCTGTAACACCCATGAAAGTCGATGATAACAGCAACCCCGGCGCAACCAAGCGCCACGGGCACGATAACCTGCGCCGTCGGAATCAGCGTCAGCGGTCTGGACTTTACGCAGGCCGACTCGCCATGATGCGGTGATCATCAGTGAAGTCCATGCCCGCGCTCAGCGTCGTGCCGCCGCGGTCTTGGCGTCTTGCACCGGCCACGTAAGGCTGGGTCAGCCGGTCCATGCCACCCAACGGAGAGTTCCATGCGTAAGCGAATCCTGGCCTATCGCCGTCTCGACGAGCAGCAGCTCGACCAGCTCCGCGAGCGCTATCAGGTCGATTACTTCGGCAAGCTCGCCTCCGCCGACGACCCGGCATTTCGTGAGGCGCTGGGCCAGGTCCACGGGCTGATCGGCGCGGGGGTGAAGATCACGTCCGAGCTGCTGACGACGGCGCCGAATCTCGAGACCATCTCGAGCATCTCGGTGGGCGTGGACAGCTATCCGGTCGAAGAGCTGACCCGGCGCGGTATCCTGCTCAGCCACACCCGGACGTGCTCACCGAGACCACCGCCGACACCGGCTCGCGCTGATCATGGCGATGCCCGGCGGGTGGTGGAGCTGGCCGAGTACGTCAAACGCGGCGAGTGGCAGGCGAGTATCGGCGCCGAGCAGTTCGGCACCGACGTGCATGGCAAGACCCTGGGCATGATCGGCTTCGGCCGGATCGGCCAGGCGATCGCCCGCCGCGGCGCGCTGGGCTTCGGCATGCGCGTGCTCTACGCCAAGGCCTCGCCCAAACCGGCACTGGAGCAGGCGCTGGGAGCACGCCACTGCGAGCTGGACGAGCTGCTGCGCGAGGCCGACTTCGTCTGTGCGATCGTGCCGCTCAACGCCGACACCCGGCACCTGATCGGCGCGGCCGAGTTCGCGCGTATGAAGTCGAGCGCGATCTTCATCAACCTGGCCCGCGGCGAGGTGGTCGACGAAGCCGCGATGATCGATGCCCTCGAACGTGGCGAGATTCGCGGCGCCGGTCTCGACGTGTTCGCGCAGGAGCCGCTGCCGGCCGACTCGCCGCTACCGCGCATGGCCAACGTGGTCGCCCTGCCGCACATCGGCTCCGCCACCCACGAGACACGTACCGCCATGGCCCAGCGCGCCGTCGACAATCTGCTGCTGGCACTGGAGGGCAAACGCCCGCTCAGCCCGTTCAACCCCGAAGTCTGGCCCGAGCGGCTCGGCTGAACGCCAGACAGGGCGCGAACCACGACAGCACCACGGGGCGGTGCTGAAGGCGATAATGCGATTCGCTCGGGCCGGCGTCATCGGTCAAAAAGTGTGCAATTCTCGCTCCGCGGGGCGCGCCGTCTTGTCAAGCCGAAGCACGGCGACTAAAGTTGGCAGGCGTCATTGAAAACAGTGTTCCGTAACCTTATCTCAACAATGAGGTCACGGCGCCGATAACCGGGATACTGGCGCAACGGCCAACGACTCGCCGGCCAAGGCCGCCGGTCACCCCTTTCACTGACAGCGCCCTCGAGGCGACCCATCATGCCCGACCCGCTCTGCTTGCTCTTCGATTGCGACGGCACCCTGGTCGACAGCGAACCGCTGCTGGCCGAGATCATGGCCAAGTACCTCACCCAGGCAGGCCTTCCCTTTCGCCCCCTCGATTACATGAACGACTTTCGCGGCGCACGTTTCGCCAGCATCGTGGCGCATCTCGAACGCGCCTATGGCGAGATCGACCCCACGCTGCGCGAAGAGACGGAGCGCGACATGCGCCGCGAGATGAACGAGCGCATGGCTACCGAACTCGCGCCGATCGAGGGCGCCGCCGGTGCCCTCGATGCGCTGGGCGGGCTGCCGCGCTGCGTCGCCTCCAACGGCCCCGAGCACAAGATCCGCCGCGCGCTCGACAGCACCGGACTGCGCGGCTTCTTCGGCGATCATATCTACAGTGCCTACAGCGTAGGCAGTTGGAAGCCGGACCCCGGCCTGTTCCTGCACGCCGGCCGCGACATGGGATTCGATCCGGCTCACTGCGTGGTGATCGATGATGCCCAGGTCGGCGTGCGCGCCGCGCTGGCCGCCGGCATGCGGGTGATACACATCAACCGCTTCCCCGAGCGCGAAGCCACACCAACGGGCGCCATCGCCATCGGCCACATGCGTGAGCTGCCTGGCACCGTCGAGCGACTGCTGCCGATGCTCGCCGCCAACCACGCCTGATGGCGGCCCGATCTCCCGGCGGGGCCGCGGGCCGCTCGTCCGCGCCCCGCCGAGCGCGCTATCATGGCGCATCAGCCATTGCAGCGGAGCCCGTCATGCCCTCCCTACAGGATCAGTTGCGCGGTCTGGTCTACTCCACCGAGCACGGTGAGACCTGCCCCGCGTGCCGCCAGGCGCTCGCCGAGTGTCGCTGTCAGGCCGACGCCGAGGCCGAGCGTCTTGCCGCGCTCGACGGGGTCGTGCGTATCCGCCGCGAAACCAGCGGCCGCAAGGGCAAGGGCGTGACCACGATCGAAGGCGTCCCCCTCGCCCAAGAGGAACTCAAGGCGCTGGCCAAGGCATTGAAGAAGCGCTGTGGCACCGGCGGCGCGCTCAAGGCGGGCGTGATCGAGATCCAGGGCGACCACCGCGAGGTGCTCAAAACCGAACTCGAAACCCGTGGGTATACGGTCAAGCTGGCCGGCGGCTGAGGAATTTATCGCCGCCGCGCCTGTCTCAACGCAAGCCGTTCGTTCGCCCCGTCAGGAGATCGCTTTCCATGCCGTTGCCCACCCTCTCGCGCCGCGTCCGTCTGGCCGCCGCCCTGCTCGCCGTCGCCGCGCTCGCCGGCTGCGCCGGGGGTCCGCAGTTCGAGACCCTCGCTGCCCGGGTGGTCTCCGAGAACCCGGTCACCCTGCCCGCCGGTGCCACCCTGGAAGTGCAGCTCGAAGACGTCACCCACGGCGACGTGGTGGCCAGCAGCCGTTACGAGCAGCTCGGCCAGTTACCGCTGCCGGTCACGCTGCAGTATCTGCCCGATGCCATTGCGCGTGACGATATCTACCAGCTCAGCGCCCAGATTCGCAGCCATGGGCGCATCATTTACCTGAGCCAGACACCGGTGGCGGTATTCGGTCGCCACGATCCGGCGGAGCCCGACATTCCCGTGGTGCCCACCGGGGCCGACGCGCTCGCCCCCTCGGCCCCCTAAGCCCTCACCCTGAAGCCCTTATCCTGAAGCGCTCACCCCGGCGGCGGCGGCACCACGGGCCGATCATGGCCGCGGCGATACCATGGGTGACACCGCCACTGGCTTGATGCCCGAGCGAAAACCGACCACGCTGATTCGACTGTCATTCCTCGACGGAGACGAGCATGGAAACGCGTAAGCTACCCGGTACCGATATCGAAATGTCCCGCGTGGGCCTGGGCACCTGGGCCATGGGCGGGCGCATGTGGGGCGGCACCGACGACCCCAATGCCATCCGCACCATTCACGCCGCCATCGATCAGGGCATTACGCTGATCGATACCGCCCCGGCCTACGGCTTCGGCCACTCCGAGGAGGTGGTGGGCAAGGCGGTTGCCGAGAGCGGCCAGCGCGAGCGGCTGGTACTGGCGACCAAGGCGGGGCTGGAGTGGTACGACGACGACAGCCTGGCCCGCAACGCCACCGCCAAACGGCTGGAAAAGGAGCTCGACGATTCGCTGCGCCGTCTCCAGACCGACACCATCGACATCTACCAGATCCACTGGCCCGATCCGCTGGTGGAGATCGCCGAAACCGCCGAGGCGATGGCGCGCTTTCATCAGGCGGGCAAGATCCGCGCCATCGGGGTCAGTAACTTCTCCCCCGAGCAGTGCGAGACCTTCCGCGAGGTCGCACCGCTGCATACGCTGCAGCCCCCTTACAACCTGTTCGAACGCGATATCGACGAGCAGATCCTGCCCTACGCCGAAGACAACGATCTGACCCTGCTTACCTATGGCGCGCTCTGCCGCGGCCTGCTCAGCGGCAAGATGCACAGCGACTCCACCTTCTCTGACGACGACCTGCGCAACAAGGATCCCAAGTTCCAGTCGCCGCGCTTCGCACAGTACCTGGCCGCGGTGAAGGACCTCGAGGCACTGGCCCGCGAGCGTCACGACAAATCGGTGCTGGCCCTGGCGGTGCGCTGGATTCTCGACCGTTCGCCCAACATCGTGGCGCTGTGGGGCGCGCGCAAGCCGGCCCAGGTCGACCCGGTCGGCGACATCAGCGGCTGGCAGCTGAGCGACCGCGATCTGGCCGACATCGATGCGCTGCTCGCCGAGCACATCAAGGACCCGGTCGGGCCCGAGTTCATGGCCCCGCCGACTCGCCGCTGAGCGCGGCCGCGGGCAGCCTCATGGCCGCCGTCGCAGCGACCAGTGTGGGGCCGATCGGCGCGCTGACCTTGAGCGCGTAGAGCGCATCGGCGCGCGTCCGCCCCAGGTTGAGGCAGGCGATCGGCTTGCCCAACCGCGCGGCGTGACGGGCGAAGCGGTAGCCCGAATAGACCATCAGCGACGACCCCACCACCAGCATGGCCGGCGCCCGTTCGAGGGCGTCGAAGGCAGCCTGCACCCGCGCCTTGGGCACGTTGTCGCCGAAGAACACCACATCCGGCTTGAGAATGCCGATGCCACAGCGCTGGCAGTCGGGTAGCACAAAATCCGTGAAATCGACGCCCTCGAGATCGGCATCACCATCCGGGGCCACCGCCGCCGGCAGGTCGAGCCAACGCGGATTGCGCCGCGCCAGCGCGTCGTGCAGCGCATGGCGCATCAGCGTCGCGCCGCAGTGCATGCACACCACCAAATCGGCCTGACCGTGAAGGTCGATCACCCGCCGCGAACCGGCACGCTGATGCAGGCCATCGACGTTCTGAGTCACCAGCTGCGAGATACCGCCCCCGGCCTCCAGCGCTGCCAGTGCGCGATGCGCCTCCCCCGGCCGCGCCGTGGCGAGGGCACGGAACCCGACCAGGCTGCGCGCCCAGTATCGCTGGCGCACCGCCCGGCTGGCCATGAACGCCTGATGGCTGACCGGCGGCGGCCGCTTCCACGCCCCGCTGGCATCGCGGTAGTCCGGAATACCGCTGGCGGTGCTCACCCCCGCGCCGGTGAGTACGAATAGCTCCGGGTAACGGACGAGGAAAGCGCACAGCGCCTCGACGCCCGCCGCCGACGTGTCGCACATGCTTTTTGCCCTCGATCGATGATAGAAAGGGAGCCACCCGACTCCTAATAGACTGTGTCCCGCGGAGACGCAGCACGGCTGCCCGATGCCCAATATCCTTCTCGACCCCTTGATCGAACAGCGCCTGCGCGGCCTGCGCCTGGCAAGGCGGATCTATCCGCCGCGCACCCTGGGACTGGCTGCAGGGGGCCTGTGCATCGGTGGTGCGCTGCTGGCGCTGGCGACCCCGTGGTGGGTCTGGGCGCTGTGGGCGCTGCAGATCGCCGGCTGGTCGCATCTCGCCTACTGGCGCGCCAAGTGGCACGCTTCACCCTACCACGCCGAACGCCAGAACCTCGGTATCGACAGCCTGCTGGGCGGCTTCTGGCTCGCCGCCATGCACTTCAATCTGCTGCCGACGATCATCGTGCTGACCATGATCAGTCTGAACAACATCGCCGTCGGTGGCACCCGCCTGCTGTTGCGCGGTATCGGGCTGCTGGCGCTGGGCAGCCTGTTCGGCATGTGGCTGATCGCGCCCGGCGCGCCGCCGATCGTCCCCACCACCGGGGTGTTGCTGTGCAGTCTGCCGATGCTGATCGCCTACCCCCTGGCGATCGGCTATATCACCTACCTGCAGGCGCGTCAGCTCAGCCAGCAGAAGCGTAACCTGACCGATCTGAGTCGTACCGACGGCCTGACCGGGCTTTACAACCGCCGTTTCTGGGAGGCACAGATCGCCGCCGAACAGATCAGCGAGTCGCCCGCGGTGATCGCGCTGATCGATATCGACTTGTTCAAGCACATCAACGACGAGCACGGCCATGGCGTGGGGGATGAAACGCTGCGCGAACTGGCCACGCTACTGCGTCGGTCGCTGCCGGCGCATTTCCTGCTCGGGCGCTACGGCGGCGAGGAGTTCGGCATCCTGATGCCGTCAACCACCCTGGCGCAGGCCGAGGGGGCGCTGCGTGCCTTCCAGCAGCGCCTGCGCCGACACACGCCACCGGCGCCACTGGCGCGCATGCCCACCTGCAGCATCGGCGTCGCCGCCAAGGCGCCGCACATGACCAGCCACGAACAGTGGCTGCTGCAGGCCGACCAGGCGCTCTATGCGGCCAAGGGTGCCGGCCGTGACCGCCTCGAGGTCGCGCATAGCGCGGCATCGCAGAGCCTGCTCGACCTCGGCTAGAATGGCGTTTTCGCCGCCGCCGCAAGGACATCTGCCCATGGCCTGGTTGGAGTACCTGCTACCGCTGATCTTTCTCGCCCCGCTGGGGGCGGCCGCACTGGTGGCGATCACCCTGCGGGACCTGCAGAACGTCGGCCTGCGCTCACCTCACGACGGCAAGCCGATCCGCGAGATCGCCCAGCTCCATCGCGACCGCCTCGAGCGCGCCCGGGTGGCGTTCTTTCTCGATGCCGCGCTGGCGCCGACTCTGACCCTCATGCCGCTGGTCTACGGCATGGGGCGCATGCTGTTCGCCGACGAGCAGAGCTGGCTCGAATGGTCGCTCTACGGCGCGTTCAGCACCTTGCTGGCGATGCTGTTCGGTTTTCTGATCCTGCGCGATGTGCAGCGGGTGCGCCGGCTCACCCGCAGCCTGGCCTCGGAGCTGGCGATCGGTCAGGCGCTGGACCACCTGATCCGTCCGGTGGCCAAGCCCTTCTTCGTGTTCCACGACTTCCCCGCCGACAGCTACAGCATCGACAACGTGCTGGTCACCCCCCAGGGGGTGTTCGTGATCCAGACCATGGCGCGGGATTTCCCCCTCGATCTGGAGGGCAACCCGAATCAGGTCGTGGCGGTGGAGTCCGAGCGGCTGCGCTTTCCCGATGGCAGCCAGCGCAGCATGCTGCGCAAGGTGCGCATGGCCACGGTGTGGCTGCGCCAGTGGCTGACGCGCCACACCCAGTTGAACGTGCCGGTGAAAGGCGTGCTGGTGCTGCCGGGCTGGACCATCGACGACGAGACCCAGCATCTGGGCAGCGACCGCGAGGTGCAGGTGATCGACGGCGCCGATCTCGCCGCCCAGTTGGGTATCGATGGCGACGAAGTGATCGACGATGAGCAGCGCCAGCGCCTGGTGGAGTCGCTCGACCGCCGCCAACAACAATATCAACGCAAGGCGGCCGCACGCTGATCGCCGCCCGTTTTCCAGGAGATATCATGTCCGCTGCACCCGCTTTCGATGTTCTCACCTTCGGCGAAGCCATGGCGATGTTCGTGGCCGACGAGGCCGGGCCGCTGGATACCGTCGGTCAATTTCACCGGCGCACCGCCGGCGCCGACACCAATGTCGCCATCGGCCTGGCCCGGCTGGGCTTCGACGTACGCTGGCTCTCCCGGGTCGGGCGCGACCACAACGGCAACTTCCTGCGCCGAGCACTGGAAGCCGAGGGCCTCGACTGCCGCCATCTGATCGAGGACCCAGCGCACGCCACCGGGCTGCTGTTCAAGGCGCGCGCCGAGGGTGGCGCCGACCCCCACGTGGAGTATGTCCGCCGCGGCAGCGCCGCCAGCCATCTGTGCCTCGACGACTGCCGCGAGGTGGCGCTGGAGACCGCTCGCCATCTGCACGCCACCGGCATTCCCCCGGCGCTCTCCGCCACCACCCGCGAGCTCTCGTTCGAGCTGCTCAGCCGCGCCCGCGCCGCGGGGCTGTCGATCTCCTTCGATCCCAACCTGCGCCCCAGCCTGTGGTCCAGTGAGGCGGAGATGAAGCAGACGCTCAACGCGCTGGCGGCCAAGGCCGACATCGTGATGCCCGGGCTCGCCGAGGGACGGCTGCTCACCGGGCGCGACAGCGCCCATGACATCGCCGGGGTCTATCTCGACAGCGGCGCCCAGGCGGTGGTGATCAAGCTCGGCCCCGAGGGCAGCTACTTCCGCACTCGCGAGCATGAAGGCAGCGTCGCCGGCACCCCGGTGACCCAGGTCGTGGATACCGTAGGGGCGGGTGACGGTTTCGCCGTGGGCATCGTCAGCGCCCTCTGGAGGCTCGACTGCCCGCCGCCCTGCACCGCGCCAATCTGATCGGCGCGCGTCAGGTGCAGGTGATCGGCGATATGGAGGGGCTGCCCCGGCGCGATGAACTCGCCGCCATGGAGCGCAGCGGCGAGGCGATCTGAGCGGGCAGCGGCATGAAAACGCTGACACAGGAGGGAACGGGCATGATGCCAGCGCTCAGCGGTATCGATCACATCCATGTATTCGTCGCCGACCGATCCCAGGCCCAGGCCCAGGCGTGGTATGCCGACACGCTGGGGCTAACGCCCGTCGCCGCGTTGGCGTCTTGGTCAAAAGATCCCGAAGGGCCGCTGATCATCGCCGATACATCGCGCAGCGTCTGCCTGTCGCTCTTCGAGCGTCAGCCAGAACGATGCCGCTCGACCATTGCGCTGGGCGTGACCGCAGACGCGTTTCTGCAATGGCGTACTCATCTGCAACGGCATCTCGAGACACCTCCCAAGCTGGTGGACCACCAGCTCTCCTGGTCGCTCTATTTTAGTGACCCCGACGGTAATCCGTTCGAGATCACCTGCTACGACTACGCCACGCTGGCCGCCGACCTAGCCACGGGCTGAAGCCGAATCGCCCCTTTTAGTCGGCACCGGCCCGCGCCTCGGCCTGAAGCGCGGCCAGCACCGCGGGCTTGAGTGCGCCGAGGGGTTCGCCGGAGACCCCACTCAGCACGATCAGCCGCGTCTGGCGCCCCTGGTGGTAGCCCAGCCATAGCGGCAGCCAGAGCCGCTGCAGCGTGGCGGGTTGCACCCGCAGCGACCACAGGCGCGGTTTGGCCAGCCGCTCCCACAGCCACCAGCGCGCAAACGCCTCGGGCGAGGGGCAGCCCGCCTCACGGGTCTCGCCCCCCAGCCGGGTCTCCGCACCTGCCGGCGCATCATACTCCCAGGCGTCGTGGCCCAGCGGCCCGGGCCACAGCAGCGCCCGCGACAGGCCGCGGCGCCCCAGCAGCCAGGCATCCGGCGTCTGCGCCTCATTTGCCGTCAGCGCCACCGCCCATAGCGCCAGCCAGGCCGGTTCAAAGCGCGCGGCCGCGTAGCGCCGCAGCCGCTGGCTCGCCGCCACGCCATCGATCCGGCGGCGTAGATAGCCCTCAGCCATGGGCATGGGCCCAGAGCTGCAGCCCCCCCAGGGCCACCAGCGAGATCACGAACCAGGCCAGCAGGCCGAGACAGCGGGTACGCGTCACGCGGGCATCGCGCCCCAGCGGTGCGGCCGCGGCACTGCGCCGGTGCAGTAGCGCCTGCATGTCCGGTGCGGTCTCTTCCAGCGTCACATCGGCGAGCTGATCACGACTCGGCGCCGGGGCACTGAGGCTGACCGCATAGCCGACCGCCAGCGATACGCCGAGCCCTACCGCATTCTGATAGAGCCAGGAGATCCCCAGATGCGAGGCCGCCCACACCGCGGCCATACCCAGGAGCATGCCCGCCACCGCGCCGCGGCCATTGCTGCGCCGGCTCAACACTGCCAGCAGGAAGACACCGAGCAGGGCGCCGTAGAACCAGGAGCCGATCCGGTTGACCGCTTCGATTACCGGGCCGAGATTGCCGGCGAAGAAGGCGAACAGGGTGGCGTAGAGCCCCCAGAACACGGTGGCCCAGCGCGACGCTTTGAGGTAGTGACCTTCGTCGGCGTCGGGCCTGACGAAACGCGCATAGAAGTCGCGCACGCTCACCGCCGAGAGCGAGTTGAGCGCCGAATCCAGGCTCGACATGGCGGCGGCGAAGACCCCGGCGATCACCAGGCCGGTGATGCCGACCGGGAACGCCTCGACCACATAGCGCGGGAACAGCTCGTTGAGATTCTCCGGCGGGGTCAGCCCGTGCTGCTGGTAGTACGCCGCGAGCATCACCCCGATGAACAGGAACAGCAGCATCTGCGGCACCAGCAGATAGCCGCCGATCAGTAGCGAACGCTGCCCCTCGGCGATGCTCGGACTGGTCAGCACGCGCTGGATCTGGCTCTGATCGGTGCCGAAGTAGGCCACGTGCATGACCACACCACCGATCAGCCCCGCCCATAGCGAGTAGGTCACGGTAGGATCGAGCGACAGATCGAAGGTATCGAACATGCCGTGGGCGGCACCGAAGGCGAAGACGTCGCTCCAGCCGCCGGGTAGGCTCGAGACCATCAGCAGCATGCTGAGAATGGCCCCGAGCCAGAGCACGAACATCTGTATCACGTCGGTCCAGATCACTGCGCTGATGCCACCCAGCACGGTGTAGCCGACCGCGATCACCGCCATCAGTACAATGGTCAGATCGACGCTCCAGCCGGTCACCACGGAGAGCACCAGCGCCGGCGCGTAGAGCACCACGCCGGTGGCCAGACCGCGGGCGATCAGGAACAGCAGCGCCGCCAGTGATCGGGTCAGCGGCCCGAAGCGCCGTTCGAGCAGCTCGTAGATGCTGTAGATGCCGGCGCGATGGAAGATCGGCACCAGCACCACGATAAGCACCGCCATCGCCAGCGGCACGTTGATGAAGGTCACCAGCCGCTCGAGACCGCCTTCGAAGCCCCAGCCCGGCGCGCCGATGAAGGTGATTGCGCTGGCCTGGGTCGCCATTACCGACAGGCCAATCGCCCAGCCGGGAATCCTGCGCCCACCGAGAAAGTAGTCCTGGGTCGTTGCCTGCGACTTGCCGAAGCGGGCCCCGACCCAAGCGATGCCCAGCACGTAGACGACCAGCACGATGCTGTCCCAGACAGTGAAAGCCCCCATGAGCCAATCCTCGCGTTGTTGTTATACGTCGGTGTTATCCGTCGATGTTATATGTCGTCGTTAACCGCCGAGTGGTGAGGTGTCTTTGCAGCGTCTTTTATCGATGACTTCAGCCTAGCATGTCGCCACACCGGCATCGCAACGCCACGTCTCGATAGCCTAGCAGGTACCAGGAAAACCCGGCCCGATGCGGCCCGGGACGATGCGCTGCAGGGCATGGGCACTGTTCGCCGGGGCCTCGAACAAACTCTCGCGCCCCTCTTGCCAAGCGCCAGAAAGCCTCGGATGATGCGCTCCCTCTCCTCTGCTGGCGCGCCTGTCCTCGACGAGGTCTCCGATGCGTTTGATCACTTTCGATGTCTCCCGCACCCTCGGCATGCCGAACGTTCGCTATATCAAACCCGAGCGCATGTTCGATCATCTGGACGAGATCCAGGCCGCCGACTGGCTGCTGTTCCCCAGCTACTGGCAGGTCAACGTGCTGCTGCATGCGCTGCACAAGCGCATCTTTCCCTCCCCGGCGACCTACTATCTGGGGCACGACAAGGTGGAGCAGACCCGTGCTATGCGCGCGGCCTTCCCGCAGCACATTCCGCCCACCGCGATCCAGGCCAATACCGCCTACGGTATCGACGCCGTGGAGGCGGAAATCGGCTATCCGATGATTCTCAAGGAGATTCGCAGCGCCCGCGGCAACGGCGTGCATCTGGTCGAACGGCGTCGCGAGCTCGAGCGCTTCGCCGCGGATAATCCGGTGCTCTACGCCCAGCCCAGGCTACCGATCGATCGCGATCTGCGGATCGTACTGGTGGGGGACCGCATTCTTGCCAGCTACTGGCGGGTGACGCCGTTGGGCGGCTATCGCGCCAACGTCGCCCAGGGTGGCCGGATCGAGCACGAGGACATTCCCGAGGCGGCCATAACGCTGGTAAAGCGGGTGGCGGCGACTTTCCAGATCGACCATGGCGGCTTCGATGTCGCCATGCTCGGCGAGACGCCGATACTGTTCGAGTTCAACCGCCTGTTCGGCACCCAGGGTATCGCCGACGCCGGAAGAGTGACCGGCGCGGCGATGCTCGACTGGTTGGGACGGCGCGAACTCGGCCTGACCGCCCCGGTGCCCGAGGCGGCCGACCTGCCGCCGGCGTGGGAACCGCCGACGGAGACGGCCTGCGACACGCGGCCCTGACGCTGTCAGGACCGCGGATCACTCGCCTCAGGCCGGCGGCTGCTCGGGGCTGTCAGGCATATTGATGCTGCCCGGCTCCTCGCGGTTGAGATGCAGGAACTGCAGGTGGCGCTCGTACTGGTCGAGCATGTCGTCGATCACCTGCTCGCGGGTGTAGCCGGCCAGATCGTAGCCCTGGCTACCTTCGAGCAGATAGACCTCGAGGCGGTAGTAGCGGCTGCTGCTGCGCGGCGTGCGCATGGCGAACGAGGGCGTGGCGAACGGGTGCGTCCAGATCTGATAGGTGAAGTTCTGCTCGCTGCCGAGGTCGACGTAGAGCGACAGATAGTCGTCGTCGTTCTGCGTCCCCTCGTTGATCTGCACCTTCACGCCCTGGCCTTCGAGCTCGTCGCGCACCGCCTCCATCGCCGGGCGTCCGGTCTGCTCGAGGAACTGGCGCGCTTCGTCGCGGGTGGGGAAGGACATCGCCCGCTTGAGCCGCTTGCGCCAGTCGTAACCCGCATCGCGGCCGGCGGCGGACATGCGCCCGGAGAGCGAACCCGAGAGGCTGAGCCGGTGGCTATCCTCCTTGAACGCCTCCACCTTCAGCGCCCGGTAGAGCCCGGCCATCATGAAGAAGAGCACGACCGAGAACGGCAACCCGGTAATCACCACCGCACTCTGCAGCGTGCTCAGCCCCCCGGCGAGCAGCAGCGACAGGGTCAGTACACCGATCACCGCCGACCACAGGATACGCATCCAGATCGGCGCATCGCTGTTGACGTCTTTGAGGATCGAGGTGAAGTTCGACAGCACCAGGGCGCCCGAGTCCCCCGAGGTGACGAAGAACACGATCGCCAACACGCTCACCGCGATGGTGGTGAACACCGGCCACGGGTAGGCCTGCAGGAACAGATAGATGCCCGCCGGCGGGTTGTTCATCACCTGCTGGCCGAAGTCGTGAGCGCCGTTCATCGCCATGTCCAGCGCGCTGTTACCCAGAATCGACATCCAGATCATCATGAAGGCGATCGGCAGGGTCAGAGTGCCGGCGACGAAGGTGCGGATGGTACGCCCACGCGAGATACGCGCCAGGAACAGCCCCACGAACGGACCCCAGGCGATCCACCAGGCCCAGAAGAAGATCGTCCAGGCGTTGAGCCACTCGGTCGGGCGATCGAAGGCGTAGGTATTGAACGACAGCGAGATGAAATCGGAGAGATAGTCGCCGACGTTCATCACCAGCGCGTTGAGCAGGAAGATGGTCTTGCCGGCGAAGAGCACGAACAGCAGCAGCGCGACCGCCAGCAGAATGTTGAACTCCGATAGCCGCCGAATGCCCTCTCCACCCCGGTGACCGCGAGATGTGGCGAACAGCACGAGCATCAGCACTAAAAGGGTCTGGGTCCAGACGCTCTCGGTGATGCCGAACATGAAGTCCAGACCGTAGTTGAGCTGGATCACGCCGATCCCCAGGCTGGCGGCGATGCCGAATACCGTGCCGAGTACCGCGGCGATGTCCACCGCATGGCCGATCGGGCCGTAGATCTTCTTGCCGAAGATCGGATAGAGCGCGCTCGAAATGGTCAGCGGCAGATTGTGGCGATAGCTGAAGAACGCCAGCGACATCCCCACCAGGGTGTAGATACCCCAGCCCGAGATGCCCCAGTGCAGAAAGGTCAGCTCCATGGCGTGGCGCGCCGCCAGCACCTGGTCGCTGGGCACCTGCGGCGACTGGTAGAACTGGGTCAGCGGTTCGGCCAGGGGCGAAGAAGATCACCCCGATGCCGATACCCGCCGAGAACAGCATCGCGACCACGAGAAGATATTGAAGTCTGGCCTGGCGTGTTCTGGCCCGAGGCGGATCTTGCCGAAGCGAGAACCCCCAGGAAAATCACGAAGGCGAGATAGATAACGACGGTGAGAAAGTAGTACCAGCCGAAGGTGTTGGAGATCCATCCCCAGCAGCGCATTGATGATCTCATGGCCTGCTGGGTAGCGACCGCGCCCAGATCGAAAAGGCGACGATGCCGATCACCGAGCCGAAACACGACAGGATTGAGTCGGTCCCGGGCGGGTGAATTATTATCGGTTTGTGTTTGCATACGATATCCATCCGGGTCGAAATGACGTCCGGCGCGTCACGCCCAGAGGGTTTCCCGGGCGACGACGAACCTTCGAACACAGCGCGTTGCTCCCGCTGTCCCTCGCGGGGCGCTGCGATCTTGCTTTGAGTTAAGTCGACTTGGGGCATACCGGCCAGGGCGACTTTCACGCCCGCCCTCCCCGCAGTCAACGCAACCCGGCACCACCTGATGCACTGCCGTACGAGGCGCCCAGAGGCAGTGGCCGCCATCTTCTGGCAAAGGTGGCGGCCGTGGCGGTTCAAGCCGGCGGTTGCTCGGGACTATCGGGCATGGTCACGCTGCCCGGCGCCTCGCGGCTCATGTGCAGGAAGTGGAGATGGCGCTCGTACTGGTCGAGGATGTCCTCGATCACCTGCTCCTGGGTGTAGCCCATCAGGTCGTAACCCTGACTTCCCTCCAGCAGGTAGACCTCCAACCGGTAGTAGTGGGCGTGGCTCTGCGGCGTACGCAGGGCGAACGACGGCGTGGCGAACTGACGCGGCCAGACCTGATAGGTGAAGTTCTGCTCATCACCCAGGGAGACGTTCAGCGCCAGGTGCGGGTCTTCGCCCCCGACCTCCTGCAGCTCGACGCCGACGTCCTGCTGACGCAGCCCCTCGCTGACGGCCTCCATCGCCGGATGCACGGTCTCGTCGAGGAAGCGGCGCGCCTGTTTGGCCCCGGGGAAACTCATCGCCCGCCCCAGACGCTGGTGCAAGCTGCGCGGGTTGCGCCCGCCCGCCTGGGTGCGCCCGGAGAGATGCCCGGAGAGGCTGGCGCGCAGACTGTCCTCCTTGTAGCCCTCGACGCGCAGCGCCTTGAGCAGACCGGCCATCATGAAGAACAGCACGATCGAGAACGGCAGCCCGGTGATCACCACCGCGCTCTGCAGCGCCGAGAGTCCGCCGGCCATCAGCAAGGCTAGGGTTAGCACGCCGATCACCGCCGCCCACAGGATGCGCATCCAGATCGGTGCGTCACTATTGACGTCCTTGAGCCGCGAGGTGAAGTTCGACAGCACCAGCGCGCCGGAATCCCCGGAGGTGACGAAGAACACGATTGCCAGAATGGTGGTGACGATGGTGGTCAGCCCGGTCCACGGCAGCGACTCGAGGAACAGATAGATCGACGAGGCCGGCGTATTCATCGCCGTATCGCCGAAGGCGCTGGCGCCATTCATCACCATGTCGATGGCGCTGTTACCCATGATCGACATCCACGCCATCATGAACGCCAGCGGCAGGATCAGCGTACCGGCGACGAACTCACGGATGGTGCGCCCGCGCGAGATACGCGCCAGGAACAGCCCCACGAACGGCCCCCAGGCGATCCACCAGGCCCAGAAGAACAGTGTCCACGCGTTCAGCCAGTCGGTCGGCGGCGCGAAGGCGTAGGTGTTCATCGATAGATCGATGAAGTGGGAGAAGTAATCGCCGACGTTGAGCACCAGCGCATTGAGCAGGAACAGCGTCTTGCCGCTGAACAGCACGAACAACAGCAGGAGCAGTGCCAGCAGCATGTTGAACTCGGACAGCCGGCGGATGCCCTTCTCCACCCCGGTCGCCGCCGAGACTGTGGCGAAGAACACGATCATGACCACCAGTGCGGCCTGCACCAGCGTATTCTCCGGCACGTTGAACATGTAGTTGAGGCCGAAGTTTAGCTGGATCACCCCAATCCCCAGGCTGGTGGCGATCCCGAACACCGTGCCCAGCACCGCGGCGATATCCACGGTATGGCCGATGGGCCCATCGATGCGCTTGCCGAAGATCGGATAGAGCGCGCTGCGGATGGTCAGCGGCAGGTTGTGGCGGTAGCTGAAGAACGCCAGCGACATCCCCACCAGCGTGTAGATGCCCCAGCCGGAGAGCCCCCAATGGAGAAAGGTGATCTCCATGGCGTGGCGCGCTGCCTGCACCGTGCCGGCTTCACCGCCGGGCGGGGCCAGGAACTGGGTCACCGGCTCGGCGATACAGAAGAACAGCAGGTCGATGCCGATACCCGCCGAGAACAGCATGGCGGCCCAGGAGACCATGTTGAAGTCGGGCTTGGCGTGCTCCGGCCCCAGCTTGATCTTGCCGAAGCGCGACACCCCGATCACGATCACGAAGGCCAGATAGATCACCACGGCCAGGAAGTAGTACCAGCCGAAACTGTCGGAAATCCACCCGAGGATCGCGTTGATCACGCGCCCGGCCGACTCGGTGAAGAGCATGGTCCAGAGCGCGAACAGCACGATCCCGATGGCCGAGCCGTAGAACACTACCGGGTTTAAGCGGTCGCGGCTGGCGTCGTCGGTGTGTTGTGGATGCATGAGCAATCCTCGTCGTTGTAGGAGTACAGCGGCAGTCGAGCGTATCCACGCTCTATGTCAGGCAGTCGGTGGCGAGGCGCGGGAGCGCGCGGCGTGGATCGACGATGACTGCCAAGCAGACGTCACTTGTTTTTATTGATTGACCGTTCAATTAAAATACGACGTTATGCTGCGACTTTCAACCGCACCCCTCGCGCCTTTCCCCGAGGCGTACCGGCACTGAACGCGCCCGGAAGCCATCGCGCTGGGGCCCGCGCGTGGCGCGGCACGCGGTAGTCATCGGCTCCCCCGAACAGGCGTGATGAACCCAAAAAAGCGCCTCCCCGAGCGGGGAGGCGCTTTTGATCACCGCTGCGGCGCGAGCGCTCAGAGACCGAACAGCGCATCCAGCCAGCCACTGGGGTAGTGCAGATTGAGCAGCGCCTGCATGCCGAGCAGAAAGGCAGCGATTCCTGCCGCGATCGCCAGCGCCGTGGCCCAGCGCGCCTTGGCCACGCCGCGCAGGAACGCAAAGGCCATCAGCGTCGCGGCACTGACGAAGCCGAGCAGCGACGCCGCCACCACCAGCCCCAGGAGCCCGGCCAACCACAGTAGCGGCTCGCCCAGTGGCTGCGCCTCCCAGCGCGCGCCGCGCCGCCACGCCTCCAGCGCGCTCAGCGCCGCCCCCGCGGCCATGATCGTGATCGCCAGGCGCGGGAAGATACCGCCGAGGAAGGAGAGCCCGCTGATGTCGTACCAGGACGCCGCGGCCAGCAGCAGAAGCCCCACCACCAGCAGCGTATCGACGCGCCCGAAGGTAGGCACCGCCGGCGGTTGCTGGGGCGAGCTGACCTCGGCGCCCACCGCCAGCGGTTGGCGCCGACGCAGGAGCCGCTTGAACAGCGGCAGCAGCAGCGCCAGTGCGATCATGCCCAGGATGATCAGCACCCCAGGGCGCAGGAACGCCGACATGCCCTGGAACTGCACGCTCTGATAGAAGTAGGTCTCTGCCCCCGGTGCCAGCACGAAACCGATCAGGAACGCCGGTCGCGACCAGCCGGCACGCTTGAACAGCACCCCGACAGCGCCCACCGCCAGCAGCGTGTACCAGTCGCCCAGCGAGCGCGTGGCCTGGTAGGCAGCGAACAGGATCAGCGTGGTGATCACCGGCGCCAGCAGCACGAACGGTATCCGCGTCAGCTGCGCCACCGGCCGCGCCAGCACCAGACACAGCGCCGCCCCCAGGATATTGGCCAGCGCCAGCGACCAGATGATGGTGTAGGTCAGGTCGAGATGGGTGGAGATCATGCTCACCCCCGGCTCCAGGCCGAGCAGCAGCAGGCCACCGAGGAAGATCGCGGCAGTGCCGGAGCCCGGCACGCCGAACAACAGCGTAGGCACCATCGCCCCGCAGGCACAGGCGTTGTTGGCCGACTCCGGCGCGATCACGCCGCGGATATCGCCCTGGCCGAAGTGCTTCTCGCCCTTCGCCGTCCTTGAGGCAAAAGCGTAAGTCAGCCAGTCGACCACCGAGCCCGCCAGCCCCGGGATGGTACCAATGAGGCTACCCATGCCGGCACATTTGGCGACCAGCCCGCGGTTGTCGACCACGTCGCGGATCCCCTGGCGCCAGCCATGCCCCAGCGAGGTACGCTCGCGGGCGATACTGCCGCGCTGGATCAGCAGGTCGATGATCTCCGGCAGGGCGAAGATCGCCAGGCCTACCACGATCAGCGGAATGCCGTCGTAGAGATAGCCTACATCCAGATTGAGACGGAACTCGCCCGTGGCCGGCGCGGTGCCGATCGCCCCGAGCAGCAGCCCCAGGCCACACGCCGCCATGCCCTTGAACTGGCTCTCACCGGAGAGCACCGCGACCATCGCCAGCCCCAGCAGCGTGAGCACGAACAGCTCCGCCGACGAGAACGCCAGTACCAGCGGCCGCGCGACCAGAATGAAGCCGGTCAGTACCACCGCCCCGATCACGCCACCGCACAGCGAAGAGAGAAAGGCACTGGCCAGGGCCCGTGCCGCCTGCCCCTTCTTGGCCAGCGGAAAGCCATCCATCACCGTGGCCTGGGAGGCGCTCGAACCGGGTATCCCCAGCAGCACCGAGGTAAAGGTGTCGCCAGTAGGAATCACTGCCACCATGCCCATCAGCATGCCCAGCGCCAGCCCCGGCGACATGCCATAGAGAAACGGCAGCAGCAGCGCCATGCCGGCGATACCGCCAAGGCCGGGGATGATTCCCACCAGCAGCCCCACCAGCACGCCGAAGCCCATGTAGAGCAGATGGGCGCCGCTGAACACCTCGCCCAGGCTCGTCATCAACGCATCGATCATCGTTGTCTCTCCTTGGCCGGCCTTGACGCCGGCGCTTGATCAGCGCGTGGCAACGCGTACGCCATAGCGTGACTTGAGCCAGTCGATCACCCACTGGCGGCGCACGTCGCTGAGCTGCATGGCAGAATCGAGCTGCTTGGCCGCGACCTCACCTACGACAGGCGTGTAGGGGCCGACCTGATTGCGCGCCGCGGTCAGAAAGTCCTCGCGCTCGGGCAGCGTCGCCGCGGCCTGGCGATAGGCTTTGATCAGCGCCGGCGGCGTGTCCTTGGGCACCAGCAGCAGCTTCTGCAGGGCATAGCCGGAGGCGAAGAACTTGTGGAACACCTGGTAGGCGATGTCGTCGCGGCTATGGCCGGGCTGCGCCAGATAGAGCTCGGAGAAGGTCGGCAGATCGGGGAAGGCAGGGTCACGCTCGATGACGTTGTCGGCATTCATCACTCCGAGCGAGAACAGCGGCACCGCCTTGCCCGCCTCGACTAGCGGGGCGACGTTGCTGAAATAGGCCGAAGTGGTCTGGAAATCGACCCCCGCCTCGCCGCGCTCGAACGCCAGCCGACCTTCGCCTCGGCTGCGCATGCCGAACACCGGCTCCACCTTCAGACCCAGCAGGTCGAAGGCCAGCAGCACCGGCATCTCCAGCCCGGTGGGAGTCTGCATGGCAAACTTGGTCGGCGACTCGCGCAGCGCGGCGAGAATCGTATCCGTATCCTTGCCGTAGCCCGGCTGGGCGTAGATCACGCCGCCGGTGGGCGCGGCGATGATCGGCGTCCACTTGGCGTAGTCGTAACGTACCCGCGGGTCGTCGAGCATGGCCGGGAACTGGGTAGAGGCCGAGGTCACCAGCATCTGTGATCCATCGGCATCGGCGCGAGCAGAGAACAGATTGGTCCCGGTGATGGAGCCGCCACCGGGCACGTTGTCGATCACGATGGTCGGATGCGAGGGCAGCGCTTCACCCATCCAGTGCGACATGAAACGGGCCCAGACGTCGGTACCGCCACCGACCCCGAAGGGAACGGTCCACTCGAGCGTATCGGGCATCGGCACGGGCTCCGCGGCCTGTGCCCCCAGCGGCAGCAGCGCCGCGGCTAGCGCGAAGGCACAGCGGCGGCCAACGCGGGGGAAAAAGGTGTGTGTGCGCTTGGCGTGCATGGCACTTCTCCTCGTTGATGTTGTTGCTGTTATGGCTGTGGTGTCGTCATACCGTCGGCTCGCGCCATGCTCAGCCGATCGCCGCGTCGGGGGCAGGCGTCAGCGTCTCGGGCACGTAGACGCTGCCGCTGAAGAGCCGCCGCGCGGTGCGAATCAGCGAACAGCTCGGCCACGCCTGCTCGGCGGGCCAGCGTGCGATCACCCCGAGCCTGCCACTGGGGTGCTCGAACTCGAGCAAGCCGTCCGCGCTCGGCGCGCCGGCGAGCCCCTGGACCAAACTGCGGCCATCGGCACACGCTAGCGCCAGCCCCACCGCCCCGGTGATCGCCAGCGCCCGATGACAACGCTGCGGCATGAAGTAACGCACGCGCAGCGTGCCGCCAGCGGCGGGGGCGCTGATCAGCACCGGCTTGGGAATCACCCGCTCGCTCACGTCGCCCAGGCCCATGGCCGCACCGGCCTGGCGGCGAATCGACTCCAGCCGCGCCAGCAGTTCGCTGTCGCCATCCAGCGCCTGGGGCGTTTCGTCACCGCGCTTGCCAAGATCGGCGGCGCGTATCAGCACCATCGGCATGGCAGCATCGATGCAGCTCACCTCGACCCCATCGATCGTCTCCACCGGCTTGCCCGTGGGGTAGAGCTTGCCGGTCTTGGCCCCCACCACGTTGCGGAACTCCAGCAGTACCGGCGCGGCACTCCCGGGCACGCCATCGATACGCGTATCACCGACGTAGGTCACCTGCCCGCCCGGCGTGCAGATCTCGGCATCGATCAGGCTGCTGGTGTTGAGATTGCGGATGGTTAGACGGGTGACGTCCCCCGTCGCGGCGACCAGCCCCTGCTCGATGGCGAAGGGCCCCACGGCGCTGAGCATATTGCCGCAGTTGGGGGAGGTATCCACCCGGCGCTGCTCGACCATCACCTGCACGAAGAGATAGTCGACGTCGACCCCCGGCTCGGCGGAAGGCGTGACGATGGCGACCTTGCTGGTCTGCGGATAGCCGCCGCCGATGCCATCGACTTCGAGTTCGTTACCCGACCCCATCAGGGTCAGCAACAGCTCATCGCGTTCCGCAGGATCGCTGGGCAGATCGCGTCCCAGAAAGACCGGCCCCTTGGAGGTGCCGCCGCGCATCAGAACGCAGGGTATGGCTCGCATGACGTGTTCCCTTTCCCGTGACGGCCCTCATGGCCGACAAGTGACGGGGAAGCTCGCATGCTTGAAATCGCCATTCCAATGCCATTATCGTGGCCATTAATGCATATCGCGCATTAATCACAGAAAATCAGATAAGCATTTGATAAAAAACAGAAAAGCATCGGAACCGAAGAGCGGTGACGATCCTGGCGGCGGCGAGACATTCGACTAATGAACTATGAGATTCAGCAGATCCAGGCCTTCCTCAAGGTTGCCGAGCTGGAGAGCTTCCAGGCCGCCGCCGAGGCGCTCAACCTGTCGCAGCCGGCGCTGAGCCGACGCATCCAGAAGCTCGAAGCGGTGCTCGGTACCCCACTGCTGGCGCGCACCACGCGCAAGGTGAGCCTGACCACCGTGGGCCGCGACTTCTTCCCCCAGGCCAAGCGCCTGCTCGACGAGTTCGACCACGCCCTGTTCAACATTCGCGCCCTGGCGGAGAACCGCATCGGCCAGATCACCCTCGCGTGTATCCCCACCGCGGCGTTCTACTTCCTGCCCGCGGTGATCCGCGAGTACAACGCCCGCTACCCCAATATCCGCATCCGCCTGCTCGACCTCAGCGCCAACGATGGCCTCGGCGCCGTGCTCAGCGGCGAGGCCGAGTTCGGCATCAACATGCTCAGCGGGCACCACCCGGACATTCGCTTCACACCCCTGGTGGTCGAGCCCTTCGTGCTGGTGTGCCGCCATGACCACCCGCTGGCCGCCCAAGCGCAGGTGACCTGGAGTGAGCTGAGCGAGCACAAGCTGATCGGTGTGGGCCGGATGAGTGGCAACCGGATGCTGCTCGACCACGAGCTGTCTTCGCTGACCCAGCGCCCGACCTGGTTCTACGAGGTGCAGCATCTCTCGACCTCGCTGGGGATGGTGGAAGCGGGCCTGGGCGTGGCCGCGGTGCCGCGGCTGTCGATGCCGGACGACGAGCACCCGCTGCTGGTACAGCGCCCGCTGGTCGAACCGCTGGTCAAGCGCACGCTAGGCATGGTGCGCCGCCGCGACAGTGCGCTGTCGCCCGCCGCGGAGCGCTTCGTCGAGACACTGCTGCGGCACTGGGACCGCGGCGAAGGGGGCGAAAACGGTGGGCCGATATATCTCTAGGCGTTGATAACGCGGTATGGGAAAGCACAGTACTTTTAGACAGTGCCTAATCTTTAGGCAGACAGTCCCCAAACTTTGGACAGACAGTGCCTGAGCTTTAGATGCGAGTGACATGTCATTCTTTGGGCGAAAATGCGCCTTTTCCGGCCGATATCTCACACGCTTTGTAGCCGATCGCTTACAAACATTTTTCTCATGATGCGTTATCCTGATCCTCTGACCATTGTCTCTGACCCTCGTCGACCGGCTCCGCCACCGCGATCAGGAAAACCGCATGCTCAACGATCTCCTCGACACCTTCGATATCGATCTGTCGCAGTCGCAGCGGCTGCTGACTCTCGATATCGCCGGCACCGCCCTCGTGCCCCATCGGCTGGTGGGCGAAGAGCGCGTCAGCGCGCCCTTCACCTATACCTTGGACTGCATCTCCCAGCAGGGCGATATCGAACTCAAGACGCTGATGGCACAGCCGGCGCGGCTCTCGATCCTGCAGGCCGATGGCAGCTACCGCCCGCTGCACGGGCTGGTCTCCGAGGCCGCGCTGCTGGGCGAAGATGGCGGCGTTACCTACTACCAGCTCACCCTGGTGCCGTGGCTGGCCATGCTCGGCCTGGGCCGCGATAGCCGTATCTTCCAGGATCGTAGCGTCGTCGATGTGCTTACCGCCGTATTCGATGATTACGACCTCGCCAAGGGGCGATATCGCTTCGATTTGCGCCGCGAGTATCCCGCCAGAAGCTACTGCGTGCAGTATCGCGAGAGCGATCTGAACTTTGTTAGCAGGCTTCTAGAGGAAGAAGGATTATGGTTCTATTTCGAATATTCGGGGTCCTCAACCTCTGCTGACAACGGCCAGGATAACGCCTCATCGACAGAATCCGGGGCGGACTTCGACGGCCATCGGCTGGTGATCACCGACGATGTCGATACCACCCAACCGGTCAGCCCCCAAGCGATCCGCTTCCACCGCCAGGCGGCCACCGAGCGTGAGGATGCGCTGACCCAGTGGGGCGGTGTGCGCACCCAGCAGCCCACCCGGGTCAGCGTGGGTACCTTCGACTACAAGCAGCCCTCACTGACCAAGCGCACCGGGCTGGATACCCTCAGCGATCAGGGCAACCTGCCGCCGACCGAACTCTACGACTATGCCGGCGAGTACTACTACCACGGCTATGAGCGCGGTGAGCGGCTGACCGAGAACCGCCTTGAATCGCATGAATCCCGGGCCAAGCGCTTCCGTGGCAGCGGCGGCGCACGCCAGCTCCAGGCCGGGCGCTGGTTCGAACTCACCCAGCACCCGCTGCACGACAGCGGCGGCGAGCCCGAGCGCCAGTTCCTGCTGCTGGGCGTCACCGTGCACGCCGAAAACGCGCTGCCGGTCTCAGCCCAGCTCCAGGCGCTACCGGGCAGCCTGCAGCCCCAGCTCGACGCCGCCAAGCAGGCGCACGGTCTCGAAGCTGATACCGCAGATCCTACTGGCGAGCGTCTCTCCGACTATGCCAGCGGCGGCACCGGCCACTTTCTGGTCGACCTCGAAGCCCAGCGCCTCAGCCAGCCCTACCGCCATCCGCTAACCCACCGCCGCCCGGTGATCGGCGGGCCGCAGACCGCCACCGTGGTCGGCCCGGCCAACGAGGAGATCCACACCGACCACCTCAACCGGGTGCGCGTCCAGTTCCACTGGGACCGCCAGGGTCAGCAGGACGAGAACTCCAGCGTCTGGCTGCGGGTCTCCCAACCCAATGCCGGCGCCGGTTGGGGCGGTGTGTTCGTGCCGCGTATCGGCCAGGAAGTGCTGGTCGACTTCCTCGAAGGTGACGCCGACCGCCCGCTGATCACCGGCCGGGTCTACAACGGCGAGCAGACGCCGGACTGGCACAGCCACGGCCTGCTCTCCGGGTTCAAGAGCAAGACCTACCGCGGCAGCAAGTACAACGAGCTGGTGTTCGACGACGCCACCGACCAGGAACGTGTCCGTCTCAACTCCGAAGCCGAGAAGAGTCAGCTCAACCTCGGCTACCTGATCCACCAGACCGGCAACACCCGCGGCGCCTTCCGCGGTACCGGGTTCGAACTGCGCACCGACGCCTATGGCGCCATCCGCGCCAATCAGGGGCTCTATCTCTCTAGCTGGGGCCAGCTCGGCGCCAGCGGCGACCAGCTCGACCTCACCCCGGCCAAACAGCAGCTCGACAGCGCCTACCAGCTCACGGACTCGCTGAGCCAGAGTGCCCAGGATCACAACGCCGACGCCCTCGAGGCCCGCGAGCATCTCAAGCAGGCAGGCGAAGACGCCGACGACACCTACGGCAATAGCGAACAGCTTGCGGATGCTGATCAGAGCAATGCCCGTGGCGCCACCGACAGCGGCGGCCGTGGCGAAGCGGCACGCATGAAAGCGCCCTGGCTGCATATGGCCTCGCCCGCCGGCATTACGCTGAGCACGCCGGAGTCGACCCACCTGGCCCAGGGCCGCTCGCTGAGTGTCTCCAGCGGCGAGGACGTCAACGTCGCCACCGGCAAGAGCCTGGTCGCCTCGATCTCCGAGAAGCTCTCGCTGTTCGTCTACCGCGCCGGCATGAAGTTGTTCGCCGCCCGCGGCAAGGTCGAGGTGCAGGCGCAGGATGGCGAAATGGCCTTCACCGCGGAGAAAGGCGTCCAGGTGACCTCCACCGAAGGGCGTATCGAAGTCCAGGCCGAGAACGGCATTCTGTTGCAGAGCGGCGGCGGTTATATCCGCATCGAAGGCGGCAATATCGAGGTTCACTGCCCGGGCGCCGCGGACTTCAAGGGCGCCCAGCACAACTTCGGTGGGCCGACGAGTCAGCCCATGGCGTTCGACCCATTACCCGAGGCGCAAGGCCCCTACGAGCAGTATTTTGCCCTGACCGACAAACGATCGGGCAAGGCGCTCCCCTATGCCAGTTATCGCGTTGAGACGGCCGAGGGCCAGATTGTCGAGGGCCGCGCCGATGCAGACGGCAACACACAGAAAATTCTTACCCGGAAGCCGGAGCAGTTGAAAGTCACGATACTCGACCGCTTCGATGACGCAGCAGAAGGCACTTTGTCATGAGCAGCTCCTCACAGACCGAAACTCACGGCCAAGCCCAGACACGCCTATGTGCGGATGGTGCCCAGGCGTCCAACGATCCTGCTGATCAGCTTTTCTATCTGACCGGGACCAACACCATCCTCTTAGTGCCCCGTGAGGAAATGCCCGACTTCAATACGGAAATGACCACGCTTGAGACGCTGGTGGAAGAGCAGCAACGTGCCACGGCCAATCTCAAGCAGTGGCAAGACCGATATATCGCCTTTGTTCACGGTAGTTACTACAACGAAGACGAGCGCCCCCATATCGAAGCTGCCGGTGGCGTGGGCAACCAAGGCACCGTCGGGCTGCAAGTCCAGCTCGCCCAGAGCCGCCTCAACAAGGCCAATGCCAAGCTCAATGAAGTTGTCGACTCCCTGACGAGCCTCGAAGACCCGAGCAATAACATCGTGGAGCTGGTGGCATTACAACGCCGGGGATGTCGCGCGTCAGACGCCGGATTTCGCATGGGATACGTTCGCGCGGAGAAGATATCACCCGACTGGGAGCGCTATCCGCTATCCAGCAGCGGCCACACGGATATCGTCAATACCAGTGGCCAAGTCGATTGGGAAACGCTACGAGGCCAGCTTCAGGATCTGAGAAGCAGACTCTCCGGAGAAAAGCCCTGGATCGACGGCTGGCTGGCACTGGAGGATCAGGAGAAGGAACTCTTCCACTGGAGCCAAGCCACCAATCGTAATCTACAGCTTGCCGGTGGAGATGCCCCCGCGGACGAGCATCAGACGGGTTCGGCCAAGGTCACGCTCAACAACGAGGCGCAACTGATGCGTTGGGCCTATGGCGCTGGCGGTATTTCTGTCAATGCCAACCCCTATAAGATGAGCGGTTCGATCAAAGCCACCGGGCATGCTGAGCTGATGCTGGCGCAGGCCAAAAGTGAGATTCACTGCTACGAACCGCCCGGCGGCTATATCATGGCTTTCCGGCTACCGCTGAAAGAGTCTGATGCGGAGGAGTCTACGGAGAATGCCGCGAACGCGGAGGCCGCAGAGACAATGATGAGGACAAGAAGTCCAAGCCAACGCAGCTGATCGATTTGGGCATGATTCGCTCTCATATGATCATGGTGACAGAGGGAGGTATAGGCGCCAGCATTGCTGCCGAGCTGAATATCGACGCCGATCTCAGTCGGCCCGGTGGCAGGACGGTAGGTACCCGCGGCACTCTGGACTCCCAAACCCTGCCCGGCATGCAGAGAATAGACATGTCGACGAAGAAGGAGGAAGACAGCGACTCGGGCAATCAGATTCGTGCTTTTGTCGGCGCTGAAATGAGTTGCACGATTACTGGCCAGATCGAATGGAAAAACCCCGAAGTCAATGAGTTCCGCCCTTTCGGCAAGCTGGCTCCGCAAGGCACCGTACAAGCCGGTGCCGGCCTTGAAGGTGGTCTAAACATCACTTATGAAAGGGGAAAATTTAAATTTATGGCTAAAGCCGGATTCTGCTGGGGGTTGGCGCCAAGGGAAAGGTAGCGGGAGAAATCGATGCCAGCCTGGTGGCGGAGTTTATTAAATGGGTGGCCTACCAACTTCGCCATGTAAATTACCGAAAACTCGACTTCATCGGAGCGCAAGCCTTTTCGACAATATCAAATATACTTTACTTGGCCATAACCGCTGAGGAACAACTCGAAGAGGCCCTCAACAAAACTTACGCAGAAATAAGCCTACAGGCAAAAGAGGTCTACGAAAAAATAGACGCCAGCGTATCTAAAAGCTTAAATAGAGGCGCACTGACATCTAGAATAAACTCAGACCCCGACATGCTAAAATATACCACACCGGAAGCAAAAGGAGCTTTGCTATATTTGCTAACAGACGCAAGCTTGATTGATCGCGCGGATCACAGAAACTACGACCTAACATACGACGACCTTATTAGGGCAGGCATTCTACCCAGCCGAAAGAGGGCAATCATTCGAGTATTTGAATGGGTTCAATCAAGAGCAGAATTTGACTGCATCATGCAGAGATAACTCCCGCAATTAGTGCAGAAGATATTCCGACAGGAGAAAAAACAGCCCGAAGAAAGAAGAGAAAAGAGAGTGTACGAGTTCCTCAATGCAGGCGAAAATGACCGCGACTCGCTATTTGAAGGCCGCTTCACCACCAGTGATTATGACAACGATCTACGCAACATATACAACGATCTTCCAGGCGAAGCCCCAAAAGGAGGACGCTTAGTCAGAAATAGAGTTGAAGAGTACTTTACTCAGGTAGAGGAGCGTGTAGCACCGGGCTTCTACACCCCCTGCAACAACACCACCGAAGCTATATGCTTCCCTAGCCACACCAATAGGACCTCGATCGCTTGATACTTAAATACAGGAGGCATATTTCAATGCCTCCTACAAAACTACTTGACTGCTTCCGCGTTGACCACACAACGAAACGTGTATGGTGCCGCTGTTTCCTTATCACCATCCGAGGCAATCAAATCAGGTTTCCGATGATAGCGCTCCATCGTTAATGCCCCACCCCAGCCCTCACCATGGGGCAGCCCTCTGACAACCTTATCCTCTCCTTGCATCGGTCCTTGAGGGTTGTTTTTAGGAGAATCATGATAATAACTAGCCTGATACCAATCTAAAACCCAAGCATATCCATTATCTCCCATCTGATAGAGACCAAGCGGGTTCGGAGGATATAACTTGACTGGATATGGTGCTGCACTAGTCAAATCTCCTGCATTCGTAGCCTTACTTACATCCTCCTCGGTAGGAATGCTTTTCCCTTTCTCTAGCGTTCCTGTACTAGTGCCGTAAGGTATAAACTTCCCACCCGAACGCGCCGCGTATTCCCATTGCGCCTGTCGGCAGAGAAAATGGAAGTGAGGTTTCCTTGGCAAGCCAATCGCAATAATCCTTGGCCTGATACCAGTCTACACCCGCGGGAACATTATCCTGTCGAAACTGCATCTCGAACTTATTGGTGCTATTGATCTTATCTTTACCCGTTGCCTGAGTATAGACATCGTAATCGGCATAGGTCACCTTGGTCGGCGACATATAGAACGTATCCAGCGTGACCTCATGCAACGGCTTGTTGTCTTGATCCGCGCTATAGGGCAGCCCCTTGTCGCTGCCTTTTAGATCGATCGATCGGCCCGAAGTCCCCCATCTGGAAGGTGCCACCCTCGACACGGACGAGCTCGTCTTTCGTCTTCTTGATCAGCGCATCGACCGCTCTTGGTTTTTCGAATCAGCCTGACCATCGCCACAGGCAACCAAGCTCAAAGTCGATAGCGCCAAAAAAATGAACCGAGACTTCATAGATAATTCCTTTTTCCGAAACCTTTAGCTATCACATGCCGCGCAACACCCGTCACGTGAGCTTGTAATCAATCCCATGCAGGTCAATTATAGTACCGTAGGAAGCCTTGCAAATCGAACACCAAAGCCAAACCGCCCCCCCCCATCATTTCAAGCTTTTGCCATTCAACACACAACGAAAGTGTATGGCACCGCCGAGCTTTATCATCACCTGAAGACATCAAGCCCGGCCTCCTATGATATCTCTCCATTGTCAACCTGCCTCCTAAGCCTTCACCAGGAGCCAGTCCTCTTACAACTTTCTCATTTCCCGAGCTTGGACCTTGCGGATTCTTTCTGGGAGAATGTTGATAGTAGTCAGACTGATACCAATCAATAACCCATGCGTAACCATTACCACCCATTTGATATATCCCCAAACCGTTCGGCGGATACAGCCTAACTGGATAAGGGGCATAGATGCTATTATCACCAGCGCTCGTTGACTTATCGACGTCGGCTTGCGTGGGTATGCTCGTACCTTTTTCCAGAGTCCCAGTACTAGTACCATAAGGTATAAGCTTGCCACCCGAACGCGCCGCGTACTCCCACTGCGCCTCTGTCGGCAGGAAAACGGCAGTGAGGTTTCCTTGGCAAGCCAATCGCAATAATTCTTGGCCTGATACCAGTCTACACCCGCGGGAACATTATCCTGTCGAAACTGCATCTCGAACTGATTAGTGCTATTGATCTTATCTTTACCCGTCGCTTGAGTATAGACATCGTAATCGGCATAGGTCACCTTGGTCGGCGACATATAGAACGTATCCAGCGTGACCTCATGCAACGGCTTGTTGTCTTGATCCGCGCTATAGGGCAGCCCCTTGTCGCTGCCTTTTAGATTGGGATCGATCGGCCCAAAGTCCCCCATCTGGAAGGTGCCACCCTCAACACGAACGAGCTCGTCTTTCGTCTTCTTGATCAGTGCATCGACCGCCTGCTGGTTTTCCGGATCAGCGTTGCTCTGCCCGCATGCGGTCAGAGAGAGCGATATTATCGCCGCCAGGATCGACCAAGGTTTCATGAGCGCCTCGCGCTTCCGATATCGCCAACATAATGCCATATAAGATGGCACGGTAGAGGGCAAACTGTCAATACCGGTAACGGCGGGCGGTGATGGTCATGTCACCCGGTGATATGTTCAAGAAGCACTAATTTAATGAGCAGGTACCAAGGGAGCGGCAATGCCCTTGGGCACACCGGTGAGAGCAACGCCGCGGGTTCTAACGCTTTCACTGAGGCCGAGACGGCAGGGCGTTGCGCCCTGCCGCGCTTCCCTCAATCCCCCTTGAGGCGGCCGCCCATCTCCTGGGCGAGTTCGACCGCGTAGTGGTCGGCATGCCACCGATGAAGTCGAGCATGCGGCGGTAGCTGGCGTAGAGCGACCAGGAGGGTTTGGGGGTGTTCTCACCGATCAGCGCCAGCACGCGCTGGTGCTTGAAGGATGACTGGCCGGTATGGTGCAGCTCGTGGGCGGCGCCGATGAAGGCTTCGAGCAGGATGCCCAGGGTGGTGTAGGCGCCGATCTCCAGCTTGGCCGCGCTCGTTCTGGAAGATGCGCTCGCGCGCCAGCTGCTTGGCCGCGGCCACGCCCCAGGCCAGGTCCGGGTGGCACAGTTCGAGCAGGTCGTCGGTCAGGGTGCCGTTGAGCAGCGCCTGCTCGTGCTGGACGAACACATCGCCGACCTCGTTGACCGCGCGCTCCATCGCCGCGCCGCGCAGGGCGGCGATACGGCGGCGCTGGGAGACCCCGCATCCTGCATCCGGGATACCCCTTGGGCGCTCTCCGGCGATCTGCAGGAGTACTTCCGCGACTTCATCGAAGCGCAGAATGCCCATCTCCAGGCCATCTTCCAGGTCAAGCAGCGCATAGCAGATGTCATCGGCAGCCTCGACCAGATAGGCCAGCGGGGGCGGCACCATTTGGAGTCGCCGGCCGGCTTCATGCCGAGACGATCGACCACCTCGGAGAGCAGGTGCTTCTCCGACTGATAGCAGCCGAACTTGCCCCATCTTGCCGCCGTGCTCGACCGTCCACGGATACTTGAGCAGCGTGCCCAGGGTCGCCGCCGAGAGCCGCATGCCGCCGCGGAACGGTTGTACTCGATCTGGGTGACGATGCGAAAGCCCTGCGCGTTGCCTTCGTAGGTGAGCAGGTCAGCACGCTCGGCCTCGTCCAGCCCATCGAGCAGGCCGCCGCCCTGCTGCTCGGTCCACTTGAACCAGTCGCGGATGGCGTACTCACCGGCGTGGCCGAACGGTGGGTTGCCGATGTCGTGCCCCAGGCAGGCCGCCTGCACGATCACCCCCAGGTCCGCGGGGCTGACCCACTCAGGCAGCCGCTCGCGAAGCTGTTCGCCGACGATCATCCCCAGGCTGCGGCCGACACAGCCGACCTCCAGAGAGTGGGTCAACCGGGTGTGGATATGATCGTTGTCGGTGAGCGGGTGCACCTGGGTCTTGCGCCCCAGGCGCCGGAACGAGCCGGAGAAGACGATGCGGTCGAAGTCCTTGTGGAAAGGACTACGCCCCACCTCACCGCGCGAGGTGCGGGCGTCGTGTAGACGCACGGGGTCGAGCAGGCGCTCCCAGTGCATGGCGGTCATCGGTATCTCCGTTCGAATGGACAGCGGCTCACTGCCGAGCCACAAGGGGGACGCTAGGTGTTCCCCTCAACACCTAGCATGCCGATCGCTCGGGACGAAGAAAAGCGCTCGCCCCGACATCGCGCCTCGGCGACGCTGGGGCTCACTCCTTGACGTCCATGTATTCGCGCGCCCAGATGCGGTACTCCTCCAGGGTGGAGTAACGCGTCGAGAGACGCGAGGCGTCGAGGTCGTTGGTGGCGATGTCGCGCTGCTCGCGCAGGCAGTCGTAGGTCGCCTTGATCGCGGCGAAGTAGGCGGCGTGGCCGTTGACCACGATGCGCACCCCGAGCTTGGCTAGGCGGGCGCGGTCGCGCAGTGCCGGATTGTCGTAGGTGACCAGCATCAGCGGTACGGTCAGCACCGAGGCCAGCGTCTCGAGATGGTCGAAATCGCGCACGCCGACCAGGCAGATGGCGTCCACGCCGGCGGCCTGATAGGCACGAATCCGCGCGACCGCGGCGTCGTCATCGAGCTGCCCGGCGTTGGTGCGAGCGATGATCGCCATCGCCGGGTCGATGCGCGCTTCGAGGGCGGCGCGCATCTTGCCCACGCCCTCTTCGACCGGAATCAGGTCGGTGGATTTGTGCCCGTACTGCGCCGGCAGCAGGGTGTCTTCGATGGTCAGGGCAGCGATCCCGGCGCGCTCCAGCTCGGTGATCGTGCGCATGACGTTGAGCGCGTTACCGTAGCCGTGGTCGGCGTCGGCGATCACCGGCAGCCGCGCCACGCGGCCGATCCGGGTCGCCTGCTCGACGAACTCGCTCAGCGTGATCAGGGCGAAGTCGGGCGCCGCCAACACCTGCAGCGAGGCCACCGAACCGCCGAGAATGCCCACCTCGAAGCCCAGGTCAGCGGCGATACGCGCCGACATCGGGTCGAACACCGAGGCGGTGTAGTAGCACTCGTCGTTGGCCAACAGTTGGCGGAAGGCATTGCGCAGATCGTGCTGAGAAGGTGTCGCCACGGAAGACTCCTGTGATGTCGCCCCGCGCCTTGCGTCACGCGCGGTGATGAATGAGAGGATGAAAAACGAACGTGAACCGGCGCACGCTGGCGCGACGGGTCGAGTCAGAATGTCGACGATTCTACCACTAAAGTCTTATCGTCAAACGTCAGCGCCGATGAAGGCTCGGCGGTCTCGAGCGCCAAGGTGAGCGCCGTGCATGATCTGCGTGAAGCGCCTTCATTGGTGTCGATCGTACTCATCACGCACTATTAGCACCCTCAGCATGCCGTCGTGTTACTACCGGAGAAAACTGCCATGTCACAAGTGCATCCCCCATTCCGAGCCGATATCGTCGGTAGCTTTCTGCGTCCGGCGGCACTCAAGGCGGCCCGCGCCCGCTATCAGCAGGGCGAGATCGATGCGGCCGCACTCGCCGCGGTGGAGGATCGCGAAATTCGCCGGGTGGTCGAGCAGCAGGAGGCGGCCGGCCTTGCGGTGGTTACCGACGGTGAATTCCGGCGTGCCTGGTGGCACTTCGATTTTCTCGAACAGCT
This sequence comes from Salinicola tamaricis, assembly GCF_003006155.1. GTDB lineage: Bacteria > Pseudomonadota > Gammaproteobacteria > Pseudomonadales > Halomonadaceae > Salinicola > Salinicola tamaricis. The sequence continues at coordinate 2,079,785 of NZ_CP023559.1, read as the reverse complement.
AAACGGCGTCACCGGCTTCGTCGGTGAGCAGGGCATCCAGTTTCAGGGCATGCAGACCGGGGCCAAGCAGATCCGGGTCGACGGCAAGGTCGGCTTCAACCCCGACCATCCGATGCTCGGGCACTTCCGCTATCTGGCCGAGGTGGCCACGGCGATGCCCAAGATGACCATTCCCAGCCCCAGCGTGCTGCACTTCCGCGGTGGCCGCAAGAAGATCGACAGCGATGTCTATCCGAGCCTGGACGCCTTCTTCGCCGATACCGCCGATGCCTATCGCGAGGCGATCCGCGCCTTCTACGCTGCCGGCTGCCGCTATCTGCAACTCGATGACACCGTGTGGGCCTATCTCTGCTCGGAGAAGGAGCGTGAAGCCGCCCGCGCCCGGGGCGACGACCCCGACCGGCTGCAGGCGATCTACGCCGAGATGCTCAACCACGCCCTCGCCGACAAGCCCGATGACCTGTTCGTCTCGCTGCATGTCTGCCGTGGCAACTTCCGCTCCACCTGGATCAGCGAAGGCGGCTACGAGCCGGTGGCCGAGACGCTGTTCGGCCAGGTCGGCGTCGATGCCTGGTTCCTGGAGTACGACAGTGATCGTGCCGGCAGCTTCGACCCGCTGCGCTTCATTCCCGAAGGCCATCAGCAGGCGGTGCTCGGCCTGGTCACCACCAAGGTGGGCGACCTCGAAGACCCCGCCGGCGTGCGCGCCCGGCTCGACGAGGCCAGCCGCTTCGTCGCCAAGTCGCAGCTCTGCCTGAGCCCGCAGTGTGGCTTCGCCTCCACCGAGGAGGGCAACGACCTGGCCGAGCAGGCGCAGTGGGACAAGATCCGGCTGGTGGTGGATCTGGCCCGCGACTACTGGGGCGCGTAACGCGGCACGCCCCAGCCTCAACCCCGGCGACGCGCGATCTCAGCTCGGCCGCGTGCCGCCCTCCTCCTGCCCCATCAGCGAGCCCAGCAGACGGCTCAGGAAGCCCTTGCGCTCGAGATCCGGTTCCTGCTCGATCAGCGCCCGCGGGTCGATGCTATCGCGGGCGATCTCGATGAACGCCGCCTGGAACGGCGGCAGCCTCAGTTGCCCCTCCACCAGCTCGGGGCTGAAGCCCTGGCGGTAGACGATCTCTCCGGCGCCCTTGGGCAGCCCGGTGGTACGGGGCTCGGCGGTCAGGTTGAACACCGCGAGGATCGCCTGATCGCGCGAGACGCGCAGCCAGCCCAGCAGCTCGTCGTCGAAGTCGGAGAGAATCAAGGTGCCGTCGACCATCGCCGACTGCGCCTTGCGCCAGTGCAAAAAGGCACGGGTCACGTTCAGGGTGCTGTCGGCATCGGCGAGCTGACGATCCACGCACAGGCGGCGGCGATGATGCACATCCACTGGCAGCCAGGGCTCGACGCTGGAGAAGCCACCGCGGTCGCCCTCGCTCCACGGCATCGGCGTGCGGCAGCCATCGCGCCCCTTGTACTCTGGCCACAGCGCCAGGCCGTAGGGATCGACCAGCCGCTCGTAGGGCACATCGGCTTCGGGTAGCCCCAGTTCCTCGCCCTGATAGAGACACACGCTGCCATAGAGCGAGCAGAGCATCACCGTGGCCAGCCGCGCCACCAGCGGCCCGTGCTGTTCCAGATGCTCGTGATCGGTCCAGCGCGAGACCACGCGCATCACGTCATGGTTGGAGAGCGCCCAGCACGGCCAGGCATCGACGGCGTAGTACTGGAAGTGCTCGATTACATCGCGTAGCTGCTTGGCCTCGAAGCGCGCATCGAACAGATCGAAGGTATAGGCCATATGCAGGCGGTCGTTGCCGGTGGTGTACTCGACCATCCGCTCCAGCGGGCGGTCGTCGGAGATCTCGCCTACCGTGGTGGTGCCGGGGTACTCCTCCATCAGCTCACGCAGCTCGCGTAGAAAGCCCAGGTTCTCGGGCTGGCTGATGTCGAACTGGTGGCGCTGCATGGCGTAGGGGTTGGACGCCGGTACGCTGGGCGTCTTGAGTTCGCCGCTGCCCAGCGCCGGGTTGTTCTCGAGCCCCTGGCTATGGAAGTAGAAGTTGGAGGTATCGAGGCGAAAGCCATCGACCCCCATGTCGAGCCAGAAGCGCGCGTTGTCGAGCTGCGCCCGGCGCACCGCCGGATTGTGGAAGTTGAGATCCGGCTGGCACGACAAGAAGTTGTGCAGATAGTACTGGCGGCGCCGGCTGTCGAAGGTCCAGGCGCTGCCGGTGAAGAACGACAGCCAGTTGTTGGGCGGCGTGCCGTCGGGCTTGGGGTCGGCCCAGACGTACCAGTCGGCCTTCTGGTTGTCGCGCGAGCTGCGGCTCTGCACGAACCAGTGGTGCTGATCGGAGGTATGGCTGAGCACCAGGTCGATGATCACCTTGAGTCCCAGCTCGTGGGCACGTTCGAGCAGCATCTGGAAGTCGTGGAAGGAGCCGAACATCGGATCGACGCCGCGATAGTCGGTGACGTCGTAGCCGAAGTCCTTCATCGGCGAGGGAAAGAATGGCGAGATCCAGATCGCATCGACCCCCAGCTCGGCGACGTAGTCGAGCTTCGAGGTGATCCCCGGCAGATCGCCGACGCCGTCACCGCGGGCATCCATGAAGCTGCGCGGATAGATCTGATAGATGACGCTGCCACGCCACCAGGCGGTGTTCTCGATCATGGCATCCCCTGGGTGATGGATTGACGCCCGGTCACAACACCGGGCGTCGTGTCAGACTAGCCGCTTTTATGATCGAGGTTAAATTCGGTTTCAATCGTCCGCCAGCGCCGGCAACAACACCTTCAACTTGCGCGTCAGGGTGTTGCGCCCCCAGCCCAGCAGCTCTGCGGCTTCACCCTTGCGACCGCCGGTGTGCTTGAGCGCGGTCTCGATCAGGATACGCTCGAAGTCCGGCACCGCTTCTTCGAGCAGGTGCGTATGGCCCGCCGCCAAGGCGCGATCCGCCCACTCGCGGAAGGCCGCGCGCCAGTCACCGCTGGGCGCTTCCACGCCGTCGAGATCGCGCAGCTCCAGCGGTAGATCGTCGACCAGCACCTCACGCCCCGAGGCCATCACGGTGAGCCAGCGGCAGGTGTTCTCGAGCTGGCGCACGTTGCCCGGCCACGGCAGCCGGGTGAGATGGGCGGTCGCTTCCTGGGTCAGCACCTTGGGTTCGGTGGCGAGTTCCTTGGCGGCCTCGGCAAGAAAGTGCTGGGCCAGCCGCGGGATATCTTCGCGCCGCTCGGCGAGCCGCGGCAGGTGCACGCGGATGACGTTGAGACGGTGGAACAGATCCTCGCGAAAGCGCCCGTCGGCGACCAGGGTCTCCAGATTCTGGTGGGTCGCGGCGATGATTCGCACGTCGACCTTGACCGGGGTGTGCCCGCCGACCCGATAGAACTCACCGTCGGCGAGCACGCGCAGCAGCCGCGTCTGGGTATCGGCGGGCATATCGCCGATCTCGTCGAGGAACAGGGTGCCGCCGTCGGCCTGTTCGAAGCGTCCGCGACGCTGGGCGGTGGCGCCGGTGAAAGCGCCCTTCTCGTGGCCGAACAGCTCCGACTCCATCAAATCCTTGGGAATCGCCGCCATATTGAGGGCGATGAACGGCTGACCGCGGCGCGGGCTGTGCTGGTGCAGCGCCTGGGCCACCCGCTCCTTGCCGGTGCCCGATTCGCCGTTGATCAGCACCGTGATATGAGACTGCGACAGCCGGCCGATGGCGCGGAACACCTCCTGCATCGCCGGGGCCTCGCCGATGATCTCCGCCGAGAGCCCCTCCGGCAGCGCCGCAGGCGAGCGCCGCTCGCGGGCGTGGGCGACCCCGCGGCGCACCAGCGCCAGGGCGTCGTCGACATCGAACGGCTTGGGCAGATACTCGAAGGCACCGCCCTGGTAGGAGGCCACCGCACTGTCCAGATCCGAATGCGCGGTCATCACGATCACCGGTAGGTCCGGGTGCTTCTCGCGCACCTTGGCCATCAGGTCGAGACCGTCGATCCCGGGCATGCGGATATCGGTCAACAGCACCTCCGGCGGCTGGCGCTCGATCGCCTCCAGCGCGGCGTCGGCACGCTCGAAGGATTTCACGTCCAGATCCGGCTGCGCCAGCGCCCGCTCCAGAACCCAGCGGATGGCACGATCGTCGTCGACGATTACGATACGGGCGACATCGCTCATGACACTCCTCCTTCATTAAGATGAATCGCGCTCGCGGCGATGGCGGCAGAGCGCGTCCTTGCGCGCCCGCGGGGATAGTGAGAGACGCTCAAACCGGCGCCTCGAACGGAATCAGCAGACGGAACTCGGTGGCCCCGGGCCGCGACTCGCACTCGATCAACCCCTGGTGCTGGTGCAGGATCGACTGCGCGATGGAGAGCCCGAGGCCACTGCCCTCGGCACGCCCGGAGACCATGGGGAAGAACAGCGTCTCGCGGATCGGCGCAGGAATCCCCGGGCCGTTGTCGAGAATCGCCATCTCGCACACCAGGCGATGGCGCTCCGCGCCCAGGGTGAACTGGCGCCGCACCCGGGTGCGCAGGGTCAGCCGCGGCTCGGGGGTGGCGTGTTCGGTCATCGCCTGCACCGCATTGCGCGCAACATTGAGCGTGGCCTGGATCAGTTGCGCCTCGTCGCCGATCAGATCCGGCACGCTGGGGTCGTAGTCGCGCTCGAAGGCGAGCCTGGGGTGCTCCGCTTCCAGCAGCGCGCGCACCCGCTCCAGTACCTTGTGCACGTTGAGCGGCTCGTGGCGGACCAGGGTATTGGGACCGAGCATGCGGTCGACCAGATCGCGCAGGCGGTCGGCCTCCTCGACGATGACGCGAGTGAACTCCGCCAGTTGCGGGTCAGGCAGGTCGCGCTCCAGCAGCTGAGCCGCGCCGCGAATGCCACCCAGCGGATTCTTGACCTCGTGGGCCAGTCCGCGGGTCAGCACCTTGACCGTCTCCTGACGCGCGATCAGCGCCTCTTCACGGGAGATACGCAGCAATCGGTCACGCGGCTCGATCTCCAGCAGCAGCTCGCGGCTGGTGATCGGCGTTGCGGTGAAGTCAACGGTGATCGTCTCGCCGCCGGGCAGCGACAGCGACGCCTCGCGCTGGGTGTAAGGGTGGAACTCCTGCATCGCCTTGCTCAACACCTCGCGCACGCGCCCCGACTCGCCCTCCAGGCACTCCAGCCACTGCCCCACCACCCTCGGCCGGCTGGCCGCCAGCAGCGCCTCGGCGGCGGGATTGAGCCAGCGCACCTGGAGCCGCTCGTCGAGCAGCACGACCGCCGTCGTCAGATGTTCCAGCAAGCGTTGATACATACGTCGTTCCATCGTGGTAATCCGCCATGTCCTGATTCAGTGCAAGAACCGCGCCACCTCCCCGCCAGCGGGCTTCGGTGGCCTGAAGGCCGCGCTATCCTATCGCCAATGCACCAAAATGGCGCACAGGATTCAAGGTGAGTCAGTTCAAGCCGGGTCGGCTCAAGGCGAGTCGGCTCAACCCAGGGGGAACAGAGGCGAGTGGATGGATCACTTCGAACCGTTGGCGCGATTCGGATTGGCGGGCAGATTCACGCTGGCGCGTTGGACATAGAGCGTGACCGGCGGCGTCGCCATCTGCACCGCACCCTGAGCATCGACGATCTCTGCCAGCAGTTGGTGCTCGCCACGCGCCAGCCCGCTCACCGCAAACACCTGGGTGCGCATCGGCGACTGGCGCACCTCGCCATCGACGCGCAGCTGAACCCGGTCGGAGGCCACCAGTGGCGGCTGGATCGCCAGACGCACCTGTACGCCGCCGGCGCGCCCGGTGGGCAGGGTCGTGCCGTCGGCGGGACTGGCGATCTCGAAGCGCGTGTAAGCCGCTGCCGCCTCGGGCGCCGACGCCTCGCGCGGTGGCGACGATGGCACCACCCCTGATGCCCCCTCGGACTCCCCCTGCGGGTCGACCACACTGATCGGCGCCAGCTCGACCCGCTCACCGCTGGCCGGGCGGTCGCTGTAGACCACGTTGCCCTGGGCATCGACATGCCGGTAGACCGGCGCCGCCAGCGCCGCGCTGGTGGCCATCACAGCAGCCATCACAGCGGCTGTCATGACGCCCGCCAAGGCGCGCCCTCCGCTCCGCCCACGGCGGCGGCGCCCACGCCGGCTCTCACACTGGGTATCGCTACGCATGCGCATGTCCCCCGCTTGCCGTTTCGTCGCTCCATTTCCGCTCTCTATCGGCCGCAGACGAAAAAGCCCCACCGAAGTGGGGCTTGTCGTCATGCACGAACGCCGGCGTTCAAAGGCTGTAGTAGAGATCGAACTCGACCGGATGCGTGGTCATGCGCAGACGTTCGACATCTTCGCCCTTCAGCTCGATGTAGGCATCGATCATGGAGTCGGTGAAGACGCCACCTTCGGTCAGGAAGGCACGATCCTTGTCCAGCGCTTCCAGCGCCTGATCCAGGCTGTTGGCGACGGTCGGAACTTTCTTGCCCTCTTCCGGCGGCAGGTCGTAGAGGTTCTTGTCCATGGCATCGCCAGGATGGATCTTGTTCTTGATGCCGTCGATGCCGGCCATCAGCATCGCCGAGAACGCCAGGTACGGGTTGGCGGTCGGATCAGGGAAGCGCGTCTCGACACGCTTGGCCTTCGGGTTCGAGGTGTACGGAATACGAATCGAGGCGGAACGGTTACGCGCGCTGTAGGCGAGCATGACCGGCGCTTCGAAACCCGGCACCAGACGCTTGTAGGAGTTGGTCGACGCGTTGGTGAAGGCATTCAGGGCACGCGCGTGCTTGATGATGCCGCCGATGTAGTAGAGCGCCATCTCGGACAGGCCGGCGTACTCGTCACCCGCGAACTGATTCTGACCATCTTTCCAGAACGACTGGTGGACGTGCATCCCGGAGCCGTTGTCACCGACCAGCGGCTTGGGCATGAAGGTCGCGGTCTTGCCGTAGGCGTGCGCCACGTTGTGGACCACGTACTTCAGTTCCTGAACTTCGTCGGCCTTCTTCACCAGGGTGTTGAACTTGACGCCGATCTCGTTCTGGCCGGCGTTGGCGACCTCGTGGTGGTGCACTTCGACCGACTGGCCGATCGCCTGCAGCGTGTTGCACATGGCGCTGCGGATGTCGTGGAAGCTGTCGACCGGCGGCACCGGGAAGTAGCCACCCTTGACCCGCGGACGGTGCGCCAGGTTGCCGCCTTCGATCTGACGATCGGTGGACCAGGCACCCTCTTCCGAAGTGATCTTGTACATCGAACCTTCGATGTCGGACTTGAAGTGGACCTCGTCGAAGATGAAGAACTCGGGCTCCGGGCCGAAGAAGGCGGTGTCGCCCAGGCCGGTGCTGTTCAAATAGGCTTCGGCGCGCTTGGCGATGGAGCGCGGATCACGCTCATAGCCCTGCATGGTGGCCGGCTCGATGATGTCACAGCGCAGGATCAGCGTAGCGTCTTCGGTGAACGGGTCGAGGAAGCCGGTGCCGTCTTCCGGACGCAGGATCATGTCCGATTCGTTGATGCCCTTCCAGCCTTCGATGGAAGAACCGTCGAACATCTGACCATCTTCGAAGAATTCGGCGTTGACGGCGCTGGCCGGGATGGTGACGTGCTGCTCCTTGCCCTTGGTATCGGTAAAGCGCAGATCGACCCACTTGACGTCGTGTTCTTCGATAAGGGCGAGGGTTTTCTCAGACATGTTGTCCTCCACTGTGAGCCATGGCTCGATTCGTTGGCGAATGTCCAACACCGCTTTTTAGCATGTGACCCGGGCACTTGCCCATGCGCGCAATCACTGCCCGCGGATCGATAAAGCGTGTTACGAAACAAGAGCAAGTAATGTGCCAAAATGAGGCACACGTGCCCGCAACAATAATAAGCCGCTGTAATGTGGAGTTTTTTTATCGACGCATCGATGCACTAAAATCGTCGAGGAAGTATCGAGTGTTCATTCTGGTGCGTCACAAGCAGACGAATGCACCAAAAAGGTTAGCCAAAAAGCCAGAATGCACCAATTTGACGCACGACTCGGCCGTGCAAGTTTGCGCCAGGCCCCTTTTCCACGGCGAGCAGGACGGAGATACTGGGGCAGAGGGCGCCTTCGCCGCCACCGTCGCTCCCTGATCACGGAAGGCTACACATGCCCAGGCTGGATCGCCCACAGGATGTGGTACAACGCTTGCGCGGCCATTGGCGGCGCAACCTGAGTGAGCCGCTATGGGGACGCAGCGCGATTCTGGCGCTCAACCGCGTGCTCGACAGCGAAGACGAAGCCCGTCTGCCGCATCGCCGCGACACCAGCCTGGGGCCGGAGAGCCTGGCGCACCTCATCGCCACCCTCACCGAAAGCGCCCAGATCGTCAGTCTCGAGAGTGCTCTGCAGCTGCATCACGACCAACTGCCGCGCATCGCGCTGACCATCGATGGCGGCTGGCGCGATGTCGCCACGCGGCTGCACCCGCTGCTCGAACGACTGGCCTTCCCCGCCAGTGTCTTTCTTCCCGACCCGACGGTTCGCCAACCGTGGATGCCCGATCGCACGCTGATCGCCGAAGCGCTCTGGCACGACGAGAGTGACGGCGGCCGTGTCGCGACCCGGCTTGCCGAACTCGACCTGCCGGGCGCGCCCCGCGGCGGTCAGGACGAGCGCAAGAGTCAGGCGATCGCGGACTATCTGCAGGCACAGCCGGCGGCACAGGCGCCACGTCTCCGGGAAATCGCCCAGACGCTGTGGCAGGAAGACCTGGCAGGCAGAGACAGGATGGAGCCGGCACTAGATGCCTTCAGCGTGCGCCGGCTCGATCAGGCCGGACTGTTACGCTTCGGACAACTGACCGACGTCGCCGCCCTCGGCGCCAGTGCCGATGCCCGGCGCGCGCTGCAGACCGGGCAGCAGCGGCTGTCGCGGCTGTGTCGCGAGCCGTTGAGCATCCGCGCCTGCACCGACCCCGGCGATATCGCAACGCTCGACCGCTTCACTCGGCTCGACGCCGATGCCCGCTGGCTGACGCGCACGCCCGGCTGGCTGGAGCCCGGCAGCGACACCCGGCGGCTGCCACGCTTCGTCATCGGCCAGCCGCTGGCCAGCAGCGCAGGTCGACTGTTCGACTGGCTGCTGGGGCATCTGCCGCACTGAGACGTCAGGTGAGTGCAGCGCGCGGCACTGGCGCCTCCGCGTCATCGGGCTCTCCAGTCTCGAACGACGCCATGGCCGCCAGAAGCTGATCCGCCTGCGTCCGCAACGCCTGGGTGGCACGCTGGCTCTTGTCCGCCATGCTGGCGTTCTGCTGCGTCGTACGGTCGAGTTCGACCACTGCCGCGCCCACCTGACTCACACCCGCGCTCTGCTCGATACTGGCCTGGCTGATGTCCGCCATCAGACCGCTGACTCGGCGAATCGCGTCGAGTAGCTCATCGATGGTCGAGCCTGCACGGTCGACCAGTTGGGTGCCGTCGTTGGTCTTGGCGACGCTGCTCTCGATCAGCCCGCGAATGTCGCGCGCCGCCTCGGCGGCACGCCCGGCCAGGCTGCGCACTTCGGTGGCGACAACGGCGAAGCCGCGCCCATGTTCGCTGGCGCGTGCTGCCTCCACCGAGGCATTGAGCGCCAGGATGTTGGTCTGAAAGGCGATGTCGTCGATCAGACTGACGATATCGGCGATACGAGCCGATGCCTGCTGGATATCACGCATGGTGGTGACGACTTCGGAAAATGCCTCACCGGCGCGCTCGGCGACCCCGGCCGCTTCCGCGGCGACACGATCGCCTTGGGTGGCGTTATCAGCGTTCTGGCGCACGGTGGAATCGAGCTGCTCCATCGAGGCCGAGGTCTGCTCGATGGCAGTGGACTGCGACAGGGTCCGCGTAGCGAGCTGTCGATTGTCCTCGTCGATACGTGCACTCGCCGCGGCCACGGCGTTGGCCCCCTGGCGCACGTCGACCACGGTCTCGCGCAGTGTCGCGGCGGTCTTCTCCAGCTCATGCATGATGCTGCGCTCGGCGCGCCCCGGCTTTGGCGTCACGTCGAGGCGTCCGCGGCCGATGGCTGCGGCCAGCGAGCGGACTTCGTCCGGCTCGGCACCCAGGGTACGCTTGAGCCAGAGCGTCAGAGCAGCGGCGATGGAGATACCCAGCACCAGGGCTGCACCGCACAAAGCGATCATCAGCCAGCGGAAGCCCGTGGCGACGCCACGCACCTTGGCAGCTTCAGCTTGATTGAGGGCTTCTTGATAATCGATGAAGGCGTTGATCGCCGCGAGCCAGGCGACGAACGCCGGGCGGGCCTGCTGGAGCACCAGCGCCCGGGCCGATGCGATGTCGCCGTCGCTGCGCAGCGCTATCACGCGCTGCATGATCGGCAAGGTGCGCGCCTGCACCGCCTCGATCTCGGCAAACAGATCCTGATCGCGCTCGGCGACGTGGTCGGGCTCGGCGAGCATCTCCTCCATATTGTTCTCGGCGACCACGAAGTCAGCTCCGAGACGCTTGATCAGCGCCAGCACCTCGGGCACCTCGTCGTCCCCGACCAAGGTGAGATCGCGTAGCGCGATGGCACGATCGTGCACACTGCCGCGCATGTTGATGGCGTAACGCTGCTTGACGCTGTTGATGTCATTGATGACGGCGAGGCCGCGATCGATGGCGGCGACCCGCCAGATACCAACGGCGGTCACGATCAGCATCAAAAGCAGAATGGCGGCAAAACCATAGCCGAGACGTGCAGCGAGAGTGAGATGGCGGAACGGATGGGGCATGGGGATCGGTCTTCCTGTGACTGAAGGAGCGCGCTCGTCCTGAGGGCACTAAGTTTACTTCGGCCAAAGACGCCCAATCTTTAACGTTCCATTTACCTAAACTTACCCAAGCACCAAAGAAAACGCGCCAGGCGCTAGCGAATGCCAGATAAGTCGCACTGCAAATGCGGCCATTGCAGGCACCAGCGTTTCTCGGCCACACGCCGATGGAACACCGCCGCATCACCATGGCGCGGGTTGTGCGACAGCTGCCCCGCCAGTAGCGAGTCGAGCCCCAACGGGGCGCTCAGACGCAACGCCCCCGACGCTTCTAGACGCACGCCCACCGCGGTCTCGCGCTCGACCCAGTAGCGCATCGCATCGCTGGCCGAGGCGTAGGGCACGTGGCCGTGGCGCCGGTGCATACGCGCCTGGTTCTTGACCGACCACGGCTGCCCGCTGGCCGCGCGCAGCCGCTCGCTCAGCGCGCGGTCGCGGGCCTCACGAATGTCGTCGGGGTCGTGATAGATCAGATCGATATCATTGAGCGGGGTGGGCGTCGCGTAGCCGTGCAGCCGGTCCCACACGCAATTGCGCACGAAGCCGGCGGCCAGCCAGGCATCCGGCAGCGCCAGTTCACGCGCCAGATGGAGAGCGGCCAGGCGTCGGGCATCCTGCGCGATCCACACCAGCAGGCACGCGGTAGCGGGCGCCGCCGCGTGCCCGACACTCACTCGGGGCCGGCCAGACACAGCCTTACCCGGCGGATACGATGGCGCTCGACATCACGCACCTCGATGCGCCAGCGCTCGATATCCACCCGCGCACCGATATAGGGCAGGGTCTCGAGGCGGTCGACCACCAGACCACCGAGGCTGGTGTAGTTGCGCCCCAGCGGTAGCGGCTCGGGCAACTGCTGGTTGACGTCGACCACATCCTCGCTGGCGTCGATCTCGTAGCAATCCTCAGAGACCCGGCGGATCTTGGCCTGCGCGCCCTGGGTCTGCGGGTCCTCCTCGGCGATGTCCATGAGGATATCGAACAGGGTGACCACGCCCTCCAGGGTACCGAACTCGTCGACCACGAAGGCGATCAACGCGCCACTGCGCTGGAACTGGCGCAGCGCCTCGACCAGGCTGGTGTTCTCGAGCAGCACCAGCGGCTGTTCGACCAGCGTCTCCAGCGCCAGCGGCGCCTGGGTCAGCAGGGTGTCGATCAGGCGCTTCTTGTGCACCACGCCGAGCGGCGCGTCGCGCTCTCCGCCCCGAATCGCCACCAAGGTAGCGTGGGTGCTTTCGCGCAGCTGCGTCTGCTGCACGCTGAGCGGTTCGTCCAGATCGACGCAGTCGAGATCCCGGCGCAGGGTCATCACCGCGCTGATCGGCTTGTCCGCCATCGACAGCACGCCGCGCACCATGCGCCGCTCGTCGGCACCGAAGACCGCCGCATCGGCGTCATCGCTTTCATCGCGTGGCGCCTCACCGGTACGCTGCTCCAGGCTCATGTCGCCCCCGCTGATCAGGCGCATCACCGCATCCGCGGTACGCGCCCGGCGCGCGCCCAGGCGGGCACCGGCGCGATCCTCGTTGCGCCGGCGCCACTCGTGCATCACTTCGATCAGGATCGAGAAGCCGATGGCGCCATACAGATAGCCCTTGGGAATGTGCAGCCCCATGCCCTCGGCGACCAGACTGAAACCGATCATCAGCAGAAAGCCGAGACACAGCAGGATCACCGTGGGGTGCTCACCGACGAAGCGGGTCAGCGGCTTGCTCGCCAGCAGCATCAGCCCCATTGCGATGATCACCGCGATCATCATCACCATCAGGTGATCGACCATACCGACCGCGGTGATCACCGAGTCGATCGAAAACACCGCATCGAGCGCCACGATCTGCGCCACCACCACCGAGAAGGCGGCATAGTGGCCGCTATTACGCCCTTGGTGGGCGGTGGCGGCATTGAGATGGTCGTGCAACTCGCTGGTCGCCTTGTAGATCAGGAACAGCCCGCCGCCGATCAGGATCAGGTCGCGCCCGCTGAAGCCGTGCTCGAAGAGCTGGAACAGCGGCCGTGTCAGCCCCATCAGCCAGGAGATCGCCGCCAGCAGCACCAGACGCATGACCAGCGCCAGCGACAGCCCCAAGACACGGGCGCGGTCGCGCTGCGCCGGTGGCAGCTTGTCGGCGAGAATCGCGATGAACACCAGGTTGTCGATCCCCAGCACGATCTCGATGATCACCAGGGTCAGCAGCCCCGCCCAGGCGGCGGGCTCGAGCATCCAGGAGAATTCGAACCACGCCATCATCGCCGCTCAGCCTCTGTGGTGAAGCGGTTCGATGCAGTCACGCAAGCCGCCCCTGGGGGCCGGCCGGGTCGCCGGAGGCGAACACGCGAGAGGGATCGGGAGTGCGCCGGGAAACACAGCGGCGCGGAGAGAAAAAACGCGGTGGAGCGACGACAACCGTCGTCGTTAGACGTGGACAAGCCAGGTCCCTCGTTGACTATGAAGCGGCCAGTCTAGGACCGGCAGCGGCCAAAGGGAATCCCGTCGTGTGGCGGCATCGGCGGCGATCGCCATCGAAATGTCATCGCCCGCACGGGAAACTGCCATCAAGACCAACGACTTCCGCTGTCTACACGACGAAGTAGCCAGTCTCGCGCCCTTGCCTGTACAATGCGCGGCCGACCTTCCTACCCGTGCCCAGGGTCATTCGTCGATCCCGTGTCAAAAGGCGATCGACAGCCAACGTGGGCGCACACATTTATATGGATACCGCCCCATGAGTGACACTGACGCTCGCATCGAGAGCATCCGCAACATTGCCATCATCGCGCACGTCGACCATGGCAAACCACGCTCGTCGACAAGCTGCTGAGCCAATCCGGCACCCTGGACCGCAAAGCGGAAGGCCAGGAGCGGATCATGGACTCCAACGACCAGGAAAAAGAACGCGGCATCACCATCCTGGCCAAGAACACCGCGATCCAGTGGAACGACGGCAACGGCCGCGACTACCACATCAACATCGTCGACACCCCGGGACACGCTGACTTCGGTGGCGAGGTCGAGCGCGTGATGTCGATGGTCGACTCGGTGCTGCTGCTGGTCGACGCCGTCGACGGCCCCATGCCGCAGACCCGCTTCGTGACCCAAAAGGCGTTCGCCCAGGGTCTCAAGCCGATCGTCGTGGTCAACAAGATCGACCGCCCTGGCGCGCGCCCGGACTGGGTCATCGACCAGATCTTCGATCTGTTCGACAACCTCGGCGCCAGCGATGACCAGCTCGACTTCCCGATCATCTACTGCTCGGCGCTCAACGGCATCGCCGGCATGGAGCCGGACCAGTTGGCCGACGACATGACGCCGATGTTCCAGTCGATCGTCGATATCGTCGAGCCGCCCAAGGTCGAACTCGACGGCCCCTTCCAGATGCAGATCTCGGCGCTCGACTACAACAGCTACGTCGGCGTCATCGGTCTCGGCCGCATCAAGCGCGGCAGCGTTCAGCCCAACCAGCAGATCACCGTGATCACCAAGGAGGGCAACACCCGCCGTGGCAAGATCGGCCAGGTGATGACCCACATGGGCCTGGAGCGGGTGCAGACCCAGCAAGCCACCGCCGGTGACATCGTCTGCGTCACCGGGATCGAGGATCTGGCGATCTCCGACACCCTGTGCGACGTCGCCGCGGTCGAGGCGCTGCCGGCACTGACCGTCGACGAGCCGACCGTCTCGATGACCTTCCAGGTCAACGACTCGCCGTTTGCCGGCAAGGACGGCAAGTTCGTCACCAGCCGCAACATCAAGGAGCGTCTGGAGCAGGAGCTGATCCACAACGTGGCGCTGCGCGTCGAGCAGGGCGACAGCCCGGAGAAGTTCAAGGTCTCCGGCCGCGGCGAACTGCACCTCTCGGTCCTGATCGAGACCATGCGGCGTGAAGGCTTCGAGATGGCCGTGGGCCGCCCCGAAGTGATCATCCGCGAGATCGACGGCGTCAAGCAGGAGCCGTACGAAGAGGTGATCATCGACTGCGAAGAGCAGCACCAGGGCTCGGTGATGGAAGAACTCGGCTACCGCAAGGGCGAGCTCTCCAACATGAACCCGGATGGCAAGGGCCGCGTGCGTCTGGACTTCATCATCCCCGCCCGCGGGCTGATCGGCTTCCGTGGCCAGTTCCTGACCCTGACCTCCGGCACCGGCATCCTGACCAGCCGCTTCGACCACTACGGCCCGCTCAAGCCCGACGCCATGATCAAGCGCCGCAACGGCGTGCTGGTGTCGATGGTGCCCGGCAAGGCGCTGGCCTATGCGCTCTACGCCCTGCAGGAGCGCGGCAAGCTGATCGTCGAGCACGGCACCGAGGTCTACGAAGGCATGCTGATCGGCATCAACAACCGCGCCGAAGACATGGTGGTCAACCCGACCAAGGCCAAGAAACTCGACAACATGCGCGCCTCCGGCAACGACGAGAACATCGTTCTGACCCCGCCGGTACGCTTCTCGCTGGAACAGGCGATCGAGTTCCTGGACGACGACGAGCTGGTGGAAGTCACTCCCAACCACATCCGTCTGCGCAAGAAGTATCTGACCGAGAACGAGCGCAAGCGCGCCAAGAAGAATTGAGGAAAGGCTGATACCCGATTCGAAATCGGATTAAGATGGGCGGCACTCGCACCCATCGCCATCGCGCCGGCAGGCTTGGACCTGCCCACCCGCGGTGACGATGACCAGGCGAGTTGCCGCCTTTTTTGCGTTCGAACGGTGCCAATGCGGCAAGTGCCAACCCGACACCTCACCTCAAAAGCGACAGGAAGCATGACAGAAGTACGCTAGTCAGGCTCTTGAGTCAGGCTCTCAACACAGATACTTGAGACAGACACCTGAGACAAGCTCTCGAGCCAGAAGCGCTAGCCCAAGACCAAGACAACGCACATCCAGTACGCCAGCAACAACACAATATCAACAACGCTGCAGGGGAGACGCCGATGACTCCGATCATCGATGTCCGCAACATCAAGAAGTCGTTCGGCGGCCTGACCGTCATCGACGACTGCTCCATTCAGGTCGCCCGCGGTTCGATCACCGGCATGATCGGCCCCAACGGCGCCGGCAAGTCGACGCTGTTCAACATCATCGCCGGCAGCCTCATGCCCGACAGCGGCGAGGTCCTGCTCGACGGCGAGCCGATCACCCATCTCACCGCCAATCACCGCTTCCACAAGGGGCTGCTGCGCACCTTTCAGATCGCCCACGAGTTCAGCCACCTGAGCGCGCTGGAGAACCTGATGATGGTGCCGCCAGGGCAGGAGGGGGAAAACCTCTTCAGCACCTGGTTCAAGCCGGGCGAGGTCCGCCGCCAGGAAGCCGAGACCCGCCGCCGTGCGCTCGAGGTGCTCGACTTCGTCGGCCTCGCCCACGTGCGCAACGAGCTGGCCGGCAATCTCTCCGGCGGGCAGAAGAAGCTGCTCGAACTGGGCCGCACCATGATGACCGACGCCCGCGTGGTGCTGCTCGACGAGATCGCCGCCGGGGTCAATCGCACCCTGCTGGGTGATCTCATGGGCAACATCGAGCGCCTCAACCGGGAACTCGGCTACACCTTCCTGGTGATCGAGCACGACATGGACATGATCGCGCGGCTGTGCGATCCGGTGATCGTACTCGCCCAGGGGCAGGTGATGATGGAGGGCCCGATCGCGCAGATCCAGAACGACCCGACGGTCATCGAGGCCTATTTCGGGGCCACTACGGCCTGACGCCTCACGGCCGGCGTGCCGGGCAGCCCGGCGCGCCAACCGCTTCAATAACAAACGAGCTCACCATGCCACTACTCGAAGCGATCGACGTTCATGGCGGCTACGGCGGCATGAATATTCTCAACGGCGTCGACATGGCGATCGAAGCCGACGAGGTCGGGGTCATCGTCGGCCCCAACGGCGCTGGCAAGTCGACCATGCTCAAGGCTGTGTTCGGCCTGCTCACCATCACCGGCGGCGAGATTCGCCTGCGCGGCGACCCCATCACCAACCTGCCACCGCACAAACTGGTGGAGCGTGGGATGGGCTTCGTGCCCCAGGAGAAGAATATCTTCCAAAGCCTCTCGGTGGCGGAGAACCTGGAGATGGGCGCCTTTCTCAAGCCAGCCACGGTGTCGCGGCTCAAGCGCCAGATCTACGACATCTTCCCGCCGCTCTATGACAAGCGCCACCAGCCCGCGGGCGAACTCTCCGGCGGTCAGCGCCAGATGGTGGCGATGGGCCGGGCGCTGATGAACGAACCCAGCGTGCTGCTGCTCGACGAGCCCACCGCCGGCCTCTCGCCGCGCTATATGAACGAGATCTTCGAGCAGGTGAAGCGCATCAGCGCCACCGGGGTCGGGGTGCTGATGGTGGAACAGAACGCCAAGCAAGCGCTGCGGATCGCCCACCGGGGCTTCGTGCTCGCCGCCGGACAGAACCGCTTCACCGACAGCGGCGAAGCCCTGCTCGCCGACCCGCAGGTGGCCAAGAGTTTCCTCGGCGGTTGAGAGCGCCGCTGCCATGCCGACAGGACAAGAGATTTCGCCGTGAATGAGCTGATCTACTTCTTCAACTATGTGGTGGTGGCCGGGAGCGTGACCGGCTGCATCTACGCCATGGGTGCGATCGGGGTGACGCTGATCTACAGCATCCTGCGTTTCGCCCACTTCGCCCACGCCGACATGATGACCCTGGGCGCCTTTGTAGTACTGCTGCTGACGCTGGCCTTTCCCCACGCCGGCGACGCCCTGGGGCTGCCCACCGCGATCGTGATGCTGCCGCTGGCGATGATCTTCACCTCGCTGGTGGCGGTGGGTATCGACCGCGTCTTCTATCAGCCGCTGCGCGCCCACGGGGTCAAGCCGATCGTGATGGTGATCGCCTCGCTGGGTGTCACGCTGATGCTGCAGGGGCTGATCCGGCTGTTCTCCGGCACCGGCGCGGAGAGCCTCTACGTCGAGGCGCGCAAGGCGATCTTCCGCATCGAGCTGCCCGGCGTGACGCGCCCGATCATCATCACCGAACCGCAGGTGATCCTGTTCGTGGTCACCCTGGTGGCGGTGATCGGGCTGCATCTGTTCCTGACCCGGGCGCGCCTGGGCAAGGCGATGCGCGCGATGTCGGACAACCCCGACTTGGCCCGCGCCTCGGGCATCAACACCAAGCTGATCATTACCCTGACCTGGGTGATCGCCGGCTCGCTGGCGACCCTGGCGGGGACGCTGCTGTCGCTGGATGTCGCCTTCAAGCCGGACCTGAGCTTCTTCCTGCTGCTGCCGATCTTCGCCGCAGCGATCGTCGGCGGCGTCGGCCACCCCTATGGCGCCATCGCCGGCGGCTTCCTGGTCGGCTTCGCCGAGACCCTGGCGGTGTTCAACTGGTCGGTGCTGCTGCGCCCGCTGCGCGATAGCCTGCCGAGCTGGATCGAGCTGCCCAACAACCTGGCGCTGGTGGGCACCGAGTACAAGATCGTGGTGCCCTTCTTCATTCTGATCGCGGTGCTGGTGTGGCGCCCGACCGGCCTGTTCAAAGGGAAGGTGATCTGATGAATCCGACCTCGCAGCATACCCCGTCTCAGCGCCCTTCCCCCCCGTGAAATCCTGCTGTTCGGCGGCCTGGCGCTGGTCGTGCTCGCTGTCTTCGCCAGCATGGGGCCGGCCTACGCCACGCGCATGATGGTCGAGGCCGCCTGCTACGCCATCCTGGCCCTCGGCCTGACCATCCAGTGGGGCTACGCCGGCCAGTTCAACGCCGGCATCATGGGCTTCGTCGCCCTCGGCGGCTTCTCCGCCACCTTCTTCAGCATTCCGGTCAACCATGCTTTCTGGGCCAGCGACCTGCCGGGCCGGCTGGGCTGGGTGCTGCTGGCGATCGTCGCCGCAGTCGCGCTGGTCTTCGCCGTCAGCCGCATCGACCGGCTCGGCGTGCCGCGCTGGCTGCGCACGCTAATCACTGTGCTCGTCGCGCTCATCGCCTATCTGGTGGTGATCAGCTGGCTGCGCAGTGTCACCGGCGATATCGAGTCTCAGGTCGACTTCATCGGCGGCCTGGGGCTACCGGTATGGCTCGGCTGGATCGTCGGCGGCGTGCTCGCCGGGGGCATCGGCTACTTGATCGGGCATATCTGTCTGGGCTGCGCAGCGACTATCTGGTCATCGCCACCCTGGGCATCGCCGAGATCATCAAGGCGTTTCTCAAGAACTCCGACTGGCTGACCCGCGGCACCGCCACCATCTCACCGCTGCCGTGGCCGGTGCCCGACCCCGGCGAGGTCGGCTTCGTCACCGCCCGCGCGCTCTACTTCTGTGTGACCGCGGTGCTGATCGCAGTGATCTTCTTCCTGCTCCACCGCGCCTACCACGCGCCCTGGGGGCGGATGATCCGCGCCATCCGCGACAATGAAGTCTCCGCCGCGGCGATGGGCAAGTCGATCAACCGCCGGCGCCAGGAGATCTTCGTCTTCGGCTGTATCCTGATGGGCTTAGGCGGCGCGGTGCTGACCAGCTTCACCGGCATCTTCGATCCCCAGGGCTACCTGCCACTCAACCACACCCTTCCTGGTGCTGGTGATGGTGATTCTGGGCGGGCCGGGCAACAACCTGGGCACCCTGTTCGGTGCGGTACTGGTCTACGTGATCTGGATCATGTCCGGCCCGCTGGCGCTGGCGCTGATGCATCTGGTGACCGCCCTGGGCGGCGACTGGTTCGGCTGGCAGCCGGGCAACCTCGACAGCCGCGCGCTGCAGGCGCGGGTCTTCGTGATCGGGCTGCTGATCCTGATGGTGCTGCGCTTCGCCCCGCGCGGGATGATCCCGGAGCGAGTCGCCCAGCACGATTGATGTTCACTGCGGTGGGCGCCCCACGAAAAACCCCGAGCCGGCAGCCGCCGACTCGGGGTTTTTACTATCTCGATTTTTTCCTAACTCGGTTTTTTCCTACCTCGGGTGGCGCCGGCGCGGTGACTCGCTGACCGGCTCCTGGGTGACGCTATCCGTTCACCGACCGATTATTCACCAACCGGCCCCTTGGTGACGCTATTTATTCACCAACCGGCCCCTTGGTGACGAACTTGCCATTCTCCACCGCCATCTCGACCACCACGCCCGGCACGTCGCCGTTCTTGTCGAACTCGGCGTCGCCAGAGGCGCCTTCGTAGTCGACATCCTGACCGGCGTCGATCAGCTTCTTGGCCTTCGCCCACTCGCCCGGCAGGATCTTCTCGCCCGGTGCACTGGCGACTTCGCGCAGCGCCTTGGAGAGCCCTTCGCGATCGGCACTGCCGTTCTTCTCGATCGCCATGGCGAGCAGGAAGGCGGCGTCATAGGACTGGGCGGCGAAGACTGCGGTGGGGTCGATCCCCGCCTTTTCTGCCAGCTTGGCGAAGGTCTCGGTACCCGGCGACTGCGGCGAACCAGGGCGAGTGGCGATCATCCCTTCGAGCACGTCGGCGCCGACCGCGTCCACCAGCGAATTGCCGACCATGCCGTCGCCGCCCGCGAACTGAGTGAAGGCGCCGCTCTCGTAGGCCTGACGCAGGATCGTCTGGCCCGAGGTATCGGCATAGGCGAGCACTACCAGGGTCGGTGCGCCGCTGGCCGCGAGCTGCCCGATCTCGGAGCGATAGTCGGCACGGTTGTCTTCGTGCGCCAGGTTGGCGGCGACGGTGCCTCCCTCGGCTTCGAAGGTCTTGGTGAAGGCGCCATCGAGCCCCTGGCCGTAGTCGTTGTTGACGTAAGTCACGGCGACATCGTCGATCCCCTTGGAGAGCAGCAGCTTGGCCAGCTGTTCACCCTGGAAGGCATCGGAAGGCACGGTACGGAAGACCAGATCGTTGTCGGCGAGATCGGTCACCGCCGGTGCGGTGGAGGCCGGAGAGACCATCACACACCCCACCCGGAATCGCCGCGTTGTTGGCCGCGGCGATGGTCGCCCCGGTGCACAGCGCGCCGACAATCGCAGTCACCTTCTCGCTGTTGACCAGGCGGTCGGCCGCGTTGGACGCCGCAGCGGCATCCGAACAGGTCGTATCGCCGGAAGGCATTACCATCTTCTCGCCGTCGAGCAGCCCGCCCTGCTCATTGACCTCGGCCACCGCCAGCTTGGCACCATCGAAGATCGGCGGTGTCAGACTCTCGATACCGCCGGTGAAGCCGCCGAGAAAACCGACCTTGACGTCCGCCTGCGCCGCGACGCTGCACACCGAGGCCGCCGCGACCGCCAGTGCCATGACTGTCTTTTTCATCGTTGTTGTCACTCATTGTTGGGTTACGAAAGACTCGTTAACTGTGCTGCCGGCGCGGGCAAAAGACAAGCGTTGCCCCCACTCGTGGCGTGCGTCTTTCGGCGGGGTCGGCACACGGCAGAGGTGGGCAAAGCACGCTACGCTAGGAGCACATGAACAACTTCGACAAGGAGAAACGCATGCACAAGCATGTCGAGTGGGACGCCCCGGGCGGCGCCAGTGTCGATGCCCACTACGCCAAGGATGAACAGCACCGGGTCGAGCCCCAGCCCGGGATGATCCTCACCGCGCGCTACCACGGTGCCACCGTGCGTATTCAGGTCGAGGCCTACAAGGATGGCGTCAGCATCGGCAAGGTCGCCGCCCTGATCGGCGATGACGGCGAACGCCACGACAGCCACGGCGACCTCAGCCTGGGCGACATGGTGCGCCTGCCCGACGACAAGCGCGCCTTCCAATCCCCTCGTGACGAAGACGACTGAACCGAAAGCGGCGGCCCAGGGCCGCCGCGTTCTTGTCAAAGGCGCCGCCGCCGCGCCTTTCATGCGCATCTTCCCCACAATTTCTTCTCACAACCTCGCCCCACAATTTCTTGCCACAAGCGCTTCTAACAGTCTCTTCTCACGCCTTTTCATCACGACCTCTTTGGTCACCCTCGGCCAGCCCCATCACCCACTCGCGCACAGCGCGAATAGCGGGCTCATCACGCCGCGCCGGCGGATAGACCAGATGGAACGGCTCTCCCGGCAGCTCGGGGCCGAACGGTATCACCAGACGGCCATCGGCCAGCTCATCGGCGATCAGCGTGCGGCTCATCAGGGCAATGCCCTGGCCACCCAGGGCAGCGGCGATGGTATGGGTTTCATCCGAGAACACCAGCCCCTGGCCGATCTCCAGCCCGGGAACGCGCGCTAACGTCTGCCAGGCGCCCCAACTGAGCAGTGCGCCCTTGTGATTGGGCGGCTCATAGTGGATCAGCGTGGTGTGATGCAAATCCGCGTGGGTGCGCACCCCCAGGCTCGGGCTGCAGGCGGGGACGAAAGTGTTGTCGAACAGATTCTCGGCCTCGAGCCCCGGCCAGCTCCCGGCGCCGTAGCGGATCGCCATATCTGCCGCGATGCCGTCCAGCGCCACCAGATGGTGGGAAATCTGCAGATTGAGATTGAGATCTGGATGGGCCTGGCGCAGCTCGCTCACCTGCGGCAACAGCCAGCGCGCGGCCACTGCCGGAATGGTCGAGAGCGTGACGCTGAGAAGCTCAGGTTCCGGGCGTAGACGGGCGATCGTGGCCGCCAGGGTATCGAAGGCCTCGCTGGCAGCGGCGAGCAACTCCCGCCCCTGTACGGTGAGCTGTAGCTGTCGCGGCTGACGAATGAACAGCGCAACGTCTAGCTGCGACTCCAGTTGGCGAATCTGGTGGCTGATGGCGGTGGGCGTCACCGATAGCTCCGCAGCGGCGCGTTTGGCGCTGAGATGGCGCGCCGCCGCTTCGAAGGCACGCAGCGCAGAGAGCGAGGGCAGTTTACGAGCGCTCATGGCACGACCCTATGGATGAGTTTTATTTTCTCATTATGGCAAGAAATGGTCGTTTGTCGCCGTGGTACTGGTAAGGCTTCATGGTCGTGAAGACGGTCAAAGCTGAATCCAGCTCACTTCGAGCCGGATCAGACGTCGCCAGCCCAGACAGATGAATCTTGCTCCTCTCGTATAAGGAAAACACCATGACCCGCCTGTTCCATCTCGATGCCAGCCCGCGGCCGGGCCGCGCCGGCACCCACGAACATGGCTCCCTGAGCCGCCGCTTGACGCATCACTTCATCGAACAATGGAAGGCGGCCCGGCCCGGCGACCCGGTGACCCGCCGCGACCTAGGCACCCAGCCGCCGAGCTATCTCGATGAAGCCTGGATCGCGGCAGCCTTTACGCCACAGGAGAGCCGCACGCTGGCGATGCACCAGACGCTCGCCGAAAGCGACCGCCTGGTGGACGAAGTGATCAACGCCGACGTGCTGGTCCTGGGAATACCGCTCTACAACTACAGCTATCCGGCACCGTTCAAGGCGTGGATTGATCAGCTCGTCCGCCTGGGCCGCACGATCGGTTTCGACCCCAGCAACCTGGAACACCCGGTAGTCCCGCTGCTCAATGACCGACCCCGCCAGGCTGTAATTCTCTCTTCCCGCGGCGGGCACGGATTGGGCCCCCGGGGCAATGGCGCATATGAACCATCTGGAAGACAGCGTGCGCACCGCCCTGGAATTGATCGGGATCGAACGGTTCCACGACATCGCCATCGAGTATCAGGAAGAGGGTGGAGAGCGTTTGCAGCGTTCCATCCAAGAAGCGCTCGTGCAGGTAGAAAAACTGGTCGCACGCCTGCAGGCCATAAAGGAGCCCTGCCCCGCCTGAGTGCACATCACGATGTCGGTTGGTTCAGTCTCGTGGCGCACCTGAAGCCATGGCTGATCATCGCTGGATAATCTCGATAAAGGGGATGGGGATAAGTCAAAGCGCCTGGGACACGCGAAGGAAGATAGATGCTGAAGATATCAACCCCCCTAAACGAGTGAACCCCGGTCTCTGTCGAGACCGGGGTTCGGTATAGGTGCCTGACGATGACCTACTCTCACATGGGGAGACCCCACACTACCATCGGCGCTAAGCGGTTTCACTTCTGAGTTCGGCATGGAATCAGGTGGTTCCCACTCGCTATGGTCGTCAGGCAAAACTGACGTCGACATGAACCTGTGACACGCTTTCACGCGCCAGCTTCACATCGACCAATCTGGATCATGCTGATGATACGTCTCTTGCCTATCCGGCCATTGTCGCGATGCGATCGCGCGACCCCGGTCTGGAGTACCCAGACCCCTTGGGGTTATATGGTCAAGCCTCACGGGGCATTAGTACACGTTAGCTCAACGCCTTGCAGCGCTTCCACACCGTGCCTATCAACCAGCTCGTCTTGCTGGACCCTTTAGGAGACTCGAAGTCTCAGGGAGATCTCATCTTGAAGGGGGCTTCCCGCTTAGATGCCTTCAGCGGTTATCCCGTCCGCACATAGCTACCCGGCAGTGCCACTGGCGTGACAACCGGAACACCAGAGGTGCGTCCACTCCGGTCCTCTCGTACTAGGAGCAGCACTTCTCAAATCTCCAACGCCCACGGCAGATAGGGACCGAACTGTCTCACGACGTTCTAAACCCAGCTCGCGTACCACTTTAAATGGCGAACAGCCATACCCTTGGGACCGACTTCAGCCCCAGGATGTGATGAGCCGACATCGAGGTGCCAAACACCGCCGTCGATGTGAACTCTTGGGCGGTATCAGCCTGTTATCCCCGGAGTACCTTTTATCCGTTGAGCGATGGCCCTTCCATACAGAACCACCGGATCACTAGAACCTACTTTCGTACCTGCTCGACGTGTCTGTCTCGCAGTTAAGCACCCTTATGCTCTTGCACTCAATGCACGATTTCCAACCGTGCTGAGGGTACCTTCGTGCTCCTCCGTTACGCTTTCGGAGGAGACCGCCCCAGTCAAACTACCCACCACACACTGTCCTTACACCGGATCACGGTGCGAAGTTAGAACGCCAATGATGCCAGGCTGGTATTTCAAGGTTGGCTCCACCGCAACTGGCGTCACGGTTTCCAAGCCTCCCAGCTATCCTACACAAGCAACATCAGCGTCCAGTGTGAAGCTATAGTAAAGGTTCACGGGGTCTTTCCGTCTAGCCGCGGGTACACAGCATCTTCACTGCGATTTCAATTTCACTGAGTCTCGGGTGGAGACAGCGTGGCCATCATTACGCCATTCGTGCAGGTCGGAACTTACCCGACAAGGAATTTCGCTACCTTAGGACCGTTATAGTTACGGCCGCCGTTTACCGGGGCTTCGATCAGGAGCTTCGCTTGCGCTAACACCATCAATTAACCTTCCGGCACCGGGCAGGCGTCACACCCTATACGTCCGCTTACGCGTTAGCAGAGTGCTGTGTTTTTAATAAACAGTTGCAGCCACCTGGTATCTTCGACCGGTTCACGCTAGGAGAGCGAGTCTCTTCACGCTACGCCGGCGCACCTTCTCCCGAAGTTACGGTGCCATTTTGCCTAGTTCCTTCACCCGAGTTCTCTCAAGCGCCTTGGGATTCTCACCCTGACCACCTGTGTCGGTTTGGGGTACGGTCGCATGTGATCTGAAGCTTAGAGGCTTTTCCTGGAAGCGTGGCATCGATGACTTCCGGACCGTAGTCCGTTCGTCTCGTCTCTCGGCCTTGAGAGCCCGGATTTGCCTAAGCTCTCAGCCTACTGACTTTCACCAGGACAACCAACGCCTGGCTCACCTAGCCTTCTTCGTCCCCCCATCGCAATCACATCCGGTACGGGAATATTGACCCGTTTCCCATCGACTACGCTTTTCAGCCTCGCCTTAGGGGCCGACTCACTCTGCTCCGATTGACGTAGAACAGAAACCCTTGGTCTTCCGGCGGGGGAGGTTTTCACTCCCCTTGTCGTTACTCATGTCAGCATTCGCACTCGTGATACCTCCAGCATGCTTCTCAACACACCTTCGCAGGCTTACACGACGCTCCTCTACCGCTCATCCTGAGGATGAACCCGTAGCTTCGGCATCTGGTTTGAGCCCCGTTACATCTTCCGCGCAGGCCGACTCGACTAGTGAGCTATTACGCTTTCTTTAAAGGATGGCTGCTTCTAAGCCAACCTCCTAGCTGTCTATGCCTTCCCACATCGTTCCCACTTAACCAGAATTTGGGGGCCTTAGCTGACGGTCTGGGTTGTTTCCCTTTTCACGACGGACGTTAGCACCCGCCGTGTGTCTCCCACGCTCTACTCACCGGTATTCGGAGTTTGCCTCGGGTTGGTAACCCGGGATGGGCCCCTAGCCGAAACAGTGCTCTACCCCCGGCGGTAATACGTGAGGCGCTACCTAAATAGCTTTCGAGGAGAACCAGCTATCTCCGAGCTTGATTAGCCTTTCACTCCGATCCACAGCTCATCCGAATCTTTTTCAACAGATCCCGGTTCGGGCCTCCAGTCAGTGTTACCTGACCTTCACCCTGGCCATGGATAGATCGCCCGGTTTCGGGTCTATATCCAGCGACTGGTCGCCCAGTTAAGACTCGATTTCTCTACGCCTCCCCTATACGGTTAAGCTCGCCACTGAATATAAGTCGCTGACCCATTATACAAAAGGTACGCGGTCACCGAACAAGTCGGCTCCCACTGCTTGTACGCACACGGTTTCAGGATCTATTTCACTCCCCTCTCCGGGGTTCTTTTCGCCTTTCCCTCACGGTACTGGTTCACTATCGGTCAGCCAGGAGTATTTAGCCTTGGAGGATGGTCCCCCCATGTTCAGTCAAGGTTTCACGTGCCCCGACCTACTCGATTTCACATGTTCAGGTTTTCGACGACGGGGCTATCACCCACTATGGCCGGCCTTTCCAGACCGTTTGTCTAACCAGTCACATGCTTAAGGGCTACTCCCCGTTCGCTCGCCGCTACTGGGGGAATCTCGGTTGATTTCTTTTCCTCGGGGTACTTAGATGTTTCAGTTCCCCCCGGTTCGCTTCCCAACACCTATGGATTCAGTGTGGGATACCCAGCTTATGCTGGGTGGGTTTCCCCATTCGGACATGCCCGGGTCACAGGTTGTTTGCCACCTCACCGAGCCTTTTCGCAGGCTACAACGTCCTTCATCGCCTCTGGCTGCCTAGGCATCCACCGTGTGCGCTTAATCGCTTGACCATATAACCCGAAGGAGTCTGGTCGCGCGATCACAACGACAATTGCCGGATACGCTTGAGACGTATCACTTTTCGCTCTTCGCCATCCCAACTACGAATGGTGAAGAACTGTCAGCATGATCCACATTGTTAAAGAGCGTTTAGAGCAGAAGCTCTAAGCGATCGACTCGGCCGCGGTTGTCGCGACGAAGCGGATGGCTTAGAACTCGATGACTGTGTGGCGTGGGCCAACGGGGAAAGATGTGGTGGAGCCAAGCGGGATCGAACCGCTGACCTCCTGCGTGCAAGGCAGGCGCTCTCCCAGCTGAGCTATGGCCCCGGCTAGACATTTCGTCAGAGACAAGGCGCTTTTTGCCGACGTGTAGCCTGCTACACGAGGTGAAAAGCAACGCCGTATCTGGCGAAATTGGTGGGTCTGGGCCGATTTGAACGGCCGACCTCACCCTTATCAGGGGTGCGCTCTAACCAACTGAGCTACAGACCCAGCACCGTACTAACTGATAAGCCTTTGGTAGTCGGCCGGCCGACCTCACCCCCCTTTCCTTTTAAGGTCAGGGGGTGCGCTCTAACCAACTGAGCTACAGACCCGGCTTTACCACTGGGTCCGTGACCCAAACAGTCATTGCTCTTGGTCGATCAGGTAATTGATTGTGAGCGCTTATCTCGCGATCCGCTAATCGTTTAAGGAGGTGATCCAGCCGCAGGTTCCCCTACGGCTACCTTGTTACGACTTCACCCCAGTCATGAACCACACCGTGGTGATCGCTCCCCCGAAGGTTAAGCTAACCACTTCTGGTGCAGTCCACTCCCATGGTGTGACGGGCGGTGTGTACAAGGCCCGGGAACGTATTCACCGTGACATTCTGATTCACGATTACTAGCGATTCCGACTTCACGGAGTCGAGTTGCAGACTCCGATCCGGACTGAGGCCGGCTTTCTGGGATTCGCTCCACCTCGCGGTCTCGCAACCCTTTGTACCGGCCATTGTAGCACGTGTGTAGCCCTACCCGTAAGGGCCATGATGACTTGACGTCGTCCCCACCTTCCTCCGGTTTGTCACCGGCAGTCTCCTTAGAGTTCCCACCATTACGTGCTGGCAAATAAGGACAAGGGTTGCGCTCGTTACGGGACTTAACCCAACATTTCACAACACGAGCTGACGACAGCCATGCAGCACCTGTCTCAGAGTTCCCGAAGGCACCAAGGCATCTCTGCCAAGTTCTCTGGATGTCAAGGGTAGGTAAGGTTCTTCGCGTTGCATCGAATTAAACCACATGCTCCACCGCTTGTGCGGGCCCCCGTCAATTCATTTGAGTTTTAACCTTGCGGCCGTACTCCCCAGGCGGTCGACTTATCGCGTTAACTGCGCCACTAAGTCCTTAAAGGTCCCAACGGCTAGTCGACATCGTTTACGGCGTGGACTACCAGGGTATCTAATCCTGTTTGCTACCCACGCTTTCGCACCTCAGTGTCAGTGTCAGGCCAGAAGGCCGCCTTCGCCACTGGTATTCCTCCCGATCTCTACGCATTTCACCGCTACACCGGGAATTCTACCTTCCTCTCTCCTCACTCTAGTCTGGCCGTTCCGGATGCCGTTCCCAGGTTGAGCCCGGGGCTTTCACAACCGGCGTGCCAAACCACCTACGCGCGCTTTACGCCCAGTAATTCCGATTAACGCTCGCACCCTCCGTATTACCGCGGCTGCTGGCACGGAGTTAGCCGGTGCTTCTTCTGCGAGTGATGTCCTTCTTGACGGATATTAGCCGCCAAGCCTTCTTCCTCGCTGAAAGTGCTTTACAACCCGAGGGCCTTCTTCACACACGCGGCATGGCTGGATCAGGCTTGCGCCCATTGTCCAATATTCCCCACTGCTGCCTCCCGTAGGAGTCTGGGCCGTGTCTCAGTCCCAGTGTGGCTGATCATCCTCTCAGACCAGCTACGGATCGTCGCCTTGGTGAGCCATTACCTCACCAACCAGCTAATCCGACATAGGCTCATCCGATAGCGCAAGGTCCGAAGAGCCCCTGCTTTCTCCCGTAGGACGTATGCGGTATTAGCCTGGGTTTCCCCAGGTTATCCCCCACTACCGGGCAGATTCCTATGCATTACTCACCCGTCCGCCGCTCGCCACCAGGGAGCAAGCTCCCCGTGCTGCCGCTCGACTTGCATGTGTTAGGCCTGCCGCCAGCGTTCAATCTGAGCCATGATCAAACTCTTCAGTTAAAGTCTGATAGTCCTTACCTCTTCTCTGCCCGAAAGCATCAGAAGCGAAGCGGACCAAACTTGGTTCAAGGTCAAACGAATCTTAGACGAGTCGCTTGCCTTGATATGCTGTGACTGGCGTCACGCAAGACAAGCGCCCACATCAATTACCTGATCGATTGTTAAAGAGCGTCCTTACTTGAAGTCTCGTCTCACGCAGAGCACCGAGCCTTCTGCCGTGACCCAAAGTGACTCAAGTGCTTGTCAGCGCTTGCTTTCTGGGTCGCCGTAAGGAGAGGAGTATTTTAAGGATCTTGGGGAAGATGTCAACGTTTTCTTGTCGACGCTTGCCCGGCTTCCTTCCGTTGCTGGAGAACCGATCCTGAAAAGCGAGGGGCGTATTCTGCTTTCCTCATCGCTAGCTGTCAATCTTTTTTCAATCTTTTCAACAGCTTAGCTAGCTTCTCCACCAACCCGAGAACCTGTCTCGGCGTCAGCGGATGCGTACTTTACGGATCTCCCTCGGCCTTGGCAAGGGCTACGCGCAAAAAAACTGCCTTCACCCTCTACTGATAGGAAATAGACCAAACCATGGCGGCACAACGGAACGCATACGCCACCCGGGAGCTAGCGCACGCATTGCTGTATAGAGACGATGTTGAGTCCGCTGCCGCCCAGGCAGCTTAGAAACACCAAGGCATCAGACAATTGATAGTGGATGAAAGGCACATAGGCGCAGCCACTTCGCGAGTGTCTGCGACAGACGAGGGGCCCGTCATGGAGCATCCGCGCCATCGTCGCCATGATCTCGCAACGAGGTCGCCCGAAGACAGACTCTTGGCGAGTGCCGCCCTTGCCAGCCGGCAGGTGGTGGTTTCGTGGAATGCCTGCCGGCGCGCAAACGATCCATTCATGCGAATTCAGACTTCGCTGGTCGCGCAATGGCAACACGCAGCTCGTGATGTCGCACTTGGCGCGATAGCCTTCGTCGACCATACGCCAAGGGCTGCAGAGTTCACACGATCAGGTCTTCATCCTTCCAAGGCGGAACCCGCCATCGAAGGCGAGTGCATTGTCGCCGCGCCGGCATTTCGGCGGAGTGTGTCGAGCTTTTCAACATTTCGCCACCGATGACGATGTAGTCGGGCTCCAGTCCGCGGAGAGACGCTCGACGACATCGAACACGCGCTTGCGCCATTTCTTGTTGCCCTTCTTTTGCGATACGCCTCGGCGACATAGTGCTCGTAGCTCTTGCCCTTGCGATAGGGCAGGTGGGCGATCTCCATCGGCTGGCCGACATTCTCGACGATCATCGCCGCACCAAGCCCGGTGCCGAGACCGAGAAACAGCATGCGTCCACCCTGATAGGAGCCGAGGGCCTGCATCAGCGCGTCGTTGACGATCCGCACCGGGCATCCGAAGGCGGATGCGTAATCGAAACCGACCCATCCTTCGCCGAGATTGGCAGGATCATGAAGCGGCTTGTCATGGACAACCGTTCCCGGGTAACCCATGGCGACCACGTCATATTTCATCCCCTTGGCCATCTCTTGACGGCGGCGACCATATCGCCCCCACCCATCGACTTGCCGCTGTTGGCCTTCTTTTTCCCGCCGCCGGCGCTGGAGCGGATCTTCACATGGCTGCCACCGATATCGATGGCAAGGACGACAAGGTCCGCGCCCTTGGCATTGCGTTTGCGCATCATGGTTTCCTCGGCCTCAGGCAGGATCGAGCCAACCGCCGGACAGAGCGAGGTCCTGCATGTCGTCAGGTCCTCAGGTGCCGGGCTTGTATGGCGGTAGCACAGACGTATCGTCCGAGATCGGCTCGACAATCTTCCACGCGAGTTCGGCGGCATACTGACGGGCGAATAGTTGGCGGTCACCGGCCATGGCGTCGCCGATCAGACGTTCATCATGCGCCATTTCTCCATGTCCGTCTTCTTCCCCATCATCGAACAACGCACCCGGGGGGTGCTTGAAGCGCACCACGACATCCGTCGCATGGGTGGAGAGATTGGGCAAGTCTCGAGCGCAAATACGACGACGAGGACGCGGGCGCCATCCGAGATCTTCGTTAGATGCCAAATAGTCCGCAATGCGGTGCCAAATTCGGCGCGACGCGACAGCGCTACGCCCATTGCGCCTCGAACCACCTCGACGACGCGGTGAGACTCACCCCGGTACAGGCGTTGACACTGGGTTGACCCCAAACGAAAAAAGCCACCCGAAGGTGACTTTTCTCAATGCCTAAACCCATGTTTTCACGGGTCTTTTTTGGTGCCGGTGAGTGGATTCGAACCACCGACCTACGCATTACGAATGCGTTGCTCTGCCGACTGAGCTACACCGGCCAGGCGGCGCCTATCATAATCAGGCGGGGCCACGGGGACAAGCGTAAACGCGGGCGCCGGCTGTGGATTTTCACTCGCCTGGCCCCGGGCGGGGCAACGTGCTATTGATGGCGAAATGACAACAACTCGCCGTCATGTCCCACGCCCCCTATCGTCTCCGCTTTGCCAAGCTGGCCCGGCAGTTCACGTTGCCGCTACTCGCCGCGCTCGCACCGGTGCTGGTGGGCGTGCCGCTGATGCTATGGCAGGCAGAGCGCGAGCTGGCCGCTCAAACCCAGGAGAGCTTCGACTACGCCCTGCGCAAGGTGGAGTCGATCTTCGACTATGCCGAAGTCGCTACCCACCAGGTGCGCTATCTGATCGGCGCCCCGTGCAAGTCGGCCGTGTTCGTGCTGCGCCAGCAGAGCATGGCGACGCCTTTCGTGCGCTCGCTCAATCTCGTGAGCGATGGCCAGATCTACTGCACCTCTCTGCAGGGGACTGGGCGATATCCAGAGCAGAGCCAGAACTACAGTGCCGGGCGTCTACGCCTGATGGCCGGCAACCAGGTCACACCGCAGCGGGCGGTGATCGTGTTTCGCCTGCCGAGCCCGGGCGGGAGCGTACTGGCCGGCATCGACAGCCAGTATGTGATCAATGTCCTGCAACTGGCAGAGCGCGACCTGACGCTGACACTGCAGATCGGCGACTATCAACTCGCCTCTGACGGAACCGTATCTCCGGCGCCCTGGGGCACCAATGGTACGGTCCCCGAGCGCTTCTCCAGTCATTATCCGTTCCGGCTGCGCGCGACACTGGCCCCAGGCAGCCTGTGGCACACGCTGGAAAGTTACTTCCTGCCTATCCTGGGCCTGTTGATCCTGTGCGGCGCGCTGATGTTCTGGCTGATGCTCAAGCGACGCTCGCCGGCGGAGGAGCTGGAGCGTGCCCTGCGCGATGGTGAGTTCGTGCCCTACTATCAGCCGTTCGTGGATGCCGATACCGACCGCTGGAACGGTGCCGAGGTGCTGGTGCGCTGGCGCCACCCCGGAGAGGGCATCATTCCGCCGGATCAGTTCATCCCGCTGGCGGAGAGCAGCGGGATGATCGTACCGCTGACCCAGGCGCTGATGCATCGGGTCGCCACCGAGCTGACGTCGCGCCTGGCCGAGCTGCCTCACGGCTTCCATATCGGCTTCAACCTCTCGGCCGCGCACTGCCACGACTGGCGGCTGCTCGACGACTGCCAGCGCTTTCTCGATACCTTCCCGCCGGGGCGGATCACGCTGGTGCTGGAGCTGACCGAACGTGAGCCGTTCCGAGCCACACCACACACCTTCCGGCTGTTCGAGCGGCTGCGCGAGATGGGTATTCTGATCGCGCTGGACGACTTCGGCACCGGCAGCGTCGGGCTCGACTATCTGCGCCATTTCCGCGTCGATTACCTCAAGGTCGACCGCAGTTACGTCGCCATGGCCGACGAAGACATTCTCTCGCGGCATCTGCTCGACAATATCGTCGATCTGGCCGAGCGCCTGACGCTGACGGTGATCGCCGAAGGGATCGAGACATGTGCCCAGGCAGACTATCTACGCGGCCATGGCGTGCGCTACCTGCAGGGTTACCTCTACGCCCGCCCGGCCCCGCTGCGCGATACGCTGACGCGCCTCAAGAGCCCGCCCAGCCACGCTGCCAGCGAGAGCTGCGACACCTGTCCCGATCTAGGGTAGCGGTCAGATACCTCGGCTATCGCGGCCCACCACCATCGGATCCGGCGCCTGCGGAAAGCCGCCGGGTGCGTGGGGCACCGCCGCATCCAGCGCCAGCCCGCCGCCCAGCGCCTGGACCAGTTGCACCGAGCGGTCGAGGCGCTGGGTGGTGAGCTGAGCCAGGCTCTGCTCGGCACTGAGCAATTGCTGTTCGCTGCTGAGCACGTCGAGATAGTTGGCAAGCCCCGCCTGATAGCGCTCGTCGGCCAGCGCATAGGCATTTCGGGCGCTGGCAACCGCCTGCTGTTGACGCTGGCGCTGGAGAGCCACCGAATCGAGCGTGGTGATATCGTCGACCACCTCCCCCAGCGCCTCGATCAGCGTTGCGTTTGTAGCGCGACACGGCGAGATCGTAGTCGGCATCGCTGCTCTCCAGATTGGCGCGCAGTCGCCCGCCGTCGAAGATTGGCAGCGAGATCGCCGGCGTCACGCTGGCCGATTTCGCGGCCTCGCTGAAGAAGTAGTCCCCCAGCGGCGACTGAAAACCGGCCATCGCGGTCAAGTCGAGATTGGGATAAAACTTCGCCTTGGCCTGCTTGATGCGCTGGGAGGCGGCTTCCACCCGCCAGCGCGCCGCTATCACGTCAGGGCGGTGCCCGATCAGCTCGGCGGGGATGACGCTCGGCAGCGCGGCGATCGCCGGCGCCAGATCCCGCGGCCGCGGGATCGACTGGCCGCGATCCGGCCCCTTGCCCAGTAGCGTGGCCAGCGAAATACGCTGGCTGCGGATCGACTGCTCGGCGGCCTCCAGCGTCTGCCGCGCATTGGCGACGGTGACCTGGGACTGCAGGCTCTGCAGCTGATTGTCGAGCCCGGCCTGCTGCAGCTCACGATTGATCGCATCGATCCGCTGGGCACGGTCGAGCTGGCGGTTGGCGATATCGCGCAGCTCGAAGGCATGGGCCAGGCTGACATAGGCCCGCGCCACGTTGACCGAGAGCGTCAGCGCCGCAGCGTGGAACTCGATCTCCTGCGCCCGAGCCTCGCCCAGCGCCGCACGCCAGGCGGCCCGCTTGCCGCCCCATAGATCCAGATCGTAGTCGAAAGAGAGCATCAGCTTGCGGGTGGTGGAGTAGAAGTTGCCCTGACCCCGCGGGTCCTGCACCTCCGAGACCCGTGAGCGCGACACCTGGGCCGAGCCGTCGACGCTCGGCAGGCCGCTGGCCCGGGCACTGGCGATCGCCGCATTGGCCGAGCGCAGCCGCGCGCGTGCCGCATCCACATCCGGCGAATCCGCCAGCGCCTCGTCGATCAGCGCGTTCAGTTCGGGATCGCCAAGCGCGCGCCACCACGCCCGCTCAGGCCACGCCGCGGGCGAGATCGGGGTCTCGCCCAGCACCTGCTGCGCGCTCAGCCGGCTGACCGGCGTCAGCGTCGCTTGCGGCGAGATGCCGGCATAGTTGGCGCACCCCGCCAGCAGCGTGAATATCAGCATTAACCCGCCGGCCAGCGCCCGCCGCTTTCCCTGGTGTAACGACATCCTTGTCCCCACTTGCCTGCCCGGCGACCTGGTCTGCCGGGCATCGTCCCTCGTTGCAGTCATCGGTTCGTCCCGCGAGGTAGACCCCGTTAGACGTCCCGGTGCTCGTGTCGCGCTTCCTGCGCGGCGTGCGGTAGTTGATGCCGAGAATCGGTCGTGATCTCACCGCCACCGGAGAGCGGCCGCTCTTCGTCCTCTTTCTCGGAGCGAAACAGCGACCATGACACCATGAACAGCGCCGCGATCAGCGGCCCCAGCACGAAACCGTTGATCCCCAGCAGCGTCATGCCGCCCACGGTGGAGATCAGCACCACATAGTCCGGTAGCTTGGTCTCCTTGCCCACCAGCGGCGGCCGCAGCAGGTTATCCACCAGTCCGATCACCACCACGCCGACGAAGACCAGGATCGAGCCTCTGGCGTAATCGCCGCTCAGCAGCAGATAGGCCGCCACCGGTACCCAGATGATCGCCGAGCCGATGGCCGGGAGCAGCGACAGAAACGCCATCAGCACGCCCCACAAAAGCGCCGCCTCGATCCCAAGTAACCAGAACGCGACACCGCCGATCGCACCCTGCGCCATGGCGATGATCACGTTGCCCTTGACCGTGGCCCGGACCACCGCGGTGAACTTGTCGATCAGGCGATGGGTATAGGCATCGCTGAGCGGCGCCGTGGTGCGAATCTGATAGCCCAGCTTGCGGCCGTCACGGAACAGGAAGAACAGCAGATAGAGCATGATCCCCGAACTGATCAGGAACTGCAGGGTGTTCTGGCCGATGCTCAGCACGTGCTGAGCGATCAGTTGGCTGCCCTGCTCCAGCGCCGAGGCGAGCCGGTTGCTCAAATCGGCGAAGCTACCGATGCCAGCATCGCCCAGCCAGCCCTGTATGGAAGGCGGCAGCGAATCGCGGAACTGGGCGACATAGGCATTGAAGTCGATATCACCCTGGTCGAGCCGCTGGTAGAGGCTCGCCCCCTCCCGCAGTAGCGAGAAGAAGATCAGTGACATCGGGATGATGACGATGAACACGCAGGCGAGCACACTGAGGAACGCGGCCGTGTTGGGCCGCTGCCCAAGCCGCGCGTTCAGTCGCCGGTGCATCGGCTGGAACAGGATCGCCAGGATGACCGCCCACAGGATCGCGCCATAGAACGGCAGCAGCAGCCATATGAAAGCGATGGAGACCGCCGTCAGCAGCAGAATGAACGCCTTGTGCTGGCTCAATGAACTCATGGAAT
Source organism: Salinicola tamaricis (assembly GCF_003006155.1). Classification (GTDB taxonomy): domain Bacteria; phylum Pseudomonadota; class Gammaproteobacteria; order Pseudomonadales; family Halomonadaceae; genus Salinicola; species Salinicola tamaricis. The sequence goes on along the minus strand of NZ_CP023559.1, from coordinate 2,044,022 downwards.
CGACAGGCTCCGGTAATGGCACGCCAAGAATGACACGCCAAGCATAGCCGCAACCCGGCCTGCGTGGCCGCTCCTATCGAACGTCGCCACCAGGCGCGCCCGCCAGCGAGGCCTCATGGGGCACCGGAGGGCGTTTCGTATATGCGTGAAATCAGCTGTTGTACAGCTTATGGGCGGCCCGCTGACCGCTTCGAGTTGCTGAACGCAAATGACTGACAACGTTGATCTTTCAATTTGTTCTCGAAGAATAGTTTAAGCAATTCAAGTGCTTAGCAGCATAATGTTAACCCAGGATAAGTGCTACGACCTTTCAATGCTGGTACAAGTCTTGTACAGCACAAACCGCTGTGCCATTCTTTACTCGTCGCATCGGCCACCACGTGTGGCCAGCCCGGTAAGGACGCCGGGGACGACGGCAAGGATTGCCGACACTCATCGCCGGTCAGGAAGACCGGACATCGACGCCAAGGAGGGCTGACCATGGAACATCGGATTTCATGCACCCGCTGCGGGAATACGCAAACCGCTTCTTCTGAATGTCATCAGGCCTGGGATGAAATCAACTGCATCGAGTGCGGTGACTTCATCGATACCTATGGGCACCAGCAGGAGATAGCAACCCCCAACTACCTGCTGCACACCCTCAACCTGGCACGTTCGCTGTCGTTGCAGATGGCACGCGCCGAACATGGGAGCGGCAGGACATGATCACAGTCACACTGGATCTCACCTGCTCCATCTGCGGTCATCAGCAGTTTCTTCTGCCGATCAAGGCAGAGGAAGGTGCCAACGTCTGCTGCGCCAACTGCAGCGCCTTCAAATGCAAGGCCTTGGATCTGGAGCGCGCGCTGACCGCGATGCAGCGCACGCCGGACAACCGCCAGCCCGCCGCCGCCTGAAGGTCGCGCCGAGCGTGAACAGGGCACTCTCCAGCTGCGCTATCTCAATGGCCAGCCGGACTACACCAACGGCACTCGCGAGAAGCCGCCCGGCCCGGGCGGCTTCTTTGTTTTTCCATAGGGTTCCGTTGCATGGGGGGTCGTCCACGCGTGCCCCGGGGCTCCCCCACTCCACGCAAGTCCAACCCTGTCCAAGGAAGTCCAACTATGGCCGATATCGAGCAGTTGAGAGCCGGAATTCAGCAGGCGGTTGCCGACAGCCAGCAGCGGCGTCGCGAATTCGAGCAGGGGCTCGAGGATCTACGCCTGCGCCTGGAGGCGCTGCAGCAGTGTGTCGCCCAGTGGATCGAATCACTCGCCATCGAGGGCGTCGAGATCCACTACGCAGAGACGACCCAAACCCTGACCTGCTTCGAGGAAACCTATCAACTCACCCTGCATGAGCAGACCGTCTCCATGGGAGCGTGCAAGCTGCACCTGAAACCGGAAGAGCAGTATCTCTCCGGTCATCGCGTACTGCTCTACGCCTCCACCGACGAGGATGACATCAAGGAGATAGTCGAGGCCGAGGGCGCTTACTGCTTCTCCGACCTTCAATACGGCCAGCGCCGCGACCTCTCCCAATACGACACCCTGAGTGAAGAGACCTTCTATCGTCTGCTCTACGGCTGGCTGAAAGCCTGAATGCCGCCCGCGCTGCCGACGGCACGGCGTCAGCCCCAAGACCTGGCGCCAGCCATCCCCATCACGTCTGTCCGGCGACATAGTGTCAGCCAAACGAGCTGGTAGTCAGAAACTATCGCCACCGTCACACGCCAGTCCCAAAGTTTACCTATGCTAAAGATTCGGCGACGACGCCGAGACGCGAGCGGCCGGGCGCAGTGCCGCTCCGACGCATTGCGATATCGTCTCGCCGCGTCGTCATCGCGGTGCCGGAAAGATATCGGAAGTCGACACAGTAGCGTTTAAGGACGGACAGCATGAGTGAAGAGATCAAGATCGGTGGCAAATGCCCTTTCGCTGGCGATTCCGTGGGCGGCGTCGCCGGGTCCGAACCCACCACCGATCAGTGGTGGCCCAATCGCCTCAAGGTCGAGCTGCTGCATCAGAACGCGCCCCAGGCCAATCCCGAAGACCCTGACTTCGATTACGCCAAGGCCTTCAGCGAACTCGACCTGGCCGCGGTGAAGCAGGACATCAAGGCGCTGCTCACCTCCTCGGCGGACTGGTGGCCGTCGGACTATGGCAACTACGGCCCGCAGATGATCCGCATGGCGTGGCACTCCGCCGGTACCTACCGTATCGCCGACGGCCGCGGCGGTGCCGGCGAAGCGATGCAGCGCTTCGCCCCCATCAACAGCTGGTGGGACAACGGCAATATCGACAAGTCACGGCGCCTGCTGTGGCCGATCAAGCAGAAGTACGGTGCCGCGATCTCCTGGGCCGACCTGATCGTGCTCACCGGCAACTGCTCGCTGGAAGTGATGGGCTTTCCCACCTACGGTTTCGCCGGCGGGCGCATCGACGCTTGGGAGCCGGATAACCTGACCTACTGGGGCCCGGAAGCGTGGTACGGCAAGAAGATCGAGGACGCCCCGCGCGGCCCGTTCGAAGGCCACCCGGATCAGATGGTCAACCGCGACCTGCGCTGGACCGGCGAAGCGGGTGACGATGACTACGATCTCGAAGCGCCGCTGGCCGCCTCCAACTCCAACCTGATCTACGTCGACCCGGAAGGCTCGGCCAAGAAGGGCATCCCCGAGGACTCCGCCGCCGATATCCGCATCACCTTCGGTCGCATGGCGATGAACGACGAAGAGACCGTGGCGCTGATCGCCGGCGGCCACGCCTTCGGCAAGTCCCACGGCATGACCCCGCCGGACCAGATCGGCTTCGCCCCGGAAGGCGCACCGATGGAGTCCCAGGGGCTGGGCTGGCACAACCCGCGCGGCAAGGGTAACGCCGAAGACACCATGACCAACGGGATCGAGGGTTCGTGGACCCAGAACCCGACCCAGTGGGACAACAGCTACCTGGAGAACCTGTTCAAGTTCGAGTGGGAGCAGACCCGCAGCCCCGCGGGCGCGCTGCAGTGGACCCCGGTGGACAAGAACGCCCCGCGCACCCCGGACGCCCACCTCGAAGGCGTCGATCATCCGCTGATGATGATGACCTCCGACATCGCGCTCAAGGTCGACCCGGCCTACCGCAAGATCTGCGAGAAATTCCTCGACGACTTCGACTACTTCACCGACGCCTTCGCCCGCGCCTGGTATAAGCTGACCCACCGCGACATGGGCCCCAAGACGCGCTATCTCGGCCCGGAAGTGCCGCAGGAAGATCTGATCTGGCAGGACCCGATCCCCGCGGTCGACTTCGAACTGGTCGATAGCCGTGATATCGCCGAGCTCAAGGCGAAGATCCTGGGGGCCGACGTCAGCGTCTCCCAGCTCGCCGCCGTGGCCTGGGGCGCCGCCTCCACCTTCCGCACCTCCGACAAGCGCGGCGGCGCCGACGGCGCGCGTATCCGCCTCGCGCCGATGAAGGATTGGCCGGTCAACAACCCCGACGACCTGGCTCACGTGCTCGGCGTGCTGGAAGGCATCAAGCGTGACTTCGACGGCGCCCAGAGCGGCAACAAGAAGGTCTCGCTGGCCGACCTGATCGTGCTCGGTGGCTGTGCCGCGGTGGAGAAAGCGGCCCAGGATGCCGGCGTCACCCTCGAGGTGCCGTTCACTCCGGGGCGCAACGACGCCACCGCCGAGCAGACCGACGAGCAGACCTTCCGCTGGCTCGAGCCGGTGTCCGATGGCTTCCGCACTTCCATCGCGACGACATCCACTACAACGTCTCGCCGGAGCAGATCTTCCTCGACCGCGCGGCCCTGCTGGGTCTCTCCGCGCCGGAGTGGACTGCACTGGTCGGCGGCCTGCGGGTGCTCGACGTCAACGCCAAGGGCGCCTACCGGGAGCACGGCGTGTTTCACCGACCGCCCGGGCGTGTTGACCAACGACTTCTTCGTCAACCTGACTTCACCCGACTTCGAGTGGAAGAAGGTGGATGACGAAGGGCTGACGTTTACCCTCGACGACCGCCACTCCGGCGAGACCAAGTTCAAGGCGACCCGCTGCGATCTGATCTTCGGCGCCAACGCCCAACTGCGCCAGCTCGCCGAGTTCTACGCCCAGAAGGGCGGCCACGAGAAGTTGGTCAAGGACTTCGCCAAGGCGTGGCACAAGGTGATGATGCACGACGCTTCGACGTCTGAGGCCCTCGGCGACGATCCGGCGCCCGCCGCTGGATCGGCCGTGCGTAACGCCTCACACGCTCACACCGTCGACGACTCGGCGCCCTACGGGGTGTCGGGTCGTTTTTCTACCTGCCCAGGTCGTGGCTACGCATCAATTCTCCTTGGCAGCAATTTTGTTATATTATAACCTTCACGACCTATCCAAGAGGTCGTTTCATGTCGCATCGTCACCGCCACCGCCCGGATGGGCCCTGCCATTTTTCACTGATGTCGCTCGGCGCCGGGCGTCGCATGCTGCTGACCCTGCTGCCGCTGGCCCTGCTGTGGCTGGCCGCGGCGTGGTCTGTCGGGATGCTGGGCTGAGCATGGCCGCCATTCTGACCCTTGAATCGCTGTCGCTGGCCCAGGGCAATCGCCTGGTGCTGGAAAACCTCAGCGGCGAATTCGACGCCGGTAGCATCACCGCCCTGGTCGGCCCCAACGGCGCCGGCAAGAGCACGCTGGTACAGGGCATCATGGGCGTGCTGCGGCCGCTGCGCGGGCGCGTGCGGTGCCAGGTGCCCCACGCCCGCCGCGCCTGGCTGCCACAGCAGCTGGCGCTGGATCTCTCCTTCCCCATGAGCGTCGAAGAGCTGGTGATGAGCGGCTGCTGGCCCACCCACGGCAGCTTCCGCCGCTACGGCCCGGCGGAGTATCGCCGCGGCCAGGCGGTGATGCAGCGCCTGGGGCTGCAGGCCTTGGAGCACCGCCCGCTGGGCGAGCTCTCCGGTGGCCAGCGTCAGCGCGCCCTGCTCGGCCGTACGCTGATGCAGGAGGCCCAACTGCTGCTGCTCGACGAGCCCTTCGCCAACGTCGACGCGGCGACCGTCGAGCTGCTGATCGAGACCCTGCGCGACATGGCCGCCGAGGGGTATCGGTGATCATCGTGCTGCACGACCACGACCAGCTACGCGCCGCCTGGCCGACCGGGTGCTGCATCTCGACCGCGGTCACGGCCACTGGTACACGCCACAGACCATGGCCTGGGCGCCCAACGGCCCGCCCATGACGGCTATCGCGACGACTCAGGGGCCGACGTCATGATCGACTGGCTGATCTCGCCACTGCTCGACTTCGGCTTCATGCGCCGTGCCCTGGTGGCCGGGCTGGCACTGTCGCTGGTAGCCCCGCCGCTGGGCGTGTTCCTTACCCTGCGTGGCATGAGCCTGGTCGGTGACGCCATGGCCCACGCGGTGCTGCCCGGGGTGGCGGTCGGCTTCCTCCTCGCCGGCTTCTCGCTACCCGCGATGAGCCTGGGCGGGCTGGCCGCCGGGCTGCTGGTGGCCGGGCTGGCCGGCAGCGTCTCGCGCCTGACCGGGCACCGCGAGGATTCGGCGATCGCCAGCTTCTATCTGATCTCGCTGGCCGCTGGGGTGATGCTGATCTCGCTGCGTGGCTCTAGCGTCGACCTCACTCATGTGCTGTTCGGCTCGATCCTGGCCGTCGACACCACCGCGCTGTGGCTGATCGTGGGGGTCTCCAGCGTCACCCTGGTGGTGCTCGCGGCGATCTTCCGCATCCTGGTGGTGGAGTGTCTCGACCCGCTGTTCCTGCGCGGCCAGGGGATTCGCGGCGGCGCGGTGCACGGGCTCTTCCTGGGGCTGATGGTGCTCAACCTCACCGCCGGCTTCCAGACCCTGGGCACGCTGATGGCGGTAGGGCTGATGATGCTGCCAGCCACCGCGGCGCGCTTCTGGTCGACGCGACTCGAGGGGCTGATGGGGCTGGCCATCGCGATCGGGATGCTCTCCAGCGTCGGCGGGCTGTTGCTGTCGTATCACGCTGGCCTGCCCTCCGGGCCCTGCATCATTCTGCTGGCGGGGGCGATCTACCTGCTCTCCGCGCTGTTCGGCCGCTACCACAGCGTCTTCGCGCGCTGGCGTCGCCGGGTGCAGCCGATTTTGCCGCCGGATGCGCATGGCTGAGCCATCTCGTCTGGCCATCTTGCCCGGGCAGGCATCAGCGCCCGGGGGCGTCACGTCACACGCTTCGTCACACCCACTCGTCACGAGAATAAAGAAGGAGGAAGTCGCGATGTCCCGTCTCTCACTCTCAGCCGCCCTGCGCCAGGGGCTGATCGCCGGCACCCTGGGTCTTGCCCTGCTCGGCCCGGCCCACGCCGACGAGCCGCTCGACGTGGTCACCAGCTTCAGCATCCTCGACGACATGGTCTCGACCATCGGCGGTGATCACGTCGCCGTGACTTCGCTGGTCGGCCCCAACGGCGATGCCCACGCCTTCTCACCCAAGCCCTCCGATGCCCAGTCGCTGGCCAAGGCCGATCTGGTGGTGGTCAACGGCCTGCAGTTCGAGGGCTGGATCGACCGCCTGATCGAGGCCAGCGGCTATCAGGGCGATGTGGTGGTGGCGAGCCGCGGCATCCAACCGCTGGCGTTCGACGGCCACCACGACGAGGAAGTCGCGGATCATGACGCCGATCACGACCATGACCACGGCGATGCCGATCACGACCATGACCACGGCGATGTCGATCACGATCATGCCGAGGCCGGACATCACCACCACGGCAATCTCGATCCTCACGCCTGGCAGGATCTGCGCAACGGCGAACAGTACGCGCGCAATATCCGCGACGGTCTGATCAAGGTCGACCCCAGCCACGCCGACGACTACCGCCGTAACGCCGAACGCTATATCGAGCAGATGAAGGTGCTCGACACCGAAACCCGCGAGCGTCTGGCCAAGATTCCCGAGGCCGATCGGCTGATCATCACCAGCCACGACGCCTTCGGCTACTTCGCTCACGCCTACGGCCTCAAGCTGCTCGCGCCGGTGGGGCTCAACACCCTGGCCGAACCCAGCGCCAGCGATATGGCCGAACTGATCCAGCAGATCGAGCACAACCACGCCAAGGCGCTGTTCCTGGAGAACATGAGCAACCCAGCGCTGGTGCAGCAGCTGCATCAGGAGACCGGTATCGCCATCGGCGGCACCCTCTACGCCGACGCCCTGACGCCGAAGGGTGAAGGCAGCACCTACCTGGGCATGTTCCGCCACAACGTGGATACGCTGGTGGACGCCCTGGAGAGCGGTCACTGACCCGACCTCGGCAGGCCGGCGGCGCGCGTCGCTGGCCTTTCACACTCGCGTCGACGAGACTGATCGCCATATGTCGCCGACGCGAGCCGCCATGCCCGCCGCTATACCCCCACCCAGGATACGCTGACACCGGCTCAGGCTCGCCGTCTGACGCTGCGCGCCCAGGGTTTCGGTGCCGCCCCCACCACAGCGATCGACCGCGGCCATCTTCGCCGGCTGCTGACCCGGCTCGGCGTGCTCCAGATCGACTCGGTCAACGCCCTCGCCCGCTCGCACTACCTGCCGCTCTTTGCGCGTCTCGGCGCCTACCCTACGGCGCTGCTCGACGAGCTCGCCTGGGGCCGAAATCGCCAGCGCAGCCTGTTCGAATACTGGGGGCACGAAGCCTCGCTGCTGCCGCTCGCCAGCTACCCGGCGCTGCGCTGGCGCATGCATCGGGCGCGCCGCGGTCAGGGCATCTACAAGCATCTGGCACGCTTCGGCCGCGAGCAGCGCCCGCTGATCGACCAGGTGCTGGCGCGGGTCGCCGCCCAGGGCCCGCTCGGCGCCGGCGAACTCAGCACCCGCGAGGGCCGGCCGGCGCCTGGTGGGACTGGAGCGACGAAAAGCAGGCGCTGGAGTGGCTGTTCGCCGCCGGCGAGGTGACCGTGGCCAGCCGTCGCGGCTTCGAGCGCCTCTACGATCTGCCCGAGCGGGTGATCCCCGCCGCCGTGCTCGCGCGCCCCGAGCCGACCCCCGCTGGAGGCACACCGCGAGTTACTGCGCCACGCGGCCCAGGCGCTCGGGGTCGCCACCGAACGCGATCTGCGCGACTACTACCGCTTGGCGCCCGCGGATAGCCGCGCGGCGCTGGCGACCCTGGTGGAGGATGCCAGCCTGACCCCGGTGGCCGTGCAGGGCTGGCGTCAAACCGCCTTCGTCTGCGGTACGCCGCGGGTGCCGCGCCGTGTCGAGGCCGCGGCGCTGCTGTCACCGTTCGACTCGCTGATCTGGGCGCGTGAGCGCACCGAGCGCTGTTCGATTTCCACTACCGGCTGGAGTTCTACGTGCCGCCGGCGCAGCGCCGCTACGGCTACTACGTCATGCCCTTCCCTACCGCGAGCGCCTGATCGCCCCGGCTCGATCTGCGTGCACGCCGCAGCGAGGGTCAGCTCGCCGTGCTGGCGCTGCACCCGGAGCCGGGGGCCACGCTGGACGCCGACGCTCTGAGCGCGCTGTCGGCGAACTCGAGCGCCTGGCGGCGTGGGGCTCGGGCTGCGCCGCAACTGCACGATGCCCGCACGCCGGGGCAGTGGCTCGCCCACCATCTGGGGTGAGACGCTGCCCAGGCGGGCCGATGGCTGGCGACACGAGAGACAGGCATCAGGGCTAAGTTTGCTTTTGCGACAAATAACCACATTACCCATAGGTCTTTGCCGCGTACGCTGTGCTTGTGGATCGCACAAGGGAACGCTAATGAACGCAATGACTCGTCATCTCTGTCTCGCTGCCGTCGCCGTGGCTACCGCACTGCCGAGCAGCGCCGCACTCGCTTATGGCGCCGGCGACTGGTTCACCCACTTCGGGGTGGCCAAGGTCTCGCCCAAGGACGACAACGGCCGCTTCGGTGCCCTCGACATCGATGTCGACGTCCAGGACAAGAGCGACTTCGCCTTTACCCTGGGCTACCGCTTTCACGACAACTTCGGGGTGGAACTGCTGGCGGCGGCACCGTTCAAGCACGATATCAACCTGAACGGCAGCGAAGGCGCCTCGATCAAGCACCTGCCGCCGACCCTGACGCTGCAGTACTACCCGCTCGGCGGCACCGATGCCTGGGTCCAGCCCTATGTCGGCGCGGGTCTCAACTACACCCACTTTTCCGACGAAAAGATCGACGTACCCGGCGCCAGTCTCGACCTGGATGACTCCTGGGGCGCCGCCGGGCAGTTGGGGGTCGATCTGCTGATCGACGACCACTGGTCGCTCAACGCCGCTGCCTGGTATCTGGATATCGACTCCGACGCCACCGCCAAGGTCGGCGGTCAGTCCTACGACACCACCCTGCATATCGACCCCTGGGTGGTGATGGCGGGCCTCGGCTACCGCTTCTAGGTAATCACATTTGAAGCCACCGGCCGGCAGGGCCGGCGGCTCGATCTTCTCAGGGAGCTCCCACTCTCTCCTTGGCCACCCGTGCGGTGGCTTTTTTTCGTCTGCCCAGACCACTGAGTGGCGCTAGACAAACGTCGTAGTCGATGCAATACTTCGCAGACTAACTTTTAGATTGCTTTTTCGCGTCTTTTCGAGACATCGACGACGGGCCCGGGCGTGTGCACACGCCCGGGCGCTGGTGCTTTTATGACACGCATTCCCGCCGACCACTGGCTGCTCGCCCTGCGTACCGTGCTCGCCGTCTGGCTGGCGCTGTTCCTGGCCATGCGTCTGGATCTCTATCAGCCCGCCTGGGCGATCCTGGCGGTAATGATCGTGACCTTGCAGCCGGTCATGTTCACCGGCGGCACACCGCCCATCGGTATCATTATCGGGCGCGGCGTAGCGCGGCTGTTCGGCACCCTGTTCGGCGCCATCGTCGGGCTGGTGCTGATCTCGCTGTTCGGCCAGCAGCCAATGCTCTATCTGCTGTTCGCCGGCGCCTGGCTGGCCTTCTGCATGTACTGGGTGATGCTCGAGCAGGACGAGTATCTCGGCTACGTGATGATGCTCAGCGGTTACACCGCGACCCTGGTCTCGCTGACCGCCATCGGTACCGGGGTAGATCAGGTATGGCATGTGGCCCAGGCGCGCTTCAGCGAAACCGCCCTGGGCATCGGCGCTGTGCGCTGCTGACGCATATCGCCATCGCCCCACGTTTCGGCAGCCGCGCGCTGCCGCAGACACTCTCCGAGTTTCTTGCCGAGGGCGCCCGCGACACCCTCGACGTGCTGGCGCAACCGCGTTCGCGGGGGCTGCGCGACAGCCAGTTCAAGCGCCTACTGGGTCACTACCAGCAGTTCCAGAAACTGCGCGGGCTGACCCGCCTGGAAACCCGGCGGCTGAGCCACTTCATCCCGGCGCTGGATCGCTTCGCCAGCGACAGCCTGGCGCTGATCACAGCGATCCGCGAGCTGGAAACCGCCCTCGACTATCTGCGCGCCTGTGACGACGGCCAGCGCTGGCTGGCACCGCTGCTCGACCAGGCCCTGCCGGTGCTCGAGCGCATCGCCGCCGAGCCCGCCGCTGCGCCGGATGAGCCGGTGGTACTGGACGCGTTCGACTGGAACCCCGAGCAGGTCTCGCCGCGTAGCCGTACCCGCGCCGAGCTGGTGCGCCAGCGCCTGGGCGAGGTGCTCGACCTGCTCCACCACGGCCAGCGCCTGCGCCACGCCCTGGCCGCCCCCGATTCGGCACGGATCGAGACACTGCCGCGACAGCGCCGTTCGCGCACCACCCACAACGAGCACTTCGTGGCGCGCTACAACGCCCTGCGCGTGTTCGTCGCCTTCGAGTTGCTGGGGCTCTACTGGATCCACAGCGGCTGGCACTCGGGCTATCTGGCGATGATGCTGCTGGGGGTCTTCACCATGCTGTTTGCCAAGGCGCCCAACCCTGCGGCGGTGGTCTATCAGTTCCTGTGGGGGTCGCTGGCGGCGGTGGTTCTGGGCGGTGTGCTGCTGTTCCTGGTACTGCCGGTGATCAACGGCTTCCCGCTGCTGGCCCTGGCGGTGGCGGTACCGGTGACCATCGGCACCCTGCTGACGCCGCACCCGCGCTGGTCGGCGATGGGGCTGGCCGGCGCGATCACCATGATGACCCTACTCAATCTCAATTCCACCTACACCTTCGCCCCGGCGCGCTATATCAACGGCGGCGTGGCCTCGATCATCGGCACGCTGGTGGCGATGATCACCTACTCGGTGATGCGCCAGCGCTCGCCCGCCGAGCGGATTCGCACCCTGATGGCGGCCTACTGGCAAGGGCTCGCGCGGCTGCTCGGCGAGCGTAGCCAGCCCAGCCGCGCGCGCCTGGAAAGCCGCCTCTATGACCGACTCGGCCGCCTGGTGGCGCTGGGCGGCAGCGACACCGCGCTGCGCGAAGCGATCGATCTCCACGCCTTGGCCCTGTGCGTGTGGCGCATTCGCCGCCTGGGTCCGGAGCTCGGCGTTCACCGCGAGGCGATCGAGACGTGGCTGGCGGGCATCGGCACCCGCCTGCTGGCGCGCCAGCGCCACGACCCCGCGGTCTGGCGCCAGCTCGCCGACGAAGCGATCGCCTGGGTCGAGCGGCTCTACCACGAGACGCGCCTGCCCATTGCCAGCATCGGCGAGATCGCCATGCTCGGACATCTGATGCGCGCGGCCCCCGGCGTCACGCTGGAGCAGGGCGACACCACGGCCCCGGCGCCGCAGGACGACGACCAGGAAGATGCACAGAAAAACCCCGTGACGGCACACAACGCCGCCGCCAGCGAATCTGAACCTAGCCAAGCGGACGCGGAGGCCGACGAGGCAGATACCGCGCCGGACGAGTCAGGCACGGACGTGAACGAGACAGATACCGGCTCGGACGAGCCAGAGACGGGAGAAGACCCCCATGTTCGCTGAGTGGTCGTTCCTCGGCTTTCTGCTGCCCCCGCTGGCGCTACCCGTGCTGCTGGCGCTGGCGCTCTACCTATTGATCCGGCGGCTGTTCGTACGCTGGCGGCTCTATCACTGGCTGTGGCAACCGGTGCTGGCCGATATCGCGATCTTCGCGCTGCTGCTGTGGGCGGTGCTCGCGCTCAGCGGCGCGCTGCCGATCGCGCGCTGACCTCGGCGTCGCCTATCGCTCAGCGCTACCGGCATGGATGTAACACCACACTTGTTCGACAACAACAGACTGCCTGAGACCCAGACAAGAGACACCATGACCATGACCCACCGACTCCGCCGGGCGATCCGCCTGGCTCTGACGCTGATCCTGGTGGCGGCGGCCCTGGTCGCCGTGGCCGAGATCTGGAACCACTACATGCACGACCCGTGGACCCGCGACGGGCGTATCCGTGCCGACGTCATCCATCTCGGCACCGTGGCGGGGCTGGTCGACGATCTCGAGGTCCACGACAACCAGCGAGTGGCCAAGGGCGACGTGCTCTTCACCATCGACAAGCGCCGCTATCAGCTTGCGCTCGACGATGCCCGTGCCAATCTGCACCGCCTGCAGCAGCAGCGCGACGAAGCCCAGGCCGCCAGCGGCCGGCGCCAGCGGCTGAAGAACTACGTTTCCCAGGAGGACAAGGACAACGCCCGCTTCACCCTGTCGACCGCCCAGGCCGCGGTCGAACAGGCCAAGGTCGAAGTGGCCAAGGCCGAACTCGACCTGGAGCGGGCCACGGTGCGCGCCCCAGTGGATGGCTATGTCACCAACCTGCTGCTGCGTCCGGGGCAGTATGTCGGTGTGGGTGCCGACACCCTCACCCTGGTCGATGCCAATAGCTTCTACGCCCTGGGCTACTTCGAGGAAACCAAGCTCGACAGCATCGAGATCGGAGAGCCGGCACGGGTCCAGCTACTGGCCAACGGTCGCCCGATCTGGGGCCACGTCGACAGCTTCGCCCGTGGCATCAGCGACAGCAGCCTGAGCAACCAGAATGGCGGGCTGGCCTCGGTCAACGCCTCCTTCGACTGGGTGCGCCTGTCGCAGCGCATTCCGGTGCGTATCGCCCTCGACGACATCCCGCCGGGGACCAAGCTCTCCGCCGGACTCACCGCCACCATCTATCTCGGCGGCGATCGCGCCGAGCACGAGACGCAGCCAGACTGGTGGGTGTCGGTGAAGCGGTGGTGGGAAAATCTGATCAGCGTGTGAGAACCGCGCGCCGGTGATAACACCGGCGCGGGTCGGGAGGCGTCAGGCGCCGGCCATCACTCGAAGTAGCTGAAGGTCTCGCCGGGCTTGATGTCGAGCAGCGTGTGGTAGATCAGCTCGATCACATGCTCGACGTCCTGCTTGTGGACCATCTCCACGGTGGTGTGCATATAGCGCAGCGGCAGCGAGATCAGCGCCGAGGCCACCCCCGAGTTGGAGTAGGCGAAGGCGTCGGTATCGGTGCCGGTGGCCCGCGAACGCGGCAGACGCTGGAACGGGATCTTCTGCGCGTTGGCGACCTGGATCAGGCGCTCGCGCAGCTTGTTCTGGATCGCCGGGGCGTAGCAGATCACCGGGCCATCGCCGATCTTGTTGGCGCCTTCACGCTTGGGTTCGATCATTGGCGTCGAGGTGTCGTGGCTGACGTCGGTGACGATCGCCACGTTCGGCTTCAGCCGCTCGGCGATCATCTCCGCCCCGCGTAGCCCGACTTCCTCCTGTACCGCGTTGACGATATACAGGCCGAAATCGAGCGTCTGCTTGCGCGCCTTCAGCAGCCGCGCGACTTCCGCGATCATGAAGCCGCCGATGCGGTTGTCGATCGCGCGGCAGACGAGCTTGTCGCCATTGAGCACGAAGAACTCGTCGGGGTAGGTGATCACGCAGCCGACGTGCACGCCCAGCGCCTCGACCTCGTCCTTGGTGCTGGCACCGACGTCGATGAAGATATTGTCCAGCTCCGGCGGCTTCTCCTGCGGCCCTTGGCGCCGGGTATGGATCGCCGGCCAGCCGAACACGCCGGGCACGATGCCGTTGTCGGTGTGAATATTGACCCGCTTGGAGGGGGCGATCTGATGGTCGCTGCCGCCGTTGCGGATGACGTAGATCAGGCCGTTGTCGGTGATGTAATTGACGTACCAGGAGATCTCGTCGGCGTGGCCCTCGATCACCACCTTGTACTCGGCATCGGGGTTGATCACGCCCACCGCGGTGCCGTAGGTGTCGGTGATGAACTCATCCACGTAGGGGCGCAGATACTCCATCCACAGCTTCTGCCCCTCCCACTCGTAGCCGGTGGGGGATGCGTTGTTGAGATAGCGCTCGAGGAAAGCCATCGCCTGATCGTCGAGCGGCTTGCCGCCGCTGCGCGTGCGTTTCGGCGTCTTGGCCTTGGTGTTCTTGCCAGCACCAGCGTTCTTGCTGGAACCAGCGTTCTTACCGGTAGTCTTGCTCATGCCACCTTCCTGACGGAGGTCTGTCGTGAAGAAGAAGAGTCCTCGTTCAGCTTAGCAGCGCTCGCGCCCGAATGGGCAGCGCCAGTGCAAGGCGCGGGCTACGCTGGGTAGACCCGATGGCCGGCGGCCCCGCCGCGCCACACCCCAGGATGGACAGGAGCCGACAGGATGTCTCAACCGCCGCTGCGCCACCACGGCCGCTTCCCATACCGCCCGATCACCGATCGCGACCCCGCGCACTGGCCCGGCGAGACGCGCTTGGCGGTCTATCTCGGCTTCAATCTGGAGCACTACGCCTTCGGCGAGGGGCGCGGCGTGGGCATCGCCCCGCCCGCCCCGGCGGGCGAGCCGGACGTACTCAACTACGCCTGGCGTGACTATGGCAACCGGGTCGGCGCCTGGCGCTGTCTGGAACTGTTCGAGTCACTCGCGCTGCCGGCGGGGGTGATCGCCAATACCGCCCTGCTCGACCACTGCCCCGAGCTGATCGATGCCTTCGCCGCGCGGGGCGATGAGATCATCGCCCATGGCCACACCAACGCCGAGCGTCAGGGCCAGCTCGATGAAGCCGCCGAGCGCCGCCTGATCGGCGAGTGCCGCCAACGCCTGACGGCCCATCTGGGCCAGGCGCCGAGCGGCTGGCTCTCACCCTGGATCTCGGAGAGCGAGCGCACCCCGGATCTGCTCGCCGAGGCGGGCTTCGACTACCTTCTCAACTGGGCCCATGACGAGCGCCCGACCGCCATGCGCACCACCGCGGGCACGCTGTGGTCGATCCCCTATCCGCAGGAGGTCAACGACATTCCCACCATCTCCACCCACCGGGTGAGCATGCAGGAGTTCTGCACCATGATCCGCGATCAGTTCCTGGAGCTGCTGGCGCAGTCGCAGCAGCAGCGGCTGGTCATGGGGATCGCCCTGCACCCCTGGCTGGTGGGCCAGCCGTTTCGCCTGCGCCAGTTGCGCGAGGTGCTCACCGAGCTGGCCGGCTACCGCGAAGCCGAGGGCGTGTGGTGGACTACCCCCGGCGCCATCGCCCGCCAGGTGCAGGCGGAAACGGCCAGCGCTACCCGTAAGTGAGCCCCGGGTTAGCCCCGCATGAGCGCCGAATGAGCGCCGAATGAGCCTCGGCGGCGCTCACAGCGTCATCGCGGCGATCCAGCCGAACACCAGCAGCGGCACGTTGTAGTGCAGGAAGGTGGGCACCACGCTGTCCCAGATGTGGTCATGCTGGCCGTCGGCATTGAGCCCCGCGGTCGGCCCCAGGGTCGAGTCGGAGGCCGGCGAGCCGGCGTCGCCCAGCGCCGCCGCAGTGCCCACCAGGGCGATCGTGGCCAACGGTGAGAAGCCGAAGTTGAGCGCCAGCGGCACGTAGAGCGAGGCGATGATCGGAATGGTCGAGAACGACGAGCCGATGCCCATGGTGATGAACAGCCCCACCAGCAGCATGATCAGCGCCGCCAGCCCCTTGTGGTCACCGATCAGCGCGGTGGAGCTGCCGACCAGGCTGTCGACCGCGCCGGTTGCCTGCATCACGCTGGCGAAACCGGCAGCGGCGATCATGATGAAGCCGACCAGCGCCATCATGCGCATGCCTTCGGTGAAGACGCTGTCCTGCTCGTGCCAGCGGAAGACCCCGGTGAGCGCGAGCACGGCGAAGCCAAAAAGCCCACCCAGCACCATCGAATCGGTGTAGAGCTGCACCAGCACCGTGCCCACCAGGGCAACGACCAGCAGGAGCTTCTGCCACAGCGCCAGCCCGCCAGCGCTGGCCGCCGCGTGGTGCTCATCGGCCGGGCTCTCGCCGACATAGGGCAGATCCTCGTAGTGGCGCTGGCGGCGGTAGCTGAAGAACACCGCGGTTAGCAGCCCCAGCGCCATGCCGCCGATGGGAATCGCCATGGCCAGCGGCACCTGCGACGCCTGCACCTCGAGCCCATAGGCAGCGCCACTGGTGTTGACGTTGCTGAGCAGAATGTCATTGAGGAAGATCGCCCCGAACCCCACCGGCAGCAGCATATAGGGGGCAGTGACACCGAAGGTGATCACGCAGGCCACCGCGCGGCGGTCCAGCTTGAGCCGGTTCATCAGCCCCAGCAGTGGCGGCACCAGGATGGGGATGAAGGCGATATGCACCGGGATCAGGTTCTGCGAACTGATCGCTGCCAGCAGCAGACAGCCGAGCAGCCCCAGGATCACGCTGCGCCGCGATGGCCCGCTGCCATCCAGCGCCAGCCTGCCCACCGCCCGGTGAGAGAGCCACTGGGTGATGCCCGAACGCGACAGCGCCACCGCGAACGCCCCCAGCACCGCGTAGGAGAGCGCCACCGTGGCGCCACCGCCCAGCCCATCGTTGAACGCGGAGAGAATCGTCTCCAGCGGCAAACCGGCATACAAGCCCCCGCCCAGCGCTGCCACGATCAGCGCGAAGACCACCGGTACCCGGGCCAGACTCAACGTGACCATCACCAGGATGGCCAGAACCACTGCATTCATGCGTCGCCTCGACTCTTTGCTTCATGACGCCGGCACCGACGGCCGACCCTGCGCGCGAAGCCGCCGATGATATCGCCACAGCCCGCGAACGCCAGGGAAAAGCGGAATTTTCCTGCTCTCCCGGCCGCCCCCAACGTCAGGGCCGATCGGAGGCGCAGGGCGCGCCCACTGCTCCAAGGATGAAGAGATGTCGAGAATGGCGGTGAAAAGTACGGCTATAAGCCAGAAAATGGGGGGTATCTAGCGCCAACTCACCCAGCCGCTGCGCGCTGCCGGTCTAGACCCAAACCGCCAGACGCAAGCAGGGCGGCCATAGGGCCGCCCTGCTTCATGGGGTCCGGCGGGTATTCGCCGCCGAGGCGTCGTTCAGCTCGCCTGGTTGGGGTGCGCCGGGTACTGGCGATCCTCCGGCGCCGGCGGGAAGTACTGATAGAGCCAGGTCTCGCTGATCGTCTTGCCGTCGGCATTGAGGGTCAGACGCATATTGATCGGATCCGTGGAGTCGCTGGTCGGATACCAGTCGAACTGAATACGGAAGGCATCGACCTCCTCCACCCACAGGATCTCGACCTGCTCGACCTTGCCATCGGGCACGTCGAGCTGGGCGTGTACCGGAATCCCGTCGTCGTAGAAGTGCTTGAGCTCGCCGCCGATGAAGTCGACCGCGATACGCTGCGCCCACACCTTGGGGTAGTGCTCACCCGGTGCCCACCCTTCGGGGAAGCCACCGATGCCGGTGAAGGTCTTGCGCACCCGGGCCAGATCGCTCTGTACCGGCGGCAGCGCGCTCCAGTAGAGCTTGTAGCCGTAGCTGAAGGTCTCACCGGGTTTCACCGGCTTGGCCGGCTTCCAGAACGCCACCACGTTGTCCATGGTCTCACCGGTGGTGGGGATCTCCAGCATCTGGATCTCGCCCTTGCCCCAGTTGCCCTTGGGCTCGACCCACAGGCTCGGACGCGCGTGGTAGTTGCCGACGATATCTTCGTAGCTCTCGAAGTCGTGATCCGTCTGCAGCAGCCCGAAGCCCTTGGGGCTGTCGTCGTCGAAGGTGTTGAACTGCAGCCGCGGCGGATTGTTGAGCGGCCGGCACACCCACTCACCGTTGCCGCGCCACATCGACAGGCGGTCGGAGTCGTGGATCTGCGGGTGGAAGGTCAGGCACATGTCACGCTGCTGGGTGCCGCAGCTGAACATGCTGGTCATCGGCGAGATGCCGAGCTGGGCGATCGTTTCGCGCGGATAGAGATGCTTGTCGATTTCCATCACCACGCGGGTCTCTTCGCAGTGGATGACGAAGCGATAGGCCCCGGCGAGGCTCGGTGAATCGAGCAGCGCATAGGCGGTGAAAGTGGTGCTGCCCGGCTTCGGCGTCTCGAACCAGAAGCGGGTGAAGGCGGGGAACTCCTCGCGCTCACCGTCGGTATAGGTGTTGACCGCCACGCCGCGTGCCGACAGGCCGTACTGATAGGTGTCGTCGACCGCGCGGAAGTAGCTGGCGCCGAGGAAGGAGACGATGTCGCGCTGGGTCAGCGACGGCGCCTTGAACACGCGGAAGCCGGCGAAGCCGAGATCGCCCTGGCCCTCGAGCTGAGAGACGTCGACATCCGCCTTGCTGTAGTCGAACAGCTCAGGTCGGAAGTGTATCTCCTTGGCCCGCTGCGTCTGCGGGTCGATCGAATACATCCGCACCGGCTGATTGAAGGCCATGCCGACATGGAAGAACTGGATATCCAGCGGGCCCTTCATGTCGTGCCACAGCGAGTGGGCCGGATCGTAGCCGATGGCGTTGTACTGCTGCGGCGTGAGGTTGGCCAACGTCGGTGGCAGCTTCTCGACCGTGCTCTGGTAGGGCTTCGCCGCCAGCGAACCGGCGTGCTCCTTGAGCCAGTCGAAACTGAATGCCTGCGACTTGCCGTCGGCGATACCGCTGGATGCCTTTGCCGCCGCGAACAGTGGCGCCGAAGGCACGCCATACCAGGCCGCCAGCGCGATGGCGCTTTTCAGTACACTTCTACGATCCATGAACACCCCATCCTTTTTCGTCTCGAGTCCGACCTCGATGGACCAACGATTGGCAGCATACCCGATCGTCGCGCGCCGGGCTGCATCGATAAAATCTCATGCTAAGACGCTGGTCGGACAGATGGGTTCCCGTCGATGGCAGGTCGAAAGAGCGGAATCGACGGCTACCGTGAGCATGGGGCGAATAACGGGGGTAGATGGGATAACGCCGGAAACGTCGAAAGATCGGGCCTGGCCGACGTCAGGACGACGCCGGCCAGTGCCACGGCCACGCTCGGCTCAGTCGCCGAGGCCAGCGGAGAGCGAAGGCTGCACCACCTCGATCCAGTAGCCATCCGGGTCCTTGACGAACACCACGTTGGGCATCTTGCCTTCGTCGGCGCGCTTCTTGAACTCGACGTCGTTGGCGTCGAACCAGCGCTCGGCGGCGGCCAGATCCGGCACCGCGAAGCAGATATGACCAAAGCCCTGGGGCTCGGCGTTACCGTCGTGATAGCTGAGATCGGGGTCGTTCTCACTGCCCCAGTTGTGGGTCAGTTCGAGTACGCCCTTCTGCGAGAAGGTGTAGGCGGTGCGCTCGGCGTCGTCCTCCGGCACCTCTCCCGCCTCGGCGTGGCCGAGAAAATAGAGCGTGAACTGCATCTCCGGGAAGTCGAGCTTGCGCAGCAGGCGCATGCCGAACACCCGGGTGTAGAACGCCAGCGAGATCTTGGGGTCCTTGGCCCGCAGCATGGTGTGGTTGAACACGAAACCCTGGCTCTCGGCAGTGGCGGGCTCGACGCCCGGCACCTGGTCTTCGGCGATACTCATCGGCACTCTCCTGCTGTGTATGATCGATAATGTGCATGCGCGGCGCGACCGGGCTGAATGCCGTTCGCGCGACGGCCTTTAATGCTCGAAAGTCTATAGTCTTGAAAACCTATAGCCTTGAAACCCTATAGCCTTGCAGGCCTGTCGTAGAGAGATGGGGAGCGTACCCCCGAGTCTCAACCGGGCAGGGCAACGCGCTGTTGCCTGCCCGCGGCCTGCTCTACACTCCTGACAAACCGGCGCGAGACGAGTAGGCATGGCGACACCCGCGACACGCTGTTCTGCGACAACCCCGAGTGGCACGTCCATCAAGGCCCCTGTGCGTACCTTAGGCTGGCTACTGCTCTGCACTCTGCTGCTACTCGCTGCCGGCTGCAGCACCCAGAAAGCGATCGTGACCCGCGACAGCGGCCCGGCGATCGATGGCGACAACCTCTCGATCTCACGCATCCTGGTGATGGCAGCGGCCAAGGATGCCCTCGGCACGCCCTACCGCTGGGGGGGCAGCACCCCCGCCGGCTACGACTGCTCGGGCCTGGTGCAGATGGCCTACGCCAAGATCGGCGTGCAGCTGCCACGCACCTCCAACGAGCAGTACCACGCCCTGCCCGAGATCGACGTCGCCCGCCCCGGCGACCTGTTGTTCTTCGGCGGCGGCAACCGCGCTACCCATGTCGGCATCTACATGGGCCACCGCCAGATGATCCACGCCCCCGGCAGCGGGCGCACGGTGACGGTCTCGTCGCTGGACGTGCGCTACTGGCGCCAGCACTATCTGGGAGCGGCGGCCCCGGCTGACTGACTCCGCTCACCGCGGCGCCAGCGCTGGCGGTCCTGCTGCGCCGAGACCCCGAAGCAGCGCCGATATTCACGGCTGAACTGGGACAGGCTGGCGTAGCCCACGCGCTGCGCCGCCAGCGTCACCTCCAGATCCTCTCCCAGCAGTAACCGCCGCGCCTCCTGCAAGCGCAGCCGCTTCTGATACTGCAGCGGGCTCATCGCCGTGACCGCCTTGAAATGATGATGAAAGGCGGAGACGCTCATGTGCACCCCGGCGGCCAGCTCGGCGATCGTCAACGGCTCCGCATAGCGCTCGCGCAGCCGGCGGACCGCCGCCACGACCCGGTGGGCGTGGCTCTCCTGGCTGGCGATCTGAGCCAGCCGCGCACCCTGCTCGCCGCGCAGCAAGCGGTAGAAGATTTCGCGCCGCAGCATCGGTGCCAGTACCGGAATATCCGCCGGCGTCTCGAGCAGCCGCAGCAGGCGCACGCAGGCCTCCAGTAGCGGTGTTTCCAGGTCGCTCACGCTGAGCCCGCCCGCGGTCTCGCCGGTGGCGATGGCGGGTAGCCCGGGGTCGCGCAGCAGCTCGCCGATGCACTCGAGATCCAGGTCCAGGCGCAGCCCCAGATAGGGGCGTTCACGGCTGGCCTGAGTGACCTCCGCCAGCACCGGCATATCCACCGCGGCGAGCAGGCTGTGCATGGGGTCGTACTCGAACAGCGCCTCGCCCACCGCCAGCCGCTTGGCCCCCTGGGCGATCACGCTGAAGACCGGATCATGAATGACGTGGCGTGGCGGCTGCGGCGCATCGAACCGATTGATGCCGAGTCCGGGTATCGCCGTGGTCAACTTGCCCTGGCGTCCGCGCGTCAGACGATCGAGCAAATCGGCCAACTCCTGGCGCAGCATCCGGGCGTTCGCCGCAGCCGCCTCTTGGCTGGCCGACGCCGCCAACTCTCCTATTCGATAAAGCCGCATGGACCCGCCCTCCTGTACTGTCGCGCCGAGACAGCTTACGCCAAGCCGAAAGCCGGCGCGGCGGCCATCACGACGACAGAGAGTTTTGAGCAAATATCCGACCGGATCGAGCCAGTCGCCGCGCCAAGCCTTGACCATACTGGGTTGGCACCGGCGACGCTCGACGCCGGCCTTTCATCCTCGTTTCGGGAGTTCCCCCATGCGTTACAGCAAGCTCGGCAACACTGGCCTGTTCGTCTCCGAACTCTGTCTCGGCACCATGACCTTCGGCGGCGACGGCGACATGTGGCGCCAGATCGGCGATCTACAGCAGGCGGACGCGGACAAGCTGGTCGGTCGCGCACTGGACGCCGGCATCAACTTCATCGATACCGCCGACGTCTACTCCCAGGGCCAGTCGGAGGTGATCACCGGCCAGGCGCTCAAGAACCTCGGCGTGGCACGTGATGACGTGGTGGTGGCGACCAAGGTCTTCGGCCCCACCGGCACCAACGACCCCTACCGCTCGACCGGGGTCAACAACCGCGGCGCCTCGCGCTATCACATCATGGAAGGAGTGAAGGCGAGCCTGAAGCGGCTACAGCTCGACCATATCGACCTCTACCAGATCCACGGCTTCGACCCCGCCACGCCGATCGAGGAGACCGTGCGCGCCCTGCATACCCTGGTCGAGCATGGCCACGTGCGCTATGTCGGCGTCTCCAACTGGGCGGCCTGGCAGATCATGAAGGCGCTGGGGATCGCCCAGCGTAACGGCTGGCACCGCTTCGAGTCGCTGCAGGCCTATTACACCGTGGCCGGGCGCGATCTGGAGCGCGAGCTGATCCCCATGCTCAAGAGCGAGAATCTGGGGCTGATGGTGTGGAGCCCGCTGGCGGGAGGGCTGCTCAGCGGCAAGTACACCCGTGACGGCGAAGCCAAGGCCGGCGACCGCCGCGCCAGCTTCGACTTCCCGCCGGTCGACCGCGAACGCGGCTTCGACTGCATCGACACCATGCGCGAGATCGCCGACGCCAAGGGCGTCTCGGTGGCCCAGATCGCCCTGGCCTGGCTACTGCACCAGCCGCGCGTGACCAGCGTGATCGTCGGCGCCAAGCGGCTCGATCAGCTAGACGACAACATCGCCTCGACCCAGATCACGCTGAGCGACGACGAACTGGCACGGCTCGACCAGGTCAGCGCGCTGCCCGCCGAGTACCCCGGCTGGATGCTCGAGCGCCAGGGCGACTACCGCCGCGAGCAGCTGCGCCAGGCGCACAAGCGCTGATGCCACGCAGAATCCAGCCAGGGGCTTGAGAAACACCGACAGCGCTACCACCTCAGATAGATAGCGGCATCCCGGGCCGGCACCACTACCCGGGATGTCGGCATGTCGTTAGCGCCAGCGGTTGTTTCACACGCCCTCGGCGCTGCGTCATGATGAGCGTCCGATTCCGGCTTCACGGCCACCCCAGGTCAACAGGCAAACAGGAGAGTGTCATGGCGTTACAGCTCGGCGATACCGCCCCGGACTTCACTCAGGAGAGCACCGAAGGGCCGATCTCGTTCCACCAGTGGGCCGGCGACAACTGGGTCATCCTGTTCTCCCACCCGGCCGACTTCACCCCGGTGTGCACCACCGAACTCGGCGAGGTCTCGCGTCTCAAGCCGGAGTTCGAGCGCCGCAACACCAAGGCGATCGGTCTCTCGGTCGACCCGCTGGACGACCACCAGCGCTGGGTCGGCGACATCGAGGAAACTCAGGGCTGCGGCCTCAACTTCCCGCTGCTGGCGGATGCCGACCGCTCGGTGAGCGAGGCCTACGGCATGATCCACCCCAACGCCAGCGGCACCAACACCGTGCGCTCGGTGTTCATCATCGATCCGGCCAAGAAGGTGCGCCTGACCATTACCTATCCGCCCAGCACCGGGCGCAACTTCGCCGAGATCCTGCGCGTGCTCGACAGCCTGCAGCTGACCGACGGCTACAAGGTCGCCACCCCGGTCAACTGGCAGGATGGCGACGACGTCATCATCGTGCCGTCGATCGACAACGAGAAGGCCAAGGCGCTGTTCCCCAACGGCTGGGACGAGAAGAAGCCCTACCTGCGTGTGACCAAACAGCCCAACAAGTAAACCGGCTGCCCAGTCGCACCAACACGTTACAGAAAAAAGCCCGCGCTCGATGAGCGCGGGCATTTTTTTATCTCGCGGTTTCACCTGCCGGTTTCGCTTCCCGATTCCGCCTTGCTGGACAGCGCCCGCAGAGAACGCCAGCCAGCACTCGGCGAATGATCAAAAAGTCGGCGAGCGCAAAGCGATCAACGGCACATCTTCAACAGTGCGAGCAGAACGGCTTCAGCAACGTGAGCAGGACTTCAGGGCCTTGCGCTCGTCACGCGTCAAGCGCGGCCGCGCCTCGCGGGCCGGCAGGCGCAGCATGGCCGGGCGCGCCAGCATCATCACCATGACACGCACTACGTGGCCAACCACGTAGATAGCCACGGCCATGATGATCAACGCTTTGATGCGCCCTGAGATTTTCACGCTGCGTCTCCTTGCGAAAGGGGGTACTGGGGGGATGACGACAACGATATAAGCATAAGAGTGTGACGGAAAATTGAAGGCGTCGATAATGGTCATGCCGGCTATCGATAGCGCCGCGTCAAGTCACGCGCCAACCAACTGTCTCCCGGGTTCTTCACTAACCAGAACGCAGTGCTGGCTTAAACAATTGTCAGTTCTCGTACCGGTGAAGCTGGGTCACGCTGCTGCGGACATGGCCCGGACGCGGCTCTACCGCGTGCTGCCGGGCTTTCGGTCATCTTCGGGGAGAGAGAGATGTCAATCGTTCAAACGCTGGCCACAGCCGCGCATCACTGGAACACCGCGGCACTCACCGACGAGGTGACGCTGGCGACACGCAAGGCGCTGCTCGACTGGTTCGCCACGACCCTTCCCGGCACCACGCAGGCGCCGGCTACCCTGCTGGCCAGCGCCTTCTCCGCCATCCCCTGTCAGGGCAATGCCGTGAGCTATGTCGACGGCACCCACCGCTCGCCGCGCTATGCGGCGCTGGTCAATGCCACCGCCAGCCATACCGTCGAGTTCGATGACATCTTCAAGGACGGCGGCTATCACCCCGGCAGCCCGA
This sequence comes from Salinicola tamaricis, assembly GCF_003006155.1. Classification (GTDB taxonomy): domain Bacteria; phylum Pseudomonadota; class Gammaproteobacteria; order Pseudomonadales; family Halomonadaceae; genus Salinicola; species Salinicola tamaricis. The sequence goes on along the minus strand of NZ_CP023559.1, from coordinate 2,019,494 downwards.
CGATCGCCGCTGCGCTGGCCGTGGCCCAGGAGATCGGCGCCGAGGTACAAGCGCTGCACCGGGCGATCATCGGTGGCTACGAGCTCGGCTGTCGTGTCGCGCTCGCCATTCAGCCCAGTCATTATCGTTACTGGCACACCACGGCGACAGTCGGCACCCTGGGAGCCGCCACTGCCACCGCCATGCTGCTGGGCGGCAACGCTGAGACAATCGCTCACGCCGTGGCTCTCGCCAGCAGCTTCGCCGCAGGCCATCAGCAGAACCTGCAGGGCAGTGGCATGGCCAAGCCGCTGCACGCCGGCCATGCCGCCGAGGCGGGGGTGCTCGCCGGCTATGCCGCCAGCCACGGGGTCACCGCCTCTCTCGCCAGTCTGGAGGCGCCGGCAGGATTCGCCGCGGCCACCAGCGACTCGCCCGGCGACTGGCAGCGCGCGCTCGCCGGTATCGGCGAGTGGACGCCCATTACGCGCATGACGATCAAGGCGCACGGCTGCTGCGGACACATCTTCCCGGCCATCGACGGGCTGGCAACGCTGCTCGCCACCACCGGGACGCAGGTGGAAGCGATCACGCACATTCATGTCGAGGGTTACGCAGCCACGCACCAGATGTGCGACCGGCCCGAGCCGACCACCCCGCAGGAAGCACGCTTCAGCCTCCAGTACAGTCTGGCGACCTATCTGCTCACGCGGCGCTTGCGCCTAGAGGCGTTCGCGCCCGAGACCCTGGTCCGCCGCGATATTCGCGCCCTGATGGAACGCATCAGCGTAGAGGAAGACCGCGAATTATCGGCGCACTATCCCACGCAAAGAATGGCCAGAGTTCACCTGACAACCACCGATGGACAAACCTTTTCGCACCTACAGACATGCCGTAAAGGCGACCCCGAAAACCCGTTGTCACTGGAAGAACTCATCGCCAAATATGACGAATTGAGCCAGCAGGTTCTCTCCAAACACGCCAGCGAGGCGCTCAAGCGGAAGATCCTCGACACCCACGAGATGCCGGCGACGCTGGTGTGATATCCACCTGACCCTCAACGCGCCGCATGAGGTGAGCCGACGCGCCACTCTTGTCATAGACCAAAGTCTCATTGAATAAATCAGGCAATAAACGCCCGAAGAAACTCTAAAAATATCTTGGCTCTGTCCTGACTTATCGTCGGTCGCGCCGTGAACGTCTGCTGTGTGAATCTGCTGCCGAGTCCATCGGACATCGATAACTCCACAAGCGACAATAACGGAGACACGCCATGCAGACTTCACACTTGCTACGTAAGACAGCCGTCGTCCTGGCGGCCACCGCCCTCTCCTTCGCCGGCGTCATCGGCTCGACGGCCATGGCTCAGGACAAGACCTGGCCCTCCGGCCCCGTCAAGGTCGTCATGCACACCAAGGCCGGCGGCTCTTCCGACGTCTTCATGCGGACTCTGGCAAAGTCGCTGGAGCCGGAAATCGGCCAGCCGGTCGTGGTCATCAATTCGCCCGGCGGCGCCGGTGCCGCACAGCTGGCGCGGGTTCGTGCCGCCGCGCCTGATGGCCTGACACTGGGAATCAACACCCTGACCCCGCTGACCGGCATGCTGACCAATCTCAAGGGTGTCTTCAGCCTGGACGACTTTTCCTGGATCGCATCGACCCAGGTCGACCCCAACCTCATCTGGACCGCCGAAGATTCGCCCTACCGCAACCTCAACGATCTGATCGCGGCGGCAAAACGCAGCGACAAGAAGATCAGTGTGGGCGGTTTCGGCTCGATCGGCTCCACCCAATACATTGCGCTCTCCATGCTCGAACGGGCCGCCGGTGTCGAGTTCGAATGGGTCGCCTTCAACGCTACCCCCGATATCGTCGCCGCAGTGCTGGGCGGACATATCGATGTCGGCATGTCCAACCTGAGCGGCGCCCAGTCCTACTTCGATGCAGGCCGCCTCCATGGTCTGGGCGTGCTCGCCGCGGACCGCCTGGACGCACTCCCCGACGTCGCGACCTTCGAAGAGCAGGGCTATCAGGTCAACAACGACTGGGTCCAGGTCAGAGGCGTGTTCGGTCCGGCCGGCATCCCCGAAGAGACCCAGCAGCAGATCGCGGACGCCTTCCACAGGGCGATGAAAGACAAGAACTACCAGCAGTACGCGCGCAATTCCGGGGTGATCGACTCATGGATGGGCCCCGAGGCCTACAAGAAGTTCATCTACAGCATGAGCGACACCGCCGAGGTCGCGCTGGAAAAAGCCGGGGTCAAGTGAGACCTGCCGCGGCGCACCCGCGCCGCGGCCTGCCCCCACGCCATCCGACCAACTCACACATCGACTGCCACCGTTCCTGGGGCCAGGACGACCGGGGTCGCCGTCGCGGCGACCCCGCCACCACGCGACCGACCCGTAACACACCCTGTCGGCGTGTCGTCGCCCCCACTGCATCAGAGGATTGTTCATGTCACAGAGTCAATTGATCGAATTTTCGCAGCAGGATGACATCGCCATTCTGACGCTGAACCGCCCCGAGAAGCGCAACGCCATGAGCGATGCCATGCGTGCGGAACTGGTCGAGCAACTCAAGCGCATCCGCGAGGATCGCTCGATCCGCGCCCTGGTGCTCACTGGCAAGGGCAAGGGTTTCTGCGCCGGTGGCGATATCGCCGGCATGCAGCAGCGCATGGAGGCCGACCCGGCTACGGTCGGCTTCAACGGCTGGGAACGCCAGCAGGGCGTGCACTACGCGGCCAGCCTGCTGCTGAATCTGCCGATTCCCACCGTGGCGGCAGTCAACGGCGCCGCCGCGGGGCTGGGCGCCGACCTCGCGCTCTCCTGCGATTTCGTCATCGCCGCCGATGCCGCCACCTTTACCTGGGCCTATATCGCGCGCGGGCTGGTTCCCGACGGCGGTGGCCTCTACTTCCTCCCGCGCCGAGTCGGGCTCAGCCGCGCCAAGGGCTTGATCTTCAGCGGCCGCCGCGTCGAGGCCGAAGAGGCGTTCGCCCTGGGCATCGCTGATCAGCGCTGCTCGGGCGATGCGCTGCTGTCGAGCGCGCTGACGATGGCTGCCCAGATGAGTCGCGGCTCGCGCACCGCCACGGCGCTGACCAAATCCATTCTCAATCGTAGCTACGAGCTCTCCGAGCAGCAGGTGTTCGCCGAGGGCAGCAAGGCGCAGGGGATCTGTTACACCTCCCGCGAGCATCGCGACTCTGTCCAGGCGTTTCTGGCACGCGCCAAGGAGGCCACCGCATGAGCCAGCTCGACGCCCTGCTCAACCCCCGAAGTGTCGCCGTGGTGGGTGCCTCGGCCGATCCTCACAAGACCTCCGGTCGCCCGATCTCGTATCTGCTGAAGCACGGTTTTTCGGGGGATATCTATCCCGTCAATCCGAAGGCGAGCGAGATCCAGGGGCTGAAGTGCTACGCGCGCATTCCCGACCTCCCCAAGGCGCCCGATGTCGCGCTGGTCCTGCTCAACGCCCGCCGCAGTATCGAGGCGGTGCGCGAGCTGTCGGCGCTGGGGTGCCGCGCAGCAATCGTGCTCGCCAGCGGCTACGCCGAGGCGGGTGACTCGGGCCTGGCGATGCAGGAAGAGCTCAAGCAGGCCGCCGGTGCCATGCGCCTGCTCGGCCCCAATACCATCGGCCTGGTCAACCTTTCCGCCGGCATTCCGCTATCGGCCAGCGGCGCCCTCGAAGTGAGCGAGCTGCCGCGAGGTGGCATCGCCGTGGTGTCGCAGAGCGGGGGTATCCTCGGCGCGCTGCTGTCACGCGCCGCCGGCCGCGGTATCGGCCTCTCGTCGCTGGTCTCCACCAGCAACGAAGTCGACCTGGAGGTGAGCGACTTCATCGATCATCTGGTCGACGACCCTGACACCCGGGTGATCGCCCTCTATCTCGAGAGCATCCGCCACCCGGCGCGCTTCCGTGCCGCCGCCGAACGTGCGCGGGCCGCCGGCAAGCCGGTGGTGGTGTTCAAGATCGGCCGTTCCGAGGCCGGCGCACGCTCGGCCAGCTCCCATACCGGTGCGCTGGCCGGAGAGGACCGGGTCTACGACGCCTTCTTCCGTGACCTGGGCATCGTGCGCGCCGACACCTTCGACGAGCTGCTCGACATCCCCGCGGTACTCACCGCCGGCCGCCGCATGCAAAAGCGCCGCGTGGCGATCCTGACTTCCACCGGCGGCGCCGGTACGCTGATCGCCGACAGCCTGGGCATGAAGGGATTCGAGGCGCCGGTTCCGGACGAGGCCACCGCCGCGCGCCTGCGCGAGCTGCAGGGCGACACCCCGGCGGAACTCGACCGCAATCCGATCGACGTCACACTGGCTGGCCTGCAGCCCGATCTGCTGCGTCAGGCGATTCGTACGCTGCTGGAGAGCGAGACCTACGATGCGCTGGTGGTGATCATCGGCTCTTCCGGTCTGGCCATGCCCGACCTGGTCGTCGGTGCCATCCAGGCCAATCTGGCGCTCAGCGACAAGCCGGTGCTGGCGTATGTCAGCCCGCACGCACCGGAGACGCTGAAACGCCTGAACCGCGCCGGCATCCCCGGTTTCAGCTCACCGGAGAGCTGCAGCGCAGCGCTGGAGGCGATCCATCTCACCTCCACGCGGGTGACATCCGCCCCGGCCGCCGCCGTCACGCCGGCGATGGCGGACACTCCCCAGGGGTCGCTGGACGAAGCGAGCGCCAAGCAACTATTCCGCACCCATGGCATCGCGGTTCCCGCCAGCCGCACGGTGACCACGCCGCAGGAAGCGGCGCACGCCGCCGCCGAGATCGCTACGCCGGTGGTGCTCAAGGTGCTCGACGGCACGCTCCTGCACAAGAGCGACATCGGCGGCGTGGCGCTCAATCTCGGCGCCGACACCATCGCCGAGCGCCTGACGCGCATGCAGCAGGCGGTCGCCGAGCATACCGGGCACACGCCGCAGCGGTTTCTCGTCGAAGCCATGGTACCGGGCGGCTTCGAGCTGATCCTGGGCGCCAACCGCGATGCGCTCGGCACCTCGATCCTGCTCGGGGCAGGCGGCGTCACCGCGGAGCTGTTCAAGGACACGGCCCTGCATCTGCTGCCCGACGGCCAGGCGCTCAGCCTGGATCAGGCCCCCACGCGATGATGCGCCAGTTGATCAGTTGGCCGCTGCTAGCCGGATACCGCGGGGCCGAGCCGCGCGATACCGCGGCACTGGCGCAGGCGATCGTCGACTTCTCCACGCTGGCCGCCGCGCTGGGCGAGCGCCTGGTGACGGCAGAGATCAACCCTCTGTTCGTGCTGCCGGAGGGGGAAGGCGTGGTGGCCGCCGACGCCGTGCTGGTGACGACCGCCACCGCAGCGGCCGGCGAGGAGATCGCCCATGCCTGATGCGCACCAGCCGCCACGGGTCGAGCTCGACTACGTCGACGATATCGCCGTGGTCACCCTCGACAATCCACCGGTCAACAGCGGTAACCAACGTATCCGCCAGGGCATCCTCGACGCGCTGGCGGCAATCGACACCCAGCGCGTCCGCGCAGTGGTGCTGCAGGGGGCCGGCAAGCATTTGATGGCGGGAGCCGATCTGCGCGAACTGGACCAGCCCGCCACCGCACCGTCACTACCCGAGGTCACGCAGGCGCTCGAGGCGTTCCCGCTGCCGATCGTCGCCGTGGTCCGTGGCCATACGCTGGGCGGTGGGCTCGAACTGGCGCTGGCCTGCGACGCGCGCCTGGCAACCCCCGGCGCCAGCCTGGGCCTGCCGGAGGTCAATGTCGGCATCATCCCGGGGGCCGGCGGTACCCAGCGCCTGCCGCGGCTGGTGGGGGTCGATCACGCGCTGACGATGATCGTTGCCGGCAAGCCCATCGACGCCGCCACGGCTCACCAGTGGGGGCTCGTCGACCAGATGCTGGACACCACCGAGCGCGCCGACCAGGAGGTCGCGGCGCTCGACTTCGCGCGCCGCATGCCGGCGGACAAGCGCCGCGTCAGTGCGCGGTCGGTGCCCCCCTTCGATGCCGACCAGAGCGCACGCCTGCAGGCGCAGCAGGTACGTCGACAACGCGGCCTGCCCGCCGCCGCCGAGGCCGCCGATGCGGGATGATCGCCGCCCGCACGCCCTTCGCCGAAGGCGTGGCACACGAGCGCGAACGCTTTCTGGCACTGCGCGACAGCGAGGCCGCCCACGCCCTGCGCTATCTGTTCTTCGCCGAGCGTGCCAATCCGCTGGCAGAGCTCACCGCCGCGCCGGCGACGCTCACCCGGGTGTCAGTGATCGGCGCCGGGACCATGGGCAGCGGCATCGCTCTGGCCGCGCTGCGCGCCGGCTATCGAGTGGACCTGATAGAGCGCGATGCCCAGGCGCTGGCCGCTGGCGTCGAGCGGATCGAGAAGGCGCAACAACAGCTCATCGAGCGGCGCGGTACCACCGCCACACCGCTCTCTCCGAGCTGCTGTCGCGTCTGGCCTGCAGCACTCAACTGGCGGGCGTCGAGCAGGCCGATCTGGTCATCGAGGCGATCGTCGAGGATCTCGAGATCAAGCGGTCGCTGTTCGCCGAGCTGTCGCGGCTGACCGTCCGATACGCTACTGGCGACCAACACCTCGTATTCGATATCGACGCGATCGCCGCGAGGTCGCGCAGCCATCGCGGGTGCTGGGGCTGCACTTCTTCAGCCCGGCGGATCGCATGCCCCTGCTCGAGATCGTCGCCACTGCGCGTACCGACGACACGACGCTGGTCACCGCGCACACCTTCGCCAAGGCGCTGAAAAAGACACCGATCGTGGTCCGCAATGCCTGGGGCTTCGTCGGCAACCGGATCTATGCCGCCTACCGCCGCAGTGTGAGTTCATGCTCGAAGAGGGCGCCTCCCCGACGCAGATCGACACCGCGCTGGAGGCGTTCGGCTTCGCCATGGGGCCATTCAAGGTCGCCGACATGTCCGGACTCGATATCGCCTGGAAGATGCGCCAGGCCACTGGCGCGGCAGACGCCGACCGGCGCTATGTCGGTCTGCCCGACCGCCTGTGCGAGGCCGGCCGCTTCGGACGCAAGACCCGCCAAGGCTACTACCGCTACGACGATTCGCTGCAGCCTTCGGAAGATCCCGAGGTGATGTCCATGATCGACGCCTATCGCCAGGCGCAGGGTATCGAGCCGCGCGCATTCAGCGCCAGCGAGATCCAGCAACGCGTGGTGGCGGCGCTGATCAACGAGGCGCTGCTGGTCATCGGGGAAGGTGTCTGTCGCCGTGCCGAGGATATCGATATCGCGCTGGTCAATGGTTACGGCTTTCCGCGCTGGCGCGGCGGGCCGGTGTTCATCGCCCGCCAGATGCCCGTGGAGGCCCTTGCCACAGCCCTCGACCAGCTCGCCCGGGCGAGCGGCCGGGGCCATGTGGCCGGTGACCCCGTCGTCCTGTCCACGGCGTGTTCGCGAGAATCTTCCCACGGGCCTTCCGAGTCCGCCAACAGGAGCAAGACGTGATGTCAGAAGCGTGGATCTGTGACGCCATCCGCACCCCGTTCGGGCGCTTTCAGGGCGCCCTCTCCGGCATCCGTGCCGACGATCTCGCGCCCTGCCGATACAGGCGCTGATGCAGCGCCACCCCGAGCTCGACTGGCACCGGGTCGACGACGTGATCTATGGCTGTGCCAACCAGGCCGGCGAGGACAACCGCAACGTCGCACGCATGGGCCGCGCTGCTCGCCGGGCTGCCGCTCGAAGTCCCGGGATCTACCCTCAACCGTCTGTGCGGCTCCGGCATGGATGCGGTCGGCAGTGCCGCCCGCGCCCTACGCTGCGGTGAGGCTCAACTGATGGTGGCCGGCGGCGTCGAGAGCATGAGCCGCTCACCCTATGTCATGGGCAAGGCCGAAAAGCCCTTTTCGCGCGGCCAGACCCTGGAAGACACCACCATTGGCTGGCGCCTGATCAATCCAGCGATGAAGGCACGCTACGGCGTCGATCCGCTGACGCAGACGGCCGAGAACGTCGCCGAGGAGGAGCGTGTCAGCCGCGCCGATCAGGACGCCTTCGCCCTGCGCAGCCAGCAGCGCTGGCAGGCCGCCCACGCCCGCGGATTCTTCGACCGGGAGCTGATGTCGGTGACCGTGAGCCGACGCGGCCAGCCCGACCTGGCGTTCACCTGCGACGAGCATCCGCGACCGGAGAGTACGCTGGAAGCGCTGAGCAAGCTGCGCAGCGTGACGCACGCAGACGGTAGCATCACCGCCCGCAAGCGCTCGGGTATCAACGATGGCGCCTGTGCGCTGCTGCTGGCCACGCCCGAGGGTGCCCGCCGGCACGGCCTGGTCGGACGCGCGCGCATCGTCGGCATGGCGACGGCCGGGGTGGCACCGCGGGTGATGGGCATGGGCCCGGTGCCGGCGATCGAGAAGCTGCTGGCCCAGACCGGGCTCAGCCTCGAGCAGATGGACACCATCGAGCTCAACGAGGCCTTCGCCTCCCAGGCGCTGGCGGTAGGCCGCCGGCTGGGACTCGCCGACGACGATCCACGCGTCAACCCTAACGGCGGCGCCATCGCCATCGGCCACCCACTGGGCGCCTCCGGTGCACGCCTGATCACCACCGCGCGCATCAGTTGGAGGCCAGCGGTGGGCGCTACGGGCTGTGCAGCATGTGCGTGGGCGTGGGCCAAGGCGTGGCGCTACTGATCGACGGTGCTGAGGTCGCCTTGCCAGCGGGGCGCCCCGTGTCGCCGGACCGGGCGAGTTCAGCGGTCACGCGGCGCCCACTGGGCGTCACGATTGGCCAGTAGCCATTGGTCGAAAATGTGACCAACAGTATGGCCAGACCTCCCTGACATATCCTCAGTCGATCCGAGTCGGCCGCATCCCCCATAGTAGCGCTATCTCTTCGGCGGTGTTTCCATCCTGGCGCCGAAGAGCGCGCGTTCGCCTCGCCCGAATGGCAACAAGAACGATACCACCATCACGTCTTGTGGAGGTTCCTCATGACCGTAGAGGCCGTAAAATCCCCCTCCCGAATCGGCAACGATGTCGATGACCATCACGATCGCGACCAGACCTTGACGATCAAGAAATCTCTGGCAGAAGTCGTGATCTATCTGCTGCTCATCGCTGCCGATATCTTCTACCTGAGCGAAGCCTATCGGCTTCATGTTCAGGTACCGAGCCCACACGTGGGTCCCGGCGGATTTCCGCTCATCATCGCCGTCATCAACCTGCTGCTGCTTCTGGGTCTTCTGTTCATCAGCCTCTTCATCAAGCCGCGCAGAACGCCCCAGGAGCGTGTGGCATTCAGCCGCCCCCTGTCGGTGCTGGCCGCCGTCGCCATCCTCATCGCCGAGACCACGCTGCTGAAGACGGCAGGACCGCTGATTACGATCGCCCTGTTCTCATTCCTGCTCATGTGGGTCGCAGGCGAACGACGCCTGACGATGCTGGCGATCATTCCTCCCCTGTTCTCCGCCGCCATTTACGCCATTTTCGTCATGGCGCTCGGCGTCTACTTCGATTGAGGGCATCAGATGATTGATCAAATACTGGTCGGATTCGGCTCTTTCGCCAACCCGCTGGTCGTGGTGGGTCTGCTCGGCGGGGCGCTCTTGGGCTATCTCATCGGGGCCATCCCCGGGCTGGGGCCGAGCCTGGGCGTCGCCCTGATGATTCCCTTCACCTACGGCATGGACCCCACGGTCTCCATCGTCACCCTGGTGGCCCTGTATGTCGCCGCCGAATATGGCGGTGCGATCTCGGCGATTCTGCTCAACTCGCCGGGCACCGCCGCGGCGGTCGCCACCTCCTGGGATGGCTACCCGCTGTCGCAGCAGGGCAAGGCCGGCCTGGCGCTGAACGTCTCCATCATCTCCTCGGGTGTGGGCATCTTCGTCAGTGCCGTCCTGCTCTTCTTCACCGCCGTGCCGCTGTCGGAGTATGCCCTCGCCCTGGGCCCGGAGGCCTACTTCGCGCTCGCGCTGCTCGGCCTGAGCCTGGTCTCCAGCCTCTCGCCTTCGCTGCTCAAGGGGCTGATCGCCATGGGCCTGGGGCTCGGCCTGGCGACCATCGGGCTCGACACCCAGACGGGCGTGCCGCGCTTCAGCTATCACCCGGACTTCTTCGAGGGCCTGCCGCTGGTACCGGTACTGCTGGGGCTGTTCGCCCTTTCCGAAGTGCTGTTCATGATCGAGAAAGGCGCGGCGGGTTCGGTCAAGAGCCAGCCCATGAGTGGGCTCTTCGCGGTTCCCTTGAGCACGTTCACCCAGCTCAAGCGCGTGTTCTTGACCAGCTCCATTCTGGGTTACGTGATCGGGATCATTCCTGGTGCGGGCGCCTCGATCGCTTCGTTCGCGTCCTATGGCGTGGCCAAGAAGAGCTCGCGTCACCCCGAGCGCTTCGGCAAGGGTAGCCTGGAGGGTGTGGCGGCCTCGGAAACCGCCAACAATGCCGCCGTATCCGGCGCGCTGGCGCCGCTGCTGGCACTCGGCATCCCCGGTTCGCCGACCACCGCGATCCTGATCGGCGCGCTGATGATTCAAGGCATTCAGCCCGGACCGCTGCTGTTCGCGACCAACCCGGAGATCCCCTACACGATTTTCGCCTCACTCTGGATCGGAGTGCCGGTGATGATCATCATCGGTCTGGCGGGGGCTCGCTTCTGGGCCAAGGTGTCTGACATCCCGGGGCCGATCATCGCAGCCATCGTTGCCGGAATCAGCCTGATGGGCGCTTATGCCACAGAGAACGCCATTTTCCCGGTCTTCATCACGCTGGCGTTCGGCCTGATCGGCTATCTGCTACGCAAGGTGGATATTCCGCTGGCGCCGGTCATTCTCGCCCTGGTGCTGGGCGACATGCTGGAGACCAACTTCCGCCGCGCGGTCTCGATCGCCAATGGCGACATGACCACGTTCCTGACCGATCCCATCAGCGCGACGCTGCTGGCGATCATGGTGATCTCGCTGATCCTGCCGCGCCTGCGCAAGTCCTTCTTCAAGAAAGCGGCGCAGGTCTAGCGCCGGACGCGCTGCCGGCCCGACATCAACCGAGGGAGTCCAGCGCCCGCGCCGGCGGCGTTCCCTCTTCGCCGGCAGCGGGCGCTGCCGGCGTTTGCGTCTGCATCACACCCCGCATCCACTCGAGAAACCTGAGCAGCGCATCCGAGGGCGGCGTTCCCTTGGGCCAGACCAGATAGTAGGCTTCGCCGGTCTTCAACGTCTCCGGGAACGGGGCCAGGAACTCTCCCGATTCGAGCTGCTTCTCCACGAACATCTTGACGGCGATGGCGCAGCCCATACCCGTCGACGCCGCCTCGTAGGCCAGCGCAGAGCTCTCGAATTGAACACTCGCCTTGTCCTCGACCGTATCGCCGTAGGCGGCGAGCCAGTGCTGCCAGTCCGAGGAGCGGGCCATCGAGTGCAGCAGCCGAACGCGGGATAGATCGCGCACGGTCTTGATCCCGGCCGACGCCTGCAGGGCGGGGGAGACAACGGGGATGAGTTCGATATCCACCAGCTTCTCGGCGTGCAGGTCCGGCCACTCTCCGCGCCCGGCACGGATTGCCGCGTCGACGTTGCCGCTATCGAAGTCCGCCGGTTTCAGAGACGACGAGAGCTTGACCTCGAGCAGGTCGTTGCGGGCGTTGAAATCCGCCAGCCGGGGAATGAGCCAACGCTGCGAAAAGGTGGTGTAAGACTGGATCGACAGCACATCCTTGCGCCCGCGACGCGAGACACGTCGGCTGGCGTCGGAGATCTCCTTGAAGGCGTTCTTCACGCCTCGGTAGAGCTCCAGCCCCTCCCGCGTCAGCTCGATACCGCGATGCTGGCGGTAGAACAGCACCACGCCCATGTAGTCCTCGAGCACCTTGACCTGACGGCTCACCGCGACCTGCGAAACGTGCAGCTCCTCGGCCGCCTTGGTCAGGCTGCACAGCCGGGCCGCGACCTCGAAAGCCCGCAGCGGATTCAAGGGAGGGAGAGGATGCGACATAGGTAGATACCCGCTACAAAATCGGACTCTATAGCACAGTGTCACGCAACCCGGATATTAGACATTAGCGCCCGACCGATCTCCGCAGCTCTCAATACGCGCGTCACTGGTCTCGCCATTGCTGGCCGTCAGCGGCGACGTGGGGGCCGTTTCGGTGTCCAAGTCAGTCTATATCGACAAGCGCGAGCTGAAGTGTGCCTGTGTGGGCGCTAACAGCAACGTGCCGCTAAGTTTTCTATCACCGACCGAAAACCTGATGATGATATTGATGGGTCTCTGGATGCCGCCACGAATGCTGGCGGATGACCTGCCAGTGCCCACGAAATTGTCGCTGCCCACGGCCACCGCCTTGGCTTTCAGGGGCCGACTGCCGGCAGAATGCCAGGCATACCTCACGAGGAGAGATCCATGACGTCTGGTCCCCTGCATCGCCACCACCACTGGGTCTTCGACATGGACGGCACGCTCACCGTCGGCGTACACGATTTCCCGGCGATCCGGCGCGAGCTGGAAATTCCCGAAGGGGCGGATCTGCTCCACCACCTGGAGACGCTACCCACGGCCGAGCGCGACGCTAAGCACGCCTGGCTGCTGGAGCACGAGCGCACGCTGGCACTCGCGGCCACCGCAGCGAGTGGCGCGGTCGAGCTGATTCTGGCGCTGACCCAGCGCGGCTGCCGGCTGGGCATCCTGACGCGCAACGCCAAGGAGCTGGCGCATATCACCCTGGAGGCGATCGGACTGGACGCGTGCTTCGCCGCCGACGACGTGCTGGGGCGCGACGAGGCGCCGCCCAAACCCCACCCCGGCGGCCTCGACCACTTCATCCAACACTGGCAGACCGCCCCCTCGGCGGTGGTGATGGTCGGCGACAGCCGTATGGACATGGCCTGTGGCCGCGCGGCAGGGGCGACCACGATTCTCGTCAACATACCCGACAACCCCTGCCCCGAGGCGGTGGACTGGCATTTCCCGGACTGCCATGCGCTGCTGGCGAAGGTGACGCCAGCTGACCGATAGCCAATCGCCGGTAGCCAAAGTCCTGAGATACCGCACGCCAAGGGATCGTTTGCTGCCGGCACGGGTCAGAGTCTTGTTGCCCCATGGGCTAAATTAGTTATGTTATAACGTCATCCTCGTTACCCATTGTCACCCATTTTCACGAGTCACCGTCATGGATAGAAGGCGCTTCATCACCACGCTTCTGGCCACCTGTCTCCTCCCCAGTACCCGCGCGCTGGCCGCCAATCCGCTCACGCCCTTTACCCTGCAGGAAGACGACGACAGCGCCAGCTTCGTCATCGAGCTCGAGGGCAGCCACGAACACAAGGTCTTCGCCCTGGATAACCCGCCGCGGGTGGTCATCGACCTACCGCAGGTCTCGCGCATCGCGCCGTCGAAGGCACCGCGCCAGCACGCCGGTATCGTCAAGGACGTGCGCACCGGACGTCACGGCGACGGCATTCGCATCGTGCTCGATCTGAAGCGGCTCAAGCAGCCCAGGACCCAGGTGCGCCAGCTGGATGCGCATCGCGCCCAACTGATCGTCAGCATCAACGACCCCGACCCGCTGATGGCGGCGGTCACTGCCGAAGCCGAGTCCCACCACCAGCCGCGCAAGGCGATCATCGAGATCGACGCCGGCCATGGCGGCAAGGACCCCGGCTGCATCAGCGCCGACGACCACTACGAGAAGTATGTCGCCCTGGGCGTGGCCGATGCGCTCAAGGCGCGGCTCCACGCGGACCCGCGCTTCGAGCCGTCGCTCACCCGGGACAGCGATATCTTCATTCCGCTGCATCAGCGCGTGCTGATGGCTCGCGATCATCACGCCGATCTGTTCATCTCGATCCATGCCGATGCCGCGCCCACCCCCTCGGCCTCCGGGGCCTCGGTCTACATCCTCTCCGAGCACGGTGCCAGCTCGGCGATGGCGCGCTGGCTGGCGGAGAGCCAGAACGCCGCCGACCGCTACGACTCGACCCGCGACAGCAATATCTATTCGGATGACCCCGACGTGCAGTCGGTGCTGATCGACCTGTCGATGCGCGGTACCGACGTCGCCAGCCAGAAGCTGGCCAAGACCACGCTCGGCCATCTCGGCGAGGTGACCCACCTGCATCAGCATCGGGTCAACAAGGCGGCGTTCGCCGTGCTCAAATCGCCGGACATCCCCTCGATGCTGGTAGAGACCGGGTTCATGTCCAACCGCGCCGACTGCAAGCGCCTGCTGATCAAGTCGCACCAGCAGTCGCTGGCCGAGGCGCTGCACCAGAGCGTGGCCGACTTCTTCGAGGCCAACCCGCTGCCGGCGTGAAGTGCTCGCCACGCCCCACCGCTGCTAGCACCACTCGGCGACGGCGTGGCCGCCCTAAGAGGGTGTTTACAACCCCTCTGACGATGGGCGCCGGAGGCAGGGCAAAGCGAGGGTCCTTTGCCAGGGATGGCAAAGGTAGCGCCCAGGGAGGGGTTCACAGCGCCCTCGCAACGCCCTGCCGCCGGATTAGCCCACGTCGTCTAGCGGCTGTGAAAGGCGTTCTAAGCTCTTGTTAAGCGAGCCGGCGTAGAACAACAGCCATCACCCGTTGCCAGGCGCCGACAGCGCCAGGCGGCGGCTGACAAAAAGATGACCGTTTCGTTACCAATCCCTGCGCACCGCCCGCCGCCGCGGCGCTAGCATGGCGATCTGGTTTTTCCCGCACGACGCTCAAGGACGCCGACGTACCGCTATCATGGAAGCGCTCAACCTTCGCCTGTTCGACTGGCTCAACGCCCCCGCCCACGCCTCGCGACTGACGCTGGATCTGGCCTACGCGCTGGCCATCTATGCCATCTACCTGGTGCCGCTGCTGATGATCGTCGGCTGGCTGCAGCGCGATCCGGCCCGCCAGCGCCTGGCGCTGCGCGGCCTGGTGGCCTGCGTCGCGGCGCTCGGCGTCAACAGCGTGATCGGGCTGGCGTGGAGTCATCCGCGCCCGTTCATGCTGCCAGTGGGGCACACCTACCTGAGCCACGCCGCCGACAGCTCCTTCCCCAGCGACCACATGACGGTGATCACCGCCGCCGCGGTGACCCTGCTGCTGTCGCGGGAGCTGCGCCCACTGGGGGTGATCTTCGCCGCCATCGGCCTGGGCATCGCCTGGTCGCGAATCTATCTGGGGGTGCACTTTCCCCTGGACATGCTGGGGGCACTGCTCATTTCCGGCACGGTGGCGCTACTCGCCGCGCGCTGCGAGGCCTACTACATGCCGGCGCTGCACGGGCTGGCCCGAGGCATCCACCGGCGGCTGCTGGCGCCGCTGATCGCCCGTGGCTGGTTGCCGCGCTGAACCGGGTGCCGTAGACACCACGGCCGGGCAGTGTGCCCGGCCGCGGTGTTAGACGTTTCTGCCAACGCGCTCGTCGCCCTCTCAGGCAGTACTCGAGACCGCCGCCGGGCGCCTCCCGGCAAGACTCACCGCGATCAGCGTCAGCGCCGCCAGCGGCATCGCCACCAGCACGCTGTTCCAGCCCATCGGCTTGCCCAGGGCGATCTCCCACACCAACGTCATCACGCCACCCACGAGCATCGCCGACAGCGCCCCGGCCGGGGTCGCCCGCGGCCACAGCAGGGCGGCCAGGAACACCGGCGTGATCGCCGCGCCATACATGCCGTAGGAGTACATCTGCATCGCCAGCACGCTGGGGAAGAAGGCGCCCAGTATCCAGGCCAGCAGGCCGAGCAGCACCACCGCCAGGCGGTTGAGCAGCAGCGCCTTGCCCGCCGGCACCCGGATCTTGAACAGGCCACCGACGATATCCTGGGTCAGGCTGGCCGAGGCCGAGAGCAGGTACGAGTTGCCCGTGGTCAGCAGCAGCGCCACGATCGAGGCCAGCAGCAGGCCGCCGATCACCGTGGGGACGCCTTGCTGGGCCAGCGTCATCATCGCGGTCGACGGCGTGATATCGGGATACATCACCCGCGTGGCGCACACCAGCAGCGTGATCAGTGACGTACAGACGATGGAGGCCAGGACCAGGCCCAGCGCGGCCTTCTTGGCGGTCTGCGGGTCACGCGCCGCGGCGAAGCGCTGGAACAGGTTCTGATCGCCCAGAATGAGCAGGAATAACGGCAGGAAGTAGCTCAGTGCCTGCCACGGCGAGAGCCCGCCGAGCAGCGTCTGATGGGTCGCCGGCAGCGCCTCCATCATACCGTCGAGGCCACCCAGCCGGGTCAGCACCAGCGGCAGCGCGATCAGCATGCTACCGAAGATGATCACCGCGCTGAGGTAGTCGGTGTAAGCCACCGAGACCAACCCGCCCATGGTCGCCAGACCGATCATCACCAGCGCCGCGATTACCACGCCCTGCCATACCGGCAGGCCGAAGACCAGATTGAGCGCCTGCCCCGCGCCGGTGAACTGATACGACACGATACCGACGTAGGCGAGCAGGATGATCAGCGAGGCGATCGAGCGCGCCACCGGGCCGAAGCGCGCCTCGATCAGCGCCGGGATGGTAGTAGCCCGCGAGCGGCGCATCTTGCGCGCCAGCAGGAAGTAGACCACCAGCGCGGCGATCGGCGTGCCGGCGAAGAAGAAGATCGCTGCCCCCGGGCCGTGCTGGAATACGAAGCTGGCACCGCCGACGATCGAGCCGGAGCCGACGAAGGTCGCCAGTAGCGTCGCGGTGAGCACCAGGGTCGAGAGCGAGCGTCCGGCGACGATGAAGTCGGTATCGTCGTGGACCTTGCGCCGTGAGAAGTAGAGCCCCACAGCGACCATCAGCAGCAGATAGGCAATGACGAAGAGTGCGTGCATGAAGCAGGCCTCCGGTTGTGATTGTTATGGATCGTGATCGTAATGGATCGTAGTTGTGATGGATCGTAGTTGTGATGGATCGTAGTTGTGATGGATCGTGGTTGTGATGGTCAGCGCGTCAGATGGTCCTTGATCAGGCGGCCGCCCTGCATGATCAGCGCCAGGTGATCGCCCTGGCCGGTCAGCAGGCGCATATCCTCCAGCGGGTTGCCGTCGACCACGATCAGGTCGGCGTAGGCGCCCGGCGCGATACAGCCGACCTCGCCCTCCATGCGCAGCAGCTTGGCCGCGGTGGCGGTGGCGCTGCGGATCACCTCGTGGGGCGGCAGCACCTGGGAGCGGATCACGAACTCGTCGGACTGGTGCGGATGCATCTCGCCGAGCAGATCGGTGCCGTAGGCCATCTCCAGCCCCGCCTCGCGCATGGTCACCAGGCTCTCCAGCCCAGCCAGGCGCACGTCGTCGATCTTGGCCACCGACTCCGGCTTGAGCCCGTACTCGGCGCCCTCGAGCTTGAGCCGCTCGTAGGTCACCAGGGTGGGACACGCCATCGCCCCGCGTTCGGCGGCAAAACGCGCAGTCTCAGCGGTGATCAGATTGCAGTGCTCGAGCGAGCGTACCCCCGCTTCGACCGCGCGACGGATCGCCTCGTCGGTGTAGAGATGGGCACTGACGTAGGTCTGGGCGTTGCTCGCCTCCTCGACGATGGTCCTGAGTTCGTCCACCGAGAAGCTCAGGAAGTCGATCGGATCGCTGGGCGAGGAGACGCCGCCGTTGGCCATCACCTTGATGAACTGAGCGCCGCCCTTGATCTCCTGGCGCACCGCACGACGCACCGCCTCGACGCCGTCGCAGATACGCCCCATCGAACCGAGCCGGCGGGTCTGGTACTGGTCGTCACGCTCGTCATAGAAGCCACGGTAGTCGTTGTGACCGCCGGTCTGCGACAGCGCCTTACCGCAGATCACCAGTCTGGGCCCGACGAAGTGACCCTCCGCCACCGCCTGCTGGATGGCACGGTCGGCGCCGCCGACGTCGCGCACCGTGGTGAAGCCGCGTTCGAGCATGCCTTTCAGGATCGGCGTGGCGCGCGCCGCGACCAGCGCATCGGGCAGCAGTGCATTGGCGCCGAGGTCGGCGGTGGTGGCGATCACGTGCACGTGACAATCGATCAGCCCCGGCATCAGGGTGCGCCCGCCGAGATCGACCACCTCGGCGTGGGGGGCATCGATCGCTGTCTCGGTGACTTGGACGATGCGGTCACCTTCGATCAGCACCTGGAGGCCGTCATGCGGCTCGGCGGCGCTGCCGTCGACCAAGCGGAAGTTCTTGAGCAGGCGGGCGGGGGGCGTGCGTTCGGTCATGATTGGGCTCTTATAGGGACGGGAACGTCTCGAGCCTAATCAGCGCGGGAAGAGCCTGAAAAGCGACAAAAACGCATGTCAGCATGCGGCCAGCGCATCGTTCAGCCCGCGCCGCGGTCGCCGCCCGGGCCCGCGGCCAGCGGTTCGTTGGGCGCCATCTCCAGCAACCAGCGCTTGAAGCAGCGGGTGGCGTAGTTCTCGCGGCGCTCCTCCGGGGTGATCAGGAAATAGCCACCACCGTGGCTGGCCCAGTGGTCGGAGGCCCAGACCAGGCGCCCGCGGCGAATCTGGCTGTCGATCACATGCCGCCAGCCGAGCACGATGCCCTGCGCCAGGCTCGCCATCTCCACCAGCGTCGGATAGTGATTGCACACCAGGGTATTGGCCAGCGCCGGGCTGGCCAGGCGGTGGTAGCGAAACCAGTCGTGCCAGGAGATCCACAGGCTCTGGGCGTCCTCTAGCATCAGCAGCGTTTCGTGCTGCAGCTGCGCCGGGCTCAGGCGTTCGTCCTCGCCCAGCGCGTAGCGCTCGCGGCAAGTCGCGAGATAGTCCGGCGCGCAAGCGGTATAGACCTGCTCGGGGATCACGAAGGTGGTGGCAAAGCCCGGCAGTGCGGGGTTCTTCAGGTAATAGAGCCCGATATCGAACTCGAACGAGGAGAGCGAGGTGACGCCGTCGCGCACGATCAGGCGCAACTTGATGTCGGGGTGGGCGCGCCGGAACAGACTCAGCCGCGGCGCCATCCAGAACTGTGCCACGCCAGCAGTGCAGGCCAGCGTCAGCTCGTTCTCACCGGTGCTCTTCATCACCTCGGCGGTGGCCTGGACGCAGTCGTCGAGGATCGCCCGTACCTGCAGCGCATAGGCCTCGCCGGCCCGGGTCAGGGTCAACCGCCGCTGCTCGCGCACGAACAGCTTGCGCCCTAGAAACTGCTCGAGATGGACCACTTGGCGGCTCACCGCACTCTGCGACAGATTGAGCTCGCCCGCGGCGCGGGTAAAGCTCATGTGGCGCACCGCCGATTCGAAGGCGACCAGCGAGTTGAGCGGCGGCAGCGGGTACATGCGCATGGGAAGCTCCGGCAAGGCGACGAAGAGAGAGCCAGGATACGTGATCCCGCCGCCGCGAACGCCCCTCGCGGATCACGGAGCGTGGATGGCACCGAGCAGGACGTGCCGTGGTGCGACAATCCACCTCATCCCCCGGCGAGTCGCCGCGGAACTTTTTGGTTACCATCCGAGACGTGTGGGTAACACATGACTTTTCCTGCCCACCGCCATCGCGTGGATGACGATGATCCGACTCACTCGAACCCGCAGCACCTACCGTCGCCTGGCCGCCAGTCTGGCGCTGTTGGCGATGATGATGCTGTTCCTGGGGCCGCTGATCTCGCAGATCCAGGCGTCGGAGTCGTCTCATTCGTCGATGCGAATGGCGGCGATGCCCGGCATGTCGATGGCGTCCATGCACGCCCGCGACACACCGGAGCGCGCCGTCTTCGCCTGGCACGATCAGTGCGGCTACTGCTCGCTGTGGCAGCACTTCCCCACCGCCCATAGCGACGTTCCCGCCGTTGTCCGCAGCGTCCTCAAGCCCGCCGGTGGTCGTTTCGAATCGCCGCGCCCCGCGGCCTCGAGCGACCACCTGTGGTTCGAAGGCCGCCCCCGCGCCCCACCCGCGTTCTCCTGATTCGCACTCTCATCCTGTTCATCCGGCTTCCGCTTCCGGCGGTGGTGCTGCCCGCCCGTGCGGCCGGATCACACTCGAAACGCATTCAAGGGAACTTCATGTCCACCACTGCACACGGCCCCCGCTGGGGTGCCGCACAGACAGCCGCGCCTGGCCGCAGCCTTCCCCCGCGCCAAGCGTTGGCAGCCGCGGTCACGTTGGCGAGCGCCGCGTTCGCCACGCCGAGCCTGGCGCAGACGATGAGCCACGACCATGACGATCACGTCGCGAGCCATCACGACACCCTGGTCGTGACCGCCGTCCCGCTCAGCTCGCCGATCACGGTAGAGACGGACCCACGCCAACCTCGCCAACCCATGCCGGCGAGTGATGGCGCCGACTATCTGAAGACCATTCCGGGCTTCGCCTCGATTCGTAACGGCGGCACCAATGGTGACCCGGTGTTTCGGGGGATGTTCGGCTCGCGGATCAAGATCCTGACCGATGGCAGTGAGATGCTCGGCGCCTGCCCGTTTCGCATGGATGCCCCCACCTCCTATATCTCCCCGGAGGCCTACGACAGCCTGGTCGTGACCAAGGGGCCGCAGTCGGTGCTATGGGGGCCCGGTGCCTCAGCCGCTACCGTGCGCTTCGACCGCGGGCCCGAGTCATTCGACGCCCCCGGCACGCGGGTCGATGGCAGCGTGATGCTGGGCACCTATGGCCGCTTCGATCGACGCATCGACGCCGCCGCGGGTAACGAAGCGGGCTACGTTCGCCTGATCGGCAACGAATCGGAAGCCAACGACTACAAGGATGGCAACGGCGATACGGTGCCGTCGAAATGGGACAAGTGGAATGGCGATATCGCCCTCGGCCTGACGCCGGACGACGACACCTGGCTGGAGGTCACCGCCGGTCGTGGCAATGGCGAGGCGCGCTACGCCGGGCGTGGCATGGACGGCAGTCGATTCCTGCGGGAGACGGCAGGCGTTCGCTTTGAAAAGCGCAATATCAGTGAACACTGGCGCAAACTCGAACTGCAGGCGAATTACGCCTACGCCGACCACATCATGGACAACTTCACGCTGCGCGATCCTTCAGGCGGCATGGACATGGGTGGCGGCGGCATGGACATGGGCGGCGGCGGCATGGACATGGGTGGCGGCGGCATGGACATGGGTGGCGGCGGCATGGACATGGGCGGTGGCGGCATGGACATGGGCGGCGGCAGCATGGACATGAGCGACGGCATGGCGATGCGGCTGGATCGCCGCACGCGCAGCACCCGCGTCGCCTCGACCTGGGAGTGGAGCGACTTCAGCTGGATCGCCGGCGTCGACGCCCAGCAGCAGATTCATCGCAATCGCGACGGCGACCACTGGGACAGCGACTACGAACAGATCCAGTACGGCCTGTTCAACCAGCTGACCTGGTACGCCAGCGACCGCGACCGGGTCATCGGCGGCGCACGTCTGGATCGCTACCACGTCGACGACCATAACGACGATACCGCCACCGCGGGCGATACCCGGCGCACGACGCTGCCCAGCGGCTTCGTGCGCTACGAGCAGGATCTCGCCTCGGCGCCGGTCACCTGGTACGCCGGCGTGGGTCACGTGCAGCGCTTCCCGGATTACTGGGAACTCAAGCCCGGGCTCGACGGCCCCGACGGCAGCCCGAACGCCTTCGCCGGTGTCAAACCGGAGAAGACCACGCAGCTCGACGTCGGCGCCCAATACCGTGGCGAACGCACCCGCGCCTGGGTCTCCGGCTATCTTGGCTATGTCGAGGATTTCATCCTCTTCGACTACGACGGGGCCAACACCCAGGTCCGCAACGTCGACGCCAACATTGCCGGGGCGGAACTCGGCGCCGCCTACGATTTCAGCGACAACTGGACCGGCGAAGCGAGCCTGGCCTATGCCTGGGGCCGCAATGCGACCGATGACCAGCCGTTGCCGCAGATTCCCCCGCTGGAGTCGCGCTTCAGCCTTACCTACGAGCGCGATGACTACTCGGTCGGCGCCCTCTGGCGGCTGGTCGCGCCCCAGCATCGGATCGCACTGAACCAGGGCAATGTCGTCGGCCAGGATCTCGGTGACTCGGCAGGGTTCGGCGTCTTCTCGCTCAATGGCGCCTACCGTTTCAACCCCAACTTCACCCTCAGCAGCGGTATCGACAACGTCTTCGACAACACTTACAGCGAACACCTCAACCTCGCGGGCAACGCCGGTTTCGGGTATCCGGGTAACACTCGGGTCAACGATCCGGGCCGGATGGTCTGGGCCAAGCTAGATTTTCATTTCTGAGGCGGCTTCATCGCCACTCGACATACCACCAGCCGCCCCAGTGGGGGGCGGCCACTCAAGGAAACCAACCCATGAAACGTCATATGAATCTACGCCAGTCACTCTCCCTGATCGCGACTCTGGGGCACTTGCCTTCAGCCATCAAGCGCTCGCGCATGCGCATCTCGAGGCCGCGACCCCCGCCGAGGGCGCGGATGTCACGGCGCCGGAGCGCCTGACGCTCACCTTCACCGAGGGCCTGGAGCTGGCTTTCAGCGGTCTCGAATTGAACGGCAGTGATGGCTCTGCCGTCGAGCTAGGCAAGGCCACCCTGGCAGACGATGGCACGACCCTGACCGCCCCGGTCGAGACCGCGCTCGAGCCCGGCCGTTACCAGGTCACATGGCATGTCCTCTCCGTCGATGGTCACAAGACCGAGGGCGGTTACGCGTTCAGCGTGACACCGTGACCGAACCCGGCACGGCGCTGTTGATGAGCCGCTTCGCGTTCGACGCGGCGGCTCTATTTCTGTGGGGGTCCAGCGCCTATCTGTTGTCGATGCCTCCCTCCGAGCTGCGCGACTGGCTCTGGCAACGCTTGAGTGGCGCACGCTGGTGCGCCATCGGCACGGCCACGGTCGTGACGCTCGCCAGCCTGCCGCTGCGTACCGCCGAGCTGTCGGGCAGCTGGTCCGCGATGCGAGATACGGCACTGCTGGCGCGGGTCGCCACGCAAACCACCCTCGGCAGCACCTGGCTCTGCCAGATGATCGCGGTGGCGCTGCTGCTCGCCACCTCGCTACCGCCTCGCCGCTGCCGCGCGCCGGCGGTGGCATTGAGCAGTGCACTGATGCTGGGCAGCCTGACGCTATCGGGGCACGCGGCGATGCACGCCGGCGCGCTCGGCTGGCTGCACCGGGGCAATGACTGGCTGCATCTGCTGGCCGGCGGTTTCTGGTTCGGCGCGTTACTGCCGGTCTTGCTGCTGCTGGGCCAGCTTGGCACTCGCGGCGCCCAGAGGCCCGCCGCCCTGGCGCTGACCCGCTTCTCGCAGTGGGGGCATATCGCGGTGGCCATGGTCCTGCTGTCGGGGGCGGTGAATACCGGGCTGATCGTCGGTGACTGGCCCGACGACTGGTCGATGACCTACCAACGACTGCTGGGCATCAAGGTGGCCCTGGTCCTCGTCATGGTGCTGGTGGCGCTCTACAACCGCTATCGCCTGGTCCCTCGGCTCGCCGCCACGCCCGGCGCACTGATCCGGCTGAAGCGTGCCACGCTGCTCGAACTGACCGTGGCGACGGCGGTCATTGCCCTGGTGGCGGCCTTCGGCATGATGCAGCCCCGCTGAGGCGACGAAGCGGCTCAGGAGACGTGATCCCGCCGCCGGGGGAGCGAGTCTTGATCGCGAATGAAGTCGATGAAGGCGCGCAGGGGGGCAGGTACCAGCCGGCGATCCGAGTAGTAGAGATAAGGGCCGGGGAAGCGTAGCCACCAGGGCTCGAGAACCGCGACCAGCTCACCGCTGGCCAGGTACGGTTGGAGCCACTGCTCGAACAGCATGATCAGGCCGACGCCTTGCAACGCCGCCTCGACGCCAAGATCCACACCGCCGCCGATGCTGATCGTCAAAGGGCCGGTGGGCTCGATGCGAATCGCCTCCTCGCCGCGCTCGAACTCCCATGCCGGCCGGTTGCCGTTGGTGAAACGGCCACGGATACAGGCATGCTGCAGCAGCTCGCGGGGATGCGTGGGGGTGCCATGACGCGCCAGGTAATCGGGCGAGGCGGCCAGCGCAAAACGCTGCTCGCGCGGGCCGATGGGCACGGCGATCATGTCCTGCTCGAGCAGTTCGTCGTAGCGGATGCCGGCATCGAAGCCCGCCGCCAGCGTATCCGTCGCCGCACTGTCGGCGGTGACCTCCACGCGGATCTCCGGGTAGGCCTTGAGGAAATCGGGCAGGATCGATGGCAGGATCAGCCGCGCCGCACTGACCGGGACATTGAGGCGTAGCGTGCCGGCGGGGCGATCCCGAAAGCCGTTGATCGCATCCAGCGCGTTTTCGACCTCCTCGACCGCTGGCGCCAGCCGCGCGACCAGGGCAGCGCCGGCCTCGGTCAGCGTCACCGCCCGCGTGGTGCGATGAAACAGCCGAATGCCCAGCGCCGTCTCGGCACGCCGCACCGCATCGCTCAAGCGCGACGCACTGCTACCGCTCAGCCGCGCCGCTTCCCGAAACCCCTTGGCTCTGGCCACGGCCAGCACGACCTGAAGATCACCGAGATCGGCACTCATTGTGCATTTCTCCGCACACCTTGTATCGATTGAGGACAATAGTCGCACAGCACTGACGCGCCTACCATGAGGGGACATCGGGGCATCTGACGCACCGACCTCGACACAGGAGTGAACGCATGTCCCTCATCGACAAGGCTGGCACCTACACACTCGGCAACCGACGGGTCAAACGACTGGGCTATGGGGCGATGCAGCTCGCCGGCCCCGGCGTGTTCGGTCCGCCCAAGGATCCGGCGCGGGCGTTGCAGGTCCTCGAGGCGGCCATCGCCGCCGGTATCGACCACATCGACACCTCGGATTTCTACGGCCCGCACATCACCAATCAGCTCATCAAGCAGGCACTGCACCCCTATCCGAGCGATCTCTGCCTCGTCACCAAGGTCAGTGCCCGGCGCGATGACACCGGCGCCTGGCTGCCCGCCCTCTCGCCCGCCGAGCTGACCCAGGCTGTGGAAGACAACCTGCGCAATCTGGGGCTCGAGCAGATGGAGGTCGTCAACCTGCGCAGCATGCTGGATGTGCATGGGCCGGCGGAGGGCTCGCTGGCGGCCCCGCTGACGACACTGGCGGAACTTCGCGAGCGCGGCCTGATCAAGCATATCGGCCTGAGCAATGTCACGCCGACCCAGGTGGCCGACGGACAGAAGATCGTGCCCATCGTCTGCGTGCAGAACCAGTTCAACCTGGCCAACCGCGCCGACGATGCGCTGATCGATCAGCTGGCCGCGGAGGGCATTCCCTACGTGCCGTTCTTCCCGCTGGGCGGATTCACCCCACTCCAGTCGCAGACGCTCACCGAGGTCGCGGCGACGCTCGACGCCACCCCGATGCAGGTAGCACTGGCCTGGCTGCTGGCTCGCTCACCCAACATCCTGCTGATCCCCGGGACTTCGTCTCCCGATCATCTGCAGCAGAATATCCAGGCGGCAGCGCTGGAGATTCCCGCGGCGCAGATGGCACGGCTGGACCGCATCGGCGACTGATTCATCGGTTCGCTCGCGCGACCCTCATGGCGGCATCACGCGGTAACCGAAGGGTGTACCCATCGGCTCTAACGATATGTTATAAAATAACATTTCCAACCGTCGACGAGCACTCATGAATCTCACCGTACCGCCGCTACCGGATGTCGCCGCTGGGCGCGAACCGGAACCGTCCCAGGGCGCGCCATACCGAGCCCTGCAACGTGTCGGCATGCAGGGCATCGCCACCCGCCTGCAGTGGGCGGACGGCGCTCGACTGCCGGCCACCGCCGATGTCAATGTCGATCTCGTGGCGGGCCAGCGCGGCATCCATATGTCACGCCTCTACCGCCTGCTCGACCGTCTGGACGAATCGCCAGTGACGCCGGCGCAGTTGGACGCCCTGGGCCACGCCCTGCTGGATAGCCAGGACGACACCAGCCAGCGCCTCTCTCTGACCCTGCGCTTCGGGTTGCCGCTGCGCCGCCGCGCCCTGCTCAGCGACGCCAGTGGCTGGCGCCACTACCCGCTCACGCTGACCCTCGAAGGCAGCCGCGAGGGGCTGACCCAGACCCTGACCCTCGAACTCGACTACTCATCCACCTGCCCCTGCTCGACCGCGCTGGCCCGCCACGCCATGGCCCGCGACTGGCGCCACTGGGCCGACGAGCAGAACGCCGAGACCCTCGACGCCGAGACGGTGGCCGAGTGGATCGAGCACAGCGGCAGCTTCCCTACACCCCATAGTCAACGCAGCCGGGCAGTGATCGCGCTGCGTCTGACCGCAGATGCCGCCTACGCTCCGGAGGCACGCCTCGACGCCTTCGAGCAGACTCTGCAGACGCCGGTGCAGACGCTGGTCAAGCGCGTCGACGAGCAGGCCTTCGCCGAACGCAACGGGGCCAATCTGATGTTCTGCGAGGACGCCGCACGGCGGCTGGCGGCGGCGTGCGAGGCGCAGGCCGGCGTCGCCGGCTACCGCGTCGATATCACCCACGCCGAGAGTCTGCACGCCCACGACGCAGTGGCCCGGGCCGAGCGCGACTTCGAGGTGCGCTGAGACGTGCCGCCGGCGTGCCCTGCCCGGCCCTCGCCCGCGTCCATTCGTCGAAGCTAGCCGATGGTCTGACGGTCGCCGCGCCGCTGCCCCCATAGAGTGTGATCAGACAGCCTGTTCACGCAGACGCTGCCTCCGGCCCGCGCCAGGGCGCGGGTGAAAGGGCACACGCAGCGGGGTAAGCCATGAGTCGTTATCAGGACGAGTACCGAGCCTCCCTCGAGGACCCGGAAACCTTCTGGATGCGCCAGGCCCGGCGCATTCCCTGGTTCACCCCGCCGACCCGGGCGCTCGAGGTCGATGCCGGCGGCCATGCGCGCTGGTTCGGTGATGGCGAGCTCAACCTGTGTCACGCCGCTCTCGATCATCATATCGAGCAGGGCCACGGCGAGCGCATTGCGCTCTACTGGGACTCACCGCTCAGCGGCCAGCAACGCCGCTACACCTACCGGGAGCTGCGCGACGCCACCGCCCGCTGCGCCGGCGCCCTGCGCGGGCTGGGTGTGGCGCCGGGTGAGCGCGTGGTGATCTACCTGCCGATGGTGCCGGAAGCGCTGATCGCGATGCTCGCCTGCGCGCGTCTCGGCGCCATCCACTCGGTGGTGTTCGGCGGTTTCGCTGCGCGCGAGCTGGCGGCACGGATCGAGGACGCCAAGCCCCGGGTGGTGGTGGCCGCCTCCTGCGGGCTCGAACCCGGCCGCGTGGTGCCCTATCAGCCGATCGTGCGCGAGGCGCTGTCGCGCAGCGCCCATGCGGTGGCCCACTGCGTCTATCTGCAGCGCGACGCCTGCCGCGTCGAGTTCGGCCCCGGCGAGGTCGAGTGGGAGACGCTGATGGCCGCCGCCAAGCCCGCCGACTGCGTTGCGGTCAAAGCCACCGATCCGCTCTATATCCTCTATACCTCCGGCACCACCGGCCGCCCCAAGGGCGTGGTCCGCGATACCGGCGGCTACGCCGTGGCGCTGCACTACTCGATGGAGACGATCTACGACATCGCCCGGGTGAGGTGTTCTTCTCCGCCTCCGATGTGGGCTGGTGGTGGGCCACTCCTACATCGTCTATGGCCCGCTGCTGCGCGGCGCCAGCACGGTGGTCTACGAGGGCAAGCCGGTACGCACCCCCGATGCCGGTGCCTTCTGGCGGGTGATCGAGGCGTACCGGGTGAAGAGCTTCTTCACCGCGCCGACGGCCTTCCGCGCGATCAAGAAGGAGGACCCCGAGGCGCGGCTGAAGGAGGGCTACGACCTCTCCAGTCTGCGCTCGCTGTTCCTCGCCGGGGAGCGCCTCGACCCGCCCACCTACCACTGGCTCAAGGCGCATCTCGATGTGCCCATCGTCGACCACTGGTGGCAGACCGAAACCGGCTGGGCGATCGCCGCCGATCCGCTGGGGCTCGACCCCGTGCCCACCCGCGCCGGCTCCGCCACCTTTCCGGTGCCGGGCTACGATGTGCGCATCCTCGACCGCCACGGCGAGGAGGTGGGCGCGCTGACCGAGGGTAGCGTGGTGATCAAGCAGCCGCTGCCGCCGGGCTGCCTGGCCGGTATCTGGGGCGACCCCGAGCGCCTGCACTCGGCCTATCTGGCGACCTACCCGGGCTACTACCTGACCGGTGACGGTGGCTATATCGACGACGAGGGCTATCTGTTCGTGATGGGGCGCACCGACGATGTGATCAATGTCGCCGGCCACCGGCTCTCCACCGGCGAAATGGAGGAGGTGCTGGGGTCTCACCCGGCGGTGGCCGAGTGCGCGGTGATCGGCGCTCAGGATGCGCTCAAGGGTCAGCAGCCAGTGGGGTTGGTGATTCCCAAGGATGGCTTCGACGGCGACGAGACGCGCCTGACCGAGGAGCTGATCGCGCTGGTGCGCGAACGAATCGGCCCGGTGGCGAGCTTCAAGCAGGTGCGGGTGGTAGCGCGTCTGCCCAAGACCCGCTCGGGCAAGATCCTGCGCCGGGCGCTGCGCCAGATCGCCGACGGGGAGACCTTCGACGTGCCCGCCACCATCGACGATCCGACCAGCCTGGAGGATGCCCGCGAGGCGATCGCCAAGCTGCGCGGAAACGAACCCACGGAGAAGGATGATTGAGCCGGCCGGCGTTCAGGAAGGCTCAGGCTGCGGCCCGAACAGCGCATTGAGCGGCAGGTGGGATTTCGAGAAAGGTGACTTGATGACCACGTAGTTGAAGTACTTCTCGATCCCCACGTCCTGTTCGACCAGCCCCTCGATAAGCGCCTGGTATTCGGCGATGCCACGCGTCACGAACTTGAGCAGATAGTCGAACCCACCCGACATCAGATGGCACTCCATGCAGTCGTCGATCTTCTCGACCGCCTGCTGAAAACGGTCGAAGTCGATCTGGCGGTGATGAGAGAGTGTCACCTCGGTGAATACCGTCAATATCTCGTCGAATTTCGCCAGGTCGATCAGCGCCGAATAGCCGGTAATGTAGCCCGCAGCCTGCAGCTTCTTGACTCGCATCAGGCAGGGGCTGGGCGATAGATGAACCAGCTCTGCCAGCTCGACGTTGGGGATACGGCCGTTTTTCTGCAATTCGGTCAGGATCCGGAGATCGGTACGATCCAGCTTCATTCTTGTTTCCCCCAAAGTCGGATACCTCGCGGCGGGGCCTGGGTGACATGCGATGTATCGGCACATCTTCGCAACGATGCCCGAAAAGACCGGGCAAAAAGATTCGCGCCCGTAACTTGCCCCCCGAGTCACGATATTGAAAACTGCAGGGCGATGGAAACGCCACCCGCCAAGCGGCATAGGCGTGCCACCATATTGCGGCTACGCCAGGGCGCATTTGACGCGCAATCCCAAGGGACGGGCCCTAGATTAGACTCATGACATCACCCAAACTCGACCGCCTCGATGTCGCCATCCTCACCGAGCTGCAGCGCGACGGACGCATCACCAATGCCCAGCTGGCGGATCGTGTGGGGCTGTCGCCCTCTCCCTGTCTGTCCCGGGTCAAGCGGCTGCAGCAGGCCGGCTACATCGAGAGCTACAACGCCCGTCTCAATCTGGCCCGGCTCGGTCCGTCGATGACCCTGTTCGTGGAGATTACGCTGAGCAACCATCGTCGCGACAGCTTCCAGCGCTTCGAGGCGGCCATGGCGGCAACGCCCGAGGTGATGGAGTGCCATCTGGTCTCCGGCGGTTACGACTATCTGCTGCGGATACTCGTGCCACGCCTCTCCGAGTTCCAGCAGCTGATGGAGCGATGGTTGGGGCAGGACGTGGGGATCGCACGCTACTTCAGCTACGTGGTGATGAAGACACCGCTGACCCGGGTCGAGGTCCCGCTGGGCCAGTTGATCGAGGACGATAGCCACGGCGGGACGTGACCGCGCCTACGCGCTCAACCGAGCGTATGCGCGGCCAGACCGAAGGTCCGGACCGGCCCGTCCCCGCCTCGCTGCTGGCCCAGGCGCATCTGGGTGACGGTGTCGAAAGCGACAATTCCCGCAGCGTCGAGGAAAGCGAAGAACGTCGGAGTGTCGCAGGTGGTGTCGATACGCAGGAACTGCCCACGGTGCTCCCGGACGAGCGGCGCGATCAGCGCCATCGCCATCGCCTCGTTCTCCGCCACCACCGGTCCGATCACGCGCCCCCGGCCGAAGTCGCGAATCAACGCGAATCCCGCCGGCACGCCGTCGCGAAGGGCCACCGTGCCCTCGCTGACGGCGAAGAGCGCCTCCAGCACCGCGCCGCGCTCGGCCCCGAAAGCCACCTGATCGAGCGCCCGTAGCGTCGTCAGATCCGACGCCTGCAGCGTGCGGACCGGGCACGTCGGCTCAGCCTCGGGCAGCGGCCCCTCGCCCACCATGCCCTGACGCTGATGAACCGTCGCCACTGGCACGAAGCCGGCACTTTCATACAGGCGATAGGCCGCTCGCGTCGCGTTCAAGCGCAGATCGCGACCGCCGCAATCCGCCAGAATCCGATCCAGCAGCCAGCGCCCCGCCCCGAACGTCTGCAGCCTCGGGGCGGTGATCATCATGCCGAGCATGGCGAAGTCCTCGCCCATCTCGAAGTACATGCCGGATGCCAGGACACGCTCGATCTCGTCCTGCACCAGGTACCCTCGCCCCAGCGCCATCAATAGCCTCAGATCCCGCGCCCGGTGGGGCCAGGCAACACTGACGGCGAGCTGATGGAGATGGTGGAGATCGCCGCTCGCCAGCGGCCGGGCCGCACTCACGAATGCAGCCACTCGCTGCGTCGTAGCCATATTGGTAGGGTTCATGCCTCCTCCTGGAATACCCGGTCCGCGGAAACGACGTCCGGAGACGCCTTCGGATCCGGTGCTCGCGGCAGCTCGTCGCCACCGCTTGCACCGGAACAGTCTAACGGCGACCTTTCCCGGCCACCGCACCTTTTCGCCTCCCGCCCGCCGGTTTGGCGTCAGCGCCGTCCCGACGCAGTGGAATCTGCGCTGAAGCCTGCCAATTCGGCAGATATCGCCGTCCAGCACGGCACAACGACATTCACTGCCCCGCCCTTGTCGTAGCCTGGAGCTTTCCCTGCGTAAGGAAAGGCTCATGGCACTGCTCTACAAGTCCGACCCGGTGAGAGGAGAGCGCTGGCGGGCGCTGTTCGCACAACAGGCCCCCGACATCGAGTTCCGCCAGTGGCCGGATATCGGCGATCCTGCCGAGGTGCGCTACCTGCTGGCCTGGGAACCACCCAGCGACCTCGCCACCCGCCTGCCGGCCCTCGAGGTGGTGTTCGCCACCTCCGCCGGCGTCGACCAGTTCGACCTCTCGCAACTGCCCGCCGGCGTGCCGCTGGTACGCATGCTGGACCCGGCGCTGGAGGCCGGCATGGTCGAGTACGCCAGCTTCGCCACGCTGTGGCTGCATCGTCGCCTGTACGACTACGTACGCCAGCAGCGCGAGGGCCAATGGCAGGCCCATCCCTGGGTCGCCGCCGAGCAGCGCCGTGTCGGCATCCTCGGCCTGGGCCAGTTGGGACAGGCGATCGCCACGCATCTGAGCGGCTACGGCTTCCCCGTCAGCGGCTGGTCGCGCCGCCCGCGCCAGCTGCCGGGGATCACCTGTCACGCCGGCCCCGACGGGCTGGCGCGCTTTCTGGCCTCCAGCGATATCCTGATCTGCGTCTTGCCGCTGACCGACGCCACCCGCGGCATCCTCGATCGCGAGCTGTTCGCACGCTTGCCCGAGGGCGCGGCCCTGGTCAACATCGGCCGCGGCGAGCATCTGGTCGACGACGATCTGCTCCAGGCGCTGGCATCGGGGCAGCTGTCGGCAGCGGTGGTGGATGTCCTCGGCCAGGAGCCGCCAGCGCCGGACCACCCCTTCTGGCAACACGAGCGCATCCTGATGACTCCCCACGTGGCCGCCATGACGCAGCCGGAGAGCGCCTTCCCGGTGCTGCTGGACAATCTGCGCCGCCACCAGCGCGGCGCGCCGATGAGCGGCCAGATCGACCGCCAGCGCGGCTACTGAATCGCCGCTCCCGCCCCGGCGAGGTTCAGGCCGGGGCCGTCTCTGCCATCGCCAGCGGGTGGTGCTCCAGCCAGCCAGTGCGCAACTCCGGCACCGAGCCGATCAGCTTGCGCGTGTAGTCGTGGCGCGGTGCCTCGAGTACCGTTTCGCAGCTTCCGAACTCCACGCACTCGCCGTGGTAGAGCACCATGACGTCGTCGCACAGCGCGCGCACCGTCGAGATATCGTGGCTGATGAACAGATAGGCAACACCCAGCTCCTGGCGCAGCTCCGCCAGCAGTTCGAGAATCGCCGCACCGACCACGGTGTCCAGGGCCGAGGTCACTTCATCGCAGAGAATCAGGTCCGGCTTGGCCGCCAGGCAGCGCGCAAGGTTGACGCGCTGCTTCTGCCCCCCGGAGAGCTCGCCGGGCTTGCGATCCAGCAGGCTGGTGGGCAGCTTGACCAGGGCCATGAGCTCATCGATCCGACGCCGTCGCTCGGCGCGGTCCAGATGGAAATAGGTCTCCAGCGGCCGACCGAGCAGTCGGCGTACCGAATGGGCCGGGTTGAGCGCGTTGTCGGCACTCTGAAAGGCCATCTGGATGCGCCGAAACTGATCCGGCGTGCGGCCACACAGTGTCGGCGACAGCGGGATACCATCGAATTGTATGCTGCCATGGCAGGGGGCGATCAGCCCGGCGATCGCGCGGGCCAGGGTCGATTTGCCGGAACCCGACTCCCCGATGACGCCGATGGAGCGGCCCGCGGAGAGCGTGAGATCGATCCCACGCAGCACCTTGTCCGACGGCTCGCCGTCACGGTTGCGCTTGCCATAGCCGACATCGAGCTGCTCGACCTCCAGCAGTGGCTGCCCCGCGGCGACCGGCATCGAGTCGGCCAGGCGCACCGGCCGGGTCGCCGCCAGCAGGCTCCGGGTGTAGGCATGCCGCGGCCGCTCGAGAATCTCTTCGATCCGGCCCTGCTCCTGCTCGCAGCCCCCGTTGAGCACCAGCACCTGGTCGGCCATCTGGGCGACCACGGCCAGATCGTGGGAGACGTAGATCGCCGTCGTCCCACGCTCACGCATGACCCGCTTGAACGCGAGCAGCACCTCGACCTGGGTGGTCACGTCCAGCGCCGTGGTCGGCTCGTCCAGAATCACCAGCGCCGGGTCGGTAAGCAGGGCCATCGCCGCCATCACGCGCTGCAACTGCCCGCCCGAGACCTGATGGGGATAGCGCTCGCCGATATGTTCGGGGTCGGGCAGCGCCAGATCCCGGAACAGACCGATGGCCTTGTCCCGGGCGCTGCGGCGATCCATCACCTGGTGCAGCAGCGCCGCCTCGATCACCTGATCCATCAGCGAACGCGAGGGGTTGAATGCCGCCGCCGCGCTCTGGGCGATATAGGCCACGCGGTGTCCGCGCAGGGCCCTCGTTGCCACCGGCGAGAGCGACAGCACCTCGGTCTCGCCCAGGCGCACGCTGCCCCCGGCGATCCGGCACCCGCGTCTGGCGTACCCCAGCATGGCCAGGGCGATGGTGGTCTTGCCCGACCCGGACTCGCCGATCAGGCAGCACCTCGCCGGGTTCGAGCGCAGAAGCCGATCCGGCTGACGATGCTGCGCTCTTCCCCCCCGTCGGGGGTGGCGACGATCTCGAGGTCGCGAACGATGAGCGATTCACCTTGCATGGGTCACTCCTTCTGCGTCGCACGGCTGGTGGAGAGGCTGTCGATCAGCAGATTGGCGCCGATCGTCAGCGTGCCGATGGCCAGGGCCGGCGCGATGACCGCGATCGCGCCCTGACTCAAGCCACCGATGTTCTCGCGCACCAGCGACCCGAGATCCGCCGCCGGCGGCTGCACCCCCAGCCCGAGAAAACTCATGCCGCTGAGTAGCAGCACGATGAACACGAAGCGCATCCCCATGTCGGTCAATACCGACTGGATCATGTTGGGGAAGATCTCGCAGGCGGCGATGTAGAGTCGGCCTTCGCCCCGGGTATGAGCGACCTGAACGTACTCCATCGTGGCCAGATTGGTGGCCAGGCTATGGGCGATTCGGAAAGCCCCGGGGGCATAGCTCAACACGGTGGCCGTGATCAGCAGCGGGATCGAGGCACCGAAGGCCGACACCATCACCAGCGCCATCATCTTGCTGGGAATCGAAATCAGGGTGTCGAAGACCCGTCGTACGGACTCCTCCAGCCACTTCGGCAACAGCACCGAGAGCATGCCGAAGCCGGCGCCGATCAGGCTGGAGAGACAGGCGGCGACCAGGGCGAGCCCCACGGTATAGCGAGCGCCGGTCAGGATCCGACTGAGCATGTCGCGGCCCATGTAGTCGGTGCCCAGCGGGTAAGCAGCACTCATCCCGCCGAACATCTGGTCGGAGACGAATGCCCCCATCGGATGGGGGGCCAGCAGCGGCCCGAACAGCGCCACCAGAATCCAGAAGCCGAATACGCCGAGCCCGATCCAGCGGGTCAACTGAAGCCGACGGCGATTGCGGCGCTGGGGGGCACCGACAGGCAGGTGACTGCCGTGGCGCAGCCGCCGAACGGTATTGGCCTTGGGATGCGTCATCGTCTTGAGCGAGTTCATCGGTTGCGCAGCCTCGGGTTGGAGAGAATCGCGCAGATGTCGGCCAGCATGACCAGCACCAGATAGGTGCCGCAGAACAGCATGGCGCAGGCCTGCACCAGCGAGAGGTCGCGATTGGATACCGCGTCCACCATCAGGCTGGCGATCCCCGGATAGTTGAAGATGGTCTCGACGATGATGACGCCGCCGAGCAGATAGGAGAGGCTCAGCGCAACGGCATTGGCGATCGGCCCGACCGCATTGGGCAGGGCGTGGCGCATGACCCGGCGGATCGGCGGCACGCCCTTGAGCTGCGCCATCTCGACGTAGGGGCTATCGAGCTGATCGATCAGCGCCGCTCTCGTCATCCGAGCCATCTGCGCGATGAGCACGCAGCAGAGCGTCAGCACCGGCATGGCGTAGATCTTCATGGCGTCGCCCAGCGAATCGACCGTAGAGACATAGGAGAGTGCGGGCAGCCAGTTGAGCTTGACCGCGAAAATCAGCACCGCCAGCGTGGCCACCAGGAACTCCGGCACCGCGACCATCGACAGGGTCACCAGATTGATCAGGCGATCGATCAGGCCACCGCGGCACATCCGCCACCACGCCCATGGTGATGGCGATGGGCACCGAGACGAGGGTGGTGATGCCGGCGAGAATGAGCGAGTTGGGCAGGCGATCGTTGATCAGTTGGGCGACCGCCATGCCGTTGCTCGCCGACTGACCGAGATCACCGGTGACGAAGCCGGACAGCCAGTGCCAGTAACGCAGGATGGCCGGCTGATTGAGTCCCAGCTGCTCTCTCAGCGCAGCGACCTGCTCGGGCGTGGCGAACTGGCCCAGAATCTGCTGGGCCGTGTCGCCGGGCAGCAGCGAGGTGATGGCGAAGATCACCAGCGAGACCAGAAACAGGGTCAGCAGACTGGCGCCCAACCGTCCAGCCACGAGTCCAAATAGCGTGTTGCGCATGGGTCGTCTCCGACTCGAGCGCCCCGCTCGCGCCCCACCCGCCTCAGGGCGAGGTCGGCGACGCGCAGGGCTTGCGTTGACGTACGAAGCCCGGCTCAGCCCTTCCACCAGACGTATTCGGCGAACATGTAGCCCATGAAGGAGCCCAGCGGCACGGTGCGATCCATGCCACCGATCCGCGAGTCATACCCCTCGAGATCGTTGAGGAAAACGGGAATCCCGATACCGCCCTCGTCGTGGATCAAGGTCTGCATGTCGGCATACATCTGCTTGCGCTTGGCTTCGTCGGGCTCACCCCGCGCGGCGACGACCAGTTGATCGAAGTGCGGGTTTTTCCATCCCGACTCGTTCCACGCGGCGCTCGACAGGAAGAACTGGGAGAGCAGGATGTTGGCGGTCGGGCGTGGATTGATGTTGCCGAAACCCAGGGGTGCTTCATCCAGTGGTTCGACCAGTAGCCGTCCGCCGGCACCCGGTTGATGTTGAGCTTGAGACCGGCCGCCGCCGCCGACTGCTGGAGCAGCACCGCCATATCCTCGGAGTAGTTGGCGGCGGGCGAGGCGACGAGCGGCACGGTGGCGCCGGCGACACCGGCTTTCTTGAGTAGCGACGCGGCGCGTTCGGGGTCGTATTCCCGCTGGGGCAGGCCGTCGAAGTAGTAAGGCGTGCCCGGTGCGATGGG
This sequence comes from Salinicola tamaricis, assembly GCF_003006155.1. Taxonomy (GTDB): domain Bacteria; phylum Pseudomonadota; class Gammaproteobacteria; order Pseudomonadales; family Halomonadaceae; genus Salinicola; species Salinicola tamaricis. The sequence goes on along the minus strand of NZ_CP023559.1, from coordinate 1,983,421 downwards.
CTGGTCGTTGGCGATCTCGCCATAGCCGCGTAGCGCCACGCGCTTGATCTGCTCGCGATCGAAAAGGGACTTCATCGCCTCGCGGAACGCCGGCCGACTCGTCGGCTGCTGGTCGAAGCGCATGACCAGATCGGTGTAGTTGCCGGAGTTGGTCGCCTTGAGCACGCCGGTCTCGCTCTGCTTGATCCGCTCCGCGGCGTTGCCGCTGAGGTTGTTGATCATCTGGACGTCGCCGGAGAGCGCGCGTTGACGCGGGAAGATTCGTCCCCGATACCGACCATCTCGATGGCATCCAGATGCGGATATCCCTCGCGCCAATAGTTCTCGTTGCGCACACCGACAGAGCGAACCCCGGGCGAGAACTCCTGGCAGCGGAACGCGCCGGTGCCGTTGCCCTTGGAGAAGTCCTGGGTGCCATCGGCAACGATGACCAGATGCGAGACGGCGAGAACCGAGGGCAACTCGATATTGGGCGCAGACAGGTTGAACTCCACCCGGCGCTGGTCGAGTGCCCGCACGCTGTCGATCTGCTCGACCATCGACAGCGCCTTGGAGCCGACCGCGGGGTCCTTGTGGCGCATGATCGAGTAGACCACGTCCTGGGGCGTGAGCGCCTTGCCATCGTGGAACGTCACGCCCTGGCGCAGAACGAAGACCCAGTGGCTGCCGTTGTCGGTGGTCTCGAAGCTTTCGGCCAGGCAAGGCTGCGGCCGCAGGCCCGGATCGAACTGGGTCAGACCGTTGTAGAACATATAGGCGCGGCAGTAGTCGATTGCCGTCGAGCCCTGCGCGGGATCGAGTGAATCCTTGGTCGAGGAGGAGTGGGCGGCGACGCGGATACGCCCGCCGCGTTGCGGTGTTCCCTCGCCCTCCGCGGCGAAGGCCCGCGACAAGCCGGGCACGCCGCCTGCGCCCATGGCCAGCAACCCGGCCGCGCCGAGCAGCTTCATGGCATCGCGCCGGGACAGCCCGCGCTGCATGGCCCGGTAGATCTGAAGACTCTCCTGGGGAGAGGTCAGCTGGTCGCGTTGTTGTCGCGACGGTTGTCGTGACTGTTGTCGTGACGCGTCATAAGCCTTCTCCTAGATCGACTGACATTGTTTATGGAACTCGGATACAGCGCTTACTCAATAACGGTTTCTCCCCGACCGGGCGCACGGCTCAATGCCACCGATCCTGCAGCCGATACCAGCCGCCGACGAGGGGCAGAAACCAGGTTTGCCGAGTGGCCGGGGATCGCCGGCCAGTGACGCGCCTGCCAGGTAGGCGTGTCGCTGACCCAGCATCGCCTCGGCGAGGCATTGGCCCATATGAACCGACATCTGGACACCGTGGCCGCTGTAGCCCATGACGTAGTACATGCCGTCGTGGCGCCCCGCATGCGGCAGACGGTCGCGACTCATGTCGACCAGCCCACCCCACGTAGTCGATATGATCTCGGCCAGCGAGGGAAAGGCGTGGGCCCAGGCCCCGGCGCAGATCTCACCGCTCTTGGTGTCCGATTTCCGCCCGACATCGCGAACCGGGCGCGGCCGCCGAACAGCAACCGGTTATCGGGGTCAGGCGAAAGTAGTGGCCGACGATACGACTGGTGACGTAGGCGCGCCGCTGCGTAACAGCGCCCGCACTGCGTCTCGCTCAACGGGGCGGTGACCACGATGAGCTGCCCACCGCGCCAGCCGGCGACGAAACCAGCCGAGCGGTCCCTGGCGCGAGGCCCCTGTCCCAGCCAGCCGTTGTCCGCCTGCAGAGTGCCGCCCGGGGTGGTCACTCGGTAGCCCCCCGCCTGCCGTGCAACACCGGTCATCGGGGTATGCTCGAACACCTGCGCGCCGTGGGCCACGGCTGCCTCGGCCAGCCCTATCCCGAAGCGCCCCATGTGCATCTGCCCGCCGTTCTTCTGCAGCAGACCACCGTGGAAGAGCGGCGAGTCAACCTCCTGGCGGATCGCGTCTCGGGGGATCAGCTCGACCTCCGGATCGATGTCCGGGCAATCGCTTCGGCACTGCGCACGAGCTTGGCGTAGTGCTCGGGCTTGGCCGCCAGCTGAGCTTGCCGTGGTGACGGTAGTCGCACTCGATTTGCTCCTCCGCGATCACCCGGCGCACGCTCGCCACCGCCTCGGCGTAGTGGCGGTAGTGGCTCATCGCCCGCTCGCGTCCGAGCTGCTCGACCAGGCTGGCGTAGTCCTGGGCGACACCGGTATTGCACTGGCCGCCATTGCGCCCTGACGCCTCGCCGATGATCCGGCCCGCCTCGATCAGGGCAACGCGCGCCCCGCCGCGGGCCAGCGTTCGCGCCGCCGACAGCCCGGTGAATCCGCCCCCCACGACGACGACGTCATAGCGCCCCTCGGGCGGTGTCTGCCGCGCCCCGCTGAAAGCCGGCGCCGTCGCCAGCCAGTAGGAATCGAACTGCATGGCACCTTCCTCCGTCTCGGGCGACAAGGACGCGGTGGCGAGCTCGGTGCTCAGAGCCCGACCAGCGCCGGCAGACCGCGGATATCGGCGATCTCGGTGGCACCGTAACCGGCGCAGTAGGGCTCGTGTCCCCGCGCCACGAACGCCTTGTTCTCGATTCCCATCAGCGAGGCCGAGATCAGGTCGTAGCGAAAGCTCGACGAGACATGCAGCAGTTCATCGGGGCGGCAACCCAGGGTGTCGATCATGGCTTCGAAGGCGGCCAGGCGGGGCTTGTAGACCTTGAAGTGAAGGTATCGGCGGTGAACACCTCGTGAAACGGGACTTCCAACTTCTGGACGTTGGACATGATCTGCGTGTCATCGGCGTTGGAGTAGATCACCAGCGGAATCTTGCCGGCGATCTTCGACAGCCCCTCGACCACGTCGGGATGCGGCCCCCAGGTCGGCACCGCCTCGTAGTAGCGCATGCCTTCGTTGTCGCGATACTCGATGCCCCAGCGCTGGCACGTCCGCTCGAGTGCCGTGCACAGGATCTCGGCGTAGGGCTTCCACGGCCCCAGTACCTCGTCGAAGCGATAGGCGCCGAAATCCTTCACGAAGGCCGCCATACGCTCGGCGTCGGGGATCCGGTCGGCAAATATCTCGCGGGTCAGACTCCCCATCTGGAAGTTGGTCAGGGTGCCGTAGCAGTCGAAGGTGATGTACTTGGGGCGAATGATGTCGCTCATGGGAGCTTCGTCCTGTTGTCTTGAAGATCATGGAAAACCATGGGGCCACAGGCCACCGTTCATCTGGACGGCAGGGGGTGCCAACCCGAGCACCGGCGCCGATTCGATCGCTTTCATTACAGCACCGGGTCGACGGTGGCCGACGCTGAAAGCGGGCGCCGGGGTGGCACAAATCGCCCTTTTTGGGGCCAAGGACAGCACAGGCTGCGGCGACGGATTCACATCATCTCGGGCTGGCGGATACGGCTGCCATCGGAAAAACGCGACAGATGGTAGGGCGACGGATCCACCATTGGCGTGGCATCGGTGGCGATATCGGCCGCCAATTGCCCGGCTGCCGGGCCGATGCCGAAGCCGTGGCCGCTGCAGCCGGAGGCGACGGTGAAGCCCGGAATCGCGTCGACCGGCGAGATGACCGGCACCAGATCCGGTGTCGTATCGATCATGCCGGCCCAGGCGCGCGCCAGATGCACACCCTTCAGCGCCGGATACTCGGCGTGCAGTGCAGCCAGCGTGGCCCGGGCCAGCGCCATGTCCGGCATGGGATCGAGAATGCGCTGGCGTTCGAACGGCGAGATCTGATCGAACTCCCAGCGTCCAGCCGCCTCCGGCCCGCTGAAGAAAGAGCGCCCCAGCCTGATCTGCAGCTTCTTGGCCAGCTTGCTGCGATAGGCGCTGTAGAACCGGGTGGCGTAACGCAGCCCCTGGGGGCTGATCTCGACCCGGCCCAGCCCGGGCATGGCCAGCGTATAGCTGCCATCGAGCCGTCGCCGCAGCGCGAGTCTGGGGGTGGTCAGACAGCCGGGGGTCACTTCGGGCGCTGCCGTGGTTTGAATCGCGGTGCCCATGATGTTGGCCGCGGGCAGGTCCACCCCGTGACGACGGCAGAAACGCGAGCTCCAGGCGCCTCCGGCGCAGATCACGTTCGCGGTGCGGATCAGCCCGCGCTCGGTCCAGACCCCGCTGACACGGCCCGCGGTGAGATCCAGCCCGCGCACCGCACAGTTCTGATGCACATGGGCGCCATGGTCCTGGGCGCCCTGCGCGATCGCCGGACACGCCATGGCCGGTTCGGCACGCCCATCGGTGGGCGACCAGACCCCGCCCAGCCAGCGCGAGGTGGTGCCCGGTGCGCGCTCATGTGCCTCCGCGGCGCTCAGCATCTGGCCGATGAAGCCCTGCTCACGGGCCTGGCGACCCCAGGCTTCCCAGGTATCCAGACTCTCCTGACTATCGGTGGTATAGACGATACCGCTGCGCCGAAAGCCGACGTCACGCCCGATTTCCTGCGAAAAGGCCTCCCAGCGGCTCAGGCTGTGCATCGCCAGCGGCAGCTCATACAGGGCACGGTTCTGTTGACGCACCCAGCCCCAGTTGCGACTCGACTGCTCGCAGCCGATCAACCCCTTCTCCAGCAGTGCCACCGAGATGCCCCGGCGAGCCAGTTCATACGCGGCGCAGGTGCCCAGGATGCCGCCCCCGATCACCACCACATCCACCTGCTCGGGAAAGTCGGGACTGTCAAAAACCGGGTCCATATTGACGAACATGATCGAGAGCCTCTTGTTGGTGTTAACGCCGCCAGCCACGCCGGCGGCGTATCGAATAGGGCATGCACAGGCACGACATCACGGGGTCAGGTCGATCAGCACACTCTTGTGTTGCAGGTTGGCCTCGAAGGCCGCCCGACCCAGGTCGCGGCCGATCCCGGAACGCTTGTAGCCCCCCGTGGGCAGGATGTAGTCGTTGCTGCGCCCGTAGCGGTTGACCCACACGGTGCCCGCCGACAACCGCCGAACCGCTCGTAGCGCCCGCCCCAGATCGGCGGTGTGCACACCCGCGGCGAGCCCGTAGATCTCGTGCTCGGCCAGGCCCAGCGCCTCCTCTTCGTCGTCGAAAGTCTGGATCGTCAACACCGGGCCGAAGATCTCCTCACGCACGGCCGGATTGTCGGAAGCCCCCACCTGCAGGATCGTCGGGCGGTAGAAACAGCCCCCCATATCCGTCTCGAAGCGGGTGCCGCCAGCCAGGAGCTCGGCGCCGGCCTCGCGGGCGCGGGAGACGATCGTCTCCACGCGTTCGGCCTGGACGGCGGAAATGAGCGGCGAAAATCGCGTGCCAGAGTGCCAGGTCAGCCCCGGTTCCAGCGTGGCGAAGCGCTGCTGCAGACGCTCGACGAGGGGCGCCAGCAGCGGACGCTCGACCAGCAGTCGCGAGCCGGCGACGCAGACCTGGCCGGCGTTGCCGGTGATGGCGGCGGCCAGCGTCTGCGCGGTACGGTCGAGATCGGGCACGTCGGCGAATACCAGTTGCGGGCTCTTGCCGCCCAGCTCCAGCGTGACCGGTTTCGGTCCGGTGTCGGCACAGGCGTGCATGATCGCGCGTCCGGTCCCGGTGGAGCCGGTGAACGTCACCTTGGCAACGCCGGGATGCCGGCAGAGCGCTTCGCCGGTGACCGGCCCGCTACCCTGGATCACGTTGAATACCCCAGGGGGAATGCCCGCCTCCACCGCCAGCGCGGCCAGCCGCACCGCCGAGAACGGCGTCATCTCCGAGGGTTTCAGGACCACCGTGTTGCCGGCCGCCAGCGCCGGTGCGACCTTCCAGCAGGTCATGCTGAGCGGGAAGTTCCATGGTGCGATGGCCCCCACCACACCGAGCGGCTCGGCGATCTGCATGCCCAGATGATCGGATGCCGTCGCCGCCACCTCTCCACCGCACTTGTCGGCGAATTCGGCGAAGAAACGAATCCCTTCGGCGGTATAGGGCACATCCCAGGCGCGGGCCTGATCGATGGGCCGGGTCGAGCCCAGGGACTCCAGCGCCGCGAGATCATCGATGTCGGCCTCGATCAGATCCGCCCAGCGGCGCATCACCCTGGCACGTTCGCGCGGCGGACGACGCGCCCAGTCGCTGCTGGTGAACGCGCGCCGCGCGCTGTCGACGGCGGCATCGACGCACCCGGCATCGGCCGCGGGCAGCATCGCGTAGACCTTGCCGTCCGACGGCCGGGATACCGCCAGCGCCCCGGTACCCGGGACGAGGCGACCGTGGATGTAGTGGCCGTCAGGAAGGGAAATGCGATCGGGGTCGAAGCTCGCCATGATGGACCTTGCCGTCAGAGATAGGGGAAACGACATCGCGTCGGGAGACCGCGACAGTCACCGTCGTCGTCTAGCTACCATCGTATGGCGGAACGCCCAGCACAGGGTGCCGAGAGTCCACCTGCCTGACGCAGTTGATGCGTCGAACCTCCCTTCTCTCGGCGCATTCTGCCGAATTCCGAGAATCCGCCGCTCGCGCGTGGCCGGCCGCACCTCACGCTGAGTAAAGTACCCGCCACGGAGCCCTCGAATACAGGAGAACGCCGACATGCCCCAAGACGCGACTGCGGCCCCCCAGTTGTCATCCCGCGATGCCACGCTCGGCTATCGCCGTTTCGATACCCAGGACCTCGACGATGCCCTGCAGCTGTCGCGCCGGCTCGGCTGGCCCCACCGCCGCGAGGATTGGGCCCAGATGCTCGAGGTCGGCCAGGGCATTGCCCTGCGCAGTGACAGCGGCGAGCTGGTGGGCACCGGTTTCTGCACCGACCACGGGAACATGGCGACACTCGGCCTGATCATCGTCGACGACGCCTGGCAGGGGCGCGGCCTGGGGCGCGAGATCCTGGTTCACCTCATGGCCCTGGCCGGTGAGCGACCGCTCGCCCTGGTGGCGACGACAGCAGGGGCACCGCTCTACCGCAAGCTGGGCTTCGAGACCTGCAATCTGGTCTGTCAGTACCAAGGCATCATCGAGCCGACCCCGGCACCGTCGCTGCCGCACCTGCGGCCGGCAAGGGCTGCGGACCGGGAAGCCCTGCTGGCGCTGGTGCCCGATAACCCGGTTCATGCGCTGGCGGTGCGCGAAGCCACCCACGGGATGGTGCTGGACGTGGACGGACGTCTCGAAGGGTGTGCGCTATGGCGGGATTTCGGACGCGGCCACCATATCGGGCCGGTCCTTGCCGATTCCGACACGGCGGCGCGCGCGCTCATCCAGGCTCTGTTCGCCGAGCATGAAGGCCATTTCGTGCGGCTCGACCTGGTCGATCCGGATCCGAACGACGACTGGCTCCAGTCGGCGGGGCTGCGCTGTGTCGATCGCATCGAACGGATGCGACGCGGCGCGCTACCGGACATTCCTGGCCCGACTCGCGTCGGACTGACGACACAGACGATGGGGTAACGTCATGCCTCACTCGCTGGCGGCACAGATCGAGGCGCTCGCGCCACAGTTGATCGCCTGGCGGCGGGATTTTCACCGCCACCCCGAGCAAGGATGGACCGAGTTCCGCACCGCCAGTCTCGTGGCGGAAAGCCTCGATGCGCTCGGCTACCAGGTCGCCGTCGGCGAGGCGGTCGTCGACCGCGAGGCGCGCCTGGGCGTGCCCGACGCCGCGACGCTCGCCGACGCCCTGGCGCGCGCCCGCGACCAGGGTGGTGTCGCGCGCTGGCTGACCGCCATGGAGGGTGGGCTGACCGGCGTCGTCGGCACCTTCGACACCGGCCGTCCGGGGCCGACGCTCGCCTACCGCTTCGATCTCGACGCCCTGCCGATCCGCGAGAGCGAGGCCGACACCCACGTGCCCGCGCGCCTGGGGTTTCGCTCTTGCCACCCGGGGTCGATGCACGCCTGCGCCCACGATGGACACACCGCCCTGGGACTCGGTCTGGCACATCTGCTGCCGGCGCTCGCCTCACGCCTCAGCGGCCGCATCAAGCTGCTCTTCCAACCGGCCGAAGAGGGTGTCAGAGGTGCCGGGGCCATGGTCGCGGCCGGCGTGGTCGATGACGTCGATCATTTCATCGCCACCCATCTGGGGCTGGGGCAGCCCGAGGGCACGCTGATCTGTGGTGCGGACGGTTTTCTGGCAACGACCAAGCTCGACGTCACCTTCACCGGGCGCGCCGCCCATGCCGGCGGAGAACCCGAAAAGGGGCGCAATGCCCTGCTCGCCGCCGCTCAGGCGGTGCAGGCGCTACATGCGATCGCACCGCATGCCGGTGGCGCCTCGCGGCTCAACGTCGGCCGCCTGGAAGCCGGCAGCGGGCGCAACGTGATCGCCGACACGGCCTTCATGCAGTTGGAGACACGTGGCAGCACCACGGCGATCAACGACTACGTCGAGGGCCGGGCTCGGGAGGTGCTGGAAGGTGCGGCGCGCATGCAGGGCGTCGAGCTGACCATCGCGCGTCTCGGCGCCGCAGTGGAGTGCGCCTCGAGTCCCGCGCTGGTCGAACGCATCGCGACGACACTCGAGGGCCGAGCAGGCATCCGTGAGCTGATCACCCACGACACCACGCCAGCTGGCTCGGAGGACGCGACGCTGCTGATGCGTCGCGTCATCGAGCGGGGCGGAGAAGCCGCCTATCTGATCTTCGGCACCCGACTCGCGGCCGGCCACCACCACCCCGAGTTCGATTTCGACGAAGCGGACCCTGGCGCCGACGCTGGAGGCGCTGGCGAGCACCGCGCTGGCACTCGCCGGCGAGACAGCGGATGTCGACGGACGCGAACTAGCCGAATAGCCCTTTCAAGGTATGCGGCTGGCTGCGTAGATACTGCTTGGGTGCGTGCACGCTGGCCCCCAGCTTGGCCGCGGCGTGCCACGGCCAGCGCGGATCGAAGAGCATGCCGCGGGCCAGCGCCACGGCGTCGGCGTCGCCGCTGAAGACGATCCCTTCGGCCTGCTCCGGTTCGGTGATCAGACCCACCGCGATCACCGGCATGGCGACTTCCTGCTTCATGCGCCGGGCGAACGGCACCTGGTAGCTGGGGCCGACGTCGAGGGCCTGGCGCGGGTCGAGCCCGCCACCGGAGCAGTCGATGAAGCTGCAGCCGCGGGCGTCCAGCGCCTGAGCCAGGGCCACGCTCTGCTCCAGATCCCAGCCGCCTTCGACCCAGTCGCTGCCGGAGATGCGAATGCCCACCGGCTTGTCTGCCGGGAATACCTCACGCACCGCCTCGAAGATCTCGAGGACCAGGCGCATGCGGTTCTCCAGGCTGCCGCCGTAGGCGTCCTCGCGCTGGTTGGAGAGCGGCGACAGGAACTGATGCAGCAGATAGCCGTGGGCCGCGTGCAGCTCGATCAGATCGAAACCGAGACGCTCGGCACGCTTCGCCGCGGCGACGAAATCCGCCTTGAGTGCCGCGATATCGTCGAGCGTCATCGCCTGCGGCGGGCGCTGATCGTCCTGATAGGGCACGTCGGAAGGCGCCAGGGTCTGCCATCCTCCCGCCTCCAGGCTCAACTGCTTGCCGCCCTCCCAGGGGGCCTGGCAGGAGGCCTTGCGCCCGGCGTGGCCGAGCTGGATGCCGATGGGCATCGGCGAGTGAGCGCGTACCGAGGCGAGCGTACGCGCCATCGCCTGCTCGTTGGCGTCGGAATAGAGCCCGACGTCGCCCGGGGTGATACGCCCCGCTTCGGCCACCGCCGAGGCCTCGATGATCAGAAGGCCGGCGCCGGAGAGCGCCAGCTGGCCCAGGTGGATCGTATGCCAATCGGTCATGCTGCCCTCGCCGTCGGCCGAGTACTGGCACATCGGCGAGATCACGATACGGTTGGGCAGGGTCAGCCCGCCGAGCGCCAGCGGGGAGAAGAGTTGCGGAGATGCCATCGGGTCGCGGCTCCTGTCGCGGAAGGGAATGGCACAAAATGTAGCTGGCTAATAATTGCAGTGCAATATCCCCACTGCAGATGCTTTCCGTGCGGTGCTTCGCGTCTTACCTGATGCGGCATGCGCCACGCCGGTCGAGCAATGGCGCATCGACCGAGAGGTGTCAGTCAGGTGTAGATCCCTCTGCGACGGCGTCACGCAGTCGTAACAGCGTCAACCCTGCAGACACCGATATCGCCATCGTCGTGGCATAGCAGATCAAGGGCCATGCCGTATCTCCGTCCAGCAGGATGATTAACAGCGTGCCCGCGAGACTGACGATCAGACTCTGGATACAGAAGTAGAGGGCGACTGCCGTTCCCGCGATATCGTCAAACGCCCCGAGTGCGCCGTTGGCGGTAACGGATACCGTACAGACGATGCCGATCGCCATCACCCACATAGGCACGATGAGCGTGGAGAACGAGGGTTCCCAACAGAGCGCGCCCACGCCCAGCAGCAGCGCGCCGCCTATCAACAGAGCCATTCCGCGTAATACACAACCCACATTTCCCCATTGGGTGACGAAGGACCGGACGCATCGCGTGGTCAAAACCATGACGAGCGCAACACTCGAAAAAGCCAGACTGAATTCGATCCCCGAATAACCAGCGCGGTCCATGAGCATACGCGGAGCCGTTGAGAAGAAGACGAAGAAACTCCCCATCCCAGCGCTGAAACCAAGCGTGTAAACCCAGAAATCGAGACTCGCGAGAATCGAGGACAAGGACCGGGATGCCTCTGCTCTGGACTCCGGGCGTGTCTCGTGCCATCGCATGCCGGCATGCATCAGAGCCACCACTGCCAGCACGGCCAGCAGCACGAATATCATTCGCCATCCCAGATACCGACCGACAAAGGCACCAACGATGGGGCCAAACGTAGGGACGAAGGCAAGCGCTGCACTCAATAGCCCGTAGATGACGGTACCTTCTGGGCGCCTCGCGTACACATCGCGAATCGTCGCGAATGTCGCTACCAGCATTGCCGAGGCGCCGAATGCCTGCAACAGACGGAAGGTGACAAAGGGAGTCGCCGTGTCAGAAAACGCAGCACCCAAGGACGCCATGGCGAAGATGGCGCCCCCGGCCAGCAGGACCGGCCGCCGCCCGAGACGATCCGATATCGGCCCGAAAATCATTTGACCCACACCGAGCAGCGCCATGTAGAGGCTCAGTGTCAGTTGGATCACATCAGGCGTCGTATCCAGCAGACCGGGCATGGCCGGAACCACCGGAAGATAAATATCCATCGCCAGAGAAGCGAGAATGTCGAAAGGCGCCATCAGCAGCAGGGCTGCCGGTAACGTATGCCGCCACGCAGAGGGAGGTTGAGTCATGACGAATCACCGCTCGATCGAGAATATCGGGCGGCATCTGCTCGTCATCCATCAGGCAGGATCGATCTCGCAGAGTGCCGCAACAACTACAGACGTCGTTGCGGCTCAGTTCTCTGCAGTAATGCTGGCTCCCATCGTCTTTCCTTGAACGAGTCATTGCCAAGACACGGTTCGAGCCTATGTGATCCGTCCAGCCGTAGCAATGCCTGACGTGGCTATAGCCACCCTTGCTCATGCGACAGACGCAGGAGGAGGGGGCAACCTATTCTCCTGTAGGAAGAAGAGAGCGTGCTATCGAGTCCCGGGCGCCATAAAAAAACCCGGCCAAGGGGCCGGGAAAGACTCTGGTGGAGACCAGACCACAGAGATTCAGCGGGCGCATCGCTCAGGCGGCGACACCCCAGTCGGGAAAGGGATCGGGCAGGCTTTTCCAGTACACCTTGCCGCGGGCCAGTTCGTCGTCGTCGAGCAGGCAGGCTTCCAGGCGGCGACGGATGCCCGCCACGTCGAGCCCTTGGCCGATGAACACCAGCTCCTGGCGCATGTCGCCGAAGGGTTCTTCCCACTTCTCCCGGATCGAGGCGAGATACTCCGGGTCCTGGGGCCAGCGCGACTCGGGCACTGCTCGCCAGAACAGACCGGCAAAGCCGTGGTGGGCAATGCCGCCGGCCTGGCTCCACTGGCCGGCGAACTCGGGCCGGCTGGCGAGCCAGAAGAAGCCCTTGGAGCGCAGCAGACGGCCGTCGCCCCAGTCGCCGTGCAGCAGCTCGAAGAAGCGCTGCGGGTGGAACGGCCGGCGCGCTTCGAAGCTGAAGCTGCTGATGCCGTACTCCTCGGTCTCGGGGACATGCTCGCCGCGCAGCTCCTTGAGCCAGCCCGGGGCGAGCTGGGCCTTCTCGAAACTGAAGCGGCCGGTATCGAGCACCCGATCCAGGGCGATCTGTCCGTGGCTGATGGCATGGATCTCGGCATCCGGGTTGAGGGTTCTGAGCACCGCCTCGACCTCGGCGAGCTGGGCGGCGTCGATCAGATCGCTCTTGGAGATCAGCAGCACGTCGCAGAACTCGATCTGGTCGACCAGCAGGTCGGCGACGTTACGCTCGTCCTCTTCGCCCAGGCTTTCACCGGCCTCGGCCAGCGATTTGGCTTCGTAGTACTGGGTCAGGAAGTTGGCGCCGTCGACCACCGTGACCAGCGTATCCAGGCGCGCCACCTGCGATAGGCTGCGGCCCTGCTCATCCTCGAAGGTGAAGGTCTCGGCCACCGGCAGCGGCTCGGAAATGCCGGTGGATTCGATCACCAGGTAGTCGAAGCGCCCCTCCTCGGCGAGACGATTCACCTCGATCAGCAGGTCTTCGCGCAGGGTGCAGCAGATGCAGCCGTTGCTCATCTCGACCAGCTTCTCTTCGGCGCGGTTGAGATCGACTTCACGCTCGACCAGGGCGGCATCGATATTGATCTCGCTCATATCGTTGACGATCACCGCGATACGCCGGCCGTCACGGTTGTTGAGCAGATGGTTGAGCAGCGTGGTCTTGCCGGCGCCGAGAAAGCCGGACAGCACGGTGACGGGAAGCGGCTGCGCCATGGGGCGCGGTTCACCCCGTGTTTTTTCACTCATGATCGTTTCCTCACGGCATCGGTCGTTGCCAGGGCGCGGCTGGTGCGGTGCGCGTCAGGACCGCGGCGCCATAGCGCCTCTCACGCTGCAGCGCTTGGGGTCAGGCGCTGCGGCGCTTGGCATAGTGGTGTTCGCGCTGCTCCTGGCGCTCCTTGGCCTCCAGGCAGAGCGTGGCGGTGGGGCGCAGCAGCAGCCGCTTTAGCCCGATTGGCTGGCCGGTCTCGTCGCAGAAGCCGTAGTCGCCGGACTCGATGCGCTTGAGCGCTGCCTCGATCTTGCGCAGCAAACGGGTCTCGCGGTCGGCCTGGCGTAGCAGCAGGCTCAGCGTCTCTTCGTTGGCGGCGAGATCGGCATCGTCGCCGTCGCCACGACTGTCGACGATGATCGCGCGGGTCTCCTCCAGGGCCGCGGCCAGCGTTTCGCGCTCGCGTTCGAGCCGGTGCTGGAAGAACGCCAGCTGGGCCTCGTTCATGTAGTCCGCCGCCGGCATCGCCAGCAGCTGTGTTTCGTCTGTCATCGGTGATCGCGCCATGGCCACCTCCAGGCTCGAATGCGGCCCGGCATCGGTCCGCGCAACGCCATTTATGTTATAACATAACAATAAAGCAGCCAAGCACAAACTCCCTTTCTGATCACCGCAGCGGATAGCAGCGCGGCAGATCACACAATCGAAAAAGGGGCGTCAAAGACGCCCCCTCGGGTATTCCCCACCGCCCTTACGCCATCGTGGCTATCGCAGCGATGGGGGTTGTACGGCTATCCCCGTTGCCCGCCCTCAGTCGGCATGGGGCCGCAGCCGCTTGAGCCAGCGCTGCTTGGCGTACTTGCGCAGGTTATGCACGTTATCGGTCTCGTCGACGATGTCCTGGCCCAGGATCGTCTCGATCACGTCTTCCATGGTGATCAGCCCGACCCAGCTACCGTGATCGTCGTAGACCACGCGCAGGTGGTTGTGATCCTTGAGCATGGCGGCGAAGACATGCTCGACGCTATCGTTCTCGTCGACCATCGCCACCGGGTGCATCAGCGCCTTGAGCCGCTGCTCGTCCTCGGCATGGTAGGTATCGGCCTTGTGCACGTAACCCAGCGCCTGCTCGGCACCATCCATCACCGGGAAGCGGGTGAACTGGGTCTTGCCGTAGTCGTGGTCGAACTCCGCCACGGTCATGTCCGGCGCCACCGTCATGCACACGGTGCGCGGGGTCATCACCCGCTTCAGCGGAATCTCGTGGAGGTTGAGAATATTGGTGATGGTGCGCGCCTCGTCGGCGTCCAGCGCCTTGCCCTCGAGGCCGATCCTGGCCAGCGCCTTGATCTCTCCGCGCATATCGACATCGCCCTCGTTCTTGGCGATGCGGTTGGTGATCATCTCCGAGAGCCAGATGAACGGCAGCAGCAGCCACACCATGAACTTGAGTATCCGCGGCAGCATCGGTGCCAGCGTCCGCCAGTAGGTAGCGCCGATGGTCTTGGGGATGATCTCGGAGAAGATCAGGATCCCCAGGGTCATCAGCGCCGAGGCGATCGCCACGTGGGCATCGCCGAACACCACCGCCACCTGGGCGCCGACCCCGGTCGCACCGACCGTGTGGGCGATGGTATTGAGCGTGAGGATCGCCGCCAGCGGGCGGTCGATGTTGGACTTGAGTGCATTGAGCGAGTCGTGCAGCTTGGGGCGCGTGTCCTGGAGCTGCGCGATGTAGCTGGGCGTCAGCGAGAGCAGCGCGGCCTCGAGAATCGAGCACAGAAACGAGAAGCCGATGGAGAGAACGACAAAAGCCGTCAGCAGAAGCATGGGGGTTCGCTATGTGACCAGTGAGCGCTCTTTATCGGGACTTGGCCGGGCCGTGTCAAGGCGACCGGGCGTCGCCGCCGCCGAGCGCACGGCGGCGGCGCACGGTCACGCTCAGTGGCCGAATTTCTCGTTCTCGCCCATGTCTGGCTTATGGTCCTTCTTCACGTTGGCCTTGGCGATCTCGTAGAGCTGGAAGGCCTTGCTTTCGCGCGCCTGCCAGTGCTCGCCGAAGTCGATATCGATCTCCAGCATGGCGATATCGTCATCCTCGCGACCGCCCTCGAACCAGGCCGCCACGAACGGGTTCCAGTACTTGTCGATCAGCTCGGCATCATCGCGCAGGCGCGCCTTGCCCGACATCGACACGTAGACGCCGTGCTTCTGATCGGAAAAGGTGATGCAGACGTCACGATCGCTCTGCGCTTCGAACGCCTTTTCGGCGCTGCGCCGGGTATAGAACCAGAGCGTGCCGTCGTAGGCATCCTGGACCAGATGCATGGGCCGGGCGCGGGGTACGCCGTCATCGAGGGTCACCAGCATGCCGACCTTGATATCGTCGATCAGCTGCCAGATCTTCTGCTTGTGTTCGGGGCTGGACATCCTTGCCTCCTGTCACCGTGGGGGTCCGCAAGCGAACCGGACAACACGCCATCCGGGCGTGGCCGCCGAAGGCTCGGCGACTCCTTGAGTCTAGTTGCGCGGCGCCGGCTAAGCAAAGTCCAACGTGCCCCCCGGCTGAGCCCCGCCGCAGCCGAGGCTATACTCGAGCCATCTTGTTTGCCGCACCGCTCTGGCGCTCGCGACCAGACCACGCATCGACCTCGGAGCCCGCCCACGCCATGACCGACCCGCAGCCCCCCAGCGACGCGCTGTCTCTGACTCCCCGCCCCTTCTCGCTCGATCACGCCGAGCTGGGTCAGGCCCTGGCGGCGAGTGCCAACCTGCTGATCATCCAGGACCTCGATGGTGTCTGCATGGGGCTGGTCGACGACCCCCTGACCCGGCATCTGCCGCGCCGCTACCTGGAGGCCGCCGGCGCACTGGCGGGGCACTTCTTCGTGCTTACCAACGGCGAGCACGTCGGCGCCCGCGGCGTCAACGCGCTAGTGGAGGCGAACTTCGACGACCCCGCCGAGGCGCGCCGGAGCGGTTGCTACCTGCCAGGCCTGGCCGCCGGCGGGGTGCAGTGGCAGGACCGCTTCGGGTGCGTGTCGCACCCCGGTGTCAGCGCCGCGGAGCTCGACTTCCTGGCGCGCTTTCCAGCCGAGGCCGAGACCTTTCTCGATGACTGCCTGGCTCGCCCGCCCTTCGCCCTGGACGCCGAGACGCGGGCGCCCCTGATCGCCAGTGCGGTGCTCGATAACCTCGCCTCGCCGACGCTCAACCTCAATGTCTTCCGGCGCCACTGGCAGGCATCGCCTGAGGACTACTGGCAACTGCAGGAGGCGGTCGTCGCGTTCATGCAGGCGCGTCTGGCGGCGGCCGAGGCGGCGGGGCTCGAGGACGCCTTCTTCATCCACTACGCGCCCAACGCTGGGCGCGACACCGCCGGCCAGGAGCGCCCACGCCTAGGTACCGCGGAGGGCACGACCGACTTCCAGTTGATGCTGCGCGGCGCGGTCAAGGAGAGCGGCGTGCTGGCGATTCTCAATCGCTACTATCAGGCACATACCGGGATAGCTCCGCTGGGGGAGACGTTCGACGCGCGCCAGGCCCCGCGCGACCCGCAGGCGCTGCTGGCGCTGGCGCGTGAACACTTCGATCCGGCGCTGATGCCGACGATCGTCGGGGTCGGCGACACGCTCACCTCGGTCACCGCCGCGGAGAGCGGCGATACTCCGCTGCGGGGCGGCAGCGACCGCGGCTTCCTGACCCTGGTGCAGCAGTTGGGGGATGCCTTCGAGCGCCCCAACCGGGTGCTGTTCGTCGACAGCAGCGGTGGCGAGGTGGCCCGCGCCCGGGTCGACGCCGAAAGGCTGGCGCGCCATGCCCGTGACCCCAGCGTCTCGCCGTGGCCGGCGCTGGCCGGCATCAGCGACCCCGACGACCCGCTACGCCTCGATGTGATCTTTACCGGCGGCCACGCCGAGTACGTTGACTTCTTCTGCGAGCTGGCCCGGCAGCGCCGGGCCAGGGTATAGCGTCCGGATTTAGCGTCCCGGATTCATCGTCCCAGGGCCGGCCGCCTGACACCGCCGCTGTCATCCAGGGTGAACCCCCCCACCGTCTCGGCCAGGCGCTGAGACTCCTGCTGCAACGAGGCGGCAGCGGCGGCGGTCTGCTGCACCATGGCGGCGTTCTGCTGGGTCACGCTGTCGAGTTCGGCCACCGCCAGGTTGACCTGGCCGATGCCCTGGCTCTGCTCGCCGGTGGCCGCGGTGATCTCACCCAGCACGCCGTTGACCCGCGCGATACTGGCGACGATCTCGTCCATCGCCGCACCGGCATCGCGTACCCGCTGGGCGCCGGTCTGGGTGCGCTCGGCAGAGGCATCGATCAGCGTCTTGATCTGACGTGCCGCGTCCGCGCTGCGACTGGCGAGATTGCGCACCTCCTGCGCCACCACCGCGAAGCCACGGCCGTTCTCGCCGGCGCGTGCGGCTTCCACCGAGGCGTTGAGTGCCAGCAGGTTGGTCTGGAAGGCGATGCTGTCCATGGTGGTCACGATCTCGGCGATCTGACGCGACGAGGTCTCGATCTCGTCCATGGTCTGGACCACGCTGGAGACCACCTCGCCGCCACGCTGGGCCGCCTCGGTGGCCGAGACGGCCAGCTTGTCGACCTCGCGTGCCGAGTGCGCGGTGTGCTCCACGGTGCCGGTGATCTGCTCGATCGAGGCCGAGGTCTGCTGCAGGCTCGCCGCCATCGAGTCGGTGCGCCGCGAGAGATCCTCGCTGCCACTGGCGATCTCCAGCGAGGCGTGCTTGACCGAGTCGCTGCTGTCGCGCACCTCGATCAGCACCTGCTGCATCTTCTCGGCGAAGGCGTTGAACTGGATCGCCAGCTCGGCGCTCTCGTTGCGCCCGCGCACCGGCAGCCGCTGGGTCAGGTCGCCATCACCCGAGGCGATCTCGTGCATGCGCTGCGCCAGCCGCTTGAGCGGCCGCGACAGGCTGCCGCCGAGCAGCCAGCTCACGAGCAGTCCCAGCGCGGCCAGCCCGGCGCCCACCGCGAGCATCGCCAGGGTATCGCGATGGCGCTGGGCGGCGAGCTGGCGCTGCAGATCGCTGAGCCCGGCCATGGCCACGCTCTCGGGCAGGCGAATCATCAGAATCCAAGGCTTGCCGTCAGCCGGACCGACATGGAACGGCCACGCCATCTCGACCTGTCCGCCCTCCTCGCGCAGCACCGGCTGACCCTGGCGCGCCTGATCGAGCAGCGCATTGGTACTGGCATCGAACACCTCGCCGGCTGGCTTGCCCACGGCCCCGGCATCGGTGGTATAGGCGGTGATACCGCCGCGCGGGGCGATCAGTGTCCAGTCGCCAGCGCCGTCGTAGAGGCCGCGACTGGTCTGCTGCAACAGCCCCTGAATGAAATCGACCGAGAAGTCGACCCCGGCACTGCCGCGGAACTCTCCGTCGACCAGGATCGGCACGTTGAACGAGGTCACCATCAGCGTCTTGCCGTTGTAGTCGAAGGGGTGCGGGTCGACCACGCAGGGTTTCAGGGTCTCCTTGGGGCAGAGATAGTACTCACCCTCACGGATGCCGCCCGGGATCGGTTTCTCACTCTCCATCGAGCTGCCGAGCCGAGCACCTCGATCTTGCCATCGGCGGTGCGGTACCACCACGGCATGAAGCGCCCATCCTTGCCGTAGCCGGCATCTTCACGGCCCTGATAGTAGGCGTCGTTGCCGAAGGCGTTGGGCTCCCAACCGATGAAGGCGTCGAGCAGGTCGGGGTTGTCGACCACCGTCTGGCGCACCAGGTTGGAGAGGCCGTCACGGCTCAGCGACAGCCGGCGGCGGCCTTGATCATCGACCGCCCCCATCAGCGCATTGGTGTTGGCGAGGGAGTGCGCCAGGGTCAGGGCGTGATCGAGCGGCGCCTCGATGCGTTCGGCCTCGCGCCCGGCCACGGCCCGCAGGCGCTCGCGAATACTCTCGGTGAGCAAGGCGTCGGTACGCGCATCCACCAGCGCCTGCGAGCGCGCGTTGGCGTAGACGGTGTACCCCACCAGCGCTGCGACTACGAAGACGATGCACGCCCCCACCAGCAGCGTGACCAGCGTACGTATGGACTTGAAATGCATGAGAGAGTCCCCCGAAAAGGCAGTAGCCCGTGACGCTACGGTCGATCGGCTCACGCCGCTCGAGTCAGCTTGTTCTTTTGAGATTGCCTGGCACCGGTCCGACGGCCCCGAATTCCCCTCGGAGTACCAACACGGTGGCGGCTTGAGAGATATCGCCGTGACCGAAGGAAACTTTAGACACCGCTTGACTAAAGACGCAGTGGGCCTATTCGGCGGCAAGGCGTCACGAGGCCCGGCGTCCATCGTCAGAGGCTAGGAAATGAACGCTACAGTGAGAGCCACGACCACACAGCGCCATGACCGAGGCGTACGCCCCGGTCATCTCCCCGTTTCATGTTTCAGTGCTTTCACCGTTCAGCGCTGGCCGTCTCGGTTCACGCCATACCCGTTCCACTGCTGGCTCGGGGCTAGTGAACCAAGTCTATGACTCAGGGCCGGCCGCCTGGCACCGCCGGTATCGTCCAGCGTGAACGCCCCCACCGTCTCGGCCAGGCGCTGCGACTCCTGCTGCAACGAGGCGGCAGCAGCGGCGGTCTGCGGCACCATGGCGGCGTTCTGCTGGGTCACGCTGTCGAGTTCGGCCACCGCCAGATTGACCTGGCCGATGCCCTGGCTCTGCTCGCCGGTGGCCGCGGTGATCTCACCCCACGCCGTTGACCCGCGCAATACTGGCGACGATCTCGTCCATCGCCGCACCGGCATCGCGTACCCGCTGGGCGCCGGTCTGGGTGCGCTCGGCGGAGGCATCGATCAGCGTCTTGATCTGACGTGCCGCGTCCGCGCTGCGGCTGGCGAGATTGCGCACCTCCTGCGCCACCACCGCGAAGCCACGGCCGTTCTCGCCGGCGCGTGCGGCTTCCACCGAGGCGTTGAGTGCCAGCAGGTTGGTCTGGAAGGCGATGCTGTCCATGGTGGTCACGATCTCGGCGATCTGACGCGACGAGG
This sequence comes from Salinicola tamaricis, assembly GCF_003006155.1. GTDB lineage: Bacteria > Pseudomonadota > Gammaproteobacteria > Pseudomonadales > Halomonadaceae > Salinicola > Salinicola tamaricis. The sequence goes on along the minus strand of NZ_CP023559.1, from coordinate 1,963,616 downwards.
TCTCGATCTCGTCCATGGTCTGGACCACGCTGGAGACCACCTCGCCGCCACGCTGGGCCGCCTCGGTGGCCGAGACGGCCAGCTTGTCGACCTCGCGTGCCGAGTGCGCGGTGTGCTCCACGGTGCCGGTGATCTGCTCGATCGAGGCCGAGGTCTGCGCAGGCTCGCCGCCATCGAGTCGGTGCGCCGCGAGAGATCCTCGCTGCCACTGGCGATCTCCAGCGAGGCGTGCTTGACCGAGTCGCTGCTGTCGCGCACCTCGATCAGCACCTGCTGCATCTTCTCGGCGAAGGCGTTGAACTGGATCGCCAGCTCGGCGCTCTCGTTGCGCCCGCGCACCGGCAGCCGCTGGGTCAGGTCGCCATCACCCGAGGCGATCTCGTGCATGCGCTGCGCCAGCCGCTTGAGCGGCCGCGACAGGCTGCCGCCGAGCACCAGCTCACGAGCAGTCCCAGCGCGGCCAGCCCGGCGCCCACCGCGAGCATCGCCAGGGTATCGCGATGGCGCTGGGCGGCGAGCTGGCGCTGCAGATCGCTGAGCCCGGCCATGGCCACGCTCTCGGGCAGGCGGATCATCACGATCCACGGCTTGCCGCTGGCGGGACCGACATGAAACGGCCACGCCATCTCGATCTGGCCGCCCTCTTCACGCAGCGCCGGCTGACCCTGGCGCGCCTGATCGAGTAGCGCATTGACGCCGGCATCGAACACCTCGCTGGCGTTCTTGCCCACCGTCTCGGGTCATCGGTATAGGCAGTGATCCCGCCACGCGGGCGACGCAGCGTCCAGTCGCCGGCGCCGTCGTAGAGTGCACTGCTGGCCTCCTTCAGCAGGCCCTGAATGAAGTCGACCGAGAGATCGACCCCGGCGCTGCCGCGGAACTCGCCGTCGACCAGGATCGGCACGTTGAACGAGGTCACCATCAACGTCTTGCCGTTGTAGTCGTAAGGCGCCGGGTCGATGATGCAGGGTTTCAGAGTCTCCTTGGGGCAGAGATAGTACTCGCCCTCACGGATCCCGCTCGGCATCACCTGGGTACTCTCCAGGGTGTCACCCAACGGCAGCACCGCGATCTTGCCGTCGGCGGTGCGGTACCACCACGGCATGAAGCGCCCATCCTTGCCGTAGCCGGCATCTTCACGGCCCTGATAATAGGTGTCGCTGCCGAAGGCGTTGGGCTCCCAGCCGATGAAGGCGTCGAGCAGGTCGGGGTTGTCGACCACTGTCTGGCGCACCAGGTTGGAGAGTTCGTCACGGCTCAGCGAGAGCCGGCGGCGGCCTTGATCATCGACCGCGCCCATCAGCGCATTGGTGTTGGCGAGGGAGTGCGCCAGGGTCAAAGCGTGCTCGAGCGGCGCCTCGATGCGCTCGGCCTCGCGCCCGGCCACAGTCTTCAGACGCTCACGGATCCCCGTGGTCAGCAGCGCGTCGGTGCGCGCATCCACCAGCGCCTGTGAACGCGCGTTGGCATAGACGGTGTACGCCACCATGGCCGCAACCACGAAGACGATGCACGCCCCCACCAGCAGCGTGACCAGCGTACGTATGGACTTGAAATGCATGAGCGCTCCCCGATGGCGAAAAGCGCCGCTCGACGAGCGGCAACGAATCGATTCACCGGGGTTATCGCCCGGGTCAGAGGCAACTTTAGGCAGGGATGCATCGAGGGTCGCCGCCGGATCACCCGGCGTCGCAGGCCACACATCGTCAGACCACACATCGTCCAGACCACACATCGTCTCAGACCACATATCGAAGGGGCGGCAACGGCGGCGGCGTGGCCGCCACCGGTGCACGCGGGCTCAGCCCGCCAGCACGGCGTCGACCAGCGCCTTGGCTTCTTGCTGGATACGCGCGAGATGCGCATCGCCCTCGAAGCTCTCGGCGTAGATCTTGTAGACATCCTCGGTGCCCGAGGGGCGCGCGGCGAACCAGCCCGCCTCGGTGACCACCTTGAGTCCGCCGATGGCAGCACCGTTGCCCGGCGCCTCGGTCAGCTTGCGGATGATCGGGTGGCCGGCCAGCGTCTCGGCGGTGACCTGCTCCGGCGACAGCTTGCCCAGCCGGGCCTTCTGTTCACGCGTGGCCGGCGCATCGACACGCTGGTAGACCGGCGCGCCGTAGCGCTCGGTCAGCGCCCGGTAGCGCTCCCCCGGGTCCTGCCCGGTGACCGCGGTGATCTCGGCGGCGAGCAGGCCGAGGATGATGCCATCCTTGTCGGTCGACCAGGGCTGGCCCTCCAGGGTCAGGAAGGAGGCCCCCGCGGACTCCCTCGCCGCCAAAGCCGAGACTACCCTCGATCAGGCCATCGACGAACCACTTGAAGCCCACCGGCACTTCGGTGACCTCGCGCCCCAGGCCCTCGGCAACACGATCGATCATCGACGACGACACCAGCGTCTTGCCGATGGCGGCCTGGTCGCCCCAGTGCGGGCGGTGGGTGAACAGATACTCGATGGCCACGGCGAGATAGTGGTTGGGGTTCAAAAGCCCAGTGGAGCGGGCGACGATACCGTGGCGGTCGTGGTCGGTATCGCAGGCGAAGGAGACGTCGAAGCGATCCTTGTTCTCGATCAGCCCGGCCATGGCGTGAGGTGAGGAGCAGTCCATGCGGATCTTGCCGTCCCAGTCCACGCGCATGAAGCGGAAGGTGGGGTCGACCGTGGTCGACAGCACCTCCAGCGGCAGGTCGTACTTCTCGGCGATCCGCGGCCAGTAGTGCACCCCGGCACCGCCCAGCGGGTCGACCCCGAAGGTGAGCCCTGAGTCACGGATCGCCGCCATGTCGATGACCTTGTCGAGGCCACCGACATAGCTCTCGATATAGTCGAAACGCTGGGTGGTCGGCGCCGCCAGCGCTTCGGCATAGCTCACCCGCTGGACCTGACGCAGGCCCTCGGCGAGGTGCTCGTTGGCGCGTGCCTGAATCCACTGGGTGACCCCGGTATCGGCCGGGCCGCCGTTGGTCGGGTTGTACTTGAAACCGCCATCCACCGGCGGATTGTGCGACGGGGTGATGACGATGCCGTCGGCCAGGCCGTGGTGGCGGCCCTGGTTGTAGAAAAGGATGGCGTTGGAGATCGCCGGTGTCGGCGTGTAGCCGGGCTCGAAGCCGGTCGCCTCGCAGCCGGCGTCGATACGCACCGCCACATGGTTGGCGGCGAGCACCTCGAGCGCGGAGACGAACGCCGGCTCGGATAGCGCGTGGGTATCCATGCCGATGAACAGCGGCCCATCGATGCCCTGGGCCTCGCGGTATTCGCAGATCGCCTGGGTCGTGGCCAGGATGTGCCACTCGTTGAAGCTCCGCTTGAGCGACGAGCCGCGGTGGCCGGAGGTGCCGAAGGCGACCTGCTGGGCGGGATCATGGGCGTCGGGGCGCTCGCTGTAGTAGCGCGAAACCAGCCGCGGCAGGTTGGCGAGGCTGTGCGGGTCCGGCAAGCGTCCTGCCTGGGGGTCGATACTCATCGTCGGTTCCTTTCGATGGCCTGGGATAGGGTCTGACACGCACGCGCCGGCCAGATTCCCTATAGCAGACCACTGTCGCCAGCCGACAAGCAAGACTCCCCGCGGCCCGGGCAACTCCTCTACACTGCCTACCAACCCCGGCGAGAGGAGCATTGGCTTACGTTTGGCTTGCGCGCATCGCGTGCAGGTCGTGTCCGAGCGGGGTGTCACGTCGCGGGCTGGCCCGGTGCCATTCGGGCCACGGGCCTGCCAGATTTTGCGAGGGGCTGCATGGTTTATGCCGATTTGCTGCTGGACGCGATCTGCGTCGTCAGCGCGGAGGGCGCTTCGTGTCGGTGAGCGCGGCGTGTGAGCGGATCTTTGGCTATACGCCGGAAGAGATGGTCGGCATGCGCATGCTCGATCTGGTCCACGAGGAGGATCGCGAGCGTACCCGCGCCGCCGCCGAGCGGGTGATGCACGGCGGCATCGAGACCCATTTCGAGAACCGTTACCGCCGCAAGGATGGCGGGATCGCGCATATCATGTGGACGGCACGCTGGTCACAAGCCGACGGGGTACGCATCGGCGTGGCCCGCGACGTGACCGCGCTCAAGCAGGCCCAGCAGCGCCAGGCGGCAGTCTATGCGATCTCGGAAGCGGCGCACCTGTCGGCCGACCTGACGGATCTGGCGGCACGTATCCACGCCATCATCAGCACGCTCATGCCGGCAGAGAATTTCGCGGTCGCGCTGAATGAGGTCGACCGCGACGCGCTGAGCTATCTCTACCATGTCGATGAGCGCGCCGCCCCGGGGGCGCCGCCGCCCATGAGCGCCGATACCCTGTGTGGCCAGGTCATCCGCCATGGTCGTGAGCTGTTGCTACCGGCCCAGACCGAGGCGCTGACGGCAGGCGCAGCGCGTGAGCTGCTGGACAGGGACGGCGCGCACTCCTGGCTGGGCGTACCGCTCAAGAGCGCCGACCGCACCATCGGCGCGCTGGTGGTGAAAAGCTACGACGACAGCCAGTCCTACGACGAAGAGGACCGCGACCTGCTGCAGTTCGTCTCGATCCAGGTGGCCCAGGCGATCGTGCGCAAGCGCCTGTTCCAGCGTCTGGAGTACATGGCCCGCTACGACGGGCTCACCGGCCTGGCCAACCGCGAAGCCTTCCACGAACGGCTACGTGCAGCGCTGGCGCTGCCCGGCGTGCCCCCGAACCACCTGGCGGTGCTCTATCTCGATCTGGATGGCTTCAAGCGCATCAACGATACACACGGCCACGCGCTGGGCGATACGTTGCTCGAACTCGCTGCCCGGCGCCTGTGCCACGCTGTCCGCGAATCCAGCCTCGTGGCCCGCCTGGGAGGGGACGAGTTCGCCGTACTTCTCCAGAATCTGCGTGCGCCGGCAGAGGCCGAGCGCGTGGCGGCGACACTGCGCCACGCGCTGCGCCAGCCATTCGACGTCTCGGGCCAGCGTCTACAGGTGGGCGTGAGCATCGGTGTCGCGGTCTATCCGCGGGATGGCACCAGCGCCGAGGCGTTGCTGCGCCGGGCCGATCAGGCCATGTATGCCGAAAAGCGAGCGTCACGCACGACGCCGGACACCGACTGACAGGCCCACGCTGACTCACCGACCGCCCGTCTGCGCGCCGGCGGCCAGCGGAGAGCGTCACCGCGCGCCATGCTCAGCCACATGCCGAGCCCTGCGCGCTGCACTCCACGGAGGCGGCCACCGGCCGCGTCTTCACCCCCGCCAGCACCAGCGCCGCGCCGGCCAGCAGCAGGGTGCCGGCGGTGGCGCAGACGGCCAGCACGCCGCCGATGCCGAAGACCACGCCCCCCACGGCAGCGCCCAGGGCGATCGCCAGCTGGATCGAAGCCACGATCAGGCCGCCGCCACTCTCGGCTTCATCCGGCACGACACGGGTGATCCAGGTCGACCAGGCCACCGGCACGGCACCGAAAGCGAAGCCCACAGCGCGACCATGAGGGCATCGGTCCCCATCGAGAAGCCGCCCAGCGTTGCCAGCAACCAGCCCAGCGAGCCCATGACCAGGGGCATCAGCAGCAACGTCAGACGCAGGCTGCGCTCGAGCAGATACCCCGCGGCCAGGGTCCCGACGAAGTTGGCCACCCCGAACGCCAGAAGGGTCGATGAGAGCGCATTGATCCCCATGTGCGAGACGCCCTCGAGAAACGGACGAACATAGGTAAAGAAAGCGAAATGGCCACAGAACACCAGCAGGATGGCGACGATACCGACCATCATGCCCGGTCGTTTCATCACGCTGACCAGCGTGCCGAGCGGCGTGGGACGCTCCGGCGTCATGCGCGGCAAGGTGACGTACTGGAAGATCAGCGTCGCTACCGAGATCGCCGTCGCGAGCAGAAAGACGTTACGCCAGCCGAACAGATCGCCGAGATAGCTGCCCAGCGCCGCAGCACTGATGGTGGCGATGGGGACACCGGCGAACAGCAGCGATAGCGCCCGCGGCACGTCGTGCTCTGGTACCAGTCGCATGACGGTAGCGGCGGAGAGCGCCCAGAATCCGCCCAGCGCGATTCCCAGCAGGACCCGGCCGAGCAGCAGCCAGGCCAGGCCGGGGGCGAACGCCACGACCAGGTTGGCGGCGATCATCAGCAGCGAGAATGCCAGCAGCACGTGGCGGCGATCGAGTCGCTGGGTCACCGCGGTCACCAGCAGGCCGGAGAGCAGCGCGACCACCGCCGTCACCGTGACGGCCTGCCCCGCCTGGCCCTCGCTGATCGCCAGCGAGTCCGCCATCGGGGTGAGCAGGCTGGCCGGCAGAAACTCTGCCATCACCAGGCTGAACACGCCCAGGGTGAGGGCGAGTACCGCGAACCAGCGCGAGGGTGGCGCTGGCTGGGCAGTGGGCAAGGGAGTCGACATGACGGCAGTCTCCAGAAGTGACAGTACAGAACGGCCGCGGTGGTCGAAGACGAGGAGCGCGGCAGCTCTAGCGTGCCGGCTAGACTAAAGTATTAAACGAAGAGCCACTATCGACGAAAATCCACGATGCTTGATCAAAACTCCGAGAATCGATCAACAGCGCTCAGCCGCCTCGACCATGCCCGGCTCGATCCTGCTCATCCGCCCCTTGGACGTTTGACCCGTTCTCTTCCAACCCCTTCTCTGCTGAGCCCTGCTCTGCTGAACCCTGCTCTGCTGAACCATAGTCGCGCTCGACCCGGGCGATACGCGTGCGATAGGCCGCGTACCAGCGCTCCCGCCCCAGGCGCTGGGCCTCTCGGTGGTCGATGTCACGCTTCCACGCGCGGATTGCGTCGAGATCGGCCCAGTAGGAAACGGTGATCCCAATCTCCTCGCGCGCCGATTCGACGCCCAGGAAGCCGGACTGGGCTTGAGCCAGCGTCAGCATCCGATCCGCCATGGCCGCGTAGCCTGCCGTATCGTCACTCATCAGCGAGGTGAAGATGACCGCGTAGTACGGCGGTTCGGGGGTATCAGCGAGCATGACGGACTCCTCTCGATGGATAGGCGGTAGAGATACGGCGACGCGTCCGGGAGCCGTCGACGCCGGCCAGCGCTCACGTTATTCCTGGCGCTGATCAGCGTCGATGCCGCGCGCGAGATCGGCGGTCTGGCGCTGTGCCCGGCGCCAGGCTGCGGGAGAGCCTGGCTCGAAGCGCTGCCATACCCGTCGCAGCTGTCGATCATCGCCGAATCCGCTGCGCTCGGCGATACACGCCAGGCTCCAGTCGGTCTCGCACATCAGCTGGCGCGCCTGCTGGAGGCGCAGACGCGCCAGATAGTCGCCCAGCGAGAACCCGGTCAGGGCGCCGAAGCGCCGCCGCAGCTGGCGCTCGCCGAGGGTGGCGACACGCGCCATCTCCTCAAGCGTCCAGGGCCGGGCGAGATCGGCGGCGAGCGCATCCTGCAGCCGATGAATGCGTGTCCCGACGTGATTGCGGCCCTCCAGCCAGATGCCGAGCTGGGGCTCCTGACCGCTGCGCCGCCAGTAGATCACCAGTTCCCGCGCCACCTGCTGAGCCAGACGCTGCCCCTGATTGAGCGCCAGCCAGTGCAGCATGGTATCGATGCCGGTGGAGATCCCGGCGCTGGTGAGATAGCGGCCATCCTCGACGAAGATGCAGTCGCCGCGCACCCGGGCCAACGGCGCCAGCCGGCGCAGCTCATCGAGCAGGCTGTGATGCGTGGTACAGCGGCGACCATCGAGCAGCCCCGTCGCCGCCAGCAGCAGCGCCCCGGAGCAGACCGCCATCAGGGTGCGGCAAGCGGGCGCCTGCTGCCGCAGCCAGTCGCCGGCGTGGTGCTGCAGCGCGCTGTCGATATGCGCCCGGTACTGCCCCGGCACCACCAGCAGGTCGAGCGCCAGCGGCGCCTCGGGCAACGCCTCGATGCCCGTCAGGGCCAGCGGCCCCAGCCACGGCAGCGACGCCTGCGGGCCGAAGAAGCGCAGCGCCAGCGGCGCGCCCAACTGCACGGCGCTGAGCAGCACCTGCAACGGCCCGGCCAGGTCCAGCGGCACCTGACCGGGCAGCATCAGCACCCCGACCCGAAGATCCGCGCCCGCTACCACCGCGCTCACGCGACCTCGCTTGCGCCGCGCCACTCCGCGGCCAGCATGTCGACATCGACGATGCGCGCGAATCGCCCCTCGAGCACCAGCTCGGTACGCGCGCGAATCTCCTCGGCGCTCCAGGTGCGCCCGGCACGGGACATGGGGAAAGTCAGCGTTGCCGCGCTGACGAAATCGATCGCGAAGCCCAGGTCCGAGCCGACCCGCGCCGTGGTTTCACAGCACTGCTCGGTACGGATGCCGCTGATCGCCAGGCGTTCGATGCGATTGAGCCGTAGCCAGCGCTCCAGCCCGGTATCGCTGAAGGCGTTGTGCGCGGTCTTGTGGAAGGTGACGGCGGCGTCATCGTCGAAGCCGGCCAGCGGACGAATCAGGCCACTCGTAGGGTCGAAGGGTGTCGCGCTGCCCGGCGCCTGGTGGAAGATACGCACCAGCGGCACGCCGGTTTCGCGGGCGAGGTCGAGCAGGCGGCGCTGGTGCGGGCGCCAGCGCTCGGCGAGTGCCTCGTCCCAGTAATCGCGAGCGGGAAAGGAGGCCTGAACATCGATCAGCAGCAGGGCGGTGGCGAACATGAGGAACTCCTCGAACAGGATAGAGCCGAAGCGGCCGGAGCGTTCAGACTAGCGCCGCGTCCGTGCCGACCACGAGGGCAGCGGCGCCCCGATAACGGACATTTTCGGACGTCTCTTCCTCAGGCGCCACGGGGTCCGACACGCGCCGCCAGATCAGCGCCGGCGACACGCGAGTTGTGCCCTGCCCGCCCGGCTTCTACGTTGTGTAGCGTGGGCGGCGTCGCGACGCCGCTCGACACGACGGCGCAAGCCACACACGGAAGTCATGCATCAGTTAAAAGAGAGAGCGATATGGAAATCACACTGCACAACGACGGTATGGATCGCGACGAATTCCATCAGCTCGCCGCCGGCGAAACCGGCGAGACGCTGCGCCACGCAGCGAAGAACCAACTGGGCAGCGACAATCTCTCGGAGAATCAGGTCAAGGCGATCAAGGACGAAGGCGGTGAAGCCTACGAGCAGTTGATCCGCCGCATGACCGAGCACGCCCTGGCGGTGGTCAAGCTGCCGCTGGATACCCCGATCCGGCTGTCGCTGGACTTTGCCGGCGGCGTCAAGGGTTGAGGCAACACCCGCCCGCGCGGGTCTAGGCGCGGGCGGGGGCGCCTGGCTAGAATCACAGCTCCGGTCTCCGAGGCGTTTACCAATTCGGCGAGCGCAGACATTGTGTAGACACCCTCTCAGCGCCCGCGACGAGGAAACCCAGCCATGCCCCGCCTGCCCCGCTTCACCCGTACGCCGCCGGCAGCCGAACCCGCCACGCCGGCGGCGGCCCAGGACACGCCCCCGCCCGTAACCGCCGCTGACGCCGTGGTCATCGAGCATGCCGAGGCCTATAGCGACACACGCTTCTGGCGAAGCTGGCCCGTTTCGGTAGCCGTGCGGGACGCGGCGTGGCACTCAAGTCGCTGCAGCTCTACTTCGTGCTCAAGCGCCCCGACGTCCCGATCTGGGCCAAGTCGACCATCATCGGCGCGCTGGGCTACTTCATCTCGCCGCTGGACGCGATTCCCGATGTCATCGCCGGCGTCGGCTTCACCGACGATGCCAGCGTGCTGGCAGCGCACTGGTCGCGGTCTCGATCATATCGACGAAGAGGTCGAGCGCCAGGCAGCCGCGGTGCTGGCGCGCTGGTGGCCCGAGTCATCCGAGTCACCGCCGGCCTGAGGGCCTGCTGCCGCCGGCTCTGGTCTGCTAAGCGCCTGTCACAGCCGCTAGACGACGTGGGCTTCTCCGCCGGCAGGGCGTCGCGAGGGCGCCGTGAACCCCTCCCTGGGCGCTACCTTTGCCATCCCTGGCAAAGGACCCTCGCTTTACCCTGCCCCCGGCGCTCATCGTCAGAGGATTTGGACATGGACGCTAAAACGAAAGTCTACATCGACCGGCAAAACCGCTAGATTGGAGCCGGGCACCGCGCCAATGCGCTGCCGCCCCCATCAGGTCAGCACCAACAACAATGCCGTCGGAGACAACGATGACCCAGGACAGCGCTTCTCCCGCGCCCAGCTCCCCCACCGCCTCCCACCCGCAGGCTCCCGGCGCCGAGCGTCTGCGCGATGTCGACTACCTGCCGCCGCTGCGCAAAGCGATTCCGCTGGGTATCCAGCACGTGCTCGCCATGTTCGTCGCCAACGCCACCGTGCCGCTGGTGATCGCGGGCGCCGCCGGGCTCTCGGGAGCCGACACGGTGTTCCTGGTGCAGATGGCGATGTTCGTCGCCGGAGTCGCCACCCTGGTGCAGACGCTGGGCCTGGGGCCGGTGGGCGCGCGCCTGCCGATCGTCATGGGCACCAGCTTCGGTTTCGTGCCGGTGATGATCCCCATCGCCACCACCCAGGGCTTGCCCGCGGTGTTCGGCGGCGCGCTGGTGGCGGGCTGGCGATGGCCACGGTGGGCTGTTTCTACCGCCGTCTGAGCGTGTTCTTTCCGCCGGTGGTGTCGGGCACCTTCGTGCTGCTGATCGGTCTGCTGCTGCTGCCGGTGGGGTTCTCCTACGTCGGCGGGGGATTCGGTGCGGCGGACTTCGGCGCCCCCCCCATCTGCTGCTGGCAGCGCTGGTGTTCGGGGTCACCGTCGCCTTCCATCAGTTCGGGCGCGGCTTTCTCTCCGAGGCGGCGGTGCTGATCGGCATTCTGGTCGGCTGCGTGGCGGCGGCACCGCTGGGTCTGCTCGACTTCTCGGGGGTGGGCGAGGCGGCCTGGTTCCAGCTACCGATCCCGCTGCAGATGGGGATCACCTTCGACCCCACGGCGATGCTGGCGATCGCGCTGATGGCGGTGGTGACCTGCGCCGAGTCGATCGGCGACATCTCAGGGACGGCAATCGGCGGTGCCGAACGCGAGGCCACCCCGCGTGAACTCTCCGGCGGGGTGATGGCGGACGGCCTGGCCAGCACCTTCGCCTCGCTGTTCGGCGGCTTCCCGCAGATCAGCTTCAGCCAGAACGTGGGGCTGGTGGCCTTTACCGGCGTCGCCAGCCGCTTCGTGGTGGCGATCGGCGGGGCCTTTCTGATCGCTGCCGGGCTGATGCCCAAGCACGGCGCGACGGTCTCGGCGATTCCCGCCGCGGTGCTCGGCGGCGCGGTGGTCATCATGTTCGGCATGATCGCCAGCGCCGGGTCAAGATGCTCTCCCATGCGACCTTCGACAAGCGCAACATGCTGATCGTTGGGGTCTCGCTGGCAGTGGCGATCGGGCTGCCGGCGCAGAAAGGGCTCTACGCCGCCGCGCCGGCGCAGATCGGCGTGCTGATCGACTCCGGCCTGATTCCCGGGGCGATCGTCCGATCGTGCTCAACTTGGTGCTGCCGCGCCGCGCCTCGTCCTAGGGTGTTTCTAAGGCAGATGTTTCAGGAGAGCGCCGCCGCACCGGCCCGATGACGCCGCACCGCCATCGCCACCAGTGCGATCCAGCCCAGCACCAGCAGGGCCAGCGTCAGGGTGGCGGGCTCGCCGTGTACGCCAGCGCGCCGAGCAGCGTGCGTGCGTTGACCACCACGATGGCGCCGCCGACGATCACCGCCAGCAGGCGCGCCGGCAGCAGGCGTACGATCCACGCCGCCAGCGGCGCCGCAGCGAGGCCGCTCAGGGCGAACACCGCCACCCACTGCCAGTTTGATGTCATCGAGCCCCAGCGCCAGCACGAAGCCGAGCGTGCCGGCCACGGTGACGAAGAATTCGCTGGTATCTACCGAGCCCACCACCTTGCGCGCCTCGATGCCACGGTGGGCCAGCAGCACGGGGGTCGAGATTGGCCCCCACCGCCGCCACCGACGCTGTCGAAGAAGCCGGCGACCAGCGACAGCGGGATCAGCTTGGCGCGGGAGACATTCCGGCGCGGCTGCCGCGACGCCAGATCGAACAGATAGCGGGCGATGATATAGAGCCCCAGCAGCAGCAGCCCGAGCGAGATCACCGGCTTGATCGCATCGCCAGGCACGTTGCTGAGAAAGCAAGCGCCGACGAAGGCACCGACGCCGCCCGGCAGCATCATGGTCTTGACCAGGCGACGGTCGACGTTGCCGAAGCGCCAGTGGGCGGTCCCCGACGCCGCCGTGGTCGCCACCTCGGCCATGTGGATCGAGGCCGAAGCGATCGCCGGGGTGACCCCGAGCGCCAGCAGCATTGATGAAGAAGTCAGCCCGTACCCCATGCCGATCGCCCCATCCACCAGTTGGGCGATGAAACCGGCGATACCGAAAATGATCAGACGCTGCATGCCGTTCTCCCGAAAATCGCTGCGCGCCAGCCGTAGCAGAGTCTCCGGCCACACGCTTATACTTGAAATGACATAAGAAACGCGATCAATATAACGGAGGCCCCGTTTAGCGCGACAATCTCGATTTCCGATATGCATATCGAGCCTGCCGCTATGAAGACGATGCCCCTGGCTACGACGAGGTCACTTCCCACTCACCCGACGAGACGGCGCCATGTCCTTCGACACCACCGCGTACAACCGCCAGATGACCCACTTCGACGGCACGACTCGGTTTGGCTGTTTGGCTATGGCTCACTGATCTGGAAGGCAGACTTCGACTATCTGGAGCGCCGCCCGGCCGCGATCCGCGGCTGGACCCGGCGTTTCTGGCAGGGTTCCCACGACCACCGCGGGACACCCGAGGCCCCCGGACGCGTATTGACCCTGGCCGAGCAGGCAGATGCGGTCTGCCACGGCATGGCCTACCGCATCGCACCGCGGGTGTTCGAGCCGCTGGATATTCGCGCGAGAAGAACGGCTATCTGCGCGTGGTCACCCGCATGGACTTCATGGACAGCGCCACGCCGGCCACGGCGGAGGGGGTGGTCTACCTCGCCGGGGCCGACAATGCCGCCTACCTGGGCCCGGCATCGGAGGCCGAGATCGCGCGTCAGATCGCTGCCTCACACGGCCCCAGCGGGCCCAACCGCGACTATCTGCTCAATCTCGCCCAGGCCCTGCGCGAGCTGGGCTGGGACGACGCCCACGTGTTTGCCCTGGAGCGCGAGCTGAATGCCTTGGAAATGGCTCACGCAAGAGACTGCGCGCGAGACAGGCCGAGAGATAGATGAGAAGTCGCGCAGGCATCCTATCTGCTGCAAGCCAGGACAGCAGACAGCGCATACGCGGCACCGCGGGGGCGGCCACCGGGAGAAGCACGGCGGCGATCTGCGGGCGTATTCAGATATCGGCGAGCTGCGCCAGGGCCTCGTGCAGGCGCTCGGTAGAGGCCGGCCGCACCCGCCGCGCGATCTCTTCGCCGTCGTGCAGAAAGATCAGGGTGGGCCACAGCTTGACCCCGAAGGCGCGACCCAGCGGGCGGCCCTTGCCATCCTCGACCTTGAAATAGGGCGCCTCGAAGCCGGCGAAGGCTTCGGCGATCAGCGGCTGCGCCGCCTGACACCAGGGGCACCAGGAGACACCGAACTCGATCACGCCGGGCCGCGCATCTCGCGCAGCGCAGTGAGCTCGGGAGCCTGGGGCGTATAGTCGATGGGCAGCATGGCCTCACTCCTCGTCGAGCGGCTGGAGACCCTCGGCGAATGCCTGCCAGCGCTTGACGTAGTGCTCGGCGGAAGCTTCCAGCGCGGCGCGGGCATCGGCGTCCAGGGTACGTATGGCCTTGGCCGGCGCGCCGACGATCAGCGAGCCATCGGGGAACTGCTTGCCCTCGGTGACCAGCGCTCCCGCGCCGACCAGGCAGTGCTTGCCGATTCTGGCGCCGTTGAGCACCGTGGCGCCCATGCCGATCAGGGTATGGTCGCCCAGCTCGCAGCCGTGGAGGATGGCGTGGTGACCCACCGTGCAGCCGGCGCCGACACGCAGCACGAACCCCGGGTCGGTGTGCAGCATGCAGCCTTCCTGATATTGCTGCCGGCACCGATGACGATGCGCTCGTTGTCACCGCGGAGCACCGCGTTGAACCAGATGCCCACATCGTCACCCAGCTCGACGCGACCGATCACATGTGCCCCGGGGGCGATCCAGTAGCGCCCGCTGGCGGGGAGCTGGGGGCGATGGTCGCGATAGGCGTATAGCGGCATGGCGGACTCCAGAGATAACGCGAAAACGCTGATGGTCCCTCGCGCCCCCCTTCTACGCCAGGCGACTTTAGCCGCCCAGGTCGCTCATTCCTGACGCTGGGGCAGGCGCGCCGCGCGGGTTCAGGCGGAGCCGTCCTGGCGCCGGTCGTCGCTGACCGAGGTGCTCAGGCTGCTGGCGCCGTAGAGATTCTGATGCGGGCTGGTCTCGCTCTCGGCACTCATCGAGAACGGCAGCAGCGCCGAGACGATGACGGCGGCCAGCATCGAAAAGAGACGATTGAACACGTTCATGACCACTCCTTGATCTTGTCACTGGCGGTAAGGCGACTGCGGCGTTCGCCGCAGGACCTAGTTAGCATGCTAAACAAAATGCCGGCCGTCAAGTCCATCGCAGCCGGACCCACCGCCTGACGTCGTGGATAGGGACGATTTCTCGGCTTTGTCGACATCTATCATGGCACTGAGGGGACTAGCTCATTAAACTAGTGACGCATTCGCGTTCGCGCCTGTCCGTATCCATCAGACAGAGAACCTTCATGAAATTGCGTCACGGCATCACGCTCTGTTCCCTGCCGACCACCCAGGCAGGAGCGGCATCCGGCGATACCCCCAACGTCGACGTGGTTCTCATCGGGGGCGGCACCATGAGTGCTACCCTGGGAACCCTGCTGCAGTCGCTGCAACCCGACTGGTCGATCCAGCTGTTCGAGCGGCTGGATCGCGCCGCCGAAGAGAGTTCCAACGTCTGGAACAACGCCGGCACCGGTCACTCGGCCTTCGCCGAGATGAACTACACCTCGCCCCAGCCCGACGGCAGTGTCGACATTCAGCGCGCCATCGGCATCACCGAGCAGTTCGAGGTCTCGCGTCAGTACTGGGCCAGCCAGGTGCGCGACGGCGTGCTCTCCGAACCGCGCTCGTTCATCAATACCGTGCCGCACCTGAGCTTCGTATGGGGCCAGGATCGCGTCTCGTTCCTGAATGCGCGCTTCGAGGCGATGCACCGCAACCCGCTCTACGCCGGCATGGAATACGCCGAGGACCCGGCCAAGATCGCCGAGTGGATCCCGCTGGTGATGAGCGGGCGGGAAGGTTCTGACCCGGTGGCGGCCACGCGCATGCCGATCGGCACCGAGGTCAACTACGGCGAGCTCACCCGGCAGATGATGGACTCGCTGGCCCAGCGCGACAATTTCGAGCTGTCGCTCAACACCCAGGTGCGCGATCTCAAGCGCAACGCCGATGGCAGTTGGAAGGTAACGGTCGCCAAACCAGCGACGGCGGCAACGAGCGCAGCGTCAACGCGCGCTTCGTGTTCATCGGCGCCGGCGGTGCGGCGCTGCCGCTGCTGCAGAAGTCGGGTATCCCCGAGGCCAAGCAGTACGCGCGCTTCCCGGTGGGCGGGCAGTTCCTCTACACCACCAACCAGGAAGTGGTCGCCAAGCACGACGCCAAGGTCTACGGCCTGGCGCCGGCCGGCTCGCCGCCGATGTCGTGCCGCACATCGACAAGCGCATTCTCGATGGCACCCCGGCGATCATGTTCGGCCCCTTCGCCACCTTCTCGAGCAAGTTTCTCAAGAACGGCTCGTGGACCGATCTGATGCGCTCGATCACCCCCAGTAACCTGTGGCCGATGACCAAGGTCGGGCTGGATAACCTGGATCTGGTGCGCTATCTGATCAGCCAGCTGCGCATGTCCGAAGAGGACCAGTTCGAAGAGCTCAAGGGCTACTATCCCGAAGCCAAGCGCGCGGACTGGAAGCTGTGGACCGCCGGCCAGCGGGTGCAGACGATCAAGGACGTCGAGGGCAAGGGCGGCACGCTGCAGTTCGGCACCGAGCTGGTGAGCGGCGCCGAGGGCACCATCGCCGCACTGCTGGGCGCTTCCCCGGGGGCGTCGACGGCGCCGTCGATCATGCTGCGCCTGATCGAGGAGGTGTTCCCCGAGCAGGTCAAGAGCGAAGCGTGGCAGAGCAAACTGCGCGAGCTGGTGCCCTCCTACGGGCAGGCGCTGGCGTCCAACCCGACGCTGCTGAGCGAGGTCCGTGCGATGTCGCGGGAGCTGCTCGAACTCGACGAGCCCGACCTGGGGCAGGCGGCCATCGACGCCCCCTCCCCGCGTCAGCACTAGACGTCAGCACTCAGCACCAGGACGCACTCCTCGTCGCCCCTGCCAAGCGCCCGCCGACCTCCGGCGGGCGCTTGGCGTTTCAGGCCCGGCGAAGACGCCGGGCGTCACCCTCAGGGCGTCGCCGCCGCGTCCGGCTCGATGGCCCCCAGCCCCGCGAGAATGCGGTAGGCGGTCTTCACCCGCGCCGCATTGGGGTAGTTGCGGTTGGCCAGCATCACCAGCCCCACCTGCCGGTCGGGCAGCATCACCACGTAGCCGCCGAAGCCATTGGTCGAGCCGGTCTTGTTGATCCACACCTTGGCCGGCCGCGCAGCAGCATCGCTCGACGGGGCAACCGGCTTGACCGTGTGCGGCTCGAGAATCATGCCGTAGCCGTTGCCCGCCACCAGGGTGTCGAGGCTGACCGGGCGCGGATACTGCTCCCAGATCAGATCCTGGGTCATGTCGCCGACCTGATAGTAGGGCCGCTGGGTGGCATCGATCGCCTGCTGCAGCTCATCGTCGAGCGAGAGTAGCCCGAGATTGGCCTGGACCAGCGCCGCAGATCGGTGGCGGTGGTCTTGATACCGTAGGCTTCGTCCTCGAGCACCCCGGGCGAGACCCGCGTGGGCTCGCCCGACTTGTCCTCGCCCATGGCATAGTGCCCCTGCTCGGTGGTGGGCACGTCGTACCAGGTGTGGTCGAGCCCCAGCGGTTCGAGCAGCTGCTCGCGCACCGCCGGCACGAAGTCGCTGCCGAGGCTGGCAGCCGCTGCCAGCCCCAGCAGCCCGATACTCAGATTGGAGTAGCGCCGGCTCTCCCCCACCGGCGCGCTCGGCTGAAACTGGCGATACCAGGCCATCAGCGCATCCTGGTCGTTGACCGTCTCAGGCACGAACAGCGGCAGGCCGCCGGCGGTATGGGTGCCCAGGTTGATCGCATCGACGTCATCGAAACGCTGCCCTCGAGCACCGGCAGGTACTGGCTTACCGGGCATCCAGATCGAGCTTGCCGTGTACCGCGGCGAGCGTGGCCAGCGTGGCGGTGAAGGGCTTGCTCAGCGAGCCGATCTCGAACAGGGTATCGGCGTCCACCGGCTGGGTTTTTTTCCGGTCGGCACGCCGTAGTCGAGCACCTGGACCCCGTCGGGGCGCACGATAGCGACCGCCATGCCGGCGATCCGCTCTTGCTGCATCAGCGCCTCGATCAGCGGGTCGACTACCTGGCGGGTCGCTGCCTCGTCCCTCTCCTGGGCCACGGCCGCCTGCGTACCCAGCACCAGCGCCACCCC
Source organism: Salinicola tamaricis (assembly GCF_003006155.1). Classification (GTDB taxonomy): domain Bacteria; phylum Pseudomonadota; class Gammaproteobacteria; order Pseudomonadales; family Halomonadaceae; genus Salinicola; species Salinicola tamaricis. Next base: position 1,946,081 of record NZ_CP023559.1, on the reverse strand, counting down.
CAGCCACCATGCTTTCATGCTGTTCTCCTTGGCTCGTAGTTCCGCACCGGAGACGGGCAACCGCCCGCGTACCGGCTGCCGCTATCATGCGCGCAAAGGCACGACGAGCAATACTGGCACGCGTAACCGTTCGTCACCACCTCATCCATCGGCCTGGCGACGGTAGACGCTGACGCCGCAGGAGAGCATCGGCGCGGCGTATCAATGCACCACGTTGCGAATGAAGCGCAACGTGCCAACCCCATCGTTGCGATAGCGGTAGGGCTGGTCACTCGGATAGACATGGAAGTCGCCGGCGGCGATGACGATGTCACCCGTCGAAAGCGCCAGCGTCAGCGTGCCTTCGATCACCACCAGCATCTCGTGCCAGCCATTGTCGTCGGGCGCCGATTCGTAGACCTCACCCGGGGCGAGCGACCAGGACCACAGCTCGACTTCCTGTCGGGCCGGTTTGCTCGCCAGCAGCCGTGCCCGGCTCTGCGGGGAGCGGCCGACCCAGGCCACCTCATCGATGCGCGCGGAGTCTTCACTGTCCGGTGGCTGAACCAGTGCGTAGAACAGCACCCCCAGCGCTTCGGCCAGGCGATCCAGCGTGTTCAGGCTGACGTTGACATCGCCCTTCTCGATATTGACCAGCATGCGTCGGCTGAGTCCGGCGCGCTCGGCCAGCGCCTGCTGGCTCAGACAGGCCGCCTGGCGCAGGCGCCGGACATTGGCGGCCACGTGCACCAGCACGTCGGGGCGCTCGTTAGTGTTGTGCAATATATTGCCCATCCGTACAATCGCGACTCTCGTCCCCGCCGCCCACCGCCGAGGCGCTGCACGGTCAGGTTTGGCGAGCCATCATGCCCGAGCCCCCTGGAGGTGTCATGTCCGTCGCCAACCATCCCCTCGTCCAGCGCACCTGGCCGGTCGCCATGCTGGTGGTGGCGATGTGTTCGATCCAGAGCGGTGCGGCGGTGGCCAAGACGCTGTTTCCCCAGATCGGCGCCACCGGCACCACCTCGATTCGCCTGATCCTGGCCGCCGGCCTGCTGCTGCTGGTGATGCACCCCTGGCGGCGACGCATCAGCCGCCGGGCGTGGAAGTCGACGCTGATCTACGGCGTCTCGCTGGGCATCATGAACCTGATGTTCTATCAGGCGCTGGCACGCATTCCGCTGGGGATCGCCGTGGCGCTGGAGTTCACCGGTCCGCTGGCGGTAGCGATGCTCTCCTCGCGCCGCTGGCTGGATCTGGTATGGGTGGCGTTCGCGGTCAGCGGCCTGATCCTGCTGCTGCTGCTGGGTGACGATCACAGCGGCCCTGTCGATCCGGTCGGTGCGGCCTTCGCCCTGGGTGCCGGGGTGTGCTGGGCGCTGTATATCCTGTTCGGGCAGAAGGCCGGCGCGATCAATGGCGCCCAGAGTGCGACCCTAGGCATCACCATCGCCGCCGTGGTGATCGCGCCGATCGGGCTGATCGAGGTCGGCCCGGCGATCTTCGCCCCCGAGATCCTGCCGTTCGCGCTGGCGGTGGCGGTGCTCTCCACCGCCCTCCCCTACACCCTGGAGATGATCGCCCTGCCACGCCTGCCGACCCAGACCTTCGGCACGCTGATGAGCCTGGAACCGGCGGTGGGCGCGCTCTCCGGTCTGCTGTTCCTGAGCCAGCAGTTGAGCGTGCTGCAGTGGCTGGCGATCGCGCTGGTGATCGTCGCCTCGATCGGTACCACGCTCACCGCCCGCGCCAAGGAGCCGTTCGAGGCGCCGCTGCCCGACTGAACGTGGCGCCAGCACGCCACCGCCGTGCACGAATCTTCCAGACGCGGTGGGGTGGGCGTGGCAGACTGAAGCCGCGTCCACGTCATCCAGGAGGATGAGCATGTCTTCGACCGGGTGGATCGATCTGCAGCGCCACGCTAGCGGTATCGAGACCCTGCGCGCTCACTTCGAGGGCCACGCCTACGATCCCCACTGGCACGACAGCTACCTGGTCGGCTTCACCGAACAGGGCGTGCAGCAGTTCCACTGCCGGCGACGGCGCCACGACAGCACCCCCGGTGGCGGTTGTTTTTCGTCGAGCCCGGCGAGCTCCACGACGGCCGCGCGCCCACCGCGGGCGGTTTCACCTACGCCATGCTCTACCTCGACCCGGCCTGGCTGCAGCGTGAGCTGCGCCAGTTCGGCGCGGCGCCGGTCAGCAGCGGCGAACCCGGCTTCCGGCGCACGCTGGCCGATGACCCCGAGCTGGCGCGCCAGGTGGCCGCGGCCTTTAGCGCACTGCGCACGCCCGGGTGGCGGTTGGCCCGGGAGACGCATCTCGACGCCTTGCTGCGCGGCATGCTGCCCCACCTGGGCTGGCAGGAAAGGGCGCTGGGCGACCCGCGGCTGCCGCGCAGCGCGCGTCTGGCCCGCGACTATCTGCACGCCCACTGCGAGCAGGATATCGGCCTGGAGACCCTCGCCGCCCACTGCGGCATCGACCGTTTCCGTCTCAGCCGCGCTTTCAAGGCCGCCTTCGGGCTGGCGCCGCACGCCTACCTGGTACAGCTGCGACTCGCCCATGCGCGCCGCTGCCTGGCGGTGGGCGACGCCCCGGCAGAGGTTGCGGCGCGTTTCGGCTTCGCCGACCAGAGCCATCTGGGACGCTGGTTCCGACGCGCCTATGGCCTCACGCCCGCGGACTACCGCCGCCGCGGCTGAGCGGCCTTTCCATCGATCCCGATTCTGTCGACCCGATTCCGTCGACCCGATTCCGTCGACCCGATTCCGTCGACACGATCACCTCAACCCAATTACCTCGACCCGATCCCACCGGCATGTCGGCTCTGCTCAGATCTTCCAGACGCGTCAGCCGCGCCAGGCGATAGTCGGGGCTCCCGTTGTCCCCTGGAGCCACCCATGCCGAGCTGGATACCTTTCGCGCTGTTCGCCATCGTCGCCTCGATCACGCCGGGGCCGACCAATCTGCTGATTCTGCAGCAGGGGCTACATCACGGCTTCCGCCGTACCCTGCCGGCGGTGATCGGTGCCAGCCTGGCCGCCGCCACCCTCGTGCTGCTGGTGGGGCTGGGCCTGGGCCAGCTGCTGATCAGCCGGCCCTACGCAAGCCTGGCCCTGAGCTGGCTGGGCGTCGTCTGGCTGAGCTGGCTGGCATGGCGTCTCTACCACGCCCCGGCACCCTCGACGGAGCGCGCTGAGGCTATGCGAGCGCCGAACTTCGGCGCCAGGCAGGCGGCAATACTGCAGCTGATCAACCCCAAGACCTGGCTGATGGCCCTGGCAGTGGTGGGCGTGTTCGCCCCGCAGCACGCCACGCCGGTCGCGATCGCGGGATTGGCGGCGATCTTCGCCACCCTGGCGATGCCCTGCCTGGCAGCCTGGGGGGCGATGGGAGACGGCGCCGCGCGACTGCTGCGCTCTCCAGCGCAGTGGCGGCTATTCAACCGCGCGCTGGCGCTGGTTCTGCTGCTGGTGGCGTGGTGGAGCGTGCTGATGCCGGGCTGAGAGGGTAGCCGGCGAGAAGATAACGAGAGGACGAGCAGCGTGCGGGGTGACAGGAAAGCGCCATGGCGAAACGGCCGGCCTCAGGCCGCTTGGCGATGGCGCCCCCTTGGGCACCACGGCCCTTGCGTGAATAGCTGCCCTTGCCTTTCTTGGGCATCTGCTGCTGCTGACGAAACTGCGGTGTGCGCAACGCGGCCTGAGCGCGTTGTCACGAATCGGCTGACGAGCCATGGAAGCTCCTTGACGTTCAGGGTGGCTGATCGACATGCGTGATCAAGATGGAGGAAGAAGCGTGGTGGTGCAAGCGTGGTGGTGCAAGCCTGCTGGTTCGAGCCTGCCGGCACCCGATCTCCTGGGAAGCGCGCCAACGACAGGCGCCAAATGCCAACGGCCACCGAGGGTGGCCGTTGACGTCTACCTTACCGTACGGGCAGGGCCCGCTATCGCTCAGGCAGCGGCGAGGTGCTCGTAGAGCACCATGCAGCCGATCACGATCAGCACCAGGCCACCGCCGATCTCGGCGCGCTTGCCGATCAGCGAACCGATGGCGCGGCCGAGCATGATGCCGATGGTGACCATCAGCGTGGTGGCCAGGCCGATCGCCGCCGCCGCCACCAGGATATTGACGTTGGCGAAGGCCAGGGTGACGCCGACCGCCATGGCATCGATGCTGGTCGCCAGAGCGGGTGGCCGCCACCAGCCAGAACGAGCGCCGTGCCGGGGCTTGTGCGTCGCCCGCATCGCGCGGGTCATCCGGCTTGAGACCGGCCCAGATCATGTGCGAACCGAGCCCGGCCAGCAGTACGAAGGCGATCCAGTGGTCCCACTCGGACACGAAATGCGTCGCCGCCAGGCCGATGGCCCAGCCGATCACCGGTGTGATCGCCTCGATGGTGCCGAAGATCATGCCGATGCGCAGCGCCTCGGGGAACCGCGTGCGCTTGAGCGCGGCGCCCTTGCCGATCGACGCGGCAAAGGCATCGGTCGACATGGCGAAGGCAAGCAAGAATGAGATGCGGGATTCATGGCGTCGTCCAGCCGGTGGTTGCACCACGACACCCGCCAGGCCCGACTCTGCGTCGCGGGTGTCAATGGTCTCGCCAACCGACATCGGTGTGCGTGCCACGGCCAGGGCCGAGTGTGTTGACACGCACGCCGCTGGGCGACAACAGACACGCCAGCGACCGGCTACTCCCCAAAGAGATTCAGACTATAGTCTTCGCGCCGCGGGCTTTCATAAATGATTGAATTCAAAGGGAAAAATACACCACGGTTTTAATTCATGTCGTCGTCGTTAATCAAGTTCACCGGGGTTGAACTTCGATCGTGGGGTTGGCGAATGCGCTTCGTGGCCAGCCGTCAGGGCCGTGGTGATCCAGCCGCGCAGGCGGTCGGGGGAATCTCGCCACGCGCATACAGCAAATGATAGGTCAGCGGCGCGATGAGCGTATCCATCAGCACCGCGACCGGAGGTGCGACTTCTCCGCGCGCCAGGGCGCGCTCGCGCAGTGTCTGCATGATCGCCTCGCTGCACTCCCGACAGCGCTGGCGACGTTCGTCGTCGGCGCTGGCCATGATGTCGTCGAGCCCACGCCGGCCGGGTACCGAGGTCATCTCCTCGAGATACTGCTCGCACCAGGCCTGTAGATCGCCGGCCAGGCTGCCGGTATCCACCGGCGCGGTGTCGAGATGCAGGCGCTCGAGCGAGACATCGGCCAACAGCTCGGCGAGATTGCCCCAGCGCCGATAGATCGTCGACGGGGTGACGCCTGCCAGCTCGGCGATCTGCGGCACGCTCAGCGCGTCGCGCCGGCCCTCCTGCTGTAGCGTTCTGACCGCCTGATTACCGCCTGCTGAACTCGGGCGCTGCGCCCGCCCGGCCGCGCGGCTTCCTTGTTCGTCGTACTCGCCATGCCTCTCTCCCGACTCGCTTCCTATTCGCTTCCTGCTCGATCCATCATTCGGCCCGCTGATCGACCTAAAAGCAAAATATTTGCTTTTTGCGCCGGACACGCTCAGACTCCCGTTAACGCTAAATCTTAGCATTAATGGAGCCCGTCATGTCACCGCCATCCGTCGCTCCCGCGGCCTATCCGGCGCCGCGGCTCGGCACGCTGACCTACTATGCGCTGCTGATGGTGACCTTTCTCGCCGCCTCCAGCGCGCCCACCCCGCTCTATCGCCCTTATCAGCTCGCCTGGGGCTTCTCGACCACCTGGCTGACGCTGGTCTTCGCCAGCTATGTCTTCGCACTGCTGCTGACGCTGCTGGTCTCCGGCTCGTTGTCGGACTATCTCGGCCGCCGTCCGGTCGTGGCGTTGGCGATCATCGGCGAGATCGCTGCCATGCTGGTGTTCCTGGCCGCGGACGACCTCGCCTGGCTGCTGGCGGCGCGCATGTTGCAGGGCGTGGCGACCGGCGTGGTGACCAGCGCACTGGCCGCCGCCATGCTCGACAGCGACCATCAGCGCGGCCCGGTGGTCGCGAGTATCGCCCCGCTCTACGGCATGGGTTTCGGTGCGCTGATCGCCGGCGCGCTGGTCACCTATGCGCCCGCGCCGATGCACTTGATCTATTGGCTTCTGCTGGTAATTCTCTGCGTACAGGGGGTGTGGCTCATGCGCATTCCCGAGACCGCGGCGCGGCGTCCGGGCGCGCTGGGTGCCCTGCGCCCGCGCATCGGCATCCCGCCAGCCGCGCGCGGCCCGCTGTTGCGGGTGGTGCCGGCGGTCGTCTCGTCGTGGGCGCTGGGTGGATTTTCCCTCTCCCTCGGTCCGACCCTGATCGAGCGCGTGAGCAACATCCACAATCCGATGGTGGGCTGTCTGATCACCTTTCTGTTGCCGTTCATCGGCGGGATCAGCGTGCTGACGCTGCGCGCCAGGCCGCCGCGCTCGGCGTGTGATGATCGGCACGGCCTGTCTGATGCTGGGCATGGGCGGTCTACTGGCGGGGGTGAGCAGCGACTCGGTGGCGGTGCTGCTGGCGGGCACGGCCGTGGCAGGCATCGGCTTCGGCGCGGCCTTCATGGGCGCCATGCGCACGGTCATGCCCCTGGCGCCGCCGACCCAGCGCTCGGCGCTGATGGCAGCGTTCTATACCATCTGCTATCTCTCGGCCAGCCTACTGTCACTGGCCGCCGGCGTGGCGACCCAGCATCTCGGCCTGCTGCCGACGACCTACGCCTACGGCACGCTGGTCGCCCTGCTCTCGCTGTCCGCGCTGATCGCGGCTCTGGCCGCGCCTCGCGGGGACGCCGGATGCTGCCCGCGCCCCGCCTGAAGCGGTGGCACGGGATGTGTCTCAGCTCGCGTGCACCTCGCGCTCGAGCGCCTGGCGCATCTCGCCATCCAGTGACAGCGCCTGTGCCAGCTGGTCGAGCCACGCTTTCTCCATCGGATTCTGATCGTCGATGATCGCCACGCTGGCGAGATAGATTTCGCGGGCGGCCTGGGGCGAGTCGGCATCGCGCGCGATCGCCTCGGCATCCAGCGGCGCCGACATCTCGCGCTCGACCCAGGCGTGCAGCTCGTCATCCGCGCCCAGGGCGTCGATCTGCTCGGCCAGGGCGGCACGCTCGGCGGCATCGATATGCCCATCGGCGCGCGCCGCCGCGATCATCGCCTTGAGAATGCCACGGCTGCGCGTCTCCTGGCGCTCGCCGGAGAGCTGCTCCAGCGGCTGGTCCGTTGCGCTCGTCGCCTCGGCCGGCGCCGACTGCTGCGCCTGATGCGACTGCCACGCCTTCCACGCCAGCGCCCCGAGCCCCGCCAGCGCGCCGTACTTGATCGCCTTGCCGCCCAGGCTGCGCCCGCGCTTGCTGCCGATCAGCATGCCCAGCGCGCCACCGCCGAGTAGCGACTTGACGTCGAAGCCGCCGCTGCCGGCCTTCTGGCGCTGACCGCCACCCGCCTGCTGCATGAGCTGGGAAAGGATCCGTTGTGCGTTCATCTGCTGTACTCCGCTGCCTGTCGAAAAGAAGTGGCGCCGCCATGATCGGCCACCGGGCCACGGCATCGACCCGGTGTGCCAGTTTGCCGCAGCACCGGGCGCTCAAGGCGCTGCCGCGAGGGCCGATAGAGCGTACTCGGCACCCACGCGGATCGGTGCCGTCCCGGCCGCCACCCGCAGGTGACGCCCGGCTCTTCGATACTAAGGGAAGGCAGGTGAACCAAGCATGAAACGTCTCGCAGACATGACCGTGAAGACCAGCTGGCTGCTGGTACTGGTGGCATTCACACTCCTGGTGCTGGGGGTCGCGGGGCTGGCCGCCTACGCCGTCAATACCGATGTCTCGCCGGGGTTGATCAACGCCGGCATTGCCGTCGCGGTGGTGGCGACCCTGGTGCTGGTGACGATCGTGCTGTGGGGGGTGACGGTCAACGTGATTCGTCCGCTGGAGCGCCTGGTGGAACACTGCGAGAAGCTCGCTACCGGCGATCTGTCGGCGCCGGTGGAGCGCCGTGGCAACAACGAGATCGGGCGGCTGTTCGCGGCCATGGCGCAGACCCAGAGCCATCTCTCGCGCACCGTCGGCAACGTGCGTGACGCCTGCGACAACGTGCTCGACGGCGCCAGCGGTATCGCCCAGGGCAACACCGACCTCTCCTCGCGCACCGAGCAGCAGGCCGCTTCGCTGGAAGAGACCGCTGCCAGCATGGAGCAGCTGACCTCGACCGTACGCCAGAACGCCGACAATGCGGTGCAGGCGAGTCAGCTGGCGAGCGAGGCCACCGACGTGGCCAATCGCGGTGGCGAGGTGGTCGGCGGCGTAGTCAGCACGATGCACGCGATCAGCGAGAATTCGCGCCAGGCGGTAACGCTGCTCGACGCCATCGACTCGGTGGCATTCCAGACCAATATCCTCGCCCTCAACGCCTCGGTGGAAGCGGCTCGCGCCGGCGAACAGGGCCGCGGCTTTGCGGTGGTCGCCAACGAAGTGCAGACACTGGCCAAGCGCTCGGCCGATGCGGCCAAGGCGATCCGCGACCTGATCCAGCGCTCCGCCGAGCGGGTCGAGAGCGGCGCCGCCCTGGCCGACAAGGCCGGCACCACGATGCAGGACATCGTCAACTCGATCACCCGAGTCAGCGAGATCATGCACGAGATCGCCGCGGCCTCGGAGGAGCAGAACCACGGCATCACTCAGGTCAACCAGGCGGTGACCCAGATGGATCAGGTCACCCAGCAGAACGCCGCGCTGGTGCAGCAGGCCGCCAACGCCGCGCGAGCGCTGGAAGAGGAAGCCAACGAGCTGCAATCGGTGGTCGCGGTGTTCCGCCTCGACGCCAGCGCCGTGGCCAGCCCGCAGCGCCCGCAAGCCGCGCCGCTGCCGGCGGCGAGCGCCAAACCTGCAAACGCCCAACCGGCCCGGCGCCGCGAGGCGGAGACCGCCGAGTGGGAAGCGTTCTAGCCACTGTCTGAAAAGTACCGCGCTCGTCGACTTTTCAGCCAGCACCTAGACACGCCGTCGGCTGAATTCGCTAGTCGATGATGGCAGGCCGCTGCGGCTGGGCATGAAAAGCGAAGGCATCCTCGATGTCGCGGGCGATCGCCCGCGGCGTCGAGAGCGGTGGCAGCGCGTCGGGCGCGAAGTAGGCGGCATCCAGCACTTCGTGCCCGGGGTCCAGCGGGGCGTCGTCGAGCCGCTCGCAGAGGAAGAACAGCTTGTAGAAGTCGAGCACATCCGGCGGATAGGCGTGGCGCGCCTTGTGGCGGATGGCATAGAGCCGCGCGATGCGCACTCGTATCCCGGCCTCCTCCCACACCTCCTTGCAGGTATTGTCGGCCGCCGACACGCCCACCTCGGCATAGCCGCCGGGCAGGGTCCAGCGGCCATCCGAGCGCTCCTGCACCAGCAGAATACGTCCCTGTTCGATGATCGCCGCGCGCACGTCGATCTTGGGCGTGACATGCCCCTCCCGCGGGCCTAGCGCCGTGGCGATACGCTCTGGCGTGGCGCCACCCAGCGCTGCCATCATCTCGCGCGAGAGCGCGGAGATCTCCTCGTAGCGTTCGCGGTCGAAGGTGTCGCGGCAGTAGTGCAGCCCGGTATCGGCGAGCGCGGAGATACGCTTGGCCCAGCTCAGCCATTGATCTTCCATGGGGTCCATCCTGCGGCGAGTGAAGGCGCCAGACTAACAAGTGCACCTGTGGTACGCACAAAAAAGCCCTTCCGAAGAAGGGCCTGGTGGTGCGACTCAGGGTGCCGGCGGGGCGCTTGGTGCGGGGGGAGCATCGGGCGCCGGCGGTGCGGCGGGCGTGCCGGGTGCAGGAGGCGCCGGCGGCGCATCGGGCGCCGGGGCCTGACCGGCGCGCGGCGGCCGCGGCGGCTGGGTCAGCGCCTCGAAGGCAGCGACCTGATCCGGGCTCAGCACCTGGGCCAGAGCGCTGTGGCGCTGTTCAATCAGGCGTCTGAAGCGTTCACCGCGCGGGTCGTCGACCTCGGCGTCGGGTGCCGCGCCGGGCCGCTTGAGCTGGTGCAGACCATCGAAGAAGGTACGCTGGGCGTTGAGCACCTCCGCGCTGCTGCTGATCGAGCTGCCAGGTCGCGAACAGCGGCGTGAAGCGCGCCTGCAGGTCGGCATCCAGGGCCGCCGGATCGTGCGCCGGGCCGGGATGGCGCGGCATCGCCGCCTGACGCTCGAGCATCAGGTAAGCGCGCAGCTGGGCCGGCTCGAGCACATCGGCGAGCTGCTGGCGCTGACGCTCGAGCAGCGCATCGAGCGCACCACGACGCGCCTCCGGGGCCACCTTGGGGCCATCGCTACGCAGCTGGCGCAGCCCGTCACGGAACTCGGTATCCGCCTGGGCCAGCGCGGCCTGCTGGCGCTGATCGAGCTGCCAGCTGGCGACTACGGCGTCCTTGAGCGCGTGGCGTGGGCGTGCTTGGCGCTGTGCGGCGCCGGCGGCTGCGCACGCTCGGCCGGCGCCGCCATGGCCAACGGAGACAGTGCGGTGAGGGTAACGGCGAGCGCGAACAGTGACTTGGACCTTGCTTGCATGATGACACGACTCCTGTGGCGCACCGGGACGCGGTGCACTCTCACTATCGCCGCGCTTCATGCACACAGTGTGCAGCGAGCATGAAAGCTCGAGCCCAGACGTGCAAAACCGCCCACGTGGGGCGGTTCGACAGGCATCGATCGGAGAAGTTGACGAGCTTCAGAACGCCCAGTCCTCGTCTTCCGTACTGACCGTCTTGCCGATCACGTAGGAGAGCCCAGAGCCGGAGAAGAAGTCGTGGTTCTCGTCAGAGCCGGGCGAGAGCGCGGCGAGGATCGCCGGGCTGACGTCGGTGACGCTGGCCGGGAAGAGCGCTTCGAAGCCCAGGTTCATCAACGCCTTGTTGGCGTTGTAGTGGAGGAACTTCTTGACGTCTTCGGTCAGACCGACGTCGTCGTAGAGCGCCTCGGTGTATCTCACCTCGTTATCGTAGAGCTCGTGGAGCAGCTCGTAGGCGTAGATCTTGATCTCTTCCTGGCGCTCCGCCGGCAGCTGGGCGAGCTGGCGCTGGAACTTGTAGCCGATGTAGTAGCCGTGGATCGCCTCGTCACGAATGATCAGGCGGATCAGGTCGGCGGTGTTGGTCAGCTTGGCGCGGCTGGACCAGTACATCGGCAGGTAGAAGCCGGAGTAGAACAAAAACGACTCGAGGAAGGTGCTGGCGACCTTGCGCATCAGCGGGTCTTCGGCGCGGTAGCGCTCGAGGATCAGCTCCGCTTTCTTCTGCAGGAAGGGGTTCTCCTCGCTCCAGCGGTAGGCGTCGTCGACGTCACGGGTGGCGCACAGCGTCGAGAAGATCGAGCTGTAGGAGCGCGCGTGGACCGACTCCATGAAGCTGATGTTGGTGATCACCGCCTCTTCGTGGGGGTCACCGCGTCCTCGATCAGCGTCGGCGCGCCGACCGTACCCTGGATGGTGTCGAGCAGGGTGAGACCGGTGAAGACACGGATGGTCAGCTGCTGCTCGTGCTCGGTCAGGGTGTTCCAGGACGGGATGTCGTTGGAGAGCGGAATCTTCTCCGGCAGCCAGAAGTTGCCGGTCAGACGGTTCCAGACCTCCAGGTCCTTGTCGTCCTGAAGGCGGTTCCCAGTTGATCGCATCGACCCGGCTCAGATGGCGGGCTGCAGAGGTCGCGGGCATATCCATGAGCATGTTCTCGTTCGGTTGACGCCGGCGCGAGCGCCGGCGCGTTCCAACAATTCAGACAGTCGATTCAGACAGTCGGGCTTACAGCGTGCAGGAGACGCAACCTTCGACTTCCGTCCCTTCCAGCGCGGCCTGACGCAGACGAATGTAGTAGATCGTCTTGATGCCTTTGCGCCAGGCGTAGATCTGCGCCTTGTTGACGTCACGTGTGGTCGCGGTGTCACGGAAGAAGAGCGTCAGCGACAGGCCCTGGTCGACGTGCTGGGTCGCCTCGGCGTAGGTGTCGATGATCTTCTCCGGGCCGAGCTCGTAGGCGTCCTGGTAGTAGGCCTGGTTGTCGTCGGTCAGGTAGGGCGCCGGGTAGTAGACGCGGCCCAGCTTGCCCTCCTTGCGGATCTCGACCTTGGCCGTGACCGGGTGGATGCTCGACGTCGAGTTGTTGATGTAGGAGATCGAACCGGTGGGCGGGATCGCCTGCAGGTTACGGTTGAACAGCCCGTGGGCCATCACCGATGCCTTCAGCTCGCGCCAGTCGTCCTGGGTCGGGACGTGGATACCGCTCTTCTCGAACAGCCCGCGCACCTTCTCGGTCTTGGGTTCCCACGCCTGCTCGGTGTACTTGTCGAAGTACTCGCCGCTGGCATAGGTCGACTGCTCGAAGCCGGCGAAGCGCTTGCCACGCTCGATGGCGATGCGGTTGGAGGCACGAATGGCGTGGAACGCCACGGTGTAGAAGTAGATGTTGGTGAAATCCAACCCCTCTTCGCTACCGTAGAAGATACGCTCGCGGGCCAGGTAGCCGTGCAGGTTCATCTGCCCCAGACCGATCGCGTGGGACTTGGCGTTGCCTTCGGCGATCGACGGCACCGAGGAGATATGGCTCATCTCGGAGACCGCCGTCAGGCCGCGGATCGCGGTCTCCACGGTGGCGCCGAAGTCCGGCGAATCCATGGTCTTGGCGATGTTGAGCGAGCCCAGGTTGCAGGAGATGTCCTCGCCGATGTGACGATAACCGAGGTCGTCGTCGTACTCGGTCGGGGTGTTGACCTGCAGGATCTCCGAGCACAGATTGGACATGTTGATCCGGCCGTGGATCGGATTGGCGCGATTGACCGTATCCTCGAACATCAGATACGGGTAGCCGGATTCGAACTGCAGCTCGGCGATGGTCTGGAACAGCTCGCGGGCGTTGATCTTCTTCTTGTGGATACGGCCGTCGTCGACCATCTCGTCGTACTTCTCGGTGATGCTGATGTCACCGAAGGGCACGCCGTAGATGCGCTCCACGTCGTAGGGCGAGAACAGGTACATGTCCTCGTTGCGCTTGGCCAGCTCGAAGGTGATGTCCGGCATCACGATGCCCAGCGAGAGCGTCTTGATGCGGATCTTCTCGTCGGCGTTCTCGCGCTTGGTGTCGAGGAAACGCAGGATGTCCGGGTGGTGGGCATTGAGATAGACCGCCCCGGCACCCTGACGCGCGCCCAGCTGATTGGCGTAGGAGAAGGCATCTTCGAGCATCTTCATGATCGGAATGATGCCGGAGGACTGATTCTCGATGCGCTTGATCGGCGCTCCCGCCTCGCGGATGTTGGAGAGCGAGAACGCCACCCCGCCACCACGCTTGGAGAGCTGCAGCGCCGAGTTGATGGAGCGCCCGATGGACTCCATGTTGTCCTCGATGCGCAGCAGGAAGCAGGAGACCAGCTCGCCGCGCTGACGCTTGCCGCAGTTGAGGAAGGTCGGGGTGGCCGGCTGGAAACGCCCGTGGATGATCTCTTCGACCAGCTGGCGCGCCAGGGTCTCGTCACCGCGTGCCAGCGACAGCGCGACCATGCACACGCGATCCTCGAAGCGTTCGAGGTAGCGCTTGCCGTCGAAGGTCTTGAGCGTGTAGCTGGTGTAGTACTTGAAAGCGCCCAGGAAGCTCTGGAAGCGGAACTTGACCGCGTAGGCCTGATCGAACAGCGCCGTGACGAAGGCGAAGTCGTACTGATCGAGCACTTCCTGCTCGTAGTAGCCCTCTTCCACCAGATAGTCGAGCTTCTCCTTCAGCGAGTGGAAGAACACGGTGTTCTGGTTCACGTGCTGGAGGAAATATTGACGCGCGGCCTCGCGGTCCTTGTCGAGCTGCAGACGCCCTTCGGTGTCGTACAGGTTCAACATGGCGTTGAGCGCATGATAGTCGAGCGTCTTGGCATTGTGATCGGCGGGCGATCGCGCTGCCGTCTCTTTTTCTAGGCTGAGCGTTTCCAAAATTCATTCACCCCTGCAAGGACGCGACGGACATCCTCATCGGTGCCCATCAGCTCGAAACGGTAGAGATACGGTACCTGGCACTTCTGTGCGATCACCCGGCCAGCCTGGCCGAATGCCGCGCCGAAGTTGGCGTTGCCACCGGCGATGACCCCGCGGATCAGCGACCGGTTGTGCTCATCGTTGAGAAAGCGGATCACCTGCGGCGGCACCGCCGTACGCGGTTCGCCATCGCCGTAGGTGGGCACGATGAGAATATAAGGTGCTGCGACGCGCAGTGGCGGATCGTCACGGTTCAGCGGGATCCGGCTGGCCGGCAGGCCGAGCTTTTCCACGAAGCGTCGCGTGTTGCCTGATTTGGTCGAGAAATAGACCAGCTCAGCCATGACGACTTCCTTGCGCCTCTGCGCGATTCAGGTCGTGTCGGGTTCGACTGCGGCCTGGAGATTCTCTGCGAGCGCGGGGCGATGCCAGCGAGCGGCCGCTCTGCCACGCTCTCCAGACCGGACCGGCGCGCCTGGCGCGGTCCGCGTCAGCCGGGGCGGGCGCCCCGGATACAACGAATCAGGCGACCAGCGTGCTGATCTTGTCCGGACGGAAACCGGCCCAATGATCATCACCCGCCACCACGACCGGCACCTGGCGGTAGCCGAGGTCCTGTACACGCTGCATGGCAGCGGCGTCCTGGGTCAGGTCGACCACGGTATAGTCGATCCCCTGTTTGTCCAGCGCGCGATAGGTGGCGTTGCACTGGACGCAAGCGGGTTTGCTATAGATCGTGATGCTCATGATAATCATTACCATCCGTGATAGGAAATAGCGCCCATCGCTGGCCGATGGCGCGGGCCTTGGCGGCGTCTGGACACCCGTTGCGTGGTGTCGACCGCCTCTGGAAAAACACTATATATGGTAGCCTGGCGTTTTTCCAAGCATAGATGTGGTTTTTTTCTGTGCATTCCCTGTGGATATTTTCGACCCCTTCGGGAGGGCCCACCGTTGTGCGCCTCACGCCCTGTCAAGGGGTGGAAATTTCTTCCTCGGGGGAGGAAAACGGCCTCGACAACGGCAGCCAAGGGCCCCAAAAACGTCGAGCGCGCCGTTCGACTGGTAGCGAACGGCGCGCTCGGCATACTACATCTGGTAGGGGCGATATCGGGTAGGGCCCGAGGTGTGACGAGCGCCCTCTCGTCAGGGCCTAAGAACGCATTTCACTACCGCTAGACGACGTGAGCTTATCCGGCGGCAGGGCGTCGCGAGGGCGCTGTGAACCCTTCCCTGGGCGCTACCTTTGCCATCCCTGGCAACGGACCCTCGCTTTGCCCTGCCCCCGGCGCCCATCGTCAGAGAGTTTGGAAATGGGCGCTAATCCGACTTGATCGCGTGACCGCCGAACTCGTTGCGCATCGCAGCAAGCAGCTTGTCACCGAAGGAGTCGGCTTCGCGCGAGCGCAGGCGTTCGAGCAGGGAGAGGGTAATGACTGGCGCGCTGACGTCAAGCTCGAGCGCCTCGGCCACGGTCCAGCGCCCTTCTCCGGAGTCGGACACGTAGGGCGCGATGCCCTCCAGGCCGGGGTTCTTGTCCAGCGCATCGGCGGTCAGGTCGAGCAGCCACGAACGCACCACGCTGCCGTAGCGCCAGATCTCGGCGACCTGGTGCAGGTCGACGCCGAACTCCGCTTTCTTGCCCATGATCGCGAAGCCTTCGGCGTAGGCCTGCATCAGCCCGTACTCGATCCCGTTGTGGACCATCTTGGTGAAATGGCCGGCACCGGCGGGGCCGACATGCCCCCAGCCCTTGTCCGGCGCCGGCGCCAGGGCCTCGAACAGTGGGGTGAGCGCCTCGACCACCGCGGTCTCGCCGCCGACCATCATGCTGTAGCCCTCGGCGAGCCCCCAGACCCCGCCGCTGGTGCCCACATCGACGAAGTGCAGCCCTTTCTCGCTGGCGCGCTCGGCCCGGCGCAGGCTGTCCTTGTAGAGGGAGTTGCCGCCATCGATGACCACATCGTCCGCCGCCAGCAGCGGCTCGAGGTCGGCGAGCAGCTTATCGACGAGGTCCCCCGCCGGCACCATCAGCCACACGATCCGCGGCGACGGCAGCGCGGCCACCGCCGCCGCCAGCGATTCGGCCGGCTCGATGCCCTTGTCCGCCGCCTTGGCACGCGCCTCCGCGCTCGGATCGGAGCCAACAACCCGGTGCCCACCGCGTACCAGCCGCTCGGCCATATTGGCGCCCATGCGCCCCAGCCCCACCATTGCGAGTTCCATGTGTCGTTCTCCCTGCGGATGAGAGCCGCACCGCCGGATATCGAAAACTCTGTGCCGGGGCACGGCGATGAAATGTGTCGAAATCGATCTCGCGTACTGAACCTAGTGGCAAATCCGCCTCTCGGTGGTGCCGTGATCCGCGCTAGCTTGCAGAGCGCATCAGGTGGCTGGCGATCAGCCGCCGCACCGGCCAGGCGGCGTCGCCGGCACGTAATATGGCCTGGCGCAGCAGTCGCGCCGGCGGTCGCTCGTCGGTGTAGAGACCGACGATCGCCAGGGTGGCGGCGAACAGCGGCCCGGTGGCCAGGCGCTGCTGGCGCTGGTAGCGCGCCAGCAGCCGCGGTGCACCGATATCCTGCCCCGCCGCGCGGGCATCACCGATCAGCCCGGCGAGCCGGCGCACGCCCTCGAGACCGAGGTTGAAGCCGTGCGCGGTGACCGGATGCATGCCCACCGCGGCATCGCCGAGCAGCGCCTGGCGCGGCCCCACGAAGCGCTCGGCATAGACACTGACCAACGGGTAGCGACGCGCCTCGGCGGCCCGGGTCATCGCTCCCAGGCGGCCCTCGAAGCGGCGGGTGATCTCGGCGTCGAAGTCGGCCTGGGGCAGCGCCATCAGTGCATCCATCTGCGCCGGCGGCAGCGTCAGCACCACCGAAGAGCAGTGGGTATCCACCGGCAGCAGCGCCAGCGTCTGACCATGGCCGAACCACTCCCAGGCGCTGAAATCATGCGCTTGTTCGTGGTGCATGCGGCACACCAGCATGTGCTGGCCGTGCTGATAGGTATGCGCGGGGATGCCCATCGCTCGGCGCGTGGTCGAGAAGCGGCTGTCCGCCGCCACCAGCAGCGCGGCCTCGACGGTCTCGCCGCCGGCCAGGCGAATCTCGACGCTGCTGTCGTCGGCGCTGGGCGCGAAGGTCTCGATCTCGCTCTCGCAGCGCCACAACACCTCGGCCCGCCCCTGAGCCGGGTCGGTGAGCGCGGCAAAGGCGGCGGCGCGGATCACCCGGTTGGGCACCAGGCAGCCAAGCTCGGCATCCTGCCCCGCGCGGGGTGCGATCTGCATCGCGAACAGCGACTCACCGTTGAAGACCTTGGCGGCGCGCATCGTCGCGCGCTCTTCCGCGGGGATCTGCGGCCACACGCCGAGCGCTTCGAGGGTCTGCTGCGAGGCGCGGGTCAGCGCGATCTCGCGGCCGTCGCTTCCCGGCGCTTCGAGACTGGCGCGCGCTTGGCGATCGATCAGCAGCGCGCTGACGCCGCGCCGCGACAGCGCGTTGGCGAAACACAAACCGATCGGACCGGCGCCGACGATCGCGACGTCGACCCGCGTTGTGGGGGTGGAACCTTCCATCTCTGCCGCTCCCTACCGTGATGGGGCGTCAAGATAACCAAAAACGCGCCGCGGGTAATCCCGCGGCCGGCGGCACCGGCGCGGCCGATGCGCGCACCCGGCGCCGTGGCATGCGGCGAGCGTCAGTACTTGTCGTCGTGAACCCGGGTATGGCCCTGCTTGTCCTTGAACACCTTCTCCTCGAACTCGACCTCGAGGTGAGCGTCGCCCTTCTGCTTGAGACGGTGGTACTCGAGCCCGCTGAAACTCAGCTCCAGACTGTCGTCGTAGGCGTCGAGCAGACGTTTGAATTCACCCACGTAATGATCATGACCTCTCCTTTGGCGATACCCGTGGCCGGCGTCCCTATCCGGCCCTCTCATCAGACTAGACCAAGTCATCGTCCTCGGGGTTCCCCGCCGCCCGACAGAAGGCCACGAAACGTTCGAGCAGCGGGCTGCGATACTTGTCGCGATGCATCACCAGGCTGAACTCGCGGGTCATCTCCAGGCCCACGTCGAGTTCGACCAGGCGTCCGTCGCGCAGCGCATGGCGCGCCTCCAGCCGCGACAGGCAGGTCAGCCCCAGCCCCGCCGCGGTGGCATTGATGATCGCCTCGGCGGAGTTGATCTCCAAACCCGCTCGCCACGCCGGCAGCCTGGGCGCGATATAGCGCATGAACTGCTCGCGGGTGCCCGAACCCGGCTCGCGCAGCAGCCACGCCTCCGCCGCCAGCGCCTCGATCTCCAGCGGCCCTGCCGCGGCCAGCGGATGGTCGGCGGCGGCGGTCACCACCAGCCGATCCCGGCGCCAGGGGGTGACGTCGAAGCGCGCATCGGCGACGCGCCCCTCGATCATGCCGATATCCAGCTCGAACGCCTCCAGCGCGCTACAGATCGCGGCGCTGTTGGCGATGGTGAGCTGCTGCTCCCGATGGCCGGTGGCATCACGAAAGTCGCGCAGCAGATGTGGCAGCAACTGATGACCGATGGTGTAGCTGGCGCCGATGTGCAGCTGGCCCCCTAGCGTGGTGGCGTCATCGAACAGCTGTTCGAGGGTCGCGCTGCGCGCCAGCAGCTCATCCGCCAGCGGCAGCAGCCGGCGCCCCTGGTCGTTGAGATAGAGCCGATTGCGGTGGCGGTCGAACAGGGTTCGACCGCACTGCTTCTCCAGCTCGGCCAGGGCGATGCTCAGCGCCGGCTTGCTCAGCGCCAGCCTTTCGGCCGCGGCGGTCAGGGTGCGCTCCCGGGTCACGCTGACGAAGACCTGGAGCTGGCGCAGGGTGATGGCCATGGGTTGCCTCTCGTGGCGGGGCCTGTCTCGGGAGTCGTATCTCGGTGATCGCGTTCACAGAGCAGGACAGGCAAATCCGTTAAATAGAATAAAACGTCTAGTGAAAAAAGTTAAAATATATCGATAGCACGAAAAGCCATAAGATGGGCGGCATTCGATCATCCTCACCGTCGAGGTTCCCATGGCGACACGCCTGATGACCCTGCACCAGCGCCTGCAGCACGCCCCCACCCCCATGGCCGGCCTGGCCCTTGGCATCTCGAGTCTAGGCTGGGCGTGGGAGAGCTTCGCCCCGCTGGGCGGTGTGGCGCAGGTCTGCGGCGCGCTGATCGCCAGCGTGCTGCTGGCGCTGCTGACGGCCAAGTTCGTGCTCCACCCACGGCTGCTGTGGGCGGATCTGGCCCACCCGGTAGTCGGCAGCGTGGTCCCCACCTTCGCCATGGCGACCATGGTGGTCTCGAAGGCCGCGGGCACCTGGCTCGCACCAAACCTGGGCGTGACCCTGTGGCTGGCCGCGGTGGCCCTGCACCTGCTGTTCCTGATCGCCTTCGTGGTACACCGGGTGCGCGGCTTCGAGCTGCACCACATGGTGCCGGCGTGGTTCGTGCCGCCGGTGGGTATCATCGTCGCCGACGTCGCCTTCCCTGGCGTGGCCGCGCTGCATCCGCTCGCCCTGGGCCTGCTCTGGCTGGGCATGGGTCTCTACGCGGTGCTGCTGCCGGTGATGATCTACCGGCTGATCTTCGCCGCCGAGATCCCCGACCCGGCCAAGCCCACCATCGCGATCATGGCGGCCCCCGCCAGCCTCTCGCTGGCCGGCTATCTGAGCGTGGTCGCCAGCCCCTCGCCGCTGCTGGTGGCCCTACTCGGCGGCATCGCGGTGCTGATGACGTTGATCATCTACCTGGCCTTCATCCGGCTGCTGCGCCTGCCCTACAGCCCCGGCTACGCCGCCTTCACTTTCCCCATGGTGATCGGCGCCACGGCGCTGGTGAAGACCGCTGCCTGGATGCAACAGGTCGGCTTCCATCACCACGACATCGCCATCGTGCATGGCCTGGCCACGCTGGAGATCGTCGTCGCCAGTGTGATCGTCGGCTATGTGGCGCTGCGCTATCTCGGCTTCTATCTGGGTAGCTGGCGCTTGGCCGCAGGCGCCGCCTAAGAGGGTATTTCCAAACCCTCTGACAATGGGTGTCGGAGGCAGGGCAAAGCGAGGGTCCTTTGCCAGGGATGGCAAAGGTAGCGCCCAGGGAGGGGTTCACAGCGCCCTCGCGACGCCCTGCCGCCGGATAAGCCCATGTGTTCTAAGGCTAGGGTTTGTACGAAAAGTCGGCGAGCGATGGCAAGACAAGGCAAAAATCGATGAAAAAGCGGAGTTTACGGGGTGTAAATGAGCATTTTGAGTCGATTTTTAACGCCGTATTGCTGAGCGCAGGCAGTTTTCGTACAGACCCTAGGCAGGACAACTGCCAGCGCGCGCCGATCGCTCCTGCGGGATGATCTTTGCGCCACAGGCCGTATGATCGCAGGGAGACCCGACAGCGCGAGGCCACCCGGCCATGATTCTCCCCAGCCCCCATGCCGATAGCGACAACTGGACCCTGACCACCGCGCCGGTGCGCTCGCCGCGGGGCGCGGTCGCCGCCCAGCACCGACTCGCCGCCCGCGCCGGAGCGGCCCAGCTCGATGCCGGCGGCAATGCCGTCGATGCCATCGTCGCCACCGCTTACGCCCTCAACGCCGTCGAGCCATGGATGTGCGGGCTGGGCGGCTCGGGCTTCATGGTGATCTGGCTGGCCCGGGAACAGCGCGCCGTGGCGCTCGATTTCCAGGGCACGCTGCCGGGCGCCATCCGTCTCGCCGACTACCCGATCGACCCCGCCCGGCCCAAGACTCCGATGGGCTTTCCCGGTGTGGTCGACGACGCCAACATCGCAGGCTATCGCTCGATCACCGTGCCCGGCGCGGTGGCCGGGCTCGACCATGCACTGACCCGCTTCGGCTCGCGCCCCCGCGCCGAGGTCATGGCGCCGGCCATCACGCTTGCCGAACGCGGCCTGCACGTCGACTGGTTCACCACGCTGCAGATCGCGCTATGTGCCCCTACCCTGGCCCGCGACCCCACCTCAGCGGCGATCTACCTGCCCGGTGGGCATCCGGCCACGCCGGAGAGCCGCCTTCGCCTACCGCAGCTGGCCGACACGCTCCGCGAGATCGCCGCCGGCGGTGCCGAGACCTTCTATCGCGGGCAACTGGCGGCGAAGATCGTCGCCGATCTCCAGGCCGGCGGTTCACGCCTCTCGCATGAAGATCTGGCAGGCTACGCGGTGCGCGAATACGCGCCGATGATGGCCTCGCACCGTGGCTATACGCTCTACACCCCCGGAGAGGCCTCGGGCGGGCTACGTCAGCGCGAGATGCTGGCCCACGCCGAGGCTGCCATACCGGCGCCACCCGCACGGCCGACCCCAGCGACCTGGGTGGCCTACGCCGAGGCGCTGGAAGCGTGCTGGCGCCAGCACAAGATCCGCACCGGCGTGCTGCCGCCACGTGCCGGCGAGGATGTGAACGGAGGGAACGCAAACGGAGAGAGCATCGACGGCGAGCACGGCGCCTGCACGTCGTCGATGTCCGCGGTGGATGCCGACGGCAACATGGTCGCGCTCACCTACACCCTGCTCAACCGCTTCGGCTCCGGGGTCACGTTGCCCACCACCGGCATGCTGATGAACGACAGCGTCAGCTACTTCGACCCGCGCCCCGGCTACCCCACGACCATGGCCGGCGGCAAGCGCATCAACTCGTCGAACATGTGCCCCACGGTGGCGGTGAAGGACGGCGAGGCGCGCTTCTCGGTGGGCGCATCCGGCGGCAACCTGATCATGCCGGCGGTGACCCAGGTCGCAGCGCTGATGATGGACTTCGGCATGAGCCTGGAGGAAGCCATGCATCACCCGCGTCTCGACGCCAGCCACCGCGGCTCGATACGCGTCGACCCGCGCTTCGACGCACCAACGCTGGCCGCGCTGGAATCGCGCTTCACGCTGGAGATCGCCCAATCGCTGGTGTTTCCCAAGCTCTATGCCTGTGTCTCGGGGGTGGCGCGCGATCCCGCGTCGGGTGAATGCGTTGGTCTAA
This sequence comes from Salinicola tamaricis, assembly GCF_003006155.1. Lineage (GTDB taxonomy): Bacteria > Pseudomonadota > Gammaproteobacteria > Pseudomonadales > Halomonadaceae > Salinicola > Salinicola tamaricis. Next base: position 1,924,151 of record NZ_CP023559.1, on the reverse strand, counting down.
ATGATCCCACCCAGCCGATCGGCGGCGGCGCCACGCCGGCGCCGTTCCAGCTCGACCCGCTCGCCGACACCGCGCCGGAGGTGCGCCCATGAATGCCGTCCCGACGCGTGCCACGATCGTCGTCTCGATACCCGATGCGGCCAAGACCGATTGGTGGATCGCCCAGCTCGCGCCGCTGCTGCCCGAGTGGACGCTGCGCCCGGCGGAGGATCCCGGCGACCCGGCCGCGGTCCGCTATGCGGTGGTCTGGCGCCCCGTCGACGGCACCTTCACGCCCTTTCCCAACCTCAAGGCGATCGTCTCGCTGGGGGCGGGCATCGATCACGTCCTCGCCGACCGCGAGCTGCCATCGGGGGTGCCGATCATCCGCACGGTGGGCACGGATCTGACTCAGAGCATGCGCGAGTACGTGGCGCTGCACGTGCTGCGCCATCATCGTGGGATGCCCGTGATTGCCGCCAACCAGCGCCAACAGCGCTGGGCGCAGCAGGTGGTGCCGCCGGCCACCCGGCGCCGGGTCGGGGTCATGGGGCTCGGCAACCTCGGCGGTGCCGCGGCGCGAACGCTCGCCGCGCTCGGCTTCGAGACGCTCGGCTGGGCACGCACCCCGCGCGCGATCGAAGGGGTCGTGACTTACGCCGGCGAGGCCGAATTCGCGACCTTCCTCCAGCGCTGCGAGATTCTGGTGTGTCTGCTGCCGCTGACGCCCGCCACCGAGAATCTCCTCGACGCCGCGCTGTTCGCCAAGCTGCCCCGCGGCGCCAGCCTGATCAACGCCGGGCGCGGCCCCCACCTGGTCGAAGAAGACCTGCTCGCTGCGCTCGCCAGCGGCCAGCTGAGTCACGCTACCCTCGACGTCTTCCGTCAGGAACCGCTACCCCCGGCGCATCCGTTCTGGCGCCACCCGCAGATCACCGTGACACCGCATGTCGCCTCGCTGATCGACCCGGAGAGCGGCAGTCGTATCGTCGCCGCCAATATCCGACAGTTCGAGGCCCACGGCGAAGTCGCCGACCTCGCCGATGCCGCGCGCGGCTACTGAACGGCGGAGCTTTGCCAGCCGACTTGCTAAACTGCCTGTGCACAAGTCCATAATCGATACTCTATCCACAGCCGCACGCCGAGGGGTTTCATGGCCGAGAACCGCAGCTCCGACACAGCGTCGTCCGCCAAGGGCGCGTCCGGGAAGCAGAGCAAGAGCCAGGGCGAGAACACCGCCAGCCGGCGCAACATCAAATCCTGGCTGACCGACATGGATGGCGTTCTGGTCCACGAGAACAAGGCGATCCCCGGCGCCGCCGAGCTGATCAATCAGTGGCGCGAGCGCGAGATCCCCTTTCTGGTGCTGACCAACAACTCCATCTACACCCCGCGCGATCTCAGCGCCCGGCTGCAGCACAGCGGCATCGAGGTGCCGGAGGAGAGCATCTGGACCTCGGCGCTGGCCACCGCGGCCTTCCTGCGCGATCAGGCCCCGGGCAGCTCGGCCTTCGTGGTCGGCGAAGCGGGCCTGCTCACCGCGATCCACGAGGCCGGCTTCATCATGACCGACACCAAGCCCGACTATGTGGTGCTCGGCGAGACCCGCTCCTACTCCTTCGAGGCAATCACCAAGGCGATCCGCCTGATCAAGGATGGCGCACGCTTCATCTGCACCAACCCGGACGCCACCGGTCCCAGCGCCGAGGGCGTGCTGCCGGCCACCGGCGCCGTGGCCGCGCTGATCACCGAGGCAACCGGACGCAAGCCCTATATCGTCGGCAAGCCCAATCCGATGATGTTCCGCTCGGCGCTCAACAAGCTCGGGGTGCATTCGGACGGCACCGGTATGATCGGCGACCGCATGGACACCGATATCGTCGCCGGCATCGAGGCGGGCATGCACACCGTGCTGGTGCTTAGCGGCATCGCCGACAAGTCGGAGATCGAGCGCTACCCGTTCCGGCCCAAGGAGATCCTCTCCTCGGTAGCCGAGCTGGTGGACAAGTAGCGGCCGACAAGTCACGACCGCCCCGCGCTCGCCGCTCAACGCGTGGCGAGCGCCTCACCCAACAGCCGGCCATTCTCCAGGCAGTCGCCCACGGCGATACCGCCGCGCCAGTTGCCGCCCAGGTGCAGGCCGGGGTGACGCGCCAGCGCGGCGTCGAGCCGTGCCAGCCGCTCGCCGTGGCCGAGTTCGTACTGCGGAATCGCCTGCGGCCAGCGCACCACCCGCCGCCATACCGGCTCACCGCGAATCCCCAGAATATCGCTCAGATCCGCCTGCACGCGCTGACTGAGGGTGTCGTCGTCGCCCGCCGCGGCCTCGGGGGATTGGCGGCCGCCGATGAAGACGTTGAGCAGTTTGTGGCCGTCAGGGGCGCGGCCGGGAAAGAGCGTGGAGGGGAACAGCGCGCCCAGCGTCGGGCGCCCTTCGGCCCGCGGAATGAGCACACCGAAGCCATCCAGCGGGTGATCGATATCGGCATCGCGAAAGCCCAGCGCCACGGCGTTGACCGGCGGATAGACGATCTCCGCCAGCGGCTCGGCCAGGGCCGGGTCGAGCGCTTCGAGCCAGCTCGCCGCCAGCGGCGCCGGCACCGCCAGGAGCAGCTGCCGCCCGCGCCATTCGCGCCCGTCACGCGCGCGCGCCACCCAGCCCTGGCCATCACGGCGCACGCCGACGATCTCGCACTCGGTCTCGATGGCGGCACTCGGCTGCGCCGTGATGCACTCGGCCAGACGCTCGGCCAGCCGCACCAACCCGCCGGGGAAACTGACCAGTTGGCCGCGCCAGGCAGCGGGTATCGGCGAAGGCTCGCGCCGGCTCTGGCGCAGGCGTTTGAGACCGCCGAGGATCAGCGAACGGTGCTCGCGCTCGATCGCCGCCAGGCGCGGCATCGCCGCCTGCACCGAGAGCCTGGCCGGGTCCCCGGCATAGACCCCGGAGACGAAGGGGTCGACCATACGCTGGAGCACGCGCCGGCCGAGACGTCGCTCGACGAACGCCGCCAGCGACTCCTCCGCTTGGCGCCCACGCGGCAGCAGCGGCTCGCGCAGCAGCCGTGCCCAGCCACGCCAGCCGATGATCGGGCTGGTCAGCGCCTCGACCGGGGTCATCGGCAGCGCCACCGGCTTGCCGTCGAGCACCACATAGCGCTTGTTGGCGATGCGGTTGGCCGGCTGCGCCTCACCCAATAGATCGAGTTCGTCGAGCAGCGCGTAGAGCGGCGGCTTCATGATCACGGTGTTGGGGCCGTGTTCGATCTGCCACTCGCCGTCGCGCTCGCTGGCGATATTGCCGCCGACGCGCGCCCCGGCTTCGAGCAGCGTCACCTGTTTGCCCTGCTTGGCCAGGGCCCAGGCAGCGGCGAGGCCGGTGGCACCGGCACCGACGATCAGGGTGTCGGCAGGCGCGTCATGGCGGGCGGCAGGCGTGTCGGCCGGAGCATCTGGAGCATGGCTGGTCATGGGAACTCGCGCGGGAGAGTGTGTCGTGGAGTTTACGCAGACATCGCGCGCCCCGCATCCGGCCGGCGTGCGGCGTCTTGCCGCCACGCCGACCGGTAGTGACGCTCACTCGCAGGGTTACTTGTCTGGCGAGCCCGGATGACAGCCGGGCGCCGCCACATAAATGTCGCAGTCCGGCATCACCGCGGTCTCCTGATGCGGTGTACCCTGCGGCGCCCAGTCATAATCCACCAGCTGCGCCCGGTAGACCTGGTTGGTGACATAGTCGTCGCCCGGCATCGACTTGCCGAAGAACGGGCTCACGTACTCCCACACGATCTCGCCTGACGGCGTCACCTGGAATAGCCGGCCGTCCTGGCCCTCGTCGATCAGCGTATTGCCGTTGGGCAGCCGCCGCGCGCTCGAGATGAACGAGCTGTAGAAGGTATAGGGCGAAACACCCGACATACTGCCGGTGTACTGCCACACGATCTTGCCGCTGCTCGGATTCACCTCGATCACCCGGGAGGAGGAGAAAAACCCTGCTTCGACGGCGGGAAGCCGGCATTGCCCTGGTTGTCGAAGATCAACAGATTGCCGGCCCCCGGTAGGCCCTCGGGGATGAGATGGACATCGTGGGCCCCCACGGTCTGATCCACGGAGCGGCCGAGCTTGCCATTGAGCTTCAGCGCCGGCAGGTCGGGACCGATACGCCAGACGATCTCGCCGCTCTGCCGGTTGACGATGAACATGACGTTGGCGTTGCGCGAGTTGACCAGGATATTGTCCGGCGCGAAGCGCTCGTCACCAGCGTCGTACCAGCGATTGGGCCCCAGCGGTACCGCCGTGTTCATATGCAGGAAGTCGGGGTCCTCGGAATCCTTGAGCGCACGCAGGCCGGCATCGGAAAAGCCCATCTGGTCGAGATGATCGCCGGCCTGCCACGTCCAGACCACCCGGCCGGACGGATCGACCTCCTCGACGGCGTTATCGATGATCGGATAATCGAAACCGTTGAGTTCGCGCATTCCGGCGGTCATCACCAGATTGTTGCCGTTGGGCAGCCGGCGCATGTCGTGATGCTGGTAGACCGGATGCTGCTGGCTGCCCCACCGCCACTCAACATCGCCGTCCCAATTCACCTCGGCCACGGCGGCGTTGGTGAGACCATTGCCGGGGCTGGCGTGCTCGGGGAGCTTGTCGACCCGTGCCAGCTGCACCAGCAGATGCCCTTTCTCGCCGCCGGCCTGCGCAGCGGAGAGCGGCACCGGCGGGAAGCTCTCGTAATCCCAGCGGTGCACTTCGTTGCCGTTCATGTCGATCAGGTGGGTCTGGCGGTCGCCGCCGGGAAACAGCACGAAACCGTTGTAGGCGCGTTCGGGATCATAGTAGGTCGTGCCGGTGGGAAAGCTGCTGGGCAAGGCCAGCGCCGTGGCCGCCGAGGCCATCAGCCAGGCCCCATCACTGCCGATACGGCTGTGCTCCGTGACACCATCGCTCGTCGCTCCTTCGTCGAGTCTCGCCCTGTGCGGGCCTGGCCGGCATGACAGCCTGCCGGCGATCCTTGTCTGGCCGGTGATGGCAGCGATACGCCATCGCCGGCTTTCAGATAGACCCGTGCGACGCCATTTTTATCCCCGTACGGAAGCGTTTAATGCCTAGGCGGTTGCCGGCAGCCGTGCGGTGAACTCGGCGATCGTCATCGGCTTGGAGAACATCGGGTAGTCGTAGCGGATCGCGGCATCGTGCTCGGCCCTCATGGTCGCGGCGACACCGTCGGTCAGCGTCAGCACCTCGAAGCCCTTCTCGTAGCCCGAGCGCATCGTGGATTCGACGCAGCAATTGGTCAGGAATCCGGCCAGGACGAGGGTCTCGATTCCCTTGCTGCGCAGGATGAAATCGAGATTGGTCGAGGCAAAGGTATCCAGCCCGCGCTTGCCCTCGATGACGATGTCACCGGCCTGCGGCGTCAGCGTGTCGCAGATCTCCGCGCCCCACTCGCCCTTGACGAAGGCGTTGCCGTCGACGACACCCGCGAGGATGCCGTAGGGCTGGGCGGTGATCTCGCCATAACCGGGCGCGAAGTGGATCGGCGCGTGCATCACACTGCCCCCCGCCGCGCGTGCCGTGGCAACGAGACGCTGGGTCTTGGCAAGCATGTCCTCGCGCGCCATGACGGCTTTGACGGCCTCGTGGAGTACGCCACCGGGCGTGGTGAAGTCGTTCTGGAATTCGATCAGTACCAGGGCGGTCTTGACCGGGTCGATCGTCTGGTTGGCGTTGGCGGTCATGGGGGACGCTCCTTCACGGGAATGGACTCGCTAGGGTTCAGCGTAGTCCATCCCCGGCCACGGAGCGGTGGTGTCTAGCCGTAGACACCCTGACTGCGCAGATAGTCGTCATAGCTGCCGCTGAAATCGACGATGCCATCCTCTTTCATTTCGATGATGCGGGTCGCCAGCGAGCCGACGAACTCGCGGTCGTGACTGACGAAGATCAGCGTGCCGGGGTAGTTCTCCAGCGCCAGGTTGAGCGCCTCGATCGACTCCATGTCGAGGTGGTTGGTGGGCTCGTCCATCACCAGCACGTTGGGCTTTAACAGGGTCAGCTTGCCGAACAGCATGCGCCCCTGCTCGCCGCCGGAGATCACCTTCACCGACTTGCCGATGTCGTCGTTGGAAAACAGCATGCGACCCAGCGCGCCGCGCACGGTCTGCTCGCCTTCGGTGGTCCACTGGCGCATCCACTCGAACAGCGTCTCGCCACCCTCGAAGTCAGCGGCGTGATCCTGGGCGAAGTAGCCGAGTTCCGCGGCATCGGTCCACTTCACCTCGCCGGCGTCCGGCGTCATCGCCCCCACCAGGCAGTTGAGCAGGGTGGTCTTGCCGATACCGTTGGGGCCGATGATGGCGATACGCTCGCCGGCCTCGACCTGCAGCCCGAAGCGCTCGAACAGCACGTTGTCGCCCCACGCCTTGGTCAGCTTTTCGACATTGAGCGCGTGGCGATGGATCTTCTTGTTCTGATCGAAGCGAATGAACGGGCTCACCCGCGAGGAGGGCTTGACCTCCTCGAGCTGGATCTTGTCGATCTTGCGCTGACGCGAGGTCGCCTGCTTGGCCTTGGACGCATTGGCCGAGAAGCGGCTGACGAACTGCTGCAGCTCGGCGATCTCGGCCTTCTTCTTGGCGTTCTCGGCGTGCAGACGCTCGCGCGCCTGGGTCGCCGCGGTCATGTACTCGTCGTAGTTGCCGGGGAACAGCCGCAGCTCGCCGTAGTCCAGGTCTGCCATATGGGTGCAGACGCTGTTCAGGAAGTGGCGGTCGTGGGAGATGATGATCATGGTCGAGCTGCGCGCCGCAGCATGCCCTCGAGCCAGCGGATGGTGTTGATGTCCAGGTGGTTGGTGGGCTCGTCGAGCAGCAGCACGTCAGGATCGGAGAACAGCGCCTGGGCCAGCAGCACGCGCAGTTTCCAGCCCGGAGCGACCACGCTCATCGGCTGGGTGTGCTGTGCCAGCGGAATGCCCAGCCCCAGCAGCAGCTCGCCGGCACGCGCCTCGGCGGTGTAGCCGTCGAGCTCGGCGAAGCGCACCTCGAGATCGGCCACCTGCATGCCATCTTCCTCGGACATTTCGGCCTGTGCGTAGATCCGCTCACGCTCGGCGCTGACCTGCCACAGCTCCTGGTTGCCCATGATCACGGTGTCGATCACCCGTTCGTTCTCGAACGCGAACTGATCCTGGCGCAGCTTGCCCAACCGCGTGGTGGCATCTTTCATGACCTGCCCGGCGCTCGGCTCCAGGTCGCCGCCGAGGATCTTCATGAAGGTCGACTTGCCGCAGCCGTTGGCGCCGATCAGGCCGTAGCGATTGCCCTGGCCGAACTTGACCGAGACGTTTTCGAACAGCGGCTTGGGGCCGAACTGCATGGTGATGTTGGCGGTAGAGAGCAAAGGTAGGTACTCGGGGGGACGGCGTGAATGAAGCGCCCGGGCGGATGTGGCCGGCGCGGGCGCATTGTACGCGCCCGCCGCCGCGGCGATCCACCATCAGCTGATGACACCGGGCGCGCCCGATCACACCGCGCCGGCGTGCCACCCGCTCAGGCGCCTGCGCTCACTCCCCTCGCGGGAAGCGTTGCGCCTCCTCGAGCACGTTGAGATCCATGTGGTTGCGCATGTAGCGCTGCGAGGCGTCCTGCAGCGGCTGATGATCCCAGGGGTAGTAGTGGCCGTTGCGCAGCGCCTCGTAGACCACCAGCCGCTGGGCCTGGCTCTCGCGCACCTCGGCATCGAAGCGCTGCATGTCCCAGCGCTCGCGCATCTGGGCCTGAAACGCTGCCAGCGTCTCGGCGTGGGCCGGGTCCGTGGCCAGGTTGTGGCACTCGCGCGGGTCCGCCTCGAGATCGAACAGCTGCGGCGGATCGAGCTCGCAGTGATTGAACTTCCAGCGTCCCTGACGAATCGTCACCAGCGGTGCATAGCTCCCTTCGGCGGCGTACTCCATATACACCGGCGCCTCGCGCGTGCCGCCGCGCGCCAGCGGCAGCAGCGACTGGCCATCGGTCCAGGGGGCCACCTCGGAGAGATCGATGCCGACCAGATCGGCCAGGGTGGCGTTGATGTCGATAGTCGAGACCGGCGTGTCGACGCTGGCCGGTGCCAACCCCGGTGCGGCGATCATCAGCGGTACCCGCGAGGAGCCGTCGAACGGGCTCATTTTGAACCACAGCCCCTTCTCGCCCAGCATGTCGCCGTGATCGGAGCAGACCACGATGATGGTGTTCTCGGCCATGCGAGTGCGCTCGAGCACGTCGAGAATGCCGCCGATCTTGTCGTCGATATAGGAGATATTGGCGAAGTAGCCGCGCCGCGCCCGGCGCACGTGCTCGGGCTGGATATCGAACTGCTCGTAATCGTTGGCAATGAACACGCGCTGGGAGTGCGGGTCGAGATCCTCGAAGGCCAGCGCGCCCTCGGCCGGGTCGAGCTGTTCGCAGTCCGCGTACAGATCCCAGTACTGGCGCCGCGCCACGTAAGGATCGTGGGGGTGGGTGAAGCTCACGCACAGCGCCCAGGGCCGCGAGTCCTGGCCCCGCGAGAGGTCGAACAGTTTCTGCTCGGCGTGGAAGGCGACCTCGTCGTCGTACTCCATCTGGTTGGAGATTTCTGCCACCCCGGCGCCGGTCACCGAGCCCAGGTTGTGGTACCACCAGTCGATGCGCTCGCCCGGCTTGCGGTAATCCGGCGTCCAGCCGAAATCCGCCGGATAGACGTCGGTGGTCAGGCGCGTCTCGAAGCCGTGGAGCTGATCCGGGCCGACGAAGTGCATCTTGCCCGAGAGACAGGTGGAGTAGCCGGCCCGGCGCAGATGGTGGGCCCAGGTCGGCACGGCGGAGCGAAACTCCGCGGCGTTGTCGTAGACCCCGGTGCGCGACGGCAGCTGGCCGGACATGAAAGCCGCGCGCCCCGGCGCGCAAAGATAGCTGGGGGTGTAGGCGCGGTTGAAGTTGACCGCGCGCTTGGCGAGCGCCTTGAGATTCGGCGCATGCAGGAAGTCGGCCGGCCCGTTCTCGAACAGGGTACCGTTCAGCTGATCCGCCATCAGCACCAGAATATTGGGTCGTGTCATGGGTCCCCCGGCAGCGTTGCGTGGTCGTCGCCCCTGCGACGGCAGGGGAGTCCCAGCATGCGCGGCGGCGGCGCATTACCACAAACGATGGATTCGGTGTCTCAGCCCCAGCCAGGCTGGGGCTCGATCTCACTCAGCCCGCGGACAGGCCTCACAGCCCCAGCGCGGACAACCCCGGGTGATCGTCGGGCCGTCGCCCCAGCGGCCAGTGAAACAGCCGCTCGTCGGCACGGATCGGCAGATCGTTGAGACTGGCGTGGCGCTCGGCCATCAGCCCGTTGGCGTCGAAGCGCCAGTTCTCGTTGCCGTAGGAGCGGAACCAGTTGCCGGAGTCATCGTGCCACTCATAGGCATAGCGCACCGCGATGCGCTCGCCATCGAAGGCCCACAGCTCCTTGATCAGGCGGTAATCGAGCTCGCGCGCCCACTTGCGCGCGAGGAAAGCGCGCGCCTCGTCTCGCCCGTGGATGAACTCGGCGCGGTTGCGCCAGCGGGTGTCGGCGGTATAGGCAAGCGCCACCTTGTCAGGGTCACGGCTGTTCCAGCCATCTTCGGCCAGACGCACCTTGAGGATCGCGCTGTCGCGGTCGAACGGGGGCAATGGGGGGCGGGATTCTGGGCTCATGCGGTACTCCTCGACGCTACGCTTTGTCTGAAAATGCCTACACGCGGCGCCGCGACAGAGCCGGGTAGGCGTAGGGGAATGCGGTACTCAGTCAGCAGTCTGCCACGCGTACGCTGAGGCATCGCCCGCGGCAAGCGACCGCTCGCCGCCCGTGGGCGACCCGTGCAGCCACGAAGCAGCCACGAAAAAGCCGCCCCCGGAGAGGAGGCGGCTCGATCGGTCATGACCCGGTTGGCGTCGGGGCCGGCGTTCAGCTCTCGCGCTTGCCGTCGACCAGACGCTTGAGCGCCAGCGGGTTGTCCTGCTTGAGCGCTTCCGGCAGCAGCGCGTCGGGCAGGTTCTGATAGCAGACCGGGCGCAGGAAGCGGTGAATGGCCGCCGTGCCCACCGAGGTGGTGCGCGCGTCCGAGGTCGCCGGGAAGGGGCCCCCGTGAACCATGGCGTCACACACCTCGACCCCGGTGGGCCAGCCGTTGACCAGAATGCGCCCCGCCTTGCGTTCGAGCGTCGGCAGCAGCTCACGCGCAGCGTCGAGATCGGCATCGTCCATCTGCAGGGTGATCGTCAGCTGGCCTTCCAGATGCTCGGTGACCCGCTTGAGTTCGGCGGCATCGGCGCACTCCACCACCAGCGAGGTGGAGCCGAACACCTCGGCCTGCAGCGCCTCGTCGTCGAGGAAGTCCTGGGCCGCGGTCACGAACAAGCCGGTCTGGCACTGGTTGGGGCCGTCGCCCTTGCTGCCTCGCGCGATCTCCCGCGCCTTGCCACTGTCGGCGATGCCTTTGACGCCGCTTTCGTAGGCTTCGAAGATGCCCGGGGTCAGCATGGTCTGGCTACCGCTGGCCTTGACCGCCTCACCGGCCGCGGCGACGAAGGCGTCGAGCGCCTGACCCTTGACCGCGATCACCAGGCCGGGGTTGGTGCAGAACTGCCCCGCGCCCATGTTGAGCGAGGCGACGAACGCTTCGCCCATCTCCTTGCCGCGCGCCGCCAGTGCCGCCGGCAGCGGGAACACCGGATTGATCGAGCTCATCTCGGCATAGAACGGAATCGGCTCGGGGCGCGACTGCGCCGCCTTCCACAGCGCCAGACCGCCGCTGCGCGAGCCGGTGAAGCCGGCGGCCTTGACCCGCGGGTCGGTGACCAGCGCCTGCCCCACTTCGCGCCCGGAGCCGAACAGCAGCGAGAACACGCCCTCCGGCAGCCCGCACTGCTTCACCGCAGCCTGGATCGCGCGGCCGACCAGCTCGCTGGTGCCGGGGTGGGCGGAGTGCGCCTTGACGATCACCGGGCAGCCGGCGGCCAGCGCCGAGGCGGTATCGCCGCCCGCCACCGAGAAGGCGAGCGGGAAGTTGCTGGCACCGAACACCACCACCGGGCCGAGCCCGATCTGGCGCTGGCGCAGGTCGACCCGCGGCAGCGGCTGGCGCTCGGGCAACGGGGTCGACGCGCACGTCGAGCCACTCACCGTCGCGCACCACGCGGGCGAACAGGCGCAGCTGGCCGCAGGTGCGCCCGCGCTCGCCCTGGATACGCGCCTGGGGCAGGCCGGACTCGGCCACCGCACGCTCGATCAAGGTGTCGCCCAGCGCCTCGATCTGCTCGGCGATGGTTTCCAGAAACTTGGCGCGAGTCTCCAGCGAGGTTTCGCGATAGAGGTCGAAGGCCGTCCAGGCCAGCTCGCAGGCCCGCTCGACTTCCGCCTGGGTGCCACCCGCGTAGGCCGGCTCGAGACGCTCGTTGGTGGCCGGGTTGATCGCGTGGATGGCATCGCGGCTGCCTGTGACGGCCTGCTGGCCGATCAGCATGTCACCTGTCAGATTCATCTTGCCTCCTGAAGTGGGAATGGTCGTGCATTGGCTGCCGGCCGCGGCCGGATCAGCCGCGCCAGGCCGCCTACGAAAACCGCCCTGGTGGCAGCTTTTTCGTACGCGCCCTGACGTCGAGGATCGCAACGGAACTTCGAGAGCCTAGCAGCCTGGCCGCCGAGAGAGTGCCGCATACGACTAAGGATTAATGACTAAAGGCTAAGAACTAACGGTCAAGAGCTAATTTTCAAGAGCTAAAGGTTAAAACCTAAAATCTAGAAATCGACGGCGAGGCCTCTCCTCAGCGTACCAGCGCCGGGCGCTTGGGATCGAAGCGCCAGCCGTCGATCAGGTACTGCATCGCCATGGCGTCGTCGCGGCCCCCGGCGGGCAGGCGCCGATAGTCGGCGTGGGCGCGCTCGACCGCGGCCATATCGAGCTCGATGCCCAGGCCCGGGGCGTCGGTGACCGTCACCCGGCCGTCGACGATGCTCGGCGACTCGCGGGTCAGGCGCGCATCGCCCTCCTGCCAGATCCAGTGGGTATCGAGCGCCGTGACCCGCCCCACCGCGGCGGCGCCGACATGCGCGAACATCGCCAGCGAGACATCGAAATGGTTGTTGGAGTGCGAGCCCCAGGTCATGCCGTGATCCTGACACAGCTGGGAGACGCGCACGGCGCCGGAGAGCGTCCAGAAGTGCGGATCGGCAAGTGGAATGTCCACCGCGCGCAGCATCAGCGCATGGGCCATCTCGCGCCAGTTGGTGGCGACCATGTTGGTGGCCACCGGTAGCCCGGTGGCGTGGCGGAACTCGGCCAGGATCTCGCGCCCCGAGAAGCCCTGCTCGGCGCCGCAGGGGTCCCGGCATAGGCGAGCACGCCATGCAGGTCGCGGCACAGCCGGATCGCCTCGTCAAGGGACCAGGCGCCATTGGGGTCGAGCGTGGTGCGCGCCTCGGGGAAGGCCGCATGCAGCGCGCTGACCGCCTCGATCTCCTGCGCCCCCGGCAGCACGCCGCCCTTGAGCTTGAAGTCCCTGAATCCGTAGCGGTCGTGCGCGGCCTGGGCCTGCTCGACGATCGCCTGCGGCGTCATCGCGGCTTGGTCGCGCAGGCGATACCAGTCGTGCTCCGGACCGCCGCCGGAACGCGCGCTGCCGCGCCGGTAGTCGAGCGGCGTGGCATGGCCATCGCCGATGAAGAAGAGATAGCCGAGCACCTCGACCTGCTCGCGCTGGCGCCCGTCTCCCAGCAGATCCACCACCGGCACCCCGAGAAACTGGCCCTGCAGATCGAGCAGCGCCGCTTCCAGCGCCGCCACCGCGTTGACGCGCAGCTCGAAGGTCCAGGAGCCACGGCCGAAGTCCTCGAAATCGGCGCTGCGCCCGCGTGCGTGGAGTGACGCCACCACCCCGCGCAGCTGGCCCAGCGATTGGCCCAGCACGCGCTCGCGGGCCTGCTCCAGCGAGCGCTGGATGGTCTCGCCCCCGGCGCCTCGCCGACGCCGACATGGCCGGCGCTATCTTCGAGGATCACCAGATTTCGGGTGAACCAGGGCGCGTGGGCACCGCCGATATTGAGCAGCATGCTGTCACGGGCAGCGACCGGAATCACCCGCATGGCGGTGATGGTCGGTGTGGCGTGGCTGGGCGTGGCGTGACGGGTCCGTGCGTGGCTGGGCATGGCGACTCTCGCAGTGAGATCGGTGCGGCCCGCCGCCGAGCGGGCCGCGCAGGGATAACGGCAGCGGCCGCCGGCGATGGGCGGCGCTGAGATAACGACAGCGGCCACCGCAGCGCGGCGGCCGCAAGGATCACAGACGCTCGGCGTGCTCGATCAGCCGTTTCAGCGTCTCCAACTCCTGCGCACTAGGCATCACCAGCGGCGCGCGCACATCGCCTGCGGGGTAGCCGACCAGCCCGGCGCCGGCCTTGATCAGGCTCACCGCGTAGCCCTTGGTGGTGTCGCGCAGGGTGACGAAGGGAATGAAGAACTCCTGGGTGACCCGGCGCACGAAGTCATGGTCGCCCTCGCAGCGCCTGATAGAACTTCACCGCCAGCGCCGGCACGAAGTTGAACACCGCCGACGAGTAGGTGCTGACGCCAATTGCCAGATACGCCTCGGCGATGATCTCGGCGGTGGGCACACCGCCGACGTAGGCCAGGCGCTCGCCCAGCGTCTTGATGGTGATGTTGAGCGACTGCATGTCGCCCTTGCCATCCTTGAGGCCGACCAGATTGGGGCAGCGCTCGGCCAGCGCCTTGACGCCGTCGACATCGAGCACGCCGTTGGCGCGGTTGTAGTAGATCACCCCCAACTCGGTGGACTCGCACACGCTGGCGGCATACTCGACGATGCCCGCCTGCGGGCACTCGGTGAGATAGGGGGGCATCAGCAGGATACCGTCGGCGCCCGCGTCCTGCGCCGCCTTGGCATGCGCCTTGGCCAGCTCGGCGCTCTGCCCGGCACTGGCGATGATCGGCACGTGGCCACCCAGGACCTCCACTGCGATGGTGACGATCTCGCGGTACTCATCCAGCGTCAGGTTGAAGAACTCCCCGGTGCCCCCGGCGACGAACAGCGCCGAGACGTCATAATCCTTGAGCCAGGCGAGCCGCCGGCGGTAGCTCTCGGCATCGAACTGGCCGTGGGCATCGAAGTCGGTCACCGGGAAGGAGAGCAGACCGTCGGTAATGGAGGCTTTGAGCGCGTCTCTGGAAAAATTCACCTGGATTCCTCGCTAAGGGCTGGCAAGCGCAAAAGGGCTGGCAAGCGGGCACAAGAACTGGCACGGATAGACACCGGCAGCGCCCTGCCGACATCACACGCCTGCCGGCACAGCACCAGCAGGCTCGATGCCCACAATGTTGTCATACATCATACTACAGTGCTGTTATACCTTAGCCCAAAGCCACCGGCCCCCCCTGGACGGCCACTCCACACCCGGCGCCGCGCTTCCACATGGAGATCGAGGCCTTGCCTTTCCGGGGGTAAAGTCGGCTCAGCAGGGGAAGGCTCAGCGCCCCAACGGAATCTGGGTACTCGAGAGCACCTCGCGCAGCCCCATGAAAGAGCGGATCTGGCGCACCCCGGGCAGATAGATGAGCTGCTCGGCGTGCAGCCGATTGAAGCTCTGGCTGTCGCGGGTGCGGATCATCAGGAAGTAGTCGAACTCGCCGGTGACCAGATGGCACGCCATGCAGCCGGAGATATGCCGCGCCGCCGCCTCGAAGTCGGCGAACGACTGCGGCGTGGAGCGATCCAGCACTACGCCGATCACCACCACCATGCCGGCATTCAGGCGCTCGGCGTCGAGCAGCGCCACACCACCTCCTTGATCAGACCGCTGCGCTTGAGCCGCTCGACCCGGCGCAGGCAGGCCGGTGGGCTGAGATTGACCCGCTCCGCCAGCGCCACGTTGGAGAGTGAGGCGTCGTGCTGCAGCACGTCGAGAATCTGGCGGTCGATACGGTCCAGCGGCGGCGCCTCGGCGGCGTCAGAGAGCGTCATGGCTACACCTCCGATTCATTTTATTGTTCGAAACTAATTTATAGCACAACTATCGATGATGAAAAGCCACTTATTGCTCATATGAATCCGGAAAATGATCGCAACTTGCAACATACCACACCGGCTTCTGATAGCGTTTTAGGCACTGTCTGCCAAGCACCCAAGCATTGCATTCCCGCGGCCAGCGGCCTTGCCGCTGCCATCACAACGACAATCAGGTGACCCCATGCGACTCGACCGCTTTCCCCGCTCCCCCTTACCTTCGGCCCCTCTCCGATCACCCCGCTCAAGCGCTTGAGCGAGCATCTCGGTGGCGAGGTCGAGCTCTACGCCAAGCGCGAAGACTGCAACAGCGGGCTCGCCTTCGGCGGCAACAAGACGCGCAAGCTCGAATACCTGATTCCGGAAGTGCTCGAGGGCGGCTACGACACCCTGGTCTCGATCGGCGGCATCCAGTCCAACCAGACCCGTCAGGTCGCCGCGGTGGCCGCGCATCTGGGTCTCGAGTGCGTGCTGGTGCAGGAGAACTGGGTCAACTACGACGACAGCCATTACGACAAGGTCGGCAACATCGAGCTGTCGCGCATCATGGGTGCCGACGTGCGCCTCGATCCGGCGGGCTTCGATATCGGCATCCGCGCCAGCTGGGAGCGCGCGCTGGAGGATGTGCGCGCCCGCGGCGGCAAGCCTTACCCGATCCCCGCCGGCTGCTCCGAACACCCCTACGGCGGCCTCGGCTTCGTCGGCTTCGCCGAGGAGGTCCGCCAGCAGGAGCGCGAGCTGGGCTTCACCTTCGACTACATCGTGGTCTGCTCGGTAACCGGCAGCACCCAGGCCGGCATGGTGGTGGGCTTCGCCGCCGACGGCCGGGCGCGCCAGGTCATCGGCATCGACGCCTCGGCCAAGCCGGAGCGGACCCACGCCCAGATCCTGCGCATTGCCCAGAACACCGCCGAGCTGGTCGAACTCGGCCAGCCGATCGAAGCCGATGACGTGATCCTCGACACCCGTTTCGGCCATCCGGAGTACGGCCTGCCCAACGACGGCACCCTGGAAGCGATCCGCCTCTGCGGCCGGCTCGAAGGCGTGCTCACCGATCCGGTCTACGAGGGCAAGTCGATGCACGGCATGATCGACAAGGTACGCCGCGGCGAATTCCCCGCCGGCTCCCGCGTGCTCTACGCCCACCTCGGCGGCCCCCGGCGCTCAGCGCCTATAGCGAACTGTTCCACGCCGGCTGAGCATCCTCGGCCTGGGGTATGCTGGCGGCTTCCCGTCATCCACCAGCGAGGAGACGCGCATGCCCCACACCGACGCCGGCCCCACCATCGCGCACGCGCTCGATGAGATCGTCACCTGGAGCGCGCCCCCCGGCCCACATCCATGCCCGCGAGGTATCCTGCCGCGACGTGATGGCGGCCTATCTGGCGCATATCGATGCCGCCAACCCGTCGCTCAATGCGCTCGTCTCCCGGCGTCCGTCGGCGACACTGCTGGCGGAGGCGGAGGTGGCCGATCGCGAGCTCGCCGCCGGGCGCTCGCGCGGCTGGCTGCACGGCATCCCCCAGGCGATCAAGGATCTCTCCGACGTGCAGGGGCTGCCCACCGTGCAGGGCTCGCCGCTGTGCCGCGATCATCGCGCCGAGGCCGACAGCCTGATGGTCGCACGCATGCGCGCTGCCGGGGCCATCGTGATCGGCAAGAGCAACACCCCGGAGTTCGGGCTCGGCTCGCACACCTACAATCCGGTGTTCGGTGCCACCCGCAACGCCCATGCCCCGACCCGCACCGCCGGCGGCTCCAGCGGCGGTGCCGCCGCCGCGCTGGCCATGCGCCTGCTGCCGGTGGCCGACGGCAGCGACATGATGGGCTCGCTGCGCAACCCCGCCGCCTTCAATCAGGTGATCGGCCTGCGCCCCTCCTTCGGACGCGTCCCCGGCGCGGCGCCGGGGCGTTCGGCCAGCAGCTCGCCACCAATGGCCCCATGGGCCGCAGCGTCGAGGACGTGGCCCGCCTGCTCGCCGTGCAGGCCGGCTACGACCGCCGCGCGCCGCTATCGCTGGGCGAAGCACTGCTGCCTGCCGGGCAAGACCCGGCCGCGGCGCTCGAGCGCGATGGTGACGGCCTGCGTATCGCCTGGCTGGGGGACTGGTCGGGGCATCTGGCGCTGGAACCGGGGGTGCTCACGCTGTGCGAAGCCGCGCTGCAGCGGCTGGAAGCGGGCGGCTGCCGAATCGATCCGGCGGCCCTGCCCTACTCGGCCGAGGCCCAGTGGCAAAGTTGGACCACCCTGCGCCACTGGGCGGTATGCGGCAGCCTCGGCGGGTACTACGCCGACCCCGACAGCCGCCGCCAGCTCAAGCCGGAGGCGCAGTGGGAAGTCGCCCGCGGGCTTACGCTCTCGGCCCAGGACATTCATGACGCCAATGTGCGCCGCAGCGAGCTCTATCGCGCCTGGTGCGCGCTCTTCGAACAGGTCGACTACGTCGCCATGCCCAGCGCCCAGGTATTCCCGTTCGCCATCGAGACGCCCTGGCCCGAGACGATCGACGGCCGCAGCATGGACACCTACCACCGCTGGATGGAGGTGGTGGTGCCCGCCTCGCTGGCGGGTCTGCCCGCGATCAGCGTGCCCGCCGGCGTCGATGCCCAGGGCCTGCCAATGGGGCTGCAACTGATCGGCGCCCCGCGCGACGACTGGGGGCTGCTGCAACTGGCGCGCCTCTACGAGCGCATCAGCGGCGAGCTGGCCCCCATGCCCGCCGCGCTGAACGGTTGAGGCACCTCATCGGCCGATCGGCACCAGACCGGCCCCGGAGGTATCCCGGCCACTCACGTCGGGTCCGGTTCGAGGAGCGCCGCCGGCAGGCGCTGAAAGGCCTCATAGGCCGCCAGCACCGTGGCCCGCTGGGCCGCGGCGGCGGCCTGGAAGGCGTCGGCGTAGATGGTCTCGTCGGGATATTCGGTGATCAGTGTCAGCGGCACCCGGTGGCGCTCGTCGACCGCTAACCAGCAGGGAAAGCCGTTGATCCGCTCGAAGCCATCGTCGCCGGCGTGGGCGTTGAACTGCGCCAGCTGGCGCCGGTTGAGCGCCTGCAGCGCCGCCTCCTCCGCCAGCGCCCGGGTGACCGCATCCAGCAGCCAGCGCGCGGCCGCCTCCCAACCCGGGCGATAGCGCAGGATCAGAAAGAAGCCCTTGGGGATCGTCCACATCTCGAAGCCCCGCGGCACATAGCCGGAGAGCGGCCGGGTCCACTCGTGCGCCGGGTAGCCGTGCAGATTGAGGTGCAACTGGGCACCGCTGAGCCGCTCGGCCTGGGTGCGAATGGCACTCTCGAACACCGCCGATGCGCGGTACTCCAGATCGTCGCCCAGCGCGGTGTAGCGGGCGGCGTGGTGCATGTGCCTTGGGTTGTCGGCGATCAACTGCTGGTGCAGCGCATAGCCGTCCGGGTTCTCCAGCGGGCACAGGGTGAAGTGGGCGCCGGGCCGAGGCGCCAGCGTGAACGCCGCCTGCAGCGAGCCGGCCGGCGATGAGGTCTCGTTGGCGTGCTGGCCGGCGGAGATCATCACCGCGCGGTCGCGACCGGCGATATAGCACCCGCTCAGCGTGCGCCCGGCGACCGAGCGCGCCTGGAAACGGCTGCCGGGCAGCGCCGTCAGCGCGGCCGCGATCACCGCCGGCGCTAGCGGCCCCTGGGGCGCCGAGAGCTGGGCCTGCCAGTCGCCCGCGGGTATGGCCGGAAGTGTGGCCTGCGGTAATGCGGCGTGGGCGACGGCCCGCACCCGCACGCTGAGCGTCTCGCCGCGACGCACCTGGGGCACGATCTGGCCCGGCTGCAGATGGCGGTCCCCCGGCGGGCGGCCGCTGCGACGCTGAAAGACCTCCAGCAGCGAGAAGTAGAGCTCCTCGTGGAGCGCCTCGCGCAGCGACAGCACCTCGTCGTCGTAAGCCAGCGGCTCGTCGTCCACCGGCAGCGTCACCGCGATCTCGAGCCGCGCGAAATAGGGCTCCTCGCCCCAGTCGGCGTCGCGGATCGCGCTCACGCTGTCGTGATAGAGCGCCTCGAAGGCGGTCCACAGCGCCCGGCCCTCGCTCAGCGTCCCAACTGTCGTTTCCGCTGTCGCCTTCCCCACTGCCCCACCCTCGCGGCACCAGCCGCAGGGCGAGAGCGCCGGCTCGCCGGTGAAGTCGGCATGCACGCGATTGGGCGCCAGCACCTCGCACTCGCGCTCACGCCCATCGGCATAGCGCAGACGCAGCCGGTAGACCGGCAGCGCCGCCCGGCACGCCCCGGCGACGAAGCGAAACGCCACCTGTGGATAGCAGGCGGCGAGGGGGTAGCTCTCCAGGCGAAAGCGCTGCTCGCTGGCCTGGGGGTGGCGCGGATAGATGACCTCGCAGGCGAGGAGATCGCGGGTCTCGATCTCCTCGCGGAAGGCGCACAGCAGCGGCTTGTAAGCCGAGCGGCAGCGCGCCGCGATACCGCGCTTGGCCAGCGCCGCCTCGGCCTGGCGCCGTGTCGCCTGGTCGTCGAAGGTCCAGGTCTCTAAGCCCTCACCGTCAAACTCGGCGGCGAGTGTCGCCAGCGTGGCGGCATAGGTCCGGGAAAACAGGTCAGTGGCAGAGGCGCCGGTGACAGAAGCGTCGGTAAAAGCGGTGTCTGTGGCAGAGACAGCTGACGGGCTCAAGGCAGGCTCCTGATGGTTGATGACATCCTGAGGGCCGGCCGTTCACGCCCGCCGGCCAGCGCGATGCGATAGCGCAGTGTAGCGCGCATCGGGCGCTGCTCGGCGTCTACCCTGGCACCCGACGTCGATTCGCTCGCCGCGAACACGGATACGGCGCCGCAGAGACACAGAGATACAGAAACACCAAGGGCGGCATCCTCGATGCCGCCCTTGGCGTAGCGCACGCTTCGACCCCGCAGACGGTGCCTAGAAGACGAAGGTCAGCAACAGGTTGAACACCATCGCCGCGACGAAGCCCAGCGGTGCGGCACGGAACACAGCTTCGGCAGCAGGCCGGCGCGGGCACGGTCGTCGGGGCAGGAGCCGAGGATCAGGCTGCCGCCGGAGGAGAACGGCGAGATCGAGGTGGCCTGGGCGCCGACCACGATGGCGATGAAGATGATCATCGGATCGATGGCCAGGGTGTTGGCGATCGGCAGCACCAGCGGGAACAGCGCCGGGGTGACCACGCCCAGCGTGCTGGCGAACAGCGACATCAACGCCGCCGCCACGCCGAAGGCGACCGGGATCAGTGCCGGCGGGATGTTGGTGCCGATCCACGACCCCAGCAGATCGATGGTGCCGGCCTTGATCGCCACCGAGATCAGCATGCCGACCCCGCAGATCATGATGATGGTGCCCCACGGCAGCGAGGCGATCGCCTGGCGCTCGTCGCCCAGCTTGAGCAGCAGCGCGATCACCGAGAACACGCTGGCGATCAGGCCGATATCGACCTTGGCGTTGACGAAAGCGACCGCGGCGTTGTCTGGCAGCAGCAGGCTGGCGATCGGCGGCAGCAGCACCGTAGCCATCATGATCAGGGTCAGCGTCAGGGTGGTCTTCTGCTCGCGGTTGAGCGGTCCGGGGCGCTCGACATGTTCCAGCGAGGCTACTGCGCTGCCGCGCCGGCGCCCGACCACGATCAGCCCGGCGAGCACCACTACCGGCACGATCAGGGTGCTGGCGAAGATACCCAGCGGGCATTGATGAAGGCCTGGTTGTCGGAGACACCGGAGCTGGTCATCAGGGTACGGAAGATGATCCCGCTCTGGCTGGAGACGAAGTTGGCCCCGGCCAGCGCGCCGTAGTTCACCGCCATGCCGCCCACGATCAGGCTAAGCCCCGTGCGGTTGCACAGCAGCAGGGTGATCGGCGCCATGAACGCCAGCACGGTGTAATAGCCAGCGCCGAGCCCGGAGATCACCGTGGCGGCGAGGAAGATCGCGAACGGCATCAGGCTGGGCACGTTGCGGCAGCGGTACATCAGATGCTCGGCAAGTTTCTCCAGCGTGCCATTGACGATGGCGAAACTGTAGAACAGGCAGACCGAGAAGATGATGAAGAAGATCTTCAGCGGCCAGGTGGCGATCACCTCCTTGGGGCTCATGCCCATGCCGAAGCAGCCGATCAGGTAGGCAAAGGCGATCGCGAACAGCCCGATATTGAGCTTGAAGCGGTAGCCGAGAACGATGGAGACGACGATCGCCCCCACCACCAGCAGACTCATCATGTCAGTTCCCCTCGTGCGTGATCCCGGTACCGGCGTCTCCGATACCCGTTATGGTGTGGTTGTCGTCGCTGTGCCGGTGCGCGCTCAGGTGTCGCCCGCCAGCGCGATCCGAAACAGCCGCGCCGGGTTGTCGACCAGCACCTGGCGGCGCTCTTGCGGGTCGGGCAGCAGCTTTTCCAGCAGCGCGAACTGGGCGTCGTAGTCGGTGTCCGCCTCGAAGCGGGTATGCGGCCAGTCGCTGCCCCACAGCAGGTTCTCGCTGTGGCCGTAGGCGTCGCGCAGGCGCTCGATGGAACGCCGCGCCTGGTCTAGGCTCGAACGGCTGCGGTAGGTAGCCGAGAGCTTGACCCACAACGGCTGGTGCGCCAGCCGTGACAGCAGTGCGCGATGCGCCGGATTCACCGGATCGATCTCCCCGCCAGGCAGGCCGAAGTGATCGATCACCACGTCGCAGCCGGCGCCCAGGATCGGCGCCACAACGGCGTCGAGATCTTCCATCCCGCGCTGAATCTCTACCGACCAGCGGCGTCGGGCCAGCTCGGTGAAGAAGCGCTGCCACGGCGCCCCGGCGTAGTCGTCGAGCGCCTTGCCGATCAGGTTGAGACGCACGCAGACCACCCCGGCGGCATCGAGCGCATCCAGTGCCGCCGCAGAGATCGTCGGTTCGACCACCGCGGTGCCGCGCAGCCGCTCGGGATAGCGGCGCAGCGCCGCCACCAGATACTCGTTGTCGGTACCGAGAAAGCTGGGCTGCACCAGGACACCGTGAGACAGGCCGCAGCGGTCCAGGTGGGCCAGATACGTTTCCACCCTGGCGTCGTAGTCCGGGCTGTAGCGCCGGCCCTCCACCAGCGGCAGATCGCGCTGGAAGATGTGAGCGTGTGTATCCACGCCCGTTACGACTTTAGCAGTAGAATGCATCATAGAATCCTTGAATCACATGATATAAGCCTGTGCAATCGGCCGTATCCTGATCGCATCAACTCATTTATTCATCTATATGAATAGAGCAATCGGCAGCATACACGCTTTTAGTCGCAGTTTTCTTTACCTACGACTAAAGGTGATACATTGAAAGCAATAACAGGCAGGGAACCTATCGTGATGAGAACGTCGAGCCTGCAGACCGATGAACGTCTGCCGCTCTATCAACGCCTGCGCGACGATATGCTCTCGCGCATCGCCTCCGGGGAGTGGGCCCCCGGCATCGCCATCCCCACCGAAGCGGAGCTGACCAAGCAGTACGGTGTCGCGGTGGGCACCCTGCGCAAGGCCGTGGACACCCTGGTCCAGGACGGGCTGATGGAGCGTAGCCAGGGGCGCGGCACCTTCATTCGTCGCCCCAACTTCCAGGGCTCACTGTTCCGATTCTTCCGCCAGGTGGATGCGCTCGGCGAACGTCAGGTGCCCACCAGCCGGATTCTGAGCCGAACGCGCACCCAAGCCCCGGAGAGCGTGGCCCAGGTGCTGGAGCTCCCCCCGGGGAGCGAGGTGATCAAGCTCGAACGGCTGCGCCAGATCGGCGACAGCAATGTCTCGCGGGAGGAGATCTGGCTGCCAGCAGCGCGCTTCGCCGGGCTGATGTCGGTGGATCCGGAAGCGTTCGAGAACCTGCTCTACCCCTTCTACGAGACCCAGTGCGGCCAGTTGGTGGCCTCGGCGCGCGAGACGCTCACCGTGGAGACGGCCGATGCCCGCACCGCCGAGGCGCTGGAGATCGCCCAGGGAGCACCGGTGGTGAACATCGAGCGTCTGGCGCTGGGTTACGACGGCACGCCGCTGGAGTTTCGCCGCACCCTGGGCAATGCCGAGACTTTCCGCTATCAGGTCGACATCACCTGAGACGCGTTTGCGCTGGCGCGTGTCGCCGCAAACCCCGAGGCGCTGTACGCAAGCGGCCGCCGTGTGCCGACGTTCCATACGGCGCCTCGAGAGATAAGCATGCCGGTGTAAGGGAACGTAACGCGCAGAGCAGGGTCGATGGAGAGGGGCCACGATCCCGGGCCCGATCTTCGCCGCTCAGGATGTCACCGTGTTTCGATCCTTCTTTCCTCGACCCGCGCTGCTCTCGCTCAGCGCACTCGTCTGGTCCCTGCTGTGCCTGGTGCTGTGGGACACCACCGCCAACGCCTGGGGTGCCGCCATCGGCCTGCCCCCGCTCGCCCCCGGCGCCGAGCTGCCGATCGACGTCTCGCGCTTCTGGGCGCCGTCGTTTTTATGGTTCTATCTCTACTATGCGCTGTGCACCGCGCTCTTCGCTGCGGCCTGGTTCCGCGCGAGCCCGCACCGCTGGCAGCGCTGGTCGATCCTCGGCAGCGCGCTGATCGTGTTCATGACCTACTTCTCGGTTCAGACCAGCGTCGCGGTCAACGCCTGGTACGGGCCGTTCTGGGACATGGTGCAGCAGGCCCTGGGCGGTGACAGCTCGGTGAGCGCGGCCGATCTCTACCGCGAAATGCTCGCCTTCGCCGGGATCGCCTTCGTCGCGGTCACGGTGGGCGTGTTCAACCTGTTCTTCGTCAGCCACTACATCTTCCGCTGGCGCTGGGCGATGAACGACTACTACATGCGCCACTGGTCGCGCCTGCGCCACGTCGAGGGGGCCGCTCAGCGCGTACAGGAAGACACCATGCGTTTTTCCACCACGCTGGAGGGGCTGGGCGTAAGCCTGCTCAAGTCGGTGCTGACGCTGATCGCCTTCCTGCCACTGCTGGTGACGATGTCACACAACATCACCGAGCTGCCGCTGATCGGGCACGTCTCCAACGCCCTGGTGTGGTCGGCGATCGCCTGGTCGCTGTTCGGCACCCTGTTTCTGTCACTGGCGGGGATCAAGCTGCCGGGTCTGGAGTTTCGCAACCAGCGGGTAGAGGCGGCCTACCGCAAGGAGCTGGTCTACGGCGAGGACGCCGCCGAGCGCGCCCGCCCGGCCACCGTCGCGGAGCTATTCCAGGCGGTACGGCGCAACTACTTCCGGCTCTACTGGCACTACGCCTACTTCAATATCGCGCGCATCTTCTATCTGCAGGCGGATGCGGTCTTCGCCTTCATCGTGCTGGCACCCTCGATCATCGCCGGCAAACTGACCCTGGGCCTGCTGCAGCAGATCCTCAACGTCTTCGGCCAGGTGCGCGACTCCTTCCAGTATCTGGTCAACTCCTGGTCGACCATCATCGAGCTGCTCTCGATCGTCAAACGCCTGCGCACCTTCGAGCGGGTGATCGAACACACGCCGGATGCCCCCCAGGCGACGAGCTGAGTGATAACGGCAGGGTGCTTGCAGCGCCCTGCCGACGTCGTTGACCTCCTGCCGTCATCGCACAGCCACAACGCCGTCATCCGAGTGACATCCGAATGCCACGCTTCTGACATCATGTCGTCCTAGGGTACGCACCACACCCTGTAACGCCCTGTCAGGAGATGTCATCGTGCGCCTCACCTCTCTACTGCCGTTCGTCGCTGTCACCGCGCTGTCGCTATCCCCCTCGGCCCAGGCGGCCACCACCATCACCTGGTGGCATGCCATGGAGGGCGTGCTCGGCGAGAAGGTCAACGCCATCGCCGAGGAGTTCAACGCCTCCCAGAACGACTATGTGGTCAAGCCCGTCTACAAGGGCAGCTACAGCGATAACCTGACCGCGACCATCGCCGCCTTCCGCGCCGGCCAGGCCCCGGCGATCACCCAGGTGTTCGAGGTCGGTACGGCGACGATGATGAACGCCAAGGGTGCGATCTACCCGGTCTACCAGCTGATGCAGGACACCGACACGCCGTTCGATCCCGACGCCTTCCTGCCGGCGGTGAAGAGCTACTACACCTCGCGCGACGGCCATATGCTGTCGATGCCGTTCAACTCCTCCACGCCGGTGCTCTATTACAACAAGGACGCCTTCGCCAAGGCCGGTATCGAGACCCCGCCCAAGACCTGGGCCGAGGTCGGCAAGGACGCCCACAAGCTGGTCGAGAGCGGCGCTGCCGAGTGCGGCCTGACCACCGCCTGGCCGAGCTGGACCCAGTTGGAAAACTTCAGCGCGATCAACGATGTGCCCTTCGCCACCCAGGCCAACGGTTTCAATGGCACCGATGCCCGCCTGGTGTTCGACAAGCAGCCGGCCACGGTGGGGCATATCCAGGATCTGGCCGAGTGGCAGAAGAGCCACGCCTTCGAGTATGGCGGCCGCGCCGACAACGGCACCAAGCGCTTCCAGTCGGGTCGCTGCGCCATGCTGACCACCTCCTCCGCCTCGCGTGCGGGCATCCAGGAAGCCGCCAAGGGCAAGTTCACCTTCGGCATCGCCCCGCTGCCCTATGACGCCGAAGCGGTGAGCCAGCCGCGCAACTCGATCATCGGCGGTGCCTCGCTGTGGGTCATGCAGGGTCAGTCGGACAAGGTCTACAAAGGCGTGGCCGAGTTCCTCAACTTCCTCTCCTCGCCGTCGGTACAGGCCGACTGGGCCAGCTTCACCGGCTATGTGCCGATCACTACCGCGGCCTACCAGCAGCTGAAAGCAGAGGGCTTCTATGCCAAGACGCCAGGCGCCAGCGTGGCGATCGACCAGCTGACCCGGGGCACGCCGGATGACAACGGCCGTGGCCTGCGCCTGGGCAACATGCCGCAGATCCGTAATATCATCGCCGAGCAGCTGGAGAAGGCGTTCAACGGCAGCGAAACCGCCGCCCAGGCGCTGACCGACGCCGCCAAGCGTGGCAATGCGGAGCTCGAGCAGTTCGAGCGCAGCGTCTCGAACTAGGGGCTGCGTACGAAAACTGCCTGCTCGCGCTGATTTTGTGTCCAAACCCTAAGCGCCTAAGGAAGCACTGAATAAATCGACGAGCGAGATGAAGCGCAAGGCGCATGGAACACAGAACACGAGACATAACATGGGGTTAGGCGAGTGTTCGAGTACCACGCAACGCAGCGATTCGCTCGCGCAGGCATTTATGCAGTGGTTCCCTAAGATGCCCTTCTCTGCTGTCGAGTCCCCGAAAGCGGGCGGCGCAAGCCGCCCGCTGTGCCGATCAAGATGACCACTTTCGAACGTCACTCCGTCACTCCCTGGCTGCTGCTGGCGCCCCAGCTCGCGGTGGTTGCCATCTTCTTCTTCTGGCCCGCCGCCGAGTCGCTGCGTCAGGCGTTCTACGTGCAGGATGCCTTCGGCCTCGGCGAGCGTTTCGTCGGGCTCGCCAACTTTCAGCACGTGCTCGCCTCGCCGGGCTACTGGCACGCCTTCGGCGTCACCGCGCTGTTCAGCCTGCTGGTGGCGGCAGGCGCCATGGGCTGGCGCTGCTGCTGGCGGTGCTCGCCGACCGCGTGCTCCATGGCGCCAGGCTCTATCGCGTGCTGCTGACCTGGCCCTATCCGTGGCGCCGGCGGTGGCGGGGCTTTTATGGCTGTTCATGTTCGACCCGGTGCTCGGCGTGCTGACCCACGCCCTGGCCGTCTTCGGCGCGTTCACTGGGACGCCCAGCTCGACCCGGCCAGGCGCTGGCGCTGGTGGTGATCGCCTCGATCTGGCAACAGATGAGCTACAACTTCGTGTTCTTTCTCGCCGGGCTGCAGATGATCCCGGCCTCGCTGCTCGAGGCCGCCGCCATCGACGGCGCCGGGCCGTTCCGGCGCTTCTTCGGTATCACCCTGCCGCTGCTGTCGCCGACTGCCTTCTTCCTGCTGGTGATGAACAGTGTCTACGTGCTGTTCGAGACCTTCGCCACCATCGACAACACCACCCTGGGCGGCCCCGGCGGCGCCACCCGCACCCTGGTCTACAAGCTCTACGAGGATGGCTTCGTGGGCCGTGACCTGGGCGGTTCCAGCGCCCAGTCGGTACTGCTGATGCTGGCTGGTCGGGGTACTCACCTTCATCCAGTTCCGCTATCTCGAACGCAAGGTCGCCTACTGATGCGCTATCGTCGACCCGGCCTCGACGGCCTCACTCATTGCTGCTGATCATTGGCGTGGTGATCTTCGGGCTACCGCTGTGGCTGGCGCTCACCGCTTCCACCCACAGTGCCGCCGATCTACAGAGCGGCATCGCCCCGCTGTGGTTCGGCGACCAGGGGCTGGCCAACTACTGGCAGCTACTGTCCCAGCCGATGCCCGGGCTGGGGGTCAGTGCGCTGCGCCTGCTCGGCAACTCGCTGGTGATGGCGCTGGGTATCGCCCTGGGCAAGATCGCGATCTCGCTGCTGGCCGCCTACGCCATCGTGTTCTTCCGCTTTCCCTGCCGCACGCTCTGCTTCTGGCTGATCTTCGTCACCCTGATGCTACCGGTGGAGGTGCGCATCGTGCCGACCTACGGCGTGGTGGCGCGCTTCGGGCTGATCGACACCTACGCGGGGATGATTCTGCCGCTGATCGCCTCGGCCACCGCCACCTTTCTGCTGCGCCAGTGTTTTCTGAGCCTGCCGTCGGAGCTGTTCGAGGCGGCGCGGCTGGATGGCGCCGGGCCGCTGCGCTTTCTCAAAGATTTCGTGCTGCCGCTGTCGCGGACCAACCTCGCGGCGCTGTTCGTGATTATGTTCATCTACGGCTGGAACCAGTATCTGTGGCCGCTGCTGGCGGCCAACTCGCCCGATCACGCCACCGCCGTGATCAGCCTGAAGAACCTGGTGCAGTCCACCGACACCCTGCCACCGTGGCAACTGGCCACCGCGATGACGCTGCTCACGGTGCTGCCGCCGGTGGTGGTGATCGTCGCCATGCAGCGCTTCTTCGTGCGTGGGCTGACCGATGCCGAAAAGTGACCTTCAACACCAAGAGACTCGACCCATGGCCACACTGACCTGTCGCCAGCTCCTCAAGACCTACAAGGGCGGCCAGCGCGCCGTCGATGGTATCGACCTGACCCTGGAACCCGGCGAGCTGATGGTCGTCGTGGGCCCCTCGGGGTGCGGAAAGTCGACCTTCCTGCGCATGGTGGCGGGGCTCGAGACGATCAGCGATGGCGAGCTCGAGATCGGCGGGCGGCTGGCCAACCAGTTGGAGCCGGCCCAGCGC
This sequence comes from Salinicola tamaricis, assembly GCF_003006155.1. Lineage (GTDB taxonomy): Bacteria > Pseudomonadota > Gammaproteobacteria > Pseudomonadales > Halomonadaceae > Salinicola > Salinicola tamaricis. The sequence goes on along the minus strand of NZ_CP023559.1, from coordinate 1,895,909 downwards.
GGGGTGGCGATGGTGTTCCAGAACTACGCGCTCTACCCGCACATGAGCGTATTCGACAACATGGCTTATGCGCTCAAGCTGCAGAAGCGCCCGCGCGAGGAGATCACCCGCCGGGTACGCGAGGCCGCGGCCCTACTGGGGATCGAGGCGCTGCTCGAACGCCGCCCGCGCCAACTCTCCGGCGGCCAGCGCCAGCGCGTGGCGATGGGTCGGGCGATCGTGCGCGAGCCGCGCGTGTTCCTGTTCGACGAGCCGCTCTCCAATCTCGATGCCGCGCTGCGCGTGCAGATGCGCCTGGAGATTCGGCGCCTGCAGCAGCGCCTGGGTGCGAGCATGCTCTACGTCACCCACGATCAGGTCGAGGCAATGACCCTGGCCGACCGTCTGGTGGTGCTGCGCGATGGCCGGATCGAGCAGATCGGCACACCGATGAGCCTGTTCGAGACACCCGCCAGCTGCTTCGTGGCGCGCTTCATCGGCTCGCCGGCGATGAACCTGCTGCCGGTGACCCACAGCGACGGCTGCGCGCGACTGCCCGGCGGCCTGATCCTCGAAACAGACGCCCTCGGAACAGAGGCCGATGGCGAGCCCGCGACCGAGCCTACAGCGAACGCAGAGTCCAAGGCGCTCCGGCCTACCGCCACCCTGGGGGTACGCCCGGAGCACCTGCGCCTCGACCCACAGGGCGAGTTCGCGGTCACCCTGGAGATGATCGAGCGCCTGGGGGTGGATGCCCTGGTCTATTGCCGCCTACCGGGGCTCGACGCCCCGCTCACCGCACGGCTGCCGCTGACCACACTGGAGGCCGCGGCGCTGCGCGAAGGCAGCGAGATACGGCTCGCGGTCGACGGCCCGCTGCACCTGTTCGACGTCGAGGAGCAGCGTCTGGCACGGCGGGCGCGCCTCGCTGCCGACACGTCGGCGGCGCAGTCGAGCGTTGCCTGACCCGTTATCGCTCCGCCAAGATCAGGACGCCCGCCTGGCTGGCTCTGGTCTCGACGTGGATACAGGCCACGCTGACCGCATCGTCCACCGGCTCCAGCGGCGGGTCGGTGCGGGTGCAGGCCTCGGTGGCGCGATGGCAGCGCGGGGCGAACGGACAGCCCGGCGGCGGCGACAGCGGTGACGGCGGCTCGCCCTTGAGCCGTACTCGCTCGCGGCGCCGGTTGGGGTCGGCCACCGGCGTGGCCGAGAACAGCGCCTGGGTGTAGGGGTGGCGCGGCTGGCTGAACACCGTCTCCGCCGGCCCCGTCTCCACCGGCTGGCCGAAGTACATCACGATGACGTCGTCGGCGATGCGCCGCACCACCGAGAGATCGTGGGAGATGAACACGTAGGCCAGCCCGAACTCCTCCTGCAGATCCGCCAGCAGGTTGAGTACCTGGGCCTGGATCGACAGATCCAGCGCCGAGACCGGTTCGTCGAGCACCAGAATCTTGGGGTTGACATCAGCGCCCGGGCGATCGCGATACGCTGACGCTGGCCGCCGGAGAACATGTGCGGGTAGCGGTCGGCGTGCTCGGGCCGCAGGCCCACCTTCTCGATCATCTCCAGCGCCGCCGTGCGCCGCACTGGCGCTCATCTCACGGCGGTTGAGCTTGAGCGGCTCCTCCAGCATGGTCGCCACGGTCTTGCGCGGGTTGAGCGAGCCATAAGGGTCTGGAAGATGATCTGGACCTCGCGGCGCAGCGCCGCCGGCGGGCGCTGGCCCGGCTTGAGCGCCACCGCCTGGCCGTTGATGGTCAGCTCGCCGCTGGTGGGCGGCTCGATCATCGTCAGCACCCGCGCCAGGGTCGACTTGCCGCAGCCCGACTCGCCGACCACCGCCAGCGTCTGCCCGGCGAACAGCTCGAACGAGGCCTCGTTGAGCGCCTTGACCGTGGCCGGCCTGGAGAAGGGCCCGCCCTTGATCTCGTAGTAGCGCGTCAGATGACGCGCGCGCAGTACCGCTTCACGGCTCATGGACGCACCTCCGGTCGCGACGGGGAAGACGTCTCGGGCGAGACGCCGGGGGAAGGTTCGGATGCTGGCCCTGCTGATGCCTCGGCATCCGGCCGCCCGAGCGGGTAGTGGCACAGCGTGCGCGCCGGGTCATCCGGCGCCGCCACCGGCTCCACCTCGCGGCAGTGGTCGGTGGCGTAACGACAGCGCGGGTTGAACAGGCAGCCCGTGGGGCGGTCGTGCTGGCCCGGCACCACGCCGGGGATGGTCGGCAGCCGCGTCTGCCCCGCAGCGCGCTCCGGCAGCGCCGAGAGCAGCGCCTCGGTGTAGGGGTGGCGCGGATGGGCGAACAGCGACTTCACCTCCTGCTGCTCCACCTGGCGCCCGGCGTACTGCACGATCACCTGCTTGGCGGTCTCGGCGACCACGCCCATGTCGTGGGTGATCAGGATCAGCGCCATGCCCTTCTCCTCCTGCAGCTTGAGCAGCAGTTCGAGGATCTGGGCCTGAATGGTGACATCCAGCGCCGTGGTCGGCTCGTCGGCGATCAGCAGCCTTGGGTCGCAGGAGATCGCCATGGCGATCATCACCCGCTGGCTCATGCCGCCGGAAAGCTGATGCGGATACGCCTTGATCCGCCGCCCCGGGTCGGGAATCCCCACCTGGGCGAGCAGCTCCAGCGCCCGCTCGTGGCGCTCGCGGCGCGAGCCGCCCTTGTGCTGCTTGATCATCTCGTCGATCTGGGTGCCCACGGTGAAGCACGGGTTCAGGCTGCTCATCGGCTCCTGAAAGATCATCGACATCTCGCCGCCGACGATGCGCCGGCGCTGACGCGAGCCCAGCTGCTGCAGATCCTGGCCGTCGAAGGCCATGCGCTCGGCGCTGACCTGGGCGGTCCACGGCAGCAGCCCCATGGTCGCCAGCATCGAGACCGACTTGCCCGAGCCGGACTCGCCCACGATCGACAGCACGTCACCGTGGTCGACCTGGATGTCGACGTTCTCGACCGCCGTGAACAGGCCGCTGTTGGTCTGGAACCGAACGCTCAGGCCTGCGATATCAAGTAATGCCATGTGAACTCCTCATCGCGTCGCCGCGCCCGCCCCGGACGCCAGGCGCCGGGGTGGGCGAGGCGCTCACGATCTTTTCATCTTCGGGTCCAGCGCATCGCGCAGACCGTCGCCCATCAGGTTGATCATCAGCACGGTCAGCAGAATGATCAGCCCCGGGAAGGTGACCGCCCAGTAGGCGCTCCCCATGAACTCGCGCGCATTGGCCAGCATTGCGCCCCACTCGGGGGTCGGCGGTTGCACGCCCATGCCTAGAAAGCCCAGCGCGGCGATATCCAGGATCGCGGTGGAGAACGACAGGGTCGCCTGCACGATCAGCGGCGCCATGCAGTTGGGCAGCAGGGTGTTGAACATCAGGCGCATGTGCCCGGCCCCGGCCAGACGGCTGGCGGTGACGTACTCACGGCTCTTCTCGCCGATCACCGCCGCGCGCGTCAGACGCACGAAGTAGGGCAGCTGCACCAGCGCGATGGCGATCATCGCGCTGGTCAGCCCCGGGCTCAGGATCGCCACCAGGCCCAGCGCCAGCAGCAGGCTGGGGAAGGCCAGCACCACATCCATCACGCGGGTGATCACGGTCTCGACCCAGCCGCGGAAGTAGCCCGCCAGCAGCCCCAGGAAGATGCCGCCGCACATCGAGATCAGCACCACCATGGCGCTGATCGAGAGCGAGTAGCGGGCGCCATAGATCAGCCGCGAGAGAATGTCGCGACCCACCGCATCGGTGCCCAGGATGTAGCGCCAGCTGCCTTCGGCGTGCCACACCGGCGGCACCAGCAGCGCCGAGCGGTCCTGCAGTGCCGGGTCGTGGGGCGCCACCCAGGGCGCCAGCAGCGCCACCAGAAATATCAGCGCGATGAAGATCAGCCCGACCAGGGCGCCGCGACTGGCGCTGAAATCCTTCCAGAAGCTGCCCAGCTGATAGCGAAAGGTCCCGGGCGCGGCAGGGATAGACATTGCAGCCATTTTTGGGTCCTCAATGACGGATGCGCGGATTAATGACCCCATAGGCCACATCCACCAGCAGATTGACGATCATCACGATGAACGCGATCAGCACCAGACCGCCCTGCACCGAGGGGTAGTCGCGCCGCGAGATCGCATCGATCATCCACTTGCCGATGCCCGGCCACGAGAAGATCGTCTCGGTCAGGATCGCCCCGGCCAGCAGCACCCACCTGCAGCCCGATCACCGTGACCACCGAGATCAGCGCATTGCGCAGGGTGTGCACCATGATCACGCGGTAGCTGGAGAGCCCCTTGGCCCGCGCCGTGCGCACGTAATCCTCGCCCAGTACCTCGAGCATCGAGGAGCGGGTCTGGCGCGCGATCACCGCCAGCGGAATGGTGCCGAGCACGATGGCGGGCAGGATCAGATGGTGCAGCGCCGAGAGAAAGGCGCCCCAGTCGCCGGCGAGCAGGGTATCGATGGTCATGAAGCCGGTGACCGGCTCGATGAAGTACATGAAGGAGATGCGCCCGGAGACCGGGGTCCAGCCGAGGGTGCCGGAGAAGAACATGATCAGCAAAAGGCCCCACCAGAAGATCGGCATCGAGTAGCCGGTCAGGCTGATGCCGACCACGGTGTGGTCGAGCGTCTTGCCGCGGCGGATCGCTGCCAGCACCCCGGCCGGCAGGCCGATGATCACGGCGAAGGCGAGTGCGAACAGCGACAGCTCCATGGTCGCCGGGAAGCGGCTGAAGAACTCGCCGACCACCGGCGAGTGGGTGACCAGCGAGTTGCCCAGGTCACCGTGCAAGAGCCCCTTGAGGAACTCCCAGTACTGCACCGGCAGCGGCCGGTCGAAGCCGAACTGCGCCTGTAGCTGGGCATAGCGCTCGGCGGAGATGCCGCGCTCGCCGGCCATCAGCAGAATCGGATCGCCCGGCAGCAGACGAATGAAGGCGAACGCCACGATGGTGACGCCGATGAAGGTCGGCACCAGCTGCGCCAGCTTGACCAGAATGAACTTGAACATAGTGAGGGTCTGACTAGTCATGCGCGGACACGGGACAGCCGCCAGGCTGCCCCGTGCACCACGAAGGGAGGGAGTTACTCTTGGATGTCGACGCCTTCGAAGCTATGCAGACCCAGCGGATTGATCACATAGCCGGTGACCTCCTTGCGGATCGGCATGAACACCGTCGAGTGGGCCAGGGTGTCCCACGGCGCCTGCTGCTTGAAGATCACCTGCGCCTTCTCGTAGAGCTTGGCGCGCTCGGCCTGGTCGCTCAGCGTACGCGCCTGCTGGATCAGGTCGTCGAACGGCTTGTAGCACCACTGCGAACGGTTGGCACCGCCGACGCCGGCACAGCTCAACAGCGTCCCCATGAAGTTGTCCGGATCGCCGTTGTCACCGGTCCAGCCCAGGATCACCGCGCCCTTGCGGTCGACGGCGGAGGCGCGTTTGAGGTACTCGCCCCACTCGTAGGTGACGATATTGACGTCGACCCCGACCTTGGCCAGATCCGCCTGCATCAGCTCGGCGGCACGCCGCGCGTTGGGCATGTAGGGGCGCTGGACCGGCATCGCCCAGATGTCCATCTTCAGGTTCTTGACCCCGGCGTCGGCGAGCATCTGCTTGGCCTTCTCGGGGTCGTAGGGGTCATCCTTGACGGCGTCGTTGTAGCTCCACATGGTCGGCGGAATCGGGTTCTTGGCCACTTCCCCCGCGCCCTGGAACACCGCATCGATGATCGCCTGCTTGTTGATCGCCATGTTGAGCGCGCGGCGCACTTCGGGCTGGTCGAACGGCTTCTGCTGGGTGTTGTAGGCCAGATACGCCACGTTGAGACCCGGCTCCTGCAGCACCTTGATCTCGTCGTTCTGCTTCATCGCCTGGACGTCGGACGGATTGGGGAACGGCATCACCTGGCACTCACCCGCCATCAGCTTCTGGTAACGCACCTGGGCATCCGGGGTGATGGCGAAGACCAGATTGTCGATCGGCTGCTTGCCACGGAAGTAGTCCGGGTTGGCCTGGTAGCGGATCGCGGCGTCTTCACGATAGGCGACGAACTGGAACGGGCCGGTGCCGATCGGCTGCTGGTTGGCCTGCTGCGGCTTGCCCTCGTCGATCAGCTGCTGTTCGTATTCCTGGGAGTGGATCGCCGCGAAAGGCATCGCCAGGTTGGCCAGGAACGGCGCATTGGGCTCGGTCAGCACGAACTTGACAGTGTGCTCGTCGACCTTCTCGATCGACTTGATCAGCTCACCCATCGACATCGCGTTGAAGTACTCGAAGTTGCCGTTGGCGAGCTTGTAGTAGGGGTTTTCCTTGTCCATCTGGCGCTCGAAGCTCCAGATGACGTCGTCGGCGTTGAGCGGCCGGCTGGGGGTGAAGAAGTCGGTGGTCTGGAACTTGACGTCATCGCGCAGGTGGAAGGTCACGCTCAGGCCATCGTCGGAGACTTCCCAGCTCTTGGCGATGGCCGGCTCCAGCTCGTGGTGCCCGGTTTGAACTGCACCAGCATGTTGAACACCGTCTCGCTGGTCGCATCGAAGGTGGTGCCGGTGGTGTAGATCGCGGGATCGAAGCCCTCCGGCGAGCCTTCGGAGCAGTAGACCAGCGTCTTGGCCATGACCGGGGTCGCACCCATCATCATGGCCGCCACACCGGCGGCCAGCAGCGTCTTTTTCATTGGAGAGTCTCCTGCACAGCGGTCGCTGTCATTGTCTTTGTCGGCTTGTGGCCGTTTATCGTTGTCGCCTTGCCCGCTGACGGCTCGGCCCAGCGGGCAGTCGCCTGAGGTTAGTTCGTCGATTAGCGTTTAATCAATTGTCCGATAGCGTGAGAGGCGGCGCTTGCACTGGCGGCGCAATAAGGTTATAGCCCCACGCGCTAAGCGCCCATTTCCAAACTCTGACGATGGGCGCCGGGGGCAGGGCAAAGCGAGGGGCCTTTGCCAGGGATGGCAAAGGTGGCGCCCAGGGAGGGGGTAACAGCGTCTCAGCGCGCCGCCTGCCCCGCGGCCAGCCAAGCATCGATCTGCTCCTGGTTGTCCGCGATCCAGGTCTTGGCCCCCGCGACCGGGTCGCCGCGTTCCTCGATCTGCGACATCAGCTCGCTCAGGCTTTCGTCACTCATGTGCCAGGCGTCGAGCACCGCAGTCAGCCAGGGGTCGTCCTCGCCGAAACCCTGCCGCGAAAACCAGTAGATGGTGTCGCCTTCGCCGTAGATGCCCTGTGGGTCGTCGAGATACTTCAGGTCGTAGTCGGCGAACGCCCAGTGCGGGTTCCACAGCGTGACCACGATCGGCTGCTGTGTGCGATAGGCGCGATCCAGCGCGGACATCATCGCCGGCTCGGAGCTGTTGATCTGCGTCAGCGGCAGGTCATAAGCGGTGATCGCTTCGTCGGTCATGCCGCGATCGCCGAGCCCGGGTCGATCCCCAGGATGCTCGGGCCCCCTGATACGCGAACTCGTCGGCATACGCCGCCAGCTCGGGAATGCTGTCGATATCGACATAGCTCGGCACCACCAGACCCAGCCCGGTCTCGTCGTACCAGGCATCGTGAACTTCCAGCGTATCCTTGTACGGCGCCAGAAAGCTCTTGTCCGTATGCGGTAGCCAGATCTCCAGCCCGACGTCGATATCCTTGCTGTTCATACCGGCGTAGAGCGCACTCTTGCCCACGTTGGCGAGCCTGACGTCATAGCCGTGCTGCTCAAGCACCAGCTTCCACAGGTTGGAGACGGCGATGTTCTCGGCCCAGTTGTTGGTCCCGATGGTCAGCGTCTTGTCCGCCGCCTGCGCGGCGGAGAAGGTCGTGGTCAGCGCGGCCGCGGCCAGCATTCCGATCAGCGTATTTTTCATCTGCGTTCCCGGTTGGCATGTCAATTCAACTTAGCAGGACGCGCAGAGGAAACCGAGACACGCGCCAAAGTTCGCACATACTCCCCCAGGACGCGTCTGTAAAGGATGACGGGCGGTGTTATGATCGAGAATCATTTTTGTTCGCCCGCGGATTCTCCCTCCATGCCCTGCCGCTACCCGTCATGACCACCGCCGTTGCCGCCTCGTCCAGCAGCGCCGATCGCTACCTTGCCCGGCGCCGGCGCCACTATGTGCTGATCGCGCTGACCGCCGTACTCACCTGCCTGTCGCTGCTCGCCGATGTCGCCATCGGCCCCGGGCAGTATCCGCTGCCGGCGGTGGTGGCGGCGATCGTCGCCCCCGACAGCGCTCCCGCCACGCTGGCCATCGTGGTGTGGGAGATCCGCCTGCCGGTGGCGCTGATGGCCGTGGTGGTGGGTCTGGCCCTGGCCAGCGCCGGGGCCGAGATGCAGACCATCCTCGACAACCCCCTGGCCGACCCCTTCACCCTCGGCATCTCCGCCGCCGCCAGCTTCGGCGCGGCGCTGGCGATCGTGCTCGGCGTCGGTGTGCTGCCCGGCGGCGAGGCACTGCTGACCACGCTCAACGCCTTCGTCATGGCGATGTTCGCGTCACTGCTGATCTGGCTGGTCAGTCGGCTGCGTGGGGTCAGCGTGCAGACCATGGTGCTGATGGGCATCGCGCTGATGTTTTTCTTCAACGCCCTGCTCGGCATCCTGCAGTACGTCGCCTCGGCGCAGTCCCTGCAGCAACTGGTGTTCTGGTCACTGGGCTCGCTGTCGCGCACCAGTTGGCCCAAGGTGGGTATCATTGCCGCCGCGCTGGCGCTCACGCTGCCGGTGTTCTTCGTCGCCGGCTGGCGCCTGACCGCGCTGCGCATGGGCGATCTGCAGGCGCGCGCCATGGGCATCGATGTCGCCCGCCTGCGGCTGCTGATGCTGCTGTGCTGTTCGCTGCTCGCCGCCACCGCGGTCGCCTTCGTCGGTACCATCGGTTTCATCGGGCTGGTCGGGCCGCATATCGCGCGGCTGCTGGTGGGTGAGGATCAGCGTGTCTTCCTGCCACTGTCGGCGCTGGTGGGGGCGCTTTTGATGTCGCTGACCTCGATCGCCTCCAAGACCCTGATCCCCGGGGTACTGCTGCCGATCGGCATTCTCACCGCGCTGATCGGACTGCCGTTCTTCGTCTCGCTGATCATCAAGAGCCGGCGCGAGGTGTGGGGATGACGCTGACGGTGGAGGCGCTGTCGGTGACGCTGGGGCGCACGCCGGTGCTGCAGGCAGTCACCGGGCTGCGCGCCGTCCCGGGCGAGGTGACCGCACTGATCGGCCCCAACGGTGCTGGCAAGTCGACCCTGCTCAAGGCGGTCGCCGGGCTGGTGCGCTACCACGGCAAGGTGCATCTCGCGGCGCAGGACCTGGCCGGGCTCACCCACGCCGAGCGCGCGCGGCGGGTCTACTATCTGCCCCAGGAGAGCACCACGCGAGCCGCGCTGAGCGTGTTCGAGGCGGTACTGCTGGCGCGGCGCACCACCCATCCGGCGCGCGGCCGCGAGGATCTGGCGCGAGTCGAGCGCCTGTTGCACACGTTGGCGCTGACACCGCTGGCCGAGCGCGACCTGGGCCAGCTCTCCGGCGGCCAGCGCCAGCGCGTGGCGATCGCCCAGGCGATCGTGCGCGAGCCGCAAGTGCTGATGCTCGACGAACCGACCAGCGCCCTCGATCTTCACCACCAGCTGCAGGTGCTGGCGTGGCTGCAGGCTACCGCCCGCGAGCAGGGTATCGGTGTGATCATCGCCATCCACGACCTGAGCCTCGCCGCGCGCTTCGCCGACCAGCTATGGATGCTGGGAGCCGGCGGCCGGGTGTGCGCCACCGGCTCACCGCGGGTAGTGCTTACCGAAGCCCGGCTGCGCGAGGTCTACGCCATCCATGCCCACGTCGAGTGGCCCGCGGACGAACCACCCCGGGTGACACCGCTGGCGGCGCTGAATGCGCTCGGCGGCACCGATCCATAAGCGCCAGGATGACCAGCGCGGCCACATCGATGTTGTGGTACGAAAATGTCGTGATGCGAAGAAATCAGTGTGCTGACCACCACCTGTTTTCACCATCGAAAACAACTCTCTCTCCGACAAAACCCTTCATAACCCCCTGTTTTCATAAATTTACCGATATAGCACTAGGCTAACCGCATAATTCTAAGACCTTTGTCGCACATCCATAATGTTCGTTTTCGCGCAATAATGACTCAAAGCGAAACATCAGAGAGCGAACTCGAACATGAGCGGCGATACTTACGATCTGATTGTCATCGGCGGCGGCATCAATGGCGCCGGCATTGCCCGCGATGCGGTGGGCCGAGGGCTGTCGGTGCTGCTGGTCGAGGCCGACGATCTCGCCAGCCATACCTCCTCGTCTTCTACCAAGCTGATTCACGGCGGCCTGCGCTATCTGGAGCAGTACGAGTTCAAGCTCGTGGCCAAGGCGCTTTCCGAGCGGGAAGTGCTGCTCAAGATGGCACCCCATATCATCTGGCCGATGCGCTTCGTGCTCCCCCATCAGAAGCATCTGCGCCCGGCGTGGATGATCCGCACCGGCCTGTTCCTGTATGACCACCTCGGTGGAAAACAGACGCTGGCGAACTCCCACGGCATCAAGTTCTCCGGCCATCCGGCCGGCGCACCATTGAAAGCGGCGTTCACCAAGGGCTTCGTCTACTCCGATGCCTGGGTTCAGGATGCCCGCCTGGTCGTCCTCAACTGCATGGATGCAGCCGACCGCGGCGCACGCATCATGACCCGCACCCGGGCCGAGACGGCGACACGCAGTAGCGATGGCTGGCAGGTGACACTCAAGACCTGCGATGGCGAAACCAGCGAGGTTCGCGCACGCGGGTTGGTCAACGCGGCGGGCCCCTGGGCGGTGCGCTTTCTGGACGATATCGCCTCGCAGAACCACCCCTATGCGCTGCGCCTGATCAAGGGCAGCCATATCGTGGTCGAGCGCCTGTTCGCGCATGACTACGCCTATATCTTCCAGCAGCCGGATGGCCGCATCGTTTTCGCCATCCCCGAGCGCGATTTCACCCTGATCGGCACAACCGATGTCGAGCATCAGGGCGCGCCGGGCAAGGTGGCGATCGACGCCGACGAAATCGCTTATCTCTGCGAGGCCATCAACCGCTATTTCGAGCGCCCAATCGGCCCTGAAGACGTGGTCTGGAGCTACTCCGGCGTGCGCCCGCTGCTCGACGATCACGAGGACAACGCCAGCGAGATCACCCGCGACTACCGCATCCAGCTCGACACGGCCGGTGGCGCGCCACTGCTCAATGTCTTCGGCGGCAAGCTGACGACCTATCGGCGCCTGGCCGAAGACGCCGTCGACCAGCTGGCGCCGGCGCTCGGCCACCGCGAGAAGGCCTGGACCCATAGCGGCCATCCGCTGCCCGGCGGCGATGACGCCAATCCGCAGCAGCTCGTCGCGTCGCTGCAGAGCCGCTACCCCTTCGTGCCATCGCCGATGGCCACGCGCCTGGTGTTCAACTACGGCACCCGAGCGCTGACGATCCTGGGCCAGGCCGAACGGCTGGACGATCTCGGCGAACACTTCGGCGCCGATCTCTACGCCGCCGCCGAAGTCGACTACCTGCGCGCACACGAATGGGCACGAACCGCGGAAGACATCCTCTGGCGCCGCACCAAGCTCGTCCTGCGTCTCGATGACAGCGAGCAGCGCCGACTCGCCGATTATCTCGCAGCATCCGCTGCCAACACGGAGGAAGAAAAAGCGTAAGCGTCCACCCAGTCACGCTCCGGCCATCGGCTTCACGATCGATCCGTCACCGCCGTTCAGGTCCGTTCGGAGCTCATCACAGATAGACGAATATCACGGGAGTCAAAATGGGAGTCATAGAAAAGATAGTGCTGCACGAGATAGCCGGTACGGCCTGCATGACGCTGCTCGGCTGCGGCGTGGTCGCCAACGTGCTGCTCAAGAAGACCGGTGGCCATAACGGTGGCCCACTCTTGATCTTTTTCGGCTGGGGACTCGCGGTCTATTGCGGCGTGTGGATCGCGTTCGATACCGGGGCGCATCTCAATCCGGCCATCACCCTCGCGCTGTGGCTGGGCCCGGCCTCCGAGTACGCCAAGGGCATCCCCATCACCCTGGACAATACCCTGGCCTATTTCACCGGCGAGTTCGTGGGCGCCTGGCTGGGTGCGGTGCTCCTGCTACCTCTGCTACAAGAAGCAGTACGACGACACCGAGGATGCCACCACTATTCTGGCCACCTTTTCGACCATCCCACAGATCCGGTCGCGGGTCTGGAACTGCGTGACCGAAGCCATCGGGACCTTCGTGCTGGTGTTCGTCGTCATCATGTTCGGCCATACGCCCAACGGGCTCGGCCCCTTGGCCGTGGCACTGCTGGTGGTCGCGATCGGCGCCTCGCTGGGCGGGCCCACTGGCTATGCGATCAACCCTGCCCGCGATATGGGGCCACGGCTGGCGCACGCCATGCTGCCCATTCAACACAAGGGAGCCAACGACTGGGGCTATGCGTGGGTGCCCTTCGTCGGCCCGATCATCGGCAGCAGTCTGGCTGCCCTCGTCGCAACGGTCTATTGAGCTGCATTCGGCTCTGCAAAGACACACCATTCGGAAGGAGCGTTCTCCCATGAGTGACAAGAAGAAATACATCCTCGCCATCGACCAGGGCACCACCAGTTCGCGCGCCATGCTGTTCGATCATCAGGGCAAGATCGCCGGCATGGCCCAGCGCGAGTTCGAGCAGATCTTCCCGCGGCCGGGCTGGGTCGAGCACAACCCGCGCGACATCATGACCAGCGTGCTGACCACCTTGACCGAGGTGATCAACAACTCCCAAGTCAATGTCGAGGAGATCGCCGGCATCGGCATCACCAACCAGCGTGAAACCACGGTGATCTGGGACAAGCACACCGGCCAGCCGGTCTATAACGCAATCGTCTGGCAGTCACGTCACTCGGCCGAGATCTGCGACGAGCTGCGCGAAGCGGGGCATGCCGACAAGGTCCGCGACAAGACCGGCCTGGTGATCGATGCCTACTTCTCGGGCACCAAGATCAAGTGGATTCTGGATAACGTCGACGGCGTCAGGGAGAAAGCCGAGAAAGGCGACCTGCTGTTCGGCACCATGGACTCCTGGCTGATCTGGAACCTGACCGGCGGTGCCGAGCATGTCACCGACGTGACCAACGCCTCGCGCACGCTGATGTTCAATATCCGCGAGCGCCGCTGGGACCCGGAACTGCTGGAGATGCTCGGCGTACCGGAATTGATGCTGCCCGAGGTCAAGTCCTCCAGCGAGATCTACGGCTACATGCTGCCCAAGTTCCTGTTCGGCACCAAGCTGCCGATCGCAGGCATCGCCGGCGACCAGCAGGCGGCGCTGTTCGGCCAGGCGTGCTTCAAGCCCGGTATGGCCAAGAACACCTACGGCACCGGCTGCTTCACGCTGATGAATACCGGTAGCGAAGCGACGATCTCAGACAACGGCCTGCTCACCACCATTGCCTGGGAGATCGACGGCGAGGTCGAGTACGCGCTGGAAGGTGCCATCTTCGTCGCCGGTTCGGTGGTGCAGTGGCTGCGCGACGGGCTGCGCATGCTGGGCAAGGCCTCCGACTCCGAAGCCTACGCCGAACGCGCCGGCGACAGCGAGGGCGTCTATCTGGTGCCCGCCTTCACCGGTCTCGGCGCGCCCTACTGGAACTCCAATGTGCGTGGCGCCATGTTCGGGCTGTCACGCGGTACCAGCAAGGAGCAGTTCATTCGCGCCGCGCTCGAATCGATGGCCTACCAGACCGCCGACGTACTCACGGCGATGCAGGCCGACGCGGGCATCGATCTGACCGAGCTGCGCGCCGACGGTGGCGCCATCGCCAACAACTTCCTGGCCCAGTTCCAGGCCGATATCCTGGGTGTCGACGTGCTGCGCAGCGAGATCAGCGAGACCACCGCACTCGGCGCGGCCTATCTCGCCGGGCTGGCCCTCGGCTTCTGGGAGTCCCGCGAGCAGATCTCCGAGCAGTGGGCGATCGAACGCCGCTTCGAACCGAGCATGCGCCAGGATCGCCGCGATGCGCTCTACGACGGCTGGAAGCGAGCGGTGCAGGCGACCATGGCGTTCCAGGTCGCTTCCTAAGCGTCCCGCACCTCGCATCGGAACAGACAGGGCCCGAGTCCTCCCCGCTGGGGGCTCGGGCCCTTGTCGTCCCATCGGCCGGATACACTTCCACCCCCGCCCGCCTCCAGGCGCTTCTACTTCCCAGCCCCCAAGACGAAGCGCCCTCGAATCCGGATAATGGCCGCCATCCACCTCCTGTCAGCTACGGAGGTCAGCCACTTACCAACGCGGTCTCTCTCCATGGAAATCAAGGTCAACTATCTCGACAACCTGCGCCAGGAAGCCAAGTTCGACGACTTCACGGTGATCACCGACCAGCCGATCCGCTACAAGGGCGACGGCTCGGCGCCGGGGCCGTTCGACTACTTCCTCGCCTCCACGGTGCTCTGCGCGGCCTATTTCGTGCGGGTCTACTGCAACGCCCGTGAGATCCCCACCGAGAACATCCGGCTGTCGCAGAACAACATCGTCGACCCGGAGAACCGCTACAACCAGATCTTCCGTATCCAGATCGAACTGCCGGCGGATATCTCCGACAAGGACCGCACCGGCATTCTGCGCTCGATCGAGCGCTGCTCGGTCAAGCGGGTGATCCAGAACAACCCCGAGTTCCAGATCGAGGCGGTGGAGAACATCGACGAAAACGCCCAGGCGCTGCTGATGGGCGGCTCGCTCGACAAGGACGGCGAGAGCCAGGAGACCTGGATCGAAGGCAAGGACCTGCCGCTGGAGCGAACCATCGCCAACATGACAGGCATCCTCGAGCGTCTCGGCATGAAGATCGAGATCGCCTCCTGGCGCAATATCGTGCCCCACGTCTGGTCGCTGCACATTCGCGACGCCGCTTCGCCGATGTGCTTCACCAATGGCAAGGGAGCGACCAAGGAGGCCGCGCTGTGCTCGGCGCTGGGCGAGTTCATCGAGCGCCTCTCCTGCAACTTCTTCTACAACGATCAGTTCTTCGGCAGCGAGATCGCCGCCAGCGAGTTCGTCCACTATCCGAACGAGCGCTGGTTCCAGCCGGGGCCGGACGACGCGCTGCCCAGCGAGATTCTCGACGACCACTGCCGCGCGATCTTCGACCCGGACGGCGAGCTCCGAGGCTCGCACCTCTATGACACCAACTCCGGACGCACCGACCGCGGCATCGTCTCGCTGCCGTTTCAGCGCCACTCGGACGGCGAGACGGTATGGTTCCCCTCCAACCTGATCGAGAACCTCTATCTCAGCAACGGCATGAGCGCGGGCAACACCCTTGCCGAAGCGCAGGTGCAGTGTCTCTCCGAGATCTTCGAGCGGGCGGTGAAGCGCCAGATCATCGAGCAGGAGATCGCGCTACCGGACGTGCCCGAGGCGGTGCTGGCGCAGTACCCGACGATTCTCGAAGGCGTGCAGGCGCTGGAGGCCCAGGGCTTCCCGGTGCTGGTCAAGGATGCCTCGCTCGGCGGGCGCTTCCCGGTCGCCTGCGTCACCTTGATGAACCCGCGCACCGGCGGCGTGTTCGCCTCCTTCGGCGCGCACCCCAGCCTGTCGGTCGCCATCGAACGCAGCCTCACCGAACTGCTGCAGGGGCGCAGCTTCGAAGGCATGAACGACCTGCCGCCGCCCACCTTCAACACCCAGGCGGTGAGTGAACCCAACAACTTCGTCGAGCACTTCATCGACTCTTCCGGCGTGGTGTCGTGGCGCTTCTTCAGCGCCACGGCGGACGTCGACTTCGTCGAGTGGGACTTCTCCGGCACCAACGACGAGGAGGCCGAGCGCCTGTTCGCGATTCTCGACGACGAGGGGCTGGAGGCCTATGTCGCCACCTTCGAGGATCTCGGCGCCCCGGTGTGCCGCATCCTGGTGCCCGGCTACTCCGAGGTCTACCCGGTCGAGGATCTGGTGTGGGACAACACCAACATGGCGCTGGCCTTCCGCGAGGATATCCTCGCCCTGCACCGCCTCGACGAGACGCAACTGACCGACCTGCTCGAGCGTCTGGAGGAGAGCGAGCTCGACGAGCAGATGAAGATCGTCACCCTGATCGGCATCGAGTTCGACGACAACACCGTCTGGTCTGAGCTGACCATCGCCGAGCTGAAGCTGCTGATCCAACTGGCGCTGGGGCGCCTCGAAGACGCCCTGGACGGCGCGCAGATGTTCTTGCAGTTCAACGACAACACCGTCGACCGCGGACTCTTCTATCAGGCACTGTCGGCGGTGCTCGAGATCGCCCTGGACGACGATCTCGAGCTCGACGACTACCGCCACAACCTGACCCGGATGTTCGGCGAGGCGAAGATGGCAGACGCCATCGGCGCGGTGGAGGGCTCGGTGCGCTTCCCCGGGCTGACACCGACCAGCCTTGAGCTCGACGGTATCGAGCGCCACCAGCGCCTGCTCGAGAGCTATCACAAGCTGCACGCCTGGCGCGCGACGCACCGGGGCTGAGCGCGCCCGGCACGCCGCCAGCACACCCTGGGACCACCTATCGAGTCGGTTCCGGGGTTTCCGTGTGCCCCCACCGCATCAACACCCGCCGCGCGCCAGCTTCTCGATCATCCAGCGGTGAATCGCACTCTCCTGGGTGCGCGGATGCCAGGCAACGGCGACCTCGAACGTCGGCGTGGCGAAATCGATGGTGAGCGGCGCCACCTTGGGATTGGGCAGCAGCCGCGCGGGATAGAAAGCGATCAGGTCGGTGGTGTAGAGCACATCCGGCGCCGCCTTGAACGTCGGC
Source organism: Salinicola tamaricis (assembly GCF_003006155.1). Lineage (GTDB taxonomy): Bacteria > Pseudomonadota > Gammaproteobacteria > Pseudomonadales > Halomonadaceae > Salinicola > Salinicola tamaricis. The sequence continues at coordinate 1,879,160 of NZ_CP023559.1, read as the reverse complement.
ACGGAGATGACGATATGGCGCTCCAACCCCTGGTCGGCGAACCACTGATCGTGGGAGCCCTTGAGCGCCGAACGTGACGGCGAGACCACCAGCTGCGGCAGCGCGGCGATCTCCCCGATCGACAGCGTCCGGCCGTGCAGCGGCGAACAGGGGCTGGCGACGCAGACGTGGCGATCGTCGAAGAGCGTGAGATAGGGCAGCGAATCGGGCAGAAAGTCCGGGAACGAGAGCGCCAGATCGAGCTCGCCAGAGATCAGCTTGCGCTCGACCTGATCGCTCTCGAAGGGCTGCACGATCAGCCTGAGAAACGGCGCCTGCTGACGCACCTCGTGCAGAAACGCCGGCAAGATCGCCTGCATCGCATAGTCGGTCGCGCTGAGCGTCACCACGCCCTCATAGGTGGCCGGGGTGAACTCGGCCGGCGACAGCAGCGCCTCGATCTCGTGAAGAATCCGCTCGACCCGCTCGCCGAGTTCGAGCGCCAGCGGCGTGGCGGTCATGCCGTTACCCTGACGAGAAAAGCCGGTCGTCGAAGAGCTCGCGCAGCTTGCGCAGTGTTCGCTGATCGCCTGCTGGGTCAGCCCCATGCCCGCGGCGACGCGGGAGAGATTGCGTTCGCGCAGCAGCGCCTGGAGCACCCGCAGCTGCTTCAGATCGAGCCGGTTGAGCCGCCCGGCGCGTCGCATACGCGCTGTACCCCCCAGTGGCCTGGCGCTGTCGCCTGGCCCACGCTCATCGTTCCAACCATCCCACTCATATTGGTGACCTTTACAAAGAAACCTTGTTTCTAATGGTAGCGCGGACTCCCTACTCTCTCCGCATCGAATTCGACCGAGACGCGGCGGACAGGCTTCGCCGCCAGGAGAGGGAAGAGAGTGAATAACGCAGCACTGTTCGAATCGGTCAGACTGGGGCCGTATACCCTGAAAAACCGTATCGTGTTGCCGCCGCTGACGCGCTCGCGCAGCAGCCAGCCGGGTAACGTCCCCAACGACTGGATGGTCGAGTACTACAGCCAGCGTGCGGGTGCCGGCTTCATGGTCACCGAAGGCACGCAGATCGAGCCGCGGGGCCAGGGCTACGCCTGGACGCCGGGTATCCATTCGCAGGCGCAGATCGCGGGCTGGCGGGCAGTCACCGCAGCCGTTCATGCCCGCGGTGGCGTGATCTTCTCCAGCTATGGCATGTCGGGCGGGTCTCGCACCGCTCGCTGCAGCCGGGCGGTAAGGCGCCGATCGCGCCGTCGGCGATCCGCGCCGACTCGGTCAGCGTCTTCGTCGAGACCGCACCGGGCGAAGGCATGCTCACCGCGCCAAGCGAACCCGAGGCGCTGACCACTGCCGGCGTCGAAGACCTGGTCGAACGCTACGCCCAGGCAGCGCGCAATGCCCTGGCAGCGGGCCTCGACGGGGTCGAACTGCACTGCGCCAACGGCTATCTGGTCAACCAGTTCCTGTCCGAGCACACCAACACCCGTACCGACCGTTACGGCGGTAGCCTCGACAACCGCCTGCGCTTTCTCGAGGAGATCGTCGACGCGGTGGCCGGCATCTTCGGTGCGGAACGCGTCGGCGTGCGCTTCTCGCCGCTGTTCGAGAGCACCGAGGAGGATCGCGTCTATCTGGGGCTGGTCGAGAGCGACCCGCATACCACCTACCTCACCGCCATCGAGCGCCTGGAACAGGCTGGCGTCGCCTACGTGTCGCTCGCTGAAGCGGACTGGGACAACGCCCCGGATCTGCCGGAGACCTTCTACCGCGCCGTGCGCGAGACGTTTTCCGGCTGCCTGCTCTATGCGGGGCGCTACACGCCTGAGAAAGCCCTCTGGATGCGCGAACGGGGCTACGGCGATCTGTTCGCCTTCGGGCGTCCTTTCATCGCCAACCCCGACCTGCCCCAACGGCTCTACCACGGCTGGCCGCTGAACGACGTCGACCCGGCGACGATGTACGGCGGCACTGACGTCGGCTATATCGACTATCCCACCTACGCCGAGGCCGCAGCCGAAGCCAACATCGGCGCCGCTATCGACGCCCCCGCGGAGGAAGGCTCGGCTCGATAGGCGCGCGCCCCTGCCCGCCGCCACAGGGACTCAGCCGCTGGCCTCGACGATTCAACCGCTGGCCTCGACGATATAGCGCGCGATCATCAGATCGAGATGCGCGCCACCACCGTTCTTGTAGAGCGTGATGTCGCTGTCGTCACGGCGGCCGGGCGCGCCGCCGAGCAGCTCGCGCAGGTCGCCCAGCACATCGCTCTGCGCGATGGTGCCGGCGGCCAGCGGGATGGCCAACTCGCCGATATGGCCCAGGGTACTGTCGCGGCTGTCGACGAACAGCCGCGCGCGGGTCAGCAGGGTGTCGTCGGCCTCGCGCATGTCGGACTTGAAGGCGCCTATCAGATCGACATGGGTGCCGGGCCGCACCCACTCGCCACGCAGAAACGGCTCACGCGCCAGGGTGGCAGTGGCGATGATATCCGCCTGGCCGGCGGCCTCGGCCAGTTCGCTCACCGCCACCACAGGCATACGGTGGCCGGCATAACGTTCGGCCAGCGCCGTTGCGCGGGCCGGCGTACGGTTCCACAGGCTGATGCGTTCAAGGGAAGGGAACAGCGCGCTATACGCTTCGATCAGACTCGCCGCCACCGCCCCGGCGCCACAGATCAGCAGCTCACGGCTGTGCGGCCGCGCCAGGCACAGCGCTCCCAGCACCGAGTCGCTGGCGGTCTTGATCTCGGTGACCAGGCGGCTGTCGAGCACCGCCTGCAGCCGACCATCCTCGGGGGCGAAGTAGAGCATCGCCCCCTGCACCGTGGGCAGCCCGCGCGCGGCGTTGGCCTCGAATACGGTCACCGCCTTGGCGCCGTAGCCGAGCCCGGGGATGAAGCAGGAGCGGTTGAGCAACGTGCCCCCGGCCGGGCCGAGAAAGCTGTCGTCGATCTGTGGCGGCGCGCCCAGATGGCCCTGGCGCAGGGCCTCGACCGCGCCCGCCCAGTCCAGCGCGCCGCGCGCGTCCTCATAGCCGATCTGGCGCATCCGTTGGCCCTCACTGCTGGTGTCGTATTGGTGGTATCCGCTCGACCCTAGCCAGTGTGGATGCCGCAGCGCAAGCGCCGACGCTCAGACGGAGTCGGCCTCGAGCAGGCGCACCGCCAGGTGCACGAAATCCACCGACGAGACGATCCCCACCAGGCGCCCGTCGCCGTCGACCACCGGCATCGCGCCGTGACGATTGTCGAGCAGGGTGCGGCCGGCTTCGGCCAGGGGCGTCTCCGGCGTCAGCGTCAGCACCTCACCGGAAAGCACCTCTTCGACCGAGATCAGGGCCAGGTGATGGCTCAGGCGATTCGAGCCATAGACGTTGGTGATCTGCAGCGCCTCACGCAGCACCACCTTCTGATTGAGCATTCCCACCAGTCGGTCCTGGGCGTCGAGCACCGGCAGATGCCGAATCTTGTGCTCGCGCATCGCCTCGTTGCCATCGTGCAGCGACTGATCGAGACGCAAGGTAAGCACGTCGCGGATCATGATCCGCCACGCGTTGGGGTAATGCCTGACTCATACCGACTCTCCTCGAGTGACCCTAGGGGAAATTGACCAACCGTTGACCCATACACAGACCGATCGACTATTCTGCTGATTATCGGCAGCAGGCCGGCCTGGCGTAGGCCTTACATGCGTTTTTGCGCAAAAACCACCTGCGTTCACCGAACTCGTGCGGCGACGCTTCACGTCGCCGTCATCTCCCCGCTCTAGGCTTCTCGCGTAACGCCCGTGACCGCCCGAGGAGATGCCCCGTGACCACGCCCAAGCCCCCATCACCCGTCGCGAACTGCTGGCCCGCGGCGGCCAGCTCGGCCTTGCCACTGCCGGCCTGCTCGGCGCGCGGCCATCGTGCTCGCCGAAGGGCGCCGCCCCGCGGTGGAGGGCGGGGTCATGAGCGGCGACGTACTGCCCGACCGCGCCATGCTGTGGGCCCGCGCCGACCGCCCGGCGCGGATGCTGATCGAGGTCGCCGACAATCCCGACTTCCGGGCCGCCCGCCAGCTGCCCTGGGTCGATGTGCTGCCCGACAGCGGGCTGATCGGCAAGCTCGATGCCACCGGGCTCGGCGGCATGCCGGAAGTCCACTATCGGGTGCGTTTCGCGGCTCTGGGTGACGCCCGGGCGGTCAGCGAGCCGGTGGTCGGCCCGCCTGCACCTGCCGCCGAGCGCACCGCGGGATCTGCGCTTCGTGTGGTCCGGCGACGTGGTCGGTCAGGGCTGGGGCATCGATGAGTCCCGCGGCGGCATGCGCACCTGGGAGGCGATGCGCCAGGTGCGCCCGGACTTCTTCATCCACTCCGGCGACAGCGTCTACGCCGATGGCCCGCTCGACTCGCAGGTCGCGCTGCCCGATGGCAGCACCTGGCGCAACATGGTCACCCCAGCCAAGCAAAGGTGGCCGAAACCCTCGAGGAGTATCGCGGCCAGCACGCCTACAACCATCTCGATGCCAACTTCCGCCGCTTTGCCGCCGAGGTGCCGATCCTGGCCCAGTGGGACGACCACGAGACGATCAACAACTGGTACCCGCAGGAGATCCTCGACGACGACCGCTATACCGAGAAGCGCGTGGCCCTACTCGCGGCCCGCGCCCGCCAGGCGTTTCTCGACTACATGTGCGGCTGTCGGGCGGCGGCGGCGCCGCAGCGCATCTACCGCTTCGCCTACGGCCCGGGCATGGAGGTGTTCATGCTCGACATGCGCAGCTACCGCGGCCCCAACAGCGCCAATCTTCAGGCCGAGGGCTCGCCGGCCACCGCCTTCATCGGTGAGGATCAGTTCCGCTGGCTGCACCAGGCGCTCAAGCGCTCCACCGCGACCTGGAAGATCATCGCCGCCGACATGCCAATCGGCCTGGTGGTGCCGGATGGCGACGACTTCGAGGCGATCGCCAACGCCGACCCCGGCCAGCCGCTGGGCCGCGAGCTGGAGCTCGCCCGCCTGCTCAAGGCGATCCGCGACGACGATATCGCCAACGTGGTGTGGTTCACCGCCGACGTGCACTACACCGCCGCCCACCACTATGCGCCGGAGCGCGCCGCCTTCAAGCAGTTCAAACCGTTCTGGGAGTTCGTCAGCGGCCCACTGCACGCCGGCACCTTCGGCCCCAATGACTTAGACGCCACTTTCGGCCCCAAGGTGGTGTTCCAGAAGGCGCCGCCGGCGGGCCAGAAGAACCTGCCGCCCTCGGCGGGCTATCAGTTCTTCGGTCAGGTCGACCTCGACGGCGCGAGCGAAACGCTGACGGTAACGCTGAAGGATAGCGACGGCACCGCCCTGCATACCCAGATGCTGACGCCCGAAAACCGCGCCTGAGCTCGCCGATTTTTCAGGCAGCACCTGGCACACAGCGCCGGCGTGGCAACCCGCCCGCCGGCGCTGGCTCTTAGAACGCCTTTCACAGCTCCTAGACGACGTGGGCTTATCCGGCGGCAGGGCGTCGCGAGGGCGCTGTGAACCCCTCCCTGGGCGCTACCTTTGCCATCCCTGGCAAAGGACCCTCGCTTTGCCCTGCCCCCGGCGCCCATCGTCAGAGGAGTTTGGAGATGGGCTCTTAGACGTAGCGTGCCCGAAACTGCCACTCCCCGGGCCCCACATCGTTGCGGATCGCCGCCACCAGCGCCGGGTCGAGGCGCGGATCATCCAGCGCATACAGGCCGCACCCCGCCAGCGCCTGGCGCACGTTCAGTGCCCCCGGGAGACGCTCGTAGACCACCCGCACGCTGCAGGGCATGCGCTCGCTGCTGTCGGCGACACCGAGCTTGAGACCGGAAAGCCGGTAGACCTGGCTCTTGAAGCTAGGGAACAGGATCGTCTGGGTGATCTCGTGGCCGTTGAGCGACTCGTGGTCGACCAGGAACAGACGGTCGCTCAGCAGCATCGCCACCCCTCGGTAGCGGTTGTGACATAGCCGCCCACCGCCGACGGCCGGCATGCGCTCGGTGCGCTGGTAGACCACGTCGTCGCCGCGGCGCTCGAGGCACACCAGGGTGCACAGCACGTGCCCGGGTCGCGACATCGCCAGGTAGTACTCGTGGTAGTAGCCCAGATAGCGCGACATCCCCTGGCGGCCCGTCTCCAGCAGCGCCGCCGGTAACCCCAGGTCAGCAGCAACACCCTCGGCGCCTCCCTGCCCCGGCGTGCCGGGGCGCAGCCGCACCAGCGTCTGGAACTCGGCGTGGGGCAGCACGATCTCGTGGAGCTCGACCCCGAAGAAATCGCAGACCCGGCGCATGGTGTGGCCGGCGGGCCGGTAGCGCCCGCTGAGGTAGCGGTTGAACTGGGCGCGATTGATCTCCAGCCGCCGACACACCTCGGCAATCGAGCGGTAGTAGCTGCACAGCAGCCGCAGATTGGCGGCGAAATCGTCCTGCATGAGAAGGGCTCGCTGAAGGCTGGTGCACTCTGGTGCACTGGGTGCGCAAAAGAGTGCGTCAGGCTGCAACAGGACGTCAAATTCCCCGCCGCTCAGCGAGTGATTAAATGCGTGGCGACGCCTCGATGCCGTCCACAACGCGGTCCAGGACGACGCGCGTCACGATGGCGCGTCCGCGACCACGCGTTCCACAACAACTCGTTGCATAACAACCGGATTCACAACAGCTGAATTCACAACAACCGGACTCACAACAACACAAGAGCGGAGACAACGCATGCTGGATTTCCTCAACGACCTGCTGTGGGGCAAGGTCCTGCTGGTGCTGCTGATCGCCGTGGGCGTCGGCTTCACCCTCGCCTCACGCTTCGTGCAGTTTCGCTACTTCGGCCAGATGTTTCGCATTCTCGGCGCCAGCCAGGCCTTCCGGCGCGACAAGCACGGCCATCTGAGCTCATTCCAGGCGCTGGTGCTGTCGGTGGCCGGACGCGTCGGCGGCGGCAACATCGCCGGTGTGGCGGTGGCGATCACCCTCGGCGGGCCGGGGGCGATATTCTGGATGTGGGTGGTCGGCCTGATGGGCATGGCCACCAGCTTTCTGGAGTGCACCCTGGCTCAGACCTACAAGGAAGCCGAGGCCGACGGTACCTACCGCGGCGGCCCGGCCTACTACATCTCGCGTGGTCTGGGGCAGCGCTGGCGCTGGCTGGCGGTGGTCTATTCGGTGCTGCTGCTGGTGACCTTCGGCTTCGCCTTCACCGCGCTGCAGTCCTACGCCGTGGCGACGTCGTTCGGCGATGCCTTCGGCGTACCGGTGCTCTACAGCGGCCTGGGCCTGGCGCTGATCGTGGGCCTGATCATCTTCGGCGGCATCAAGCGCATCGCGCGTATCTCCGAGGTGCTGGTGCCGTTCATGGCCGGCGGCTATCTGCTGATCGCGCTGCTGGTGCTGGGCCTCAACATCGAGAAGATCCCCGACGTGATCGTGCTGATCGTGAAGAGCGCCTTTGGCCTCGAACCGGCGATCGGCGGCGGTATCGGTGCGGCGATCATGATGGGCGTCAAGCGCGGCCTGTTCTCCAACGAAGCGGGCCTCGGCAGCGCGCCCAACGTGGCCGCCGTGGCCTATGTGCCGCATCCGGCCAACCAGGGCATCGTGCAGGCGTTCTCGGTGTTCATCGACACCGTGGTCATCTGCTCGGCCACCGCGTTCATGATCCTGCTCAGCGGCGTCTATGACCCGGCCTCGACCAGCGACGTGGCGGGGATCGCACTGACCCAGGCGTCGATGGCCGACCATGTCGGTGAGTGGGGTCGCACCTTCGTCAGTCTGGCGCTGCTGCTGTTCGCCTTCAGCACCATCCTCTACAACTACTATCTGGGCGAAAACAGCCTCAACTACTTCAGCCGCGGCAACCAGACCCTGTTCAACGCCTTCCGCGTGGCCATCGTGCTGCTGGTGTGCTGGGGCGCGACCACCGATCTGGGCACGGTCTTCGGCTTCGCCGACGTCACCATGGGCCTGCTGGCGGTTGCCAACCTGGTCGCGCTTATCCTGCTGTTCAAGTCGGGGCTGCGCATCCTCAAGGACTTCGACGGTCAGCGGCGCCGGGGCATCGAACGCCCGATCTTCAACGCCAAGGACCACCCGGAACTCGATCTGGACCCGCAGGCGTGGGAGCTGGCGCCGGAAGATCTCGAACGCGCCCACCGCACCCTGGGCAATACCCCCGCCGCCAGCCGGGGCTGAGCCCCCGCGATCACGGCCCCGCCCACAGCGGAGCGGGGCCGTCTTCTGCCCGGGTGGTTCCGTCAGCGCTATACCAGCTTGCCGGGGTTCATGATGCCCAGCGGATCGAGTGCGGCCTTGAGGGTGCGCATCACCGCCCAGCCCTCGCCATGTTCGGCCTCCATATAGGCGCGCTTACCGCTGCCGATACCATGTTCGCCGGTGCAGGTGCCGCCGGCGGCGAGCGCGCGTTCGATCAGGCGCCGGTTGAAAGCCGCCAGCGTCTCGAGTTCGTCGGGACTCTCCCGATCCACCGCGACGACCAGATGGAAGTTGCCATCCCCGACATGGCCGAGCAGCGGCGCTATCAGGCCGCTGGCGGCCACGTCGGCCTGGGTCGCTTCAATGCAGGCGGCGAGCTCGGAGATCGGTACGCAGATATCCGTGGCCAGAAACTCCGCCCCCGGGCGCAGCGCCTTGGCTGCGTAGGCCGCGTCGTGGCGTGCCTGCCATAGCGCGCTGCGCTCCTCCTCTTTGGTCGCCCAGGCGAAGTCGCTGCCGCCGAACTCCTGGCACAACGCGGCCATGCTCTCCGCCTGCTCCTTCACGCCAGCATGGGTTCCGTGAAATTCGAGGAACAGGGTCGGCTTCTCGGCGTAGTCGAGGTGCGAGAACCGGTTGACCGCGCGCATGGCGAGCGCGTCCATCAGTTCGATGCGTGCCATGGGAATACCGTACTGGATCGAGGCGATCACGGTGTCGACCGCCCCAGCGACATCCTCGAAAGACACGGTCGCCGCCGACACCGCCTCGGGCAGGCCGTGCAGCCTGACGGTCAGCTCGGTGATGATGCCGAGCGTGCCTTCGGCGCCGATCATCAGATGGGTCAGGTCGTAGCCGGCAGCGGACTTGCGCGCCCGGCTGCCGGTCTTGACGATGCGCCCGTCCGGCATCACCACCGTCATCGCCAGCACGTTCTCGCGGAGGGTGCCGTAGCGCACGGTGTTGGTGCCACTGGCCCGGGTCGAGGCCATGCCGCCCATGCTCGCATCTGCGCCCGGGTCGACAGAGAAGAACAGGCCGCTGGCACGCAGGTGGCTATTGAGCTGGGTCCGGGTCACGCCGGGCTGGACGGTGGCGTCCATGTCCTCGGGGCGCACGACGAGAATCGCATTCATCGCCGAGAGATCGACACACAGTCCACCGTGCTCGGCGATCACCTGCCCTTCGATCGAGGTGCCGACCCCGTAGGGGATCACCGGCACCCGGTGGCGGGCGCAGGCGTTGACAACCGCGGCCACCTCTTCGGTGGTGTGGGGAAAACAGACCGCATCCGGCGCGGCCGGGTGATGCCAGGACTCATCATGACCGTGCTGATCGCGCACGCCGCGGGCGGTGGTGATCCGCTCGCCGAGTCGCGGCGCGAGTTCGCCGATCAGCGCCTCGAGCGCGGCCTCCGAGGGCCGCGGCGGCAGAGCAAGCGATGGGGAAGCGGTAGCAGGGGTCATGGGGAAACCTCGTGAGTACATCGGTACCGTGCCGACGATGAGCATGCTATCGGTTGTGCCACTAGCATACCCAACCGTGGGCGGTGGGGGGCAACTACCAGACACGGCTGGCACCGCCATGTCTTCGCTATGTGGTCTCCATCTAGCCTCTATGTGGTCTCCAGGTAGTCTCTATGTGTCGATCACGCCGATCATCGCCGGCGGCCCCGCCCCCGCGCGGGGGCCGTCTCGGCACATCCCGGCTACACTGGCTGTCGCCGCAGCCCGCGGTGGATGCCCGAGAGCCCCCATGCCGCCAGCGCCACAGCCCGCCGAGAACCCGCCTCTCGAATCACATGCGTCTGCCCCATCTCATACGCCCTCACGGCGCAGCCAATGCGGCCTGGATGGCCTGAACTTTTTCCTCGCCGATGTGCGCGACGGCGTGGGGCCCTTCCTGGGGATCTACCTGCTGACCCGCTTCGACTGGAGCGCAGGGCAGATCGGTCTGGCGATGTCGGCGATGACCTTCGCCACCATGCTCTCCCAGAGCCCCGCCGGGGTACTGCTCGACATCACCCACCTCAAGCGCCTGCTCACCGCCCTCGCCACCCTGGTGGTGGCGGTCTGCAGCGTGCTGATGACACTGCCGGCCTTCGTCAATCTGCCCTCGATCCTGCTGCTGCAGGCGCTGATGGGGGTCAGTGCGGCACTGCTGCTGCCGGCGGTGGCGGCGATCACCCTGGGCATGGTGGGTCGCCGGCGCTTCCCCGCGCGCCAGGGCCGCAACGAGGTGTTCAACCACCCGGCAACGTGGTCTCGGCACTGCTCGCCGGGCTGCTGGCGCACTTCCTGAGCATCGAGTGGCTGTTCTACTCGCTGCTGCTGTTCGCCTGCGGCAGCCTGATCAGCGCGCTGGCGATCCGCGAGACGGACATCGACCATGTCGCCGCCCGCGGTGCGGTGGCACAGGAGACAACCGACGCGCAACCCCATGCCAGCGGCCTGCTGCAGGTGCTGCGCGACCGCCGGGTGCTGATGCTGGGCGCGGCGCTGACGCTGTTTCACTTCGCCAACGCGGCGCTTGATGCCCGCTGGTCGGCCAGTACCTGACCCTCGGCGATCAGGAGGCCGCCTCGCTCTACATGTCGGCGTGCATCGTGATCGCGCAGCTGGTGATGAACCGGTGGCCTGGTGGGCGGGGCGCCGGGCGATGAGCTGGGGCGACGGCCGGTATTGATGATCGGCCTGCTCGCGCTGCCGCTGCGCGGCCTGCTCTACGGAGTCAGCAACGATCCGGTGTGGCTGCTGCTGGGCAGGCGCTGGATGGCATCGGTGCGGGAATCTTCGGCGTGCTGTGGCTGATCGTGGCCGCCGACCTGACCCGCGGCAGCGGGCGCTACAACGCCACCGTCGGGGTCCTCGGTACGCTGTTCGCGCTTGGCGCAGCCGCCTCCAACCTGGTCGCGGCTATGTGGTGGATGCCAGCGGCTATGTCGGCGGCTTTGTGTTCCTCGCTGCCTTCGGCGCGCTGGCACCGCTGGTATTCTGGTTCGGGGTGGGCGAGACACGCAGCGCCGATGCAGACTAGGCCGTGCCGAACACCTCGCGCAGGTGAGAGCGATAGGCGGCGACGTCACGCTCGACGTCGGGCGCCTTGATCACGTCGTTGGCGATGAAGGTGGGCAGCGCGGCCAGCCCGATGAACTGCTGCGCCTTGTGGAACGGGAAATAGACCCCGTCGACACCCCGCCCCTCGAGAAGTCGCCGGGTGAATCGAACGCTTCGCGGGGGGCGTTCCAGGTCAGCGAGAGCAGATAACGCCGCCCCTGGAGCAGCCCACCGCTGCCGTACTGGCGGCTGGGGTCCTGGCGCGAGCGACCATCGCTGGCATAGAGCGACCCGTGGCCGGCGGTGAACACCTCGTCGAGATAGCGCTTCACACTCCAGGGTGCTCCCATCCACCAGCCGGGCATCTGATAGACGATGGCGTCGGCCCACAGATCTTGTCGACCTCCGCCGCGCTGTCGTAGCCCTGCTCGATCACCGTCTCGCGGATCTCCCGTGGAGCTGACCGAGGGTCTCCATGGCGGCCGCGTGCAGGGTATTGTTGAGTTTCACCGCGGGAATGCGCGAAGGCCTTGCCGCCGTTGATCAGTAGTATCTTCATGTCGATATCTCTCCCGATAGCTGGTGATGACCGCGCCTCGGGCGCTGCGCGCCGTTCGCTGCCACCCTTCGATGCGCCCTATTGTGGGGTAACCGCACGCGGGAAAAAACCCGTGCCCCGGCAAGTCATCCTTGCTTTAGAATCAACAACCCGCGCCGACACGCCTTCCGCCACCGACGGCTTACGGATCATGAAAAGCACTCTCGAAGAACAGCAGGCCTTCATCGCCGTGGTCGACTGCGGCTCGATCAGCCGCCGCCGAACGGCTCGGCATCACCGTCTCGGGGGTGCCGCGCGCTCAACCGCCTCGAACGCAAGCTCGAGACCACGCTGATGCGGCGCACCACACGGCGCCTGGAGCTGACCCAGGAGGGCGAGACCTTTCTCGATCATGCCGGCGTATCCTCAATGCCGTAGAGGCCGCCGAGGAATCCGTGTCGGGCACCACGACCAGCCCCAAGGTCGGCTACGGGTCAACGCGCTCCGAGCTTCATGCAACTGGTGATCGTGCCGCTGATCGGCGATTCCGCCGCCGCTATCCGGGTATCACGCTGGCGTTGGATACCCACGACCGCTTCGTCGATCTGCTCGAGCAGCGGGTCGATCTGGCGATTCGTATCGGTGACCTGGAAGACTCCTCGCTGCACCGCGCGCACCCTGGGCACAGCCCGCTGCGGCTGCTCGCCAGCCCGGCCTATCTCGAACGCCGCGGTACCCCGCAGCAGGTGGCATCCCTGGCGGATCACGACCTGCTCGGCTTCAACCAGCTCGACCACCTCAACCGCTGGCCGCTGCGCGATGCCCACGGCGAGCCGCTGCTCATCACTCCTACGCTCAGCGCCTCCAGCGGCAGCACCCTGCTCAGCCTGGCGCTGGCCGGTGAAGGGATCGTCTGCCTGGCCGATTACATGACCCTGCAGCCGCGTCAGCGTGGCGAGCTGGTGGAGGTACTGGCCGCGGCAACGGAACGCCAGACCCAGCGGGTCAGCGCTGTCTACTATCAGCAGAGCGCCCTGACCCGACGCGCCCGCGCCTTCATGGACTTTCTCGCCGAGCGTCTGCCAAGCAGCCATCTGGAGGCGTGACGCCGCGCCATCCCGGCCCTGCACGTCCACGCCTCCCCCTTGAGATCTCCCGGCGTCATGCTAGCGTCACGCCCGCGCGCCAGACTGCGATCGCCTGCCATGGATGGATGATGGCTAGGCGGGTGAGTGACTATCGAGGTGAGTGACTATTGGGATGAGTGGCTAGTTGGAACTATTGGGATGAGTGGCTAGGTGAATAGACGCCCTCATGCAGTAGGTCGCGCGGTTGCGTCGGCCGATCGCGCGGCAATCGAGGACCCTGAGATGCTGATCAAGACGCTGCGCGCTGCCTGGCTGGCGCTGGGCCTGGCCATGATGATGCTGGGCTCACCGCCGGCTCACGCCGCCGCCGATACCGCCATTTGCTACAACTGCCCGCCGGAGTGGGCCGACTGGGGCACCCAGCTGCAGGCCATCGCGGCCGATATCGGCGTCCACGTGCCCCCGGACAGCAAGAATTCCGGCCAGTCGTTGGCCGCGCTCAGCGCGGAGAGACACAACCCGATGGCGGACGTGGTCTACTATGGCGTTACCTTCGGCATTCAGGCCGCCGAGCAGGGGCTGGTGCAGCCCTACAAGCCGGCACACTGGGACGCGATTCCCGACGGCATGAAGGACCCGGAAGGCAAGTGGTTCGCGGTCCACTCCGGCACCCTGGGCTTCATGGTCAACGTCGATGCCCTGCACGGCGTGCCGGTGCCGCAGTCGTGGCGCGATCTCCTCAAGCCCGAGTACCGCACCATGGTCGGCTATCTCGACCCCGGCTCGGCGTTCGTCGGCTATGTCGCCGCGGTCGCCGTCAATCGCGCCCTGGGCGGCACGCTCGACGACTTCACCCCGGCCATCGAGTGTTCCAGAAGCTGCAGGCCAACAGCCCATCGTGCCCAGGCAGACCGCCTACGCCCGGGTGCTCTCCGGTGAGATTCCGATCCTGCTCGACTACGACTTCAACGCCTATCGTGCGCGCTACCAGGACCACACGAACGTGCGCTTCGTGATCCCGCAGGAGGGCACCATCAGCGTGCCCTACGTGATGAGCCTGGTGGCCGACGACCGAAACCCGTGGCGGCCAGGAACGTGCTCGACTACGTACTCTCCGACAAGGGTCAGGCGATCTGGGCCGATGCCTACCTGCGCCCGGTCCGCGCGGATGCGATCTCCGAGCCCAGCGCCGGTTCCTCCCGGCCAGCGACTACGCCCGCGCCGATACCGTCGACTACGCCAAGATGGCGGCGGCGCAGCGCGGCTTCGCCAAGCGCTATGCTGCCGAGGTGCCGTAATGAGTCATGACGCCGAGCGCTAATCACTGCGCGAGGCGGGCGGGCTAATCGACGAAGGTCTAAGTGCCAAGCGTCCGCCAAGAATGTACAAGTTTGTACATGAACAAACCTGTACGATTTGATAAAAAGCAACGCGTCGTCGATGAGCTGGGCCGCCGCATCCGCAGCGGTGAATGGTCCTCCGGCCATCAGCTGCCCGGCGAGCACCAGCTGGCGAGCGAGTTCAACGTCAGCCGCGGCACGCTGCGCCAAGCCCTGATGGAACTTCAGCGCCAGCAGTACATCGCCACCCAGAGCGGCGTGGGCTCCTTCGTCACCTTCGACGGCATCGCCCTCGACCAGCAACAGGGCTGGGCCCGCGCGCTGGCCCGCTCCGGGGTGCGTATCGTCACCGAGCTGTTGAGTCTCCAGTGCGTCGATGAGACGGCCCTGGGCGAGCGCGTCGACTGCTCCCGCTTCGTGGAGATCGTGCGCCGCCGGCGTCTGGCCGAGGGCGAGATCGTCTCGCTGGAGCGCTCGCTGATACCGGCACGCGGCCAGCTGGCCCAGCTCCCCGAGCGCGGGCTGATCAACGACTCCATCACCGACACCCTGGCCGCCCATGAGCTGGTGGCGGCGCGCGGCGAGCAGTGGCTGAGCCTGGCCGCCCTAGATGCGCAGCAGGCCGATAGGCTAGAGCGGCCGGCGGGCACCCTGTTCATGCAGTCGACCCGGCTGACCCTGGATACCCAGGGTCGTTTCGTCGAGCACGTGACCAGCCTGCTCGATCCGGCCCACTTCCACTTCCATCTGGCTTTCGATTCATGACCGACTCCTCTGCCGCGCCCGACCTGCACCGTCGGGCGCTGGGCGCTTTTTACGGCCTGGCCCTGGGCGATGCGCTGGGCATGCCGACCCAATCCTTCAGCCGTGCCGAGATCCGCCAGCGCTTCGGCACCCTCGACATCCTCCACGACGGGCCGGCGGATCAGCCCATCGCCCCCCACATGCCCGCCGGCTCGATCACCGACGATACCGAGCAGGCCGTGCTGGTGGCCGAACTGCTGATCAGCGGTCACGGCCATATCGAGCCGTTGGCCTTCGCCCGCGCCCTCACTGCCTGGGAAGCCGATATGAAGGCCCGGGGCTCGCAGGATCTGCTGGGACCCTCCACCAACCGCGCCCTGGCGATGATCGCCGAGGGCATCGGCCCTGATCAGAGCGGGCGCTTCGGCACCACCAACGGGCGCCGCCATGCGTATCACACCGGTGGCCATCGCCACCCCGTCAGAACCCCGCGAGACGCTGCTCGAGGCGGTGATCGAGGCCAGCCAGGTGACCCACAACACCTCGCTGGGCATTGCCAGCGCCGCGGCCGTCGCCGGAGCCATATCGGCAGGTCTGGAGGGCGCAACGCTGGCGCAGGCGCTGAGTGTCGGTCACGAGCTGGCCGCGCTGGGCGAGCAGCGGGGTCACTGGAGTGCCGGCGGCCTGATCTCGGCGCGCATCGCCTGGGCGCGCCAGTTGGTCCGGGGCCGCGACCACGAGACGGGCGTCGCGCTGATCCATGATCTGATCGGCACCTCGGTCGCCTCCCAGGAGTCGGTGGTCGCCACCTTCGCCCTCGCCGAACTGGCCGGCGACGAGCCGCTGGCGGCGCTCACCCTGGCTGCCGGCATCGGCGGTGACACCGATACCATCGCCGCCATGCTGGGCGCCATCCTCGGCGCCTGCCACGGCCCCGAGGGCCTGCCCGCGCGCTGGTGGCGCAGGTCGCGCGCGTCAGTCACTTCGCCCCGGAACCCCTTGTCGATCAGCTGCTGTCGCTGCGCCGGCGCCATACCCAGCACCACTGATCCCCAGGCCCCCCCATACCCAGGAGCATCGATAGCCAGGGGCACTCATCCCCTGGACCGATACCCACTGAACCAACAGGATAAACGCCATGGCCTCTCTCGATGCGTCGGCCGCAAAAGCGGGACAACTGGAAACACGCGGGATCGAGCCGGCACCGGAAGCGGAGTGCCACGGCCATCCGCTGCAGCTGTTCTGGGTCTGGTTCGCCGCCAATATCAGCATTCTCGCTCGGCTGCCGCTGGGCGCGACCCTGGTCGTCTATCAGCAGCTGGCGATCTGGCAAGCGTTCATCGTCGCGGTGATCGGTGCCGGGGGTTCGTTTGCCGTGGTGGGGTTGATCTCGATCGCCGGCCGGCGTGGGCGCGCCCCCAGTCTGACCCTCTCTCGCGCGATCTTCGGGGTTCGGGGCAATGTCGGCCCCACGCTGGTCTCGCTGATGTCCCGCCTGGGCTGGGAGACGGTCAACACCACCACCGCGGCCTATGCGCTGTTGTCACTCTCGGCGATCGTCTTCGGCACGGCGCCCACCGCGGGCGCGGTACCCCTGCTGACGCTGGTATTCATCGCCCTGTTCGTGATCTGCACCCTGCTGGTGTCGGGACTGGGCCACGCCACACTCCTGGTCATTCAGAAGTGGGCGACCTGGGGCTTCGGCGCGCTGAACATCGTGGTCGCACTGTTTCTGATGGCGACCATCGACTGGCAGGCCGTTGCCGCGACCCCGGCGGCGCCCCTCAGCGCCGTGCTGATCGGCATCGGCACCATCGCCGCCGGCACCGGCATCGGCTGGGCCAACGCTGGCGCCGATATGTCGCGCTATCAGCATGGCCGGGTAAAGGGCTGGTCGCTGGTGCTCTCCGCGGCCGCCGGTGCGGGTATCCCGCTGGTCCTGCTGATCACCCTGGGCGGGCTGATCTCCGCCGGCGACGGTCACCTGGCCTCGGCCAACGATCCCATCGCGGCGATCCGTGCCATGCTGCCCGACTGGATGGCGGTGCCCTATCTGCTGGCGGCCTTCGGCGGGTTTGCTGCTCTCCAATAACCTCTCGGTTTATTCCGCCGGGCTCACCACCCTCACCCTGGGGCTGCGTGTGAAGCGGGTCTACGCCGTGGTGGTGGATATCGTGGCGATCTTCGCCGGCTCCATCTACTTCTTCATGCGATC
This sequence comes from Salinicola tamaricis, assembly GCF_003006155.1. GTDB lineage: Bacteria > Pseudomonadota > Gammaproteobacteria > Pseudomonadales > Halomonadaceae > Salinicola > Salinicola tamaricis. Next base: position 1,861,986 of record NZ_CP023559.1, on the reverse strand, counting down.
GCCGGCGACTTCTACGGTCCGTTCATCTCCTTCATCAGCCTGCTGGCCGTGCCCATCACCGCCTGGGTCGGCGTCTTCCTGGTGGATCTGATCCATCGCCACCACTTCTCGGGGGCCGGACCTGCTCGATGTCAGCCCGACCAGCGCCTACTGGTATCACGGCGGTGTCGAGTGGCGCGCCTTCACCAGCTGGGCGCTGGCGATCGTGATCGGCTTCTGCTTCACCAGCATCGGCATCAGCGGGCATGTCTGGTTCACCGGCGTGCTCGCCGACAGCTGGCTGGGGCACAACGGGCTCGGCTGGATCGCCACCTTCGTGGTCGCCGCCGGCAGCTACCTGATGATGGGCGGTGCGCGGCATACGGCGCTGGCGGTGGCACGATGAGCGCCGCCGCGCCTGATCCATACCGGCCAGGTGATCGTCGACCTGGTGATGCCGATCGAGCGGCTACCGCCCCCCGGCGGCGACACCCTGGCCATGGATGCCACCTTCGAGGTGGGCGGCGGTTTCAACGTCATGGCGCCGCGAGCCGGGACGGCATGACGTCGTCTACGCCGGCGGCCACGGCCGCGGGCAGTTCGGCGACATGGCGCGCGTGAAGCCATGCACCGTGAGCAGATCGACTGGCTGGCGCCGATGGATGAAGAGCGCGATACCGGCTTCTGCGTGGCGCTGGTAGACCAGGCCGCGGGAGCGCACCTTCATCACCCATCTCGGCGCGGAGATCGGCAGCCGCGACGTGCTGCACCGGCTCGACCCGATGCCGAGGATCACGTCCTGGTGAGCGGCTATACGCTACTGCATGAGACCGCGGCCGATACGCTGATCGACTGGCTGGGCAAACAGCCGGGCGCTCTCGGTCGCATTCGACCCCGGCCCGATGATCGGAGCACTCTGCCCGCAACGGCTGGACGAGATCCTGCGCCGGACCACCCTGCTCAGCTGCAACGCCGAGGAAGCTCAGACGCTGACAGCCACCGACTCGATAGCGGACGCGCTACGCGCGCTGCCCACGCGAACCCGTGCGCCGCTGATCGTGGTCCGCGATGGCCACGGGGATGTCATCTGCTGGCGGATGGCCAGCCACGCCACGTGGCTGGGTTCGACACCCGCGCCGTCGATACCAACGGTGCCGCGACGCCCATACCGGCGTGCTGCTGGCGGCACTGAGCCGCGGCCAGACGCCCGACGAGGCGGCACGCCGTGCCAATGCCGCGGCGGCAATCGCGGTCAGCCGGCATGGCCCGGCCACGCACCGGTGGGCAGCGAGATCGACGCCTTGCTGGCGGCGCAGGCAAACGCGTAGCGCGGGTAGCAGGATTGGCGTGTGAAACGAAGGTGGGAATAACGACGCTCAGAATGCGCCGAACAGCGCCTCGTACACCTCGATGGCGCTGTCATAGCGAGTGAACTGACCTTTGGGGACGCTGCGGATGGCGGGACGCTCGGCCTTGACGCCCGCGGCATTGCCCTTGGTATGTCGCGCGATACTGAACGCCGAGAGATCGGGTAGCGGTTCGCCCGGCAGTCCTCCGAAGAAGAGAAACGGCCCAAGCACGAGCGTATCGGCGTCGAACAAAATCCAGATCACTGCACCCGAAGGCTTGCTACCCAGTGCGGTATGCACGTTCTGCCTGGCGGTGCGCGCATCCAGCTTCGACGCCTTGAGTTGCAGATGGCGCACGAGGGTCCGCTCCTCGGCGATCAGATCGTAGCCGCTGTTATCCACCTCCGGTCTCGCAATTTCGAGCCGACGATCTCGCACTAGCCAGGCGTGTTTGAGCAATTCGCCAATGAATAGATGCTCGATCAGACGCTCCCGGTACGACGCGTGAGTCGAGTGGTAATCCATCGATGAGACTCCTCATGCGGCAGGCTCTGAACCGGCCATGTCATATGCGCGTCGCGTCACAACGGGCCTGGTGAATCAACAGATACCGAGGTCATTCAGGGTCTCCAGACAGTAGCAGGTCCCACCAGCGATGGCATGCGCATTGGCACCGGTGAGCACTTACCAGCCGCCACCACCACCGCCACCGCCGCCACCTCCAGAGAACCCACCGCCACCTGAGAAGCCGGAACCAGAAGAATTGAAGGCGCTACAGGCGGTGAACGTAGAGTTCATGGAACTGCAGGCATCGACGATCGACCCCGTGCTGCCCGCTGCTGAGGAGTGATAAAGCCACCAGGGAAAGATCGGTTGCCTGGATGAGGCTTCGTCATGATCGGAGAGCTCGGGTATCGACACCTGCGCAGCCTGGAATTCGCTTTCCATATCCAGTGCAACGGCATAGGGCCATAACGCCTTTAGTTCCGCCGCCTCCAGGCGGGGTGCCTCCTCTCCCACATGGCTAAGCATGTAGGCTTTGAGCCCCTCTATCTCTGCTTTACGCTCTCTACCGAGTCGTGTGATTCTTCCCAGCTTTCTCACAAACACCCAAAAAGCCACGGGCAGGAAAAGCATCGCCATGAACGGGAAAAGATCGAGCGTGTGCATGGCATAGCCCCAGATCAACCACCACCCGCAAGATATCGGCAATGCGACGCCGAGGCTCTTGGCCATGTAGCGATTCGTGCTATAGGGAACCTCGATATCACCCGCCACGACGCTAACAAATATCAGCCCACCGAGCGGGATGAGGCCGACCCAAAGCGATGTGGGGTCCATGGGGTCAGTGGTCATGACATTGGGCACGAAAACAGCGAGGTAGGCAACAATGACACCTAACAGCATCAGCCCACCATGAGACTGATAGAACGCTTCGCCATGTTCGTTGCGCATCGCGCTTTTGAAGGTCCGCAGCCTCTGCAAATCCTTGCGGTTTTTCTTGGATACCTCGATGGTATTGTCCTTGGCTTCCAGGTGCTCCAAGATCGCCGCTTCTTCTACGGGCAGATTCTGGGCAGGTTTTGCCGTGCGCGTCAGCACCCACTCCGCGCTAGACTGCGCCACCGTCACATAGCCCTTTTCCCCGAGATTGAGTATCGACTCACCAGGGCTTTATTACGTATCTCGCCGTTGTGAACGATCCAATGTGCCAGTGCAGGAGATAGGTTGCCCAGCGATCCAGAATACGGCGCCGATGGCAGCGCCGGCTCCTCATGTGGCCCTACGCGACGAAGCATCACCCAGTAACTGGCCAATACTAACAGCAAGCCCAAGAAAGCCACCGTATTGCTCGGGCGCTCGGTTACATACATACCAAATCAATGATCATCGTGGTCGGCTTGCTGACCACCCCTTTACGGAAGGCTACCGCATCGTCACGCCCTCCGGGCTGTAATGGCGCGCTCGTGTGCGTGACCACACGCGTCCCATCATCACTGACCACGGAGTCAGCCGCATGCCCGCGCTGACCATAGGAGCCGGTATAGGTCTTGACTCCCTCCACGCCGGCACCATCGGGGAAATGAACGGTAGAAACTGCCTGTTCAATGGGAAATTTCCAGCGATTGCCTGTCACGTTCCAGTAGAGTTCATCGTGCATTTTAAAGAAACGGATTGGCGATTGGTGCGATAACGCAGAACGAAACGATGAGGCCCAGGAGCAATATTGACATTCGGACTCCCCAGAGAGACGTACATAGTCGCCTTTTCGAACCTGCCTGGTCTGCACCGGTTCACCATCCAGCCTCGCAGAGATGACATCGAACCCTACGCGATGAACGACACCGCTGATACGATTGATCACGGGAAAGTCTCGATAGAGACCATGACGAATATGGTAACCATGAGACAGCACACGAGCGTCTCTGTAACATCATGTTCCCCGAAGGCTGAACGACGATATCGCTCGCAAAACGGGTGATTCTCTCTACCGCATACGCATTCAAGGAGGCGCAGGCACCCACGAGCGCCATGGCCAGTAGGCACACCACTTTGCGCCATGCGGGTCTCACGCCTCTCAGAATCCGGCTCCGACCAAGCGAAGACACCATGAAACCTTCCACATTGAGACCACCCAGAACTTGATACATGATGTCGATTCGCCAAATCAGAGCCGAAGCCAGCAAGAAGATGACGCGCTAAAGAACCGAATATCAATGCCAGCGCTTTCCACGAATATCACTTAGCGACCGGGACGATCTCAAAGCGAGTCGCCACCGCGCCCAATAACGCCTCTCGATCATCGGCCGTCAACATATTCATGGCAAACGCCAACTTCCGAGGCGACTTGTCGGACTTGTCGTCGTGATAACGATAATGCACCAGAAGCACTTCTTCTTACGTTCGACACGCTCCACTTCGCTATCGAGAATCGTGCGAGTACGCGCCAAAGGGGCCGGCTGGAAGACAAGATAGTCGGCTCCGATACGAGCAACCGGAGAGAAGTGAAACCAACACCCCATGCCCACCATGAGCCCACCCAGTCCTATGGGCGCAACGGGAGCGGTGGTAAAGCTCACCGCCATGAACAAACCAAGCGCCAGGGCAACACCACCGACACCCAGCATCAGGCGCGCTTGTGTTTTGGCGTAAAATTCCTGCCCTTGTGAAATCGTCGACACGTTACTTCCCTCGATATCCGAATGCGTTTCAGCGTGAGTTTTCTTCAGCCAGTGCGCGGCGCTTGTCGAGCGAGGCATCATCACTCCGGCTGCTGGCGCGACGAGCCCGTAGACGGTTATCAGCCCCAGCGGGACGAAGCAGATAGAGCCAATGATCACGAGGATGAACCCTGGCTTGTGCTTGCCGCTCCACAACGCCAGCGCGCCCAGCAGAGCCACTAGCCAAGAGGCCCCGGTCAGGTAGATCAAGACATCCGGCACAGACTCACCGGGCTCCATATAGAGACCATTGATCAAACCCAACCACCAAAGAAAGGTAATCCCCAACCCCAGAAAGACCGTTTTCATAGCGCTCTCCATCAAATAAAAGACTGACACACCTTGGCGAGCAGCAAATATTATCAGCCCTGCACTGACCCGCAACCAAAGTTTATTTAAGATACAAGACACGCAGAGAACAGCCTTTGCATCATCCGACTTGTAGAAGATGCCGCCAGTTTCGAACTCGAGAACACTTACGACGGCTTCTATTTCCTCAGCCTGATCCCTTCTCAGCCCGACAAGACAACCAAAAACCAACGCAACAGGAATACTTTATTGACTTCCAGAAAAAACACCTCCTAAAAACTAAAACCCAACAAAACCCGAGTTCTCAAACACACTCTTGTTGAAACGTTCTTTTTCGAGCAGGCGCTTATAGAAAACATCATCACTCAAAAACTGGCCAATTCTTTCAGGCTCTGTCCAGATAGACGACCTTTCAGAATGAGAAGCACATGGGGCCTCAATAAATTCCGGCCACTTGGGCTCACGGCATGATTTCAAAGCCAACCACTGAGTAAGCACCAAGGAAAATACAAGCGGATAGTAAAAAAAGAAAAGCTTATGGCGTAGAGACACCAAGAGAGGAGGAAGATTCGAAACAACTCTAACCAAACAGTTTCTAACACTCACTCGTGTCGAATAATAAATGAATTCATCTCCAGAGGCAGGGGCCGCACCTTGGGGGCCATGTTCCATATATTTTTCCAAGAAACACCAAAGAGAGAGTATGCGATAAACCTCATCTCGATGAAAAAAATTACCTACCGAAAAGGTATCTACAACTGTAGAGCCATTTAACACATGCCCTCTCAGGGTGCATACCTTGCCTGTTTCGTCCGTTCCTATATGCCAATACACATCCCCCAATCCAGAGCCAAGACCCCGCCAAACTCTTCGCTCCTGAACACAAAAACCTTACCCGTCACCCTGTTAAACCGGACAGGAAAATACCTCCAAGAAAAAAGTCATACCTAAGGTACGCTTGCCAGAGAAACCAGATTCCTCCACCTACGATAACGACAAAGATAAAAGCAAAAACCAGTAAAAATATAACATCGATTGATTGCGACAGATAATCAGACAAAAGCAAAAAGGACCGAGGCTCCGCAAGCCAAAAGCACGAAGACTCCCAGTAGACAGACGAGCGTTTTCGCCATTCCTCTTTGGCGCTCACTACAGTCTATCATCTCGCAAAACTCAGAATTAAAACGAATAAGCGCACCATAAGAGTCTGGCAGATAGGAGGAAGCCTTCTGCAGTAGAAAATGAGAGCGCATCTCCTCTTGAGATATGCGCCTATTGACCTTATGGGATCTCCATCCAGAAAACATATCCCTGTTTCCTTATAGCCTTGCAATCAGAGCACTGCAAACCAACCGACACATTAACAAGCCAGCAGCCAACACTATCGCTTAGGAAAAACCTCTTCTCCACATTTATCAATCACTGCCTGAGGCCACTGTGGTAAACGACAGTAGCGACAGAAAAAATAATGCCCCACAACCTGCACACTGAAAGGAATCAAAAACACCATACGAACTAACGAATAAATAAAATGAACTTTATTACCATCAGAGGCACTGGACCGAGGCTGAAAACGGTGCGCCGCCTCAGACAGGCTTGGCCGCAAATCAAGACGCCCCGAGACAGGCTCGACCGAATCAGGACCTTCTTCCATGAAGCGCCGCACATATTCGAAACGAGCCGAAAGGTCATCGATCATTGCTTGGCGAGCATTTTCACTATTGGAGATCATGTAATGATAGTCATCGAACGAGAAACTGTCTTTGACGCTACCATCCTCACTAAACAAGTAGCCCTTGAGCTCGTAATAATAACCCTCGATACTGCCAGCAGAATAGGCAAGACAAAACGTGCATTCGTCCCAGCGGCAGCTTCTCGGCTGAAAATCAACCTCACTAACAAAAAAACTTCTTTAGAAGACGAGCTAAAAACGCAATACTGCAACCCTTGTAGCTTCAACTCGCTTCTGGCAGCAAAAAAGAGGGGGTACCCTCCCAGCGACAAAATAATAAATGCAAACACCATAGACAAAATGGCGGGAGCGTTAAACAGACCATTATGAACACCAAGTCTGAAGAAAATAAAAACAAACATTCCCGCAAAAAATATTGCTCCCAGACTACCCCAAGAGAGATACAACCCCCTCTCTCGAAACCACGACTCTGCTAAGACCAAACACCCGTTCTCTTGGGCGCCTACGAAACCTGGAGTTTTCGCTTTCTCCGCTGGCGTTCTTACGTCGAACACATGCTCTTTTGAAAAACTGGAAAAGTGCTGACGATTACTGCTAAGCAACCCAACTGCTTCAAGAATCTTTTGCTGCACTCTGTTCATGGCCAGCTTTCCGGCGCCCCTCAATGTCTTACAGCAATCAAATGAAAAAAAACCCATAACGAATTACTAGGACTCCCGCACTGCCAACTCGTCACTGACGACTATTGGCGAGCAGCTAAACCTTTATCTCCATAGTCCAGCAATCACCCCTAAACTCCGACAAAAGCACCCACCCCAATCACGGTACATAGAAGAGGCCAGTAAAGCTCCCACCAGCCCAGCGGACCATTATCGCGCCAGGTCAACCGATAAGGATCGTCCGTTTCCACCGGGTTGGCTTGCTCCACCTCTTCCGGCCATTTCGGTATCTTGCTGGTGCGCATAGCCAGCATACGACCACGGCATTCAAACCTAATGGAATACACAACAGGAGCATTGTCCATGGGTAGTGTAGGCCCGGTGCAAAAGTCCGAAAAATACTCCATCGCCAGCCTCTCTCCGTCCATCGACTGGCATCAAAAGGCTTTGCTTTAACTCCTGATGTGTGCGCTCTACGCCATCCTCAGCTTCCATATAGGGCTGCAAAAACGCCCAGAACTTATCCATGGACTCCATATTTCCCGGAAAGGTATAACCCAGGGAGAAAGATTCGAGACCGTCTCCCCATCCTCGCCGAGCACATGGGCACGTAGATCGTAGGTCGTTCCCACCAGAGGGCTTTTCGACTGCCCTAATGTCAGAAACAGAGTGTCCCATGGCACGGTCAATACCGTACCATTCTGGCGAAAGAAATGAACTTTTCGACTCTTGCGATCAAGACGTATTGGGTAGTGTGTATATCGCCCGCATTCGGTACGGATCAACCACCAACCGGCCCACGCCAGGCAAAGAAACAGGGGGGTCAGGCCGACAACCCCCACCCAGTCCACAACATTCATCGGAGCAGTACGGCCAGAAAAAAACAGAGCTCCGTACATCGCAAAAATCAACCCAACAGAAACCGTTAAGACCCCCCCTCCCAGCCAAGTATTAAAACCTTTTACAGAGTACCAGCGATCAACCAATTCCATATGACTAGCATTAAACTTCACCACCGAAAAAAAATCCATCGGTGTAGCGCGCCCCCTGTGCGCTTGCGCGTAACGTGAGGAGCGCTCAGCGTCTGTCAAAGCTCGATTAACGGGAAAGCGAATGTTTCGATAATCCAATCCAGCATAATCCATCACTCCCCCCCCATGCTATCAATGGCAATTTTCAATTCATCCATCTCTTGCGCCGAACCTGGATACCGTTCACTTTCACCGAATTTTCCAAAATAACAACGTTCCAACCAATCTTGAATTTTATTGTCTTTAAAAACTTCAATTAGCACCCCTATGATGACCACTAAAACTATTAAAACAACACCAACTCCTGTAGCGGCAACGCCAAATATCAGCGCCCCCAGCCCTGAAAAAGCTACCGCTGCCGTCAACGACATTCCCGCACTTAAAAAGTACAGCCATCCAACGCCATTTCCCTCTCGGAGTTCTTGCACCCCTCTTACACCATCCCACGCAGCCATTACAACACCTGCACCTACTCCTAGCACCCGCCCACCTGTTCTTAGCCAAAATCCAAGGCTGCTCTCTAGGCGTAATGCGTATCGACTACCCGTTTTCGCGGCCGACTCAGACCATTTACCGACCGTTTCGGCGACAGTGCCTACTAGGCCAGTCGTCCCCGTCCAGAAGCGCCGCCGGTTCTCACCTCGCTCGTAGGCCATGCTGCTGTCCAGATCGTCGGACAGTTTGAACAGCGCCATGGCCTGTAGAATCCCCGCAACCACGCCAAGTCCTGCCTCGGTGGGTAGCAGTTGACGCCATCTGAGCTGTGTCATCGCGCGCCGGTCTGCCTGGGTCAGGATTGCCGATTCCGCCAGTTGCCTTGCACCACCTTGCGCATTCAAGCCGGGGAAATCTTCGATGACTTTGGGATTGGCCAGAACCAAGTAGCGAAATCTTCCGGTCCCTTCGATCGGCACGCCATAGATACGCGCCTTGCGCATCTGAATATCGATAGCGCGATTGAGGTCTTCCAGATTACCGATCTCGGGATTGATGGCCGCCATCTTTGCGACCAACTCGGCTATCGCTGCCTTCTTGCTCATCGTCACGTCAGCCAGAATGACCGGCGAACGTGCAATGACCCCCATACCGACTAGCGCAGGGCCGACGACACCATCGACCGCCTTGGCCGCCACCTTAGCGAAGGGGCCGCCCAGAGCGGCAGTCAGTCGGACCACGGCGTTCTGGCTACCATCCTGCAGGGCCTGAAGGGCGTTTTCATAGCCACTGATCAAGCCATCCCATGGTAAACCGCGCAGGGAGTCAGGCTGTAGACCACCACTGACGTGCCCTTCCCAGCGCTCCAATATGATCTTCTGGTTGTAGCCCAGTGCCCGCAGCGCCAGATTACGTTGATCGAGATTCGACGCGGATAACCAGCGGTGATACAGGTCCGCGCAGGGCGAATACTCTTGCGTATCTTGGATACAGATCAGCATGGCATCCACGAACGCAGCGCCAGATTCGATGTCTTGGTCATCATGCCCAGCATCCAATTGGCGACGAAGCTGATCGCTCTGCATCCAACTGACATGAGCACGCGCCAGGGGCGCAATGCGGTTCTTGTCGAAGTCTCGCATTTCACTCTGCCACGCGGCTTCCCAGGTCTGAAGCCGAGACATATCCAGCTTGGCGGTATAGTCGTTCCAGGCATTCTCCTTGGCGGCCGCCAACTGTGCTGGAGTGGGGTTGCGCCAGCGCTCCAGCATCTCCTCCTGGCGCTCTTGAAAACCATCGACCAGCAGGCTGGCCAACGCACGGCCCCCCGCGCCGGGGCCACCATAGACCGCCTGAGAAGCCTCACGCTCGGTGCGATAAATCTGACGATTTTCAGCATCCTCGCGAATACTCTGACGGATGTTATTGATGGCCGAGGAGACGGCTAGAGGGCGGGCCTGTTCAGGATCGGCCATCTTCTCTTTCAAGCGGACACCCATCAGGCTGGCCAGATCAGCCGCAATTCCCACCGGGTCTTCCAGCGCAACCAACATGGGTGTCATATCCAGCGGTTCGGCCTGCTCTTCCGCCCACCGCTCAAGCCCCTCGACCTGCTCTTTCATGCCATGGAAGGGAAATGGGCTGAACTCGAAAGCGTGTCCATCCTGACGCCCCCAAGTTCCTGAAGCGCCGGGCCTCCAAGTGCCAGAGGCTCCAGGGTGATCCGGTGGCGTCCAGACACGCCCAGCCTCGGCGACAATGTCCCCCAGTTTTTCCAGCGACTCCGCGTAGGGTGTACTTCCACCACGCCATGCCGCGAGCGAGACCTGGCGCATGTTGTCACGCCGCTGGTTCGCATTCGTTGCGTGTTCTTTCCACATCCGCTTGGTCCATGCCCCGTCGGAAAAGGACAGGTAGACCTTATCGGCTTCGTCCGCGGCGGGAATCATCACGCAGCGCCCCGGATAGGCATGCGAAGGATTTGCTGCACAGGCGAACTCCTGTGCATCGGCAGGCGGCTGCAAGCGGCCATCGATGGGCTGCGGGCTATCGGGGTCGATCGCCATCACCTCGTCATGAGAGACGTCGACATACTCGATCAAGTAGCCTTTTTCGGTGACGGCATGTCCTATCCAGCGCCCCCGAGTCTCATTGAATACATAGAGAAAGCCGGCGCGTAGCAGCCTGAGTGTATAGCGCTGCCCCTCGGGCAAAGGATTCGCGTCGAAGCTGGCATCCCTCAAAGCGCCATCCACGGCAGGGCCAGGAGGATGCCCGGCCTGATCGCCGCCATCGGTTCGCGTCACGGCATAGCGCAGCGGCAAGATCGGCAATCCGCTGCGCTGGCATACGCGACAGTTGGCGATCGCCTGTACGTCCTCGGATGCTTCACTCATGTAATGGTCTCCAGTTCCCGTGCCATGGCGAGTAACGACTGAGCTGAAAGGTCTTCACAGCGGCGCATATAGCTACCCTGCGTCTCTAGCGACTGATCGAGTCGCCGTCGCATCTCGGGGTGATCGTGAATATGGGGGTGAAAACGCGCGGCTTGCTCGGCGTAGAGCTGGCAATCCTCGGCAGCGGCAAGGCCGATTTGCTGCGCCTGGACCAGCAGGCCGTCCAACGCCCGGTAAGCATCGAATGAGGCTACGGCCTCCGGCTTCAGCATGGCCAGCCGGTCGATGACGGCGTTGAGAGAGGCCATACGATCAATGCTTGACCACTGCGAGGCAGACAGCAGCGGTATACGAATCGCCAGGTCGGGCGCCTCGTTGCGCTCGAGCGCCAGCCACTGGCCGTACTGGTCCGGCCAGCGCCAGCAAGTGATAGGGCCCAGCAAGCGATCCATGCTCGCGGTCTCGAGCAGCAGCAGAGATGACGAAAGACCCTTGGGTCATAGCAGCGCAGCCACCAGCGTCTCCGGCTACCAGGGCGTGCCTGTTCGAGCGTGAAACGGAAATGGCTAACCATCTGGTCGGCGTCCGCTTCACTTTGCAGCAAGGCAGACAGGAAAGCGCGACCGCGCTTGGCATACTGCTCGATCCGCTGGGCCAGATGTTCACGCTGCGTCAGCGAGAGCGCCTCCAGGCAGATCAACTGAGGCAGCAGCGGATCGCGCACCTTGACGCTCGGCGTTCGCAACGTCCGGCCATCCAGATCGTCGCGATCGCTGGACGCGACATGTAGCGGGTTCAGCAGTGCATAGCGATGCTTTCCTGGCTGTAGCCAGTCGAGATCGAACGGCTTGGACGCACCCACCCGGGCGGCTGGACGACACTGCGTTGAGGACGTTGTCTGACGCTCCATGATGTCGGTTCCTCCCGCTATAGTGCATGGCACCAGCAGACGCCGAGTCATCCCCGGCGAACTGGGTCTCACAGGCCCCCTCCGGCAACTCGGGCATGGCCGCGTCCAGGCTCGCGGGCCCCCCGAAGACATGCTGAGCACCCTTGATGTCGATCTTGCCGGGGCCGTGGACGTCGATATTGCCGCCTTCGATGCGGATGTAGCCGCCACCACTGTTCAGCAGGATGCCATTGGCGGCGTTGATCTCGACCCGCCCTTCGGTGGAGGTGATCTTGACGTCCTTCTCGGCGGTCAGCGCCATCTCGTCGCTCTGCGCCTGCACTTCGACCTTGCCGCGGGCGGCGAATAGCTTCATGCCGGCGCGGTAGACGAACAGCGAGAGCTTCTCGGAGATCGAGGCGACCAGGCTCTTGCCGGTGGCGACGTTGACGTCCTCGCCGCTGGAGACACTCAGCGATCTGCCCTGGGCCAGGTGGGTCGACTCCGGCGTGCTCAGGGTGATGCCGGCGGGCGAGGCCATATGCAGCCAGGGCGCTTTCATGCGTGCCGCTTCGCCACGGCCGCCGCTGTCGGTGGCGCCACGGGCGTTATCTTGCTTGGCATCCGCGAGCTGTTCGCTATTGCCGTAGGTGTCGTCGGCGTCTTCACCGGCCTGCTTGAGGTGGGTACGACTGTCGAGTGCTTCGGCGTTGTGATCCGCCGCACTCTGGCTGAGGCTGTCGCTGAGCTGGTAGGCGCTGTCGAGCTGCTGTTTGGCCGGGGTGAGGTCGAGCTGGTCGCCGCTGGCGCCGAGCTGGCCCCAACTGGTGAGGTAGAGCCCCTGATTGGCGCGGATGGCGCCATAGGCATCGGTGCGCAGCTCGAACACGGTGCCGCGGAAGGCGCCGCGGGTGTTGCCGGTCTGGTGGATCAGGTAGCCGAGGTTGAGCTGACTCTTCTCCGCTTCGGAGTTGAGGCGGACGCGTTCCTGGTCGGTGGCATCGTCGAACACCAGCTCGTTGTACTTGCTGCCGCGGTAGGTCTTGCTCTTGAACCCGGAGAGCAGGCCGTGGCTGTGCCAGTCGGCGTCTGCTCGCCGTGTAGACCCGGCCGGTGATCAGCGGGCGGTCGGCGTCGCCTTCGAGGAAGTCGACCAGCACTTCCTGGCCGATGCGCGGGACGAATACCCCGCCCCAGCCGGCGCCGGCATTGGGCTGGGAGACCCGCAGCCAGACGCTGGAATTTCATCGTTCTGCCCTTGGCGGTCCCAGTGGAACTTGCACCCGCACGCGGTTGAGATGGTCGGTGTGGATCTCTTCATTGCCGGGCCGACCACGGTGGCGGTCTGCGGCCCGCCGATCACCGGGCGCGGTGGGTCAGCGGATGGCGGTAGGGCTGGCTGAGGCGCTGAGCCTCGAGATCGACCAGAAAGTGGCCGGTACCACCACTCTGTAGTCGGAGAGACGGTCGCTATCGCCTTCGTCTTCCAACCCATGCGCCTGCTTGGCGGCGTCGAGCTGGGGCTGCAGGCTGCCGGCAGCGCCTGGAGCTGGGCCGAGACCGGCAGGGCGTTCTCGGCGTGGACGGTCACCCCGAGCAGCAGGAACTGGCGCTCGGGCTCGCCGCCGCTGTCGTGCAGCGGGTGCTGGGTGAGTTCGAACCAGCGCCCGGCCTGGAGCTGGCGTGCGCCGCCGCTGCCACGGAAGCGCTTGGCCCGGGATTCGTGCGATTCGAGGCGGTTTTCGGTCAGCCGCTCACGCGCCTAATAACCGTGGTAGTAGTACTCGCCGGCGTAGTCGTAGAGCTCGGTCTTAGGCAGGTTGCCCTGGTCGCTGAGGGTATCCAGCCCAGTGCGTTTGGTCAGCGAGGGCTGCTTGTAGTCGAAGGTACCCACGCTGACCCGGGTGGGCTGCTGGGTACGCACGCCGCCCCACTGGGTGAGGGCATCCTCGCGCTCGGTGGCCGCCTGGCGGTGGAAACGAATCGCCTGAGGGCTGACCGGTTGGGTCGTGTCGACATCGTCGGTGATCACCAGCCGATGGCCGTCGAAGTCCGCCCCGGATTCTGTCGATGAGGCGTTATCCTGACCGTTGTCAGCAGAGGTTGAGGACCCCGAATATTCGAAATAGAACCATAATCCTTCTTCCTCTAGAAGCCTGCTGATAAAGTTCAGATCGCTCTCGCGATACTGCACGCAGTAGCTTCTGGCGGGGTAGTTGCGGCGCAAATCGAAGCGGTAGCGCCCCTTGGCGAGGTCGTAATCATCGAATACGGCGGTAAGCACATCGACGACGCTACGATCCTGGAAGATACGGCTATCGCGGCCCAGGCCGAGCATGGCGAGCCACGGCACCAGGGTGAGCTGGTAATAGGTGACGCCGCCATCTTCGCCCAGCAGCGCGGCCTCGGAGACCAGCCCGTGCAGCGGGCGATAGCTGCCATCGGCCTGCAGGATCGAGAGCCGCGCCGGCTGCGCCATCAGCGTCTTGAGTTCGATATCGCCCTGCTGGGAGATGCAGTCCAATGTGTAGCTGAAGGGCGCGCTGACGCGCTCTTCGCCCACCAGCCGATGGGGCACGAGGGCGGTGCCGGCGATATCGAGAGTCAGCAGCCGCTGCGACTGCGACAGATCGATATCGAAGGTGTCGAGGAGATCGTTGAGCATGCGGTTTTCCTGATCGCGGTGGCGGAGCCGGTCGACGAGGGTCAGAAACAATGGTCAGAGGATCAGGATAACGCATCATGAGAAAAATGTTTGTAAGCGATCGGCTACAAAGCGTGTGAGATATCGGCCAAAAAGTCCGATGGGCGATCACAGACTTCGGGTAAAAGAAGGATTATGGAAGAATAACGATAACGCCATACTCATCGGGAGCGCGTACTACCCATGTCGACCACCGATTCGTCGTTATTTGCGACCTTCGAGATTCCGCCGACACGCCGCCACGCCGAGACCATCGATTTCATGCTATCGCGCCCCGCCCTGGCGCTGCTGCCAGAGTCACTGCGCCCGGCGGCGCGGAGTTTTCTCGCCTATCTGGCCACGCTCCCCGGTAGCGCCCCCCACGCCTGCCCCGCCTGCGAAAGCCGATCGATCTACTTGGCCGCGCCCGCCGGTACCGGCGGCATGCGCCGCGACAGCTATGCCTGCCGCACCTGCCGCAAGCGCTTCACCGTATTGACCGGCACGCCGCTGCACTTGCTGCGCTCGGAAGAGAAATGGAAACCCTGGATGAGCTACCGCTTTCAGGGCTTCTCCCAGGAGCTGATCGCGAATTTCCTGGGGATCAGCAACAAGGCCTCGATGACCTGGAGCCGCGCCTTTATCAAGGCCATGGCCGATTACGACAGCGCACTGCATGCCTGGTGGCAGGCGCATCAGTCCCCCGAGATCTCCGAACTGACCGATGAAGCAGCGCGGGCCCTGGCCGAGTGCCAGGCGATGCTGGCCGGGCTGCGCGACACCCGCGACCGGCGCTGCCCCTACTGCGGTTCGGCCTCGGTTCAGGTGGTCACCAGCCGCCGCGCCACCGAGTACCAGTGCCACGGCTGCCAGCGGCGCTACAATAATCTCACCGAGACGCCGCTCTCCCACCTTCAGCATATCGAGCTCTGGCCCGAATACGCGCGCCATCTCGTGCTCGGCTACCACGACACCGAGCTGGAGCAGATCTTCGACCTCAGCAAGCCGCTGACCAACCTGTGGCGGCAACGTTTTCTGCAGTTGTTCCAGGCGCGCTGGCCACTGCTGGCCCACTGGACGCTGTGGCAGTGGTCACGCCGCCGCGCCAACCCCGGCAGCGTGCCGCTGGCCTGAACGACGAGCATGCGCCGCCAGCCCGCAGCGCCAGCACCATTGCCCCGCTGGCGGGGCGCCCCGGGATCGACCATGCTGGGCATTCAACCCCGGCAAGGAGGCCCGCATGAAACCGCAAACGCTATGGACCCTCGTGGGCACCACGATGGCGATCGCCTCGGGCGTGGCCGCCCGGGAGGCGTTGAAGCACACCGCACGGCGCAGCGCGTTCGAGCCGCCGGTCAACCCTGATGACCCCGATGTGCGCTGGCGCGAGGCACTGCTGTGGGGTGCGGCGTCCGGTGCCGCCGTAGGCCTGGCGCGTATCCTGGGCTGGAAGATGGCTTCCAGCGGCATGCGCCGGGCGCGCCGCACGCGGCGCGGCCAGCGGGTGCTCGCGCGCCTGGAGCGCTGATTTACCCTCAGCGCCCAGAGGGTGTTTACAAATTCGACGAGCGAAGGCGAGACAAGGCGAAATTGGCCGAAAAGACGGAGTTTACGTGGTGTAAATGAGTACTTTGAGGTCGATTTCAACGCCGTATCGTCGAGCGCAGGCATTTTGTAAACACCCTCTCAGAACGTATAGCTCAGCGTCGAGGTCACATTGAGCGGTTCGCCATAGACACCGTAGGTATCGAAATAGCTGTAGTACTTGCGGTCGAACAGGTTGTGCACGTTCACCTGCAGCGCCAGGCTCGGCGTGAACTGGTAGCGCCCGAAGAGGTCGGCGATGGTGTAGCTGGGCTGTTCGAAGTCGCGGGTCACGCCATCGGGGCCCCTGACTGGCGAAGGTGCGGCTCTGCCAGCGCCAGCCGCCGCCCAGGGTGAGCTGGCGCCACTGCGGCACCCGGTAGCTGGCGAAGAGATTGGCCTGGGTGCGCGGCCGGTCGCCATTGAACGTGCCCTCTGCCGAGGTCGCGGTGTAGTGGGTGAAGCCGGCGGTCAGCTCCAGGTCGTCGGTGACCGCGCCGCTGATCTCCATCTCGACGCCTTCACTGACCACGTCACTCACCGGGGTCGCCGTGGTGACCAGCGAACCGGGCGTCAGCACGATGTCGGCCACGTTGTCCTGTTCGAGCCGGAACAGCGCCAAGGAGGCGTTGAGCAGGCCATCGAACCAGGCCGCCTTCAGCCCGGTTTCGTAGTTCTTGCCCACCAGCGGGTCGAGATAGCCGTTGCCGCCGGCCAGCCGGTAGCTCTGCGGCTGAAAGATCTCGGTATAGCTGGCATAGGCCGACCAGGTGTCGTCGATGGTGTAGATCAGCCCGCCGTAGGGGGTGATCTCACGCTCGTCCTGCGCGTGGTTGCCCAGCGTGCTCGACCAGGTCCGCCCGTGCCAGTCGGTATAGCGGGCGCCGAGAATCAGCGTCAGTGGCTCGGCCAGGGAGAAGCGAGCCACGCCGTAGAGCGCCTTCTGGCGGCTGCTGGCACGCTCGGAGGGCGCGAAGTCAGGCCACGCCTGCGCCGGCGTGGCGCCGTTCCAGGCATCGAAGTCGTCGACCGCGAAGCCGTTGGTGAAGCTGTTCTCGTAGTCATTGGACTGGTCGTGATAGCTGCTACCCAGCACCAGCTGGTGCGTGCGTCCGAACAGCGAGAACGGGCCCTCGACATAGCCATCCACGCCGTCGACCCGGCGCTGGCCGGTATTCCAACCGGTGTAGTAGTAGACGCCCTGCCCCGTCTCCCGGTCCGGAAAGCCGTAGGGGTAGGCGAGCCGCGAGTCCAGCGTGCTCTCTTCATGGGTCGCCGCCGCGTGCAGCGTCCAGCCCCCGCCAAAGCGGTGCTCGAGCTGGGCGAAACTCTTCTTCGACTCCCACGCGTTGTAGGACCAGTCCGGCGCCACGCTGAAGCCGCGGGTGTAGTCCGTCTCGCTGCCATCGCTGTACCACAGCGGCAACCCACCCCAGGTCGGTGACGAGGTACGCCCGCGCTGTGTGTCATAGCCCAGCGAGAGCGTGGTCTCATCGCTGACATCGGCATCGATGACCAGGTAGCCGTAGCGCTTGCGCTCGCCAAAGCGGTCGAGATAGCTGTCGCCGTCCTCGTAGCCACCGACGAATCGCGCCCGCACGTCGCCCGAGCGGGTCAGCGGTGTGGTCACATCGACCACGCTGCGTGAGCGGTCCCAACTGCCGTAGCTCGTGCTCAGCGAGCCGGTGGGCTCGCGACTGTCGGCATGCTTGCGCACGAAGTCGATCGAGGCGCCGGGGTTGCCGGCGCCGGTGAGCAGGCCGTTGGCGCCGCGTATCACTTCGATGCGCTCATAGATGGCGGTGTTCAGCGCGCCATCGCCGAAGTACCAGCGGCTATCGGTGTTGAGCGTGGGAATGCCGTCGTACTGGTAGCTGTTGATACGAAAACCGCGGGCGTAGAAATCGACGCGGCTGCTATCGATCCGATTCACCGAGATGCCCGTGGCGTTGCTCAGGACATCCTCGACATCCCATAGCCCCTGATCCTGCATCCGCTGCCGGGTGATGATGCTCACCGTCTGCGGCACCTCGCGCAGCGTCGCCTCGAAACGCGTGCCGGCGGTGGTGGTGCGGCGGGTGTAGCCGACGTTGTCATAGAGGCTCGCGGCGGAGACGGTCAGTGTCTGTAACGCTGTCGTCTCGTCGTCCTGGGCCATGGCGGAGGAGAGCGGCATCAGCGCCGCCGTGCCCAGCAGCAACGACAACCACGGGCCGTGCGGTATGCGCAGGGCACGCCGTGACGGCGACGCCCGGTGGCGAACGGGGGTTGGCATGGTAGATCCCTTGAGTGGCGTCACTGCGCGACGCTCGTTGTGGTGTCGGCGCCGGCATCCGCGAGCCACGGCGGGCACGACGCTCGCCCGGGATCATATGCAAACGATTATTATTTATCAATGCGCTTGAGAATCAAACTCGAATGCGCACCGAGGTTGGCCTGCTGCATGCGATGACGCCTCAAGTTCTGGGCATCACGGCCGATAAGACGTCGCCGAAGTTTTCTTTACCCTGGCCGTGACCCACCCCGGCGCCCCTCGAGCGCCTTTCCCATCGTCATTCGAGCGGAAACCCTGTATGTGCGTTCGACCCCATCACGATGCTGACCCTGACCATCGCCATCGCGGCAGCCGCGGCCCTCTATCTGCTTGGAGTGGCGTGGCGCCCGGGATCGCTCCCTGCTCTACTGGTCGGGCGGCTTCGCCAGCATTACTGTCGGTTTCGCTGGCGCTGCTGCGCTCGCGGGCTACTTCTTCATCGGCGTGTGGTTCGCCAATGGGCTGCTGGTGTTCGCCCACTGGCTGTTTCTACTCGGGGTGATGCGCTTCGTCGGCCGGCGCCCGTCGCGCGGGTGGTGGGCGCTGCCACTGGGGTGGTGTCTGCTGCTGGCACTGCCGCAAGCCAGCGCTTCTGCCCTCTACATGGTGACCAACTCGCTGCTGGTCGGCGGGCTGGCACTCAGGGCCAGCCAACTACTGCGCCTGGATGCGGAGCATGCCAGCCTGGGCACCCGCCAGCTTCACTACACGCTGCTGTTCCACGGCCTGTTCTATCTGGGCAAGGTGGTGCTGACGCTGATGCCGAACGCGCTGATCGATCTTGCCAGTTTTCGCGGCGTGGTGATTCGTGTCTCGCTGGTCGAAGGCGTCATGGCGATCCTGCTGATCGCGCTCTCCATGACCGGCACGGTGCGCTATCGCCGCGAGCGCCAGATCGAGCATCTCGCCGAGCGCGACCCGCTCACCGGGCTGTTCAATCGCCGCGCCTTCGAAGCCCGCGCGCCGGCGCATCTGGCCGATGTCGCCGTCGGTCGCCCCGGCGCCCTGCTGCTATTGGATGTCGATCACTTCAAGCCGGTCAACGACCTGCATGGCCACGCCGCGGGGGACCGCTTGCTGATGATGCTGGGAGAACTGATCCAGACCGCGCTGCCCGACAAGAGCCTGTGCGCACGGCTGGGCGGCGACGAGTTCGCCATCTTGCTGGTGGATACCGACCAGGCTCAGGTGCTCGCCCTGGCCGAGATCCTGCGCCAGCGCTTCCAGGCCACCACCGCACAGAGCTTTGCCACCCCGGATGCGGTCACCCTGAGCCTGGGCGCGGTGATGCTGCACCAGCCCCAGACGGATCTGGCCGCGCTGATCGAGCGCGGCGATATCGCGCTCTACGCCGCCAAGCGCGGCGGCCGCAATGGTCTGCGTGTGAGCAAGCCCGCGGCGGAGGTCACCTCGGCACCCGGCTACAGCGCGCCATCGGCGATCGCTCGTGCCAACGTCGGCGACAGCGGCAAGCGCGCAGCGCGGTAGCAGCGTCGCCTGATAAGCGTGGTAGAGATCGGGTTTGCCCGACCACACCTCGTTCGAGGGGCGGTTGTGACGGTCGAGCTCCTGCCACCAGCTACCGCGCTCGCGGTCGATCAGGTAGCTGTCGATATAATCCCAGAAGCGCCGGTACCAGGTTTCGTACTCGGCATCACCGGTGCGCTTGAGCAGCGCCGCGCCGTTGACGCGGCCTCTGCCAGGGTCCAGTGCATGCGCTCATGCACCACCGGCCGGTCGTGCCAGTCGTGGGTGTAGATCAGCCCCGGCTCGCCATCCACCTGCCAGGCCAGCTCGGTGGCCCGCCGGAACAGCCCGCGGGCGTCTTCCAGCAGCCAGCCGGGGGCGCTCTCGCCCTGACGCAGCAGGCCGCCCTCCAGGTGCAGCATCAGTCGCGCCCATTCGAAGGCGTGCCCCGGGGTGGCGCCGTAGGGGCGGAACGGGTCCTTGGGGGTGTCCTGGTTGTAGTCGCGCCACTCCTGCCAGTCGCTGTCGAAGTGCTCGACCACGCGGTAGCCATTGGGGCGGGCATGGGCATGAATGATCTTGTCGACGATGGAGAGCGCGCGCTGGCGCCACTTGGGCGCGTCGAGCACATCGGCGAGCTGCAGGAAAGCCTCGGTGGCGTGCATGTTGCTGTTGCCGCCGCGGTAGGCTTCGCTGTCGCCCCAGTCGCGCGAGAAGCCCTCGCGCAGGCGGCCCTCGTCCTCGGCCCAGAAGCGCGTCTCGATGACGTCGACGATCTCGTCGAGCAGCGGCCCTGCAGCCGGCTCGCCGGCCTGCCAGGCGCTGGCGGCGGCCAGGGCGACGAAGGCGTGAATGTACGCCTGCTTGGTCTGTTCTTCGCCTTCCCGCGGCAGCGCGCCATACCAGCCACCGTACTCGGCATCCCTGAGCGGGCCGCGCAGGGCCGCCACGCCGTGGGCCACCAGCGGCGCCGCGCCGGGCTCGCCGCGCATCGCCGCCAGCGCAAAGCAGTGGGTCATGCGCGCAGTGATCATGGTGTCCGGGTGGGCGTCGTCGGGCAGGCGGCCATCGTCGTCCAAGGCGGCGAAGCCACACTGGGGATGTCGCGAGGCACGATAGAACGCCAATAGACGCCGCCCCTCCGTCTCGAGCCAGGCCCAGTGCGACAGGCGGCTCAGCCAGCTATCGCGCCGCGGTGGCAGCGCCGAGGGATTAGCGGACCGTTGAGTGCCCGAGAGGGGTACCCCGCCGCAATGACTATCAGACATGGATAACGGGCCTCCTCTGCCCGAGTGTCGAATTCACGTATCGCTACCCAGTGTCGGAGCCAGGCCTGTCTACGTCGATAATCCAGAGTCGATAACCCTGGGTCGATAAACCCGCGTCTCAGCCGTTGACCACGACCCCGCCATTGGGATGCAGGGTCTGGCCGCTGATGAAGGAAGCATCCAGCGAAGCGAGAAAGACGTAGCACGGCCCCAGTTCCCAGGGCTGGGCGGCACGCCCCATCGGCGTCTCGCTGCCGAAATCCTCGAGCATCTGCGGGTCGTGCGCCCCCAGCGTCGCCGGCTGCAGCGGGGTCCACACCGGCCCCGGCGCCACCGCATTGACCCGCAGCCCACGCCCGACTACCTGATTGGAGAGCGCGCGGGTGAAGCTGATGATCGCCCCCTTGGTGGCGCTATAGTCGACCAGAAAATCGGGGCCGATATAAGCGTTGACCGAAGCGGTGTTGATGATCGCGTCGTCCTCGCCCAGATGCGGCAGCGCTGCCTTGGTGAGATAGAACATGCCATGCATGTTGGTGGCGAAGGTCTCCTCCCACTGGGTGTCGCTGAGCTCGGCGAGATCGTTGCTCACCTGCTGGGTACCGGCATTGTTGACCAGGATGTTGAGCCCGCCGAAGTGCTCGACCACCTGCGCTAGCGACGCGCGGCAGAAGGCGGCATCGCGCATGTCGCCGGCGATCAGCAGGCAGCGGCGGCCCTCGGCTTCGACCAACCGCTGGGTCTCGCGGGCGTCGTCGTCTTCGCTCAGATACATCACCGCCACGTCGGCGCCTTCACGGGCGAAGTGGATCGCCACCGAACGGCCGATCCCGCTGTCGGCGCCGGTGATCAGCGCCACCTTGCCCGCCAGCTTGCCGCTACCGCGATAGCCGTCGCGGATGAAGACCGCCGGCGGCTGCATCAGGCTCTCCTTGCCGGGCAGTGTCTGCTGCTGAGCGTGGATCTGGGTCTTCTGGACCATAACGTTACCTCCCTGTCACTGAACATCGGCGGAAAGACTGACTTTCCGCCAAGCTGAATCGAATCAGCTCACGCAATACGACACAAAATGAGCGATTCGGTGCGACGCTCCGGCCGCCTTTCACACCTAGTTCAGCATGCCCGCCCTGGCAAGCGCTGGCCCTTCAGCCACCGGCGACGCCGAAGGCCCAGCCCACCGCCGCTGTGGCGAGCATCGCCAGTACCCCCCAGAAGGTGACACGCACCACCGCCACCCGCGCCCGGGAGCCGCCGATACGCGCCGAGACCAGCCCCAGCAGCGCCAGGGCCAGCAGCGAGCCCAACGCCACCACCAGCGGTATCGCCAGGCGCGCGCTGGAGAGCGCCCCGAGCAGGGTGAAAACCAGCGGCAGCGCAGCACCGGAGAAGAAGGAAAGCGCCGAAGTCCAGGCTGCCTGCAGCGGCTGCGCCGAGTTGACACTGCTGAAGCCCAGCTCATCGCGGGCGTGGGCGGCCAGCGCATCGTGCTGCATCAGCGTCTCGGCGACTTCGTGGGCCAGCGGCGGTGACAGCCCGCGGCTTTCGTAGATCTGTGCCAGCTCGCGCACCTCGAGTTCATAGTTGGCCTTGAGCTCGCGCCGCTCCCGGGCCAGGTCGGCGCGCTCGGTATCCTTTTGCGAGCTCACCGAGACGTACTCGCCGGCTGCCATCGACATTGCCCCGGCGACCGCACCGGCCACACCGGCGGTCAAAACCCCGCCCAGGCCGATGCCGGCGGCCGCCATGCCGATCACCAGGCTGGCAGTGGAGACGATGCCGTCGTTGGCACCCAGCACCGCCGCGCGCAGCCAGCCCACACGATCGGAATAGTGGTGTTCCTTGGGAATGTTCATCGCAGGCTCCTGTACGGTCCGATCCCATCTCAAGCGATGAGTCTGGCGGTTTTACCTTAAGGCAAACCTAAGCCTGCCGCCCATAATCTGCCCCCGTCGAACACTCCCGTGAACGCGGCACTGCCTCGCACTGGAGATTTCGCCTCGACCTCTACGCCGAATCGCTCATCACCAGGACTGCCCGCCGTGAACTCGACATCTCCCCAGCGATACTCCGCCAAGGCCCGCCACTTCCACTGGAGCGTGGCCTCTTTCGTCGTGCTGGCCTATGCGCTGATTCTCTCGACGGATCTCTTCCCACGCAGCAGCGGCATCCCCGAGGTGCTGCTACAGAGCCACTTCTGGGCCGGTATCGGCGTGCTGCTGCTGGCGATACCGCGCCTGCTGGAACGCCTGCGGCGCACGCCGCCGCCGGTCGCCCCGGCGCTGCACCCGCATCTCGAACGGCTCTCGCGGGTCACCCACTGGGCGCTCTACGCTTTCCTGTTCGCGCAGCCGTTGCTGGGCATCTTCACCGTATGGCTGAGCAATGGCGCCATCCCCGTACCCGGCATGTCGCTGGCGCTACCATCGCCCTTCCCTGTCAGCCCAGCGCTGGGGCATAGCGTGGAGGAAGTGCATACGACCCTGGGCACGATCTTCTACTACGTCATCGGGCTGCACCTGGTCGCGGTGTGCTGGCATCAGTTCGTGCGTAAGGACAATCTGCTCAAGCGCATGCTTTGAGCCAAGGCGAGACGACAGCGCCCGGGGCTGGTGACAGCCCCGGGCGCCGAGCGTACACAAATCGCTTGGGGCACTACCCCATGAAGGCGTTGGCGATCAAAAGCGCCACCAGGGCAGTGGCCCAGCCCAGGGTGGTGGGTACCGACAGCACCAGCAACTGGTGCTTGGCGGTCTTGACCCCGAGCAGACGGTTGACCACCCAGAAGTAGCTATCGTTGAAGTAGCTGAAGAAGAGCCCGCCCAGACACGCCGCCTGCGCCGCCAGCACCATGTTGACGTCGGGCATGGCGGAGAGGATCGGCGCCGAGATCGAGGCCCCGGTGATCATCGAGACCGTGCCGCTGCCCTGCACGAAGCGCACCAGGGTGGCGATCAAAAACGGAATCAGCACCGCCGGCAGCGCCAGCCCGGCAATGCTTTCGCCGATGTAGTCGCCGGCGCCGCTGGCCCGCAGCACCGCGCCCAGCGCGCCCCCGGCACCGGTTACCAGCAGGATGATACCGGCGCTCTCGACGCCCTTCTCCAGATGCGCCAGCACCTGGTCCTTGGGCATCTTCGGCACCAGGCCGTAGACCGCCGCCAGCACCCCGATGCCTACGGCGATGACCGGGTGGCCGACGAACTGCACCACCTGCACGAAGACACCTGGTGTGTCACCGCCGCCCGTCAGCGCGGTCACCAGGGTGTTCAAAAAGATCAGCGCGATCGGCAGCACGATCGGCAGCACCGCCTTGAACAGCGACGGCAGCTCGGACTCCGCCAGCGGCGTAGCGATCGGGTCCGCGTCATCACGCTTGAGCGAGCCGGGGACGTCGCGCTCGATCATCGCCTCGATGCGCGGGCCCATGATGCGCGCATAGAGCACCATCACGATCAGCGCCGGGGCCGTGAACACGATGCCCCAGGCGATCATCAGCCCGATATCCACCCCGAAGATGCCGGCAACGCCCAGCGGGCCCGGGGTCGGCGGCACCGCACTGTGGGTCACCGCCAGCCCCGAGGCGAGGGCGATGCCCAGGGTGAGGACCGAGCGCCCGCTATTGCGCGCCAGCGCCCGTACCAGCGGGTTGAGAATCACGTAGGCGGAGTCGCAGAAGATCGGTATCGAGACGATATAGCCAGTGATCGCCATGGCCCAATCCTCACGCTCCTTGCCGAGCAGCCTGAGAATCGCGTAGGCCATGCGCTGCCCCGCCCCGGAGACTTCCAGAATCCGCCCCATCATCACCCCGAAACCGATCACCAGGCCGATGGTGGAAAGCGTCTTGCCGAAGCCGGTGGTGATCGCATCGATCACCGCATTGGGCGACATGCCGCCGATCAGCCCGGCGATCGAGGCAGCGATCACCAGCGCCAGCAGCGCATGCACCCGGGTTTTGATGACCAGCGCGATCATCACGAAGATGGCGATACCCAGGCCGATGATGACCTGGGGACCTGCGACAGCAGCATCTGTCATGGGTGGACTCCTTGATTGGATTTATCGTTGAGTTCGTCTTCCCGGTAGGCGCGGATGATGGCGTCGAAGTCGGCATCCGCACGCAGGCCCAGGGCCAGCGATTGCGTGACCTCCAGCCCGCCGGGCCAGCTGGAGACGATGGCATCGATGCGTTCATCGGGTACGAAGCGCACCCGCTCACGCGCGGCCGTGCCGGCGCTGCGTTCGAGCGCCGCCAGCATCTCGTTCACCGTGACCGTGATCCCGGGCAGGTTGAGGGTGCGCCAGGCGCCGAGCCGTTCACCCGGCAGCGCCAGCGTCTGGGCCAGGTTCTCGACCACGGTGCGCGGCGATGAGAGCCACAGCGGCAGCTCGCCGGACACCGGGCAGGTGGTCTCGACCCCAGCCAGCGGCTCGCGGATGATCGCGCTGGCGAACGACGACGCCGCCTGATTGGGCTTGCCCGGGCGCACCACGATGGTGGGCAGACGGCAGACCCGGCCGTCGACGAATCCGCGCCGGCTGTAGTCGTTGACCAGCAGCTCGCCGATTGCCTTCTGCGCCCCGTAGGAGGAGCGCGGTTGCGGGCCGACCGCCTCGGCCACCGGCTGTGCCAGCCCCGGCCCGAACACCGCCAGCGAGCTGGCGAACAGGAACCGCAGCGGCTGCGCCCGCTCGCGGCAGGCGTCGAGCAGCGTGCGCGTCGCCTCCAGATTGACCCGCATACCAAGCTCGAAATCGGCCTCGGCCTGGGCGCTCACCACCGCGGCCAGATGGCACACGGCACCGGTATCCGCAGCGAACGCCGAGGCCACCAGCGCCGGGTCGGCGACATCTCCGCTCAGCGATTCGACCCGCGTATCGTCGAGCGGGCACGCGGCCAGATCGATCGAGGTCACCCGGGTGACCGGCTGTCCGTCGATGGCGATCTCTCCCGACAGCAGCCGGCTGATCAGTCTGGCGCCGAGAAAGCCGGCGCCCCCTGTGACGATGACATGCATGCTGGTTCTCCTAATTGAGCGCCGTGTCTGACCAAAGGCGAATGGCGCGAGCGTTTGAGATTTAGCATCTTGTCTGACAAATTAAGCTTGGCAGCAACATCGCCTTTGGTCGGATAGGGTCTATGACAGGCGCCATGACGGCGTTTCCCGATACAACGCTACGACCAACGTATAAGGAGCACACCGTGAGTGGAGACATCTCGGCGCCCTCGCGCGGCCCGCAACTCTCGGAGCAAGTGGCCACGCGCCTGAGCGACGCCATCCAGAGCGGTGAGTGGGCCCGCGGCGAGCGCCTGCCCACCGAAGCCGCGCTGGGCCAGCGCTTCGGCATCAGCCGCTCGGTCGTGCGCGAGGCGATCTCGATGCTGCGTAATGCCGGCCTGGTCACCTCGCGTCGCGGCAGTGGCAGCTTCGTCGCCGACGCGCCGACCGTGTCTTTGCGTCTGGCCCTGCCCGACTCCGATCTCGACTCGGTGATCGAAGTGCTCGAACTGCGCCGGCCGCTGGAGGTGGAAGCCGCGCGGCTCGCCGCCAGCCGCCGTACGCCCTCGCAGCTACGGCGCATCCGCAATGCCATGGTGGATATCGACGAGGCGGTGGAGGCGGGTCACTCCGGCGTGGAGCAGGACCTGGCCTTTCACCGCGCTATCGCCGAGGCAGCGCACAACGCCCACTTCACCGCGGTGCTCGACTTCTACAACCGCTTCCTGCACCACGCGATCCAGGTCACGCGGACCAACGAGTCGCTGCGCGAGACCTTCATGCAGCAGGTGGTCGCCGAGCACCAGGCGATCGTCGACGCGATCGCCGCCGGCGACCCCGAAGCCGCGGCGCAGGCCGCCGCGCGCCACCTGGAACACGCCGAGGTGCGTCTGCGCCAGGCACCCGAGGATCTGATCGCGCGCGTCCAGGCTCAGCGCCCGGGCGCGCCGGAATAAACAACGCAAGCCAAAGACAGACAAGGAGAAAAGACATGACACAGCACACCCCCACCAGCGGTGCCGGCACCGGCGTCAGCCCCAAGGTCGGCCTGATCGGGCTAGGCTCGATGGGCATGGGCATGGCCACCTCGCTGGTCAAGGCGGGCTTCGAGACCTGGGGTTGCGACCTGCGCCCGGAGGCCCGCGAGCAGTTCGCCGCCGCCGGTGGCCACGCCGTCGCCACGCCGGCCGAGATGGCCGCCGAGGTCGAGATCGTGCTCACCGTGGTGGTCAATGCCGCGCAGACGCGTGACGCGCTGTTCGGCGATACCGGGCTGGTGCAGGCGCAGGGCGGCCTCGCCCCGGGCAGCGTGGTGATCTCGTGTGCCACCTGCGCCCCGGAAGCGGTGCGCGACCTCGGTGCGGCGCTCGCCGCCCACGACATCCAACTGCTCGACGCGCCGATTTCCGGCGGCTCGGTGAAGGCCGCTCAGGGCCAACTGACGATGATGACCTCCGGCCCCGAGGCACTCTACGCACGCGCCGGCGCGGTGCTCGATGCGCTGGCGGCCAAGGTGTTCCGGCTCGGCGACGAGCTCGGCCAGGGCTCCCAGGTGAAGCTGGTCAATCAGCTCTTGGCGGGCGTGCATATCGCCGCCGCTGCCGAGGCGATGGCCTACGGCATTCGCGGCGGCTGCGACCCGCAGACCCTCTACGAGGTGATCACCCAGAGCGCCGGCAACTCCTGGATGTTCGAGAACCGGGTGCCGCATATCCTGGCTGGCGACTACACCCCGCACTCGGCAGTGGATATCTTCGTCAAGGATCTGGGGATCGTTCACGATACCGCCCATCGCGACAAGTTCCCGCTGCCGCTGACCGCCCAGGCGCTCAACCAGTTCACCCTCGCCTCCGCCCAGGGGCTGGGGCGCGAGGACGACTCGGCGGTGGTCAAGGTCTATCCGGGCATCAGCCTGCCCGGCAGCGCCGCCAACGACCCTAGCTGAAAAGAAACGATCTCACCGAGAGCTAGCTGAACCGACGAGAGAGCCACGCCATGCCACGCTTTGCCGCCAACCTGAGCATGATGTTCAACGAGGTGCCGTTTCTCGAGCGCTTCGCCCGCGCCGCCGAGTGCGGCTTCACCGGGGTCGAGTTCCTGTTCCCCTATGCCTGCGAACCGGCAGACATCGCCGATGCGCTCGAGCGCCACGGACTGACCCAGGTACTGTTCAATCTACCGCCGGGAGACTGGGAAGCCGGTGAGCGGGGCCTGGCCGCGCTGCCGGGGCGCGAAGCGGAGTTCCGCGCCAGCGTCGACACCGCACTGCGCTACGCCGAGGCACTCGGCTGCACCCAGCTGCACGCCATGGCCGGGCTGGTGGCGGAGGGCGTATCACACCAGGCGATGCGCGAGACCTATCTTGAGAATTTGCGTTTCGCCGCGCGCAAGCTGGCCGAACAGGGGCGCACGCTGCTGATCGAGCCGATCAACACCCGCGACATGCCGGGCTACTTCCTCAATCATCAGGCCGAGGGGCATGCGCTGCTCGCCGAACTCGGCGAGCCCAACGTCAAGGTGCAGATGGATTTCTACCATACCCAGATCATGGACGGAGACATCTGGAAGACCTACCAGCGCTATCGTGACGGGGTCGGCCACATTCAGATCGCCGGGGTGCCGGAACGCCACGAGCCGGACACCGGCGAGGTCAACTACCCCTGGCTGTTCGCCCAGCTCGATGCCGCGGGCTATACCGGCTGGCTGGGCTGCGAATATCGGCCGAGGGGGGAGACCGAAGCGGGTCTGGATTGGCTAGCGGAATGGCGCTAAGACACAGCGCCACCTAGGGTTTGTACGAAAAGTCAGCGAGCGAAGGCAAGACAAGGCAAATCGGCGAAAACGCGGAGTTTACGAGGTGTAAATGAGCATTTTGAGCCGATTTTTAACGCCGTATTGCCGAGCGCAGGTAGTTTTCGTACAGAGCCTAACTCACTCGGCGTCCGCGCGCAGCCGGATGCCGTCGTCCTCGATCACGATCCGGCGCTGCTTGTAGAGGCGGCCGATGGCCTGCTTGAAGGCGTTCTTGCTGACGCCGAGGCGGGCCTTGATCGTCTCCGCCGGGCTCTTGTCGCCGAGCGCCAGGAAGCCGTCGTGTCGAGCCAGTTCGGCAAGGATCTTCTCGCCCACCACGTCGATCCGCGCCGCCCCCGGCGGCAGCAGCGAGAGATCGAGCCGGCCATCCTCGCGCACCCGCTTCACATAGCCCTGGACACTGTCGCCCCGGCGCAGCGGGCGGCTGATGTCATCGTGATAGAGCAGGCCCCAGAAACGGTGATTGACCACCGCCTTGGCGCCCAGATCGGTGAGATCGGCAATGGTCAGCCATACGGCGTCACCCGCCGCCAACCCCTCGGACTCATCCTGCAGGAAGCGGTCGAGCTTCATGCTCGCCACCGGCCGCATGCGGTCGTCGACGTAGATCATCACCAGCACGCGCTTGCCCTCGTCGGGGCGAAAACGCTGCTCGCCAAACGCGCAGCAAGAGCTCCTTGGGCCGGCCCCAGTTCAGGAAGGCGCCGATATCGGTGACCCGCGACACGCGGAGATAAGCCACCTCGCCCACGTTGGCGTGAGGCTCAGCGCTCGGATCAGCGGCGGAAGGGCGTGAAGACATGGGGCAGATTCCTGAGAGTGCGTGGGCGGGCGGTCGCGGCCCATCCTAGCGTGCCGGCGCGCCCGCGCAAGGTCAGGGCGCAGCGAGTTGCGACTTTCGTATCAATCGCATCGATAATCGAATTCGGCAGACGTGATTAGCAGACTAACGTACCCGTCTCCATACTGTCGTCAACGGTCGGGGGCAAGGAGCCGCCCCCCGGAAACGGCCCAGCGCCGATTCCGACGTCGCCAAGCGACGACCCGCAAGGGGTGACCACCACGGAATGGCAGGTCACACAACGATATGATTGGAGGTAACACCATGAAAGCACGTATTCTCGCCGCCGTCGCACTCGCCGTTGCTCTGCCGGCTGCCGCCCAGGCCAACAGCTTCATCAACGAGCAGATCTTCGAGCAGCAGAGCGAGCCGCTCAACACCCAGCAGACGGCCCAGTATCAAGCGCTGCCGACCGCCAACCGCGTCGACACCGTGAGCGGTGGCCACAGCGCCGCCGCCGATCAGGCGCTGCAAAACGTGGCCGAAGAGACCCAGCTCTCGACCCAGATCCCGGCTGGCGGTAGCGCCCTGGTCGCCCAAGGCCACAGCGCCGCCGCCGCCCAGGCGCTGATCAACGCCAACCAGACCGGGCAGGACAGCGGCAACGTGAGCTTCACCAGCCTGTAAATCGATACGTCGACACGGCTTATCGCAAGACCAACCGCCGGCCCAGTGCCGGCGGTTTTGCGTTTATACAGCGAAGATGCGATGGGCCCTTGGCCAAGCCTATAGCGCCGGCAAAAAGTCTGCGATCGATCACCAGCGGCCTGCTTTCTTGCCCCGAAGGCGCGGCCCGCAACGGGTCCATACCGCCCTGCCGCGATAGACAATTGGCCTTGCCGCTATCGCTTTCTCGCTAGGGTTTGTACGAAAAGTCAGCGAGCGAAGGCAAGACAAGGCAAAAATCGGCGAAAACGCGGAGTTTACGGGGTGTAAATGAGCATTTTGAGCCGATTTTTAACGCCGTATTGCCGAGCGCAGGTAGTTTTCGTACAAAGCCTAGCACTCGGCAGGATATTGCAGCGCCGGTTGATTCATCGCCTTCTCAGCAACCCAGTGATCTCTCAGGAAA
The DNA here is from genome assembly GCF_003006155.1 of Salinicola tamaricis. GTDB lineage: Bacteria > Pseudomonadota > Gammaproteobacteria > Pseudomonadales > Halomonadaceae > Salinicola > Salinicola tamaricis. The sequence goes on along the minus strand of NZ_CP023559.1, from coordinate 1,830,982 downwards.
TCAGCATCATCAACCCTCGATTGGCCTGCACCCCCGCGCAATCCCCTTAGGGAACCACGCTAAACACACAATCATCTAAACAAGTAAACACAGAAGATTGTGCGCTGATAAAAACCCACCCTATGGTGCGATAAACCCGAGCCATCAACCCTTGCGGCGAAGCCATACGATAAAGACGCTCTCAAAAAACGTATCGCCTCATTGGCTATTTGTATTTTAACTGATACCGGCCGGTCGTTATGATAACGACTCATGGTCTGAATGTTGCCCGGCTTCGGCTGGGCTTTTTTGCGCCCTTTTTTCCTGTTCCAGCATCGCATCAGCCACCCGATTGCCCGACTTTTCGTGCACCTGACCGGATGACGATTCGGGCCGGGCATGCGCCAGCAGCCAGGCTGCGCTGAACGCCCCCTCGCTGGCCGTGGCCATGCGCTGTGCGTGGCACGTCTCACCGGTGTACTCCGTACGCGGCAGGCAATCGCGGCGCAGCCACTTGCACACCGCGGAAGGCGAGACCCGGCAAATTCGCGCGCAGCGCGACACCCCGCCCACCCGTTCCACCGCAAATCGAATGGCACTCATGGCACCCTCGCTGAGCGTGTACTTTGGGTACAGACATATCAGGTACTGAAAGTACATTCAAGCGGTGCGACTATTGAACCTATGGTTCACACTGATCATCGGGACGACTTCAGCGCCCGTCTGCTCGAAGCACTCCGTCATGCAGGCAAGGACGGCCACGGAATGGGCGCTCGCCTAGCCCAGGCCGTGCGCGTGACCCCCAAGGCGGCCAGCAAGTGGATCAACGGTGAAGCGCGCCCGAGCCACGCCAAGAAGGTGGCGCTGGCACGCTGGCTGGGCGTACGCGAGGCGTGGCTGGACTACGGCCAGGGCCGCATGCTGCGCGATGAGGAGGAGCGCGAGGGCAGAGTATCCACGTCCCCCTGTTAACACGCTGCGAGTCGCCGAGCCATCGCCGGTGCGCGCCGCACAGACACTGTCGCTGATCGAAGCGGCGGTGCAGGCCGGCGAGCTGGAAGACGCCGACCTGCTGCTGCTGGAGCAACTGGTACAGCGCCTGCGGCGTACCGGCCAGAGCGCCACTGAGCTGCATGACGATATCGATTCCGACCCTGACCCTGACGCCTGATCCTGAAGACATAGCCGTGCTACGGCAGATCACCCTAGTGTCCTGACGCGATCTTTCACACCGCCTGTTCCGACAGCTTTCACGACGCCCTTCAAGCCGCCCTTCACGGCACGGTTTCCAACAGCTTCGCCGACGTCGCCAAAATAGATTGAACTTCTAGTACTTTTAATATGTACTATTAGTACACTTTCAGTAATAACCCATCGACTCCGTCGCGCGACCTGATTCAGGTGTTGATCACGAGGGCGCCATGATCCGTTTTCGCTGCAAAGACACGCTGGTGCTGGATGAAGACTGGCTGCGGTTCGAGGTGCCACTACCGCCGCAGTGTTTTCACTATGCCGGCCGGCAGACAGGCACAATCTACGATGGGCATATCTGTCGCGCCGGTATTCCCGACATCGATACGGTCTACTGCGCGTATCGCCAGTCCACGTCATCTGCCGGGGTCTATCAGCCGGCGCTCTATGTGCCCAGCCGGCACCATGCCATCATCGTCATCGACCACCGCTTCACATTGGCACGCCACGCCAAGGCGTGGATCGCAGACCGTGTGCGCGAACTCATCATCGCACGCCGCTCCAGCCCTCGGGTCCCGCCCGAAACGCCGCCGCTCGCGACCACACTGGCGTCACGTCATCATCGATGATGTAGTGTCTGGCCGACACGGAGGAAACCATGAAGACAATCGGCGTACTCGGCGGCATGAGCTGGGAATCGACCCAGAGCTACTATCGCCTGCTCAATGAAGGCGTGCGCCAGCGCCTGGGCGGGCACCACTCGGCCAGGATCGCGCTGGTGAGCATCGACTTTGCCGAGATCGAAGCGCTCCAGCGCAGCAGTCAGTGGGAAGAAGCGGGGCAACGGCTCGCCGCAGCGGCAGCACGCGTGGAAGCCGCCGGCGCCGAGTGCCTGCTGCTGGCCACCAACACCATGCACAAGGTCGCCCCAGCGATCGAGACGGCGCTGAACATTCCGCTGCTGCACATCGCCGATGCCACCGGCGAACGCTTGGCGGCGGATGGCATCGACCAGGTCGGGCTGCTGGGCACGCGCTTCACCATGGAACAGCCCTTCTACCGTGAACGCCTCAGCGAGCGCTACGGCATCGACTGCCTGATCCCCGAAGAGGACGAGCGCGAGGCGATCCACCGCATCATCTTCGAGGAGCTGGTGCAGGGCGTCGTGAACGACGACTCCCGCGCGCGCTATCGCGAGATCGTCGCCAACCTGCACGCCCGCGGCGCCCGCGCGATCATCCTTGGCTGCACCGAAATCGCCCTGCTGCTGCGCGCGCAGGACAGCGCCCTGCCGCTCTACGACACCACCGCACTGCACGTGGAGATGGGGTTGGCCTTTGCGCTCGACGATCACTGAGAGTGCGTCGAACTCGCTGCGACGCGCCCTGCACGCCACAAACAAAAACCGCCACCCGGCGTGAGCACGGGTGGCGGTTTTCGTCAAAAGATGGCGCGCCCTAAAGGATTCTATGTACAAACATAACATCATGTTTTCAAAAAATATTCATGATATCTCGATAATTACCATATGCCTTCCAATATACCATTCAGCCTATTGGGCTAAACGTATGATACGAATTGACTCTGAATGCGGAGACCGAAAGGAAGGCACGCACCGCCCCGCAAAGGAAGCGCTGTTCTTCGGCCACCGGTAACATATGCCGGGGGTGTATCGGGTTGATGGGCATCTCCATCGCTTCTTTTGTTGATAGAGTCCCGCCAATCACCACCCACGCGTCGGCGGCTTACGATACATTGAGCTTCCGATAGGTCCAGCGGCCGCCAGCATATTCAGTTCGAGTCGGCCTTGGACGCCAGCGCTTCGGCGCCCCCCTCCAATTTCTTGATGTCTTGAACCGCATCGAAAGATTCCTCGGCAAGACCCCCACGTCAGCTAGGTCCATTGCAAATTGCGAGAACTCCAGACATCGGTCCTTAAGGGTTATCTCCCGGATCGTGGGCGTCATAGCGGCATGCTGCATCTGGAGCACAGAGTTACCGTCCAAGTAGTCGAGTAGGTCGACAACCTCGAAAGCTTCGGCACACGCCAGAATCGACGGCGTGGTTTTCCAGGACCTAATCCGACGTCGCCGTTGACCAAGACGTTAATCAGTTCATGCGCCTGCCGCACCGGGTGGGCGCCACAGTAGTAGCCGCTGAAAGCGCGATTGGCCGTGACAACGCAAGTTCGCACACGCGCCGGCACGGTGGCTTCCCAGCTCAGTGCCTCCAAGAGCCGCGTCTGATTGCCAGGTTCCGCGAGCCATTGGGACCGGATGTCCAGCTGCTCCTCTGCTTTCAAGATTAGATCATAGCTATTGCGCAGCTCATGCGGCGAGCAAGGGTGGTAAGCATTCTTGCATTCAATAACGAAGAGCACGCCATCGCGATAGCAGAAGATGTCAGTCTCGCGCCTGCCGTTGATATTGAATTCGAAGCTCTCTTGAACGAGAAAGCCTGCTTCCCTCAGCGCCGCAGCGACCGCCACTTGCATCGGATCATCAGCCGCTGAGGTTGCCCCCTTGATCCCGCTGGCGTGCATGATACTGCGCACGAGGTTGGATTTACCCACGATTGCCGGAGGAATGGCGATGTAATCGCCCTCAGTCTTCGGCACATGCACAAACGGCCTGTATTGGAGATCAATATACACATCAGAGTCTACCGCCGAACTCGTCGCAGGCAGCAACAGTAGCGAAATTAGTTCCTGCGCTTTCTCCAGCGACATTACGGACTGCAGTATTCGCTCCAGATCCGCGCGCGCCGTCACTATTACTGTGGATCGAAGCCTTAGGATCTTGCTCTTGACCGGGTCCTCCAGCGCTTCCAGCTTCTGGCAAAACATGACATCAATAAGATTAAAAAGCCGTTGTGCCTTAAACAGGTCCAGGATTGAGAGGCGCTCGCTTACCTGCAAATCGTCGTTCTCAGGTGGCTGAAAGCTGTCGATGAGGGCTCCGTGGAAAAGCGGAAACTCTTCCAGGAACAAGCCGTTGAAATTTAGGAGCTTGACCAGCGGAGGCATATCTGGAATCGCGATAACGATCCGCTCGACTGGCTCCTTCTTGAGCGAAACGAACTCCATAAGACCAGCATTGAAGAACGGTGCCAGCGCGTCTTCGAGCGATGGCAGCTTCGACTGCTGGTCGTCAAAGTGTTGCAGGAACGACACCGCACGTATCCGCAACTGAAGGTCGGCCTGGATATAGCCTAGCCGGACGGATCTTTCGAACTCGGGATCGATCGCCGATACCAGCACCCCGTTGGGAGTGGCTTCCGCCTTGTAAGGTAGGCCATCAAGTAGGACCTCTGCATCGATCAGCTCGTTGAGTCTCAGGGCGTCTATCAACAGGCTGGAGTAGATTGCCTCATGCGTCGATGCTGCGAGGTCATCAGTTCCAGTCCTCGTAAACGCACCAATGCCAAGGGCGTCCCGCGAGATCATGTAGAGCCGGGAAACGCCGATGCAAGATCAGTAGCACTCCAATACAGTAGCTGGCTCTTGTCGGCTTGATCGCTGCCCATCCAGTTGACGGAGAACGAAGAATTTACAAGCGCGAGCAGAGTTTTAAGAGCCGTGCCTTTGCGCATCTTTAGACGGTAGACGATGCTCCGGTGGATCTGTCTCGCGGGCCTAGCGAGCTCCAGCAGCGCATGCACGGATTCCAGGTATTGAATCTGTTTGGGTGGCAAAGAGGCGGTCGTGGACAGTTCGAGCGCCGTCCCCACGATTTTTTTCAGGCAGCCGCCGTCGTATCCGTAGCGCGAAGCGCGGAATAGCCCGTCCCTGCGCATGCGCGCGAGCCACACGCTGCCGTCGTGACGCAGCAGGGCCAGCACGGACGCGACAGCATTGCGGTGGTCGTTTGCGTTGATGTATCCCGGCAGGCGCTTATAAAGCAACTTCGCTTCTGCGTGTGTAGCGGCGGGGGCCTGCAGCGCATGCGCAACGGTCGCCATAGCGGATAGGTTCGGCGCTTTCAAGAGTTCAGTAACGTATTCGGATAGGTCCAACCGGGTTTCCTTTTTGCTCAGTGGGATCGGCTTTATCGCCATCAGCCGCGTCGATAAAGCATCGCTCTCCATCCAATTGCGTTAAGCCCATACAATTCTGACCGCAGGAGATACGGCGCAAACCGAGATATGGCTCCGTGATGAGCCCAGGGTCTTGCGGGACTCCACTGCATGGGATGCAACAACGGCAAGGTCACTAATACGGGATCTACCTCGACCGTTCACTTTAGGTCGGAACCCGTCAGCTTTCTCAAGCTCTATTCGAAATACTCTTCGTATCAATTTGCCACATTTTGTTTCGTTTCTATATCGAACGGTCTGCACCTTTCGTCGAGTAGGCTGCAAAATGCATCATTCCGCATCATTTCTGCGCCTCCCAAAGGGCCCCGCCGCCCCAGTGGTGGCGCGGCTTGGCACCCTCTGCAACAGTGCATCAAAACCGACCCATTTAGCGCGCAGGCGGGGCGGGGAGTCGACAGCGCGCCGGCGGTGCTGGCGCAAACTCCCGCCAATCCGGGGCCCAATAGCGGCCACGGCTGCCCTTCGTGTTGCCAGATAGGAACACCTAACACGATTCAGGCTTTCTTAGGAATCCCCTCATACCCTGTCGTTTGGTCGCATGTCGCCTCGAGGACATTCCACCCAACGCCCGGGCGCTGGGCATGTAGAAAACCGCATAAATCCGCATAATTTTTCTGCACCGTCTCCCCTCATCCCGCAGCAGGCGCGGCTTTAGGCCATTTATGCACCCGCGTAATTTCGACCCATTTAGCGCGCGGGCGGGGTGCTGATCGCGCGTGGAGGGGTCGCGCCGGCTAGGCGGTGGTAGGCGCTGGCCTTGGAAGCGATATCGGCCATCAGCCCGGCGCAGGCTCGTCCAGGGAGCGCGCAGCGGCTTTCGGCTTGTCTCGACCGCTGACCGCATCGCGGCTGAGGGGCTTTCTGTGCCGCTGACGGTCGACCGTCCGTGGCTCACTTCGGGACATCCGCCATTGAAGATGTCCCTTTAGGTGGCTGGTGACCGCGCACTAGAGACGAGGCTTGGGCCGGCTCGTCGGCAGCCGCGGTGGCGTCTTGCTATCGGTGGCCGTGCTCGATATCTGGCCCAGGTCGTAGGGGTGTCGTCGGGTGTCGCGTCACGGGCACCAGTCGCGTTGGCCATCATGCGCTGATCGATGCTGGCGCTTCGCGTCCGGCTCGGTGATGGCTTCGTTCAGAGCCTCGTTGAGCGCTGCGATGTCCTGCTCGGTGAACTGCAGCGACTGGCTGCCGACGGTCAGCGTGAAGCGTTTCATGCGCGGGCCTCCTGGGCATTGGTAGCGAAGTGGTGAATCTGGCGACCGGCCAGCTTGCGGTTGCGCTCGGCGAGGGAGTGGCGATCCAGCTATCCACCTCTTCCTCGCGCCAGGCGACGCTCTTGTCGCCGATGGGCACCGGTGCGGGGAAGGAGCCGTCGCTCACGCCGGCATAGATCGCCGACCGGCTCTTGCCAGTCTTGAGCTCCACGTCGCGGCGGCGCAGCAGGCGGTTGCCGAGGTCGATGCGCTCGACCTGTCGATGAGGGGCGGCTGTCGATGAAGCGTTAAGCATGGGGGCGTTCCTCGGTGGCTGTCGTGATGTGTTCTGAAAGCGCCGTTTCAGGACAAGGACAGCTTGACTAGGTAACGAGAGGACTTCGACCGGTTAGCGTTGTAAAACGCGCTTTCATAAATGACCCGGAAAGACGGCAGCGAATCGGGATCGTCCACGAAAAGCCGCCGCCTGGTAGGGACGACGGCTTGCTTGCGCATGGCCTTGGGATCAGTGCTTGTCGGTGCGTCGCCACGGGAAGGTCGCGGCCAGCCTTTCTTTATAGTCGGGATTCGGGTTACCGCTGGGCTCAGGGTCTCGGTGATGACGAAATCGGCGCGTGCTCTGGCACCGCAGTCGGGGTTGAGACATTCGAGATAGAGCTTCCGGTAGTCCGGGTGAGGCTGCTTACTCGTACGGGTGCGCATAGTCCTGCCACAGTGTGAGCAGATGACGTCCATTCCTCTCATGTTTACTCTAAGCCTAGGTGTCGGGTCCCGTGTGATTGACTACCCGCTTGGTAAATAGCTCAGGACGCTTGGTCTGCCATTCCTTCATCACCGTCATCGGTGATTGATGGTGCAGCGCCTTTTGTGGGATGTGGTGATTGTACAGCCAGGTGTAGCGTTTGAGCGTCTGCTCCAGGTCCTCGCCTGAGGTACAGCGCCGAGTCGCCAACACATCGCTGATACGGCCGTTGAAGCGCTCCACCATGCCGTTTGTCTGCGGCCTTCCCGGCTTGATCAGACGGTGCTCGATACCAAAGGCCTGGCACTCTTGGTCAAACGGGTGGTTTCCGCTGGGCTTGCGCTCACCCGCCCGCGTGAAGCGATCGGTGAATGACTTGCCGTTGTCGGTCAGTACCGTCTGGACCTTGAAGGGAGCCTTCGCCGCCACCTGCTTCATGAACGCCCGCGCATCCTTCGCGGACTGGCTGCATCTCACCTCCAGATGGACCCAGCGCGTGGCGCGCTCGATGGCGACATACAGATAGCGTTTCTGCTCCTCGTCGGGCATTTGGGGCAGGTGCTTGATATCGATGTGCACGTAGCCCGGCTCATAGTCTTTGAAGGGCTTGTGCCGAGGCTTCTCATCTTCGCCCGCGTCCCGTCGAGCCAGCTCTGCCAGTGTCGGCACCTCGCGCCGTTTGAGCATGCGATGCAGACCAGAACGCGACAAGCCAGGATTGAGGAACTCACGTGCCACGGCGAGTAGATCATCCAGGCCGAGGCGCAAGAATTCGCGCGCCGCGATCAGCACCTCTTCCTGTTCGGACGTGAGCGTGGCCAGCAGGTTGTGACGCGTGTGCGGTCGATCCTGGACATCGTCACGGTACCGCCAGCGCCGGATGGTCGCGACGGCGACGCCGTACTGACGTGCCAGTTCGCTGTCGCTGATGCTGGAAGGCGCTGCCTGGATCTCGGCCCGGATCTTCGGTGTGGTGGTCGCCTGTTTATGTAGCTTGATGTCCATATCCTTGCTCCCGGATGAACTGCTGAAGAAGCTCGGGGGTCTCAATGAGCAAGTGCAACACGTGACCCATCAGGTACGGTGTTGCCATGAACTACTGCTATCGCCATCTTTCTGCTGAAGATAGGGCCGCCATCATGATGATGCGAAACACGCACTCGATCCGGGCCATTGCCACTCATCTGGGGCGTGCGCCGAGCACTGTGTCACGAGAAATAGCTCGCCATTCGGTCGATCCTATCAAGGGCTACGATGCCAGCCTGGCCGGCTATCGGGCTCGTCTGACGCGACATCGGCCACGTCGGCGTCCCAAGCTGCACCCAGAAGAGGAACTCTTCGAGGTGGTGGTTTACTTGATGCGCAAGTACTGGTCACCGCAACAGATAGCCCGCACACTGAAGCGCATGTTGTAGTGGTTCACTAAAACCGGACACCCATTTAGGTGGTATCGTCGCCACCAAAGCAGAGGAAACACTCAATTCACTGTCCGGAATTAGTTGAACACTACAGAGAGCTTGATCCACATGCGCTGAGAGCACAATATGCAACATAGAACAGATAAAGAAATCAATCGCTTTTTTCAAGGCGGAAGGCCTACGTATCTTAATGCATGCGTAGGAAACAACGGCTTTCAAGACATAGACTCTTATTACAGAGGATACATCAAAACCGCCAAGACAATGATCAGTGCGATACTTGAAGAAAAAGAACTAAGCTATAGAATAGACGATCTCATATATCCCATCGGATTCTGCATTAGGCACGCCGTCGAGTTATGCTTAAAAGGCTCTATCATTTCCCTGAGCCGCATTCGGGAAAACAAATACATTGAACAGATAAAACTATCGAAATACCATGACATTGAAGGCCTGTGGAGCATTTTCATAGAACAGTCAAAAAAAACTGATAGGCGTTATAAAAGTATTACAGCACGACTCTCTCCTCACATCAATGAGATTTCAAAAATAGATGCAACTGGACAAACTTTTCGCTACCCGGAGAACGTCACAAATGAAAAACATCTTACAGCACACCCCATTATTAATATTTTAAAGCTGAAAAGAAATTGCAATGAGCTCGAAAAGCTGATGGATGAGCTTATTTTTGCGAATCACAGTCTGATCGATGAATATAGACAAAACACTTACACCAGCGATCTTTCTAGATATGACTTATACCAGATAGCTAATTTGTTACCGCCAAAACCAGCATGGAGTCAAGGCTCTATGGCTGAAACAAAAGAAGAGATAAAGTCTCAATATGGCCTGGGCAGCAACAAGCTTTCAGTCGCACTGAATATAATACAAGGGCATTATGAGCTATCAAGCCTGATAGGCATTCAGCTACCACTGATTGATGCAAAATCTGAAGACGTAATAATCTTCTTAAAACAGCACGCTATTTATTACACAAAGCAAAAGGAAACATGGCACCCCGAGTCTTTTTCTGCAGAAGAGATGTTTGACAACTTAGCTCTAGAGCACTCTTGCGTTGAAGCCTGTATTGCACAGATATCAATTCCATCCTTTGCAGACATATTTAGCATATACAATATTGGAAGAGACGCACCATACCCCTCCTACACTGAAGGGTACAGCGTGGCTAGAAAATCAATAACGCAAGAACTAATCTTGGCGAAGAGGGAGAACAACCTAGCAGAAAGCATCGCCCATTATCTAACTAAAATGAACATGGGAACAGAACTGATTCGAGGGCTCAGCCTAATGGGCCAAAGGTCTATTGTCGAAGATATAAAAAAATCATTCCCTGACCTTTCAATGGCTGAAGAAGGCGATATCTCAAAAAATTACCCCTACCCGTTCGCAAACGAGCCCTAAAAACCGAGTCTATTCGCCCAGAACTGCATCATTGCCGGGCGCTGCTCGGCGGCCATGTGCTCGGCGTGGGTGTAGACGCCTTGGATGCCCGGCAGCTTGTGGGAGAGCTGCATCTCCCATTCGCCCGGGTAGCCAAGCTCCTTAAGACCAGTGGCCACGACATGTCGGGTCCCACGGATCAAGTGCCGACCGTGAAAGCCCATGTGCTTGAGCGACATTCCGAAGGCGGCATCGGAAAGCGGCTTCCTTGGATCGTTTCGGCCTGGGAAAAGCAGGCCGTATTATCCTGTCATGACGTGCAACTGGCGTAGCTCGGCGAGCGCCTGTGTCGGTAGCGGGCCTCGGTGCCCCCAGCCCATCTTCATCCGCTCGACAGGCAGCTTCCAGATAGCAGCTTCGAGGTCGATCTCTTCCCACCTCGCCTGGCGCATCTCCCTTGGCCATAGCGCCGTCATCAGAAGCAGTTTCAGGCCGATACGCACCAAGGGATTGTGATAGTGCTCGATCGCTTGAACCAGCTCTGGCAGCTCCTCTTGCGAGACGTGAGGGAAGCTTTTCTGGCTATGGGGGATCAGCGCGCCGTTGAGATCCGTGAGCGGGTTGCTCGTAGCTCGACCTGGCTCTGCTCGCGCAACGATCTCATCGCCAATGGCAGCGTGGTGCTGGCAGCGGTCGCGGTCAGCCTCACCGGCACGCTCTGGCCCGATGTGATCGTCGGGCTGGCCATCGCCGCGCTGTTTCTGCACTCGGCCTGGCGGATCGGGCGCGAGGCGATAGCCGCCTGGCACGAAGCCGGCGCCGCTCGCCAAGAAACACCTCGACCTGACAGCAACGTCGGAGCCAGTGCCTGCTGCGGCTCGACGTCCTGTTGCGATGATTGAGACGGCTGGCGTCACGGCAGGAACAAGCAGCCCCCACAAACGAAAACCGCCACCCGGCGTGAGCACAGGTGGCGGTTTTCCTAACAATATGGCGCGCCCTAAAGGATTCGAACCTTTGACCTTTGCCTCCGGAGGGCAACGCTCTATCCAGCTGAGCTAAGGGCGCGTAGTGCAGGTTGTCACAAGCGGTGGTTCAACAAGCGCTTGGCCGTTCTGCGAACGGCGGGCAACGCTCCCCTCCGGCTTCGCCTTCGGGCCCGGTCCACTGCGCTGCATCGCAGTGTCCGCTTCGCCGGGCAAAAGCGAGCTTTTGCATTTCCGGCTACGCCCAGCTGAGCTAAGGGCGCGTAGTGCAGGTTGTCACAAGCGGTGGTTCAACAAGCGCTGGGCCGTTCTGCGTTCGCCCGTTTGCGGCGCGGCCATCCTACCTGCTCGCCTGCGGAGTGTCCAGCCCAGGGCTTACGCCCGCGGCAGACCGGCCAAGCTTTACCGCCCCCGCATACGCAAATCTAAAGAATTGTTACGATAGCAACACTAATTGAACTTAGCGGCCTTTTCTGTCGATATAGCCACTGAACACGCAAGCAACGAAAGAAAAAGAGCGTCGCCCCCTCGACGCCCCCATCCGCCCAGCCGAGCGTGCAGGCAGCGGAGCCCCTATCCAAGGACCCTACCGCCATGTCTTTTCTCAAGCGCAGCGTCAAACTCAGGCTCGGGACGAGCCTGGGCCTGTGTATCGCCATGCTGATCGCCACCGGCCTGATCGGGCTCTACGGCGCCAGCCAGGAGCGTGATCACGTCGAACGCACTTACACCAACAACCTGCTGCCCATCATCACGCTGGGCCAGGTGCGTACCGATATTCTGCTCAACCGCGGCCTGATCGGTGAGGCGCTGATCTCGGGCCAGAGCGCCGACCTGCCCGCCATCAGCCAGCAGATCAGCGAGAACCGCCAGCGTATCAATGAGAACTGGACCCGCTACGACCAGACGAGCGTCAAGGACGGTGCCGAAGCGGCAGCCGCCAAGGCCTTCCCGCAGAACCGTGCGACGCTGGAGTCACAGATCGACGACGTGCTGCGCGATCTCAAGGGTGGCAATCTAGCCAGCGCCGCCGTGGCGATGAACGGCCCGGTGAAGCAGAGCTATGCCGCCACTCTGGAGAGTCTGAAGCAGGCGATCCAGGCCAATACCACCCAGGCCGACAACGGCTTCGCCTCTGCGGAACAAAACTTCAGCGACCTGCGTCTACTGATCATCGGCAGCATCGTGCTCGCCACCCTGCTGGCCGGGTTGCTCACGGTGTGGCTGATACGCGGCGTCATGACCCCGCTGGGCAAGGCGCGCGAACTGGCCACGTCACTCTCCGAAGGACGCCTGGATACGCATATCGACGTCACCTGCCAGGATGAGTTCGGCGACATGCTGCGCGACCTCACCACGATGCAGTCGCGGCTGACCCAGGTCGTCACCGCCGTGCGCCATAATGCCGAAGCCGTACAGCAGGCAGCCGACGAGATCGCCCAGGGCACCGACGACCTCAACCGTCGTACCCAGGAGCAGGCCGCGAGTCTCGAGCAGACCGCCGCCTCGATGGATGAGATCACCGCCACCGTGCGCCACAACGCCGACAACTCTTCCCAGGCCGATACGCTGGTCGACGAAGTCAGCCTGCGCGCCCAGCAGGGCGGCGTGGTGGCCAAGCAGGCGATGCAGGCGATGTCGGAGATCAATGACTCCAGCCAGCGCATCTCCAGCATCGTCGGGCTGATCGACAATATCGCCTTCCAGACCAACCTACTGGCGCTCAACGCCTCGGTGGAAGCGGCACGTGCCGGCGAGCAGGGGCGTGGTTTCGCGGTCGTCGCCGGCGAAGTTCGCACCCTGGCCGGGCGCAGTGCCGATGCCGCCAAGGAGATCAAGGAGCTGGTGAAGGAGAGCGTAGAGAAGGTCGGCTCGGGCACACGCCTGGTGGACGACGCCGGCAACGCGCTCAACGAGATCGTCGAGGGGGTCAAGCGGGTCAACGACCTGATGGGCGAGATCGCCGTGGCCAGCCGCGAGCAGTCCCAGGGTATCGACCAGGTCAACCAGGCGGTGTCGCAGATGGATACCGCCACGCAGCAGAACGCCGGGCTGGTCGACCAGTCGAGCACCTCCAGCCGCCAGCTGCAGGCACACGCCCAGTCGCTGTCCGAAGAGATGGCCTTCTTCAAGGTGGCGGAAGACCGCGCCGGATCAGCCAAGCGTCGCCCGCAGCCGTCGATGCCCGCCCCCCAGGCCCGGCTGGCGAATGCCAAGCCCGGCAAGCCGAAGGCACCCGCCCCGTCGCAGGAAGAGGAGTGGACGACCTTCTGATCACCTGCCACCGCCGGCGCAATTCGCGCCGGCGACGGCAACGCCCCGATTCACCCGTTCGATCGTGACCCTGTTCGCTCGTGACAGTCTTAGGCCTGGCCCATCCGCCAGGCCTTTTTGGTGCGCGGTCACTTCCCTGCTGGCGCGATTCGCAGACGCGACTCACGGCCCGTCCATGACTCAACGCAAACGGCCTGCCAGGCCTGGACCAGATCCGCCTGCAGATCCTCGACGGCTTCCAGACCGATATGCAGCCGCAGGCAGGGCCCGCGGCTCGACCACTCGGTAGAGAGGCTGCGCGCAGCGGCCACATTGCATGGCAACGCCAGCTTTCGTAGCCACCCCAGGATGAGCCGATGCCGAACAGGCGAGGCTATCCACCAGGGTATCCACCTGAGCCTCGCTCACCTCGCGCTCGAACTCGAGGGTGAGCAGGCCATTGCTGCCCCGAAAATCGCGCTGCCACCAGGCATGCCCCGGGTGCTCGGGGCGGCACGGCTGGTGTACCCGGGCGACCCGCGGCTGCTCGCAGAGCCAGCCGCCGAGCGCCTCGGCATGGCGACCGTGGGCGTCCATGCGGCAAGCCAGCGTGCGAAGACCGCGTAGCGCCAGATAGGCGTCGTCGCTGCTCAGTGACTGACCCAGCGTGACCGCCATCTCACGCAGTCGCCGGCCGGTCTCGCCATTGGCGCTGACGCTGCCCATCATCACGTCGGAGTGGCCGACCACGTATTTGGTGCCCGCCATCAGCGACACCGTGGCCCCCAGCGACAGCGGCTGCATCAGCACACCGCTAGCCCAGTGTTGTCCACCACCAGCGTATCTCTCGAGCGCTCGTCAGCGCGGCCAGGGCGGGCAGGTCCTGCATTTCGTAGACCAGCGAGCCCGGTACCTCGGTGTAGACGAGACAGGTGTCGTCGGTCAGGAGCGACTGCAGATGCGCGACGCTGCCCGTCGAAGTAGTCGACGCGTACGCCCCAGGGCCGCAACCACCCATCGACGATGCGTCGCAGCGGCTGGTAGACGCTATCGGCGACGATGATCTGAGCGCCGGGCCGGGCAGGGTCATCAGCACCAGGTTGATCGCGGCCACACCGGAGGGCGTCAGCAGCGTCTGTTCGGCGCCCTCGAGGCGCGAGACGGCATCCTCCAGCGCGTAGGTGGTCGGGGTGCCGCGCCGGCCGTAGCTGAACGGCCGCTCGCCCTGTTCGCGGCGACGCTTGGTGTCGCGCATCTGGGCAAGCGAGTCGAAGGTGACGGTGCTGGTACGCACCACCGGGGGATTGACGGAGGCCGGCCCGATTGGGGCCGGCCGATATGAAGCAGATCGGTTTCCAGCTGCATGCATGGCTCCCTGCCGGCACGCCGAGGCTCGGGCCGGCGGCGTTAGACAAGTGTCGTTGTTGGCTGTCCGCGCCCACCGGATCACCCATCGGCGAGCGCCCGGGAGGATCAGATCGCGAAGGTGGCGCGCTCTTCGGCGTCGAGCTGTGCCAGCAAGCCGGTCTCCCACGCCAGATAGCGGCGTGACGCTTCCAGATTGCCGTCGTGACGGTCGTGGACGAAGAACAGGTAGTCGATACACTCGGCATCGGCAGGGCTCTCCGGGGTCGAGACCAGGTCGATACCCTGGCTACGCCAGACGTCGAGCGCCAGCGGCAGCCACTTCACGCGGTGAAACCCGCGCATCTTCAGATCCGGCAGCAAGCAGACCACGGCGCCGGCATCACCCACCAGCACGGTGTGTGCACCGGGGTCGAGATCGGCGAGCTGGGTCTCCAGCAGCGCACGATTGACCCAGCGGGCACCGGGAGATGCGCCTGGCGATAGGCCATGCCGGGCTGCAGATCGAGCAGTTGGGTGCTATCGAGCGCCGCTGCCACCTCGAGCGTCGGCACGTCGGGGGGCACTTCCGCCACCCCGCGCCCCGCCGCCACCGCGATCTCGCCCCAGCCGCGGCGACCGCCCTCCAGCCACGCCACCTCGTGCCCCATCAGCGCCAGCCATGCCGCCACCATGGGGGCACGGCAGGCATCGTCATCGAGCAACACGATCCGCGCCCGGTAGACACCGACCCAGTGATCGGTGGCCTGGATCAGCTGCCCGCCAGGCGCGTGAACCGCCTCGGGATGGCCGTCGTCGTGGTACTCCTCGGCGGTGCGCACGTCGAACAGATAGGTGGTGCGGGTCTCGTCGGCGAACCAGTCATTGAGGCAAGCGGTGTCGATCGCCCGCGCCCCGTGCGCTGTCGCCGTGGTCTGCGCGGCCTGCGCCCAGCGCTCATCGACAGGCGCCCACGCGGGTAGCGGCGTTGGCTGCCGTGCTCGAGTTCGAGCCCCGCCAGCCGCCAGCCCTGGGTCCCGTTCTCCAGGGCGTAGACCGGATTGTCGATCCCCAGCCAGCGCAGCGTCTGAGCGCCGACGATACTACGCGTGCGGCCGGCGCAGTTGATCACCACCGGCGTCTCGCGATCGCCATCGAGCAGCGCCGGCAGTCGCCGGGCCAGCTCGCCATTGGGCAGCACACGCTGCCGGGGATGTTCATCTTGTGGTACTCGGTCAGCGGGCGGCCATCGAAGATGTGCAGCGGCTCGTGCCGTGTCTGCTTCGCGGCCAGCGTCTCGGCATCGATGACGGGCGTGTGGAAGCGCTCATGGGCCAGTTCGCCGAACGTCTTGCTGACCACATTGACCCCGGCGAAGCAGCCGAATCCGGCCTCGGTCCAGCCCTCGACGCCCCCCGCCAGCACGGCCACATCGCGATACCCCAAGGCGCTCAGACGCTGCTGCGCATGGCGGGCCCGACCTTCGTCGGCGCGATCCATCACCACGATCGGCGCCGCCAGCCTGGGCACCAACCGGGTGATACCCGCCTCCAGCCGGCTGAGCGGCAGATTGACGACGTGAAACGGATGCGACATGCCGTACTCGCCGAACTCGCGCACGTCCAGAAACGCCAGCTCCGCACCCGCCGTGCCGAGTCGTGCCTTGAGTGCGGCAGGGGAAATCGTCGACATCAACGCGCCCCCGTCGAGCGCGTCTGCACGCCGATGTCCATCAGCCGACAGGTGCCGGCCTCGACATCGAAGGTGGTACGTTCGGTGAGCGTTTCCAGCGCGCGACCATAGAGGTGCAGGTGGCGGATCGGCTGCTCGCCCTCGATGAGCACCGAGTGGATATCGTTGGGCATCAGGGCCACGCCGCTACCGGCACCGATGCGCACCTCACGATCCACCTCGATTTCGGCCCTGCCGTCGACACTGCCGTCGTCGAGCCGCCGATAGAGCGTGTTCAGCTCCTCCCCCTCGACCCCGGCAATGCAGGCCCAGGTCGTATGATCGTGGGGCGGAATCCGCTTACCCGGGCGCATCACGTTGAGATACAGGGCAAAAGTCTGCTCGGGGGTCTGATCGATCAGATAGCGCGCCTGGCGTTCGTCGGCCCCCGGCGGCGGGAACTCCGCCTCGTTCCAGAGTTCACGCTGGGCGGCCAGCCCCTCGAGGGCCTTCAGCACCTGCGCCAGCGCATCACGGTTGACACCCTGGCGTTCGATGATGTCACGCACGTGATGCAGCGTGGACTCGACGGTCTGTTGACGAATTTCAGCAGTGGGAGCCATGGCACGGTTTCCTCGGTAATGGCAAACGATGAGCGCGTCGCAGGCGGCGCGTCCCGGTAGGAGAACCCCAAACTACTGCATTAAAGTTCTCCGATATATTAAGCTTTCAGGCCACAAACATAACGAGGTCTTAACAATATGCGGCACCTGGATCTCTCTCTGCTGCGCACCTTCGTGGCGATCTGCGACGAGTCGAGCTTCGCCCGGGCCGCGCTCAAGGTGCACAAGTCGCAGCCGGCGATCAGCCAGCAGATGCGACGTCTGGAGGAGGAGCTGCAGGTGTCGCTGTTCTTCAAGCAGGGGCGCCAGAAGCAGCTGACGCCGGCGGGTATCCGTCTGGCCGAATACGCCCGGCGGCTGCTGGCCCTGCACGACGAACTCTGGTCGACGCTGCACGATCAGGAGTTGAGCGGTCCGGTGCGCATCGGGGCGCCTGCCGATATCGCCGATACCGTACTCCCCGGCATCCTGCAGCGCTTTGCGCGTGCCAATCCGCGCCTGTCGATGGCGATCCATGTCGGCCGCAGCCCCGACCTGATGGACATGCTGTTCGCCGGCGAACTGGACCTGACCATCTCCACACGTCAGGCCGAAGACCGCGAGCATCTGCTTCTGCGCAGCTCACCGGTGGTGTGGCTCGCCGCCAGCGACTACCAGCTCGACGAGGACGCGCCGCTGCCGCTGGTGCTGGCCGACGAGCCGAGCATTTTCCGCCGCGTCGCGCTGGAGGCGCTCCAGCGCGCCGGCCGCGCCTACAAGGAGAGCTACGTCGCCCCCAACCTGGCCGGCATCAAGGCCGGGGTGCGCGCGGGGCTCGGCATTACCGCTCGCAGCGTCGAGATGGTCACGCCGGAGTTTCGCGTACTGGGCGAGCGTCAGGGCCTGCCGCCGCTGCCGGACATGAACTTCTACCTCTACCTGCGCGACGACAACCCGAGCGAGGCGGCCACCAAGCTCTATCAATTGATCGCCAGTCAGATCGGCGGGCGGGCGTGACCCCGGCGTCTCACAAAGCCAGTGCCTCACAGAGCCAGTGCCTCACGAAGCCAGCGCCTGTTGCCGCCGGCGGATGTAGCGTCGCCCCAGCGGCCAGAGCAGGAACAGCAGCGTGAACAGCAGCATGCCGGCGCTCAGCGGCTGTGTGACGAAGTAGGTGAACGAACCGCTCGACAGCGCCATGCTCTGGAAGAATGCGCGCTCGATCACCGGCGCCAGCACCAGCGCCAGGATGAATGGCGACAGCGGCACCTGCAGGCGATTGAACACGAAGCCGATGCCGCCGAAACAGACGGCTACCACCACCCCGAATACGCTGTTGCCGATGGCATAGGCCCCCGTGAGGCATAGACAGGCGATCGATGCCGCCAGCAGCGGCTGGGGGATGGCCCGAATCAGATTCGGCACCAGCCGGGCCAGGAGCAGCCCCAGCGGGAACATCATCAGGTTGGCGATCACGAAGCAGATCACGATCAGATAGGCGACGTCGGGGCTGGCCTCGAATAGCCCGGGCCCGGGACGCAGCCCCTGGATCAACAGCGCCCCCAGGAACAGCGCCGAGGTAGAGTTGCCCGGTATGCCCAGCGACAGCAGCGGCACCATCGAGCTGGCGACCACCGAGTTGTTGGCGGCTTCCGGAGCGGCCACGCCCTCCGGCAGGCCCTGGCCGCAGCGCTCGCCGAAGCGCCGTCTCACCCGCTCGTAGGCCAGGTAGATCGCGACCAGCATGCCAGCCCCCGGCAGAATACCGATCAGATTGCCCAGCGCGGAGGCGCTCAGCCAGGTCGGGAGCAGCCGCTTGATCATCGATGCCGACAGCAGCATGTCACCGAAGCGGATCGGCGTGCGGTCGATGCGATCGCCCGCCGCCGTCTCGGCGCGGGTGGAGAGCATCTCGAACACCACGCTCAGCCCGAACAGGCCGATCAGGATCGGCGTCAGCGGCAGCCCTTCGAAGAGCCAGAAGCTGCCGAAGGTGAACCGCGGGAAGCCCGCCTCGGGACTCATCCCGATCATCGCCACCAGCAGCCCGAGTAGACACGCAAAGGCGCTCTTCATGGCATTGCCGGCGCCCATGCCGACCACCGTCGATAGCCCCAGCACACTCAGCGAGAAGTACTCCGCAGGGCCGAACTTGAGCGCGTACTGAGCCAGCAGCGGGGCGAAGAACACCAGCACCAGCGCCGACAACGTACCGGCGAAGGTCGAGCTGTAGGTGGCGATCCCCAGTGCCATGCCGGCCTTGCCCTGCTTGACCATGGCATGACCATCGATGGCGGTGAGCACCGAGGAGGCGGTGCCGGGGATCTTGAGCAGAATGGCCGGGAACGAGCCGCCGAAGCAGGCCGAGCAGTAGACCCCCACCAGCAGGGGGAAGGCGATGTCCGGCGGCATGGCGAAGGTCACCGGCACCAGTACCGCCAGGGTGATGGTGTCGTTGAGCCCGGGAATGGAGCCGACCACCAGCCCCAGCGCCACGCCCGCACACAGACTCAACAGCGGCCACAGGCTGAACGCATGCAGCCCCGCGGCCCACAACGCAGAGTAATCCATCGAATGCTCCTCGGTGGGGTCAGGCGAACAGCGGGCCGAAGATCGGGCCCGGCAGAGCGACGCCCAGCAGGCCGCCGAACACCGCGCCGATCAGCGCCACCAGGGCCAGCGCCATGACCAGCAGGCGTCCGCCCAGCGGATAGCCCATGATCCAGGCACAGCCGACGAACAGGACCCACAGGCCGATATCCGCGCCGACCCACTCGATCAGCGCGACCGCCGCGATCACCAGGGCCAGGGTCATCACCAGCCTGGCGCCACGCACCGCCTCGAAGTCGGCACGCTTGCCGGGGAAGCACCCCAGCGCGACGGCGCAGGCCAGCAGCAGATAACCGATGATCTCGGGCAGTGCCGCCGCCGACTCGGGGTAGCCTCGGCTGACGATCAGTACAGCGACCGCCAGACCGCCACAGAGGAGCGCCAGCGCGAGGTCGAAGCCCCGCGCCGGCGCCGAGATTCCCAGATGACGACTCACGACTGGCTTTCCAGCAGCGGAATCACCTGCTCCATCTGGGTGGCGGTCTTGTCGAGATACTGACGGAAGGCAGCGTCATCACGGTAATCCACCTTGTAGCCGGCTGCGGCCATCCGCTCGATGAACTCGGGAGAGGTCAGCACCTTCTGCAGACGCGAGGCGAGCTCGGCTTCGACCTCGTCGGGCAGGCCGGCCGGTGCGCCGATGCCACGGAAGGTGCCCCACTGCACGTCGTCGCCGGTCACTTCCTGATAGGTCGGCACGTCCGGCGCCAGATCACTGCGGGCCTGGTCCATCACCGCCAGAATACGGATGTTGCCATCCTTGGCCGGCCCCACCGCCTCGCCCAGCGACATGAAGCCCGCCTGCACGTGGCCACCCATGAGCTGCTGCAGCTGCATGGCAGCGCTGGCATTGTGGACATAGCGGAAATCGAGCCCCTGCTGCTGGGCCAGCGCGAGGGCGGCGATATGGTGGGAGGTGGAGTTGCCGGGGGTGGCGATGCTGACGCTGCCATGGGAAGCCGCCGCCAGGAACGCCTTGAGATCGGGAAGGTCACCCTTGGCCGAGGTGACGATGACCTCCGGATCGAGGTTGTAGAGCGCCAGCGGCGTGAAGCTGTCGAGGTCGTAGCTGACGTCTTTCATCAGCGAGTTGTTGATCACCGACGAGGTCATCGCCAGCAGCGTATAGCCATCGGCCGGCGCGGAGCTCACGTAGGTCTGGCCCACGACCGCCCCGCCACCCGGCATGTTCTTGACGATGAATTTCTTGCCGTCGAAGGCTTCCGGCGCCGCTTCGGCGATCATGCGACCGGTGATATCCACCGCTCCGCCGGAGGCGAAAGGCACGACGTAATCGATGTTTTGTTGGGATAGTCAGCCGCCTGAGCCAGTGAGGCGGAGGCCAGCATGACCAGGGCGACGGAAAACGACGAGCGGAGGCGAATCATGGGAGGTCCTTGGTTGTGTTATGTATGGGACCCCCTCACGCTATCGCCGAACAGTTACGCCATCAATTAAACAAATCCGATTAACTTATAAGCATCATTTAACTTTGGCAGCCCCTATCGACCTCTCGGCAGCCATTCCCTCTACCCCAGCAGTGACCTCAACCCGGCGATGGCGCTCTGGCCACGCTCCTGCTTGCGCTCCGGGTTCTCCTTGTCGGCGCGACCTTCCCACTCCAGATCGTCCGCCGGCAGTTCGTCGAGGAAGCGGCTCGGGGTGCAGTCGAGCAGTTCGCCGTAAGCCTTGCGCTGGCGCGCCAGGGTCAGCGTCAGCGTGCGCCGGGCGCGGGTGATGCCGACATAGGCCAGGCGGCGCTCCTCTTCGATGGTGCCGGCCTCGATCGCGTTGCGGTGCGGCAGCAGCTCCTCCTCCAGGCCCATCAGATAGACATGCGGGAACTCGAGCCCCTTGGAGGCGTGCATGGTGAGCAGTTGCACGCGGTCGGAGTCGTCTTCCTCGGCCTGCTGCTCGAGGATGTCGCGCAGCACCAGGCGCGAGATCGCCGACTGCACGTCGTCGGTCTCTTCAGAGGCCTCGCCCTCCTCGTCGTCGCGGTGCATCGACTTCTCGAGCTGATCGATCAGGGTCCAGACGTTGGCCATGCGGCGCTCAGCGATGGTCGGCGCGCTGGCGTTCTGGTAGAGCCAGGCTTCGTAGTCCATGTCGCGGATCATCTCGCGGATCGCGGCGATGGCGTCGCCCTGATCCATGCGCTTGCGCACGCCATCGATGAAATGCGCAAAGCGCCCTAGCCTTTCGACGGCACGCGTCGGCAGCACCTGCTCCAGCCCCATCTCATGGCAGGCGGAGAACATCGAGCCGCCACGGTCAGAGGCGTAGTTGGCGAGCTTTTCCAGCGTGCCGGGGCCGATCTCCCGGCGCGGCACGTTGACGATACGCAGGAAGGCGTTGTCGTCGTCCGGGTTGATCAGCAGACGCAGATAGGCCATGGCGTCCTTGATCTCGTTACGCGAGAAGAACGAGGTGCCGCCGGAAAGCTTGTAGGGAATCTGGTGGTGCTGCAGCTTGAGCTCCAGCAGCCGAGCCTGGAAGTTGCCACGGTAGAGCACGGCGAAGTCGCGCCATTCGGCACGCTCCTTGATCCGCCGGGTGAGGATCTCGCCGGCCACGCGCTCGGCCTCCGCCTCCTCGTGGCGGTTGACGATCACGCGGATCGCATCGCCCTGGCCCATGTCCGACCACAGGGTCTTGTCGTAGACGTGGGGGTTGTTGGCGATCAGGGTATTGGCGGCGCGCAGGATGGTCGCGGTGGAGCGATAGTTCTGCTCCAGCTTGATCACGTTCAGGCGTGGGAAATCCTCGCCCAGGGTGACCAGGTTCTCCGGGCGTGCGCCGCGCCAGGCATAGATCGACTGGTCGTCGTCGCCGACCACGGTGAAGGTGGCGCGTTCGTCCATCAGCATCTTCACCAGCTGGTACTGGCTGACGTTGGTGTCCTGGTACTCGTCCACCAGCATGTAGTGGATACGCTTGCGCCAGCGCGCCAGGGCTTCGGGGTCGCTCGACAGCAGCACCACCGGCAGCATGATCAGGTCGTCGAAGTCGACTGCGTTATAGGCCTTGAGATGGCGGTTGTAGGCCTCGTAGATGCGCGCGGCGTACTGCTCGTCCTCGTCCGCGGCGTGGGAGATCGCGTGCCCCGGCAGCACCAGGTCGTTCTTCCACTGGGAGATCTGGCTCTGCACCGCGCCGATCTGCTCGGCGTCGGTGTCGGCCTCCTTCTGCATCAGGTCGCGCAGCAGCGCCTTGGCATCTTCCGGGTCGAACAGCGAAAAGCCCGGGCGGAAGCCCAGCGCCTTGAGCTCGCGGCGGATGATGTTGAGCCCCAGGTTGTGGAAGGTGGAGACGGTCAGCCCGTGGCCCTCACGCCCCTTGAGCATCTGCCCCACGCGCTCCTTCATCTCGCGCGCCGCCTTGTTGGTGAAGGTGACCGCGGCGATCTTGCGCGCGCTCATCCCGCACTCCTGGACCAGATAGGCGATCTTGGTGGTGATCACGCTGGTCTTGCCCGAGCCGGCCCCGGCCAGGACCAGACAGGGACCATCGATATAGCGCACCGCTTCCTGCTGGCGCGGGTTGAGCTTGGCAAGGCGTTGGCGGATATCGGACATGGGGGCAGAATCGCAGAGGTAGGAACGGTGAGATCAGAACGCTGACATGAGAACGATAGACAGGGAATGATACACCCCATGCAGATCAAAAGAGACGACCTGAGCGGGCCGGAGATCGCCGAGCTACTTAAAGCCCACCTGGCGGACTTCGCGCCCCACTCCCCGCCGGAGAGCCGGCATGCGCTGGATCTCTCGGCCCTGCGCCACCCGGACGTGCACTTTTATAGCGCCTGGGAAGATGGCGAGCTGCTCGGCTGCGGCGCCTTCAAGCGCCTCGATGCGACACACGCCGAACTCAAGTCGATGCGCACCGCTGAACGCCATCTGCGCCGCGGCGTGGGCCGGGCGCTGCTCACCCGGCTGATCGAGGAAGCGCGGGCGGCGGGGTTCGAGCGCCTGAGTCTGGAGACCGGCTCGGCGGCGCACTTCGACCCGGCGCACAGGCTCTATGCGGCATTCGGCTTCGAGACCTGCGGGCCCTTCGGCGATTACGTCGAAGACCCCTACAGCGTGTTCATGACCCGGCGGCTGTAAACCGACGCCCCAGGCCGCGCTCAGACATCCACCGCCCCGGCGAAGTCGAGCTGGCGCCACGCCTCGAAGACGATGATGGCGCAGGCGTTGGAGAGGTTCAGGCTGCGGCTGTCGGCCAGCATGGGAATGCGCAGACGCTGCGCCGGCGGCAGGGCATCCAGCATCTCCTGGGGCAGGCCGCGTGTCTCGGGACCGAAGACCAGCGCATCGCCCTCGCGATAGTGGATATGGTGGTAGCCGTGGCGGCCGCGGGTCGAGACCGCGAAGACCCGCTCCGGCCCGACGGTTTCGAGAAACGCCGACCAGTTGGCGTGCACCTGGACCCGCGCCCACTCGTGATAGTCGAGGCCGGCGCGGCGCAGCCGCTTGTCCTCCAGCTCGAAGGCCATCGGCTCGATCAGGTGCAGCCGGAAGCCGGTATTGGCGCAGAGCCGGATGATATTGCCGGTATTGGGCGGAATCTCGGGTTCGAACAGAACGATATCGAGCATGGCGGCAGCCTCGCGGTGAGGACGGGCATCACAGCGCATGATACGCCATCGGCGCCCACATGGGGCGCCGATGGCGGGGCCGGTTACCGTGACCGATTACACAGGCTGGGTATCGCCGGCCCGATGACAGATGCGCGACATCAGAAGCCGACGCTGACGCCCAGCACCGGCCCGCTGTCCAGGGTGTGGCCATCGTCGTTGTCGAAATCGGTACGCATATAGCGATAGCCGCCGTAGAGGTATGTGTGCGAGATGATGTTCACCCGCGCCTGGGCGCCGTACTCGTAGCTCTTGTCGATATCGCCGTGGGCCAGGCCCTTGGGCGTGTAGAAGCCGTAGGCCCCCACCGAGGTGAGCGGGATCGGCGTGTCGACGAAGGCAGAACCGCCCAGACCCAGGCCGCCACCGTTGCCATAGTGGGTATCCTGGTACTGATAGCGCCCGCCGACCGAGAGATCGACGCCCGGCAGCCACGGCGTGAACATCAGCGAGCCGGAGTACGCCTTGGCGTTGTGGCCACTGTCGTCAGTGTTGAGATAACCCACCCCGGCACGCAGGCTGGGCAGAATGGTCTGGCTGGCCTCGACCCCGAAGGAGTCCTTGCCGCCGTTGGCGGATACGCTCAGCGCCATCGCCTGCTGACTGGCGAAAACGAAAGTGGCGGTAGCGAGGGCGAAGCCCAAAGGTTTGAAATGGCTGCGCTTGATCATGTCACGTCTCCAGAAAGTCGCGCCGAAACGCGTTGGCCTTGCGGCTTAAGCGTGACATAATCCGGCAAATTATCAAACGGTGTTTTTTAAACTGTTTGTAATCCCCCGGTGCCCTGCCCGAGCCGCCGGGGAAGCGGCTCGGCCAAGAGCCCATTTCCAACCCCCTGACGGTGGGCGCCGGGGGCAGGGCAAAGCGAGGGTCCTTTGCCAGGGATGGCAAAGGTAGCGCCTAGGGAGGGGTTCACAGCGCCCTCGCGACGCCCTGCCACCGGATAAGCCCACGTCGTCTAGCGGTTGTGAAAGGCGTTTTAATGCGTAAAAACCCAGCGCGTCCGGGTTATGAGGCAGTGTTTACGCCACGGGGGGTCACGCCGTAGCGGTCACGATAGGCGCGGATCGCCTCGGCGTGGCGGCTGAAGTCGTCGGGCTCGCCGGCACCGGGCTCGCGCGCTTCGAGATAGGCGAGCATCTGGTCGAGATTGACGATACTGATCACCGGCATGGCGTAGGCCGCTTCGACCTCCTGGATGGCGCTGTGCGGCTTGAGGCTGTCGCCATCCTGGCCGCGCTCCTGGCGGTCCAGCGCGATCACCACGCCGGCGGCGCGCGCACCGGCGGCCTCGATCAGCTGCATGACTTCGCGAATGGCGGTGCCGGCGGTGATGACATCGTCGACGATCAGCACCCGACCGCGTAGTTCGGCGCCGACGATGTTGCCGCCCTCGCCGTGGTCCTTGGCTTCCTTGCGGTTGAAAGCAAAGGGGATATCACGGTCGTGATGGTCGGCCAGGGCAATGGCTGCGCTCGCCGCCAGCGAGATACCCTTGTAAGCTGGACCAAACAGTACATCTGTCTCGATCCCGCTGTCGGCGATGGCGCTGGCGTAGAAACGCCCAGTCTGGCCAGGGCGCGGCCGGAGCGAAACAGGCCGGCATTGAAGAAATAGGGGCTGACCCGACCGGACTTGAGCGTGAACTCACCGAACCGCAACGCCCCTTCGGCGATGGCAAATTCGATGAACTCCCGTTGATATGGTTGGATCTCCGCGCTCACTCGAGCCCCCCTGTGTCAGTCTCGGCCGTTGTCTTGTGTCGCTTGCGCCCCCATTTAAGGCGCTTCGCTTTTACCTAAATCTCGCAAGCTCGGGTATCATACACGCGCGACGAAGAAGGAACACGGTATGAAAATCGCCAGCATCAATGTCAACGGGATCCGTGACGCCGTCGAACGAGGCTTTCTCGATTGGCTGGCCGAGCAGGATGCCGATGTCGTCTGCGTGCAGAACCTGAAAGCCAAGAGCTTCGAGCTGGACGACAGCATCCTCTATCCGGAGGGTTACGAAGGCTACTTCCTGGACGCCGAGCAGGACGGCTTCTCCGGCGTCGGGCTCTATTGTCGCAAGATTCCCAAGGCGATCATGTATGGCCTGGGCTTCGAGCAGTGCGATCACGAAGGGCGCTTTCTGCAGGCGGACTACGACCGCTTCAGCATCGCCACCTTCCTGATGCCGGACGGCCAGGACCCGGCCGCCAAGCAGACGTTCATGACCCAGTACCTCGAGTATCTGAACAAGATGGCGCGCAAGCGGCGCGAATACATCATCTGCGGCACCTGGCACATCGCGCACAAGACGCTCGACCTGGCCAACTGGACCGACAACCAGACGACCCCCGGCTTCAAGCCCGAAGAGCGGGCGTGGATGGATCAGGTCTTCGGCCCAACCGGGTTCATCGACACCTTCCGCGAGGTCAATCGCGACGCCAACCAGTACACCTGGTGGCCAAGCTCGACCAGGAAGTGCCGCGGGCTCGTCAGGAAGGCTGGCGTCTCGACTATCAGGTGGTCGGCCCCAACTTCCGCCGCCATGTGAAGGACGCCTGGATCGATACCGACGCCACCTTCAGCGAGTTCGCCCCGCTGATCGTGGAGTACGATCTCGAGCTCTGATCTCGACCGTTGGTCTCGACGCGCAGACGCCCCGCCAATGCGGGGCGTCTTGCGTTGGGTACGACAGCGGGCGGCTAGCCGCGTTGCCAGGGCCAGTTGGTCTTGACCAGATCGATCACCTCGTCGCCGCGGCCACTCATGATCGCGCGCAGGGTATAGAGGCTGAAGCCCTTGGCCTGCTCGGCCTGGATACGCGGCGGGATCGACAGCTCCTGCTTGGCCGTGCGCACGTCGATCAGCGCCGGGCCTGGATGTTCGAACGCCGCCGTCAGCGCCGCATCGAGCTGCTCGGAGGAGTCCCCCGCTGGCTGAACAGGCCCAGCGACTCGGCAACCTCGGCGAAGTTGGCCGGCGATAGATCGGTCACCTTGTCGACGAACCCAGCGGCTTTCATCTCCATCGCCACGAAACCCAGGGTCTGGTTGTTGTAGACCACGATCTTCACCGGCAGCTGCTGCTCGACCAGGGTGATCAGATCACCCATCAACATGCTGATGCCGCCATCGCCGGCCAGCGCCACCACCTGGCGCTCGGGAAAGGCCGCCTGCCACCCCATCGCCTGCGGCGTTGCAGTCGCCATCGAGCCGTGCATGAACGAGCCGGTCAGGCGCCGCTGCCCGTTCATCGCCCGATAGCGCGCCGCCCACACCGTCGGCGTGCCCACGTCGCAGGTGAACACCGTATCCGCGGCGGCAAGCTCGCTGACCCGCGCGGTCAGATACTGCGGATGCAGCGGCTCGCCCTCGGCGCGCGGCGTGGCCAGCTCGTCGAGCCCCTGGCGCGCCTTGCGGTAGTGCGCCTGGGTCTCCTCGAGGAAGCTACGATCGGGCTGTTCGGCCAGCCGCGGCAACAGTGCGTCCAGCGTGGCGCCGATATCCCCCACCAGCCCCTGGCGCAGCGAACAGCGCCGCCCGAGATGCGCGCCGCGCTCATCGATCTGGACGATATTGCCGTGTTCGGGGAAGAAGTCGCGATACGGGAAGTTGGTCCCCAGCATCAGCAGGAAGTCGCACTTCTTGAGGGCCTGGTAGCCGGAGCTGAAGCCGATCAGCCCGGTCATGCCGACATCGTAGGGGTTGTCGTACTCCAGTGACTGCTTGCCGCGCAGGGCGTGGATCACCGGCGCCTTGAGCCGCTCGGCCAGCGCGATTACCTGGGCGTGATGGCCGTGGCAGCCATAGCCGCCGAGAATCGCGATACGCGAATGGCCGGCAAGCTGCTCGGCCAGCGCATCCAGCGCCTCTGGCGGCGGCACCGCCACGCCCCGTACCGGGGGATTCCAACTCGCCTGCTTGACCGGTGCGGGCTTGAGCGCGACATCCCCCGGCACCACGATCACCGCCACCCGGCGCTGGGTCAGCGCCGTGTTCATGGCGGTCTCGAGTACTTGCGGCATCTGCTCGGGGGAAGAGACCAGCTCACAGTAGTCGCTGCACTCGCGGAACAGATTCTCGGGGTGGGTCTCCTGGAAATAGCCCAGGCCGATCTCGCTGGAGGGAATCTGCGCCGCGATCGCCAGCATCGGCACGCCGGCGCGCTGGGCCTCGTAGAGACCGTTGATCAGATGCAGGTTGCCCGGCCCGCAAGAGCCGGCACACACGCTCAGCGTCTGGGTGGCATCGGCCTCGGCGCTGGCGGCCAGCGCCGCCACCTCTTCGTGGCGCACGCCGCGCCAGCGAATCTGCTCCTGACGCCGCAGGCTCTCGGTAAGGCCGTTGAGGGAATCCCCCGGCAGGCCCCAGATATGACGCACGCCGGCACGGGCGAGGGTATCGACGATCAGATCCGCAATAGTGAACTCGGCCACGCTGCTCTCCTGGCGATGGAGGCCGCGCCGGCGCAGGGCCTGGCTCGGCCCGGTGATGAATGACTTGGGCTGAAGACTAGACCTTAGTCTAGTCGACGCCGTCAGCCATGCGAGCCGGGCCAGGCCGGGAAGCGCAGTCGCACGCTCAGAGGGTGTTTACAAATTCGGCGAGCGAAGGCCAGACCGGGGCGCGTAGCTAAGGCAAAATCGGTCGAAAAAGCGGAGTTTACACGGGGTAAATGAGCATTTTGAGACCGATTTTAACGCCGTATTGTCGAGCGCAGGCATTTTGTAAACACCCTCTCAGCGGCGCACGCCGAGCACCTCGCGCTGCTTGTCGAACAGGGTCTGGCAGCCGCCCTCGGCAAGATCGAGCATGGCGTTGAGCTCGGCGCGGGAGAATGCCTCGGCCTCAGCGGTGCCCTGCACCTCGATCAGCTTGCCGTCTTCGGTCATCACCACGTTCATATCGGTGTCGGCGGCGCTGTCCTCGGGGTAGTCCAGATCGAGCACCGGGATATTCTTGTAGACTCCGACCGAGATCGAGCTGACCAGCTGGCGAAAGGGGTCGGACTTGATCAGCTTCTTGCGCTGCATGTGCTGCAGCGCCTCGACCAGCGCCACGCAGGCACCGGTGATCGAGGCGGTACGCGTGCCGCCATCGGCCTGGAGCACGTCGCAGTCCACGGTGATGGTGAATTCACCCAGCTTCTTCAGATCCACCGCGGCGCGCAGACTGCGGCCGATCAGGCGCTGAATCTCCAGCGTGCGACCGCCCTGCTTGCCACGCGCCGCCTCGCGCCCGCCGCGGGTATGGGTGGCGCGCGGCAGCATGCCGTACTCGGCGGTGACCCAGCCCTGGTTCTTGCCGCGCAGCCAGCGCGGCACGCCGGCCTCGACGCTGGCGTTGCAGAGCACCTGGGTGTCACCGAAGCTCACCAGCACCGAGCCCTCGGCGTGGCGGGTGAAACCGCGGGTCAGCGTGACCTCGCGGGGCTGGTCGGGGCGTCGTCCACTCGGGCGCATGAAAGCCTCATCGAAAACCTGTGAATTGAGACGCCGCATTCTACCCGACTGCGCGGCGAATTCCCCGCCGCCTCGGAGGCGTATCCCCCAGCGGCGATGGGTTACACTCGACGCCAAGCGCGATCATAGATAGACAGACGCGACGCACGACCCCAGATGCCCCATGCGCTCAAGGACTTCCCATGCCCCATAGCATGACCGCTTTCTCTCGCCAGACCCATGAAGCCGAGTGGGGCAGCCTGCAGCTCGAGCTGCGCTCGGTGAACCAGCGCTATCTGGAGCCGCACTTTCGTCTCGCCGATGCGCTGCGCGATCTCGAACCCGCCTACCGCGATGCCCTGCGCCAGCGCCTGTCGCGCGGCAAGGTGGAGTGCGCGCTGCGCTTCGAGCCGGCGGAGGGTGGCACTACCCCGGAGATCAACGATGCCCAGTTGGCGGCACTGGCCCAGGCCCTCGGCCAGGTACGCCGCACGCTGCCGGAAGCGCCGATGCCCAATGCCCTCGAACTGCTCGCCCACCCCGGCGTGATGGCCAGCCAGCGCCTCGACCTGGATGCGGTCAAGGCCGCCGCCCTGGCGCTGTTCGAGACGGCGCTGAGCGATCTGGAACAAGGCCGCGCCCGCGAGGGCGAGCGCCTGGCGGCGCTGATCCGTGAACGTCTGGACGGCGTGCGCGAGCAGATCGCCAACGTGCGTGCCCACCTGCCCACGATGCTCGAACGCCAGCGCGCCCTGCTGCTCGAACGTCTGGAGAGCGCCCGCGCCGAGCTCGACCCACAGCGGCTGGAAGCGGAGATGGTGCTGGTGGCGCAGAAGGCCGATGTCGCCGAAGAGCTCGACCGTCTGGAGACCCATGTCGGCGAGGTCGAGCGTCAACTCAAGCAAAAGGGCCCCATCGGCCGGCGGCTGGACTTCCTGATGCAGGAGCTCAACCGCGAAGCCAACACCCTCTCCTCCAAGGCGGTGGTCGCCGAGACGACTCGCTGCGCGGTGGAGCTGAAGGTGCTGATCGAACAGATGCGCGAGCAGATTCAGAATATCGAGTAGCGCCCGCCCCTCTCGAAGGCGGCGGCGGGCGCGACCAGAACACGCCCGGCGGCGCTACAGCTTGTAGCTCGCGGGGTTGTCCCAGATGCTCTCTTCTCTCGCGAAGGCGGGGTTGTCGTCGGTGATCTCGCGCTCGCCGATCAGCTGCATCCAGGAGTCGATGTCGGCGCTGCTGATCTTGCCGTCCGCGCCATCCTGCTTGTGCAGCGTATCCAGCAGGGCGAAGAACTCTTCGTTCTTGAGCAGGAATTTTGCCGCCTCCTGCTCCTGCTTGGCGTGGCCGTTTTCCGGATCGGCGATCTTCTCGAGATCCGACTTGCTGACGATATCGTCGCCGCCGGTCCAGTCGTTGCCACCATCGCCCTCGTCCCAGTTGAACAGAATGGTGTCGATGGTCTCCTTGTGCTCCTGGTAGAACGCCTGGCCGTGGATATTGAGCTGCATCTGGTCCTTGTCGAAGTCGAAGAAGAAGTCATCGACGTTGCCGTTCTCACGGATCTCCTGGGTGAACTTCTCGTACTGCTCCGGCTGCGCCTCCCACGCCGCCATGTCCTCGGGGAACCACTCCTTGAACAGCGGGTCGGGCTCCTTGTCGTCGTCGCCGGCGTGCATCATCTCCTTGAAGCCATAGCTGGAGTTGATCAGGTAGTTGAACTTCTCGCCCCAGTCATCCTCGGTCACGCCATCTTCGGCGAACTGCTCGAACTGCTCGCGGATCTTGCCTTCGGTCTCGGCGCCCTTCTTCTGCGCCATCACGGCATTGAGGATCAGACTGACGACACCCACGCCGAGCCCGATCAGGTTGCCGATGGGGCCGGCCGCACGCAGGCCCGCCCCCAGCCCGGAGAGCACGCGGGAGGCGGTCTGCAGTGACGCCCCGATCTCGGCGGCGCCGCCGATGGTGAAGAACGAGCCGGAGACCACGCCCGTGGAGCTGGCGGCGAACTCCATCGGGGTGCCGCCATTCTTGATCAGTTGGTTCAGCCCGACGCCCGCGACGACGGTGTCGAGAATCCCCCCGGCGAAGTCGGTCATGTAGGCCAGCCCCCTGAGCGCCGGGCCGAAGATATTGGTCTTCTTCTTGCTGCTGCTGTCGCCACCGGTGCCGCTGGGGCTGTCGGGCGACGTACCGCCGGGACTGTCGGGCAACGTGCCGCCGGGGGTGCGTTCGCCGTTGGTCATCACGTCGGCTTGGGCATCCAGTGCCTGGTTCCAGGACTGCATCGCGGATTTCGACGACTCGCCATTGGCGGGATCGAAGCGCTGGTGCAGGTCGTCACTGAGGTTGTCGAGGTCGTCCAGCGCATCGCCGGCGCCGCTGGGCAGGGTGCCGCCGTCCGTCGGGCGCACGTCGTCCAGGCGGTTGGCGATCTCGTCCAGGCGATCGAGCTGCTGCGCGCGATCGCTGGCGGTGAGCGTCGGGTCGGCTTCGATCGATGCGCGGATGGCACGCTGCTTCTCCATGATCTCGTCGAACCGTGCCGGCGCCTGTTCCGGCATCTTGCCCTTACCCTTGCCGTCGGCATCCAGCAGCTCGCGGTACTCCGCCACCGCCCGGTCGAAGTCGTCGATCTGGGCGAAGCGCTGCTCCGAGGGTGTCACCGAAGAGGCGAAAGGCTGGATCTCCTCGAACAGGTCGTCGACGAGTCCCCTGAGGTCGTCCGCATTCTGGGGCGCCAGGCCCTCCTTCTTCATCTCGACCTTGTCGAGCCGATCCTCGATCGTATCCAGGCGCTGCTGGATCTCCTTCTTCTCGTCGTCGCTGAGCGAGTCGGACGTCTTGACGATGCGGTCGACCTCGTCGAGCTGGCCCTGGATGTCGTCGACCAGCCCCTGGGCCTTTTGCTCGAAGTCGGGGGCATCCTTCTGATCGAGGAGGGTATCGAAGGATTCGAGCTTGCCGCGGATGTCGTCCAGCTTGCCCCGCGCCTGCTCGCCCGGGTTGAGGGAGGGCGCCTTGTCGCCATTGAAGGTGTCGGGGAAGCGCTCGCGCAGGATATCGCCCATCTCCTTGTCGAGACCGAGCGCCTGAGTATTTAACAGCTTGGCCAGCCGGCTGCCTTCATCGAGTTTCGCGCCAGCGGCGTCGGTGATGCCCTTGAGCGCGAAGGGCGTGGTGCCGATGAACACCAGCATGCCGCGCGCGACGGTCATGCGCTCCTGCCAGGTATCGCCGAAGTCGTCACCCGAGCGGCGATAGATGGCATTGGCCAGCGCCGCGGTGCCGCCGATCGCGAACATCGCGTTCGAGTTCATCAGGCTGCGGAACTGGGATTTCAGCGTCCCCTGCACGTTGTTACGCTGGCTGTCGCTGAGTTCGACGATGGGTGGCTGGCCGTCACGGCTGGTGGTCATGTTGCGCAGCCGCTCGCTCACCTTCTGCATGACATCGCGCATGAGAGACGAATCCTTCAGCGCCGTCTCGAGATTACTGCCGCTCAGTGCCGCCGTCTTGATGACCTCCTTGAGCCCGGCGGCGATCGCCATGATCTTGGTGAACTGCAGTTTCTCGTCCGCCGATAGATTGGGCGGTACCGCGCCCTTGGGGTCTGTCTTGTCGGCGGAGAGCGCATCCTGCACTGCGTGCCACACGCCATCGGTGGTCTGAATGCCGAAGGTGCCATAGGTAATGCTGGTGAGAATGGTCGGCACCATGTCGGCGGCAACCTGCTCCGCGGCCGCTTCGCTCTCCGGCGATAGGTCGCCGCCATTCTGGGCAGCATCGTACTCGGCGTCGATGTCGGCGAGCTCTTCCTCCACCCCTCTGGCGGCACTCGCGGCGGTGATGCTGCCACGCGCCTCGGCCGCACGCTCGGGGTCGAGCGCCTGCAGCGTGTTCAGGTCATTGTTCAGGCGGGTGGCGGCCTCGTCGCCGAACCCCTTGTCGCGCAGCGACTCGATGGCATCGAGATAGTCCGCGCCCTTGTCGCCGGTCAGCGAGTCGTAGATCTTGTCGGCCAGCCCATCGCGATCCTTGATCTTGCTCTGGGCCTCCGCCATCGCCTCGTTGGTGAACTTGGCGATCTCCTCGTCACCGAGCAGCTTGGCGAGCTCCTGGCCGAGCTTCTCTTCATGGATCAGGCCACGCAGGTCGGCAGGGTCCATACCCTGGGTATCGCTGGCGTAGTAGGTCCAGTCGCCGCCATGGTCGACGGTCATGTAGGGCAGATACTGAAAACTGCCATCATCCAGTTGAGTCTTG
The DNA here is from genome assembly GCF_003006155.1 of Salinicola tamaricis. GTDB lineage: Bacteria > Pseudomonadota > Gammaproteobacteria > Pseudomonadales > Halomonadaceae > Salinicola > Salinicola tamaricis. The sequence goes on along the minus strand of NZ_CP023559.1, from coordinate 1,797,135 downwards.
AGTTCGAGCAGCCGAGCGTACTTCTTGAAGTTCTCGTTGTCCGAGTTTTCCGCCTTCTCCTCCAGCTTCTCCATATAGAGTTCGGTGACCGTCTTGGCCTCGCCATCGTCGTTCTCGACGGTGGTTTCCTGGCCCATCAGGTTGGTCTCTTCCGAGCCGGGCAGGTCGTGATCGCCGAATACGTCGTCGATGACATCCTCGCTGGAGGTGTTCTGGAAGCTGGAGGCGGCCTCGAAATGCTCCGGTGTCACCCCCTTGGAGACGACGAACTTTTCGCCGTCGACCTCGACTAGCTTGAGCCCCTCGATGACGTCGCCGTGCTCGTCGGTAGCGCTCTTGACGCTGTCGCCCTTGCCCAGCACGGGGATGTCCTCGTCGGCGTCGCGCAGCTGGTAACCGTCGTCCTCGAGTTCGTGGATATGCTTCCAGGTCTTCTGGGCCTCGGAGACCGTCTCGAACATGGCTGGCGTCAGGGCCTTGGAGACCACCACGTCGCGGCCGTCATGGGTGGTAAAGCGGATGACATCGTCGCGCGCATCGTTCTGCCAGTGAAAGCGCTTGAAGTCGTTGAAATCGGGCGCCTCGGTCTCGGCGCCGGCTACCATGGCGCCGTCTTCGACCGCACCATCGATGGCCGACTGATGCTCGGCGTCCCCACCCAGGGTCGCGTACTGCTCGCTCAAGTAGTCGTAGAGCGCAGGATTGTCGCTGCGCGCGACGACGAACTTCTCGCCGTCATGCTCGTAGCGAATCACCTCCGGCCCCACTTCACCGGGCGCTCCGACCTCGGTGTTGTAGTAGGGCGGCGGGGTGGCGTCGCCGCCAAGGCGTTTGTAGCCGTCCGCCTCGCTCTTGTTGATGCCGATCAGGCTTTCATAATCCTTCTTGATGGCAGCGAAGAGCTCTGGGTTGGCGCGCTCGGCAACCACGACACGGGCGCCGTTCTGCATCTCGTAGCGGATGACCCCCTTGGCCACTTCATCGGGCGGGCCGATGAAACGATAGTCGCTCAGCTTGCCAGGGGGTTCGGCATCCAGCGGCAACACGCCGTAGCCCTCCTCGCTGCTCTGGTTGAGCGCGGTCATCTGGGCGGCATCCTGCTTGACCGTCTCGAACAGCGCCGGCGTGGTGTGCCGGTCGACCTCGACGGTCTTGCCGCCCTTGGTCTCGTAGCGAATGAGGTCATCTCCGAAGGTCACGATCTGCTTGTAGTCGTTCAGGTTCCTGGGCGCTCGGGTGTCGCCGTCGGCGATCTGTTTTTCGCCCGGTTCAGCGTCTTTTTTCTGACCGGTTCCACGGTTCGACAATACGGCCTGGGATAGCGTCACGCGCCAGCCTTCGGGAGGAGGGGCCTGATGGCCGGCGGTGTGGGCGTCAGGAACATAAGACGACTTCAACGTAACTTCTCCAGCCATATTCAAAACCTCCCGGTCCTTTTCGTGTCGCTGCCGCGTCGCTATCAGCAGCCTTTACCGACACCGATTGCCCCATCGGCTGCTGTCAATTCCGGTTGCAAGGCCACCAGCGTGTAGCGAGATATCGCCTGTCATCGATGAAAAAAGCCCCGTGCTTGTCAGCGTGGTGTCACCACTACCCGCGCATCCTCGGCATACCATCGATGTCAGTCGTTTTTCTTCAACATAAGAGCTAAATGGCAACGGCAAAAGTCCTCGGCGGCAACGAGACCATTGTCTAAAAATTCGCAAAAATAGAAATAAAACATAAACTTATAGAAAAATGCAGAAAATATTGCCATGAAAAGCATATTACACAGGATATAACTCTGAAAAGCTGGCGATGGCTGTATCTGTAAAACTACATTGCTTTACGCAGCAGTCGCGCCTTTCGGCTTATCCGATCGCGACATCCGGATCGCCGTCACGACACGCGCCGGCGTGCCCCTCAAGCCCTCCATGCTAGACAGCTAACCACAAGCCAATGATCTCAAAAGTATTTTTAACTGATCGTTCAATATCATAATAATGTTGGATCACATTCAAAATTGGCGACTATAAATGTTGGACGAATGATCCCGAAAAGACACACTCCGATAAAAAAAATTACACCCTCGACTTCGCTTTGTCATTGCAAGCTCCTTAGTATGAATTGCGCCGGAAGTTGATGAATTATCGCGTCTACTCTGTATTGCCACGACCGATAGACTTCCGACGCTGATGTATGTCTCAACCCGATACTTATCAGGAGTCATGACATGGCAGATGTCCCCTCTATCGATCCGAGCACGTCCAACAACAGCGCCGATTCCGCGATCGGCCAGCTGCAAGCCGTTTTCGATCAGGCCATCGAAAAATCGGCAGAAATCACCAAGGTCACGACCGAGAAGAAGACCATGCTGGACGCAACCAAACAGCGCCCGCAGAACTGATATCGGTCTGTCGCGGGCCCGCTACGGCCCGCGCCCCCATCCGGCCCCTGCTGCGGGTCTCTCTCGCCAGACCGCCGTGTCGGGCATCTGGCGTGTCCGCGGTGCCCGGCGCTCTGGCGGCGGGTTCCCGGGTGCCGGATGGTGCCAATCAATGGCCGTTCGGGGGGATTTTCGGTCATGCCCTGACACGATCAGCCTGATCGCCCCCGAACGCCGCCTTTCTCGTACCTCGCGCGAGAATGCGTATGAGCATCGTCGACTCCTCCGATAGCGCCGCGACGGCGGATGCCGTCATGACGCTGACAGTCACTACCGGCCTGCATCGCGGCGCCGTCATCGCGCTGCGCGAGCCGGTCTGCCGTATCGGCAGCGCCGACAACGCCGATGTCTGGCTCGGCGATGCCGGGCTGGCGCCCGAGCATCTGTTGCTCAGGTTTCATGGCCGCCAACTGGCGGTCGAAGCCGTGGGCGGCGATATCGTCGTCAACGGCCATCGAGTCACGCAGGGGACCGGGCTGCGCTGCAGCGCGCCAGCGACACTGCATTTCGGCGAGGTCGCACTGACGCTGACGCGCCCGGCCACGCCTTCGCTGCTGAGTGCCCTGCCGCGCCTGCCGGCATTCCCGCCGCGCTTCAGACGCTCGCTCAACCGTGCCGCTCCCGTGACCGCACTACTCGTCACGCTGGGCGTGCTGGGGCTTTACGAGTTCATCGACGTCAACCAGGCCGGTGCCAACATCGGTAGCACCGCACCACACGCCGAGCCCGCAAGCGCCAACGCCCCCATCGACGCACAGGCCATTGCCGGCGCCCGGCAGTTGGCCGAGAACGTGGCCGCGTCGCCCGCCCAGGCACTGCGTGCGCATCTCGCCGCGGCCGGCCTGAATGCCATCACGCTCAGCCAGCACGACCGCTACCTGAGCGTGTCGGGGCATTACACGCCGGGGCAGCGCACAGCCTGGGAGGAGACGCAGCGCTGGTTCGACCAACGCTTCGGCAGCCGCCACGTACTGCTCAACGCGGTGGAGCCGCAGCCCGCCACCCGCCCGCCCGAGCTGCGGCTCAGCGCCGTGTGGCTGGGTGACAACCCCTATCTGATCGATCACCGCGGCCAGCGGCTCTATCCCGGCGCGGCCCTGCCCTCGGGCTGGGTCGTCTCCTCCATCGACGCCCAGCGCGTCCTGCTCCGTCATGGCGACGAGCAGTACGCCCTGACGCTGTAGCCACAGCGCGATGGAGACGACGTCATGAGAATCGGCGACCGGGAGATGCCTGACGCGGGCCGGCGCCTCACGCCCGGCACGTCGGAGGTGCCAGCGCCGCGCGAGCGACAGACGCCGGCCGATGGTGACTTCACTCACGCTGTCGACCTCGCTCAGCAGCGACGTGGTCAGCGCCCGGCGCTGCGCCAGCAGCTGGCAGCCCTGGCCAGCCCGGTGCCCAGCGATCCGGCCAGCTTCTCGCCTGCGCGCAGCCTCGACCTGCTCCAACACGTCGTCGACAGCGTCCTGCCACGCCTCGATGCCGACGCCGCCACCCTGGCCGATGCCGCGACGATCCTCGGCGAAGAGATCGCCTGGCGGCAGGCGTGGGAAAACCGCCTCCACGCCCCGCTCGCCGGCGAACGCGCAACCGACGGCGACACCCCGGAGGAGAGATCATGAGCCAGCGCGACGATCGCGACGCCGCCGATCTGCTCCACCTCATCGGCCATCTCTATCTGCAGAGCGGCCAGACCCAGCGCGGGCTGGTGCTGTTGCTCATCGCCCAGCGCCTGGCCCCGGATCACAGCGGCCTGCTGCATGCGCTGTGCCAAGGGTTCCTGGCCAGCGGCCAGGGGCAGCGCGCGCTGCACACGATCGCGCGGCTCGAAGCCCAGGCCGGGGAGTCTGCCGACCCCGCGCTGGCGCTGCTGAAGGGGCGGGCCCAGACCCTCGTGGGCGCCCCCGAGCTGGCGCGGCGGAGCTACCGCGACTATCTCGCCCGTCGGGCGAGCGCCGACAGAACGACACCGCATACCGATGCCGGAGGTGAGACATGATGCCCCTGCTCGCGCGGCTCAACCGCCTGGCACAGCGCGCCGCCCAGCGCAGCGACGTGATCATCGCCGCCTTCATGGTGCTGGCAGTGGTGATGATGATCATTCCGCTGCCCACCGCCCTGGTCGACGCACTGATCGGCATCAACATCGGCTTCAGCCTGCTGGTCCTGGTGGTCGCCTTCTATATCTCCCACCCGGTGGAGTTCTCCTCGCTGCCACCGATCATCCTCCTCGCCACGCTCTTCCGCCTGGCGCTGTCGATCACCACTACGCGACTGATTCTGCTCGACGCCGACGCCGGCCAGATCGTCGCCGCCTTCGGCAACTTCGTCATCGCCGGCGAAGTGGTCATCGGCATGGTGGTGTTTCTGATCATCACCGTGGCGCAGTTCCTGGTGATCACCAAGGGCTCGGAGCGGGTGGCCGAGGTCGCCGCGCGCTTCACCCTCGATGCCATGCCCGGCAAGCAGATGAGCATCGACAACGATCTGCGCAACGGCGATATCGACACCCAGGAGGCGCGCCGGCGGCGCTCGCGCCTGGAAAGCGAGAGCCAGCTCTACGGCGCGATGGATGGCGCCATGAAGTTCGTCAAGGGCGATGCCATCGCCGGGCTGGTGATCCTCTTCGTCAACCTGATCGGGGGCTTGCTGATCGGCATGCTGCAGCACGACATGGCCTTCAACGATGCCGTCGAGACCTACTCGCTGCTCACCGTCGGCGACGGCCTGATCGCGCAGATTCCGGCACTGTTAATCTCGATCGGCGCCGGTACCGTGGTGACCCGCGTCAGCTCCGACAATGCCAGCGACCTGGGCAGCGAGATCGTCGGCCAGCTCGGCAGCAACGCCAAGGCGCTGGGGCTGACTGCCGCCGTACTCTTCTGCGCCGCCTTCGTCCCCGGTTTCGCCACCGGCGTGTTTCTCGCCCTCGCCGCCCTGCTCGGTGGCGCAGCGTTCTATCTGCGCCGGCGTCAGCGGCGTGCGGCGGCCAGCGAGGCGCCATCCGCCGAGGCCGCGTCTCCCCATTCCCCGTCCACCAACGATCTCTCCACCCATGACCCGTCGACCCGCGCAGCCTCCGCGGTCACCGACCCAGCCGCGGCCCAGTCGCCCCAGGCGGAGGGCCAATCCGCGGCGTTCGCCATGGCCGATGACGACCCGCGCCAGCATCGCGTCATGCTCGGCCTGAGTGCCCCGCTGGCCGACACCTTGCCGCTCGCCCTGCTGCGCGAGGCGCTGCAGCACGCCACCCAGCGCGTCGAGCGTGACCTGGGAATCGCCCTGCCCGCGCCGGGCCTGCGCATCGAACCCACGCTGGAAGCCGGGCGCTTCACCATCGAGCTGGATGATGTCCCGGTGCTCGCCGGCGAACTGCCGCCAGCGGCGCTGCTGCTCGATGACGACCCCAGTCTGCTTGCGGTGGTCGAGCTCACCGCCACTCCGCGACCGGCGCTGGTAGGACGTGGCCAGTGGCAGTGGCTCGCCGATACCGGCGCGGACGCCCTCGACGCCGCAGGCATCCGCTACCTCACGCCGGCGCAGGTGCTGGCGCGCTGCCTCGAATCGGTGTTCGCGCGCTATGCCGGCGAGTTCCTGGGCATTCAGGAAGCGCGCACGCTGCTGTCTGAGATGGAGAGCCACTACGCCGAGCTGGTGAATGAAGCCGTGCGGGTCGTGTCGCTGCAGAAGATGGCCGACATCCTGCGCCGACTGGTCGGCGAGGGCGTGCCGGTACGCGCCCTGCGCGCCATCCTGGAGGCGATGGTGGCCAGCGGCGGGCAGGAGTCCAACGCCGCCCGGCTCGCCGATCACATTCGCGTCGCCCTGGCACGTCAGATCTGCCACCGCCATGCCCGCCACGACCGGGTACTACCGGCCTGGGTCGCGACGCGGCCGCTGGAAGAAGCGCTGCGCAGTGCCCAGCGCCACACCGAGGCGCCGGCCGCGCGGGGCGGGCTGCCGTCCCCCTTGTCGCGCGCGCTGAGCGCCTGGTTCGAACAGCATCTGGACGCGCTGGACGGCGAGCTCAAGCCGGTCGTGGTCATCGCCCATGACGTGCGCGCGACGCTGCAGCAGTGGGTCAGGCAACAGGAGCTGGGGCTGGCGGTGGTCGCCTGGCAGGAGATCGCCCCGGAGTTCCAGCTGCAGGCCATCGCCCAGATTCGCCTGGCCAAGCCGAGTGCTCGGCGCGAGGCGGAAACATCGGCCCGGGCAGAGTGACGCCATGAGCTTCACGCCAGCGCCATTGACACCGGCACGACGCACGACGCACGACGCGAAACGCATGACACATAACGACAACCAGATCGAGGGAGTTTGGCCATGGGAGATATCACATGATCGGGTGGCGGCAGACGTCATGACTTCGACCGCGAGACGTTTCCCGCTGGCTCAGTGGCCCGCTCACCCGGCACGGCTCGCTGCGGCGCTGCTCCTGCTGTGTGCGCTGTGCCTTGGCCTGTCCAACGCGGCCCGGGGTGAGGTAACGGTGGATGCCGGCGGCCGGGGGCTGGATCTCGAGACCGGCCAGGGCCGTATTCTGCGCTTCGAGCGCGAGATCGCCTCGGTACTGGTCGCCAACCCCGAAGTCGCCGATGTCCAGGTCGTCTCGCCCGGGGTGATCTATCTGTTCGGCAAGCGCGCCGGTGATACCAACCTGATCGCGCTCGATGCCGAGGATCGCAGCCAGGCCTCGTTGCGCCTGCGGGTGCGCGACGGTGCCGAAAGCGCCCGCGAGACGCTGCGCGGCAGCGGTGGCGAGGCGCAGATTCACCTGCGCATGGCCGGCGACCGACTCGTCGCCGAGGGCCAGCAGCGCTCCCTCGACAGCGCCATGGCGACCCGCTCCACCCTCGATGCGGTGGCGCCGGATGGCGCCAGTCTGGACCGCACGACCTATGCCGGTGCCAACCAGATCAATATTCGCGTGCGCTTCGCCGAAGTCGCCCGGGACGAGCTGCTGCGCTACGGCATCAGTTGGAATGCGCTGATCAACAACGGCTCGTTCTCGTTCGGTGTGCTCACCAGCAATATCGCCAGCAGCCCCAGCGCCGAGGGTGTCGATGGCCTGCTGCAGGCGCTGCAGCAGAACAACCTGCTGCAGATCCTGGCCGAGCCCAATATCACCACGGTCTCGGGTCAGACCGCGAGCTTCCTGGCCGGCGGCGAGATTCCGATCCCGGTACCGGTCAACCGCGACCTGGTCGGCATTCAGTACAAACAGTACGGGGTCTCGCTGCTGAGCACACCGACACTGCTGCCCAACGGTCGGATCTCGATGGAGGTGCGTCCCGAGGTGAGCAGCATTGCCAGCGAGAACGTGCAGATCGCCGGCTACGACGTGCCCTCGCTGCAGGTGCGCCGCGCCGACACCGTGGTCGAGGTCGGCAGCGGTCAGACCTTCGCCATCGCCGGACTGTTCCAGCGCCAGGCCTCCAACCAGCTCGAGCGCATCCCGGTACTCGGCGACATCCCGATCCTCGGTCAGCTGTTCCGCTCGCGCCGCTTCCAGCGCAACGAGACCGAACTGGTGATCCTGATCACGCCCTATCTGGTCGCCCCCGCCTCGGCCCCGGCACCGCGCACGCCGCTCGACCAGGCGCGGGTGGCGAGCGCACCGCGCCTCGCTGACGACCGCGCCCAGCATGCTCGCTCAGCCGGCGTCGACGATCCGTTCGGGTTTTATCTGCAATGAGGCGCGCCATGCTGACAATCCCACGTACGGCCGCGCACAAGGTCGGCCAAATGACGCCGCCGCCGGCGACAGCCGCGACGCTGCTGACGCTGGCGCTGCTCGCCGGCTGTCAGTCGTCGCTGGGCCCGATGAGCTGGACCAGCGGCTATCGCGAGGTAACGCTCGCCACGCCCGACGGCCAGGGCACGACGACGCGCACGCTGGCGAATCTGTGTCAGAGCGACCCCGAGCAATCGGGGCTGATCCCCCTGCCACCCGGCTGCGCCAACGACCTCAACCTGCAGCTGATGGTGGTCGACCCGAGCGATCTGACCCGTGGCAAGACGATGGGCCCAGCGCGGGCGGCGCCGCTGGCGGCCGCGGCCAGCCAGCGGCTCGACAACCGCGAGCGCGCCAACGAACGGCGCGCCAGGCTCGAAAACGAGGCGCGCCAGGCGATGGGCGACAGCGCGACCACCGATGGCCTCTAGACGCCCCCGGCCATCACACAGGCCGCGGGTCTTAGCCCGCGGCCGCCTGAGCCAGCTTCAGCGCACGGGCCCGCGCCGCGGGGGTGGGCAGCGCCGCGATGCGCTGCGCCTGGGCGATCAGGCGCGTGCGTTCGGCCGCACGCATATCGGGAATCGCGAGCTGCTCGGCCGTGTCAGCACGCCCGGCCAGCACCAGTACCAGCAGAGCATTGCGGTAGTGGCGCGGCTCTGCCAGCGGCGAGTCGACGATCTGACGGATACCGTCGCTGGCGCGCTCGGCATCGCCGGCAAGGGCCTGCGCCAGGGCCAGGTTGGTGCGTACGTCGAGATCGTTCGGCGCCAGCGTGGCAGCCCGCGCGAAGGCCTCGACCGCCGCCTCGCTCTGCCCGGCCAGCGCGCGTGCGGCCCCCAGGCGGCTCCAGGCCGCGACACTGTTCAACTCCGGTGCGGCCGGGGTCAGGCTCTTCAGCGCCGCCTCCGGCTCGCCCAGGCGCAGTTGGGCAGTGCCCAGACCGAGCAGTGCCGGCGCCAGCGTGATCTCCTCGCGCAGGGCACCACGAAAGGCCTCGGCGGCGCCGGCGGTGTCACCGCTCGCCAACCGCGCGTTGCCGAGCTTGACCCGAACGTCGGCACCGTCATCGCCCTGGTCGATCGCCCGCGCGTAGAGCTCAGCGGCAGTGGCCGGGTCGCCGCGCTGGGCAAGCGTATCGGCGAGGGGGATCAAGCGCCCGGAGGCATCGCTCGGCGCCGAGGTGGGCGTCCCGGCGCAGGCGGTGAGCGCGAGGATGAGCACCACGGTGCCCAGCATACGGGCCAGCACGGGTGTCGAGGAGAGGGTCGATGACGACATGCAGCCAGGGCTCCAACGATCGCGGAAGAAGAGCCACAGCCTACCCGAGATTGGCGCTGCTTGGGCAGCGGCGGCGGCCTGCACTGGGCGTGGCGCTGCCGAGCGTAGCGCTGCTGGTCGTGGCCCTGGCGCTGCTGGTTGCGGCACCGGTGCGCGCCGCCGACGCCCCCTGGGCCGGACGCGACTACCGCTACGTGGTGATCCAGCAGGACGTGCGCGAGGTGCTCGAGGAGTTCGGCCGCAATCTGTCACTGCCGGTGGCCGTGAGCGATGCCGTCACCGGCGAGGTCAACGGCGACATCGACGCCACCCGGGCCGGCGACTTTCTGCGTCAGGTGTGCGCCGCCAATGGTCTGGCCTGGTTCTACGACGGCTATGTGTTGCACGTGGCCACCCGCGGCGAACTGAGCCAGCGCCTGTTCGATCTCGACGGTGTCGACCGCGAGCGGCTGCTGGCCGCCCTCGCGCGCAGCGAGATCGGCGCACCGCTCGACGCGACCCTGATCGACGACGGCGCACGCCTTGAAGTCTCCGGCCCACCGGCCTGGATCACCAGCGTGGCGCGGGCCTCGAGGGGCTGCGTCGGCCGGCCCCGCCGGCAGGCCCCAGCGGCGGCGTCAAGATCTACCGCGGCAGCGTGGCGACGCCGCCGGCGACGAGCAAGTGAAGTACCCCGGCGGCTACGGCCAACGGGCAGGCGTGCAGCGGCGATGTCGGCCGCCGACACGCGCCATGACGACGATCCACGACAGGAGAAGCCAGATGGCAATCGACGCCATAGATAGCACCAACGCCAGCGGCGGGACACCGAGTTCGCCCTCCTTCGATGACGCCCTCGATCAGGCCGAGATCCAGGATGCCATGGTCAAGGGCATGGTCCAGGTCGGCGGGCAGCTGATTCTAATGCCGATGATGAAGGAGATGCTCGGCGAGGCGATGTCCGGCGGCGAGGGCTGAGCCAGCGCTGCCGCGGCTGGCCAGGTCTCGGCCTGGCCAGCCACTCACGCTGCCGACGACGATCGCGGCGCTCCCTTCAACCCATGCGTCAGGCACGCTTGCCACCGGCCGGCGTGCCGCGCACAGAGGTGACCCATGACACCGGTGACTCCCCCCGGCGCCGGCACGCCCATGCCGCTGCCGACGCCCGACACCCAGATGCGCGAGTCGCAGAATCTGTTCGAGCACATGGCGAACCTGGCTGGCCAGCCAGCGCAGGGCCCTAGCCCCGGCCAGCTGGGCAGTGATCTGCTCGACAACCTCGATGGCTTCATCGAACGCGTCAACGCTTTCTCGCGTGATGCCCAGGTGCCCGCCGCGGCCCCCGAGCGCCTGGCCTCGACGCTGCCGGGGGATGCCCCAGCCAGCGTGACCCAGGCCACCGCACCCGGCGATGCCGGCGACACGCCCTCGGCACTCGACGACGACAGCGTGACCCGGGTCGCCGACACCCTGGCCCGGGTGTTCGATCACTCGATCGAGACCACCATGGTCGTGCGTGGCGCGACCCAGGTTTCGGGCTCGGCCAATACGCTGCTGCGGGGTCAATGACGCTTGCGCTACGAATCGCTGCTCCCCTGTTCATTCACCGCCGCCCTGCGCCGCACGGGCCGATGGCTGCTGCTGATCGCCTTGGCGCTGCTGCTGCAGGCGTGCGACACCGAGCTCTACACCCATCTCGACGAACGCGAGGCCAACGTGATCGTGGCCACGCTGGCGCGCCACGGCATCGCCGCCCAGCGGCACGCGGAAGAGTCGGGGCAGATGACGGTCAGTGTCGACGAGAGCCGTTTCGCCGATGCCGTGGCCATCCTCGACCGCGCGGGGCTGCCGACGCGCCAGTTCGCCAACCTCGGTGAGGTGTTCAAGGGCAACGGCCTGGTCTCCTCGCCGGTGCAGGAGCGCGCCCAGATGATCTACGCCCTGAGCCAGGAGCTCTCCCACACCGTGTCGCAGATCGATGGCGTGCTCTCGGCGCGGGTCCATGTGGTGCTGCCGGACAACGACCTGCTGAAGCGCAACAGCACGCCCTCGTCGGCGTCGGTCTTCGTGCGCTACCTGGCCTCGCTGGACATCGATCCGCTGATCCCGCAGATCAAGACGCTGGTCGCCAATGGCATCGCCGGCCTCTCCTACGACAACGTCTCGGTGGTACCGGTCGCCTCGAAGCTCGCCGAAGCGCCGCAGGGCGCGGCCAGCCCGGCGATGGACGCCTTTTGGGGTATCGCCATGCCCGCCACCAGCGCGACCCGGATCGCCTGGCTCGTCGGCGCCCTGGTCGCCGCCCTGATCGCGCTCGCCGCCACGGTGATCTGGCTGGTGTGGCGTCAGCAGCGCCAGCGCCCCTACGTCCTGACTACCCAGGCGACGTCACCCCGCGGCGCGGGGCACGAATCATGACACCAGCGCCCACCCCGGCACCGCCCCTGCCGCCCGACGAGACGCTGCCGGTCACCCTCGGCGAACGCCACTGGCTCGACTGCCTGGATGCCATCGCCGACGACGACCAACTACGCCCATGGCTGGCACAAGCGCGCTTCCGCCAACGCCTGATCGCGCGCCTGAGGGCGCGTCACCGGCTGCCCGCCGCGGCCGAGCTGCCACCACTGGCGCCGGCGGACCGCCGCCTCTCCCGGCTCGACGCGACAGCGCTCGCGACCTGTGCGCGAGCGGCCGGTGTCATCGTGCATGCCGACGCTTTCGCCAGCGCCATCGAGGCCCCGCGGGTCAGCGCGCTCCGGGCACGCTTCGGCGACGCCCTGCATCGGTTGGCACTGCAGCAGCGCAACCAGCCCCGCCCCGAGCCGCAGAGTGCACCGTCTGCGGGCGATCTCGAGACGCTGGCGGCGGCGGTCGAGCGTGACGGCTGGCGCTGCATAGGCGCCTGGTACCACGCCCAGCCGCGCGGCTGGCAAGCCTGGCTCGCGCTGGCCTGGGATACCACACCCGCGGCCGCCTTCACTAACACCACCGACGGCGCCGACGCCCTTCCCCCCGCGGCGCAGCGCGACGCCGCCAGCGCCACCGCGCGACGCGCCGCCGCGGCCCTGGTCGCGGACACCGACGCCACAGCCGACGAGGAGAGACCATGAATACGCTTCCCCGCCGTCCCGGCAAGGTGATTCTGCGCGCTGCCGAAGCGCAGGCGTGGCGCGACGGTTTCGCCTTTCTCGAACGCGCCCGCGAGCAGGCCGACGCACAGGCCTCGGCCACCGCGGCGGCGCGCGAGGCGGGCTATGCCGAGGGGTTCGCCGCCGGCCGCGACGACGGCGAGCGCCAGGCGGCGGCACTGCTCGCCTCCACCCAGGCCGACGTCGCGCGCTACCTGGCCGATATGGAGCCGGCGCTGGCCCAGCTCTGCCTCGATCTGGTGCAACGCATCCTGAACGAGTACGACGACGCCGAACGCATCGCCAGCAGCGTGCGCCGTGCCCTCGGCGAGTGGCATCAATCCCAGCGTCTGCGCATCCGGGTCGCGCCGTCGCTCGAACGCGAGGTGAGCGAGCGCCTGGCCGCGCGGCCGCCGGCAGGGGTCGACTACCAGGTCGAGGCCGACCCGCAGCTCGACCCGACCCAGTGCCTGCTGGTCAGCCCCGTCGCGGTGATGGATATCGGCCTGGAAGCCCAGCTCGATGCCCTGGCCAGGGCGCTGCATACGCCGACCCGGGAGAACGCATGACCACGTCTCCGCTCGACGGCCTCATGCCGCGTCTCCAGGCACGCCTGGCCGAGGCAGAACCGCGCCGCGCCAACGGTCGCGTCAAGCGCATCCGGGGCCTGCTCATCCACGCCAGCATCGAAGGCGTCGGCATCGGCGAGCTGTGCTATCTGCGCGACCCGGTCAGCGGCCGCCGGGTGGCCGCCGAGGTGATCGGCTTCGAAGAGGAAGATGCGGTGCTCTCGCCGATCGGCGAACTCCATGGCCTCTCGACCCGCAGCGAAGTGATCGCCACCGGGCGCGCCCAGGGCGTGGCGGTCGGCGAGGCGCTGCTGGGTCGCGTCATCAGCCCGCTTGGCGAGTGGCTGGACGCGGCCCCGCCGCCCCGTGGACTGCACGACTACCCGGTTCACGCCGCCCCGCCGCCGCCCCTGACGCGCCAGTTGATCGAGCGGCCGCTGGCGCTGGGGGTGCGCGCCATCGATGCGCTGGCCACCGTCGCCCGCGGCAGCGCGTGGGGCTGTTCGGCGAACCCGGTGTGGGCAAGTCCTCGCTGCTCTCCGCCATCGTGCGCGGTAGCCGCGCCGAGGTGGTCGTGCTCGGCCTGGTCGGCGAGCGCGGGCGCGAAGTGCGCGAACTGCTCGAGGGCCAGCTCGATGCCGCGGCGCGGGCGCGCACGGTATGCGTCGTCGCCACCTCGGACCGCCCGGCCATCGAGCGCACTCGCGCCGCCCTGGTGGCCACCAGCGTGGCCGAGTACTTCCGCGATCAGGGCCGCGACGTGCTGCTGCTGGTCGATAGCCTCACCCGCTTCGCCCGCGCCCAGCGCGAGATCGGCCTGGCCGCCGGCGAGCCGCCCACCCGCCGCGGCTATCCGCCCTCGCTGTTCGCGGCCCTGCCGCGGCTGCTCGAACGCGCCGGGCCGGGTCTCTCGGGCCAGGGCAGCATCACCGCGCTGTACACGGTGCTCACCGAGGGCGACGCCAGCCTGGACCCGGTGGCCGAGGAAGCCCGCGCCATTCTCGATGGCCATATCGTGCTCAGTGCCGAACTCGCCCGCCGCGACCATTTCCCGGCGATCGACGTGCTCGCCAGCCGTAGCCGGCTGATGGACAGCGTCGCCAGCGACGCCCACCGCCGCGACGCCGCCAAGGTGCGCGACCTGCTGGCCCGCTATCAGGAAGTCGAGCTGCTGCTGCAGGTCGGCGAGTACCGCGAGGGCAGCGACGCCGCCACCGACGAGGCGATCCGCAAGCATGCCGAGATCGAGGCGTTCCTGCGTCAGCCGCAGGGAGAGACGGCCACCTTCGACGACACCCTCGACCGCCTGGGAGCCCTGGCCCGATGACGACCCGACACACCCTCGACCGTCTTCTTGCACTGCGCCGCCAGCGCACCCGCCTGGCCGAACGCGAACTGGCCACCGAGCGGGCACGCTGCCGTGACCTGGCGCGCGAGACCCAGCGCTTCGACAGCGCACGCCAGCGCCTGGCACACACGGCGCAGCAGCAGGAGCAGACGCACTTCGATGCTGCCGCGGGGCGCCCGCTGAGCGCCGCCGAGACCCTGGCCTGGCAGCAGAGCCGGGCCGAACAGGCCGCGCTGCAGGCGGCCCTGGCCCAGCGCCAGCAGCTCTGCCAGCAGGCCGCCCGCCTGGCCCAGCAGCGGGAGCAGACGCGGCGTGGCGAGTGGGCCCGCTGCCGCCAGCGTCAGCAGGCGCTGGCACAGTTGCAGGCGGACCAGCAGCGGCGTGACGCGCGCGCGGCCGAGTCTCTGGCCGAGCTGGAGCACGAAGAGGGCCACGGCAACCGGGAGCCACGCCCATGAACTCTCCGCCGCGTATCGACCCTGACGCGCTCGCCTCCCGGCTGCCCCACGTCGCCCCGCACACGCTGACGCTGCACAACGCCCTGCACCGCCCACGCCAGGCGCTGACGCTGCCCGCCCGCCCGGGGTCGAGCGCCGAGCCGGCGCGGCTAGGCCTGCTCGGCGATCAAGCCGACATCCCCCGCGAGATCGCCTGCCCGCTGCATATCGGCGACGAGACGCTGGTCGTGACGACGAGCTGGCGCGCGCTGGAAGCGCTCGGCGCCCATCCCGGCCGCCGCCGGTCGCTGGCGAGCGTCGATGCCGAATTGGCCGCGCTATGGCTGGAAGCGCTGTGGCAGCCCTGGCTGGCGCCGCTGGAAGCGGCACTCGACTGTGACATCCGCCTCGCCCCGCTGGCGCCCCCCGCCTCGGCCATGGATGCTCCCCAGGGCGAGGCCGGTGACGCGCCGCGCGGCGCCAACCACGCAGGGGGCACAAGCACGACCCATGGCGTGACGCTGGCGCTGGCGTACACCCTCGACGCCACCACCTATCCGCTGGCGCTGACGCTGAGCGCGTCCCTGGCCGAGCGCCTGCGCCCGCTGTTCGAGGCGCGCTTTCCGCCCTGCCCCGCACCGGCGCGGGCGGTCCCCATGGCGGCCAACGTCAATGCCGGCCGGCAGTGGCTGACCCTCGCCGAGTGGCGCTCGCTAGGACCCGGCGACGTGGTCCTGCTCGAGCCCCCCTACGCCGAACCGGACACGCTCGAATTCACGGTCGTAGACCGTTGCGCCGCCGCCACCCTGACCGCCGAGGGCGTGCGTCTGCTGACGCCGCCACGCATCCCCGCGGGTGGCTATCCGGCCGCCCACCCCGCTCCCCGCCAACGAGACCAGGACATTGCCGTAATGACCCAACCGCCTGTGGATAGCCCCCGCGACGACAACGCCCCGCAAACGGGTGTGGATAACTTCGACAGCCTGGCGGTCACGCTCACCTGCGAAGTGGGACGCCTGACCCTGACCCTGGGCGAGCTGCGCGAGCTGGGCCAGGGCAGCGTACTGCCGCTGGCACGCCGACCCGAGCGGGCGGTCGATCTGATGGTCAACGGCCAGCGTATGGGCCAGGGTCGCCTGGTGATGATCGGCGAAGACCTCGGCGTGCAGATCGAGCGTCTGGCGCTCGATACACGGTCGACCGATACCCAGTCGCCCGATACCCAGTCGCCCGATACTCAGGCGTTCGGCACCCGGGCGCCCGACGCATGACCGAGTTCCAGCCCAATCTAATCGCGATCATCATCGTCGTCGCCACCATCGGCCTGGTGCCGCTGGCGGTGGTGACGATGACCGGCTTCCTCAAGATTTCGGTGGTGCTGTTTCTGATCCGCAACGCCCTGGGCGTACAGCAGACCCCGCCCAATCTGGTGCTCTACGGCATCGCGCTGATTCTGACGGTGTATATCACCACGCCACTGATCGGCGAGATGGCCCACCGCTTCGAAGCGCATCAGGCCGGGCTGGGCAGCATCACCGAGATCAAGGAGGCCGGGGAGGCGCTACGCGAACCGCTCAAGGACTACCTCTCGCGCTACGCCAACGAGCACGAGCGGGCGTTCTTCATCGACGCCACACGCAGCCTGTGGTCGGAGGAGGCGCGCCGCGAGCTGCGCGACGACGACCTGATCGTGCTGATCCCCGCGTTCGTCAGTTCCGAGCTGACCCGCGCCTTCGAGATCGGCTTTCTGCTCTACATCCCGTTTCTGATCATCGACCTGATCGTCTCCAACGTGCTGATGGCGATGGGCATGATGATGGTCTCGCCGACCCTGATCTCGATTCCGTTGAAGATCTTCCTGTTCGTCGCCGTGGATGGCTGGTCGCGGCTGATGCACGGGCTCATTCTCAGCTATGGCGGAGGCTGACATGGACGACGCTATCTTCCTGTCACTGCTGAAGAGCGCGCTGTGGACGGTGCTGCTGGTCTCGGCCCCGGCGCTGGTGGTGGCCATCGTGATCGGCTTCGGCGTCGGCCTGCTGCAGGCGCTGACCCAGATTCAGGATCAGACGCTGCCGCAGGCGGTGAAGCTGGTCGCGGTGCTGCTGGTGCTGATCCTGACCGGGCCGCTGCTGGCCGGGCAGATCGTCAACGTGGCGGATCAGGTGCTGGACAATTTTGCCGTCTGGTCGCGCTGAGGCAACGCGGCCCATCCGGCTGTAGGAGCGGATCGCGACGTCACACGGCGGGCGCGAGATCCGGGAGAGCGATGAACTACGAAGCGTTTGCCCACTTCCTCAACGACTTCGCCTACCCGCTGATCGCGGCGCTGGCGATCGGCACCGCGCGGGCGCTGGGCCTGGTGATGATGACCCCGGCATTCAATCGGCTCGGGCTCACCGGCATGATCCGTTCGGCGGTGGCGGTGACGATTTCGCTGCCGCTGATGGCCGCGCTGTTCGCCGACTTCACCGCCCTGCGCGACATCGCGAGCGTCGCGCTGATGGGGCTGGTGATCAAGGAGCTGGTGATCGGCGTAGCGATCGGCCTGGTCTTCGGCGTGCCATTCTGGGGCGGAGGTGGCCGGCGAGCTGATCGACCTGCAGCGCGGCTCGACCATGGCGCAGATTCTCGATCCGATGGGCGCCAGCGAAACCGGCGTCACCTCGACGCTGCTGTCGATCATCCTGCTGGCGCTGTTCTTTCTCACTGGCGGTTTCATGCTGCTGCTCGACGGCTTCTATCGCAGCTATGCGCTATGGCCGGCGATCGACTTCACCCCGTTGATGACGCGCGCCTCGGCGATGGCGCTGCTCGGCCTGCTCGATCAGGTGATGCGAATCGGCGTGCTGATGATCTCCCCGCTGGTGATCGCCCTGCTGGTGGCCGACCTGATGCTCGCCTACGTCGCCCGCATGGCACCCAATCTGCACGCCTTCGATCTATCGCTGCCGATCAAGAACCTGCTGTTCAGTTTCCTGATGCTGCTCTACGTGGTCTTCCTGATTCCGCTGATGGTGGATCAGCTCGACGTGCTCAAGCTCAACCTGGCCCGGCTTTCGGCCATCCTCGGAGCGATGCAGTGAACCGCCGCCGCGCCGATACCCTAGGCCAACAGGGCGTTACACGGCGTTGCCGTGCTGCCATCCCGGCGTCATCCGGGCGCCCCAGACTGAGTTCTCCGCCCCGCCCCGAGCCCCCGGCCAAGGAGAGCACCATGCGCGTCGATCCCGATGTCACCCCGGTCAGCACCTCGAATTCGCCCGCCGCCCCGCGCGCCTTCTCCCGTCTGCTCGAACTGGCGCAGAAAGTGGCCAAGGAGGGGAGCGCGGAGAAAGACACCCTCGAACCCGGCAGCCAAGCCTACGAGGAGACGCTGAATTCGCTGGCAGTGGACATGGCGGACGGCATCGACATCGACAAGCGCCGGGTTTCCAGCCTGACGGGAGACGCCGCGGACAAGTTCGAAAAGCTGGTCACCGCCGAGCTCAACGCCCAGCGCGCCGACGGCAAGCGCCCCGACCTGTCCCAGGCGATCGACAACGCCAGGAAAGCGCTGTTCGACCGCATCGGGCATGCCCTCGATAACGCCGACCGCAGCGCCGACAAGGGCCTGGACGTCTTCGCAGGCTACTGGCAGCGCCACGGCGGCGAAGAGGCCGCGATCGACGCGGGTTATGCCGCCTACGGCGGCTTTCTGGCCGATACCACGCACACCGACAACCCCGATTACGAGGACAACCTCAATGCGCTGGCCCTGGGGATGGCCGGCGGCACGCTGACCGACCAGCGCAAGATCCTGCATCTCGACGCCTCGGACACGCTCTCCCAACTCTACAAGAATCTGATCCAGAAACGGATCGATCAGGGCGACGATACCCGGGAAGCGATGGATCACGTCAACGAGGATCTGCGCGAGCGCATCGACAGCGTCGGCGGTGGCGACGTCACCAATGTCTTCGACGGCTATTTCCAGCGTCACGGTGGCGAAGCCGACACCGAGAAGCTGGCCCAGGAGAGCTATCTCGCCAATCGCGACGAGGCCGACATCGCCTATGACGACACGCTGAACTCGCTCGCCTCCGACATGGCCGACGGCATCGATATCGACGACCGCACGGTAAGACCGCTGACCGGAGACGCCGCCAGCCAGTTCCGCCAGTTGGTGGCGTATCAACTCGACCAGCAGCGCGAGCGCGGCGATGCCCCGGATCTCCAGGCGGCCATCGACGACGCCAAGGAAGACCTCTTCGCGCGCACCGGCAACGCCTTGACCGATGCCGACAAGAACAGCGCTGACGGCCTCGATGTGCTCAACGGCTACTGGGAGCGCCACGGCGGCAAGGACGACGCCATCGATGCCGGCTACGCCGCCTACGACGACTTCCTCGCCGACCACACCGTGACCGACAACCCGGACTACGAGGATAACCTCAACGCACTGGCTTCCGGCCTGGCCGGCAGTACCCTGACCGACTCTCGCCAGATTCTGCATATCGAAAGCTCGGAGACGCTGTCACAGCTCTACCAGAACCTGATCGACAGCAAGCTGAGCGACGGCGCCTCCCGCGAGGAAGCCACCGCCCAGGTCAACGACGACCTGCGCGAGCGGATCAAGCACGCGGCCGGAGACGATGGCAACGCGGTGCAGAATGTCTTCGACGGTTACTGGTCGCGGCACGGCGGCGAGACCAACACCCAGCGCCTGTCCGACAACGCGGAGCTGGACACGGCGCGGCGCGATCACGGCCTACCGGCGTTCAGTGATATCGACATCCAGTCGATGGAGACCAGCGAGAGCGACCCGGACGACAGTTCACGCAAGCTGACCGTCAGCGAGCTGACCTGGCAGAACCTGATCGAAACGTGGAAGACGGGGATCGAGGATGGCAGCATCGCCGCTGACGACGAGCGCGCCCAGTTCTACCGTGCCCTGCGCGCCCAGGGGGCGCTCGACAACGGCCTGGATCTGGTCGGTCTCGATATCTCGGAAGGCCTGAGCCTCGATCACGTCACCGGCGACGACCTGACCTCGGTCATCGATGGTAAAAAGCTCGACGCGCGCCTCGGCGAGCTGTTCGCCTCCGAGGCGGTGCAAAAAGATTACGCAAAAGCCCAGAGCGGCGCGATCGACAAGGTCGCCGACAAGGACGCGATCGCGTCGCAACTGGAGGAGACCGCCTTCAGCGAGGCGTACATCGATTACATCAACGACCTGCGTGAAAGCGGCCAGGGTGAACTCGCCGAACAGGATATCTCGCGAACCTACAATGCGCTCTCGGCGCTGTTCCCGGCGACGGAAGAGAGCGACAAGGCGGCCGAATTCGCCCAGAGCCTGCAGCTCGACTCGATAATCACCGATCTCGACGACCTGATCGCCAATCCCGACAACATCAACGACGCCAATACCGCGACGGCGACCCAAGACGTGGTCAAGATGGTGCTGACCGCGCTCAAGCGTGGTGGCGTCGATATCCCGAGGCGCACGGCGGAGTCGATCGACAAGTTCGTCAACGAATATCTCAACGATCAGCAGACGGCGAAGAACTTCGGCAAGGCGCTGCAGGAACTCGGCGACCGTTTCCAGAAAAACGGCGCCATCACCCAGTCGGATATCGACGGCCTGATGAAGAACGGCGTCTACAAGGCGCTCAACGAGAAGACCAACGGCGGCATGCTGTCGCTGATCAGCACGCTCAACAGCAACGGCGCGCTGGGCTCGACCGGCGGATTGATCTCGCTCGCCTCGGGCATCTACCAGCTCGCCGGCGGCGGCAGCAAGCTGGCCGACAGCGACGAGGCGCGGATGGCCGTGGCCAAGGAGTTCATCAGTTTCCTCGGCGCCAGCCAGCACTTCACCAACCTCGGCAGCCACATCACGGACAAGGTCAAGGGCACCCACGTCAACGCCATGCTGGGGCTGGACAAGACGCTGCCGCAGATCTGGGCCGACGACAAGGTCAAGGGCAAAGCACCCGCGCCCGATGCCCACACTTGGGAGCGCTTCAGCGAGAACATCCAGCAGATCATCGATGATGTCCCGGTAGGTGATCAGAAGGCACTGGCCAAGAAGCTGGATATTTCCTATGAAGACGCCAAGAAAATCAGTCGAGGGCGCCCAGAACGGATACGCCAAGAACCCGGCGCTACCCGACGCCACGACGACGACACGCACCATCAGCTCTTTCCTGCGCGTGCTCGACGGCGCGGCCAACTCGGCCACCGGGGCCCTGGATATCGCTCTCGGCGGGCTGATGATCAAGCGCGGCGCCGACAGCGGCGACGGCGCCACCATCGGCCAGGGGGCGGTGACCGTCGCCGCCGGCGCCTTCGGCCTCGCCGGCGGCGCCTCATCGCTGGCCGCCCTCAAGGGCATCGCCGTGGCACGCGCCCCTCCGGGCCGCTGTTCTGGGTTTCCGCCGCGTTGACGCTCGCCACCCTGCCCTTCTCGATCGTCCAGGACATCAAGCGCACCAGCGCTCTCGAAGGCCATGAGGCGGATCTGAAAGATCTCATCGACGCACTCGATCAGGATGGTGTGCTGACCGAGGACGGCGCCAAACGCTACGCCTTTCTGGAAGCCTACGTGAAAAGCTATGGCCAGCGCGATGCGCCGGAGGGCGAAAGCCTCTTCGACTACCGCCGCGACGAATACGAGTTCTTCCTGCGCGAGGGCCATCTGCCCGAAGCGGGCTGGGACGATTTCACCCACGAGGACTACGCCGGTGATGGCGACAATCTGCAAACCCTCATGGATAAAGGCTCGACCGTCGGTGCCTGACGCCGGGCGGGGATCGCCATGAGCCAGCAGCCTTCCGAAGAGAAGTCGCTGCCGCCCTCGGCGAAGAAGCTGCGCGATGCGCGCAGGAAGGGCCAGGTGGTCAAGAGCGCCGACCTGGTCACGGCGATGGTGATGCTGGCCTGCACGCTCTATATCGCGATCAGCGCCAGCGCTATCGTCGCCCGCATCGAAGGCTTGATCGACCTGACCGCCCTACTCTATACCGAACCGTTCGCCACCCTGTGGCCGCGCCTGGTGACGGCCGCCGGTGAGATACTGGTGCTGTCGATCCTGCCGCTGGTGGCGCTGAGCGTGCTGGTGGTGATCCTGACCAATGTGGTCGCCTCCCAGGGGTTCGTCTTCGCCGCCGAGCCGGTTTTGCCCAGGCGGAGAAGATCAACCCGGTGGAGGGCTTCAAGCGTATCTTCTCGGTGCGCGGGGTGACCGAGTTCCTCAAGTCGCTGTTCAAGATGACCGCGCTCGCGGTGGCGTTGATCGTGGTCTATCGCCTGGGTCTGCAGGCGCTGATGGAGTCGTCGCGCTGCGGACTGGGATGCGTTCAGGGCACCTTCCTGGCGCTGCTGCAGCCGTTGGTGATCACCGCGCTGCTCGCCTTTCTGATCGTCGGCGCCGGTGACGTGCTGCTGCAGCGCTGGCTGTTCCGTCGCGATCAGCGCATGACCAAGACCGAGCAGAAGCGCGAACGCAAGGATCAGGAGGGCGATCCGACGATGAATCAGGCGCGGCGCAAGCAGCGCCGCGAGATGCATACGCTCAACGCCAAGCTCGGCGTACAGCACGCCTCGCTCATGGTCGGTACCGGCGACGGCTGGCTGGTCGGCATCCGCTACGTGCGCGGCGAAACCCCGGTGCCGGTGATCACCTGCAAGGCCAATGCCGCCCAGGCCCCGGCGCTATTGGAAAGCGCCTACCAGCGGCGCATCCCGCGGGTCGACGACCCGCTGCTGGCGGAGAAGATCGCTACCCGGGCGGGTAACGGCGACCCCATCCCGGACGGCACCTTCCAGCAGATCGCCGATATTCTCGTCACCGCCCGGCTGATCTAGTCACCCAGCCGCCCGGCTCACCCCAGCAGACCAAACCCCACCGCCGCCGCCACGAGCAGCACGACCACCCGCCACGCCGGCCAGCGCCAGCGCGTCAGTAGCAGGAAGCCGACCAGTGCCAGGGCGATATCCAGCGGTGCGACGATGGCGCTCTGCCAGATCGGGTCATACAGCGCAGCGGCGAGGATGCCGACCACGGCGGCGTTGGCGCCCTGGATCAGCCGCTGTGCACGGACCGAGGCACGCAGGCGCTCCCAGTGGGGCAGCACGCCGATCAACAGCAGCATGCCGGGCAGGAAGATCATCAGCGTAGCCAGCGCGGCCAGCAGCCAGCCGTGGACGCCGGGGGCCATCGCCGCGCCCAGATAGGCGGCAAAGGTGAACAGCGGCCCCGGCACCGCCTGGGCCGCGCCGTAGCCGGTGATGAAGGTGTTCTGTGACACCCAGCCGGGCTCGACCACCGCTGCCTGCAGCAGCGGCAGCACCACGTGCCCGCCCCCGAAGACCAGGGCACCGGTGCGGTAGAAGGCGGCCATCACCGCGAGCGCTGGCCCGCTGTCTGCCGCCGCCATCAGCGGTAACAGCAACAGCAGCGCCAGGAACACGACCAGTGCCGGCAGGCGCCAGCGGCGTGAAGCGGTCACGGGCTGAACGCTGGCAGGCATCGGCGCCGGGCGGCAGCGCCACAGGCCGACCCCCGCGCCCACCAGAATGGCACCCAACTGGCCGGCGGCACCGCCGAGCAGCAGCGCCAGGCACCCAGCGATCAGCGCGATGGTGGCACGGGTCAGGTCGGGGCAGAGCTTGCGAGCCATGCCCCAGACCGCGTGGGCGACCACCGCGACCGCCACCAGCTTGAGTCCATGAATCAACGCCTGACCGGTCTCGCCGCCCAGCGCCGAGGCGCCGGCGGCGAACAGCACCAGCGCCACGGCAGAAGGCAGCGTGAAGGCACACCAAGCGACGAGCGCCCCGCGCAGACCGCCGCGGCGCAGGCCGATGGCAAAGCCGACCTGGCTGCTGGCAGGGCCGGGTAGAAACTGGCACAGCGCGACCAGATCGGCGAAATCCACCTCGCTGAGCCAGCGCCGGCGCACCACGAACGCTTCGCGGAAGTAGCCCAGGTGCGCCACGGGGCCACCGAAGGCGGTGAGTCCCAGCCAGAGAAAGGCGCGGAAGAGCTCCCCGAGCCGGGAAGCGGTCATTGTGGGCATCGACCTATGGCTCACACGTCGAGAACGGTCACACCTCGCCACCACGGCACGACACCGGGCGGCTCCCTATCTCCTCACTGTCCTGCCCCCTCACTGTCCCGGCTGACCGCGGCCAGGGCCAGCCAGGAGGTAGGCACTGTCTCATGTTCGCCCGGGCACCAGCCACCCCGGGGCAGTTACCCGGCCGTCTGTCGCGCGAAGGCATCGGCCTCGGCCAGCAGCCAGTCGACGAAGCGTGCCACCGCTGGCGGCATGTCGCCCGAGGGCGGTGTCAGCAACTCGTAGGTCATCGGCGAGGCGAGCACGTGGCGCTCACCGAAAGGGCGCACCAGCACACCGCTATTCAGCCGATCCATCGCCACGGGGGCATTGGCCAGCATGACCCCGCGCCCGGCGATGGCCTGGTCCAGGGCCAGCCCCGAGAGCGAGTAGCGCCGTTGCGGCGGCGCCACACGGTCGGCGACGCCGGCCGCCTCGAGCCATTCGCGCCAGCCGGGAAAGACGATGCCCTGGGGCGAGTTCCAGCCGACCTCGAGCAGGGTGTGGTGAGCCAGATCGGCGGGCCTCATGGGCCGCGCCTGCTGCGCCAGCAGTGCCGGGGCGCACACCGGAAACAGCACGTCGCCGAACAGCGGGTAACTGGCGACGTCGGGCCAGGGGCCACGGCCATAGCGGATCGCCAGACGCGCACCATCGCCCTGCCAGACGGGCAGCGTGAATGACTGCGTGGCCTCCAGCGAGATCTCGATACCCCCGACCCTGGCTTCGAAATCCATCAGCCGCGGCAACAGCCATAGCTGGGTAAAGGAAGGCGGTGCGCTGAGCGTGAGCATCGGCCCGTGCCGGGCACGTTCGCGCACGGCCCTGACCCCGGCGGCGATGCGCTCGAGGCCGCCGTCGATCTCCCGGGCCAAGTGCCGCCCAGCGTCATTCAGCACCACACGTTGGCATGGCGGGCAAAGAGCGCCACGCCGAGCCGGTCTTCGAGCTGCTTGATCTGCCGACTCACCGCGCCGGGCGTGACACCCAGGCGCGCGGCGGCGTGCTTGAAACTCTCTGCGCGGGCCGCCTCGGCAAAGGCGCGCAGCGCATTCAGCGGTAGACGTTCGACTTTCATAGGGTGAGCTTTCCTGAGCCTTGGCCATCACATTAGTCGTTTGGCGGCGCGACGCCCAGCTGCTGTGATGGGGTTTCGATGCCAACAGGAGAGTGACATGCCAGAGACGCGAGCATCGCACCAGCCGCCAGCGCCACACGCCAACGCCCCGCTACGCCGGCGTCTGGACCCCCAGGCCGGGGCCTTGATGGTGCTGTTCTGCCTGGCGCTGGGCTTTCAACAGGTGGCGATCAAGCTCGCCGCGGCGGATGTCTCCCCACTCACTCAGATTGCCCTGCGCTCATCCATGGCGGCACTGCTGGTGCTGGCGCTGGCCTATCGCCGGGGGCTACGCGTTACCCATTTCCGCGCCCATCTCGGGCCGGGCATCCTGGTGGGGCTGGGGTTCGTGGCCGAGTTCGCGTTCGTCGCCTGGGGGCTCGACTACACCTTGGCATCGCACATGTCGGTGTTCCTTTACACCGCGCCGATCTTCGCCGCTGTGGGGCTGCATCTGCTGGTGCCGGGCGAGCAGCTGACGCGGCGCCAGTGGCTGGGGGTGGGGATCTCCTTCGGTGGCATGGTCCTCGCGCTGGCACCGGCGACCGAACTCGCGCACACCGCGGACATCCTGCGCGGTGACCTGCTGGGGCTGCTGGCCGGGCTGGCCTGGGCGGCGACCACGCTGGTGATTCGCCGCTCCTCGCTCTCCGAAGTGCCGCCGGAGCAGACGCTCTGCTACCAGCTCAGTATCGCCGGTCTACTGCTGCTCCCGGCGAGCGCGCTACTGGGGGATCTCGACGAGATTCGGCTGAGCGGCGTGGCGATCGCCAGCCTGGCCTTCCAGACCCTGGTGATCTCCTGCGCCGCCCTGCTGCTGTGGTTCGCCCTGCTGCGCCGCTACGTCGCCTCACAGTTGGGCATCTTCTCTTTGCTTTCGCCGATCTTCGGCGTCTTGTTCGGTGCGCTGCTGCTGGACGAACCGCTCACCGCCAACTTCCTGGCTGGCGGCGCGACGCTGCTGATCGGGCTATTGGTGGTCACTCGCCAGTAGGCTGGTACCGCCGGCGCTAGACATGCAGCGTGTCGAGCATCGCTTCATCTTCAGCTCATCTCTCTGGTCCAACCTGCCAGTATCGAAGCGAACAGGCACAGGAGTCGAGGATGCCATCTAGCCGGGGACGCTGGGCCGTGGCGCTGGTCCTGTTCGCCATGGCCACACTGGCCATGGCGCAGGATCCGTTCGGGCAACAGAGCGACTTCCTGCCACCGGATCGGGCCTTCAAGCCAACGCTGGTAAGAGACGACAACGGATTAGACATCGACTGGCAGATCGAGCCCGGTTACTACCTCTATCGCCACAGCTTCTCCGCTCAGGCCGATAAGCGCGAACTGTCGCTCGATATCCCCGAGGGGGAGACCATCGAGGACGAGTATTTCGGCCGTTCCGAGATCTACCGTCATGCGTTGCGCATGACCACGCAGCCCGGGGAAGCCGATACCCTCACCCTTCATTGGCAGGGTTGCGCCGATGCCGGCCTCTGCTATCCACCCCAGCAGCGGACTTTCGATCTGGAGTCGGTCGCCGATGCCGGGGGAAGCGACACCGTGAACGCGCCATCTGCCACGTCATCGTCTGTCGCACCGAGCCCCGATCCCCAGACAGGCGCGGCGATGGCGGAAGATCAGCAGCTGGCGGCGCAGCTTGCCGGTGGCAACGGCATCTGGACGCTGGCAGCGTTCTTCGGCATGGGGCTACTGTTGACCTTCACGCCTTGCGTGCTGCCGATGATCCCCATTCTCTCCAGCCTGATCGTCGGCCAACGTCGCAGCGGGGAGAATCCGCGCGCCGCCGGCTTCGTGCTTTCGCTCGCCTACGTTCTCCCCATGGCCGCGACCTACGCGATACTGGGCGTGGCCGCGGCCATGGCCGGCGCCAATCTGCAGATGCTGTTCCAGAACGTCTGGTTCATCGGCATTTTCTCGGTGCTGTTCGTGGTGCTGGCATTCGCCATGTTCGGTGCCTTCGAACTCGAACTGCCGCGGGCGCTGCGTCAGCGCCTGGATGCGGGGCTGTCGAGACAACGCGGCGGCCGCTTCACGGGCGTCGCTACCATGGGGGTGCTCTCCGCCCTGCTGGTCGGCCCCTGCATGACCGCTCCTCTCGCCGGTGCCCTGCTCTTCATCGCCGACACCGGCAATCCGTGGTTGGGCGGTGCGGCGCTGCTCGCGCTAGGCCTCGGCATGGGCGCTCCGCTGGTGCTGATCGGCACGCTCGGCAGCCAGTTGCTACCCCGGCCCGGCGTCTGGATGACCCGCGTCAAGGCGCTGTTCGGCTTCGTGCTGCTGGGCATGGCGATCTGGTTCGTCGCCCGAATCCTCTCGGATGCCATCGTCCTGGGCCTATGGGGCACACTGGGCCTGGCGGTAGCGATCTCTCTCGTCGCCATGGCGCGGGGCAACGGCACGGGTGGCATTCTGCCCCAGTTCGCCACAGCCAGTGCCGCCATCATCGGTCTGTGGAGCGCTTTGATCCTGATCGGTGCCGCCGGTGGCGCCAAGGATCCGTGGCGGCCGCTGTCGGTCTACGTTCCGAGCGGTGTGGCAACGGCCTCCAAAGACGCCCGCGGGAGCGGGCCCGTCGCGTTCGACGATGTAAAGGACCTGGCCACGCTCGAACGCCGTGTCCAGGCCACCGCCAACAGCGGCCAGATGACACTGGTCGAATTCACCGCCGACTGGTGTATCTCCTGCAAGGTCATCGAACGGGAAGTGTTCAGCGACCCGGCCGTGAAGGATGCGCTCCAGGACGTGCAGCGACTGAGTATCGACGTTACGGATGACGACGCCGAGGATCAGGCGATCATGCGGCACTTCGGTGTCGTTGGACCACCGACCCTGATGTGGTTCGGCCCCAACGGTCAGGAGCAGCGCAGCGCACGTATTATCGGCGAGCTGGATGCCGAGGCGTTTCTCGACCGCTATGCACAGGCCAGACAGAACGCCAACGAGTCCACGGAGGGCTGACCATGAATCCGCTCGATCGCAGTATCGCCCTGGGGCCCCTGGGCGTGAGTCTGGGTCAGCTTCTGCTGGTCCTGGCCATGATCGTCGCTCTGATCGTGGGTGCCTGGATGGGCCATCGCAGACAGGTCAGCGTCGGCGATGTTCTGTTCAATGCGTTGCTGATCGGCGTGATCGGCGCACGCATCGTGTTCGTGGCCCACTACTGGCAGAGCTACGACACGTTCTGGTCCTGGCTAGACATCAGGGATCGCGGGTTCGAGCCACTGGCGGGGCTGGTCATCGCTTTCATCTATCTGGCCTGGCGCTTCTGGCGGCAGCCGGCCATGCGTCGCCCCCTGGGTGCAGCGGTTCTCTCGGGTGCCCTGGCTTGGTCGATGACTGCTGGCGCCCTGACATTGATGACACCCAGCGGGGCAAGCCTGCCCTCGACCCCGCTGGCGAACCTCGATGGGTCGCCGGTAGCTCTGCCCACCGTGCTGCTGGCATCCGACCGGCCCATGGTGGTCAATCTCTGGGCGAGCTGGTGTCCACCCTGTCGTCGTGAGATGCCGATGCTGGAACAGGCCCAACGAGAGCGGGAAGACGTGTCGTTCGTGTTCGTCAATCAGGGCGAGAGCGTCGACGCCATCGAGACGTTTCTGCAGCGGGAGTCCCTCTCGCTCGATCATCTCTATCGCGATCCGAACATGACCTTCGGTAGGAAGGTGGGCGCGGTGGCGATGCCGACCACCCTCTACTACGACGCCGATGGCCAGCTCGTCGATACCCACTTCGGTGAGCTTTCCCGCGCCACGCTCGATCGCAGTCTCGAGCGCTTCACCCCATGACGACCCGGACGCACGTTCAACCCGAGTGCTTCACTCGCCCCGGATATCCAGAACAGGAGCCATGGGTAGCGAGAGCGTGACCCGCAGCCCGATACCGTCGCCGGAGGCAAGCCGCAGGCTGCCGCCCGCCCGGGTGGCGATCGCCTCGACGATGGATAACCCCAGACCACTGCCCTGAGGATGGTTGCCGCGATGAAAGCGCTCCGTCAGGCGGGCGATCTGTTCGGGCGGGATGGTCTCGCCCTGGTTGACGATGTCGATCACGGCCATGCCATCCGCCTCGTGCGCCTCGATCTCGATCGGGGTGTCGGGCGAACCGTGACGCATGGCGTTCTCGAGCAGATTGCGCAGCGCGATCACCAGCAGCTCCCCGGACAACGCCGCGTGAAGCCGGTCGACCGAAGCTTGCCAGTGACAGCGATCGCGACTGCCGGTCTCTACCATCGCGGCCTCCAGGGCGTCGCCAAGCCGCGTAGAGTCGACATGCCCCCGAGCGATCTCTTCGCTCTCCATGCGTGCCAGCAACAGCAACTGGTCGAGCGTCTTCGTCAGCCGCATCACCCCCGCCTCCGCCTGCTGCATCGCCTCCCGGCGAGGATCGCCGTCGACGCGTCGCGCGATCTGCAGATGGGTACGAATCGCGGTCAGCGGTGTGCGTAGCTCATGCGCGGCATCGTCGGTAAAGCGCTGCTCCAGCTCCAGCATGCGCCGGGTGCGTGCAAGCAGGGTGTTGAAACCGTCGATCAGCGGGCGAATTTCCCCCGGCAAGCCACGGATCGGTAGTGCCGAGAGATCGTCGTGATCGCGTGACATCAGGCGTCGCTGCAGCCTCGACAGCGGCGACAGACCCCGGGTTACACCCCACCACAGTGCAATCAGGCTGCCGATCGAAGCGAGTAGAAAGGGATAGAACGCGGCACGGCGTACCTGGGCCAGCAACGACTCCCGCTCCCGCAGGCGATCCGCCACAGTGATGCGCTTGTCGTCGTCGACCAGGGTATAGACGCGCCAGCGCTGACCGTTGTGATCGCGGTCGCTGTAGCCTTCGTCATCGACTGCGAGAACATCGTTCATCTCCGGATGCGTACCCGCCACCACCTGCCCGCGCAGCGATGACACGCGGCAGGCGACGCCTTCGAGCGCAGGGATGGTCGATGTCTCGCCGACTTCTCCATCCCAGGCCGCCGCAGGCACGCGATCGAGCAGGCCGGCGACCATTCGCGCCGACTGAGCCAGACGCTGATCCAGCGACGTTTCGAGCTGGGTCGAGAGATCGCGCATCGACCACGCCGCGGTCAGCCCCCACAGCAGCATCAGCGTGATCCCGAGCGTGGCGACGAGACGCAGCCGCAGGCTCATGAGGGCGTATCGCCATGCAGTCGCTCGTCGGCGGGAAGCGCGCCAAGACGATAGCCGACGCCCCGGACCGTCTCGATCACATCGCGTCCTAGCTTGCGACGCAATTGGTAGACTTGCACGTTGAGGGCGTTGCTCTCGATCTCGTCATCGATGCCGTAAAGGCGATCCTTCAACTGGTCGGCGCTCAGTATCCGCCCACGCGCGCGCATCAGCGCCTCCAGCAGCATGAGCTCGCGACGCACCAGCGTCACCGGTACGCCATCCAGCGTCACGCTGCGAGCGACGGGGTCCAGTGCCAGGTGCCCATGGCGAAGGGAGCGATCGATCTGCCCGGCGCTGCGGCGCAACAGCGCCTGCAGCCTTGCCGTCAACTCATCCAGGTCGAACGGCTTGACCAGATAATCGTCGGCCCCGCCCTGAAGACCTTCGACACGACTGGCCACGGCATCTCTTGCCGTCAGCATCAGCACCGGCATGGCAATACCCGCACGACGCCACTGCTGCAGCAGCGCTAAACCATCGCCGTCGGGCAGGCGGCGATCCAGCACCACAGCATCGTAGTCGATCGCGGCCAGCGCCCCGCGTGCACCGTCCAGCGTGGTCACGGTATCGACGACGAAGTCACTCAGCGCCAGTCCCGCTTCGATGCCGGCCGCCACCGGTGCATCGTCCTCCACGAGTAGTACGCGCATGTTTCTCCCGTTTTCACCCGATCCATTCCCGCCCCAGTCTGGCGAACGGCGATGATGCCAGGATGAGTTGGCTCCTCAGTGAGCGGGAGAAAGCCGGCGCGATAGCCACCATCCCACCACCATGGCCACCAGAAACGCAGCCAGCGGCCCGCTCAGCCCCGGCAGCGAGGCCACTGCCGGCCCCGGGCAGTAGCCGGATAGCCCCCAGCCGATACCGAAGAGCGCGGCGCCACCCAGCAGACGGGCATCCAGGTCGCGCCGGGTCGGCAGCTGGAACCGCCCCGCCAGCAGCGGCGTGCCGCGGCGCCACACCAGCCGGTAACCGATGAAGGTAGTGACCACGGCCGCGCGAGCACGAAGATCAGGGTCGGGTCCCAGGCGCCGGCGACATCGAGAAAGCCGATCACCGGGCGGGGTCGGTCATGCCGCTGATCGCCAGGCCCACCGAACAGCAGTCCGGAGAGATAACCCGCCACGGGCTTCATACGCCACCTCCCATCAACTGGTGCACGCTGAACACGGTAAGCATCGCCATCAGCAGGAAGACCAGCGTGGCGGCCAGCGAACGCGGCGAGAGCCGGGCCAGCCCGCATACCCCGTGGCCGCTGGTACAGCCGCTGCCGAGCCCGGTGCCCAGCCCGACCAGCAGCCCGGCGAGCAGCATCGTCGGCGTGCCTGCGAGCGGTGCGCCGATCACCGCACTACCGAGCGCTGCCACGTCACCGCGAGGCGCCACATTGCCCCAGTCGAGCCCCAACAGCAGCAGTAACGCCGGACCGGAGATCAGCCCCAGCAGAAACGCCAGCCGCCAACCGCGGTCACTGCCGCGCTCGAACAGCGCGCCGGAAAGCATGCCGCTGATCCCGGCGATCCGCCCCAGCAGCCCCATCAACAGCGTGGCGGCGAGCCCGATCAGCCCCCCGCCCACCAGCCCGTGCAGTGCACTCGATAGCGTCATCACCGCTTCCTCCTCATGACATTCGCGATCCCGCGATGGTCGGACTCACTTTGTCGCCGGGCAGGCCGGCGTGGCGATACACGGGTGACTCAAGGGCGCCGCCCCGCGACCGTGCAGAGCGCACCAGGCGTCGAAGGTGCTCAGGAAGACCCGGCCGTTGAGCGTCTCCAGCAGCTCGGTGCGGCTCAGGCGGTCCATCACCGGCCCTTTCACTTTCGGCCAGATGCAGCCCGATGCCGCGCTCGCGCAGGCGCCGGTTGAGCGCTTCGAGCTCTCCAGCGCACTGGCGTCGATCACGTTGATCGCCTGACACGCCAGCACCAGATCGTGGGGCGGCGCGTGCGATTGACCACCGCAGTGACCGATCTTCCAGATGGCGCACGTTGGCGAAGTAGAGGCTCTCGTCGACGCGCAGAATGGCCACCCCGGTGTCGGTCTCCACCGCGTGGCGGCGCACGTTGCGAAAGTGCTCGGTCCCCGGAATGCGCCTACCTCGGCGCTGTGAGGCCGGCTGGTGCCGTAGAGATGCAGCGCCAGCGACATGCCCACACCGACCAGAATCCCCAGGTCCACCCCCAGCATCAGCGTCGCCAGCGCGGTGGCGGTCATCGCCACGCCCTCGCCGCGGGCGTAGCGCCAGACGCGCCGGAACGCCGGCAGATCGATCAGCGACAGGGTGGCGATGACGATGGTCGCCGCCAGGGTCGCCAGCGGCAGCAAGCCCAGCCACGGCGACAGGCACAGCATGGCCAGGGCGATACCCACCGCGGTGAAGGCGCTGGCCGCCGGGGTACGGGCGCCGGCATCGAAGTTGACCACCGAGCGCGAAAAGCCGCCGGTGATCGGCATGCCGCCGGTGAAAGCCGCCGCCAGATTGGCGCCACCCAGACCGATCAGCTCCTGGTCCGGGTCGACCGTCGCCGCGGCGCATCGCCAGTGCCTGGGCCACCGAGACCGACTCCACGTAGCCGACGATGCTGATCAGCACCGCCGAGCCCAGCAGCGAACGCCACAGCGCCGGTTCCCACGCGGGCAGGTGCAGCGGCGGCAGCCCGGCGGGGATCGGGCCGATCACCGCGACCTCACCGCCAGCCAGCCGCAGCACCGGCAATGGCGGCGGCCAGCGCGATGGTCACGATCGGCCCCAGCTTGATCAGCACAGCGGCCGCGCCCGCCGGCACGCCGCAGCGTACCAGCAGCGCCTTGCCGTGGCGGCGGATCGCCCATAGCAGCGCCAGCGAGCCCAGCCCGACCAGCAGCGTCGGCAGACTCAGCCCCGGTAGTGCCCCGGGCAGCGCCTGTGCCAGCGCCGGCAGCGTGGCCCCGGAGAGCTCGATGCCGAGCAGCGACTTGAGCTGGCTCGCCGCGATCAGCAGCCCCGAGGCACTGACGAAGCCGGTCATCACCGGGTGGCTCAGGAAGTTGACCAGAAAGCCCAGCCGACACAGCCCCATGATCAGCAGGATCGCCCCCGAGAGCAGCGCCAGCACCAGCGCCGCGGCGATATACGCCGCCGACCCCGCGGGGGCGACCGGCGCAAGGGCCGCGGCGGTCATCAGCGAGACCACCGCCATCGGGCCGACCGAGAGCGTCGCGCTGCTGCCGAGCAGGGTGTAGATCACCAGCGGCACCAGGCTGGCATAGAGCCCCACCACCGGCGGCAGACCGGCGAGCATGGCGTAGGCCAGCGCCTGCGGAATCAGCATCAGGGCGACGATGATCGAGGCGAGCAGATCCTGGCCCAGCAGGCCGGCGTGGTAGTGCCGCCCCCAGTCGAGGATCGGCAGCCAGCGCGCCCACCCGCACCGAGGCAGCGGGGTCATGCGCTCACGGCTCCGCTACCCGCGCACCCCCGGCCCAGGGACGTGCGCATGCTCACCCCCGCGCCTGCGGCTTGGCCAGCCACTCGCGCCCCTTGAGCAGCAGATGCCAGTAGATCAAGGGGAGCGCTGCGCCTTGAGGTGCCAGCCGAGCCGGGTCGGCCGGTGGCCT
Source organism: Salinicola tamaricis (assembly GCF_003006155.1). Lineage (GTDB taxonomy): Bacteria > Pseudomonadota > Gammaproteobacteria > Pseudomonadales > Halomonadaceae > Salinicola > Salinicola tamaricis. The sequence goes on along the minus strand of NZ_CP023559.1, from coordinate 1,763,218 downwards.
GATTGAGCCAGGCGGGAAGGTCGGCTGCAGCTGGCCGCCGTAACCGAACTCCGCCAGCACCACCCCGGCCGCGTTTCCACCGTCAGCGGGCAGGCGCCATACCCCGCATAGCCGGAGGGCATCGGCTTACCATCAAGTGCCGCCAGCAGGTTGTCCGCCACCACCGGGGCTTGCTTGCGCACCGCGGCGGCGGTCTTGGCGTTGCTGGTACCGCTGGCGTCGCCGAGCCCGAAGACATCCGGGTAACGGTTGTGCTGAAGGGTCTCGGCATCGAGATCGAGCCAGCCGCCGGCGTTGGCCAGAGGCGATTCACGCACCAGCCGCGGGGCACGCTGGGGCGGCACCACGTGGAGCATGTCGAAATAGGTCTCGATCTCCTCACTGGCCTCACCGTCGGTGACGCGAAAGCGCGCCTTCTGGGCCGGGCCGTCCACGGCGATGAGATCCTGCTGGAACTGCTTGTGGATACCGTAGCGCTGAACGTACGCATCCAGTGCCGGCACGAAGTCCGAGACGCCGAACATCACCCCGCAGCCAGCGTTGTGGAAGTTGACCTCGATATCGCCCAGGACGCCCTGCTTTTCCCACTCGTGACAGGCGAGATACATCGCCTTCTGCGGTGCCCCGGCGCACTTGATCGGCATCGGCGGCTGAGTGAACAGCGCCTTGCCGCCGCGCATGCCCTGCACCAGCGACCAGGTATAGGGCGCCAGATCGAAACGGTAGTTGGAGGTGACGCCATGGCTGCCCAGGCTCTCCTCGAGCCCCTCGATCGCCTGCCAGTCGAGCTCCAGCCCCGGCGCCACCACCAGCGCCCGATAGCCGAGCGTCGAACCATCACCCAGCGCGACCTGGCGGGACTCTGGCAGCAGGCGCTCGGCGCTGGTCTGGTGCCAGGTGACGAAGCTCGGCATCACCGAACGCATCGAACGGCGCGTCTGCTCCGGGGTGAAGACACCGCCACCTACCAGGGTCCAGCCGGGCTGATAGAAGTGATCCTGCGCCGGCTCGACGATGGCGATGTCGAGATCGGGTTGGCGCCGATGCAGGCTCGCCGCCGTGGCGATGCCACCGGCACCGCCGCCGACGATCACCACATCATGGTGCCGGGTGGTGGATGCCGTCGAGGCGTCTGGGGTCTCACTCATGAGGCTGTCTCTCCTGCGGCCTGTGCTTGTGTCATATCGATGGGGGCGGCGTAGCGAGCGGGCCACCTCACTCCCAGGCCGCGCCCTCCAGCGCATCCAGCGGGATCTTGAGGTAGCGCTTGCCGTTGTCTTCCGGTTCCGGCAGACGGCCGCCACGCACATTCACCTGCAGCGCATGCAGGATCAGCTTGGGCATCGGTAGCTCATGATCGCGCTGGCGCAGTGCGACGTACTCCGCCTCGCTGCTCTCGCCCAGGCGATGCTGTTGTGCTGGCGCTGTTCGCGAACAGTGCTCTCCCACTGCGGCTCGCGGCCGTCGGGCATGTAGTCGTGGCCGGTGAACAGGCGGGTGTCATCGGGCAGGGCGAGAATCGCCTGAATCGAATGCCATAGCTGGTGGGCGCTGCCCCCGGGGAAGTCGGCCCGGGCGGTGCCGAAGTCGGGCTGGAACAGGGTGTCGTGGACGAAAGCGGCGTCGCCGATCACATAGGTGACCGAGGCCAGGGTATGCCCCGGCGAGTGCATCACCCGCACCGGCAGTTCACCCAGGGTGAAGGTCTCGCCATCGCTGAACAGGCGGTCCCACTGGCTACCGTCGGTGGGCAGTGCCGGCCAGTTGTAGATGCGCTTCCACAGCGCCTGGACCTCGACCACCTGGGCGCCGATCGCGGTCGGCGCGCCGGTCTTGTCGTGCAGGTAGCGCGCGGCGGAGAAGTGATCGGCGTGAGGGTGGGTATCCAGAATCCACGCCACCTCGAGCCCTTCCCGGGCGATATAGGCGAGCAGCTCATCGGCGTGGTGGGTCGCGGTCGCCCCGGATTTCTCATCGTAGTCGAGCACCGGATCGATGATCGCGCAGCGGCGCGTGGCCGGGTCACTGACGACGTACTGGACGCTGAAGGTGCGCGGGTCGAAGAAGCCGGCGACATCGGGCCGGCCGCGTTCCCGATCACCACGGGAGAGAGCGAAGGTATGCATGACGGCTCCTTGGTGGGCGACCTCCACAGCATAGCGCCATTTAAGTTCTAACGTTATATCTTTTTGAAATATACCTTATGCCGTTTCTCCTGCATGGGGACAGGCTTTCCGGTACCTTGCTGGCCGCCTTGAACTACGATCGGGCCACTGGCGCGCAACGGAACCGGACGGGCGAGTGACGCTGCAGGCCTTGGCACTGTGCAAGCGCGCGAGCGCGGGTTTTCGCTTGCCAAAGTGGCCTTCTAGCCAGTCAGAAAGGCCCTATGAAAACATAAGGTGGTAGGAATCCATGGGCTATGATGGGCTGACTCGGGCGGCCTCTCAGAGGGTGTCGTACAGACGGGTTATCCCGTGGTCGACGCTGTTGTCGACGATATGGCCGGGTGGATTTTGTTCTTTTCGGTTGTGCTGCCATTGGTGGCGCCGCCGATGTTGAGACGGCACTTGTTGAGGCGGCACGACGACAGCTATCGATCGCTATCACATCAGATAGCTATCCCGTAGCTGTCGGCCGATATCCCTCGATGGTCTCTGTTTGAGAAGTCTGCCCTGCTGAGCCCGGCGGCGCATGAGAGGCGCTGCCTGATGTGTTGTTTCCGTTAGCGGTGGTGAACAATGGAAGTGCGTTACTGCTCCAGATTGATGCTCGTGAACGAACAGAATGCCTTGTTGCTGTTTCAATACCAGGATGAACATACGTCGTCTGCTTTTTGGGCCACGGCAGGCGGAGAACTGAAACCGGGTGAGTCCTACCTTCAGGCGGCCAGCCGGGAGCTGTACGAAGAGACGGGTCTGCGCGAGGAGATCGGGCCGCTGGTAATGGAGCGCGAAGCCGTGTTCGCTGTTGCCCGTTCGCAGCCGGCGTTGTGGCGGGAACGTTATTACCTGGTGCGCTGCCCCAAGACATCCCAGGTTTTCGCGGCGGATTGGACCGATGAGGAAAAGGCCACCATCCAGCGATGGAAGTGGTGGTCGCGGGAGGCGATGCGCGCCGAGGGACGCCAAGCCTTCAAGCCCGAGAACCTGATCGACCTGCTGGCCGATATCATTGAGAGCAAGCCGGCAAAGTGAAGATCTCATCAAAGCACGATAGTGGAGAGTCGGGCCCGGCCTGGCTCTTGAAGCACGGCCTGGCAAAACCGTCTGACTCGATACAACCGATTCCGGCTATCCACGTGGTTCAGCGGCGAGTATCCATTGCCCGGCATTGATAAAATGAGGGGCGACGGTGATTGTCTTTTTCCTCGACTACGCTGTCGCATTGAAGGAAGCCGCGGCGGTCATGACCGTCGCGGTTTCTCTGTCTGCCCCCCTCTTGGGTGTTACTAGACTCGCAAGGGCGCGAGCCTGGGCGCAATCATATTCTCCGGGCGCAGGATATCGGCGAGCGAGGCTTGATCGAGCAGGTTCTCTTCGAGCACCAGCTCCAGCACGCCGCGGCCGGAGACCAGCGCCTCGCGGGCGATGCGCGTGGCGTTGTCGTAGCCGATATGCGGGTTGAGCGCGGTGACCAGCCCGATCGAACGCTCCACCATCTCGCGGCAGTGCGCCTCGTTGGCGGTGATGCCCTCGATGCAGTGCTCGCGCAACATGTGCATGGCGCGGGTCAGCAGGCGGATGGAGTCGAACAGCTTGTAGGCGATCAGCGGCTCCATCACGTTCAACTGGAGTTGCCCGCCCTCGGCGGCCATGGTCAGCGCCAGGTCGTTGCCGATCACCTCGAACGCCACCTGGTTGACCGCCTCGGGGATCACCGGATTGACCTTGCCGGGCATGATCGAGCTGCCGGGCTGGCGCGGCGGCAGATTGATCTCGTTGAAGCCGGCGCGCGGGCCGCTGGAGAGCAGGCGCAGGTCGTTGCAGATCTTGGAGAGCTTCACCGCCAGGCGCTTCAACATGCCCGAGAAGAGTACGAACGCCCCCATGTCGGAGGTGGCTTCGATCAGATCCTGGGCCGGCACCAGCGGCTGGCCGCTGATCGCGCCGAGGCGCTCCACCGCCAGACGCTGGTAGCGCGGGTCGGAGTTGATCCCGGTGCCGATGGCGGTGCCACCCAGGTTGACCTCGCACAGCAGGCGCGGAATCTGCGCCTCCAGGTGGCCCAGATCCTCGCCCAGGGTGGTGGCGAAGGCGTTGAACTCCTGGCCCAGCGTCATCGGCACCGCATCCTGCAGCTGGGTGCGGCCCATCTTGAGCACGTCGGCGAAGGCCGCGCCCTTGTCCGCCAGCGCATCGCGCAGCTGCGCCAGACTGCCCAGCAAGGCATCGTGGCCCAGCAGCAGGCCGAGGCGGATCGCGGTGGGGTAAGCGTCGTTGGTCGACTGCGCCATGTTGACGTGGTTGTTGGGGTGCAGGTGCGCGTAATCCCCCTTGGCGTGGCCGAGGTGTTCGAGTGCCAGATTGGCGATCACCTCGTTGGCGTTCATGTTGGTCGAGGTACCCGCCCCGCCCTGGATCATATCGACCACGAACTGATCGTGGTGCTCGCCGGCGATCAGCGTCTGGCAGGCGTGGCGGATCGCCCCCAGCCGGGTGGCATCGAGATAGCTCAGCTCGTGATTGGCCTCCGCCGCGGCCTGCTTGACCATGGCCAGCGCGATCACCAGCTTGGGATAGTGCGCCAGGGGCACGCCGCTCAGGTGGAAGTTCTCCACCGCGCGCTGGGTCTGGATGCCGTAGTAGGCGCTCTGGGGTACGGGCAGCATGCCCAGCAGGTCCTTCTCTTCACGGGTGGGGATCGCGTCGGCGTCAGTGCCGAGATCCGGGGTCGCCATCATGGTGGGTATCGTCTTCAGTCAGGGGGTTCGAACGGCCTGGGCGCCGGTGTACTGGCGCCGCTGGGCGTAAGGTAACGCCGCGCCGGCCCGCCTGCCCAATGCCGTTACGTGGTGGTGCATACCGGGAAGGTATGGGCACACGCCCTCCTGATCCTCGAATCCAAGCGACGCTGAGTGATCAGGCTTGCTCGGGATATCGCTTTCGCACACGCGCATCGAGCGCGTCACGTTGAAGGGTGATTTCCGCTTTCAAATCACCGCTATACAGCATGGACGTCTCCATGTTCTTGTACTTGCCCACCCGCGCGGCGCTTGCCCAGTTGTAGGATCCGACACACAGAAAGCCACTGTCGGCCATGATGAGTTTGCTATGAACCTGATTGACGACCTTCACCGTCATGCCGCGCTCAGCGAGCGCTTCACAGCACCGTTCGAAGAGCGACGTTTTCTGGGCATCCGGCTGATTGGCGCTGGTAGTGTTGAAGTGATGATCGGTGTAGATCGTGATATCGACACCTCTCGCAGCCGTTTTCTCTAGTGCCGCCAGTAACCCGGCCTCTTCCAGACGACCCAGCGAAATCCAGGGAGACACCATCGCCATCTCGGCTCGCACACGCTCGAGCACATCTTGGATGCACTGATCATGCGCTTCGGCATTGTTGATCAGCCTCGGCGTCTGACACAGCGCCAACAGATCGGGACGCGCAACGCTTGCCGTGAACGCAAGCTCATTGCTTTCATGGCTGAAGAGATAACGTCCCAGCAGATGCCGCGGCGTACCGCGGGCCGCCGTGCCGATCACATCCATATCGCCAAAGACGAGAAAGCTGTCCTTCGCACGCGACACCGCCACGTTCAGGATCGAGGGATCGTTGTCGATGAAGCTGCCATCGTCATGGCGCGAATAGACCGCGGAAAACAGCACGATCGGGCGCTCCGCCCCCTGAAGGGCGTGTACCGTGCCCACCGTCATCTCCGCATTGCCTCCGCCGACCTTGATATCCCGCGCCAGGCACTCCCGCTCGATCAGATTGGCCTGGGCCTTGAAAGGCGTGACGACACCCACGATCTGCTCCAGCGGCTTGCCGTGCGCGGCTTCAAGGCGTCCGCGCTGCTCGGCCAGCCACTCGGCTATCGTGATAGCTTCCAGCCGGTTGATGCGACTTCCCGACGGCGGGGTTTCGGCCCGGCCATCAACGTGCACGTAACCAAAGGGCGGCAGTTCGGCATCGATGGCAGGTCTTCCACGCAGCGGCTGCAACAGCCCGCGATAACAGAGGTCGTTGCAGTAAGCGATAATCTCGTTCAAGCAGCGCCGATGCTCGCGCAGGAACATGCCCGGCTCGGCCTGTTCGAGATAGTGGTAACGGCTGGCCGCTTGGGCGATGCGCATCACACTGCCATCCACCACAGAGCGCCCACTTTCACGCAGCGCCTCGTACTTCTCGACGGTGGTGAGCAGGCCCTGATGCGCCAGATTACCCACATCGACCGTCTGCGACTGCGTCGCGACCGGCTTGATCTGATGCACGTCACCGATCGCCAGCACCCGCTTTGTCAGCGCCATGGAGGCGCCGGCAACGTCCGGTGCCACCTGACCGGCTTCGTCGATGATCAATAGATCGATCTCGTTGATCAGATACTCGTCACGAAACTGCCCTTCGCCTTCGAAACGCTGTGCGTCATGTGAGACGGCAGCGAGTGCAATGTCGAGACGATGCGGGCGTCAGCATCATGCGCCGGCGCCAGCGCGGGCGCACCTTGGAAGCCCCGGTTTCTCCTTGCCCTTAGCCGTCTGCTCGGCCAACTCTTCGATACGTTCGGCGCACGCCTCCAGCCAGCGCGCCTCCCAGTAGTGCACCGCCAGTTGAAAGAGCTGGAAGCGAAGCGTGGTATCCAATACCTGATCGAAGGCGTCGAATGTTTCTGGCAGCGTCTCGAAGCCCAAAGCCCGGTACGTAGCCTCGAGTCTCGAGGTGAGCTGCTCGATCTCCTGCACGCGCTGCTGGCATTCGGCAATAAATGCCTGTTTCTGATCCAGAATCTCACGCTGCTGACCCAACCCGGTCTTCAACGCGACCTCGGGGGCATCCGCCGCTGGCGATTGCTCGATCAGCCGGCGCCCCTCAACGCTCAGGTGTTCGCTGATGAACAGTTCACGCCGTATGCGGCGCTTTTTGGCCACCGGTGGCAGTACGGCAAGCAATGAAAGCCACATCGGCTCATCGGCGCAAAAGTGCTGCCACTGTTTGAGATCGGCCTCCATCGCATCGTGCGCGGCCTGCAGCGCGGCTGCCGCCGCCTGCTCGCGCGCCAATGTCTCCTCCGGGGCGTCGCCTAGTTTCTCCGCGAGTCGGGCCTGAAGCGTTGCCCGTGTCGTCCAGTGCTGGTGCAGATCTCGAAGCTGCGACTGCCGCGCGATCAGCCGCTGATGAAGACGCGTTCGAACGGTATCCACACGGTTGAGCGTGTCATCGTCGAACGCCTGCCGGGCGCGCTGGAGAAAGGCCATCTCGGCGCGCTCGTGGTATTCCGGCGATTCGACCTCGCGATAGAACGACGGCGTCTGGTAGTGCTGCGACGCCTCGCCTTCCCGGCTACGTGCGCAGTAAAAACCACCATAGCTGGTGATGTCGGGCAACCAGCGCCCGCCGAATGCATCATCAGTCTCTTCGAATTCCTTGGCGAAGGCTTCGAGCACGTTGGTGACAGCCTGGTTGTTGGTGGAGGCCGCGACGATCAGTGGCGGTTCGGCTTCATCGAGCGCGGCCTTCACCCAAAGCGAGGCGACCGCCGAGAGCACGAAGGTGGTCTTACCTGTACCCGGTGGGCCGTTGACCGCCAGTACCTCGCCGTCATCCATCGCCATGACCTGCGCCAGCGCGTCACGCTGGGCAACGGCCAGCGGGTACTGGGTATTGGCATGGCCCAACCGATGCATCATGCCGGATAGTGGCTCGATGCAGGGCTGATACGACTCGATGGTCGACAGGGCGTAATTTTCCAGCAGTGGCAACGTTTGCTCGGTGGTGGAAAGCCAGTCGTAGAGCTTGATGATGTGGGTCGCCGCGCCCAATTGATCGTCGACCTTGCTGATGCGCGCCTCGTTGGCGCTCACGAATACCTCTTTCAGCAGATCTTTGGGGCACAGGGCGTCGAACAGCTTTTGCGAAAGCTCGTAGTACGGCTGCCAGCATTCACCGTGCGTCTCGAGTGCCGAATCCTCGAGCAGTGCTAGGGCCTCGCTTTCCGACCAGACGCGTGGCTCGCTTTTGCTCAAAAAACGATCCTGCTCGGCGACATCATTCAGCGTGAAGCGGTCATCGGCCTGCGGCGCCAGCAAATCACGCGGAATCACCGGCGGCTCGGCAGGAATCAAGCGTCCATCGCGTGCAACCCATAATCCGCAGATCAGCGGCGTGATGACATCCGGGTAGAGCGCGCGTTTTTCCGCGCCATGCTCCTGCAAGACCTTGTACACCGCCGGGCGCAGCGCGACTCGCACTATTTGAATCGAGACGTCTTCTTCGGCGAATAGCTGCTGGAGCAACGGGTGATCCGACGGCAGGCGGCCATCGCGGTAGACCGTTCTGTCAAGATAGTCGGTCTGACCCAACGCCTTTTTGGTCAAGGCCCCGCGGCCGCTCTCGGCATCCGCCAGTGAGTTGCGCCAGTAGCGGAGCCACTGCCGGGCTGTGGGCTTGGTGGTTTCTGCCTGACTCATGGCGTCGCTTTCTTCCTTGTGCGTTTTTCGGCGCCTGCGCGGCGCACTGACTCTTGATATGTTCCAGCAGCGCCCTGGCGCTTTGCTCACCGCGGGATTGTCAGCCCGCCGCTGCCCAAGCAATTCGCCGCGGCGGGCCTTGACGAAGCACTGTTCGATCCGACAGACAACTTTCTCTTGTTCTTTAATAAGAAGGATTGAACGGAGGAATCTGTAAGAACACTTGTTGGCCCATATTATCCGTCGCCATTGGATTGCCAGTAACCGTGGTCTTGGGCTTCATTACAGCGAGGTAATAGAGCGGAGACATCTACCCACCCGCCTCTTGGCCTCGCCTTTCATTCATCAACGAAGCACGTTGTCAGCCAGGTAGCGCTGCGCCCGTGACGCTGGCTTGGGCACGTCAGGCGCTCGCCACTAGTCGATCTTGGGCAGCGGCCAGGTGGGAAGCACGATGAAGCCCCGTATCATGTATAGAAAAGTCGGAAATCTATATACAAACCATACGATATGCAAAGACATCCGACATTTTTTGACACGAGCATCACTCGCGAATGCTACGTCAGCCAAACGGTTTGTCTATCTGAGAAGAGTGATACAGCATCGCGCCCGAGAGCAGGCTATCGAACGCTTTGCCCTGATTCGACATGAAGCATACGGCCACCCTGGCCGAGGACGCGATGGCGAAGTGACGGGCTGACAGGTTGCCACATCCGCTTATTAGTTGACGCTAACGCGCTGCATTCTGTGCTGCCTGCAACGGAGTTTCCGGCCGGTCCCGGGTGATCCCGCCTTCGGGGCGGCGCCAGAACACGCCGATACCGAACAGGGTCATGCCGTAGGCGATCAGTGGCGTCATCCAGTTGAACAGCGCATAGGGTGCGTAGCTGAAGGCGCTCACCCCCAGAATGCCGAACATGTAAGCCCCTCCGGAGGTCCACGGGATCAGCGGTGCCGTCAGCGTGCCGGCGTCCTCCAGCGTGCGTGAGAGCATGCGCGGGGCCAAACCGGCGCGTTCGAACGCCGGGCGGAAGGTGCGCCCGGGCACGATGATGCCGAGAAACTGATCCCCCAGGAACAGATTGGCCGCCAGACACGAGCCCAGCGTCGTGCCGATCAACGATGAAGGCTTGCGCAGCAGTCGCTGGAAGGTCTTCAGCAGGCTTTCGAAAAAGCCACACCGCTCCATGACCCCGCCAAAGCTGAGCGCGCAGACGATGAGTGAGATGGTCCACATCATCGAGTCGAGTCCGCCCCGCGATAGCAGTGCATCCACCGCCTTGTCGCCGGTGTGGGACTCGAACCCGTAGTGCAGCACGCCAATGAGCGCCTTGAGCGTCACTCCCTGTACGGCCATCGCCAGCCCGCAGGCGATGAGAATGCCCACCACCAGCGAGGGAATGGCGGGATACTTGCGCGCCGCAGCGAACAGAATGAAGACAGGCGGCAGTAGCGTGAAAACCCCTAGCACGAAATGACCGGACAGCACTCGCGACATCTCGGCGACCTGAGTGAGCGTGGTCAGGTCACCGTGATCGTGCAATCCCATCACGGTATAGACTGCGCCGGCCAGCAGCCAGGCCGGCAGCGTCGTCCAGCACATCGCCCGTATGTGATCGAAGAGCTCTCCCCCCGCCACGGCCGGCGCCAAGTTGGTGGTATCGGAGAGTGGCGACATATTGTCACCGAAGTAGGCCCCCGAGACGATGGCGCCTGCGGTCATCGGTGCCGGCAGGCCGAGCGCGCCGCCGATCCCCATCAGTGCCAGGCCTACCGTCCCCGCTGTGGTCCAGGAGGAGCCGGTAGCCACCGCGACCAGCGAACAGATCATAAAGCTGGCGACCAGGAAGAAGCGCGGTGAGATCCCCTGCATGCCCAGATGGATCAGCGTCGGCACCGTGCCACTGGCGATCCAGCTCGATACCAGCAACCCGACCAGCATCAGGATGACGATCGGGATCAGGGCGATGCGGATACCGTTGACGATGCCTTCCTCGAGCTCCGCCCAAGAACGTTTGAGAACGCCCCTGCCGACGAGCGCGCACAGCATCGTGGCGGCTATCAGTGGAATATGCGCATCGACGTCGAGCACGATGACCGAAATACCGATGATCGCCGCACATGCGAGAAACATGACGAGCGACAGGGAAAACGCGGGTACGGCCTCTTCGCGAGCCGCTTCGGGACTGTCTGGCGACATGGTTGGCACTCCTTATTATCATTGTCATCGCAGTGGTGGCCACCGTCCTCGGCGACATGGGTATCGCCATGGTCGCCGGCCACCGCGCTTCAGCCGGCGTGGCTGGGCAGCAGCCCGGCGGGTACCAGGTGGCTCAGCGTGCGTGCCTTGAGCAGCGCATCGGCGGCCTCGATATCAGGGCCGAAGAAGCGATCACGATCGTAGTAGGTGACCTGCCCGCGCAGGGCGCGACGGGCCTCTTCCAGCACAGCGGTGGTCGCCAGGCCATGCCGGAAATCGAGCCCCTGGCATGCGGCCAGCCACTCGATGGCGAGGATACTGCGCACGTTGTCGGCCATTTCCCACAGGCGTTTGCCAGCGGCAGGCGCCATCGAGACGTGATCTTCCTGATTGGCTGAGGTGGGTAGGCTATCGACGCTGTGGGGATGTGCCAGCGCCTTGTTCTCGCTGGCCAGCGCAGCAGCGGTGACCTGAGCGATCATGAAGCCCGAGTTGACGCCACCGTTCTCCACCAGGAAAGGCGGCAGCTGAGACATGTGCTTGTCCATCATCAGCGACACGCGGCGCTCGGTTAGCGAACCGATCTCGGCGATGGCCAGCGCCAGGTTATCGGCCGCCATGGCTACCGGCTCGGCATGAAAGTTGCCACCGGAGATGATATCGCCCTGCTCGGCGAACACCAGCGGGTTGTCGGAGACCGCGTTGACCTCCACCGCCAGCACCTCTGCTGCCTGGCGAATCTGGGTCAGGGCGGCCCCCATCACCTGCGGCTGGCAGCGCAGGGAATAAGGGTCCTGCACCTTGTCGCAGTCCGCATGGGACTCGCTGAGCTCGCTGCGCTCTCCGAGCAGATGGCGATACGCCGCGGCGGCATCGATCTGGCCACGCTGGCCGCGTACCTCATGGATGCGCGCATCGAAAGGCGAACGCGAACTCAGCGTCGCCTCCACGCTGAGCGAGCCGCACACAGTGGCCGCCGCGAACAGATCCTCCGCCTCGAACAGCCCCTTGAGGGCGTAGGCAGTGGATACCTGGGTGCCGTTGAGCAGCGCGAGACCCTCCTTGGGCGCCAGGGCCAGTGGCGCCAGGCCCGCCTTGGCCAGGGCTTCCCGGGCTGGCATCCACTCGCCGCCATGGCGGGCCTTGCCCTCTCCAAGTAGCACCACGCTCATATGGGCCAGCGGGGCCAGGTCACCGGAGGCACCCACCGAGCCCTTGAGCGGAATATGCGGATAGACCCCGCTGTTGATCAGCGCCACCAAGGCGTCCAGCACCTCGCGGCGGATACCGGAGAAGCCGCGGGCCAGGCTGTTGACCTTGAGAACCATGATCAGCCGTACCAGGTCGTCGCTCATGGCTTCGCCAACACCGGTGGCATGCGACAGCACCAGCGAGCGCTGCAGCGCTTCCAACTGATCATGCTCGATGCGGGTCTGGGCCAGCAGGCCAAACCCGGTATTGATGCCGTAGACGGTGCGGTCTTCGGCAATCACCCGGTTGACGCAGTCGACGGCGCGGCCGATATCGGCGTCGGCGCTGGTGGGCAGGTGGACGGTCACGGGGGCCTGCAAGGCCTGGCGGGCCTGGGCCAGAGTCATGCGGCCGGGATCGATCTCGATATGATTCATCTGACAATTCCTTGATGTAGCCGGGCTGAAACCTGGCCGGGAGCCGACATTCGACAATGACGCAGGCGTCCTCCATGTCGGCGTACCGGGTATCAGCGGGCGGGATAGACGCGTTTACTTGGCGACCATCGGCAGATCGAGGCCATTCTCTCGCGCACACACCTTGGCGATATCGTAGCCAGCATCGGCGTGGCGCATGACGCCGGTGCCCGGGTCGTTGCGCAGCACCCCCCAGTCGGGCGTGGGCGTCATCTGTGCCGTCGGCGACGATCACCACGCCGGCGTGCTGGGAGTAGCCCATGCCCACGCCACCGCCATGGTGCAGCGATACCCAGGTAGCGCCCCCGGCGGTGTTGAGCAGGGCGTTGAGCAGCGGCCAGTCAGAGACTGCGTCGGAGCCATCCTGCATCGCCTCGGTTTCGCGGTTTGGGCTGGCCACCGAGCCGGAGTCCAGGTGGTCGCGGCCGATTACCACCGGCGCTTTGAGCTCGCCATTGGCGACCATCTCGTTGAAGGCCTGACCGAGCCGCGCGCGATCCTTGAGTCCCACCCAGCAGATGCGTGCCGGCAGCCCCTGGAAGCTGATCCGTTCGCGGGCCATGTCGAGCCAGTTGTGCAGATGCGGATCGTCCGGGATCAGTTCCTTGACCTTGGCATCGGTCTTGTAGATGTCCTCCGGATCCCCGGAGAGTGCGACCCAGCGGAACGGGCCGATCCCCTGGCAGAACAGCGGCCGGATATAGGCCGGCACGAAGCCAGGGAAATCGAAAGCGTTGTCGACGCCCTTCTCCTGGGCCATCTGGCGGATATTGTTGCCATAGTCGAAGGTCGGCACGCCCTGGCGGTGGAACGCCAGCATCGCCTCGACATGCCGAGCCATAGACTGCTTGGCCGCCGCGATCACCGCGGCCGGCTCGTGCTTGCCACGGGCGACGTAGTCGTCCCACTGCCATCCCACCGGCAGATAGCCATGCAGCGGATCGTGGGCGCTGGTCTGATCGGTGACCATATCCGGCTTGACGCCGCGCTCGACCAGCGCCGGCAGCACCTCGGCGGCGTTGGCGCACAACCCGATGGAGACCGCCTTACCCTCGGCGGTATAGCGCGCCAGACGCGCCAGGGCATCGTCGAGATCCTCGGCCTGCTCATCCAGATAGCGAGTACGCAGGCGAAAGTCGATCCGCGACTGCTGACACTCGATATTGAGCGAACAGGCGCCGGCCAGACTCGCCGCCAGCGGCTGTGCACCGCCCATGCCGCCGAGCCCGGCGGTCAGAATCCAGCGCCCCGTGAGGTTGCCGTCGTAGTGCTGGCGCCCCGCCTCGACGAAGGTTTCATAGGTGCCCTGGACGATGCCCTGGGAGCCGATGTAGATCCAAGAGCCGGCGGTCATCTGGCCGTACATCATCAAGCCTTTTCGATCGAGCTCGTTGAAGTGCTCCCAGTTGGCCCAGGCCGGTACCAGATTGGAGTTGGCGATCAACACCCGCGGTGCGTCCTTGTGGGTCTCGAAGACGCCGACCGGCTTGCCCGACTGGATCAGCAGAGACTGGTCGTCACGCAGCCGCTCGAGGGTCTCGACGATGGTGTCGAAACAGTCCCAATCGCGCGCCGCGCGACCGATGCCACCATAGACCACCAGCTCCTCGGGTCGCTCGGCCACGTCCGGGTGGAGGTTGTTCATCAACATCCGTAGCGGCGCCTCGGTCAGCCAGCTGCGGCAGCGCAAGGTGGTGCCGGTAGGCGCTTCGATGCGGCGTGTGGGGTCGTGTCGCGGGTCGTGCCCTGAATCCTGGGGCAGCGGCTGATGTTGCGTCATGACGATCTCCTCGTACGTAAGACAGGTGATATGTATGGGCTGGATGCCGTTAGCGGGCATCCAGGGTCAGCTGGTGCAGCAAGCGCGCGGCGGCTCTGGCGGTGCGTCCGTCGCTGTCGATACGGGGGTTGAGCTCGGCAATATCGATCACGCGCAGCTTGCCGCTGTCGCGCACGCACTCGGCGAGCGCTTCGATCTGTGCCAGCGCCACGCCGTAGGCAGCGGGTGCGCTGACCCCCGGCGCCTGGGCTGCCGGTAGCACGTCGAGATCGAGGGTCAGATAGAGCTGATCGCAGCGCGCCATGAAGGCCTGCAGCGCGGCCAGTGTCTCCGCCAGCGGCCGCAGCGCGATCTCGCGATCTTCGCGCAGCGTGACCCCGAGGGCCTCGGCACGCCGCCACAGCGTGCGCGTGTTGGCGGCGCGACTGGCGCCGAAGCAGGCATAGTGGAAGCCCCAGCCCTCGGCCTGGCAGCGTGCCGCGATCTGGGCGAAAGGCGTGCCGGAGGAGGCTCCCTGAGCGGGATCGCGCAGGCGAGATGAGCGTCGAGATTGACGATACCGATCCGCGGCGGGACGCCACCGGCGCGATAGCAGTGCTGCGCCAGGCCGGACCAGCTGGCGAATGCCACCTCGTGGCCACCGCCCAGCACCAGCGGGCGCTGCCCCGCATCCAGCAGTGCCGCGACACGCGCGGCCAGCTCTGCCTGGGCCGCTTCCAGTGCATCGTCGTGACAAGCGACTCACCGGCATCGTAGAGTGGCGTCTGGCGATGCCACGCCAGCCCGGCCAGGGCTTGGCGCAGGGCGAACGGCCCCTCGGCCGCGCCCACCCGTCCCTGATTGCGCGCGACTCCGGCGTCGCAGGCGAACCCCAGCACCACGTCACCCGCAGGGACCCCGTTGCGATAGGGCGCTACGCACTGATGCCAGCGCAGGGCATCCGCCTCCGGGTCGACCCGGCCCTGCCACGGCCGCATATCCGGTTCGGGCCAGTCAACGGGACGCGAGATCGACTCCCAGCCATGCGTCACCGCCCCAGCCACCACCCGCTGGCGTAACCGCCCAGGCTGCACCGCATAGGCGAGTTCGGCCGGGCGCTCCACATCCCACAAGCACAGATCAGCCGGCGCACCAGGCGTGATATGCCCGAGCTGACGCAGCGACTCGCCAAAAGCACCGCGGGAGAAACCGAGCGCCGCGGCGCCGTGGGCGGTGAGTCCAGCCAGCGCCTCCTGAGGGGTGAGACGAAACAGCGTACAGGCCAGATTGAGCATCAGCGTGGGCTGGAACAGCGGCGAGCTGCCAGGGTTGGCATCCGTGGCCACAGCCATCGGCACCCCCGCCTCGCGCAGTGCCTGCACCGGAGGTAGCTGGGTCTCGCGCAGGGTATGGAAGGCACCAGGCAGGATCACCGCCACGCTGCCGGCCTCGCGCAGGGCATCGATGCCGGTCTGATCGAGATATTCGATATGGTCGGCGGAGAGGGCGCCATGCCTTGCCGCCACGGCACTGCCGCCGAGGTTCGAGAGCTGCTCGGTGTGAGCCTTGATGGGCAAGCCATGGGCTTCGGCGGCGCGGAAGACTCGTTCGCACTGGGCGACCGAGAAGGCGATAGTCTCGCAGAACACGTCGACGGCATCGGCCAGGCCCTGGGCGGCAGCCGCCGGTATCATCGCCTCGCACACCAGATCGATATAGCCATCGCTGTCATCCTGGTATTCCGGTGGCAGCGCATGGGCGCCGAGCAGCGTGGTGACGACGCGCACCGGCAATGTCTCGCCCAGGCGCCGTGCCACACGCAGCATTTTTAGCTCGTCGTCGACGCTGAGACCGTAGCCGGACTTGATCTCCACGCTGGTCACACCGTCGCTGATCAACGCTTCGAGACGCCGATGGGCGGCCTGATAGAGAGCCTCCTCACTGGCCCGCCGGGTCGCCGTGACGGTACTCAGAATGCCGCCGCCGCGCCGCGCGATTTCGGCGTAGCTCGCCCCCTCCAGACGCTGTTCGAACTCGTCCGCGCGACAACCACCGAATACCAGATGGGTATGGCAATCGATCAGCCCCGGCGTGAGCACGCCCCCCTCCCCGCACAGGCGGCTGCCGCGCTCGATCTCAGGCGACAGCACCGTCATCGGCATCACTTCGGCGATCTTGCCGTCGCGCACCAGTACCGCCATGGGGGCGTCATGGGTACGCAGGCCATCGAATAGGGTCACGTTGCGCCAGAGCGCGGAGGCATGAGACATGTCGGCATCCGGTTTTCGGAATTTGTATATACATTTGCCGACTTCTTGGATGGCGTCAAGCCCACCCCCTGACGACGCCGATCACAGACATCGAAACGAGCTCGAATATAAGTTTCAAGTAACTGATATTTAAATATTAATAGGTTGTAATTCGTCATTATCGGATGTCTAGGCACGACCAAAGTCTAGGCGCTCTGTCCAGCGTGATGGGTGACAGTCGGGTCTGCCATTATGTATATACATTAAGGCAGCCATCGCTTACACCGACGGCATTGCCTCGCCTTCTCTCGAACAATGACATCGATACCGTGCAGGTAACCGCATGCCCGCTTCCCGCTCGACTTCCGCCTCCCGCCCTGGCGCGATCAGTGGCCAACCCTGGCCAAACTGCTGCTCCCCAGCACGCTAGGCATCGTGATCTTCTTCGTGCCCGTCACCCTGGCTGGGCGCCACACGATCCTGCTTGATCACCTGGTTCACGCCGCTCGCGCCGCCTTGGGCGAGGCCAGCGGCTTCTACGCCCTGACCCTGATCGTCGCTGGTCGCTCTACCCGATCTACACCGGAAACTGGCGTCGCAGCCGCACCGATCTGGTCTTCACCCTGCTCAAGTGGCTCGGCGTACCGGTCGCACTGCTGGCGCTGAGCGGCGCCGGCCCGGCCTTCCTGCAACAGCCGGACATGCTGCCGTTTCTGTTCGACAAGCTGGTCATTCCGGTGGGGCTGATCGTGCCGATCGGGGCGGTCTTTCTGGCGCTCCTGATCGGCTATGGGCTGCTGGAGTTCATCGGCGTGCTAGTGCAGCCGGTGATGCGCCCGATCTGGCGCACGCCGGGGCGTTCGGCGATCGACGCCGTGGCCTCGTTCGTCGGCAGCTACTCGATCGGGCTGTTGATCACCAACCGGGTCTATCAGGCGGGCCAGTACTCGGCGCGCGAAGCGGCGATCATCGCTACCGGTTTCTCGACCGTCTCGGCGACCTTCATGATCATCGTCGCCAAGACGCTCGATCTGATGGCGATCTGGAATCTCTATTTCTGGCTGACACTGCTGATCACCTTCACGGTGACGGCGGTCACCGTGCGCCTGCCGCCACTGTCGCGACTGGACGATAACAAGCACGAAGCCGAGCCGGACATTGCCGCCGGCCGGCGCTGGGCGACCGCACTGAGAGAGGGCTGAGCGTGGCACGCGCGGCGCCGAGTCTGGCGCAGAGCGTATGGCTCAACCTGCGCGAGGGGCTGGTGATGGCGATCAGCATTCTGCCGTCGATCCTTTCGGTAGGGCTGATCGGCCTGCTGCTGGCCAAGTACACCCCGGTATTCGACTGGCTGGGCTGGATCTTCTATCCGGTGGTCGCACCCTGGGGGCTGAGCGAGGGGGTGGCGCTGGCACAAGCCTCGGCGGCGGGGCTGGCCGAGATGTTTCTGCCGCCACTATTGATGAGCGATGCCGAGTTCGTCGCACGCTTCAGCGCCGGCGTGGTGTCGGTCTCCGGGGTGCTGTTCTTCTCCGCATCGATCCCTTGCATCCTGTCCACGCGCATTCCACTCGACGTCGGGCGCATCGTAATCATCTGGTTTCTACGCGTGGCGCTGAGCCTGACCCTGGCGATCCCCACCGGCTACGCGATTCAGGTGCTGGGCGCCGCCTGAACAAACGCGCTCAGGCCGAGTGGCGATGCACCGACGAGCGCAGTTTGTAGCGCTCGCCGGGGTGGATCAGGCGGGCGTAGCTCACCAGGTGGTCGCCGGACCAGGTACGCCGGGTCAGGCTCAGACAAGGCCGCGCGGTATCGATGTCCAGGTGGCGTGCGGTCGTGGCGTCGACCAGCACCGCCTCGACCACATGCTCGACATCGCTGATCGGGCAGGCCGCAACCAGCACCTCGTTGGGGGTGTGACGAGCGAAGTCGGTATCCAGGTAGTCCGGCACCCAGCGCGGATTGACGAAGCGGCTCTCCAGTTGGATCGGAACATCATTCTCGCGGTGTACGATCAGGGTATGGAACACCCGCGCGCCCAAACGCACGCCGAGCCTGGATGCGACCTCGTCATCGGCGTCGAGAGCCTCGCTGGCGAGCACGTCGCAGGCGTAGGCATGCCCCCGAGCGCGCACTTCATCGGCGATGTTGTGTACCTCGATCAGCGAAGACTCCGCCTTGAGATCGGTAACGAACGTGCCGACCCCCGACTGACGCACCAGGAACCCCTGCTGCTGCACCAGGTCACGGATCGCCTTGTTGGCGGTCATGCGGCTGACGCCGAAGTCTCGCGCTAGTTGCTCCTCCGGCGGAATACGATGGTTCGCTGGCCAGGCGCCGCTCTGGATCTGCGCCTTGAGGTGCTGCTGAATCTCGATGTAACGCGGCTGCGCACGACCCATGACGTGGGGTTTTCTCCTGGCCAGTAGCAAAATCAGGCCCCCAGTGTACTGGTAATGTGCCGCGCCGCCAGCTACCTCGCCCCCGCGCGAATCGGCGGCCGCTTTCCGGCCCAGGGGCGGGCGCGTTCGAGCTGGGCGGCGAGCGAGAGCAGCAGGCTCTCCTCGCCGAAGCGCCCGGCGAAATGGGTACCCAACGGCAGCCCGGCCTCGGTCCAGTAGAGCGGCAATGACATCGCCGGCTGCCCGGTGGCGTTGAACAGCGCGGTGAAGGGGCAGTAGCCGTGGAAGGCGTCGATGATCTCGGCCAGCGAGAGCCGCTCGTCGAAGGCGTCGAGCTCGCCGATGCGCGGCGGCTGGCGGGCCAGGGTCGGCGACAGCAGCACGTCGAACTGCTGCATGAGCGCCGCCAACCGCCGGCCCAGCGCGTGCATATCGTTGATCGCGGCGATGTAACGGGTGGCATCCAGATGCCCGCGCTCGCGCAGCATCACCCGGGTGCGCGGCTCCAGCAGTTGCTCGTCGATGGGCGCGCCACGCATCTTGCCTAGGGTGTCCAGGGTCTCGCGGGTGCTGGGGCCGATGATGTCGAAGCAGCGGTGGTAGAACGTCTCCCAGTCGAGCGGCAGCGTGACCGATTCGACGCGATGCCCCAGCGACTCGCACAGCGCTGCGCTCTGGCGCGCGACGCTGGCGGCCTCCGGGGCCAGCGCCGGGCCTTCGATCAGCCCGATGCGCAGCGCTCCGGGGTCACGCTCGGTCGCCGCCAGATAGCTCATCGGTGTCGTCGGTGCCGCATAGGGCGCGCCGAGATCGGCGCCCGCAGTGGCGTCGAGCAGCGCCGCGCTGTCACGTACGCTGAGGGTAATGGCATGGGCGACGGCCAGGCCGCCCCAGCCCTCGCCAACCATCGGGCCCGCCGGCATCAGCCCGCGGCTCGGCTTGAATCCGAACACGCCGCAGCAGGAAGCAGGCACGCGTAGCGAACCGCCGCCGTCGTTGCCGTGGGCGAAGGGCACCACCCGAGCGGCCACCAGCGCCGCCGCCCCGCCGCTGGAACCGCCGGCGCTGCGCTCCGGGTCCCAGGGGTTACGGGTGGCGCCGTGGCGGCTCGACTCGGTGGTATAGGAGGTGCCGAATTCGGGTGAGGTGGTGGTCCCCAGCGGCACGCAGCCAGCTCGGCGCAGGCGCGCCACCAGCTCGTCGTCGAACGGCGCGGGTACTGCATCGAGGGCGCGTGAGCCCTGGGTCATCAGCGCGCCTTCGAGCGGTGCGAAGAGATCCTTGATCAACGTCGGCACGCCGGCAAACGGCTGCGTGACATCCACGGGCCGGCGGCTACATTCACGGGCGCTGTCGTAGCGCCGCTCGACCACCGCGTTGAGCTGCGGTTCGACGCTTTCGAGACGCTCGATGACTGCCTCCACCAGCTGTGTGCTCGATATCTCACCCATGCGCACACAGTAGCCGAGAGCCACCCCATCGTGGGTGTCCAGAAGACGATGAATGTCGGACATCATGGTCAGGTCTCCAGCTCAGAGAGGGGGTTGGCCGTGTCGGGAGGTAGCCAGACTCGCACGTCCACGCAGTGCAACACTGATCCAGCCCACGGCGTAGAGCACCGCGAGCGCGGCGAGCAGCAGAATGCCGCGCCGCAGATCGCCGCCGAGACTCGCTGCCAGCCCCACCACCAGCGGACTGACGAACTGGCCGATGTACAGACAACCGGTGAACAGGCCCATTCCCCGACCGCGGGTCCTGGGTGTCAGGGCGTTCATCACCGGCGCCATGGCGTTGGGCACCAGCATGCCGGCGCCGATCCCGTGGAGGGTCACTGCCAGCAGCACGCTCGTATAGTCGGGCGCCTCGACGAGTATCCATAGCCCAGCGGCGAGCAGCAGCAACAGCAGCCCATTGCAGCCGTGCAGCCCCAGTGCCCGCCGCGCCCAGGGCCACAGCAGCGCCCCCAGCAGCGAGGCGAGCAGCGCCCACCCGGCGCCCAATCCGATCAGGGTGCTCGATGTCACGCCCAGGCCGACCAGGATCACCGGCGTCTGGATGGTGACGACGAAGCACAGCACCATGCCCACGGCGATCAGGACGCAGCCGGCCAACAGCGCGACCCGGTCCACACGGTCCGTGCCGCGCGCCTGATCGAGCGCCTGCTGCTGCACCAGCGACGGCTCCCACAGGATGCGCAGCATGAACGGCACCAGCAGCAGCGGCAGCAGATAGAGATAGAAAGGGGTACGCCAGGAGGATTCGCCGAGTACACCGCCGGCGACGAAGAACAGGGCACCGACGAAGCCGATGGTCACCACCTGGCGATTGACGTAGCGCAGGCGCTGCTCGCCGTGCCAGTAGTCGGCGATCAGGGTCGAACAGCCGGTCATGACCATGGCCTCGGCCACGCCGAACGCCAGCCGCGCGGCGACCAGGCCCATCAGCGCCTCGAGCTGTGCCGGCAACGCGCCCAGGAGAGCGTAGAGCAGGGTCGCGACCACCAGCATCGGCTTGCGCCCGACACGATCCGCCAGCCAGCCGGCCACCGGTGCAAACAGCGCGATCGCCAGCGCCGGCCCAGTGATGGCGAGCGGCACCCAGAGGTCGGCATGCGGATGGGTGGGCGCGAATTCCGCCATCATCTTGGGCAGCACCGGCGCCACCATCACCGAACCGACGATGGTCAAACTGCTGCCCAAGAGCAACACCGCGCCTTCGCGCTTCCCAGCCTGGCGCATGATGCACCTCGATCATTGTGATTGTGATGGCGCTCAGCCTAGGCACAGGACGCGCGCAGGCGTTATCCCGAATCGGCAATATCGGCAATGCGGGCCGGCCCGGAGGATCGGCCCGGGTGCGAGGTAGTGTCAGCGTGAGGTAACGTCAGGCGCAAGGTACGTCAGACGCGAGGTACGTCAAGCGTGAAGCGGCATCAGCGGGCGTTGAGGTTGCGGAACATCTTGCTCAGGCACTGGTTGACGAAGACGATCTCCGTTTTCCCCAGGCCGTCGAACGCCTTCTCCACCACCCGCGCGGTGAGCTCCCTGGCCACCGCCAGCTTGGCTTCCCCCTCGGCTGTCAGCGCGACCTCGGTGACCCGGCCATCCTGTGGCGAGGGCGCGGTCTCGAGCAGCCCCGCTTCCTGCATCTTGTAGACGATCTTGGTCACCGTGGAGAGCTTGGCCACGACGTGGGTGGCGATGTCGGACATGCTCATGCGCCCCTGCTCGTGGAGGATGATCAGCACCCGCCACTTGGACGAACTCAACCCGTGGGGCTTGAGCAGCGCGTCCACTTCGGCGCTGTACTTCGCGTTCAGCCGCGCGACCCAGTAGAGCGGGAAATCCTGAGCGCGATACTCATCGGAGAGCGGAAAGAAGGAAGAAGCCAGCTCATCCTTGTCGACCATGCGAGGGCGCTCCAGGGCGATAAAATAGTTGAATAGTCTAGCATATCGCCTGTCCCACAAAAGCCACCCCAAGGCGCACAACCGCGACTCGTCGGCGCAGTCGCCCTGCGCATCCGGTACTCGGGTCAGGCCCGCTGGAGGGTTTCGGAGGGGTATTCGCCGAACAGCTCGTGATAGCTCGCCGAGAAGTGGCTGAGATGGCGGAAGCCCAGGTCGTGAGCCACATCGCTCACCGTCAGATCATCCGCTGTGGCACTCATCAGCCGGCGGCGCACGGCGTTGAGCCGAATGCTGCGCAAAAACGCCACCGGGCGCATGCCCACGACCCGCTGGAAACTGTTCTGCAGCGTGCGGCGGCTGACATGCAGGCGCTCGCACAGATCGAGCACGCTGGGGGGCCGTTCCGTGTCGGCCAGCATCAGCTCCTGGCTGCGCCGCACGATGTACGAACTCACCGCGAGTTCGTGACGCCGTCGCTCGCCGCTGGCCTGCAGCAGCAGATCGAGCAGCAGCGTCATCAGCGCCTCCTCGATATGCTTTTCGCGCAGGCCATCGGCGTCCACCCCGCGCCGACCGAGGCCGGCGACGTGACGGAAGATATCCAGCTTGATCGACTTCAACAGCCCCTGCGGCACTTCGAGCCCCGGTAGCCCCGCCATGCGCGCGAACTGGGCACTGCCCAGCTCGATCTCGGCCAGGCGACTGAAGCGTTCGATATCGACACTCAGCGACAGAAACGCCATGCCTTCCGGCGCGTGCAGCATGAACTCCTCGCCATCGCGCAGCAGCAAAATGCTATTGGCGCCGACCTTGCAGCCCTGGATGACCGGCATCTTGGCGGTGGAGAAAGAGACGCAGAAGCGCTGCCGCGGTGCCTGACCATACTGCACCACGCGTTTGTCGAGCACTTCGTGGAAGAGCTGGAAGCGCTCGCCCGAGACCAGCAGCAGTTCACTCCTGAGACGTCCGGCCCCGAGCTGGTCGTAGACCTGCTGCCAGCCGCTGATCGCCGCCGCATGCTGCTGGGAATCCTGGAAGGAACGCACCTCGTATCGCATACCTACCCCCTGAGCGCGCCGCGTTCGCGGCGCTGCCGAGGTCAAGCCCGTCGAGCGGGCACCGCCCGCGGCGCCCGTCTAGAAGAACGCGGCCAGTACCAGCTGCGCATAGACGTTGGTGCCGTTACCCCCGACCTGGCTGCCCCCTTCGGCGGCGCTCTTGTCGGGTGTGTAGAAGCCCACCAGAGGGCTGATGGCGATATGTTCGGTCGCCATCCAGCTCGCGTACAGGTCCAGCTCCCGGGCATCCAGATTACGCGTATCGCGGCGTTTCAGGGTAGTGAAGTCGAAAAACAGTGCCCCTAGGCTCAGACGCTGCGTCGGTTGCAAGCGCAGGCCGAGATGCTGGATAGCCGTGTTGCGCGCGAAGATACCGGCGTAGTTGGCCGCCACCTCGCCCTGGAACCAAGTGCCCAGTTCGGGACTGTTCTGGCCGGTGAACAGCGAGTCCCAATCTGCAGCGTAGCGGGTGTAGCGGTAGGTCAGGGTCGGTGTCCAGGCGAGTTCGGCAAAGGTGTAGCTGGCCTCGGCGTACCAGGCGCTTTGGCTGCCGCTGCGCTTGTACTGGCGCGCGTATTCGGCGGCAAAGGCGGCATTCTCGACCCCCAGATCGCTCTCTCCACGCAGGCTGTAGACGTTCATGCCATCGCGCTGGCGGGTGAACTCGTTGGCCCAGCGGTCGTTGACATCGAGACCGTGCACCGCGGTCAGACCGACGGTACCCGCCTCGCCGGTGTAGTCGAGGGTACCGGCGAGCAGCTCGGTATCGGCCTGGGCCCGGTTGTCCGACTCGAGCCAGGCGGCGGTGCCATGCAGGCCCTCCTCGCCTCCGATACGCGCCACTGCGGTGCGCGCGAAGGCGTGCCGCGGTGCCAGGTAGTAGGCGCCACCCCGGTCGAGGGCGCCCCCGGCCGGCCCCTTGCCGAGATTCAAGCCATCGTCGTTGATGATGAACCCCCGGCCGAGCTGGACCACCTGCCGACCGGCGGAGAGATCCAGCCCGTTCGTGCCGAGAAAGGGAAAGCGATCGCCCGAACGCCACCCCAGGTAGGCCTCTTCGAGCGAGGTACGCCGCTCCGAGCCCAGACTGTTGCCACCGGCATCGCCGTCGCCCCAGGTCGCGGAGCTGACCCAGTCGAGCGCACCGTAGAGCTCGCCGCTGTCGCCCAGGGTCCGATGGCCGCTGAAACCATACTTGATATAACCCTCGCGCCAGGTACTGCCGCCGTCGCGGCCGGCGTAGTTCTTGCGGCTATCCATCCAGCCGTGGACGGCCGTGACGTCCAGGTTCAACGCCCCCTTGGGGCTCGCCAGCAGCTCGTAGGCCTGGGCGCTACCGATCGGCGCCAGGGCCAGGCCCAGCGCGGCGCAGCCGCCGGCGAGCCGGCGCCTCTTGTGTACGGTCATGGTCTCTTCCTATCACTGTTGTTGTTATCACTGTTGTTGTTCGCTGCATCGCCGCCGCGGGGTGCCGGGAGCCCCCGCGGCGGCGCTCAGGCCTGGCGCGCCAGTGCCGTTTCCAGCGCCCGAACGATCAGACCGGCTTCGTCGGCGGTCAGCGTCAACGGCGGCGAGAGGATGATCTTGCTGCCCACCGGGCGTACCAGCACCCCCTCCTTGCGCGCCTCATCGGCGACGCGGGCCGCGTACCCCTCGGACGGGTCGAGCGGCTGCCGGGTGCGCTTGTCGGCCACCAGATCGAGGGCGATCATCAGCCCCTTGCCACGCACCTCGCCAAGGGTCGCGAAGCGTTCGCTCAGTGGCTTGAGTTGCTCGATCAGTTGCGCTCCCACCCGGGCGGCGTTATCCGGCAGCGCCTCGCGCTCGACGATGTCGAGTACCGCCAGGGCCGCGGCGCAGGCGGTGGGATGCCCGCTGTAGGTGTAGCCATGCATGATGACGTTGGCGAAACCGGGCGCGTGCTCGATGGTGTCGGCGACCCGCCGGTTGAATACCGTCGCGCCGAGCGGGATATAGCCCGCCGAGATGCCCTTGGCCAGACACAGGATGTCCGGCGCCACGCCCCAACCGCGGCTGCCCAGCAGACTGCCGGTGCGACCGAAGCCGGTGACCACCTCGTCGGCGATCAGCAGGATGTCATGGCGGTCGCACACCTCGCGCAGGCGCGGCCAGTAGTCCGCCGGGGGCACGATGACGCCGCCGGCACCCTGCACCGGTTCGGCGATGAAGGCGGCGATGGTGCCGGCACCGAGAAAGTCGATCTGCGCTTCGAGCTGGTGGATGCAGTGCGCTGTCAACGCCGCCGGGTCGCGACAGTCCCAGGGGTTGCGGTAGAGCCAGGGGGTATCGAGGTGATGACAACCCGCCAGCAGCTGGCCATGGTTGTAGTGATAGACACCGTTGCCGCCCACCGAGGTACCGCCCACGTGGACGCCGTGGTAGCCGTTGCGCAGCGACAAGAATCGGGTGCGCCCGGGCTGGCCAGCGGCGACCCAGTACTGGCGCGCCATCTTCAGCGCCGTCTCGACCGCGTCGGAGCCGCCGGAGTTGAATAACACCCGGGTCATCTGCTCCTGGTCGAACATCGCGGTCAGACGCTCGGCCAGATCGAACACTCGCGGGTGAGCGATGCCATCGAAGGTCTGGTAGTAGGCCAGCTCATCGAGCTGCGCCGCGATCGCCGCCTTGACCTCTGGGCGGTTGTGGCCGACGTTGACGTTCCACAGCCCGCCGACGCCGTCGAGCATGCGCTGGCCATCGATATCGGTGACATAGTTGCCGTCACCCCGGGCGATCACCAGCCGTCTGCCCTGATTGGCCGGCGCCGACGAGTTCATCGGGTGCCAGAACTTCTTCTCTGCCGTGCGATAGTGGTCATACATGGTCTCTCCCGCTGTCTGGGTGAAGTCGTCGACGCGCACCGCTCAGCTCGCCACCGGAGCCGGCAGCGACCGCGTGAAGCGCAGCTGCGGCGTGGTGAACTCGAGCAGTCCCTGCAAGCCGAACTCGACCCCGAAGCCGGACATCTTGCAGCCGCCGAAGGGGGTGTTGGGCTGAATCTGAGCATGACAGTTGACCCACGCCACACCGCTCTCCAGGCGATTGGCGATAGCCTGGGCATGGGCTTCGTCGCCCCCCCAAACCGAGCCGCCCAGCCCCATCGACGAGGCGTTGGCGCGGCGCAGGGCATCCTCGACGTCGGTATAGGCGATCAGCGGCAGCACCGGGCCGAACTGCTCCTCGTCCACCAGCCGCTGGCCGTCGTTGACGCCGATGACGATGGTCGGCGGATAGAAGAAGCCAGGACGGTCCAGGCGCGCGCCACCGCACAGCACCTCGGCCCCCTGGGTGCGGGCGTCGTCGACCAGCTCACATACCAGCCTGAGCTGGTCGGCGTTCTGCAGCGGGCCGAAGGTCACGCCCGCCTCCAGGCCATCGCCGACTACCTGGCGCCGCGCAATGTCGGCCAGCGCCTCGGCGAGTTCGCGATACTGGGATTCGTGCACGTAGAGCCGCTTCAGCGCCGCGCAGGTCTGCCCCATGTTGAGAAAGGCGGCCTGAAAGATCTCCTCGGCCACCGCCGCCACTGGCGTCTCCGGCAGCACGATGGCGGCGTCGTTGCCGCCCAGCTCCAGGGTCAGGCGCTTGAGATTGCCGGCCGCGGCCTGCATCACCCGCTGCCCGGTCGCGGTGGAGCCGGTGAAGACGATCTTGTCGATGCCCGGATGCGCGGTGATGGCACCGCCGAAGCCGTGCCCGCCGGTGACCCCGTTGATCACACCGCGGGGCACATGACGGGCGATGATCTCGACCAGCCGCAGGGTGCTCAGCGGGGTCAGACTGGAGGGCTTGCTGACCACGCAGTTGCCCGCCCGCAGCGCTGGCATCAGATGCCATACGGCGATCATGAAGGGCCAGTTCCACGGCGTGATCGAGGCCACCACCCCCACCGGACGATGGTGCAGCTCGATCTGCTGGGTCGGTGACCGTTCGATCGTCTCCACCGGAATCTGCTGGCTCGCCGCATAGCGCGTCCAGGCCACCCCGCCGCCGATCTCCGCGTGCGCCAGCGCCAGCGGCTTGCCCTGCTCGCGCACGATCAGCCGTGCCAGCTCGTCGGCCTCGCGCTCGATGTCGTCGGCGATGCGGCCGAGCGCCTCGCAGCGCTGCGCGTGGCTGTGGGCCTGCCAGGCGCCGAAGGCGGCACGGGCGGCGGCCACAGCGCGATCCAACTGGGCAAGAGAGCCCGCCGGGCACTCGGCGAAGGCGCTACCGCTGGCCGGATCGATCACCGCGAAGCGCCCCTCCTCCCCGGCCACCTGCTCGCCGTCGATCACGAGTCGATAGTCATGCATCACGATTCTCCTGGTGGTTGTCGTTGTCACGGGTGTCGCCGGCCTAGATGCGATGGAGGCCGAGCTGTGAAAAACGCTCCGGCTCGGCCCGACGCAGTCGCATCGCCATCCAGCCGCCGACGGTGAGAGCCACGACGATGAGCAGGCAGAGCGCGTAGGAGAGCAACTTGCTCGACCCGGTCAGCACGTCGAAATGGGCCACCGCGATGACCATCACGCCCAGCAGCAGCGCACATGCGAAAAGCGGCAGGGACGCCCGCGCCACACCCCCACACCGAGCTCGGGATGGCGCCGGAAGTAGCACGCCACCGCCAGCGAGGTGAGTGCCATCAGCAAGATCAGCGACAGCGCCGCCAGGCTCGAGAACCAGGCGAACAGCTCGAGGATCGGGTCACTGCCGAAAGCGGCGAAGATCAGCACCGCGGCACCGGCGATCAGCGTCTGGACCAGGGAGCCGACGTAGGGGCTCTGATGCCGCGGATGCGTGCGCCCCAGGGCCGCGGGCAGCAGGCCGTCACGCCCAATGGCATAGAAGTAGCGTGCCGCCGAGTTGTGAAACGCCAGCAGCCCGGCGTAGATGCTGACCAGAAACAGCACTCGCGCGATCTGGGTCAGGCCACTGCCGACATAGTGATCGGCCAGGCCGTAGATCAGCACCGTCGGGTCCTTGAGCTGGATGAGCGTCTCCACCACCCGGTCTGACCCCACGCCGACGATCATGGCCCAGATGGAAAAGGTGTAGAAAAAGCCGATCAGCAGGATCGAGGCGTAGGTCGCCAGGGGGATATCGCGCCGCGGGTTCTTCGCCTCCTCGCCATAGATGGTGGTCGCCTCGAAGCCGATGAAAGCCGCGAAACAGAACAGCAGCCCGATCGCCGGGGAGCCGCTCAACACGCTCTTGGCCTGGAACGAGGCAAAGTCCACGCCGTGCGCCCCGCCACTGGAGAGGATCGCGATATCCAGGATCAGGATGACGCAATACTCAGCCATGACGATGAAGCACAGCACCTTGGCGGAGAGATCGATCTTGCGATAGCCGAAGGCGGAGATACTCGCCATCGCCAGCAGCGAGCAGAGCCACCACGGCAGCGAGAGGCCGAAGAACGCCTCCAGAGTGCCGGCGGCGACGCCGCCGAACATACCATAGAGTCCGATCTGCAGGATGTTGTAGGCGAACAGGGCCAGCCCACCGACCGCACCGCCGAGGATGGGCCCCAGGCCCCGGGTCGAGAAGGCATAGAAGCCGCCGGCGTCGGTCACGTGCCGAGCCATGGTGGTGTAGCCCACCGAGAACACCAGGAGTATCGCGAGAACGATCAGAATGAGCGACGGCGTCCCGGCACCGTTGCCGAGCATGATGCCAATGGGGAAGCCGCCCGCCAGCACGCTGAAGGGACTCGCGGCGGAAACCACGAAAAAGATGATGAAACCGACGCCCAGGGCGCCACGCCTGAGCTCCGTCGTGGGGGAGGAAGTGACGTTCATGGTTGTGCCTTCGTCATTATGATTGTAGGAACACGCAACGCTTCGAGTGTCATGCTAGCCCCGCAGCGCGCCTCGACGTTATCCCAAATTGGAACCAATAATTTCTTTCAAAACAGAAGGTTATAAAAATTCAACAGCGTACCCCCGAGGCCTCACCTCGAGTCGCCTGAACGCGCTCGCGCTGTCGTCGGCCGGTGCCCCGGCACCGCTCAGCGGCGGGCGCTTCACCATCACGAAGTCGGCCGCCGCCTCCCACTCGGTATCGCCCTGGCTCACCGTCCGGTAGGCCACGATCAACGAGGCCTTGACCCCGAACACGCATCCGAGGCCAGGTAGTCGTCACCGGCCACGAAGAGATGGGTGACGATGCGTTCGTAGTCCGGGTGGGTGAGCAGGAAGTGCATATGGGCCGGGCGCCAGGGATGGCGCCCGAGAGTCGGGTCAGGTTGCCGACCGGGCCGTCGTCGGGGATCGGATAGGAGACCGGCTTGATGCCGACGAAGTCGTAGCGGCCATCGGGGCCGGTGACGAACACGCCGCGGTTGTTCCATGTCGGCTGCTGGCCGGGCTGCTGAACGTCATAGAAGCCGTCGCTGTTGTCCGACCAGACATCGATCCGCGCCCCGGCGATGGGCTGGCCCTCGAGATCGAGCACGCGCCCCGTGTAGCGGCACGACTCACCCTTGCCATCGAGCGAGATACAGCTGCCCATGGGCAGTTCCGGCGCCCCGTCCACATGGAAGGGGCCGAAGACAGTGTTTTCGGTGGCGCCCGCCGGACGGCGATGCGCGAGCGCATCCACCAGCATGGAGACGCCAAGGGTATCGGAGAGCAGGATGAACTCCTGGCGCTGGGCGTCGCACAGCTGGCCAGTGCGGGTCAGAAAGTCGATCGCGACCTCCCATTCCTGCTGGGTCAGCCCGACCTCCTTGACGAACCCGTGCAGGTGGCGAACCAGCGCCGCCATGACCTCGCGCAGCCGCGGGTCGGTCGCCTCGCCCATACGCGCATTGACCGCCTCGACGGAGTTGGCTTCGGTGAAGTAGTCGATCCGGGGCATGCTCACTCCTCCTTGTCGGCCCGGTGCCAGGGCCTCGATACGTCATCGCGCCTCTAGGCCGGGCCCTCGCCACGCCAGGCACGGCCCAACAGCTCGCGGATGGCGTCGCGCTCGATGGGGCGCGGATTCCAGTAGGGATTCATGACCGCCAGCTCGGCCGCGCGGTCCAGGTCGGACTCGCGCAGCCCCAGGGCCGCGAGGGTCAGCGGCGCGCCCAGGCCGGCGGCGAAGTCGTGCAGCCCGCCGCCCAGCTCGCCACCGAACAGACGTGCCGCCGGCGCCAGGACATCGGCCGCCGCCCGGGCGTTGTAGGCAGCGGTGTGCGGCAGCAGGACGGCGTGGGTCTCGGCGTGGGGCAGATCGAAGCTGCCACCCAGGGTGTGGCACAGCTTGTGGTGCAGCGACATGCCCACGCTGCCCAGCACGCTGCCGCACAGCCAGGCGCCGTAGAGCGCGTCGCTGCGCGCCTCCAGATCGTGTGGTCGAGCGACGATCGCCGGCAGCGCCCGCTTCAGGCTGTCGAGCCCCGCCACGGCCATCAGCCCGGTCAGCGGGTTGCGGTCGCGGGCATAGAGCCCCTCCACCGCGTGCGCCATGGCATTCAGACCGCTGGTCACGCTGATCGCCGGCGGCAGCTCGAGGGTGAGTTCGGCGTCATAGATCACTACCTCGGGCAGGATGCCGGGGCCCTTGAGCGTGGTCTTCACGCCGTTCTCGGTCTGCCCCAGGATCGGCGTGACCTCGGAGCCGGCGTAGGTGGTCGCCACCACGATCTGCGGGGCGTCGTTGCGGTGGGCGATCGCCTTGGCCAGGCCCACGGTGGAGCCGCCGCCCAGCGCCACGACACAATCGGCATCGACCTGCGCGAACGCCGCCATGGCGCGCTCGGTCACGGCTACCGGGGTGTGCATGGCGGCCTCGCTGAACACCCCCACGCTCAGCTCGCCGAGCCGGGCCTGGAGCGCAAGCGCCGCATCGCGACGGGTGGGCGTGGAGAGCACCAGCGCTCGGCGGCACGCCAAGCGGCGTATTTCGTCGGCGATCCGGGCCTGGCCGCCGGGCCCGAACAGGATGCGCGCCGGGTTGGCCGTGTACACGAAATCGTGCGCCATGACGCCTCCTCACTCCTTGAGCAGCACCGATTCACTGGGATAGTCCGTCGCCCAGCCTTCCTGCAGCGGTGCCACGAAGACGTTCTCGGTGCGCGTGCGGGTGATCTTCCACTGCCCGTCGGGCTCCTTGCGAAACGCATTGTTGAGCCGCGACGAGCGCAGCAGCGCCTTGCCGTTGGAGAAGATCCAGGGCTGGCAGTGGACCCACTGGCCTTCGGCGACGTCGCCGCGCACATGGATCTGCTCCGAGGTCAGATAGTGGACGTTGAGCAGCAGCTTGGGGTCCGCGTCCGGCTTCCAGAAGCCCTCGAAGTGCCGCCGGATCGCCGCTGCGCCCTCGGCGCGCCCGAACTGGTCGTCGTAGTACTCGCCGACGCCTTCCCAGACCGCATCCTCGGTATACAGCGCCATGATCCGATCGATGCGTTCGGCGTCGCTGGTCACCCCGTACTCGGGAATCGGGGTGTCGCAGAGGAACATGTAGCGCGCCTGCAGGCGGCGGATCTCGGCCTCGGCCTCCAGCGTCTCGATACGTGCCACCAGGGCGTTCACTTCAGCCTTCGTTACGTCCGACATGGTCGGTCTCCTTGTCTGGCTTATCTGGTTTGGCTTACTTGTCTTACTGGATTTGCGTGGCTTGCTTGCTCCTTGACCTCTCGCCCTGAGCGGTCACGAAGGGGCGCCGAGACGCTCGATCACGCGCCCCAGCCCCGACTTGAGGGCGTCGACTTCATCCGCTGCCAGGCTCTCGAACAGCCGCCGCTCGTAGTCGTCGGCCATCGCCAGCAGGCGCAGCGCCAGCGTCTGCCCGGTCTCGGTGAGATGGACGTTGCGGGCGCATCCACGCTCAAAAGCGCCCGTTCGCCGAGTATCGCGAGGGTGTCCTCGAACTCAGCAAGCGGTTGCGACACGCGCCGTGCCAGCACCTCTGCGCTCAGCGGCCCGCCGTCGGCGAGCAGCGTCAACACGCGCCACTCGTTGTCGTTGACGCCAAGGCTGGCGAGCCGTGGGTAGAAATCCCCCCGGTAGGCAGCCAGCGCCTGGCGCATCAGGTAGAGCAGGTGCCGGCCCAGCCGGCCACCCATCTCCGTCGGTTCGCCGACGTCGAGCATCAGCGGATGCGGCTCGGGCACGGCGTAGCGGCCGTTGTGGAAGACCAGGGCGCTGCCCTCGTTGCGGTAGGCGTAGCGCAGCACTTCGCCGACGATGATCAGGTGATCGCCGCCCTCGTAGACGTTCCAGGTCCGGCATTCGAAATGTGCCGCGGCCCCGGTCACCCGGGCGACGCCACCCAGGCCCGGGGCGGTGGCGATGCCGGCGAACTTGTCCTCGCCGCGCCGGGCGAAACGGTTGGAGATATCCACCTGCTCGTTACCGAGCACGTTGACCACGAAGTGTTCGGCATGGCGGTAGACATCGAGACTGTAGGCACCCTTGTCGATGCTCCACAGGATCAGCGGCGGATCCATCGACACCGAGTTGAAGCTGCTGGCGGTCACACCGTGGTCCTCTTCGCCATCGCGTGCGGTGACCACCGTCACCCCGGTGGCGAACTTGCCCAGCGCACTGCGGAAATCTCTCGTATCGAAACTCATCGGCGATGCTCCGTTGCGGTCGTCAGACGCTTGTCAGCGGCCCAGGCGCTCGGCGGTCTCGCCGCCGATGCCATAGTCGCTCTTGGGAATCTCGCTGATGATCACGCGCACGTTGGCCGGCGGCGCCTGGAGAGAGTCCGCCACGGCATCGGTCACCTGGCGGATCAGGGATTCCTTCTGATTCGGGGTGCGTCCCCGATCATGTAGACGTGAACGGTTGGCATTGTTGTGTTCCTTTTGTGGATTCAGAGGTCGAGAACGAGCCGCTTGCCTCGGGCCCGGGAACAGCAGACGCACATCTGGTCGCCATCCTCGCGCTCGTCGGCGGTGAGAAAGTGGTCGCGGTGATCGATCTCGCCATCGAGGACGTCGGTCACGCAGGTACCGCACACGCCCTCCTCGCACTTCACCTCGACCTCGACCCCGGCTCGCGCCAGCGCCTTGGCGATGGTGTCCTCGGCGCCCACGCTGACGGTGACACCGGAGCGTTCGGCGACCACCTCGAAGGCCTCGCCCGAGACGTCGACGTCGGCGGAGAAGAACTCCCGGTGAATGCGAGCATCATCGATACCGAAGGCACCGGCGCGGCCGATCACCCAGTCCATGAAGCCCTGCGGGCCGCACACATAGACGTTGACCCCGGCATCGGCCTCGGCCAGCACGGCATCCAGATCGAGCCGGGTCGCCGGGTCGTCGTCGGGTGATAGACCACGGCCTCGGCCAGACCGGCGGCCGCCAGCGCATCGCGGAAGGCGGTGACCTCCCGCGAGCGGGTGCAGTAGTGCAGCGTGAAGTCCTGCCCCAGCGCGCGCAGCCGCCGGGCCATGGCGATCATCGGTGTCACCCCGATGCCACCACCGAACAGCAGGCTCTGAGGCGCCGCCTCGTTCAACGGGAAGTGGTTCTTCGGCCCCTCGACCTCGAGGGTGCCGCCGGTTCGCACGATCCGGTGCAGGGTCTCGGAGCCGCCACGACTGTTGGGGTCACGCAACACGCCGATCTCGTAGAAGGCGGTCTCGGCCGGGTCCGAGCAGAGCGAGTACTGTCGCCACAGGTCGATGTCGGCGTCGCGGATGTGCACGTCCAGGTGGGCACCGGCGGTGAACGGCGGCAGCGGGGCGCCGTCGGCGGCGCACAGCCGCACTCTGGCGATGTTGCCAGGCTCGTCGATGCGTTCGTCGATGGTCAGCGTCAGGCGCGCTTGGGGAGTCTCCATTGGCATTACCTCATGTAGATCCCGCCGTTGACGTCCCAGCAGGCGCCATTGACGAAGGCCGCCTTGGGGCCAGCCAGCAGCACCACCACCAGCTCGCGACGAATTGAGGGTCCCCGAGCCGGCCCACCGGGATATTGGCGATGGCCTGCTCGAGGTTGTCGCCCAGCACCGAACGCACCATGGGCGTGTCCATCGGGCCGGGGGCGATGGCGTTGCAGGTGACGCCGAACGGCGCCAGGTCGCGGGCGAATATCTTGGTCAGGGTCAGGATGGCGCCCTTGGAAGCGGCGTAGTGGGCGCCGGTCGCGGTGCCGCCGTTCTGTCCCGCCAGCGAGGCGAGATTGACGATGCGCCCGTAGCCCCGGGCCTTGAAGTGGCGGCCGAAGATCTGGCTGCCGGCGAAGGTGCCGCCAGCGTTGGTGGCGAGCACGGCGTTGAAGTCCGCGGGGTCGATCTCCAGCACCCCCTGGACCGCCGTGCGGGCGGCGTTGTTGACCAGCACTTCCACCGAGCCCCAGCGCTCGAGGCACTTGTCGAGCACGGCCTGGAAGTCCTCGGGACGGGCCACGTCGAGGGTCGCGGTCACCGCGGTCTCGCCGGAGAGGTCCAGCTCGCTGGCCAGCGCCGCGGCCGGCTCGGGATCGATGTCGGAGATCACCACCCGGAAGCCGGCGCGGTGCAGGGCGCGCACCGTCTCGGCGCCGAAGCCGCGCGCGCCACCGGTGACCACGGCGGTGTGGATCTTGTCAGGAGCAGGTAGCGTCATCAGAACAGATAGCTGAACGAGTTCAGCATCCCATCGGAGTTGAGCAGGCGTGCCACCTTGTGGCGGATCTGGAAGCCGCCCGGGGTGACGATGAGGGTGTAGGTCAGGTCGGCGGCCCAGATGCGCTGGCGCCCGAACTTGTCCTCGATCAGGTGTTCGGCGCAGCGCACCCTGACGTCGTCGCCGTCGACGGACTCGATCACGAAGCGCGACAGCGTGCGCACGGTGCGTGCCGGCGGCGCCGAGGAGATAGAGAAGCCCTGCTGGAAGCGGGTGATGCGCTCGCGCCGCATGTGGGCGTCGTCGTGGC
The DNA here is from genome assembly GCF_003006155.1 of Salinicola tamaricis. Classification (GTDB taxonomy): domain Bacteria; phylum Pseudomonadota; class Gammaproteobacteria; order Pseudomonadales; family Halomonadaceae; genus Salinicola; species Salinicola tamaricis. The sequence goes on along the minus strand of NZ_CP023559.1, from coordinate 1,727,984 downwards.
ACAGGTTGAGGGCATCGTCGAAGTTCTGGGTATCACCGATCGGCAAGGTATAGAAGCCATCGTCGCGCCACAGGGCGAGCCACGCCTCGTAGTCGCGGCGGTGAGCATATCCGCCTCGGCCCAGATGAAGGCCTGGGCGTCCCACAGCAGGGCGTCGCGGCTATCGGTCGGGGTATTCATGGCTGCATCATCCTTTTCCACATGTCGTACGCCGCGCGCATGCCGGTCTCGGCACTGATATGCCCGCGCGGGCCTGCCTCGCCGGGTTGTTCGTCGTCGAGGCCGCGATTGATCAGGATGGGCAGCGCCGCGCCGCCCTGGACGCCACGCTGGATGCGCTCCCACACCTCGGCGTCGTCGGGCGAGCCGAAGCCCATGGGCCCCTGGAAGTGCTCGTGCAGCCGCAGTCGCGCGCGGTTGGCGGCGTCAGGACCGCCATCCATGCCGATGGCGATATGCCGGATGTCGGTGCGATCGACGCTCACCGGCGTCAGCACGCGGAAGAAGGCCAGCGAGAACGACACGTTGGGGAACAGGTTGAGGTTGAAGCCGGCGCCACCCACGGCGCGCACGATGCGCCGCACCTGGGGCTCGTCATGGCCTTCGTCGCGCAGCGCCTGGGCCAGGGTCTGGAAGCGTTCGGGGATCGGCGCGTCGAGGTTCTCCTCGAGATCCACAAGTTCGGGGATCATCACCATCACCGAGTGGCCGTTGCCGAGATCCTCGACGTAGCCCTTGCCCTGGTCGAGGAACGAGAAGACCGCCTCGGTCTCATCGTCCAGCGACTGCGCAGGAACGACTTGTGCACCACCGGGAAGTGATAGGCATCGGTGGTGTTTTCGAGCTGGATCTTCCAGTTCATCGGGACGCTGAACTGATGCTCGCCGAGCACCTTGACCGGATACCCCGCGCCCTGCTTCATGAACAGGTCGATCCAGTGGGTCACCGGCCCGAGAAAATCGAGCAGCGGCTCGGCCTGCTCGTCGAAGGTGGCGAAGATCATCCCGGCGTAGGCGTCGGTGCGCAGCTTGAGCAGGCCGTGCTGCGCCTTGTCGAAGTCATCGCCGTACTGCTCGGGATAGGGCAGCGCGCGCAGCGAGCCGTCCAGGGCGTAGCCCCAGCCGTGGTAGGGGCACTGGAACGAGGCGGTCTTGCCCTGTTTCACCTCGCACACCGTGGCCGCCCGGTGGCGACAGCGGTTGACCATGACGTGGATCTCGCCCTTGCGGTCGCGCACCACGATCACCGGGTCGCGCCCCACCTGAGACAGCTTGAACGAGCCCTTGTCGGGAATTTCGCTCGCGTGAGCGACCCACACCCAGGTCTTCTTGAAGATGCGTTCCATCTCGGCGTCGAACAGCGCCGAGTCGTCGTACATGGGGGTGCGGATGTGGTCCCTGAACACCAGTTCATCCGGTTCAGGGACGAGGTCGATCCGGTTGTCGATCGTCATGATGGCCTCGCGCCAGCTAGCGGTTATCGGGTCTTTCGCCAAACGTCTGTCGTGACACGTTCGTCTGGCAACGTCGGATACGGCGTCCGTCACTCGGGGACGACGAGTTCGCGGCCGATGCGCGCCTCGACACGGCAGTATTTCCAGAGCTTGTAGGTACCGTCCCCCACGGGGGTGGTACGGAAGAAGTTGCAGGCCTCGACGATCGCCTCGTAGGTCTCGACGTCGGCCATGATGTAGAAGGTCCAGGGCGCGGCGAGGGAGGGCCCGACCTGAATGCGGTCGTCGTCCATGATCCCCAGGATGGTGACGCCGGGCAGACCGTCGATGCCTTGCAGCAGGGTGCGGGTGGCTTCCCAGACCTGCTTGGCCTCGTCGGCGGTGGCGTTCATGAAGTTCTGATTGATGCCGCAGCAGAACAGTACGCGGTGCTTCATGTCGTGGTTCTCCGTCAGTGCGTAGGGGGCTCGATCAGCGAAGGGATGGCCCGGCTCACAGGTAGCCCGGCAGCGGGTCGTGGTCGAAGAAGATGGCGCCGGCGTTCTTGAAGGTGATCTCGCCCATGAAGGCGTGCTGGGTACACAGCATCGAGTCGCGCAGGATGCGCGACAGCGGATGCCCGTTGTCGGCACCGCTCATGCCGCTGAGCTGGTACACGCCACGGATCGCTTCGGCCACTCCCGGGTCAGATGGGTCGTCGACAGGCGCAGCAGATTGATCTGGTCGCGACTCGGCTCGCCGCCCGCCTCGACGGCGCGCGCCAGGCCACCTCGATGCTCTCGTAGAAGAAGGCGCGGGCAGCGCGCACCTGGGCCTCGGCCTTGGCCAGGCCGATCTGGGCGTATTCGCGTTCGCCCAGGTTGGGCGCGCCGGTGACCGACTTGCGGCCCCCGGCCGAGGCCCGCATCACGTCGAGCGCTTCACGCGCGCCAGGCCCAGGGTGGTCACTGCCAGCACCTGGGCGGCGAAAGCCAGCGCCGGGTAACGGAAGAAAGGGGCGTCGATGGTCGCCCGGGCGCCGCGCACGAAAGTCCACTCCTCGGCGACGTAGGCGTCATCCACCACCAGGTCGTGGCTGCCGGTGGCGACCATGCCGACCATGTCCCAGGTGGGGTCGATGCATACCTGGTCGGGCGGCAACACTGCCATGCGCGGTGCGGCGTCGGGCTCGTCGGGCTGGATGCCGACGCCGCACAGGGTCGCGCCCATGCAGCCGCTGGCGAACTTCCAGCGCCCCTTGATGCGATATCCGCGGTCGACACGCGTGGCTGGGTGCGGCGGAAAGATGCCACCGGCGAACACCACGTCCGGGGAGTCCGCCCAGAGCCGGGTGATGGTCTCCTCGGGCAGCGCGGGCCAGGTAGGCGGGGTTCATGCCGAAACTAGCGACCCAGCCGGCGGAACCGTCGGCCGCCGAGATCGCCTCGACCATCTTCAGGAACTCGGCCGGGGGTTTCTCGTCGCCGCCGTAGCGCTTGGGCACCAGGGCCCGGTAAACCCCGATCTCCTTGAACGCCTCGATGATGTCCGCCGAGATATGGCGTTGCGCCTCGAACTCTTCGCGTCGCTTGCGAATGTCGTCGAGCAGCGCATCGAAGCGCGCCTCGCCGCCCCATTGGGCCTTATCGACCAGGCTGTACATACCGATCTCCTGTGGTTGTGGGGATTGCCGCCGGGCGAGTGCCGAGCAGGTAGCGCGCGGCCCGGCAGACCCCGGCGTCATCGCCGCGCCGGCCGACCAGTTGCAGGCTCACCGGGCGATCGCGATCCGGCGCCAGGGGCAGGCTCAGGGCGGGATGCCCCGACAGGTTGAAGGGCACCAGGGCCGAGATGGTCAGGTCCTGCTGTCCGCCTTCGGCGGCGGCGCGGGTCAGCGGAAAATGCGGCAGCGTCGGCAGCGCCAGCACCGTGTGCGCCTCCAGCAGCCGGTCGACGGCGGCGGCGAAGGCGCGGCGCCACCGCCTCGGCCTCGCGCACCTCGGCGTCGGTGGTCTCGGCGGCGGCGCGCAGGCGGCGCTCGACATCCGCCCCCAGGCGGCCGCTATCCAGCCAGGGCCGGCAGGCGAGATAGGTTTCGCGGTTGATCAGCGCCATGGCCGCCGCGTAGGCCTCGCCCATCAGCGGCAAGGGGTGCGTGGTACTGTCCATCCCGGCGCTGTGCATCCCGGCGCTTTCCAGGCAGGCCGCGAGCGCCGCGTGGATCGCCGGATCGGCGTCGACGTCCAGCGCTCTCAGCCGGGGCGGGGCGCCAGCGGCGGTGGCATCGAACGTGGGATCGACCGCCGCCATGAACGCGACCAGGGTGTCGAGATCGGCGCTCAGCGGCCCCACGCAGTCGAGGCTGCTGTGTGCCGGCATGACGCCACGGCGGTCGAGGCGGCCGAAGGTGGGCTTGAGCCCATAGACGCCCGCAGCATGCCGCGGGTACCCGGATCGAGCCGCCGGTATCGGTGCCGATGCCGATCTCCGCCAGCCCTGCGGCGACCGCCGCCGCCGAGCCGCTGGACGAGCCGCCCGGGATCAGCGCCGGGAAGCGCAGATTCTCGGGGGTTCCGGTCCAGGCGTTGAGCCCGCTCATGCCGAACGCCAGCTCGTGCAGGTTGGCCTTGCCGACGAGGCGATAGCCCGCGGCCAGCGTGCGCTCGACGATTGCCGCATGGCGCGTGGCCGGCGGTGCCTCGGCCAGCGCCGCGCAACCGGCGCGGGTGGGATAGCCGGCGATGTCGATGCTGTCCTTGACCACGACCCGCGCGGGGCCGGTGCCCAGATCCAGGGCGTGAACGAGTGCAGACGAGGGCGATTTCATTGACTTATCACATGAAATTTCAAGTTTTTGGATAAAAAAACGCCCGCTCGCTCCCCCTCGGACGATGAAGGTCTCGAGCCCGGGCACCCGCCGCCACGCGATACCCGCCAGATCGGGCGACGATAAGCGCTCCAGGGAAGGTACTGGCAGATGAGATCCTGGCATGGCCTGGGTGGAGGTCGCCGGCGGCGACGTCAGAACTCGCCGGCCAGCGCGTGGGGCCGGCGGCCCCTGCCCGGGGCGAGACGCTGGCGGCTCGCTGTCTCTTGGTCATGGTGCTCTCTCGCGTTGTCGTTGTCGTTGTCGTGGAATCTGTCCACATCTGCAATACAGTCAATATCACATGAAATTTCAAGTAAAGTAAAACCACCTTTCGTCGTAACCCGGTAAGACCACCGCCATACACCCGGCGTATCACACTGTGCCTTGCGCTCGGCGCGGCCAGCCACCATCCTTCGCCACGTCTCGGCGGCGCCAGGGGTGCCGCCTTCGCGATGCTCAAGGATGAATCCCGTGTCCCGTTCCGCTCTGCCCCGCCGGGGCCTGCTCACTCTCGTCGCGCTGCTGCTGGTGGCGCTCAATCTGCGTCCGGCGCTCACCAGCGTCTCACCGGTGCTCGGCAGCATCGCCGAGGCGCTGTCACTCTCGCCCAGCGTGCAGGGTATCCTGACCACCCTGCCGGTGCTGTTCCTGGGCCTGGCCGCGCCGCTGGCGCCGCGTCTGGTGCGCCGGCTGGGCCCGGAGCGCAGCGTGTTCCTGGCGCTATTGGTATTGGGGGTAGCACTGGCGGCACGACCCTACGTCGGTGCCCTGGGGCTGCTGCTGGGAAGCGCCCTGGCCGGCGGCTGCATCGGCGTGATCGGAGTGCTGCTGCCGGGCATCGTCAAGCGCGACTTCCCCGAGCGGGTCAGCATCATGACCGGGCTCTACACCGTAGCGCTCAATCTCGGTGCCTCGGCGGCGGCTGGCACCACCGAGCCACTGCGCCAGGCGCTGGGCGCGGACTGGCAGGGCGCGCTGGCATTCTGGCTGCTGCCTGCGGTGCTCGCCGCCCTGCTGTGGCTGCCGCAACTGCGCGGCAGCGCCGCCACCCGGGTGGCGGCACGCACTGGGGCGCGCCTGCGCCACGACCCGCTGGCGTGGCAGGTGTCGCTTGTTCATGGGGCTGCAGTCGTCGCTCGCCTATACCGTCTTCGGCTGGCTGCCGACACTATTGCAGGATCGTGGCCTGGCGCCGGTCACCGCGGGGCTGGCGCGTCGGTGTCGATTCTTTTGCAGGTGACCACGGCGCTGGCGGCGCCGTGGATCGGCAGCCGCATGAAAGATCAGCGTGCGGTGCTGGTGGCGGTGATGGGGCTGACGCTCACTGGCCTGATGGGTCTGTATGCGCCCATCGGTGGCATCTGGGTGTGGGTGGTGATCCTGGGGCTGGGTCAGGGCGGCACCTTCAGCATGGCGCTGACCCTGCTGGCGCTGCGCGCACCGGACGCGCTGACTGCGGCCAGCCTCTCCGCCATGGCCCAGGGCATCGGCTATACCCTGGCGGCGCTGGGGCCGCTGATGGTGGGCCTGCTGCACGACTGCGGGGGCTGGAACGCGGTTGGCGGGCTGCTGGTGGCCATTGCGTTGGGCGCCATGGTCGCGGCCCTGGGCGCCGGCCGCGACCGTCAGGTGGCCTCGGTTCAGGGCGGCGGCTGAGCCCCGCCCCGGTGCCAACGCGCCGGGTCCAGGCTCTGGTTATGGCCCAGGGTCTGATGATGGCCTTAGCTCAGGCCGAGGCCAGACGCTCGGCACCCCAGCTACGCCGCAGGTAGCCCATCACTTCGCCCAGCTCGTCGGCGGAGACATGGGCCGGGGCGCCCTCTTCTTGGGGGTCGAGGTGGAAGATATAGAGCCGCGAGGCGAACTGGGCGAACGGCAGCGAGGCCTCGCCGAAGCGCTCGCCGTTGCCGTCGGTGCTGACCTGCACGCCGTCGCCCAGTCCTGGCCGCTATCGTTGTTGGGGTTGAAGAAGTAGACGCGCATGCCCTCGTCGGGGCCGATCGCCGCCCGCAGAATGGTGATCGCATGCCAGCCGATGAAGCGCGCGGCGCTGTCGGTCACCGCGATCCCCGCCGGCTGCGGATGCACCAACGGCTGGTTGCCGTTGTAGAGCGGATGGTAGGCGGCGTAGAAGTGGCGATAGAAGGTCTCGGGGTCGTCGATCCGTCCGCTGGCGATGTCCACGCTGATATGGAAGCCGCGCCCGGCCCACCAACCGTGGAACTCCGGATTGACCCAGCGGTGCGGGTCGCCCTCGCGGCCGATGCACAGCCGCCCCATTTCGGCATAGATACGGTCCAGGTGCGGCACCACCAGCAGCGAGACCGGATCGAGATCCAGCGTCATGCCGCGCTGGCGAGCCCGGCGCCACTGGTATTCGATGAGATCGGCTGGCCTTCGAAGTGCATCACGATCTCGTCGTCGCGGGCCGCCCAGGTCACCATCTGCAACAGATAGTCCGGGTCGTTGTAGGCCCACATCGACAGTGCCCGTGCCGATTGGCAGGTGGGGTTGTTGCCCTGTCCCACGCCCAGCGGCAGGCCGAGCATGCACAGCACGCCCTCCACCAGCCGGGCTTCGGGCGTGGTGGCGTCACCGTAGGCCAGGCGCAGACGCTGGCGGGCGTTGTCGCTCAGCAGCAGGCCGAGCTGACGCCATAGCGCCGGCGCCAACGGCGGCTGGTAGAGAATCCCGCGTTCGAGCAGCAGCGCCAGCCCGTAGACGCCCTGGGCAGTAGCCGGGTGCGCCACCGCATCGATCAGGGCACGGATCAACTGGTGATAGCAGAGCAGACAGTCGCGCCCGGTGGTCGAGAGCCCCAGCGCCTCGCTGATCAGGTGATCGCCGTGATCGAGCAGATAGCGCAGCAGTACCGGGTGATAAGGCGAGACCAGGCCGGTGTCGTGCATCGCCCGCGCCATGCCGGTGGCTTCCTGTTGCAGCGCCGCGGTGTCCATCCCCGCGAGCCGGCCGGCATAGGCCTCGATACCAGGGTCCTCGCGGCAGCCCTGAGTCGGCCCATAGAGCTGCTGACCAGACGCGCCGCGCCCTGACCGCTGGTGCCGAGATCGATCTCCGGATTGGCCTGGCACAGCGCCATCTGATCGATCATCCGGCGCACCGGGGCGACCATCAGCGGGCGCTGGCCGAGCAGCCGCCAGATCTCGTCGATCATGGTCTCGACGATGAACTCGTAGCCGATGCGCTCGGCGAGATAGCGTAATAGCGCCCGCGGTACCTCGGCCAGACGCCCCTGGGTCTCGCGCTCGGCCTCGCCGGAGAAGGCGAAGATACGCGACAGATTGAGCGCCAGTACCTGGGTCAGATGATTGTGCGCCTGCTCGGCGGAGATCAACGGATGCACGTAGTCGCCGCGCGCCACTGCCAGCAGCCGCAGTTCGCTGAGCGCTTCGATCACCACCGTCTCGGCCTGAGGGCTGCCGAGCGACGCTGGGGTCAGCGCCGGCTGCAGCCGCTGCGGTTCGGCCCAGTCGGAGTCGGCGAAGGTCCCCGCCTGCTCGATCGCCTGGGCGCGCTGCTCCAGCGCCGCACAGCCACCTGGCTCGAGCAGGATACGCCGCGCCAGATCGAAGACCCGCCCGGCACGGCCGGGGCGGGAAAAACTGGGCGCCGACTCGAGCGCGGCGAGTGCCGCCTCGAGCTGTTGCAGCAGCGCATCCAGGCGCTGCTCGCTGACCGGCAGCTCGTTATCTGACGACATGCGCTGACACTCCCCGCCACGATGGGCGAATCCGAAAAGACTCTGCCACTGTCGCGGATCAGACGTAGAAATCAAGCGACTCCGATGTTTGAGCAGGTCGCGTAGCGTGTGCGGGTCTTCGCCGAAGAAGAACAAAAGCCCCCAGTGGGTGCCGAAAGCCGTGCGCTTGGTCACGGTCGCTTCCAGCGGTGCGCTGAGTTCGTGGTAGTCGAAATAGGGGTGCTGCTCGGTCTCTTCCGGGATCTCCAGACGGCTGACAACACGCCGCCGCGGGTAGACGCCGAAGCAACCGGCGTGCCCTTTGGCGCCGGTAACCGGCTCGGGGAAGAAGGCGGCGACCTCTTCTGCGGTGGCCTTGGGGTCGAACACCAGCATCGACGCCTGATAGGCGTTGAAGCCGTAAGCGCGCTCGATCAGCTCGAACGCCTTGAACCCCGGCGGACGGTAAGCGACTTCGCCGAAGTACATGGTGCCGTCGCTGGTGACGAAGTACTCCGGGTGGATCTGGCCGAACTGGATGTCGAAGGTCTTGATCAGCAGCTCGATCTGGCGCGTGATCTGCTCGCGGTACTGCTCCAGCTCCGGGGTCGCCGGCACGAAGACCGAGTAGCCGAGGGTGACGTATTCGGAGATGTTGAGGAACTGGATCTTGCCGTCCCACACCCAGGCCTCGACGGCGAACTCCCAACCGTCCAGATGGCTCTCCATCAGCAGCGGGTACTCGCTCTCGGGGATGGCGTCGATCTCTTCGTAGGTGCGGATCACCCGATGCCCGAGGCAGCCGGCCTTGTCGAAGGCCTTGAGGTGGATCGGATCCTCGGGGTCGCCGTCGAGCTTGAGCAGCGTCTGATTGACGCGCTTGAAGAAGCGCACCACATCGCTTTTCTCGTGCGCCTCTTCGAAGATGCCCACGCGGATGCCGCCCAACTGCGCGCGGCGTTTCATCAGCGCCTTGTCACGGAACAGCACCGCCTGGCCGTGCAGGCGCGGATTCTGCATCAGCACCGAGTTGATCGCGCCGGCCCACTCCACCGTCTCCTCGAACAGCGGCACCGCCGCGTCCACGCCCATGTCGCGCAGGGTCTCGGCGATCTCCATCGAACGGTCGTTGAGACGTTCGAAATTCCACGGCAGGTAGGGAATCTCGTGCTGGCGGCAGTACTCTTCAGCCCACTCCGGGGCGACCACGACGTAGCGACGGTCGAAGGCCGCGGCAGCCTCCACCGCGCCCAGGCTCCAGCCGAGCAGCGCGATGTAGCCCTTGTCGGGATTCTTTTCCATGGTCGTTGTCTCCCTGTTCGCTGTCGTTATGATGTATGCCTACCTCAGTGTAGGGGAGATGCCGACCGGCGCCACTCTATCCGCCAAAACGCTGACAAAAGCCGTCAGAATCAACGCATATCGGCACTAGAAAACCGAAATTTCTAATATTCTTTAGAGCCATAACACAGCACCTCCCGACGGGCGTAACTGCCCCGCATTCATGGTGCATACACCACAAACAGCCCCTGCCGCCAGAGAGGCGTCAACCACGCCGGAATCGGATACCCAGGGGCTTCCCCCACCGCCCAGGAGATTCGTATGCCCGCCAGAGCCATCAGCCTCGAGCAACAGCAGCAGCTGATCGAGATCGTGCGCGATGCCGCCAGGACCGAGATTCTGCCGCGCTTTCGCAACCTGTCGGAGGCGGCGATCCGCGCGAAGAGCGCACCGGACGATCTGGTCACCGATGCCGATCAGGGCGCCGAGCGCATGATGACGACAGCGATTCGCGAGCTGCTGCCGGCGGCGACGGTGATCGGCGAGGAGGCGGTGGCCGACGGCAGCGCCAGCCTCGGCGATATCGCCGGCGCCGAGTTGGCCCTGATCATCGACCCGGTCGATGGCACCTGGAACTTCGCCCGCGGGCTCAACCAGTTCGGCGTGATCCTGGCCGCCACCAGCTTCGGCGAGACGATCTTCGGGCTGCTCTACGACCCCATGGCGGACGACTGGATCGTCGCGCGCCACGGCGAGGGCGCCTGGTTCGGCCGCCCCGACGGCACCCAGCGCCGGCTGCAGGTGTCGAATACCGACAAGTTCGACGAGATGGTCGGCTCGACCTCGATCCGGCTGTTCCCCAAGCCGCAGCAGTATCAGCTGGCGGCGACCTTCCCCGACTTCCAGCGCATGATGGCGTTCGGCTGCGCCTGCCACGAGTACCGCACCATGGCGTTCGGCTTCGTCGACTTCATGCTCACCGGCAAGCTGATGCCGTGGGATCACGCCGCGGGCCTGATGATCCACGCCGAGGCCGGTGGCTATTCGGCGCTGCTCGATGGCACGCCCTACCAGCCGACGATTCATCAGGGCACGGTGCTGGCGGCCAGCTCGCGGGCGCATTGGGAGCAGTTGCGCGAGAAGTTCAGCTTTCTGGGCTAAAAAGTGCCTGCGCGTTTTAACTATCCATGACGACGAAAACCGGCGCCGAGAAGGCGCCGGTTTTCTTTTCTATAGCCAATCGGGCCACATCGGTCAGCTGGATCGATCAGGGAATGATCTTCTCGGCGCGCAGGCGATCGAACAGGTCGAAGAAGGCGCTGCGCGTCTCGCGGAAGTGGTCGAAGCCGAAGTCCCGCGACTTGGTGGTGTCGTTGACGCACTCCTGGTCGCGGCCAAGATCGGCATCGGTGTGCCACCAGGAGGCGAGCTTGGCGACGTCCGGCTCGACCAGATCGTGCTTCGCGGCGATCTCGCGCCAGGTCGATTCGGCACCGGCCATCTGCTTCTCCAGCGGCTGCATCGACGCCGGATCGTCCGAGGCTTCGGGCCCCTGACTGTCTAGACCAAAATACTCGCCGATTTCGCGCCACATCCGGCGCCAGCGGAACACGTCTCCATTGACGGTATTGAAGGCCTGATTGGCCGCGCCCGGCGTGGTCGCCGCCCACGCCATCTGGCGTGCCAGCACCAGCGCATCGGTCATATCGGTCAGCGCATTCCACTGGGTCTGGGAGCCGGGGAAGACGAACGGCTGCCCGGTCTCGCGGCAGATCGAAGCGTAGACCGCCAGTGTCGTGCCCATGTTCATGGCGTTGCCGCGGGCATAACCGATCACGGTATGCGGGCGATGTACGTTCCAGGCGAAGCCGTGGCGCTCGGCGGCCTCGAACAGCACGTCCTCCAGCGCGTAGTAGAAGTTATCGCCGGGGACGCGCGGCTCGGATTCGCGAAACGGCGTCTCGATCCGCCCGCTGCCGTAGGCCTCGAACGAGCCCAGATACTGCTTGGTGCCAGTGACCAGCGAGGCATGCGCGAGCGGCGCCGCTTCGAGCGCGGCGAACAGGTTGCGCATCATCTGACTGTTGGCCTCGACATTGGCGCGCTCGTTGTCGCGGCGAATCCAGGTGCAGTAGAAGACGTGGGTGATCGGCAGGCCGGCCAGCGCCTGTTCGGTGGCGGGCTTGTCCAGCAGGTCGGCGGCGACGGGAATCACCCCGCTCTGCGCGGTGGCACGACGTGACAGGCCGTAGACGGTCCAGCCGCTGGCGACCAGATAAGACGCCAGATTGCCGCCGGTGATGCCGGTCGCGCCGACGACGAGTGCAGTTCCTGTACGCATGGTCGATGACCTCCTTTCCAGTCAGGGAATCGAGTCAGGAAGATCCGGGGTGCGCCGGATCGATGAACGCAGTCTGATAGCGCCTGATCGTTGCTACAATCGAAAGCATCGCAAATCTTTATTGCATGAGGCGCAACTCGATGACGAACAGACCGACAACGCGGCAGGCGCTGGCTCTCGACGCGCTGGACCTCAACGCCCTGCGCGTCTTCGAGCGCGTCGCCGCGACCGGCAGCTTCACCGCCGCCGCTCGGCATTTTCACCGCGCGGTCTCCTCGGTCTCGCGTCAGATTCGCGGGCTGGAAGAGGCGCTCGGCCAGCCGCTGCTCTACCGGCACACCCGCGCCGTCGCGCTCACCGACGCGGGCTGGCGCTACTACGAGGAGATCCGCGAGATTCTCGAACGGCTCGATCTCGCCACGGAGGCGCTGGCCTACCCCGACGCCGACCCCAGCGGCGTGCTGCGCATCAATGCCCCCGTCGCCTTCGGCCAGCGCCAGATCGTGCCGCTGCTGCATGCTTTCCAGCGCCAACATTCAGGCATCACCGCCGAACTGCAGCTGAGCGACCAGGTCGTCGACCCGGTGCGCGAGGGCCAGGACATCACCTTTCGGGTCGGCGACCTGGCCGACTCCTCGTTAGTGGCGCGCCGCCTGGCAGCGATGAACTACGTGGTGGCCGCCGCACCGAGCTATCTCGAAGCGCACGGTGAACCCCGGACCCCCGAGGCGCTGAGCGATCACAACTGCCTGCTCTACCAGGGCGAAATGGGCCGCCAGCGCTGGTATTTCCAGGCGCAGGACCAGAGCGGCTCGACCCCGTTTGAGGTCAGCGGCAATCTCTACAGCAACGATGCCGAAAGCCTGCTGCGCGCCGCGCTGCTGGGGCAGGGGCTGGTGCTGTTTCCCACCTGGCTGATCGGCGATGCGCTTGCGTGCGGGGAGCTGGTGCCGCTGCTGGAGGCGTGGCGCGGCGAGGTGATGCCCGGCCGCCGCGATATCCACGTGCTGACCACCGAACGCCGCCTGCGCACGCGCAAGGTGCGCGCCTTTCTCGACTATCTACGCGAATCGCTGGGGCCACGGCCGGCCTGGGATCAGTGGCGAGAAGGCATAGGCGGCCTCTCGAGCGACCATAGATAAAGCTAATTAGCGATTGAATCGTGCGCGATCTATCTTGGCTGCATGACGACACCCGATGACACCGACAACGCCCTGGCGCTCGAATCGCAGCTCTGCTTCGCGATCTATTCCACGCAACTGGCGATGAACAAGCTCTACCGCGGCCTGCTGCGCGAGCTCGACCTGACCTACCCCCAGTATCTGACCCTGCTGGTGCTATGGCAGCGGGATCGGCAGACGGTGTCGGAGATCGGCGAACACCTGTATCTGGATTCGGCCACGCTGACGCCACTGCTGAAGCGCCTGGCAGCGGCCGGCCTGGTGACGCGCCAGCGCTCGCGTCAGGATGAACGCCAGGTGGAGATCGCCTTGACCGATCAGGGCCGTGCGCTGCGGGAGCGGGCCAAGTCGGTCCCGCATGCCGCCGGCTGCGCGGGCCAGTGCACGCCCGAAGAAGCCGCCGAACTGCGCGCTCTGCATGGGCTGCGTCGGCGACTCGACACTCAGTGAAGCGTTTGCCCGATTGGCGCAGACCCTTTTTATCCCAATAGATCGTGCACGATTCACTTGCTGACGATTTTTAACCCGAAGGAGCAGTTCCATGTCACTCGATAAAGTCCTCTACCGCGCCGAAGCCACCGTCACTGGCGGCCGCGACGGCCGTGCCACCGCCGCCGACGGTGCCATCGACCTCAAGTTGTCGACCCCCAAGGAGCTGGGCGGCGCCGGCGGTGACGGCACCAACCCCGAGCAGCTGTTCGCCGCTGGCTACTCCGCCTGCTTCATCGGTGCGCTCAAGCTGGTGGCATCGCAAGAGAAGGCCAAGCTGCCCAACGACACTCAGATCCAGGGTGAAGTCGGCATCGGCCCCAAGGGTGACGGCTTTGGCATCGAAGCCACGCTGACGGTGAAGCTGCCGGGCATGGCGCGCGAGCAGGCCGAAGCGCTGGTCGAGAAAGCGCATCAGGTCTGCCCCTACTCCAACGCCACCCGCGGCAATATCGACGTCACCCTCAACGTCGAGGTCTGAGCCGGCGTCGGCAGCGCCGACGCTCGCCTCACACGGGTGCGCCCATCCCTGCGCCCCGCCCCCTTGGCAAAGGGGGCGGGGCGTCGTGCTTTGGTCGTAGCGACCCATAACGCCACTTTTTAGCAATCTATAAAAACTTTTAAAATCAAATTCTTACAGGATCATGCAAAAACGCAATGCGGACATAGCAACAACGCAATAGTCTCGCGCCGTCGCCGCTGACTACCGTGTCGACTCCAACAACCAAGGGATTCGATCATGGTCGCGTTTCTCATCGCCATGGCGGTAACGGCTTTCGCCGGCACGCTGGTCATCAAGAAATACCAACCGCAGACCGTGCTGCTGCTGGCCGGCCTGGCCCTGTTCGTCGCCACGGCGCTGTTCTTCCCCGCCCAGTCGATCCTGTTCAAGGAGACCCAGACCAGCGGCTGGGCCGGCTTCGATATCTTCGAGTTCATCCACCAGATCATGTCCTACCGCCTGGCCGGGCTGGGGCTGATCATCATGGCCGCTGGCGGCTTCGCCAAGTACATGGACCATATCGGCGCCACCCAGGCGATGGTCAATATCGGCACCCGGCCGCTGGCCCGGATGCGTGCGCCCTACTTGGTGCTGGCGCTCGGCTATGCGGTGGGCCAGGTGCTCAATATCTTCATCCCCAGCGCGGCGGGGCTGGCCATGCTGCTGCTGGTCACGCTCTACCCCACCCTGGTGCGCCTCGGCGTCAGCAAGGCCTCCTCCGCCGCCGCGATGATCGGCATGACCTCGGTGCTCGACCTGGGGCCGGCCTCCGGCACCGCCAACCTGGCGGCGCATACCGCCAACATGGATGTGGCGATCTACTTCGCCCAGTACCAGATTCCGGCGTCGCTGTTCATCGTGCCGGTGATCTGCGTGCTGACCTATTTCAGCGCCAAGTATTTCGATCGTCGCAGCGGCCACGTGGTCGACCCCGATCCGACCGCCCATGCCGTCGCCGATGGCGAGACGGAAGCCCAGCGCGTGCCCGGCTTCTATGCGCTGCTGCCGATCCTGCCGCTGACGCTGATCCTGGTCTTCAGCAAGCTGCTGATCCATCAGATCGAGATCGGCGTGGTGACGGCGATGATCATCGGTGCGGTGCTGGGCCTGTTCTGCGAGATGGTGCGCAAGCGGCGCGAGCTTCAGGCGGTGTTCAAGGGCTTCATGACCTTCTTCCAGGGCATGGGCCAGATGTTCTCCTCGATCATCTCGCTGATCATCTGTGCCGAGTTCTTCGCCGGGCTCACTGCCATCGGCGCCATCGACTTCATGATCGGCGCCGCCCAGGGTGCGGGCTTCGGCCTGTTCGGGATGACCCTGGTCACCTGTCTGCTGGTGGCGGTGACCGCGATTCTCACCGGCTCCGGCAACGCGGCGTTCTTCTCCTTCGCCGGCCTGGCGCCCAACGTCGCTGCCGCCACGGCCGCCGGCCCGGTGGCCCTGCTGCTGCCGCTGCAGTTCACCGCCGGGATCGCGCGCTCATTGTCGCCGGTCTCGGGGGTGATCATCGCGGTCAGCGAGGCCGCCGGCTGCTCGCCCATCGATATCGTCAAGCGCACCGCGATTCCGCTGATCGGCGGCCTGGTGGTGCTGTTCGTCTATACCGCGCTGTTCGTCGGCGTCAATTGATCCCCGATCGCCCAGGCACCGGACCAAGGAACCCCACATGAAGACCGACCCGCTTCCCGAGTCGACCGATACTATCTTCTCGCGTGACGCCACCTGGCAGGCGTGGCTGGAGGTCGAGCGTGCGCTGGCCCTGACCCAGGCCGAGCAGGGCATGATCCCTGCCGCCGCCGCCGCCGAGATCGCGCGCTGCGCGACCCTCGACCAGCTCGACCGCGAGGCGCTGGCGGTGGATATCGAACGCACCCTGTCGCCGGTGATGTCGCTGGTGCGGGCGCTGGCCGCGCGCTGCGACGGCGATGCCGGCGGCTATGTCCACCTCGGTGCCACCACCCAGAACATCATCCTCACCGGCAAGATGCTGCAGCTCGCACGCTCGCATCGCTGGCTCAAGGCGCAGCTCGCGGCCCAGCTCGAGTGTCTGGCGGATCTCGCCGAGCGCGGCGCCGAGTGGCCCTGCGTCTCGCGCACCAATCGCCGCCACGCCCTGCCGATCACCTTCGGCTACAAGGTCGCCGGCTGGATCGAGGAGCTGGAGCGCAACGTCGAGCGGCTGGAGGCGGTCGAGTCCCGCGCCTTCGTGCTCACCTTCGGCGGCGCCAGCGGCGCCATGCACAGCTACGGCGACCGAGGGGCAGGCACTGGCCCAGGCGCTGGCCGCCCGGCTCGGCCTCGGCGTGTCGCGGGTCCACTCCCGCGCCGCCGTCGACGGCCTGGTCGAGTACATCACCACGCTAGGGCTCTACGCCGCCGGCTGCGAGCGCCTGGGCCAGGAGCTCTACATGCTGATGGCCAACGAGTTCGAGGAGGTCAGCGAGAACCAGGGCGAAGAGGTGGTCGGCAGCAGCACCATGCCGCACAAGTTCAACCCCAAGTATGCCGTCAACCTGCTGGCCGAGGCCGGCGAGCTGCGCAGCCTGGTGGCACGCGGCGCTGGAGACCGCGCGCCCCTCCCACGAGGGCGATGCGGCGTGCAACTTCCGCCTCTACAAGCTGCTCGACCAGGCCGGTGCGCTCGCCTATCGCGTTGCCGCCACCCAGAGCACGCTGCTGACCCGACTGGTCCCCCACCCGAGCGGATGCGCGAGATCCTGATGGCGAACGCTGCACCGCTGATGTCCGAACACATCATGCTCGAACTGAGCGACGAGATCGGCCGCCAGCGCGCCCATGACCTCGTCCATGACGCCATCGTCGCCAGTCGCGACGGGGCTCGCACCTTTGCCGAGGCGCTGTTCGAGGACGACACCGTGCGCCGCCACTATGGCGACCGGGACGCGCTCGAACGTGCGCTCAGCCCCGAGCACTACACACCGGCCAGAGCCGCCAGATCGCGCTGGCGATGGCCGCCTCCGCCCGCGACCTCGCCGCACGCCTGGCTCGGGAACTTACGGAAATACCCGCGTCGGCGCGCTGACAGCCCGGAATGAGAACCACCCCACCGATGCGCCAAGCGCATCGGTGGCACAACGCCGCATCGACAAGAACGCATCGACAAGAAAAAGAGGAAGGATCATGCCAACAACACCAAGACGCTATCTCGGCCTCCTGCTCGCGCTGGGCGGCCTCGCCCTGTCGCCGCTGGCACAGTCACAGACGCCCCAGACCGCCCCACCCCTGGCCACGGGCAGCCATGAATCGACCTTCACCCTGCCGGAGAGCCAGCGCCAGATCGAGGTGGCCAGCTACGTGCCCAAGGGGGCCGATGCCAAGACACCGATCGTGTTCGTGCTGACCGGCCTCAAGCGCAACGCCGAGGATTATCGCGACGCCTGGATCAAGGCCGCCGACGAATACGGCTTCACCATCGTGGTGCCACGTTTCTCCAAGCAGGACTATCCCGGCGTCGCCGGCTACAACCTGGGCAATCTGGTCGCGAAAGATGGCCAGCCCAACCCGCCCGAGGCGTGGTCCTACACCGTCATCGACGATCTCTTCAGCGATCTCGAGCAGTCCGGCCAGACCGAGCGCCAGCGCTACTACCTGTTCGGCCACAGCGCCGGCTGTCAGTTCGTCCACCGCATGCTGACCTTCGTGCCACAGTCGCGAATCCAGGCGGCGATCTGCTCGGCGGCGGGATGGTGGACGCTGCCCGATACCGACAATGAATGGCCCTACGGACTCAAGGATACGCCGGTCGCAGTCGATCGTGATGCCCAGCGCCAGCTTGCCGGCCTCAACCTGCTGGTGACGGTCGGCGCCGAGGACACCGATCCCTGGCACAAGTATCTGCGCCGCAGCTATCAGGCGATGGCCCAGGGCAACAACCGGGTCGAGCGCGCCTGGGTCTACTACAAAACCGCCGAGCAGAAGGCCAACCGCTACGGCTTCGACTTCCACTGGGCGTTCCAGACCGTGCCCGGTGTCGGCCACGACAACGCCGGCATCGCGCCCTTCGCCGCCAAGCAGTTCGCCGCCTTCGAGCGCGATGGCGCCTTCGATGTCGTGACCCCGGAGACCGCGCCGGAGAGCACGCCTGACTAGGCTTTCGTCTTTCGATACTCGCCTTTCACCCTTTCGATCACTACCCCTCGTCCGCTCAGCGGGCGAGGCAGGGAACCTGCGTCCGCTCGAGAGCCAGCGTCGAGCCTCGAGCGGCCGCGCCAGCAGCTCCCCTACAACATGAAAAACGACAGGAGTTCACCATGATCACGCCATGCCACCGCCACATGTCCCGGCGGTCCCGATTCGCACACGCACGCTCCCCTCTGTCGATAAAGACGCCTTTATCGATCACGACTTTCGCGGGCGCCTGTACTGTGGCATTGACAGTGACCCTCGCCACCCCGGCCCAGGCCGATTTCCTGGCGGACAGCACCGCCTCTCTGGAGCTCAAGAACTACTTCATCACCCGCGACTACCTCGAGGGCAACCGGGACGACAACAAGCGCGAGGAGTGGGCCCAGGGCTTTCTGTTCCGGGCCGACTCCGGCTTCACCGAGGGCCCGATCGGGTTCGGCGTCGACACCATCAGCATGCTGGGCGTGAAGCTCGACTCGAGCCCGTCCCGGGCCGGCACCGGCCTGCTAAAGATCGATGACGACGGCCGCGCCGAGGACGACTACACCAAGTTCGGCGCCACCGCCAAGATCCGCGCCGGTGAGAGCATCTTGCGCTACGGCTATCTCGAGCCGAGCCTGCCGTCGCTGCGACCCAATGCCAGCCGGCTGTTCACGCAGTCGTTCCTCGGCACCCAGATCACCTCCACCGACATCGAGGGTCTGGAGCTGACGGCGGGCCAGCTCAACCGCACCCGCCAGCGCGACGAGACCGAGCACGAGCCGATGGCGCTGAATCGCAAGAGCGGCGCCTACGGCAGGGCCACCAGTAACCGCTTCCAGTTCATCGGCGGGGAGTACCATCTCGGCAAGCGCGCCCGCCTCGGCTATCACTATGCGCAGCTGGAGGATATCTATCGCCAGCACTATGTTGGGCTGAGCGACGGCATCGATCTCGGATCGGGGCGGCTGGGCGCCGACATCCGCTATTTCGACGCTAGCGAGCAGGGCGCCGCCGAGGCCGGCGAGGTGGACAACCGCGCCGTCAGCACGCGGCTGCGCTATCGGCTGGGCGCACATACCTGGAGTGGCGGCTACCAGTCCCAGTTCGGCGATACCCCGTTCACCTATCTGAGCGGTACCAACGTCTACCTGTTCTCCCAGTACCAGATCAGCAACTTCACCGAGACCGGCGAGCGGGTCTGGCACGCCCGCTACGACTACGACTTCAGCGATCTCGGCCTGCCTGGGCTGACGTTCATGCTCCGGTATGCGACCGGCGACCAGGCCAGCGTCCGCGGCTTCGACGGCGAGGCGCGGGAGTGGGAGCGGGATGTCGACATCGAGTACATCGTCCAGGGGGGCATGCTCGAGGGGCTGTCGCTGCGCTGGCGCAACGCCTCACGCCGCGCCAACTTCACCCGCGACGCCAACGAGAACCGCATCCTGCTCGGCTATACCTTGAAACTGTAACGTGGCCAACACCGTCACCGCCAAGCCGCCCAGTACGATTCAGGGGAGCAGGGTGACACCGTCACGGAACGCGCGGTCCTGCCGGCCGCGCGCCTCGAGCGTCTCGCGCAAGGTCTCGATGAAGCGCCGTGCGATGGGGCGCTGCCCCGCCGGCGGCAGAATGCAGGCATAGGTCAGCTCGGTGGCAGGCGTGACCGGCCGCATCACCGTGCCGGCCATCCCTGCGCCCGATCCGACGGCGGCACCGCAACAGGCCAGATCGAGCAGCCCCAGCCCGAAGCCAGCCTCGACGAAGCGCGGCACCAGCTGCGTCGAACCGACTTCCAGCGCGATCCGGGGCTTGCGCCCGACTCCGTCGAACAGCCGCTCCAGTCGCTGACGCCAGATCTGTTGCGGCTTGAGGGTGACGAAAGGTGACTCCAGCAGCGCCTCGACCGGCACCTGCTCGAGGGTTGCCAGCGGATGGTCGGCCGGCATCAGCACCTGGGTGGTCGCCTGCAGCAGAGGCTCCACCGCCAGCTCGACGATGGTGTTCTCCACCGGCAGCGACAGCAGGCCGACGTTGTAGCGCCGCGACCCGACCTGGCGCTCGACATCGAAGCGGCTGCCGATATCGATCTTGCAGTTGAGTTCGCGGCAGCGCTCGCGCAGGTCGGCGATCGCCGCCGGCAGCAGCGTGGCGCCGATGGGGGCGGAGGTGATGATGCGCAACGCCTCGACCGTCTGCTGGCGGATCTCGCCGGCGATGGTGGGAATCTCCTCGACGCCGTTGAGGATGTGCTCGGCCTCGCGGTAGAAGCGCTCCCCTTCCTGGGTCAGCAGCAGCTTCTGGTGGGTACGCTCGAACAGCGTCAGCTTGAGTTCCGCCTCCAGCGAGGCGATCAACCGACTGGCGGCGGGCTGGCTCAGGTTGGCCGCCTGCGCCGCCGCCGACAGCGAGCCGTGCAGCACGGTCAATCGGAACAGTCGGAGCGCCTTGAGATTCATGGGAAGTCGACTTTGCCAGGCCATCGGATCGACGAGCCTACCAGAAGCCCAAAGAGAGACAGAGACCGCTTTGGTCAAAGCCGGTGACGACGCATCAGGCGGCCAGAACGGGGCGGCAGCCGTGATCAATGGTTCAGAATGATCGCCGTGATCACGCCGGTGGCGACCGCGGTAAGTACGTAATCGCCGTCGATGTTCAGCCAGCGATGCCCGCGTGGCGGTTCCCGCAGATGCCGTGCATGCCAGTCGCGCACCCAGTAGCGGTCGTCGCGGTAGTAGCGATCGGCGATCCGCCCGCCGGGGTGCCACGCCCGCGGCGCCCGATGGCGCTCCCGGTCGTGGTGATGATGGTGAGCCGGCCCGTGGTGGCGGTCATGCTGGCGCGCGTGGCCCGGCGGCCCTCCAGGGCCGTGGCCGGGGCCGCCCCCCGGGTGGGCCTGGCAATGCCGGCGGTACTCAGCGCGGCGATCAGGACACCGGCGGTGACGATACGGTGTTTCATGGGACTCTCCTCTCATGGCCGTCGATGGCGAGATGCCTCCAGCATGGAAGGCCAATAAGAAAACAGTGTTCACGAATTGTGCAGCTTGCTCCCGGGTGTCGAGGCGGCGAGCTCCGTCGCCCGGCGCTCTAGCCAATTCAGGTGAAGGTTAACTATGCTGAGGACACTCAGCCGCCAAGAGACTCGCCATGCCGGATACGCCCCGCGATAGCCCCAAGACAGCCGATACGGATAACAGGACCGCACGCGATATCGCCACGCCCCAGACCGTGTGCGACTTCTGGTTCGAGACACTGAGCGCCAAGCAGTGGTTCGCCAAGGATGCCGCACTCGACGGCGAGATTGCGGATCGCTTCGGCACCACGCTGGTAGCCGCCGCGCGCTGCGAGCTGTGGCACTGGCGCGACACCCCCACCGGGCGCCTGGCCGAGATCGTGGTGCTCGATCAGTTCTCGCGCAACGTCCATCGCGATACCCCCGCCGCCTTTGCCCAGGACCCGCTGGCCCTGGCACTGGCCCAGGAGCTGATCGCCAGCGGCGAGGACACGGCGCTACCCGTGGCGCAGCGTATCTTCGCCTACATGCCGTTCATGCACAGCGAGTCGCTGGCGATCCATGCGCGTGCGATCGCGCTGTTCGACGTGCCTGGCATGGAGACACAGCTCGACTACGAGCACCGTCACCGTGAGATCCTCCAGCGCTTCGGCCGCTATCCGCACCGCAACGCCATTCTCGGACGTGTCTCGACACCGGAGGAGACCGCCTTCCTGCACGAGCCCGGGTCGACCTTCTGAGCGGCTGTCGCCGGCGAATGCCCGCCGTTACACTGGCGCGTCGCCCCAGGCCATAGCTCGACCCACTCTCTTGGCGACCCACTCTCTCGGCGACCCGCCTGCGAGGCGCTTCGCGGGCCGCTTCCCAACTCCACGCTGATCAGGACATCGTCATGCCACAGCGCTCGACCTCGCCCCCTCACTTCTCCGACGCGGCGCTGATGACCCTGATCCGCTCGACCCCGCTGGCGATCTGCATCACCGATGCCGAGGGGCGTTTCCAGATGGTCAACGCCGCCTACTGCCAGCTCTATGGCTATGCCGAGGAGGAGCTGCTGGGTGAGGAGTTCACGCTGGTGCTGGCACCCGAACACCGTGAGATGATGCGGCGCATGCACCGCGCCTTCATCGAGACGGGCGAGATAGTGACCCGCTGATCGGCACACCGGGGGCGCGCGCCGAGTGGGAAGTGTTCAACCGCCAGGGCAAACCGATCTCGATTCTGGCCGAGGCGGTCCGGGTGGAGGATGACCAGGGCAATGTCTACAAAGCGACTTTCGTGGTCGACATCAGCGAGCACAAGGCGCTCGAGCGCTCGCTGCGCGAGGCCAACCAGCGCCTGACCCAGATCGCCATGTATGACGAACTGACCGGACTGCAGAGCCGACGTGCCGGCCTCGACCGGCTCGAGGCGGAAATTCACGAGCACCAGCGCTACGGCCAGCCGCTGTGCATCGCCGTGATCGATCTGGACGGTTTCAAGCAGATCAACGACACCCACGGCCACGCCATCGGTGACGAGATACTCGTCGGTATCGCCAAGCTGCTGCGTCAATCGCTGCGCGAAAGCGATGCCGCGGTCAGGCTCGGGGTGACGAACTGCTGCTGGTACTGCCCGGCATCACCCTGGATCAGGCAACCCAGGCGGTGGAGCGCATCCGTCAGACATTGGCGTCGACCCCGCTGACCAGCCATGCCCTCCGGGTAACGCTGTCGGCAGGCGTCGCCGCCTACTGCGACGAAAGTCAGGACGCCCTGCTCGAACGCGCCGACCGCGCGCTCTATCGCGCCAAGCGTCGCGGGCGCAATCGGCTTGCCCAGGCAACGTGACCCGCGGCTTCCGAGCGTCAGCCCCACCGCCGGCAATACCCAGCACTAGCCACATCAAGGCAACATCAATCCATTTAAATAAAAACAATTATCGGATCGTTTCAATCACTCTCTATCACTGGCCAAGACACCGCCTTTCGCCCAGTTTTCGTGGCTAGTTTCAGCGAAAAAAATCTGTATCGCCTCCGGAGGTAGCTGATACACCTCTACAAATGCATTAGTGACTTTCTCCACCAATTCACGCTTCAACTCAACAGAACGGGGGGATTGCTGAATTGTGACAATAGGCATAAACTTCCTCGTCTCATTTAAAGCCGATTTTTAAAACACCACTTGACTTAACCACGCAAATAAGCCTGACACGTTTCATTCAGAGTGAATCGCCCCAGGTACTCTAAACATCTGCCAGGCTCTGGGTATAGCGCCGTTCGTACTCGACGGGTGACAAGTCATCGCTCGTGCTGTGACGGCGTCTTGGGTTGTAAAACATCGCGATATAGTCGAACACATCGCTCCCGGCGGCTTCCCGAGTCAAATATGTCCGGCGCTTGATGCGTTCTCGCTTGAGCAGTTGGAAGAAGCTTTCGGCAACGGCGTTGTCATGGCAGTTTCCTCGATGGCTCATGCTGCCCTCCAGGTGGTTGGCCTTCAGAAAACTCTGCCAATCCGCACTGCTGAACTGGCTGCCCGGGTCCGAATGCACCATGACAACCCCTTGGGGCTTGCGGCGTCAACCTACCCCACCGGCGATACCCAGTACCAGCCATAGCACGATCGCATAGCGCAGCCCTTTGCCGATCGCCACCAGCACCACGAAGTTGAGCCAAGGCACCCGCATGACGCCACCGATCAGCGTCAGCGCATCCCCGCCGATGGGCAGCCAGCCGAACAGCAGCGACCATTGTCCGTAGCGGTTGAAACGCGCCCGGGCGCGAGCCAACTGCGCCTGGCTGAGCGGAAACCAGCGCCGCTGCTGGAAACGATCCACCTGGCGGCCGAGCGCGCCGTTGACCACCGACCCGAGGGTATTACCGGCGGTGGCCCAGAACCACAGCCAGAACAGCGCGTGCCCTTGGGTGGCCAACGCCCCCAGCAACACCTCCGACGACGCTGGCAACAGGGTGGCGGAGACCAGCGCGGTGACGAATAGGGTCAGATAGCTCACGCGTCTCTCCGTGGCCGGCTCGAGGGTCTCTGGATCTCAGCTCAGAATGAACCCGACGCAGGCAGCCGTCGCCAGCCCCATCACGCCGTTGAAGATACGCCACGCCCGCGGTGTCTTCAGCAACCGCCCGATCGCCATGCCGAACATCGCCCAGAAGGAGATGCAGAAGAACGCCACACTCTCCATCACCAGCGCCAGCACCAGGGCGTTGAGAACGAGCAGCCCTTCGTGGGGCAGAAAACCTGCCACCAGCGCGATGCCCATGACCCATACCTTGGGATTGACGAACTGGAAGGCTGCCGCCTGCCACGCGGTCAGCGGTCGCGCCCCATCACGAGCGGCAAGGTTCGGTGGCGGAGCACTGGCGATTTTCCACGCCAGATAGAGCAGATAGACCGCGCCCACCACCTTGAGACTCTGCTGGATCAGCGGGTAGCGCTCGAACAGCGTCCCGAGCCCTAGTGCGACGCTCAGAAAGAGTACGAAACCGCCGGCCATGATGCCGAAGATGTGCGGCAGCGTGCGACGGTAGCCGTAGAGCGCCCCGGAGGCGGTGAGCATGACGTTGTTGGGCCCGGGGGAGCCGGTCATCGACGCGGCGAAGAGTGTCAGCGACAGCCACCAAGCGAGCGAGGTCATGCTTGCCCCTCCGCGGTCTGATTCCAGGCCAGGGTGACACGGCGATTGCGGGCGCCGCGGTTCTTGATGCTGGCCACGTGCAGCGCGCCGACCTGGGCGGTGGAGGTCACATGGGTGCCACCGCAGGGTTGATAGTCGATATCGCCGATGCGCACCATGCGGATCATGCCGGCACCCCGTGGCGGCGCCACCGACATCGTCTTCACCAGCTCGGGGCGCGCGTCAAGTTCGGCCTCGCTGATCCATTCGCTGGAAACCGGGTGGTCGGCGGCGATAAGCGCCTCGAGGCCTGCGGTCAGCGCCGCCTTGTCGAGGCTGACCTCGCCGAGATCGAAATCGAGCCGACCACGCTCGGCGCCGATGCTACCGCCGGTGACGCCATAAGGCACCAGCACCGAGAGCAGGTGCAGAGCGGTGTGCATGCGCATATGCGCCCAGCGCCGCGGCCAGTCGATCTGCTGGGTCACGCTCTGGCCGACGGTGAGATCGTGCCCGGGGTCGAGATAGTGCCACACCGCGCCGCCTTCGCCCTTGCGCGTGTCGTGCACCGTCAGGCAGCGGCCATCGGCGGTGATGAACACCCCGCTATCCCCGGGCTGGCCACCCCCCTGGGGATAGAAGAGCGTGGCGTCGGTCGCCACCGCGCCGTCGGCGCCCACCGCAGTCACGCTGGCCAGACTCTCCTGTGCCAGGGGTAGATCGCGAAACCGCAGTTGGGTGGACATGCTGACCTCCTGTCGACCCGACGCCCTGTCGAGTCAAATTGTATGGGTTCAATTTATTGACTTTTCGCCGTCTATTGAGAACAATTCGAGCATAAACTTCCCAATAACCGGGTCAACCCGATTTTTGTCACCATGACAATCTGGACACCGATACTCTCCGGCAGCGGCCCGCGTTATCGTCAGCTCGCCGATGCCATCGCCGCCGCGGTGGTCAGCGGCGAGCTGGCCGCCGGCGACAAGCTGCCCCCGCAGCGCCGCCTCGCCGACGCCCTGGGGGTGACCGTAGGCACGGTCACCCGTGCCTACGCCGTGGCCGAGCAGCGCGGGGTGGTCAGCGCACGGGTCGGTAGCGGTACCTATGTGCGTGGCGCGGAGGCCGGTATCGGCGCCTTCGACCATCTGTTCACGCGGCCGCGCGACAGCGGGTCGATCGATCTCAGCCACGCCACACCGCCACCGACCGCGCAGCGCAGCCTGCATCTGGCCCGCGCGATGCAGGCGATCCAGCAGGACCCGGAGCAGCTCAGCGCGATGATCGATTACCAGCCGGAACCCGGGCAGGCGTGGCAGATTGCCACCCTCGCGGCCTGGCTGGGCAAGATGGGCCGCACGCTCGACCCGGCCGAGCTGCTGCTCGACCAAGGCGGCATGCACGGTATCCATCTCTGCCTCAGCGCCCTGCTGCTGCCAGGGGAACGGGTCGCCGCCGAACGTCTCACCTATCCGGGCCTGATCAGCGCGCTGCAGCAACTGTCGCTCAAGGGCGTGGCGGTCCCCCACGATGCGCACGGCATCGACGTCGACGCAGTGGCCCGCGCCCACGATCAGCAACCATTCGCTGCGCTCTATCTGATGCCGGATTGCCACAACCCGACCACGGTGCGCCTGAGCGAGCCACGCCGTCGCGCCCTGGCCGCACTGGCCGAGGCACGCGGGTTCTGGCTGATCGAGGACGACATCTACCCGCAACTGGGTGCCACGGAGACGCCGCTCTACCAGCTCGCTCCGGCGCACACGCTGACGCTGTTCTCGGTCTCGAAACTGCTCGGCGGCGGGCTCAGGGTCGGGGCGATACGCGCTCCGCAGGCGCTGCACGGGCGGCTGATAGCGGCGCTGCGCGCGCAGTGCTGGATGCCACCGCCGCTGATGAATGGCGTGGTCGCGCACTGGATCGCCAGCGGTGACGCCGATACGCTGCTCGCCTGGCAGCGCGAAGAGCTGGCGTGGCGCTTCGACCGCGCCCAGGAGAAGCTCGCGGCCTTCCATCCACGAGGCCAGCGCGGAGGCTTCTATCTGTGGCTGCCGCTGCCCGCGGATCTGCGCTCGAGCCACGTCGAAGCGCAGCTGCGTGAGCACCAGATCGCTGTCAGCAGTGCCGAAAGCTTCTGCCTAGGCAGCGTCAGCGCGCCCCAGGCGATTCGAATCTGTATCAGCGCCGCGGAGAATCGCGACGCCCTCGACCGGGCTCTCGACATCATCGCCGAGACCCTCGGCGACCCGGGGCCGATGCTGTGGCAGACGCTATGAGCGGCCCGACCACGATCACCCGCCCTCTTATTTAGCCCAGCTAATAGCCCAGCGCCGGATCGACCCGATTCTCCACCGCCTCGCCATCCAGATAGCGGCTGACGTTGGCAAAGAAGCTGCGCAGGCAGCGCGGCACATAGTCGGCGTCATAAAGGCCGCTGTGGGGAATCACCAGCAGGTTGGGCGTGCGCCAGTAGGGTGACGCCGGCGTCAGTGGCTCCTCGGGGAAGACATCGAGCACCGCGCCGCCCAGTTGGCCCGCCTCCAGGCGCTGGGCCAGCGCGGCGACGTCCAGCACCGGCCCGCGGCCGATGTTGATCACCCCGGCATGCGGTGGCAGCGCCGCCAGCTCGGTGGCGCCGACCAGGCATCGCGTCTGCGCGGTCAGCGGCAGGGTGATCAGCAGGAAGTCGGCCTCGGCCAAGGCATCGGGCAGACGCGCCTGGGGCAGGCTGAGATCGGCCAGGGGGTGGGCCTGCCCGCTACGGCTGACCCCGATGACCTCGAGCCCCAGCTGCCGGGCCGCCCGCGCCGCCGAACTACCCAGCGCACCCATGCCCAGGATCACCACCCGCTTGCCTTCGATCGGCTCGAGCGCGCGCTGCGCCCAGCGCTGCTCGATCTGCTGGGTGACGAACGTCGGCACGGCGTTGTTGAGCATCAACAGCGCCGTCAGCGAGAACTCGAAGGTGCGCGCCTCGTGGTTGCCACGGGCGTTGGTGATGCAGAGCCCCGCCGGCAGCGCCGCCAACGGTACCCGGTCGACGCCGGCGCTGGTGATGTGCACCCAGCGCAGCGCGGGCGCCCGCGCGGCGACATCGACCAGATCCAGCTTGCCGACCACCACCAGTACCTCGGCGGTGGCCAGGGCGGCGTCGAGGGTAGCCGCATCACGGCTGAAGCCCAGCGCGATGCGCGATGCCAGCCCGGCGAACTCGCCCAGAATGTCGCGCACCCGCTCGGCGCTGAAATCCGGCGATTGGCGGAAGGCGGGATCAGTATAGATATGCACCTCGAGCGGCTTGGCAACGGGCATGACGGGTCCTCGGCAGCAGGGAGTTCGATGGAGGGTACGGGCTCACACCGGCAGCGGGCGGCTTTCGGCCAGCGCCTCCATGGCAAAGTAGGAGGTGACGGTGTCGATCTCGAAGCCATCGATCAGGCGCTGGTAGATCAGATCGAAGGCGCCGATATCACGCGTCACGATCTTGAGCATGTAGTCGCCGCCGATACGGTAGAAGTCGATCACCTCGGGGATGCCCAGCACATGCTCGCGGAAGTCCGCCAGCCAAGTCCGCGAGTGGCTGCGGGTGCGGATCATCGAGAACACCACCAGCCCAAAGCCGAGCGCCTGACGGCTCAGCACCAGCCGCCGCGCCTCGATCACGCCGGCCTCCTCGAGCTGTTTGACCCGCCGCCAGCAGGCGTTCTGGGAGAGATTGACCCGCTCGGCCAGCTCACGCTGGGCGCAGCCGGGGTGCTGCTGCAGCTCGCGCAGGATAGCGAGGTTGAAATGATCCAATTTCACGCCGCTCATGGGGTCAAATCACTCAATGTCTGGGTCGATACCGGGTCATAACGAGAAATCTACCCGCCCGAGACGGGATATCATAGCCTCGTACATCGCGCTTGCACGTCCTCCTGTGATGAGGCCTCCATGACCACACTCGCCGACTTCCGTCACGCCCTCTACGGCCCCGACCTGCTGGCGCGCCTGCGCCAGGGCCTGATCGGCGACGATATGCCGATCACCACGCCCTTCGGTCAGCGTCGTCTGCTCTACGCCGACTATGTCGCCTCCGGGCGTGCGCTGCGCCAGGTCGAGCGCTTCATCAGTGAAGAGGTGCTGCCGTTCTACGCCAACTCGCACACCGAGGCCTCGCACTGCGGGCAGACCATGACCCGGCTGCGCCAGGAGGCACGGTCGCTGATCGCGCGGGAGCTCAATGCCGAGGATTGCCATGTGGTGTTCAGCGGCAGCGGCGCCACCGCCGGCATCAACCGTATCGTGGCGCTGCTCGATATCGCCGCCGGGGTGCGCCGCGGCGAGCGCATCAGCGTGCTGATTGGCCCCTACGAGCACCACTCCAACCTGCTCGCCTGGCGCGAGAGCGGTGCCCACGTGACCGAGATCCCCGAGGGCGACGCCGGTGGGCCGGACCCGGTGGCGCTGGAGCAGGCGCTGGTGGACGCCGCCGGCAGCGATCTGATCGTCGGCGCCTTCTCGGCCGCCTCCAACGTCACCGGCATCATCAGCGATGTGGACGACGTCACCCGCCGCCTCAAGCGCCCGGTGCCCTGGCAATATGGGATTACCCGGTGCCGGCCCCTATCTGGCGATGGACATGGCGCCCGCGCCGGACTGCCGCAAGGACGCCATCGTCTTCTCACCGCACAAGTTCGTCGGCGGCCCCGGCGCCTCCGGGGTCATGGTAGTGCGCGACAGCGTGGCGCGGCGGCAGACGCCTTCGCTGCCGGGCGGCGGCACGGTCAGCTTCGTCTCGCCCTGGGCACACCGCTACAGCGCCAACCTGGCGGCGCGCGAGGAGGGCGGCACGCCCAACGTGATCGGTGACATTCGCGCCGCGCTGGCGCTGATGGTCAAGGCAGCGATCGGGCTGCCCGAGATCGCTCAGCGCGATGCCGAGCTGCACCGCCGCGCCCTCGCCCACTGGGCCGACGAGCCGCGGCTGGAACTGCTGGGGCGCCAGGACGTAGCGGCGCTGCCGATTTTCTCCTTCCGCGTACGCGATGCCGACGGCGGCCTGATCCACCATCAACTGTTCACCCGCATGCTCTCGGATCTCCATGGCATCCAGGCCCGCGGCGGCTGCGCCTGCGCCGGGCCCTACGCCCACCGCCTGCTGGGGATCGACGCCGCGGCCTCGGCGGCGCTGGTCGAACGTCTCGACCAGGGCCACGAGCTGGACAAGCCCGGCTGGGTCAGACTGAGCCTGCATCTACTCCACAGCGAAGAGCAGGTGGCGCGCCTTCTCGATGGCGTACTCACGCTGGCCCGGGAAGCGCCGACCTGGGCCCGCCACTACCGGGCCGACCCGGCTACCGCGCGCTTTCGGGCCGAGGCCGCCGAGGGATGACAGCCGCGTCGAGGCGGGTAAGATGAACGCCTTCGCCGCGCTAGTCGTGCCAGCTTCCTGTTCGAGCCATCACCATGCCCCATTTGAGTCGTCGCCCCTTCGTCTTTCTGCGCCACGCCCAGAGCACGCGCAATCAGGAGCGGCGTATCGGCGGGCAGCACGACGTGCCCCTCACCGTGCGCGGCGAGGCCGAGGCGCGCCGGGCTCAGGCGCTGGTCGGCGACCTCGACTGGTCGCTGGCGGTCTCCAGCCCGCTAGTGCGCGCCCGCCACACCGCTGAGCTGGCCCTGGGGCGCGCGCCCGACCGCCTGGTCGAGGGCCTGATGGAGCGCCACTGGGGCGATCTGGAGGGCCAGCCGATTCCCACCGCGATCCCCTATACCGATACGCCGCCCAATGGCGAGGCCTGGGAGGCGTTCGTCAGCCGCATCGCCACCACCCTCAATGCGCTGCTCGACGAAGCCGACACCCCGCTGGTGGTGGGCCACTCCGGGCTGGTGCGCGCGGTGCGCTGGCTCACCAGCGGCAGCCCCACCGGCCCGCGCTCGGCCAACGCAATACCACTGTGGATCGCCCCTACCGCCGGCGACCGGTGGGAGATTCGCGACTTTACCGCCGCAGACCGCGCCAGACTCGGGGGCTAGCACAGCGCGCAGGGGCCCATCGCTTCTCCCCGGGCAGCGGCGCAGCAGGGCGTGCCGCGTTGACCTGCTCACGAATAAAAATGATAATGATTATCTTTAATCAACTAGAAAAATATTGCCAATGCTTGCCCGCTGCGGCCGCCCCGCTTCTCCCTTGCGCCGCTGGCGCCGATCGCTTCATCGTCTGATCCTTTGCGCCTGCCTGCTGGCGGGCCTGTTGCCTCTCGCCAGCGCGGCCAACGCCGCAGACAAAGACGATACCGACACCCAGACGCGCGCCGATGCGCCCGCCGCGGCCCGCTATCCGCTGCAGGTGACCGATCTCGCCGGGCGCGCGGTGACCCTCGACCACGCGCCGCAGCGCATCTTCCTCGACGACCCCCGGCATCTGCTGGCACTGGCGGCCCTGCTGCCCAACCCGGTGGCACGCCTGAGCGGCTGGCACGGCTCGCTCGCCGACTTCGACCCCGAGGCCCAGAAGCGCTTCACCCGCGCCTTCCCCGCCCTGGCCCGGCTGCCGGTGCTGGAGGGTGGCGACCCGCTGCCCAGCGCCGAGGCACTGCTCACGCTCGAACCGGATCTGATCCTGGTCAATCGCGCCCGCTACGGCGCCATCCGCGGCACTCGACTGCTGGCACAGCTCGACGCCCTGGGCATCCCGGTGCTGTTCATCGACTTCCAGCAGCACCCGCTGGCGGATACCCACCCCTCGCTGACCCTGCTGGGTCGCGCACTCGACGTCGATCCACGCGCGACGGCGCTGAACCGGCGGCTGGCCGAGCTGGAGGCAGCGGTCGCCGACTGCGTCGATGCCGCCGCCCGTGACACCACCAGAGACCAGGCTCCCAGCGTACTGATCGACATCGCCCCCGGCCTCAAGGTGGGATGCTGCCGCAGCAACTTCGATAGCGGCCTGGCGGATCTGGTGGCCCGGGCCGGTGGCAACAATATCGCCGCCGGCATGACCCCGGGCAGCGAGAATGTGCTTAACCCCGAAGCGATCCTGGCGCGCGACCCGGCGGTGATCATCGCTACCGCAGCCCAGTGGCCGGCGGGAGGCTCGGTGCGCGCCGGTTTCGGCGTCACCCCCGCGCAGACACAGCGGGATCTGGCCGATGTGGTCAGCCGCCGCCCGGGCTGGACGACGCTCTCCGCGGCTAACCAGGGGGGCTTGCACGCCCTCTGGCATGGTTATCACCAGAGCCCGTTCAGCGCCCTCGCGCTGACGGCCATTGCCCGCTGGCTCCACCCCCAGGCCTGCGCCGCACTCGACCCCGAAGGAGCACAGCAGGCGCTGTTCCGCGACTTCCTGCCGATCGCCGCCGACGGCACCTTCCGCGCCACCTACGGCGAGGCGCCTCCCGAACGCTGATCGCGCCGCGCCGACGGCGCACCACGACGTTCAACGACGACAAGCCAAGACGCTCGACAACAACAAGTCACGATGATCTTCAACGACAACGCACCGGCACCGAGGGCCACTCGGCGCCATCAGGGAACACCACTCATGACTGCACAATCCTTCGCCCCGGGGCGCGCCCTGCCACGCTGGCAGCCACTCGCCGCCATGCTGGCGCTGTTGCCACTCACACCGGCGCACGCCGAAGACACTGGCGAGGTCGCGCTCGACCCGGTGGTGGTCAGCGCCCGTGCCACGGGTGACGCCAGCGAAGGCTATCGCCCCGGTGCCTCGGACCTCGCTACCGGCCGGCGCACCGATTTTCTCGCCCAGGCGCGTACCGTCGACGCGCTCACGCCGCAGCTGCTCGCGGACATCGGCGCCGATTCGCTGACCGACGCCATGGCGTTCGTCGCCGGGGTCACCCAGGGCAACACCATGGGCGGCACCGAAGCCGGCTTCATCAAGCGCGGTTTCGGCAGCAACAGCGACGGCTCGATCCTGCGCGACGGCATCCGCCAGCCGCGCGATACCTTTCCACTGTTCACCACCGAACGCATCGAGGTGCTCAAGGGGCCGAGCTCGTTTCGCTACGGCATCCAGGAGCCCGGCGGGGTGATCAACATCGTCAGCAAGAAGCCGCAGTACACCTGGCAGCGCACCATCAGCGGCAAGGGCAGCTCGTTCGGTGGTGGTGATGCCAGCGTCGACGTCACCGGTCCGCTGGGCGACAGCGGCGCGGCCTTCCGGTTCATCGTCGGCCAGCAGGACGAGGATAGCTGGCGCGACTTCGGCAGCCACCGGCAGACGGTAGTGGCACCCTCGCTGAGCTGGGAGGACGACGACACCCGGCTGTGGTTCGCCTATACCTATCGCGATTACGATCTGACGCTGGATCGCGGCACCGCCTTCGTCGACGGCGACCCCGTCGATGTACCGCGCAAACGCCGGTTCGACGAGCCGTGGTCGCGGGTGACCGGCCACGATCAGTCGTTCAGCGCGCGCTGGGAGCAGGATCTGAATCGCGCCTGGACCAGTCGCCTGACCTACGGCTGGACCCGACGCCAGTACGACGACGGCCAGCCGCGAGTGCTCAGCGTCAGCGAGGACGGCAGCGCGAGGCGCCGCGCCGATGCCAATCACGGCTTCGACCGCCGGGTGATCTATACCGCCGCCGAGCTGCTCGGCGACGTCGAGCTGGCGGGCATCCGCCACGAGATGACCGTCGGACTCGACCACGAGCGCCGCCGCGACTACCTGGCCGACCGCTATCGCGGCGTCAACGACACGATCTCGATCTACGCTCCGCATCACGGTGATCTGACCCTGGACGGCGCCCGCTACGACAGCGCACGCAGCCATCGCCTGGACGAGATCGATAGCACTGCGGCTTACATCGACGACTCACTGCATCTCGGCGAGCGCTGGATCCTGGGGCTCGGCGGGCGCTATCAAATGACCGAACAGTATGGCGGCCAGGGCCGCCCGTTCGTGGTCGAGACCGACACCGACGACACGCTCTTTCTGCCCCATGCCAGCCTGCTCTACCAGATCGACCCGCTGACCTCGACCTATGTCAGCTACAGCGAATCCTTCGTGCCCAACACGCCGGACAGCGACACCGGGGTCAGCGCTTCGATCCCGAGCGGGGCCACGGTTGGGAGGCCGGGCTCAAGCGCCGCCTGCTCGATGAGCGGGTGGAGGCGGCACTGGCCTACTTCGAGATCACCAAGGAGAATGTGGTCGTGAGCGACAACGGCGTGTCGCGGGCGGTGGGCAAGAGCCGCGCTAGAGGGGTGGAGATGTCGCTGCAGGGCCAGCTGACCGAGCGGCTGTCGCTGCTGGCCAACTACGCCTACACCGATGCCGAGGTCCTCAAGGACGCCGACGGCGGCACCGCCGGTAATGCGCTGCCCAACGTGGCACGTCACACCGCCGCGCTGCTGCTGGCACGGGAGCTGGAGCTCGACCCCGACGACGGCCGCTGGCGGGTCGGCGGCGGGCTGCGCTACGTCGGCAGCCGCGAAGGCGACAGCGACAACAGCTTCCGTCTCGACGCCTACACCATCGCCGACGCCTTCGTCGCCTGGGACACCCGCTGGCTGGGCGACGTCACCCATCTCCAGCTCAACGTCCACAACCTGTTCGACACCACCTACTACCCCTCGAGTGGCGGCGATACGCGGGTGGTGGTGGGCGATCCGCTGGAAGTCACGCTGCAGGCCAGCGTGACGTTCTAGGCACTGTCTGAAAAGTACTGCGCTCGCCCAAGCGGCGTTAAAAATCGACTCAAAATGCTCATTTACACCCCGTAAACTCCGCGTTTTCGCCGATTTTTGCCTTGCCTGGCCTTCGCTCGTTGACTTTTCAGACAGCACCTAGCGTCTTTGCCGAGCACACGGCAGACAAGCAAACGGCCCGCTGCGTCAAGCCAGCGGGCCGTTTCGTTACTGCTCACTTGCCGCGCGAAGTGTCGATCAGTTCAGCGTCGTCTTCCAGGTCAGCGATTCACCGGCCTTATAGGGCACGAAGGTGTTGTCGCCTTCGCCCACCGATTCGGCGACCGGGGTGGGCTGGCGGGTCAGGGTGATCGTGCCCTGGTTCAGCGGTAGGCCGTAGAAGCGTGGGCCGTTCTCGGAACAGAAGGCTTCGAAGTGATCGAGCGCTCCCTCCTGCTCGAAGACATCGGCATAGACCGAGAGCGCAGCCTCGGCATTGAACACGCCGGCACAGCCGCAGGCGGTCTCCTTGGCAGCGGTGACGTGGGGGGCGGAGTCGGTGCCGAGGAAGAAGCGCGGATGCCCGCTGGCCACCGCACGGCGCAGTGCCGCCTGGTGCTCCTGACGCTTGAGGATCGGCAGGCAGTAGAGATGCGGGCGGATGCCGCCGACCAGCATGTCGTTGCGGTTCTGGGCCAAGTGCTGCGGGGTCAGGGTGGCGCCCAGGTACTCGTCTCCCTCGAGCACGAACTGGGCCGCATCCTTGGTGGTAATGTGCTCGAACACCACGCGCAGCTCGGGGAACTGACGGCGGATATCGCTCATCACCTCGTCGATGAAGACCTTCTCGCGGTCGAAGATATCGATCTCGCCCCGCGTCACCTCACCGTGCACCAGCAGCGGCATGCCGATGCGCTGCATCGTCTCCAGCAGCGGGTAGACGTCGCTGATGCGCTTGACCCCGTGCTGGGAGTTGGTGGTGGCGTTGGCCGGGTAGAGCTTGGCCGCGGTGAAGACACCCTCGGCGCGGCCGCGGGTCAGCGTCTCGGCGCTCACGCTCTCGTTGAGATAGCAGGTCATCAGCGGAGTGAAGTCGTGACCGGCGGGCAGCGCGGCGAGGATACGCTCACGATAGGCCGCGGCGGCCTCGACCGTGGTCACCGGCGGCGCCAGGTTGGGCATGACGATGGCGCGGGCGAAGGTCGCGCTGGTGTAGGGCAGCACAGTGCGGGTAATCGCGTCGTCGCGCAGGTGCAAGTGCCAGTCGTCGGGGCGGCGGAGGGTGAGCGTGTCGGGCGCGGCGGTCATCGGAAACTCCTGGCAGGGGGTGAACGAGGGCCTCGTAGCATATCAGAGCACGGTGCCCGCGGGATGCCGCTAGAGATGACATCATGCGCCAGATGGCGCTATGATTTTGTCATATGGCGAATGCCGCGAGGAGTTCAGCATGACGACCACCCCGTTCGAGCCCTCCCTGGAGCCCAGCATCAGTGAGCGGGCAATCCGCCGCCTTACGGGTAAACGCCGGGTCGCGGTCACCTCGCCCTTCGAAATCCATCGCCTCATCGAGAAAGGCTTTGCGTCGTCAGGGGTGATCAAGTTCTTCGAAGAGGTCGATCTGCTTCAGGACAGAAAGATCGCGGTCAAAATCCTCGGGGTATCCGAGCGCACCCTGTATCGCCGGCGGGACAAACCCGACACCCTCAGCCCGGAAGAGAGTGGTCGCGCCTGGCGCTTCGCCGAAACGCTCACCCGCGCAGAAGACGTCTTCGGCAGTACCGAAGCGGCCCAGCGCTGGCTGGACACCCCGGCCATGGCCCTGGAGGGGCGCAAGCCGCTGGACCTGATCACCACCCCGGTCGGCCATGATCTGGTCGATGACCTGCTGACCCGTCTGGACTACGGGGTCTACACCTGACGATGGCCGCCGCGAGCCAAAGCCTCCGGTTCTGGCGCCTCGAACGTGACCGCCATGTCGTCACCTGGGAGAAAGGGATCGGCGCGGAGCGCGCAGGCGGGCGCTGGAACTCCCCCGGCCGCCCAGCGGTGTATGGCTCGCTGGATGCGGCCACAGCGATACTCGAAGTCGCGGTTCACAAGGGCTTCGCGACCCTGGATACCGACCCGCACACGCTCCTGTGTATCGAGATTCCGGACCCGACCTGCATTCACTGGGTGGACGCCGAGACGCTGCCGAATCCCAACTGGCTGGTGCCGGGCACGCCCAGCGCGGGCCAGCAGCGATACGGCGACGCCCTGCTCGAAGCCCACCCCTTCTTCGTCGTGCCCTCGACCGTGTCGCGCCACAGCGCGAACCTTGTGATGAACCCGCATGCCGCCCAGGGCAAGTACCAAGTGGTCCTGCAGGAGCGATTCTCGCTCGACACCCGTCTGAACCCGCCGCCGCGTTAGGCGTTGGCCACACCGTCCAGATGCTGCGCAGCGACGAACTCCATGCTTTGACTCACAGTGAAGATATTTGGGCTACCCCGCATCCGCGGGGATCGACCTAATCCTTGCGTCTATATCAAATTCGATATAAATTGACATCACGAAGAGGGGTGCAACATGGCAGAAAAAGAAGAAAAGCCGGTTGAGTTCTGTGGGGATTCTCTAAAACGGCTAAGGGATTTCCCCGTTGGCGCACGTCAGGAGATGGGCTATCAAGTCGACAAGCTTCAGCGAGGTGGCCAACCAGACGATTTCAAGCCGATGAAGACTGTAGGTGCAGGGGTTTACGAGATCAGGGTGGAGGACGACACCAACGAATTTCGGTCTTTCTACATCGCGAAGCGGAAGGATGCGATCTACATCCTTCACTGCTTCCAGAAAAAAACAAGGCAGACGGCGCCGGCCGACATCGCGTTGGGTAAGCAAAGGCTCAAGGAGTTGCCACCCGAACCGTCTGACTGAAGTAGAGACCGCCCGTACATGGGCCTTTCCCTAACCACTGAAAAATATCTATATCGTGAGGACTAGAGATATGGCTGGTGAGCGCTTTGCGAGCATCTGGGATGCCATTTCAGACACTCCCGAGGAAGCGGCCAACATGCGCCTGCGTTCCAAGTTGATGGCGTCCCTTGCCGAGCGCGTGAAAGGCTGGGAGGTCAGCCAGGCCGAAGCTGGCCGTCGGCTGGGCCTGACTCAACCGCGCGTCAATGATCTGTTGAAGGGCAAGATCGACAAGTTCAGTCTCGACGCCTTGGTCAACGCCTCGGCGCGCGCCCACTTCCGCATTGAGTTTATCTTGGAAGAAGAGGACGACGCGGCAATGGCATGAAGCCTCGAAAGGCTGGGCGCCACGCAGACTAAGCTTCTCGCCTCGCCCCCTCACCCCGTCTTGATCGCCGGGCGGCGCAGCAGCAGGCCCATGGCCACGCAGCAGAGCAGCGCCACAAGGGCGTCGAACAGCAGCCCAGTGAGCTGTAACCCGAGCACGCTGGCGACCAGGCCGATGCCGATCACCGGCAGCGAGATCGCCACATAGGCAACCACGAAGAAGGTCGAGACCACCGCCGCCTTGTGCTGTACCGGGCTGGCCGCGGCCACCGCGCCCAGCCCGGCGCGAAAGGCGATGCCCTGACCGATGCCCGCCACGATAGGGCCGAGAATGAATCCCGCCAGGGTCTGCGCGGCCATGCCCCAGGCCAGCAGCAGGACACCGACCAGCAGCACGCCGCAGCCGATCGGCAGACCGGGCCTCGGGCAGCTTGTCCTGCACCATCTGCCCCAGGGTGGAGGCGATGAACAGGCTGCCGGCGACGACACCGATCAGCGCCGGGTTGTGATAACCGAGCTGGCCGCCGACGAAGGCCGGGGTCACCGAGGTGGCGAAGCCGCACACCATGAAACCGGCGAAGGCGGCGATCGCCGCCGGCACGAAGACACCGCGCACCTCCGGCGGCACCTTGAGCTTCTGCACCTGCAGGCGGATGCGTGCCGGCCGCGTGACCGTCTCCGGGGCGCGCCAGATGAACAGCGCCGCCAGCAGCGCCAGCACCAGATGCAGCACGTAGGGCACGACCAGCGGCAGCGGTGCCAGCGCGGCCAGCACCCCGGCGACCATCGGCCCCAGCCCCAGGCCGCCCATGTTGGCGGCGGTGGCGACCAGCGGCCCGACCCGCTTCCAGGCGTCGGGGACCAGCTCCATCACCGCGACCGTGGCGGTGCCGGTGAAGATGCCGGCGGAGATGCCTGACAGCACCCGTGCGAACAGGATGGGGCCGAGCCCCGGGCGTGCCAGAACACCAGGTCGCTGGCCGCCGAGATCAGTACCCCCGCCAGCAGCATCGGCCGCCGCCCGAGCTGATCGGACCAGCGTCCGGTGAGCAGCAGCGCCGCCATCACCCCGGCGGCGTAGACCGCGAAGATGATGGTGATGGTGAGCTGCGAGAAGCCGAAGGTCTGCTGATAGATCGGATAGAGCGGGGTCGGCATGGTGGTGCCGATCATGGTGAGCGCGAAGGCGAAGGCGGCACCCAGAAATACCGCACGCCCGCCGCGGGCCGCGGTGGCTGAAGCATTCATGACAGATCCTTGCAAGGAGGTGGGTCGCCCGCGCGGGCTCGGAGCGCGCGCTGTGAACGGCGATGATGCCGACAAGCATCGTGAATGCCGCGCCGAGGCGCAACCGCTCGACGCCAGCGCGATGCCAACCGCCTGTGGATTCGTGGCATACTGTGCGGCTTCACGCACCCTGATCACGGCCCCGTCATGTCTCGACCCGACACCCCGGTCTTCGCCAACGCTGCTGCCACGCCTGCCGCCGCCCAGGGCACGCTCTACATCGTCTCCGCCCCTTCCGGGGCCGGCAAGACCAGCCTGGTGCGCGCGCTGCTCGAACGTAACGCGGCGATCGGCGTCGCCGTCTCTCACACCACCCGCGCTATGCGGCCCGGCGAGGCGGACGGCGTCAACTACCACTTCGTCACCGAAGAGACCTTCGAGACGATGATCGAGGCCGGCGAGTTCTTCGAGCACGCCTGGGTCTTCGACCGCCACTACGGCACCTCCCGCGCCGAGGTGGAAAAGCGCCTGGCAATGGGCGAGGACGTGATCCTGGAGATCGACTGGCAGGGCGCGCGCCAGGTCCGCGAACTGGCCCCCGAGGCCGAGTCGATCTTCATCCTGCCGCCCTCGAAGGAGGCACTGCGCGAGCGTCTGGCCGGCCGCGGTACCGACGACGCCGACGTCATCGACCGGCGCATGCGCGATGCGGTGAGCGAGATGTCGCACTTCGACGAGTACGAGCACGTGCTCATCAACGACAGCTTCGAGCACGCCCTGCACGAGCTGGAGTGCATCGTGCACGCGCGCCGTTCGCGGCTCGATAAGGTCCGCACCCGCTACGCCAGGCTGCTCGCAGAGCTGCTCGATACTCCGCGCTGACCCTCATTTCGCAACCTGCCGAGCATCGTGGCGCCCCGCGCCAGCGGGCGGCACGCGGGCCTTTCATCTTGTCAGCTACGCCAAAGGTCCAGTAGACTGCACGGTCCCGCATGGCCCCGCTTCGGCTGGGGTGCGACCACTCATTTTCTGGCAGCAGGGTTACCACCATGGCACGCGTGACCGTCGAAGATTGTCTGGACCATATCGAGAACCGTTTCAAGCTGGTGATGATCTCCTCCCAGCGCGCCCGCCAGCTCTCGCGCGGCTCTCGCGATGCGCTGCTGCCGTGGGAGAACGACAAGCCCACCGTGATGGCGCTGCGCGAGATCGCCGCCGGCCAGATCGACGAGAGCGTGCTCGACGAGCCGGTCGAAGCCGCCCCGCCGCGTCCGCGCCCCGAACCGCACCAGGATTTCGAACTCTGAACGAGCTTTGCGAGCCCGCGGCCCGCGCCTTGGCGTGACGCCGGCACGACTCCTGGAATAGGCGCGCTGTATGTTCACCATCGATGACCTGGCCGATCGCCTCGGCGGCTATCTACCCTCTGAGGAGATTCAGCAGGTCCGGCGCGCCTTCTACTACGCCGAGCAGGCCCACGACGGCCAGACCCGCCGCTCCGGCGAGCCCTACGTCACCCACCCACTCGCGGTCGCCAATATCCTCGCCAACATGCACATGGACCATCAGAGCCTGATGGCCGCCATGCTGCACGACGTGATCGAGGATACCGGCGTGACCAAGGATGCCCTCGCCTCCCAGTTCGGCGAAGCGGTGGCGGAGCTGGTCGACGGCGTCTCCAAGCTGACCCAGATCACCTTCGAGGACAAGGCGGTCGCCCAGGCCGAGAACTTCCAGAAGATGGTGATGGCGATGTCTCAGGACATCCGCGTGATCATCGTCAAGCTCGCCGACCGCCTGCACAACATGCGCACCCTGGGGGCGCTGCGGCCCGACAAGAAGCGCCGCATCGCCCGCGAGACGCTGGAGATCTACGCCCGCATCGCCGGGCGCCTGGGGATCAACACCATCCGCGTCGAGCTCGAGGATCTCTCGTTCCAGGCGATCCACCCGATGCGTGCCGAACGCATCAAGCGCGCCGTGGCCCGGGCTCGTGGCAACCGCCGTACGACCATGCGCCAGATCCAGACCAGCCTGCAGCGCCGGCTGGACGAGGACGATCTCACCGGCAGCGTGGTCGGCCGCCAGAAGCATCTGCTGTCGATCTATCGCAAGATGCACGACCAGCGCAAGCCGTTCGCCGAGATCATGGATGTGTTCGGCTTCCGCATCATCACCGACGATGTCGACAACTGCTATCGCATCCTCGGCGCGGTGCACAATCTCTACAAGCCGGTGCCGGGGCGCTTCAAGGATTACATCGCGATCCCCAAGGCCAACGGCTACCAGAGTCTGCACACCACCCTGTTCGGGCCCAGCGGCATGCCGATCGAAGTGCAGATCCGCACCCGCGAGATGGAGGCGATGGCCAACAACGGCATCGCCGCCCACTGGCTCTACAAGGCGGGTCAGACCGAGCGGCCGATCGCCGTCGGCAGCCATGCCCGGGCACGGGAGTGGGTGCGTGGCCTGCTCGAGATGCAGCGCCACGCGGGCGACTCGCTGGAGTTCATCGAGCACGTCAAGAACGACCTGTTCCCCGACGATGTCTACATCTTTACCCCCAAGGGCGACATCATGGAGCTGCCCCAGGGAGCCACGGCGGTCGACTTCGCCTATACCGTGCACACCGATATCGGCAATAGCTGTATCGCTTGCCGTATCGACCGCCACCTGGCGCCGCTCTCGACCCCGCTGGAGAGCGGCCAGACCCTGGAGATCATCACCGCGCCCGGGCCCGGCCCAATCTCGCCTGGCTCAACTTCGTGATCACCGCCAAGGCGCGCTCGGCGATTCGTCACGCGCTCAAGAGCCAGCAGCGCAGCGAGGCGATCCAGCTCGGCCGGCGCCTGCTCAACCGTGCCCTGAGCAGTTTCGACACCAGCCTGGAGAAGCTGCCGCGGAGCGTCTTACAGCGCTGCTAGCAGAGCTCGACCTGGCCGACGAGGATGACCTGCTCGAGACTATCGGCCTCGGCACCCGGCTGGCCCACGCCACCGCCAAGCGCCTGGCCGATGCCAGCCTGAGCGACGACGAGGACGCCGCAGGATCGCCGGAGACCTCACCCAAGACAGGGCCGCACACCGGACCGATCGTCATCAACGGCTCCGAGAGCATGGCGATCAGCTTCGCCCGCTGCTGCCACCCGCTGCCCGGCGACCCGGTAATCGGTCATCTGTCGATGGGCAAGGGGATCGTCGTACACCGTCACGATTGTGGTAATCTCGATGAGCTGCGCGATGATCCCGACAAGCTGGTCTCCTTGACGTGGTCCAATCAGATCGAGCAGGATTTCCCGGTGCCGCTGCGCATCGAAGTGGAGACCCGGCGCGGGCTGATCGCCGAACTGGCCAGCCTGATCACCGACGCCGATGCCAACATCGAGCGCATCGGCATCGAAGAGCGCGATGCCCGGCTATCGATCGTCAACCTGACCATCCTGGTCAAGGGGCGTATCCACCTAGCCCGGATCATCAAGCGCCTGCGCAACCTGAATCATATCGGCCGCATCGTTCGCGCGAGAAGCTGATAGCAAGACCCCGACGCCCACCCGCGCCGGCCAGACAGACGAACACACGCTCCCCGCCATGGCCAACCACGGCGGGGCGTCGTTTTTTACGTCGTTCCGGGACGCCGGACCACCGCGTCGGTTTCGGGACGCGATGAAACGCGTCGGCTTCGGGACGCGATAAAACGTCGTCGGTTTCGGGACACGATAAATCGTGAAACGCAGCCCACTACGCAGGAAAAGATCGCAGTATCTCAATCGATAACATCTGGAGGGTACGCCATGAGCAACAAAGCCGTTATCAACACCGACAACGCCCCGGCCGCCATCGGCCCCTATTCCCAAGCCGTGAAGTCCGGCAACACCGTCTATCTCTCCGGTCAGATCCCGCTCGATCCGGCCACCATGGAGATGGTTTCCGACGACTTCGAAGCCCAGGCGCGTCAGGTCTTCAGCAACCTGTCCGCCGTCTGCAAGGAGGCCGCCGGCTCGCTGCAGGACATCGTCAAGCTCAACCTCTACCTCACCGATCTCGACAACTTCGGCGTGGTCAACAAGGTGATGGAAGAGTTCTTCACCGCCCCCTTCCCCGCGCGCGCCGCGGTGGGCGTCAAGCAGCTGCCCAAGGGCAGCCTGGTCGAGGCCGAAGCGGTGATGGTGATCGGCGACTGAGCCCCGCACGCCGGCAACGGTGGTGGCGCTTCAGCGCCCCGCCGGTGCCGGTGTCGCTGCCGGCAGATCGCCGCGCAGCTTGATTACGTCCGCCCGCGGCGGCACCCCGAACATGCGGCTGTATTCGCGGCTGAAGTGGGAAGGGCTGCTGTAACCGACGCGATAGCTGGCCGTGGCGGCTTCCATGCCCTCGGCCAGCATCAGCCGGCGCGCCTCGTGCAGGCGCAGGCGCTTCTGGAACTGCAGCGGCGACATCCGCGTCACCTGCTTGAAGCTGTGGAACAGCGACGACTCGCTCATGCTCACCAGGTCGG
Source organism: Salinicola tamaricis (assembly GCF_003006155.1). GTDB lineage: Bacteria > Pseudomonadota > Gammaproteobacteria > Pseudomonadales > Halomonadaceae > Salinicola > Salinicola tamaricis. The sequence goes on along the minus strand of NZ_CP023559.1, from coordinate 1,684,804 downwards.
CGAGATCGCCCACCCGCAGCGGCTCTCGGAAGCGCGCCTGGAGCACTTCGATCACCCGGCCCATGCGGTGGGTCTGGCCATCGACCATGGCGAACTTGCGCATATAGGGCGCCAGCTCCCCGACCAGCGCCCGATAGAGGATCTCACGCCGCACAAGCGGCGCCAGGATCGCAATGTCCTGGGGCGTATCCAGTAGGCCCACCAGACGCGACAGCGCCTCCAGCATCCCTCGATCGGCCAGCACATGGCCGAGCCCGCAGGCCCCCTCCGGGCACAACTCCTCCTCCGGCTGGCGCGCCACCGGCAGCCCCATCGCCAGAATCAGATCGGTGACCTCCTGGGGATCGATCGTGAGCTTGATGCCCAGATACGGGGTCTGAGGCGAGGCATCGGTCACCTTGCCCAGGATCGGCAACGGCACCGCCGACACCATGCAGCTGAGCGGACCATAGTCGATCTGGCGATCCCCCAGCCACACCGTCTTGGCGCCCTGGGCGATCAGACACAGCGCCGGCTCGTACACCCGCGAGCCCATGCAGGCCGTGGTCGAATCGGCGCGCACCAGCTCCAGACCGGGGATGGCGCTGGCGATGAACCCCTCCTCGTCGGCATGGGCGAGAATTCGCGCCACGAGAGTATTCATCAATGCTTCGGACGACGACTCGGCGTGCCTTGGGATGGGCTGTGCGGCGGTCACGGCGTCACTCCCCTGCTGGGCGGATGGAAAGGCATTAAGCGATCGGACGCGAGTATAAGCCCGCTTTCGGCGATATTGTGCGCGTTTGGTAGAGACTTGCAGAATCGGGCAAGTACTCTGAAGAATCCGGCAAGGCGCCGTCTCTGTGCCGGCTCCGCGCCGAGGCGGTCACGGAACGTCTTCTATGGATGACCTGCCTCTGCGGAGAATCGGGCAATCAATCGACAGGAAGCCGATAACGCCCCGCCGCCGCCAGCCCTTAGATTGGCACTCCACGCCCCCGGGCGGTTTCCCCGCCACGCTTGACCTCAACTTAAGTTGAGCCAATAGCTTGCCATCCTTCGGGGAATGTCACACGGAGCGAACCATGATGGAGAAATCCAACCAGCCGCCCGCGCCTGGCGCGAGGTTGGCCACCGTCACGCCGATCACGGGACAGCAGATTCCGTCTCTGCGAACCGCCTGGCTACGAATGACTTGGTTACGAATGAATTGGCCACGAGTCACTCGGCTACGCATCATCTGGCTGCTGGCGGCGCTGCTGCTGGCCGGCTGCGATGCCCATGGCGAGCCCCAGGCCGCCGCCCCGCCACCGCCCGAGGTCGATGTCGCCACCGTCGCGGCCGAGCCGATTACGCTCACCGAGACCTTCACCGGACGCATCGAGGCGCCCGAGACCGTGGCCCTGCGCCCGCGAGTGAGCGGCTATATCGACGAGGTGGCCTTCGAGGAGGGAGAACTGGTCAAGGCCGGCGACCTGCTGTTCCAGATCGATCCACGCCCCTATGCGGCGCGTGTCGATGCCGCCAAGGCGGCCCTGACCCAGGCCCGTAGCCAGCGTCAGCTCGCAGACGTCGAGGCCGGCCGCTCGCGCCGGCTGATCGGCCGCCACATGATCTCCCAGGAGCAGCACGACCAGCGCCAGGCAGCGGCCCAGGACGCCCGCGCGCGTGAAGCGCAGGCCCGCGCCGCGCTCACCAGCGCCGAACTCGACCTCGCGTACACCCGCGTCACCGCGCCGATCTCCGGGCGCATCGGGCGGGCGCTGGTCACCCGCGGCAACCTGGCCAGCGCCGACCAGACGCTGTTGACCACGCTGGTCTCGGTCGACCCGCTCTACGTCTACTTCGACAGCAACGAGAGCGGCGCCGAGAACACGCTGGCGAGCGTCGACCCCGACCACCCCGTACCGGTGCGGGTCAGTCTCACCGGCGAGAGCGGCTTTCCCCATCGCGGTCGGCTCGACTTCGTCGACAACCGTATCGACCCCACCACCGGCACCCTGACCTACCGCGCCGTGCTCGACAATCCGGACGGGCGCATCCGCCCCGGCCAGTTCGCCCGCGTCGAGATGCCCGTCGCCGCGCTCACCGCGGCGCTGCTGATCGACCGCCAGGCGGTGCTGACCAACCAGGACCGACGTTACGTCTATGTCGTGGCCGACGACAACAGCGTCACGCCGCAGCCGGTGGTGACCGGCGCCGCGGTCGGCGACCGAGTGGTGATCCGCGACGGACTCGCCCCGGGTGAGCGCGTCGTGGTCAACGGCACCCAGAAGATCTTCGCCCCCGGCATGACGATCTCACCGCATCCGGTCGATCAGCACCCGGCCAATCCGCAACCCACGGCCGAAGGCGCGCTCACCTCGCGCTCTTGAGCAGCGGCGGCGCCAGGCGCCGCCGACACCCCCATTCACGGGAACGACGACAAGCGGCGGGCATCGCATCCGCCGCGCAGGAGCCCCCAAGGCATGAATGTTTCGCGTTTCTTCGTCGACCGCCCGATCTTCGCCGCGGTGCTGTCGATCGTCATGTTCGCGCTCGGCGCGATCTCGATCCCCAACCTGCCGATCGGCGAGTATCCAGAGGTGGTGCCGCCCTCGGTGCTGGTGCGCACGGTCTACCCCGGCGCCAACCCCAAGGAGATCGCCGACACCGTCGCCGCACCGCTCGAGGAGGCGATCACCGGCGTCGAGGGGATGATGTACTACAAGTCCGTCGCCGGTTCCGACGGGGTGCTGCAGATGACCGTCACTTTCCGCCCCGGCACCGACGCCGAACAGGCCACGGTGCGGGTACAGAACCGGGTCAGCCAGGCTTTGGCACGCCTGCCCGAGGCGGTGCGCCGCCAGGGCGTGACCACCCAGAAGCAGTCACCGACTTTTCTGATGGTGGTGCATCTGGTCTCGCCGGACGACCGCTACGACACCCTCTACCTGCGCAACTACGCCCGCCTGCACGTGCGCGACCAGCTGGCGCGCATCCCCGGCGTGGGCGAGGCGCAGCTGTTCGGCGGCGGCGACTACGCCATGCGCGTATGGCTCGACCCGGACCGGGTTGCCGCCCACGGCCTCACCGCCGGCGATGTGGTGGCGGCGATTCGCGACCAGAACGTGCAGGTCTCCGCCGGGCAGATCGGCGGCGAGCCGATGCCGGACAGCGACTTCCTGACCCTGATCAACGCCAAGGGGCGCCTGACCAGCGAGGCGGAGTTCGGCGATATCGTGCTCAAGACCGGCGCCGACGGCGACATCCTGCGGCTCAAGGATGTCGCCCGGCTGCAGCTCGGCGCCGGCGACTACACCCTGCGCGCCCGCCTGGACGGCAAGGACGCCGTGGCGATCGGTATCTTCCAGTCACCCGGGGCCAACGCGCTGGAGATTCGCGACCAGGTGATCCACACCATGGACGAACTGGCGGCCCAGTTCCCCGCCGGACTCGAGTACCGCAGCGTCTACGACACCACGCTGTTCGTCACCGACTCGATCCACGCGGTTATCCAGACCCTGCTGGAGGCGGTGCTGCTGGTGGTGCTGGTGGTGACGCTGTTCCTGCAGACCTGGCGCGCGTCGCTGATCCCGCTGCTGGCGGTGCCGGTCTCGGTGGTGGGCACCTTCGCGGTGCTGCTGCTGCTCGGCTACTCGATCAACACCCTGACCCTGTTCGGGCTGGTGCTGGCGATCGGTATCGTCGTCGATGACGCCATCGTGGTGGTGGAGAACGTGGAGCGCAACATCGAGCAGGGGCTGGCGCCACGCGCCGCGGCGCATCAGGCGATGCGCGAGGTCTCAGGGCCGATCGTGGCCATTGGCTTGGTGCTGTGCGCGGTGTTCGTGCCGATGGCCTTTCTCTCCGGGGTGACCGGCCAGTTCTATCGTCAGTTCGCGGTGACCATCGCCATCTCCACGGTCATCTCGACGGTCAACTCGCTGACGCTGTCGCCAGCCCTGGCGGCAATGCTGCTCAGGCCCCACGATGCGCCGAAGGATCGCCTGACGCGGGTGATCGACGCCCTGTTCGGCTGGCTGTTCCGGCCCTTCAATCGGCTCTTCAACGCCGGCTCCGAGCGCTATCGGGGCGTGGTGTCGCACAGCCTGAAACGCCGCGGCGCGGTGTTCGTGATCTACCTGATCCTGCTCGGGGCCACCGGCTATCTGTTCAAGACGGTGCCGCCCGGGTTCATTCCGGTGCAGGACAAGATGTACCTGATCGCCGGCGTCAAGCTGCCCGAGGGCGCCTCCCTCGAACGCACCGACGCTCTGCTGCGTCAGGTGGTGGATATCGCCATGCACACCGATGGCGTCGAGCACGCGATCTCGTTCCCGGGGCTCAACGCGCTGCAGTTCACCAACACCTCCAACACCGGGCTGGCGTTTCTGACCCTGACACCCTTCGCCGAGCGCACCCGCACGGCGGCACAGATCAATGCCGAGCTCGCCGGCAAGCTCGCCGCGCTCAAGGATGGCATCGCCTTCTCGTTCATGCCGCCGCCGATCCTGGGACTCGGCAACGGCTCCGGCTATCAGCTGTTCCTCGAGGATCGCGGCGGCCTCGGCTACGGCCCGCTGCAGGAAGCGGTCAACGCCTTCCAGGGCGCGGTGATGCAGACCCCGGGGATGTCCTATCCGATCACCAGCTATCAGGCCAACGTGCCCCAGCTCGATGCCGACGTCGACCGCTTGAAGGCCAAGTCGCAGGGGGTGGCGGTGGCCGATCTCTTCGATACCCTGCAGACCTATCTGGGCTCGACCTACGTCAACGATTTCAACCAGTTCGGCCGCACCTGGCAGGTCATTGCCCAGGCCGACGCCCCCTACCGCGACAGCGTCGAGGACATCGCTCGCCTGCGCACGCGTAACGCCCAGGGCGAGATGGTGCCGATCGGCTCGATGATAAAGGTCCACCAGACCTTCGGCCCCGACCCGGTGCTGCGCTTCAACGGCTATCCTGCCGCCGATCTCGCCGGCGAGGCCGATCCGCGGGTGCTCTCCTCGCCCCAGGCGATGGCCGAGCTGACCCGGATCGGCGCCCAGGTACTGCCGGCGGGGATCGACTTCGAGTGGACCGATCTCAGCTATCAACAGGCGACCCAGGGCAACGCGGCGCTGATCGTGTTCCCGCTGGCGGTGATGCTGGTGTTCCTGGTGCTGGCCGCGCTCTACGAGAGCTGGACCCTGCCACTGGCGGTGATCCTGATCGTGCCGATGTGCGTGCTCTCGGCGCTGATCGGGGTGCGCCTGGTGGGCGGCGATACCAATATCTTCGTCCAGGTGGGGCTGGTGGTGCTGATCGGGCTGGCGTGCAAGAACGCGATCCTGATCGTCGAGTTCGCCCGCGAGCTGGAGCTCGAGGGGCGCGAGACCGTGGCCGCGGCGCTGGAGGCCTGCCGGCTGCGCCTGCGCCCGATCGTCATGACCTCGATCACCTTCACCGCGGCGGTGATACCGCTGGCGCTGGGCCACGGCGCGGGCGCCGAGGTGCGCCAGGCGCTGGGGGTCGCGGTGTTCGCCGGCATGCTCGGGGTGACCCTGTTCGGCCTGCTGCTGACGCCGGTTTCTACGTCGCGCTGCGCAAGCTGGCCGGCCGCTGCGCCAGGATCACGGCTCCACGATGGAAGGCGAGGAGCCTCGGCCCCACGACGGCCCCGCCTGAGTGGGATCCACGCGCATACCGGGAAACCGTTGGCAACGAGAGGAACGATGCGCCACCCTGCGGGCAACGCCATCGGGAGCCGCCATCGTGACCCTTCCTCGCCGACTCTTCTTCGCCCTGTGGCCCGACGACGCCAGTCGTCGGGCGCTGGCCGCCGAGGCCGAACGCCTGGCACCCCACTGCGGCGGCTACCCGCTACCGGCGCAGAACATGCATATCACGCTGGCGTTTCTGGGCAGTGTCGACGCCTCGCGGCTGGCGGCGCTGCTCGAGCTGACCCGGGCGTGGCCGGCGCCGCAGGGCGAGTGGACGCTGGATCGGCTCGGCCATTTCCCTCAGCCGCGCATCGTCTGGGCCGGCAGCCAGACGCCAGACCCTGCATTGCTGGCACTCCATGCCGAGCTCTGGCAGGCACTCGCCCGTCACGGTTTCACCGCGCCACAGCGTGACTTCACCCCGCATGTCAGCCTGGTTCGCCGGGCCGACCGCGCGGCCCCGGATTCACGCCTGCCTGCCCCGCTGCGCTGGCGCTTCGACCATCTCGCGCTGGTGGAATCGCAGCTCGGCGAGGGCGGCTCGCGCTATCGCACCCTGGCTTGCAGCCACGGCACTGCTTGACCCCGGGGTCAGCACCGAATCTCCTGACTGTCACAGGCAACCTCGACGCCCTCGGGCAGCATCGGAGGCGCAGCCAGCCAGTAGGCGTCCAGTTCGTGACTGATGTGTGTCAGCCAGGCGCGGGAAGGGCCCAGACGCTCGATGATCTCCAGTGCCATGGTGAGATTGTTGTGGTTACGCGGCGTGTCAGAGGAATCCGGATGGGTCGCGTCGATCACCACGCCGTGGGGCTGCCATTCGCTCAGAAAGCGTTCGGTAGCCCCGGGCAGGCCGACGGTGTCGCACAGCCAGGCCAGGCGACTGACGCCGTCGTCGATCGCGTAGCCCAGCGTCGGCTTACTGTGGTTGAGCGGCAGCGGCGTCAGCGTGAGACCGCCGAGGGTGAGCGGTCGAAACGGCTTGAGACCGGGGCGGAAGTCGAGAATGCCGGGGTTCTTGTGCAGGTCGGCACAGCCCTGAGCATCCTTGGGGCCATACACCGGAATCGGCTCACCCTGCCCCCAGCGCAGGTGCAGAAGCCCCTGGACGTGGTCGGCATGGTAGTGGGTCAGCAGGATCGCGGCCGGGCGCTGACGCTCGCAGCGCGCGGCCAGATCCATGCGGCCGGCGTCGATCAGGATCAGCTCGCCATCCAGTTCGATCTCGCCGGCGCATGGCCCGCGGCGGTGGCCGTTCAGCAGCCGCGCCCGCTGACACGCCGGGCAGTCACAGCCGAAACAGGGCACCTGGGCGCTGTCGCCGGTGCCGGCGAAACGCAGCTTCATGGCGGCGATGCCGTCGCGGGCGACGCATCGACGAAGGCTTCGAGCGCCTTGATGCTCTGTGCCAGTTCGCCGCCGTTGTCGAGCCGCGGGATGTCGCCCAGGGTCTCCTCGTCGCCGCCCCGCGCCAGCCGCGCCTCGATCTCGGCCGGCGTCTCGCGCCCACGCGCAAGCAGACGCTGGCGCAGCACCTCGGCATCCGCCACCACCAGCAGGGGCACCAACGACTCACCGAAGCGCGCCCGCGCGGACGCCAGCGCGCGGCGGCTGCCGTTGAGCACCACCGTGTGCCCCGCCGCCAGCCAGGACTCGATCTCGATGCCGACGCCGTAGTCGAGCCCGTGGGCGCACCATGCGAGGCAGAACAGCCCCTGCGCCCGGCGCCAGGCGAACTCGGCGGCGCTCAGCTCGACACAGTTCTCGCCACTACCGCTGGCCCGGGTGATATAGCGATGCGCCACCAGCAGATCCGGGCGGCGCTGACGCAGTTCGCGCAGCAGGCTGTCCTTGCCGACCCCGCTGGCGCCCATGACGTAGATCAGACGCGACATCTCGGACCTCTCGGAAAATACGCCATCAATGCACCTGCTGGCCCGCAGACCAAACTCTCTGCATCACCGGATGCCCGTCGATCACGCGTACCCGCAGCAGATCGGCACGCAGCCCCGGCGCCAGACGGCCGCGGTCGGCCAGACCGACCGCCTCAGCCGGAATGCGCGTCGCCGTGGCGACCGCATGGGGCAAGGCGTAGCCGTTCTCCATCGCCGCCACCTTGAACACCGCATCGAGCAGCGCCGCCGGATAGTAATCCGACGACAGGATATCCAGCACGCCCAGTTCGACCAGCGCGGCGGCGGCGATATTGCCGGAGTGGGAGCCGCCACGGACCACGTTGGGCGCGCCCATCATCACCGCCATGCCGGCCCGGTGAGAGGCCTCGGCCGCCTCGAGGGTGGTGGGGAACTCCGCCACCCGGGTGCCGTAATCGGCGCTTTCGGCGACGTGCTCGACGCTGGCGTCGTCATGGCTGGCGATCGCCAGCCCGCGCTCGCGACAGATCGCCGCAATGGCGCGACGATGCTCGGCGCTGTAGCGCTGACTGTTGTCGATCTGGGACGCCATGAAGGCGTCCATCGCCGCGTCATCGAGCTTGTACTTGCCCTGATAATAGATGCGATAGGCCTCGAGGCTAGCGAACTGACGCTGGCCGGGAGCGTGATCCATCAGCGACACCAGCCCCAGCAGCGGCGATGACGACAGCTCGTGGAAGCGCGCCAGCGTGTTGGGGTGGCTCACCTCGCAGCGCAGATGGAGACGATGATCGACCCGCGCCAGACCCTCGTGGGCGATCCGCGCCAGGGCCTGGCACATATCGTCGAGCGAGCCGTGACGCATGCTCTGCTCGTCGACGTCGCCCACCGAGACCGCGTCGAAGACCGTGGTGATGCCGCTGGCCGCCATCTGGGCGTCATGGGCCAGCGCGGCCTGGAGCCCCGGCCACTCGACCTTGGGCCGTGGCTGGAAATACTTCTCCATGTTGTCGGTGTGCAGCTCGACCAGCCCCGGCAGCAGGATGTCGCCCTCGCAGTCGATGGCGCCTGCGATCTGGCTGGCACCGTGATCGACCGCGGCGATCCGGCCGTCGCGGATCACCAGGGTGCCGTCGATCGTCTCGTCGTCGAGCACCAGTGTGGCGTGGGTCAGAATCTGTTCCCGTGCACTCATGACAGGCTCTCCCGGCAGGGCTGGCTGGCGTTGGACAAGCCGCCCAGGCTGCCATCCAGCGGCAGCAGGCGGTCGGCGACGCGCTCGCGCACGTCTTCGTCGTGAAAGATGCCGAGTATGGCGGTACCGCGCGCCTTGGCCTCGCCGATCAGCGCGATCACCACGTCACGGTTGGCGGCGTCCAGCGACGCGGTGGGCTCGTCGAGCAGCAGCAGCGGATGCTCGCCGATGAAGCCGCGGGCGATATTGACCCGCTGCTGCTCGCCGCCGGAGAAGGTCCCAGGGGGCAGTCGCCACAGCCGCTCGGGCATTGAGCCGGGCCAGCAGCGTCTCGGCCCGCTGGCGCGAGTCGGCTTCGTCGGCGCCGCCGCAGCAGCGGCTCCATCACCACGTCGACGGCGGCGACCCGCGGCACCACTCGCAGAAACTGGCTGACATAGCCGATCACGTCGCGGCGCAGGCCATGCCAGGCATAGGCCGGCAGAGTTTCCAGATCGAGATCGCCATCGTCGAAGTGCAGCCGGATCCGGCCCTGATCGATGCGGTAGTCGCCGTAGAGCATCTTCAACAGCGTGCTCTTGCCGATACCGCTGCGTCCGGCCAGCACCAGACATTCACCGGCCTGCAGCGTCAGCGCGAGATCGCGCATCACGTCGATCTCGACCCCGCCCTGGCCGTGAAGCAGGAACTGCTTGTGCAACCCGTTCACCGTGAGGCGAGGTCGGGCGTTCGTCATGAAATGCATTGAAATTCCTTCCTCAAGGCGTCAGGACAGAAGACACCAGCAGCTGCGTATATTCGTGCTGCGGGTCGTCGAGAATCTGATCGGTGAGGCCGGTCTCGACCACCTGGCCGCGGCGCATCACCATCAGCCGGTGGGCGAGCAGGCGCGCCACGGCGAGATCATGGGTCACCAGCACCACGAGAGGCCGAGTTGACGTACCAGCGTGCGCAGCATGTCGAGCAGCCGCGCCTGTACCGAGACGTCGAGCCCGCCGGTGGGCTCGTCCATGAACACCAGCCGTGGCCGGGTAACCAGGGTGCGGGCGATCTGCAAGCGCTGCTGCATGCCGCCGGAGAAGGTCCGCGGGGCATCGTCGATACGCCCGGGGTCGAGTTCGACCTGGCGCATCCAGTCCTGCCCGGTGGCGCGCGGAGCTGGCCGTAATGGCGCTGGCCCTGGGCCACAGCCGTTCACCGATGTTGGCCCCGGCGGACACGCCCATGCGCAGGCCGTCGCGGGGGTTCTGATGCACCAGCCCCCACTCGAGAACGCAGCAGTGCCGCGTCGCGCCTCGCCGATGGCGTAGAGATCGAGCTCGGCTTCATCGCCCCCCGCGTCATCCGCCTGACGGCGGTACACGACCTGTCCGGCATCCGGCGCTTCCAGGCCGGCGAGTACCCGCAGCAGGGTCGACTTGCCGGAACCGGATTCGCCGACGATGCCCAGCACTTCGCCGGCGTGGAGTTGAAAATCGATCGCCTCGCAGCCCTTGGCCGGGCCGTAGAGTCGGGTGATGCCCTGCACATCCAGCAGGACCGGGCGTTCCAGTACCGGCTTCTTCATGCCACCTCTCCCCGCCGGCTCTGGCAGTAGTCGGTATCGGAGCAGACGAACATCCGCCCGCCCTGATCATCGGTGATCACTTCGTCGAGATAGCTGTGATCGCTGCCGCACAGCGCGCAGGCGTGCTCCCAGCGCTGGATCTCGAACGGATGGTCCTCGAAGTCGAGACTCTCGACCCGGGTATGCGGCGGAATCGCGTAGAGCCGCTTCTCGCGCCCGGCGCCGAACAACATCAGCGCCGGATTGCCGTCGAGCTTGGGGTTGTCGAACTTGGGGATCGGCGAGGGATCCATGACGTAGCGCCCGTCGACCTTGACCGGGTAGGCGTAGGTAGTCGCGATATGGCCGTAGCGGGCGATGTCCTCGTAGAGCTTGACGTGCATCACGCCGTACTCCTCCAGCGCGTGCATCAGCCGGGTCTCCTGCTCGCTGGGCTCGATGAAGCGCAGCGGCTCGGGGATTGGCACCTGGAACACCAGAATCTGGCCGGCGCGCAGCGGGGTTTCGGGAATCCGGTGGCGGGTCTGGATCACATCCGCCGCCGTGGTCGCGGTGGTGGTCTCGACCCCGGCCACGCGCTGGAAGAAGTGGCGGATGCTGACCGCATTGGTGGTGTCGTCGGCGCCCTGGTCGATCACCTTGAGAATGTCGTCGGCGCCGAGAATGCTGGCGGTGAGCTGCACACCGCCAGTGCCCCAGCCGTAGGGCATCGGCATTTCGCGGCCGCCGAACGGCACCTGGTAACCGGGGATCGCCACCGCTTTGAGCAGCGCGCGGCGGATCATGCGTTTGGTCTGCTCGTCGAGATAAGCGAAGTTGTATCCGTTCATATCAACGCTCCTCCGGTTGGGGGCTGGCCGTATCGCGAGCACTATCAAGTTCGGCCTGGCGCGCGGCATGTTCGCGACGCAGCCGCCTGAGCAGATCGAGCTCGGACTGGAAGTCGACGTAGTGCGGCAGCTTCAGGTGGGAGACGAAACCGGAGGCGTCGACGCTGTCGGCGTGGGCCAGCACGAACTCCGCCTGCTGCGCCGGGCCACTGATCGGCTCGCCCAGCTCCTCGGCGCGCAGGGCGCGATCGACCAGCGCCATGGCCATGGTCTTGCGCTCGTTGTGGCCGAAGGCGAGGCCATAGCCCCGGGTGAACTGCGGCGCGGCTTCGCGCGAACCGCCGAACTGGTTGATCATCTGGCACTCGCTCAGCGCGATCTCGCCGACGCAGATCGTCTCGTCCCACTCGTCGACGTGGATCTCCACTTCCACCTGGCCCAGGCGAATCTCGCCGGCGAACGGATGGTTGCGGCCGTAGCCGCGCTGGGTGGAGTAGCCCAGCGCCAGCAGGTAGCCCTCGTCGCCGCGAGCCAGCATCTGCAGCCGGGCGGCGCGGTCCATCGGGTAATCGGGCGGATCGCGGGTGATATCCATGGGCTCGCTGCCGTCGTCGATCGCCTGCTCCACCAGGCCCTCGTCGTTGAGCAGCTCGAGGATCTGCGGGCAGGGCTCGGCGTCGGTGACGTCATCCCGGGTCTCGGCAGGCGGCACCTCGGCGCCGGCCAGCTGCAGGAAGTCGAGCAGCCGATGGGTGTAGTCGTAGGTCGGGCCCAGAATCTGGCCGCCGGGAACATCCTTGTAGGTGGCACTGATACGCCGCTCGATGCGCATGCCGGCGGTGTCGAGCGGCTCGCTGACCGCCAGCCGCGGCAGCGTGGTGCGATAGGCGCGCAGCAGGAACACGGCCTCGGTGAGATCGCCACTGGCCTGCTTGAACGCCAGCGCGGCGAGTTCTGGGTCGTAGAGCGAGGCTTCGCTCATCACCCGGTCGACGGCCAGGCGCAGCTGATCGCCGATCTGAGCAACCTCGAGTTCCGGACGCTCGCGATCGCCCCGGCGGCGGTCGGCCAGCCAGCGGTGAGCTCTGGCGATCGCCTGCTCGCCTCCCTTGACGGCAACGTACATCAGTTCACCTCCTTGGCATCGGCACGCGTGACGCGGGTGCTGCGTGGTACCGCCGCCAGCCGCGCGCCGCAGCCGAAGATCATGTCCAGCCCCTGGGGGAAGCTGGCACGGTTGGCGGCCAGCCGATCCATCAACGCCCGGCAGCCGGCGGTATCGCCGATGTCGAGTGCGCGGGTGGTCTCAATGCCAGGCCCGGAGAGCATCGAGGGCCCGACGTTTGCCAGCCGCTCGACGGCGACCATCAGCGTGGTGCCGCGGTCGGGGTAAGTGTCGCTGCCCAGCGCAAACGACGTCTGTGGATCGAAAGACTCGTGGGTCAGCAGCGCAAAATCGGCGCTCTCCGGGTCGTCGGTGATGCGCGCCCCGGTGTGGAAGGTCAGCGCCTGGCGCAGGGCCGGCGAGTCGAGATCGGCTGCGATCCACACGCGTGTCTCGAGATCGCAAAGCGTCAGCACCACGCCCCACAGCGCGGCGCCCAGGGCGTCACTCGGCGGTACCGGCACGGCCAGCGTCTCGAGCGTGCCTGGCTCGGACATCGCGCCGAGAATCTGGCGAAACAGGCGCTGGCTATCGTGGGCGGGGTCGGACAGCCCGGGCCAGGCTGCACTCCCCGTCTCTCCCGCCACCCTCTCTCTTGTCTCCATCTCTCTTTGCTCCCTATGTCTCTGCCCCATCGTCACTCCCCCCTGACCAGCGTGAAGAAATCGACCCGGGTGGCAGCAGCGGTGGCGGCATCACGGCGCTGGCGCGCGGCGAGTTCGTCGGCCAGCGGCGCCAGCACCTGGGTCTCGAGCGCTTCCTGCCACGCCGCGTGCTGGGCGACGGCGTCGGCCAGCGCGATCAGTTCGGCGTGGCGATGGTCGCGACCGCGCACCCAGCCGTGGCCGACGGTGCCGTCATCGAGCGCCACGCTGGCGCGGGTCAGGGTCATCTCACCCAGGTGGAACGCGTTGCCGGTGGCGCCGATGCGCCCCTTGAGCATCGCCATGCCGGTCTCCGGCCCGCGCAGGCAGCGATGGCCGGGCAGCCGGCCCAGCGAGCCCCAGCGAGCCTCGATGTGCTGACGGGAGGAGAGCGCCAGCAGCCGCTGGCGGGCGCCTCGGGAGGTGCAAGTCATGTGTCGTCCTCATCGAAATCAATGTGATAGGAGAGCCGATCGGCCCGCGCACGCCCCACGGAGACTTCCACCAGCACGCCATCGGCGTCGGTGTTGTCGCTGGTCATCACCAGCAGCGGAGCGTTGAGAGGACACTGCAGCCAGCGGGTGTCGTCGCGATCGGCGCCGACGGCGTCGATGCGCACCCGTCGCCGATGCAGCTGCAGGCCGTAGTGCTGGGTCAGCAGGGCGCGGGTGGAACCGCCGCGATAGCGCGCCAGCCAGCCCGGCACCCGCGCGGGATCGAACCAGTGGCGCAGGCGCATCAGCGGGGCATCATCGACGGTGCGCACGGTATCGACCCGCAGCAGCGGCTCGCTGGCCGGCCGCCCGAAGCGCTGGGCGATGGCCTCGGGGGGCGTCACCAGCCCCTGTTCGAGACAGCAGGTCGTCGAGGGCAGCCCGAGGCCGGCCAGGTTCTGGGTCACCTTGCTGCCGGCGCTGACGGCGTAATCGAGCCGGCGATCGACGACCTGGGTGCCACGCCCCTGATGGCGGGTCACCATGCCGGCGGCGACCAGTTCGTCCAGCGCGCGCCGCACGGTATGGCGGTTGACCGCGAAGCGCTCGGCGAGCTGCGCCTCGGTCGGCAGCAGATCGCCCGGGGCATAGTCGGCGCGGACCTCGCGCACCAGCACCTCGGCCAGTTCGCGGTAGCGGGGTAGTGTCAAAACTTGTCTAGACATCATCGGATACGCTCAAACCTGGATTGGAATATCCTCCAGGCCGTCTACGAAAAGTCGCCGAGCGACGCCCAGACAAGGCAAAAATTGGCGAAAAAGCGGAGTTTACGTGTGTGTAAATGAGCATTTTGAGCCGATTTTTAACGCGGTATGGGCGAGCGCAGGCAGTTTTCGTCATGGCCTAGATGAAGCGCTTGCGAACACGCTGCGAAACCATGTCCAGCAGCGTCACGGCGACGATGATCACCAGCATGATCGTGGCGGTCTCGGTGTACTGGAAACCGCGCATGGTCTCCCATAGCGAGACGCCGATACCGCCGCCGCCGACCATGCCGAGCACGGTGGCGGAGCGGATGTTGGATTCGAAGCGATAGAGGCTGACCGAGATCCACAGCGGCAGTACCTGGGGGATCAGGCCGAAGACGATCTCTTCCAGGCGCCCGGCACCGGTGACGCGGATGCCCTCCATCGGCCCGGCGTCGGTGGCCTCCACCGCTTCCGAGAAGAGCTTGGCGAGCACCCCGGTGGTATGGACGAACAGCGCCAGGGTGCCGGCGAAGGGGCCGAGCCCGACGGCGACCACGAACAGCATTGCGAACACCAGTTCATTGATCGCACGGCAGGCGTCCATCAGCCGCCGCACCGGCTGGTTGATCCACCAGGGCGCCAGGTTGTCCGACGAGAGCAGGCCAAAGGGGATGGCGAATAGCACCGCCAGCAGCGTGCCCCAGATGGCGATCTGGATGGTGACCAGCATCTGATCGATGTAGTGGTCGAGACGGCCGAAGGTGGGCGGCACGAAGTCGGCGGCCAGGGTCGCCATGTTGCCGGCGTTCTGGAACAGCAGGCTCGGCGCCATCTCGGCGCCCTGCCAGGCCCAGCCCAGCACGATGACGGCAATGGCCCAGCCCAGCAGCGTGGTCCAGCGGCGCTTGCCGGAGCGGGCGCGGATATCGAAGGAAGCGGCGCTTTGCATGTGCGTTGTCCTGACGAAATCGGTGAAGGCCGGGGTGGCGCTAGCGTTGGCAGCAGGGCGCTGTCCGCGCCCTGCCGCCAGCGTTAGGGAAACGCTGCATAAATGCCTGCGCCAGCGAATCGCTGCGTTGCGTGGTACTCGAACACTCGCCTAACCCCATGTTATGTCTCGTGTTCTGTGTTCCATGCGCCTTGCACTTCATCTCGCTCGTCGATTTATTCAGCGTTTCCTTAGACATGCGCTAGTCGACCATCGCGGTGGTGCTGTCGGCTTTCTTATCGCGGGCTTCCAGCCGCTGGTTCAGCGATTCCAGACGGGCGTCGAGTTCGGCCAGCTGTTGCTGCTTGGCGTCGGCATCGAGGGAGTCGTCGGCGGCGACCTGGGCGCGCTGCTTGAACAGCTCGAGCTGACGGATCGGCAGCAGCTGATCGTTGTCGGAAGCGGCGAAGCCGGACCACTGCAGCGGCTCGAGAACCTGCTTTTGCTCGGCGGTTTCGCCGTAGTTGAGGAAGAACTGGCGCAGTTCGTCCTTGGTCTGCTGTGGCAGATTGGTGCGCCAGACCAGCGGATCGGACGGGATCAACGGTGACTTCCAGATCACCTTGAGCTGAGCGGCCTTGTCGGGATGCGTGACTTCCAGGCGCTCCATGCTCTCGGTATTGAAGGTGGCGACATCGACCTGGCCGTTGGCCACGGTCAGCGCATTGGTCTCATGATTGGCGTTCAGGGTGCGCTTGAACGCGGTGTTGGGGTCGACGTGATTCTTGGCGAAGATGTAGTAACCCGGCACCAGATAGCCCGAGGTGGAGTTGGGGTCGCCATTGCCGAAAGTGAGCTTGCTGGCGTTGGCGAGGATGTCCTGAACGTTGTTGTAGGGGCTGTCCTTATTGACGATCAGCAGGCTCCAGTAGCCCGGCGCCCCATTGGCGGCGACGGTCTGGGCGAAGATCTCGCCGCCGGCGCGATCGACCGCTTCCATCGCCGCTTGTTGCCGTACCAGGCCAGATCGATCTTGTCGAAGGCATCGCCTGGATCACACCGCGGCGTAGTCGGTGGCGAAGAACGGCTCGACCTTGACGCCAGGGCCTCGGACATGTCATCCAGAAACGGCTGCCACTGGGTCGCCTGGTTGGTGCTCGACTCGGTGGAAATGATGCCGAAGCGCAGCGGCTCGTCGGCGGCCTGGGCGGAACCCGCGGCGAGCGTTGCGCCGAGCAGGCCGAGCCCGGCGATCAGCGGCAGTGCCGTGCGGCGTAACAGGGAGGCGATCATGGCGTTTCCTTTGAGTGTCGTGGTGAGGACGCGTGGTAATGGCATGTGTTCATGGCGTGTACGCCGCCCGGCAGCCCACCGCATGCAGCGGCGGCGCGATCCGGTGACCGGGCTGACGGGACTCGAGCTCGTCGAGACCGGCGTGCTCATACAGCGCCTGCAGGCGCGCGTCGGTGAGGCCGGCGATCGGTCCGTCGTAGTAGAGGCGCCCCTGCTTCAGGGCGATGGCCCGGCGACAGTAGCGACGGGCGACGTCGACCTGATGCAGGGTGACGACGATGGTGCGGCCATCTTCGCGATTGATGCGCTGCAGGATCTCCATCACCTCGCGGGCACTGCGCGGGTCGAGAGACGCGATCGGCTCGTCGGCGAAGATCACCTCCGCCTCCTGCACCAGCGCCCGGGCGATGGCGACGCGCTGCATCTGACACCCGACAGCGTGTTGGCGCGCGCTGAGCCAACCCGACGATGCCGACCCGCTCGAGAGCCCGTAGCGCATTGTCCCGCTCCTGCTGGGTGAAGCGGCCGGTCAGGCGCGCCAGCGCGGCATCGCGCCCAGGTGGCCGACCAGCA
Source organism: Salinicola tamaricis (assembly GCF_003006155.1). Classification (GTDB taxonomy): domain Bacteria; phylum Pseudomonadota; class Gammaproteobacteria; order Pseudomonadales; family Halomonadaceae; genus Salinicola; species Salinicola tamaricis. Next base: position 1,667,889 of record NZ_CP023559.1, on the reverse strand, counting down.
CGTTGGTCATGACGCTCAACCGGCCCGGCAAGGTTGAACTGCTGGAAGATGTAGCCGCAGCGACGGCGCTGTTCGCGGCTGGCCCCGAGCAGGCGCCCACCGCGCTGCACGTCGCGATCCAGCACCCGGACATGGCTGTGCGACTGGCGGTCGGCGCGGCTCAGGCCGATGAGGTGACGCAGCAGGGTCGACTTGCCCGACCCCGACGGCCCGATCAGCGTGACCAGCTCGCCGGCGTGGATCTCGAAACCGATCTCGCGCAGCGCCGCATGGGTGCCGAAGGATTTGTCGAGCCGTTCGACGCTAACGATGGCAGTCATACGATTCGCCCCGGAAAGTGTCGGCCATGATTCGGAACCACGAATCCCTGGCACCGAAGTCCTGGCCCCGAAGTGTTGAACACAGTCTGGCGACGTCGTGTGACGCTTATTCGTCTAGACAATTAAGAAGGGGTGACAGATCGGGGGTTGGCGCGGGGCACAAAAAAAGCGCCCGGAGGCGCTTTATGAGAGATTTCAGCAGGTTGGGAAATTACGTCATCGGATCGACATCGATTTGTCGTCGAACCGTCACAGGCAGGTGGCGCGCGCGTCGAACTTGCGCGCTCACCTCATGCCTTCTCCTTGGCCGGTAGAAAACCGCCCTGCTTGAGGATATCTGCGTAGCCTTCGCGGAAGGAGGGATAGTGGAAGGTGTAGCCCGAGGCGCGCAGGCGGGCGTTGTTGCAGCGTTTGCTCGAGCGCCGGCGCAGCGGTGACTGGATCACCTCCGGCGTTTCCACCTTGAGCTGCTTGGCGATCCACGCCATCACCTCGTGCAGCGGCGCCGAGTCGCCGTCGCTGGCAAGATAGATCGATTCCAGCGGCTCGTCGCGCTCGGCCATCCCGATCAGATGCGCCAGCACCCCGGCGCAGTCGTCGCGATGAATGCGGTTGGAGTACATCGGCGGGTTGGCGGCGGCGATCCGGCCCTCTTTCACCTGGCGGATCAGGCGGTCGCGGCCCGGGCCGTAGATGCCGGAGAGACGCACCACGGTGCCTGGCAGCGTGTGGTCGAGCAGCGCCTGCTCGGCTTCGCGCATCAGCGTGCCGGAGAAGCCGTTGGGCTCGGTGGGCGAGGTCTCGTCGACCTCCTCGCCGCCCTGCTGGGCGTAGACGCTGGTCGAGGAGACGAAGAACAGCCGCTTGGGCGGCGTCTCGCGCTGAGCGAACTGGGCGACCACCGCCTTGAGCCCTTCCGGGTAGGCCGCGGCGTAGGCGCTCTCTTCGAAGCGGTCGGCGGTTACCGCGTAGACCACGAAATCGGCATCCGGCAGCGCGGCCAAGGCCGCGTCGTCGGTGACGTCCAGCGCCACCGGCTCGATGCCGGTGCCTTCCAGCGCGCCGGCGTTACGCCGCGCGCCGATCACGCGATGCCCGGCGGCGATCAGCTGCTTGCCGAGCTGGGTGCCGATGTCGCCGCAACCTAGAATTAATGTGGTTTTCTTCACCTTTCCCTGGCCTCTTGGTAAAACATCCTTGTTAATACATCCGTGAAGACACGAATGACCACGAGAGACGGTCTCAGGTCGCAGACGTGGGTGACGTCTACGGCCCTTTGCGATGATTCTCTTCTCTGCGAATAAAGGGAGCCTTTCGGTCCCACCTCATGACTCTAACAGAACTCCGTTACATCGTAACCTTGGCGCAGGAGCGTCACTTCGGTCGCGCTGCCGAGCGCTGCTTCGTCTCGCAGCCGACGCTGTCGGTGGCGGTCAAGAAGCTCGAGGAGGAGCTGGGCATCGCGCTGTTCGAGCGCTCCAAGTCCACCGTCCAGGTGACCCCGCTGGGCGAGCGTATCGTCGAGCAGGCCCACCGCGTGCTGGAACAGGCGACGCTGATCAAGGAGATGGCCAGCGAGGGCAAGGACCAGCTGATCAGCCCTCTGCGCATCGGCGCCATCTACACCATTGGCCCCTATCTGTTCCCGCATCTGATTCCGGCGCTGTCGCGCATCGCCCCGCAGATGCCGTTGTACATCGAAGAGAGCTTCACCGGCGTGCTGCGGCGCAAGCTGCGTAGCGGCGAGCTGGATGCGATCTTCGTCGCACTGCCGTTCAACGAGCCGGACGTGGTCACCAAGACGCTGTATCAGGAGCCATTCGAGATCCTGCTGCCGGCCGACCACCCGTGGACCGAGCGCGCCGCGATCGACAAGGAGGATCTGCTCAAGGAGCGCCTGCTGCTGCTCGGCGAGGGCCACTGCTTCCGCGATCAGATTCTCGAGGCGTGCCCGGCGATCAGCGCCCAGCTCAACAACCCCGAGAACACCCTGATCGCCGAGGGTGGCTCGCTCGAAACGATCCGCCACATGGTCGCCTCGGGGCTCGGCATCACGGTGCTGCCCAAGCTGGCCATCGGCACCAGCCACTACGAGGGGGGCCTGCTCGAGAGCCGGCCGTTCAAGGGTGACGCCCCCACCCGCAGCGTGGCCCTGGCCTGGCGCGCCAGCTTCCCGCGGCCGCGCGCGATCGATGCGCTGATCCAGGCGATCGATCAGGTTCACGGTAGCGACGTCGAGGCGGCATGAGCCTCGACGCACCGGTCACCGAACTCGCCGGCGTCGGCGAAGCGCTCGCGCTCAAGCTGGCTCGGCTGCGGATCGTCCAGATCGCCGATCTGCTGTTCCATCTGCCCCTGCGCTATCAGGATCGTACCCGGATCACCCCGATCGGCACCCTGCGCGCCGGCACCGAGGCGGTGGTCGAGGGTGAGGTGAGCGCCGCCGAGGTGATTCGCGGGCGCCGGCGCAGCCTGCTGGTGCGGCTCAAGGATGGCTCGGGCATTCTCAGCCTGCGCTTCTTCCACTTCTCGCCGGCCCAGCAGCAGCAGTTCGTCAAGGGTGTCCAGGTGCGCTGCTTCGGCGAAGCCCGCGCCGGTAGCACCGGGCTCGAGATCTACCACCCCGAATATCGTCTGGTGCAGAGCGAAGCGCCGCCGGTGGACGAGCACCTGACACCTATCTACCCGGCCACCGAGGGGCTCGCCCAGCCGCGCCTGCGGGCGCTGATCCAGCAGGCACTGAAGCGCCTGGCAGAGGCGCCGGACGCGCTGCCGGAGTGGATCCCCGCGACGCTGCGCCAGCGCTTTCGCCTGCCCGGCCTGCTCGAAGCGCTGCGCTATCTGCACGAGCCGCCGCCGGACGCCCCGCAGGAGGTGCTCGCCGCCGGGCGCCATCCGGCCCAGCGCCGGCTGGCGCTGGAGGAGCTGCTGGCGCATCAGTTGAGCCTGCGCCAGGTGCGCCTGCGCATTCAGACCGACGGCGCCCCCAAGCTCGCCGGCAGCGGCCATCTGCAGGCGCGCTTTCTGATCCAGCTACCGTTCTCGCTGACCCAGGCCCAGCGCCGCGTGCTCGACGAGATCGGGCGCGACTTGGAGCGCGAGGTGCCGATGCTGCGTCTCGTCCAGGGCGACGTCGGCTCGGGCAAGACCGTGGTCGCCGCGATGGCGGTGCTGGCCGCGGTCGCCGGCGGCTGCCAGGCGGCGGTGATGGCGCCGACGGAGATTCTCGCCGAGCAGCACTTCCGCCAGTTCCGCACCTGGCTCGAGCCGCTGGGCATCGAGGTGGGCTGGCTCGCCGGCAAGCTCAAGGGCAAGGCGCGCGGCGACACCAAGGCGGCCATCGCCGATGGCCGCGCCCAGGTGGTGGTGGGCACCCATGCGCTGTTCCAGGACGACGTCAGCTTCCAGCGCCTGGGGCTGGCGGTGATCGACGAGCAGCACCGCTTCGGCGTCCACCAGCGCCTGGCGCTGCGCCAGAAGGGCGAGAACGGCGGCCTGACCCCGCATCAGCTGATCATGACCGCCACGCCGATCCCGCGCACCCTGGCAATGAGCGCTTACGCCGACCTCGATCTCTCGGTGATCGACGAACTGCCGCCGGGGCGCACCCCGGTGCATACCGTGGCGGTGCCCGACGAGCGCCGGCCGGAGGTGATCGAGCGCATCCGCAGCGCCTGCGCCGAGGGTCGCCAGGCCTACTGGGTCTGCACGCTGATCGAGGAGTCGGAAGCGCTCACCTGCCAGGCCGCCGAGGTCACCCGCGACACCTGACCGAAGCGCTGCCGGCACTCCAGATCGGGCTGGTCCACGGGCGCATGAAGGCCGCCGAGAAGGGCGAGGTGATGGACGCCTTCAAGTGCGGCGAACTCGACCTGCTGGTGGCGACCACGGTGATCGAGGTGGGGGTCGACGTGCCCAATGCAATGCCAGCCTGATGATCATCGAGAACCCGGAGCGCCTGGGGCTCTCCCAGCTGCATCAGCTGCGGGGCCGGGTCGGCCGCGGGCGCGTCGACAGCTACTGCGTGCTGCTCTACCACCCGCCGCTGTCGCACCACTCTCGCGAGCGTCTGGGCATCCTGCGCGACACCACCGACGGCTTCAAGGTCGCCGAAAAGGACCTCGAACTACGCGGCCCCGGCGAAGTACTGGGCACCCGCCAGACCGGACTGGCGCAGATGAAGATCGCCGACCTGGAGCGCGACCGCGACCTGCTCGATACCGTCACCGCGCTGGCGACGGCACTGCTCGAAGAGGCACCTGACGTGGCCCCGGCGCTGATCCAGCGCTGGCTCGGCGACGAGGCGGGCAGGTACGGGCAGGTATAAGTCAGAGCATCGTGCGCTCGTTATACTGCTCCCATACATGTCACTACCGGCCAATCTCTGTTATGCGTCAGATTCTCCAGACAGCGCGGTCCCTCGGCAGCCCTCTCCCCCACTCATCTCTCGTTGTGCTGTTACTGGCCGTCGGATCGATACTTCTATCGACGGCCTACGCAGATGCCGATTCTCCTCACTATCTGTACGACAACGATGCCATGACAGTCAGGAGTCTGGGCGATCACGCACAGATCCTCGACACCGAGACTGGCGAGATCATCGCCGATCACGTACTGGCAACGAACCGGATCAACGACTGGGTGCTGGTCTACACAGGTGACGGCAGTGACACTCCCTACACGGCCAAGAAAGGCATTCTGTCGTCCAAGGGACGCTGGATACTCGAACCGGTGTACGACGGCGTCGACATAAAACGCGACAGCGACGCGTTCGTCGTGGAGCGAGAGGGCCACTACGGTGTTGTCGGGCTGGACGGAGTGCAGCGTACCCCCATTGAGTACAATCGCCTGCCGGGCCTCCTCTCCAGCGACGACTTATGGATCGCCGAGCGTGGCAATAAAAAGGGTGTGATCAATCCTCGCAACGGCGACATGGTCGCGCCGATGGATTATGACGACATCCAAATATGGAACGGGCTAGCGCTAGCCTCGACCTTCGAGCCAGATCGTGATCATCGCCGCACCACCGTGTATAACGCCCGTGGCGATATCGTCGCGGGCGTCGAGCGGGAGACCGACGTCAAGATCTGGCGCGAGCCAAAGCTGCTCGTGGTTGGCCAGCGCGTACTCGATCCGGCTACTGGCGAGAGCATACTGCCCGGTGATCGTTACGACGAAATCGATCCTATCGAAGGCAGCGATGCAGCGATCGTGAAGCTTGGCGACAAGATGGGGCTAATCGGTGCCGACGGTCACGAACGCATCGCGCCGACCTATGCATTGATCTACCCGTTGAACGCGGGAGAGCCAGCAGACATCTATCTGCGGGTTGCGCCTGATGCCTGGCCGGATGGTGGCGGCGGCAAGGTCGGCGTCGCCGATATCGACGGCCGCGAGATCATTCCCGCCGAGTGGGATGGGCTGGATCTCATCACTGTCAAGCGCTGGGAGGGCGATCCAACCCAGCACTTCTTCTATACGCGACGTGATCACCACTTCGGCAGCATCGATACCAAAGGCGACACGATCCTGCCGGCGGATTTCGATTCGGCTCGCCGACTATCGAATGCAGACCAGATGTATCGTGTCATCCGTGACGGCAAAACCGGTATATGCAGCCTGCTCACGGGCGAGTGTCCAGTGGAGACGGCATTCGATGCGGTCAATGTCTTCGAAGATGACTATCGGCGAGCACTCTTCGATGTCGTCAAGGCCGACCATCATGGCTTGATCACACAGTCCGGCAAAACGCTGATTCCGGTCGAGGCCGGTGCCATCAGGCGAATCGCCACCGATACGCAAGCGTCCAGCGTCCGCATCGCCATCGTCGACGCCGAGGGCTTGCGAGGCGCACTACTGACTTACGACGAGGCGGCCGCTAACTGGCAGCTCTCATCCGCCGATGTCTCTACAGATGAAGCACTAGAGAGAGGCGCCTATGACGGGCAATTTAGCGCCCAGCAATATCAGCCGACCATCACTGCCCGCTACTTGCCCAAGGACTACACGAATGCCGAAGCCGTCGTGAAGGGCGTGAGTGACGGGAATTTGCGTGAACTCGTCTATCCCAGCCTGCAACTCTCAAGCGACGAAAAAGCCTATGCCTTCTTCAACGCTTTCAAGGGAATGGACCAAGCGCTAAACGGCTCGTTGCCAGTTTGCCCCAGCGATGGAGGCTTTGACATCCTGCTGATATCGCCCCAATACAACGACGCCAGCTGTGCGTTGATTGAGTCAGACGAGCGTCTGCACTTCGCGCGTGGCAAAGACGGTTCGCTGCACTGTGCGGCATGCGCGGCAAGAGGCATTCCCACCGATTGGGTCGAGCGCGGCCCGGAGCCAGAGGTGCCCGATCACTGTGCGACTGCAGCCAGCGACTCGCTCGGTATGGACCCGGCACTCTATGACAACTGGCTTCAACGCTTTGCCCGCGATATCGCATCACTGCAGAAGGCGTTCAAAGAGAATGACAACTGGATCGACGATGCCGACTTCTCGCGGATCATGCGCTCCAGTATCGATATGGAAACCCGTGCACCACACAATGTCGCACGCGGTCTCATGAAATCTGCAGGCCAGCTCGACTCCCCGAATACTCCGGACATCGAAACGCTGCTTGCCACATTCGAGCACGCCGAACCGGCAGGCTACGGGGGGATGTTTCCTGAAACCCAATCGCAGTACCAGAACAAGTGCCAACAAGTCTGGTATCTGCGCCTGCCAGCGCTAGAAGACGCCATCAATGCAGGTGATGACCACCCGGCAGGTCTCGACTACTCATTACCCAGCGAAGGCATCTTCGAGCGTCAAGCCTATCCCTATGCGCTATTCGCCATGAGCGGTGACCGATTGCGCCTGACCGGAATATCTCGGAGAGCTTGCCGCTGCTATCCGCTGGATTGCGGAGACGACAAATGACGCAACCCATGCCGACGCCAAGGATAATCCACCAACATCGCCCTGATTGAAGCTCGTCGTTTCACTCCAGTGCTATTGATCGCATCTTCAAAACGGAAGAGAGACACCCCCAGAGCCTGATATCGACCCAAAGATCGCCTTAACGCTTCAAGGCAGCAGATGATGCCAGCGACGAGAATAGCCAAGCCCACCACGCTAGGCAGGACCTTCTGACCCGCCGCTGGCTAGGCGGCTATGGGCAGGTGTGAGGCGTCCAACGCGGCGGCGGCGCGGGCCTCTCACCCCAGCGGCAGCCGGTTGGTCGACTTCACTTCGCGCAGCGACAGGCTGGAGCGGATATTGGTCACCCCCGGCAGCCGCCGCAGCTCGCGCTCCACGAACTGGCTGTAGTCGTCCAGGTCCTTGGCCACGATGATCAGCAGGAAGTCGTCGTCGCCGGTGGTGTTGTGGCAGGCGAGGATGTTGGGGCTGGCGTGAATGATCCGCTCGAACGCCGCCACCGAGCCGGCGTGGTGCTCCGAGCAGTTGAGTTGGACGAAGGCCAGCACCCCCAGCCCCAGCCGCTTGCGATCCAGGTTGGCCTGATAGCCGGTGATCAGCTTCTCTTCTTCCAGGCGCTTGAGCCGTCGCCAGCACGGCGTCTCGCTCAGCGCCAGAGCTTCGGCCAGCCGGGCGTTGGTCATGCGGCCATCCTGCTGCAACAGATCCAGCAGACGCAGGTTGATGTCATCCAGCGGCTTCAAGGGAAGATCCTTCTCTATTCTGGCGATTCGATAGAACAAGCTTGCCACCTGGCTGCGGTAGGGGGAAATAACGCAAAGCTATTTCGGCCATCCGCGGTAGCCTGTCTCACAGGGTCGGCCATTGTTCGCGCCGCGTCTCTCCCACTCTCCAGCGTACGAGTCATCGCCATGAAAGCCGTGGTCTTCGAAAGCTTCCAGACACCTCCCAGCATCCAGACCGTGCCCGATCCCTCTCCTGAGCCTCATGGTGTGGTGGTGGTGCGGGTAGAGGCATCGGGGCTGTGCCGCAGCGACTGGCACGCCTGGATGGGGCACGACAGCGACATCGTGCTGCCCCACGTGCCCGGACACGAGCTGGCCGGCACTATCGTCGCGGTGGGCAAGGAGGTGACCCGCTGGCAGCCCGGCGCGCGGGTCACCGTGCCCTTCGTCAGCGGTTGCGGCGCCTGCCACGAGTGCCGCAGCGGCCACCAGCAGGTGTGCCACAACCAGGTGCAGCCCGGTTTCACCCAGTGGGGCTCCTACGCCGAGTACACCAGCCTGCAGCAGGCCGATCTCAACCTGGTCGCACTGCCCGAGAGCATGGACTTCGCCACCGCCGCAGGCCTCGGCTGCCGTTTCGCCACCGCCTTCCGCGCGGTGGTCGATCAAGGCCGGGTTAGCGGCGGGCAGTGGGTCTGCGTCTACGGCTGCGGCGGGGTCGGCCTCTCGGCGATCATGATCGCCAGCGCGCTGGGCGCACAGGTGATAGCGGTGGATATCGACGACGCCAAGCTGCGCCTGGCGCGGGAACTCGGCGCCACGGCGACGCTGAATGCCACGCAGTGTGCGGATGTCGTCGAAGCGGTCCGCGGACTGAGCCAGGGCGGTGCCCATGTCTCGCTGGACGCGCTGGGCAGCCGGCTCACCTGCCAGAACTCGATCCTGAGCCTGCGCACCCGGGGCAAGCATGTGCAGGTGGGGCTGATGGCGGGGGATCAGCAGTCGCCGCCGCTGCCCATGCACCGGGTGATCGCCGAGGAGCTGGAGATTCTGGGCAGCCACGGCATGCAGGCTCACCGCTACGGCGCCATGCTCGACATGGTTCGCCATGGCCGGCTCGACCCGGCGCGGCTGGTCGGTCGGCGTATTGGCCTGGCCGAGGCGCCGGCGGCGCTGATGGCGATGGATTCGTTCCAGGGTGTGGGGGCCACGGTGATCACCGATTTTTCGTCGTAGACGGGTGCCACCAATCGCCTGCGCCCGTTGGGCGCAGGCATGTCCTTCCCCTCTTCTACTTCTCCTGCTCAGCTCTCCCACTCGGCGCCGAACACCTCCTTGAGCTCCTCGATCTGTGAGCGGGTGAGTTCGCGGTAGGGCTTGTCGCGCAGCAGCAGGTAGAGCTTGGCGGTTTCCTCCAGCTCCTCGGCGGCGCTGACCGTGGCGTCGAGCGTCTTGCCGGTCACCACCGGGCCGTGATTGGCCAGCAGCACGGCGGCGTGCTTGGAGGCGTAGCGGGCGATGTCGTCGCCCAGCCGCGCATCGCCGGGGCGGCGGTACGGCAGCAGCGGCAGGTTGCCGATGCGCATCACGAAGTAGGGGGTGATCGGTGGCAGCGCGTTGTGCGGGTCGAGATCGTCGAGACAGGCCACCGCGCTGGAGTAGCTCGAGTGCAGATGGACGATCGCCTGCGCCGCCGGCCGATGGCGGTAGTAGGCCAGATGGAAGAAGGACTCCTTGCTCGGCGGTTCGCCGCCGAGATGGTTGCCCTCCCAGTCGAGCCGGCTGATCGCCTCCGGCTCGAGTTCGCCCATGCAGGAGTTGGTCGGCGTGCACAGCCAGCTTTGCTCGTCGAGACGCACGCTGATATTGCCGCTGGTCCCCGGACTCAGGCCGCGGGCGTAGAGACGCTGGCCCAGAGTGGCGATGCGCTGGCGTAACTGATGTTCGGTGGTGGCGTCGCTCATCGAATGATCTCCCAGGCGCTGGTGAACATCTCGGGAGCGCCGAAGTTGCCTGACTTCAGCGCCAGATGGATATCGCCCTCGGTGGTGGCGGCGTGGGTCCAGGGAACCCCCGGGGCGATCTCGGGGCCGATGCGCAGCGCTGCGATCCCCAGCGCCTGCACGATCGCCCCGGAGGTCTCGCCGCCGGCGACGATCCACTGGCGCACGCCCTGGGCGAGCAGGCGCTCGGCCAGGGTCGCCAGGGCGCGCTCGATCAGCGCCCCGGCGGCCTCGACCCCGAGCTGCGCCTGAGCCGCCTCGACCGCCTCGGGCCGGGTGTCGCTGTGGATCAGCAGCGGCGTCTCGCCGAGCTGCGGCGTGGCCCAGGCCATGACCGCCTCGAGGGTGGCGTCGAAGGCGTCTGCCAGGCGCTGCGGATCGAGGGTGTAGGTGGGCAGGCGCGTACTCGCGTGCTCGATCTGCTCGCGGGTGCGGCGCGAGGCGCTACCGGCCAGGATCACCGCACTGCCCTGGGCCGGCGGCAGCTGGCCGGGGTCGCTGACCGCCGGCTGGTAGAGCGCGCCGAGGCCGAGCGCCAGCCCGGAGCCGCCGGTGACCAGCGGCAGATGGGCACTGGCGCGGGCCAGGGTGGTGAGCTGGGCATCGTCCAGGGTGTCAGTGACGATCAGCGGCCGCCCCTCGGCGATCAGTTGATCGATGCGTTCACGCGTGGCCACCTCGCCGCGGCTCAGGCAGGCGTGGTCGACCAGGCCGGTGGCGGCCTGGGTCTGCTGCCCCAGCCAGCGCACCAGGTCGGCGTCGCGCATCGGGTTGAGCGGATGCCGCTCCATGCCGCTGTCGTTGAGCAGGCGGTCACCCACGAACAGATGCCCCTGATAGACCGTGCGCCCGGTGGCCGGGAAGGCCGGGCAGAACAGCGTGCCGTCGACCCCCAGCGCAGTCATCAGCGCCTCGGCCACCGGCCCGATATTGCCTTCCGGGGTAGAGTCGAAGGTGGAGCAGTACTTGAAGTAGAACTTCTCGCAGCCCTGGCGGCGCAGCCACTCGAGCGCCGCCAACGACTGGGAGACGGCGTCCGCGGCAGGGATGCTGCGCGACTTCAGCGCGACCACGACGGCGTCCACCGGCTCGTTTGAGCTATCGCTATCGGGCACGCCGATGACCTGGCGGGTACGAAACCCGCTCTTGACCAGATTGTTGGCGAGGTCGGTGCCGCCGGTGAAATCGTCGGCGATACAGCCAATCAGAGGCATCGTGGGGCTCCTGGGCTAGCGGTTGAGAAGCAGGTCGGGGTGAGAGTGGCCAGCGCCTTCGGCGGCGGCGGGCGCGGTGACGGGCACGCAGCTCAGCGCGATGCCGCGCTCGGCCAGCGCTTGGCGCGCCGGCGACGGCAGCGCATCGTCGGTGACGATGAGATCGAACGCCTCCAACGAGCAGGCGCGAAAGCGTCCGAAGCGGCCGTACTTGGCGCTGTCGGCGAGCAGCACCCGCCGCGCGGCGCTGTGCAACAGCTGCTGCTTGACCACCAGCTTGGCCTCGTCCGGCGTGGTCAGGCCGCGCTCTAGATGCCACGAGGACGAGCTGAAGAAGGCCAGATCCAGATTGACGCCGCTCAGATAGGCCGCCACCGCCGGCCCCACGGTGGCGTGATTGTCGGGATCGACCCGGCCGCCGGCGTGGTGCAGCTCGATCTGCGGGTAGTCGGCGAGCAGCGCGCTGACCTGGAAGCTATTGGTGATCACGCAAAGTTCGTGGTGGCCGGTGAGTAGCGCCGCCAGCTCGTAGAGGGTGGTCCCGGCATCCAGGTAGATGGTCTGCCCCGGCTTGACCAGCGAGGCGGCATGGCGGGCGATGGCGCGCTTGGCCGCGATGTTGGTGGCGGCCTTGAGCGGCCAGGCGGGCTCGCGATGAAGGGGTGCGATCCGGCGCACGCCGCCGCTGACCGAAAGCACCTGTCCGGCCTGCTCCAGACGCTGGATATCCCGGCGCACGGTCATGTGCGAGACCGCCAGATGGGTGGCGAGCTCGGCGATACCGAGCACGCTGTGGGTATCGAGCAGGTCGAGCAGCTGCTGGCGGCGCTGGCTGGGAATCACGAGTCACCCTCGAGAGCGGATGATGCATTTTGTGAAAAATTCACAAAAATGCTCAAGAATGGCTCATGCTCGGCCCAGCGCCGTCGGATGTCAAACGCCGGCGCACTCGACGTTAGTCCAGGTCCAAGGCCAGGAGCGGATCCAGCCGAGGGCGCCGGCGAGAGAGATGATGTAAAACCCGCGGATGCTCATGATGAGCGCGCGGCGTGGCCTCAGGCCGGGGTGGAGGCGCCCGGGGTGCTCTCGGCGGGCCGTGCTATCAGACGTTCGGCGGCGTCGTGCAGCGGTGTCAGCTGGCGCGCGATGTGCAACAGCTGGCCCTGGATCAGGCGGCGCTCGTCGTCGCCATCGTCCTGGGCGCTGGCCGGCTCGCGCTCGAACACCGCCGTCAGCTCGGCCTGCACGGCCTTGGGGTCGGGGGGCGTCTCACGCGCGGCCAGCCGCGCCGCCAGCGCGTCGAAGCGATCCGCCAGGGTGCGCGCGGCGACGTAGAGCTCGGCATCCTGCGCGCTGGCGCTGACGCTGCCACGGTGGGCCCCTAGCGCCGAGAGGTAACCCAGCAGGGTGTGCGAGGCGACCAGGAAGCGGAAGCCCTCGTCGGCATCCTTCTTCCGGTAGTGGCCCGGCTCCTGCAGCATGTTGGAGAGCACGGTGGAGAGCGCGGCGTCGGCGTTGTGGGCGTTGCGCCGTGCCAGCCGATAGGCGAGGTCGTCCTGCTTGCCGCTCTCGTACTGGTGGATGATCTCGCGCAGATAGGCAGTGCTGTTGGCGAGCGCCGCCGAAGCCACCTTGTGCAGCCGCCGTCCCTGCCAGTCGGGCAGGATCAAGAATACCGCCAGCCCCGAGATCAGCGCGCCGATCAGGGTATCGAACAGCCGCGGCAGGATCAGATCGAAGCCGTCGCCGACCTGGTTGAAACTCGCCAGCACCAGGGTGGTGATGGCGGCGGTGGCGATCACATAGTGCTTCTCGCGATTGGCGAAGAACACCACCCGGCGGCGATCGCGATCAGCGACTGCATCAGCGGGTCGGTGAACAGACTGATCAGCGCCCAGCCGGCCACCAGCCCGAGTACGGTGCCGACGATACGCTGATACAGAAAGCGCCGGGTGGCGCCGAAATTGGGCCGGCACACGAACAGCGTGGTGAGCAGGATCCAGAACCCCTGGGTGGGATGGACCAGGTGCAGCACGCCGTAGCCCACCAACAGCGCGGTGGAGAGCCGCAGGGCGTGGCGTGGCGAAACAGCGGCGAACCCGGGGTCAGGTTGAGGCGCACCCGCTCCCAGGCGTCCTTGAGACTGCGCGGCGAGCGGTTGAACAGGCTGGCATCCTGCTGGTCGGCGACCATGTCGGGGTTGTGGGCGCGTGAGAGCTGATCCTCCAGCGTCGCCAGATTGCGTCCCAGCGCCTGCAGCGAGCGCAGCAGCGGGGTCCAGGCGGGGTTGCGCTGGGCACGCAGATAGACGATCGAGGCGCGCAGGTCCTCCAGCGCCTGCTCGCTCAAGCCGTGATCGAACGGCTGGCGCAGCAGCAGCGCCTTGGCCAGCCGCTTGCACGCCCGCCCCTGCTGGTCGAGCAGACGCTGGCAGCGGAACAGCACGTCGTGATGAAAGAAGGTCTCGGCCAGCGCCGAATAAGGGTAGTGCGAGGCGCTGACGCGCTCATGGATATCCTGAGCAATGAAGTAGAGTCGCAGATAGCGATTGAGCTTGCGGCTGGTGCGCTGGCCTTCGAGACGCCGGAAGATCATCTCTTGGCTTGATTGAGCGCGCTCACCACGCGCCCGTTCTGGCGCGCCAGCTCGACCGGCGCGCCTCCACATCGAGCCCACGCAGCGGCTCGAACAGGGTCGCCTTGATGATCAGGTAGGTGCCCAGCTCACGGTAGAGCTGGCCATGCTCTGCTTCACCGGCTGGCGCGAGAAGAGCGCACCCACACCACCGAGATGACCCCGTACCACGCGGCACCTGCCACCAGCAGCAGCGGCTGGCGCCACACATCTCGCTGGTGCCGCCTGCTGCTCGATATTGATCATCGAGTAGACCGAGAGAATCAGGGTCGCCGAAGCGATAGTGGCGTAGCGCTGCTCCACCGCACCGAGCATGATCAGGACGAACGCCGAGAGCGCCAGGCCCGGTGCGAACAGCCACGGCCACGGAAACAGTATCTCGACGCTGAGCGAGGCGACGAAGAAGCACCCCAGGGTCACCAGTAGCGCTCTGACCCGTCCCTCCCAGCTATCGTCGGTCTCGGCCAGGGCGCTGGCGATGATGCCCAGGAACAGCGGGATGGCGAGCCCGATCTGGTCCTGCTGCCAGCTCAGCGCCATGGCGCCGCTGAAGGCCACGAACACGCGCAGGCTGTAGGCGAACTTGTCGAGGGTCCACAGGCGACGCAGGGAGTGGGAGAGCGAGTCGGAGATTGCGGCGGCTCCAGCAGGAGGGTGATGATGACACGATAGCCTGCCGGGGCATCGGTCAGGCCGAGATTAGACTTTAGTATAACGCCTCTTGCCCCACCCTCGGCAACGCCCCGCGCTTCCCTCCACACCGGGACTCCGGCACCATCGTGGTGCGCCCGCCGCGCCGGGCGGCCCCAGAACAGGAACGCAAGCCCCGCATGCCAGCACAGCCCTCTCGCCATTCGACTGCCCCCGCCTCCCGCACGCGCCGGCTGCTGCGCGGCGTCGGTCATCTCCTGCGCGCGCTGGCGCTGGCGCTGGTCATCGCCTGGGGCACCCTGGCGCTGCACTTCGCCCTGTCGGGGCCGCGTCCGCTGGTGCTGGCGGTCATCGCCCTGTGGGTGACACTCGGCCTCGCCGCCCTGCTCGCCCGGCCTGGCGCCGCTATCGGCCGCAGGGCAACGCGGCTCGCCAGCCCCCACACCGCGGCCTGCAGCGTGCGAGTCTCGCCACCCGCCTCGCCTTCGCCCTGGCGCTGCTGGTCGTGGTCGTCTGGTGGCAGCAACTGACACCCCGCAACGACCGCGACTGGGCACCGGACGTGGCGCGCCAGCTGGTGGTCGAGCGCCACGGCGACCGGGTGCACCTGAACAACGTGCGCGACTTCGAGTGGCTCACCCCGGATCTCGCCCGAGTGCGTTGGGAGAGCCGCGATTACGATCTCGCGCAACTGTCGAGCGTCGACATGATCGTCTCCTACTGGATGGGTCCGGCGATCGCCCACACCCTGGTCAGCTTCGGCTTCGACGATGGCCGCCATCTCACCTTCTCGGTGGAGATCCGCCGCGAGCGAAACGAGGCGTTCTCGATCGCCGGCGGTTTCTTCAAGCAGTTCGAGCTCAACCTGATCGCCGCCGACGAGAACGACATCCTGCGCCTGCGCAGCAATGTCCGCGGCGAAGACGTCTATCTCTACAGCGTGAGGCTGACCCCGCAGGCCCGGCGCGAGCTGTTCCTGGCCTATCTCGACGAGGCCGAGCGGCTGCACGCAGAGCCCGCGTTCTACAACACCCTGACCAGCAACTGCACCACCATCGTCTTCGACATGGTCGCCCGGATCGTCGACGGCCTGCCACGCGACCCGCGGCTGATCCTCTCCGGCTATCTGCCCGGCTATGTCCATGATGTCGGCGGCCTGGCCCAGGGCGTACCGCTGGAAACGCTGCGTCAGCGCGGCTATATCAATCCGCGCGCCCAGGCGGTGCCCTACACTGAGGGCAGCCTGGCCTTCTCGAAGGCCATCCGCGCCGGCGTGCCGAGCGCCACGCCACCCACCGACGACGACATCGAGCGAGCCCCATGAGCGCGCCGTTCACGCCTCTGCGCGACGCCATCGAAAAGCGCATCAGCCATCTGACCGGGCGCACCCTGGGCGGGGTCGACTACACCCAGCCCAAGGGCGACCCGGGGCTGTTCGGCCCCGACACCGTGGCCTGGCGGGTGCACGGCGACTTCACCTCGATGATGTGCGGCGGCATCAGCGCCCTGCTGCTGCAGATGCTGCACCCGTTGGCGCTGGCCGGGGTGTGGGATCACTCCAACTTCCGCCACGACATGATCGGCCGCCTGCGCCGCACCAGCCAGTTCATCGCGGTGACCACCTTCGGCTCCCGGGACGACGCCGAGCGCGTGCTCGAGCGGGTGCGCCGGGTGCATGCCGGGGTAGAGGGAACGAGCGCGGATGGCCGCGCCTATGCCGCCAGCGACCCGGCGCTGCTCACCTGGGTCCATGTGGCCGAGATGAGCCGCTTTCTCGCCGCCCACCTGCGCTACCGCAATCCGCGCCTGGCGCTGGCCGAGCAGGATCGCTACTTCGCCGAGACCGCCCGCGTGGCCGAGGCGCTGGGCGCGACCCAGGTGCCCACCAGCCGCGCCGCCATCGACGCCTACCTGCAGCATCAGCGCCGCTATCTGGTGTGCGATGCACGTACCCGCGAGGTGACCGAGATTCTGCTTCACGCGCTGCCGCCGAGCCCACTGGTCAAACCGGTGGGAGCGCTGTTCATGCGCGCCGGCATCGACCTGCTGCCGCCCTGGGCCGCCACTCTGCTGAGTCTCGAGCTCGCCACGGCGGAGCGCCGCGCGGTGCGTGGCGGCATCCGCACCATCGCCCCGGTGATGCGCTGGGCGGTGCGCAACGGCTCCTACCGCCGCGCCATGGAGCGCATGCAGGCCCGCGAGCAGGCACGTCGGCCACGCTGAGCGCCGTCGACAAGCGCCACCCGGCGCGTCAGCCGGCTGCCAGCTCCCGCACCAGCCATGCCGCCAGGTGCTCGCCGCGCCGCCGCTCGCGCCCCGGGGCGAGCCACAGCCCTAGTGCGGCGTTGGTCTCCAGCGCCGGCCAGGGTGCCACCAGCCGCCCCTGGGTCAGATCGTTCGCCACCAGCAGCTCGGGGGCGATGGCCACCCCCAGCCCCGCCAGCGCCGCCTCCAGCAGATAGTAGAGATGCTCGAAGGTGCGCCCGCGCTGACGTGCCGCAGCCAGCGTCGCCGGCTCGACGCCCATTGCCGCGGCCCACTGCGGCCACGCCTGCGGCCGTGAGGCGGTATCCAGCAGCGTGGCCGCTCCCAGCATCGCATCAGCCGTCGCGTGAGGCGTGTGCGCCCACACCGCTGGCGTGGCCACGGCGACGATCCGCTCTGCCTGGAGCGGAAACACCGCGATATCCGCCGGCCACGGCGGTGCGGCAAAGCGCAGCGTGGCGTCGATATCCTCGCGCCGCGGATCGAGCTCCCCTTCGCTGGAGACCACGCGCAGGCGCAGCGCGGGTAGATCCGCGTTGAGCCGGTCGAGCCGCGGGATCAACCAGCGCGCCAGCAGGCTGCCGGGGCAGGCCAGGGTGAAGGGCTGGCTTTCGAGCTCGCGCGCGAGGGCGGCGCAGCCCTCGCCGAGCCGGGAGAAGGCCTCACGAATCGACGGCTGCAGCAGGCGACCATGGGCGGTGAGCACCAGCCCGCGCCCTGACTTGTCGAACAGCGGCGTGCCGAAGTGGGCTTCCAGCGTGCGCAGTTGGCGGCTGACCGCGCCGTGGGTGACATGCAGCGCCTCGGCGGCGGCGGTGACGCTGCCCAGCCGGGCCACGGCATCGAAGGCGCGCAGCGCATTGAGCGACGGTAGCGATGTCATGGCGATCCTCGGTCGACAAGCCCGCCCGCGAGGGTTCCCGTGGGCGCCATTGCGTGAGATTTTCTCACAGATCAGTGAGCGTTTATCGATTTTTCTCGCGCGCGCACCCGGCTAACGTGGGTTCCATGATGCCAACCGGAGCCCCCGCAATGACAGACTATCCCGATAGCAACGGCTTTTTCGGCGGTAGCGACGGCTACGGCGGGCGCTACGTCGCCGAAACGCTGATGCCGCTGATCGGTGAGATCGAAGCCGCCTACGACGACGCCCGCCAGGACCCCGACTTCAACGCCGAGCTGGCGGCGCTGCAGTGCGACTACGTCGGCCGCGCCACGCCGCTCTACCTGGCCGAGCGGCTGAGCGCCCACGCTGGCGGCGCACGCATCTATCTCAAGCGCGAGGATCTCAATCACACCGGCGCGCACAAGATCAACAACGCCCTCGGCCAGGCACTGCTGGCCCGGCGCATGGGTCGCACCCGGCTGATCGCCGAGACCGGCGCCGGCATGCACGGGGTGGCGGTGGCCACGGTAGCGGCGCGTCTGGGCATGACCTGCACCATCTACATGGGCGCCAAGGATATCCAGCGTCAGCAGCCCAACGTGCAGCGTATGCGCCTGCTCGGGGCCAGGATCGTGGCGGTGGAGAACGGTACCGCGACGCTCAAGGACGCCATGAACGAGGCCTTGCGCGCCTGGGTCGCCAGCGTCGATGACACCTTCTACGTGATCGGCACGGTGGCCGGCCCGGCGCCCTACCCGCGCATGGTGCGCGACTTCCAGTCGGTGATCGGCCGCGAGGCGCGGGCGCAGATCGTCGAGAAGACCGGGCGTCTGCCCCACAGCCTGATCGCCTGTGTCGGCGGCGGCTCCAACGCCATGGGGCTGTTCCACGCCTTCCTCGATGATCCGGTGGCGCTGATCGGCGTCGAGGCCGGCGGTGAAGGGATCGAGAGCGGACGCCACGCGGCCAGCCTGAACGGCGGCAGCCCCGGGGTGCTCCACGGCAATCGCACCTATCTGCTGCAGAACGCCGACGGCCAGATCCAGGATGCCCACTCGATCTCCGCCGGGCTCGACTATCCCGGCGTCGGCCCCGAGCACGCCTGGCTCCACGACAGCGGGCGCGCGCGCTATGTCAGCGTCACCGACACCGAAGCACTGGCGGCGGTCGCACTGTGCTGCCGCCTGGAGGGCATCCTGCCGGCGCTGGAGTCGGCCCACGCACTGGCCGAGGCGACCCGGGTGGCCGCCGAGCTGCCGCCCGAGGCGGCGCTGGTGGTCTGCCTGAGCGGCCGCGGCGACAAGGACATGGCCACTATCATCGAGCATCTACCCGCGCAGGAGGCAGACCTATGAGCCCGCACCATCTCACGCCGCCGTCACGTCTCGCGGCGCGCTTCGCCACCTGCCAGGCAGAGCGGCGCGCCGCGCTGGTGACCTACGTCATGGCCGGCGATCCGGACCGCGCCAGCAGTCAGGCACTACTGTCACAGCTACCCGCCGCCGGCGCCGACATCATCGAGCTGGGCATGCCATTCAGCGACCCCATGGCCGACGGCGAGGCGATCCAGCGCGCCGGACAGCGCGCGCTGGGCGACGGCCAGACCCTGGCCGGCACCCTCGCCATGGTGCGCGAGTTCCGGCGCCAGGACACCACCACCCCGCTGGTCCTGATGGGCTATCTCAATCCGATCCAGTGCTACGGCGAGACGCGCTTTCTCGGCGACGCCGCGGCAGCGGGGGTGGATGGCCTGATCGTGGTCGACCTGCCGCCGGAGCACGGCGCCGCCTTCACCGTCCGGGCCCGGGACCTGGGCCTGGCGCGGATTCCGCTCGTCGCCCCGACCACCCCGGCCGAACGGCTGCCGGCACTGCTCGCCCAGGGTGACGGCTTCGTCTATCGCATCGCCTACAACGGCATCACCGGACGCGCTGGCAACGCCCCCAGCGGCGATATGACGAGCGCGCTGGCCCAGCTGCGCGAGCACACTCCGCTGCCGCTGGCAGTGGGCTTCGGTATCCGCGATGGCGACGCCGCGGCCGCTGTCGCCGCGGTGGCCGACGCGGTGGTGGTGGGCAGCGCTCTGGTCGAGCGCCTGGAGACGCAGGGGCAGGCAGCCGCCCTGGCGCTGGTGCGTGAATTGGCGGAGAGAACGCATCGCCGCGACCATTCTATTGAATAGTACGAAACAGGCGATAAAACGCGCTTTTATACCAAAAAAGAATATAGACTCTCTCCAACGGTGCCGACCCGCGTGTCGGCCCTCTTTCAGGAGAGACGCCATGTTGACGATCCGACGCAGCGACGAACGCGGCTATGCCGACCACGGCTGGCTCAAGAGCTTCCATTCGTTCTCCTTCGCGGGCTACCACGACCCACAGCACGTCCACTTCAGCGTCCTGCGGGTGATCAACGAAGATCGCGTGGCGCCGGGGCAGGGCTTCGGCCAGCACGGCCACCGCGACATGGAGATCTTCTCCTACGTGCTCAGCGGCGAGCTGGCCCATCGCGATACCCTGGGCAACGGTTCGGCGATCGGTCCCGGCCGGGTGCAGATCATGACCACCGGCACCGGGGTCGAGCACAGCGAATTCAACCACTCCACCAGCGAGCCGGTGCACTTCCTGCAGATCTGGCTGTTCCCGCGTGCACGCAACCTCGAACCGCGCTACGCCGAAAAGGACTTCGACGCCGCCGACAAGCGCGGCCGGCTGTGCCTGATCCTGTCGCCAGACGGCCGCGACGGCTCGCTCACGCTGCAGCAGGACGCCTTCATCTATGCCTCGCTACTCGATGGCGACGAGCGCGCCGAACTGGCCCTGGCCGCGGATCGTCAGGCCTACGTGCACCTGGTGCGGGGCGCGCTGACGATCAACGGTACCCGACTGGCGGGTGGCGATGCGCTGATGCTGACCGACGAGCCAACGCTGACGCTGGAACAGGGCGAGGACGCTGAGTTGCTGGTGTTCGATCTGCCGGTGATCAGTGCCGCCTGACGGCACGCACCCCATGGGACGCGCCGCTCGGGCGCGTCTGTCTCCCCAAACGCATTCCCTTCACTAGGCTTTGTTCAACCCCAGGAGTCACTCCATGTCTTACCGCAACCTGCGCCAATCCCTGACCCTGACCGCCGCGCTGCTCGCCGGCGCCACCAGTGCCAGCGCCCTGGCCGATAGCGTCACCTACCAGATGGACCCGATGCACACCAGCGTGGTGGCCTCCTGGAGCCACTTCGGCTTCTCCCACCCCACGGCGAGCTTCTCCGACGTCAAGGGCACGATCCACTTCGACCGCGACGCGATCGCCGACTCCAGCGTGGAGGTGAGCATCCCGGTCAAGACGGTGGACACCCGCGTGCCGGCGCTGAACGAAGAGTTTCTGGGCGAGAACTACTTCGATGTTGCGCAGTACCCAGACGCGACCTTCAAGAGCACCCGCATCGAGGCCACCGGCGATGATCACTACGACGTGCATGGCAAACTGACCATCAAGGGCGTGACCCATCCGGCGGTACTCCACGCCACCCTCAACCAGGTCGGTGAGCACCCCATGGCCAAGGTGCCGGCGCTCGGCTTCGACGCCGAGACGACCATTCAGCGCAGCGACTACGGGCTCGACCAGTACGTGCCCAACGTCAGCGACGCGATCCATATCCGCATCTCGAGCGAAGCCGAGGCCGGCGGCAGCGACAGCTGATACCCGCGTCTATCGTGTGCAAGACACCGAACGAGAAAGGCCCCCGAACGCGAAAGCGTCGGGGGCCTTTGTGCAGGTCGGTCAGGCGTCACACGGCCTAGAGAAACTTGAGCAGACTCTGCAACCGCTCCAGATCCCTTGAATCGCCGACCAGGCGCAGGCGTCCATCGAACAGGCCTTCACGAAAGGCGCGCTGAGAAGGCTTGCGCAGGAAATGAGTGGCGCTGTCGGCATCGCGAAAGCGCAGTTCGAGATTGAGGTCCACCGGCAGCCCGCTCTGGCTGTCGACGCGCTCCGGCGTCATCCGGTAGTGGCGCGCGATTGCCCTGTCCTCGGTCGCCACGCCCCAGTCGAAGCGCTTCAGACGCGTCAGAGCTTCGCGAAATTCGGGTTTGCGCGCACGCGTTCGCTTCAACATCACGCCCAGCCACCACAGCATCAACTTGAGCTTCATGCGCCCTCGCAAGCCGTCAGGTCAAGGAAGAAATGCCGACCCACCCGGTGACGGGGGATCGGTCATCGATGGGCCACTCGCCGTGGGCGAGCGCCGTCGGGTATCTAGCCCGTTTCAGCAGCGATTACTTGCTGACCGCGTCCTTGAGCGCCTTGCCGGGCTTGAACGCCACGGTCTTGCTGGCGGGGATGTTCAGCGGCTTGCCGGTCTGCGGGTTCTTGCCGGTGCGGGCGGCACGCTCGCGCACGGTGAACGAGCCGAAGCCGATCAGCGTGACATCACTGCCCTTGGATACCGTGCCGGTGATCTCATCGAGAATGACGTTGAGTACCTGGCTGGCTTTGTCCTTGGAAAGATCTGCACGCTCGGCGATCGCCGCGGCGAGTTCTGGCTTACGCATAAAGCCCTCCTTGTTTGGCTCTACTGGGGCGAGGTCATCGGTGGTTGCACCTCGCAATTCCTAAGCGCTGTTGTATCGGGGCGCGCAGTCGGGTAGGCGCGCACCCCAGCGCATAATAGGCAGCTCTCGACGCGGTTTGTAAAGCCTTACATGAGGATTTGCCGTTCGCGCCCGACCACCGCTGCTAGCCTAGCAACGGCGGCGCTGCCCGCGCCAGTTCGACTTTGCGCCGAACGCAGGCGCCGGTCAGGGCGAATCCGATCAGCCGCCCGGCAGCATCTTCAGCCACGGCGCTGAAATCCCCCGCCTCACCGTCGATGCGCCAGCGCGCCGGGGTCTCCCGCGGCGGCAGCGCAGCGATCGGCAGCAGCGCGGTCTTGACCATCACCGGCCAGGCGCCGTAGGCGACCGCCGTCGGCGTCCCTGTGAGCGTGGCGGCCAGCGCCTTGGCGCTGGCCTGCAGCGGCTGTACGTACATGGCGTTGAGGCCATCGACGCAGGCCACATCGCCAAGCGCATGAATGTGCGGGTCGCTGGTCTGCAGATAGCGGTCGGTAAGAATGCCCGCGGGGCCGGTCTGCAACCCGGCGCCCGCGGCCAGCGCGGTGCGCGGGCGCAGCCCGGTGGCCACCAGGACCAGATCGGCATCGAGACGCTCACCGTCATCGAGGGTCAGCGCCACGCCGCCGTCACTGGCCTCGAGCGCCTGCACCTGACGCTCGAAGTAGCCGGCGATACCAGCGGCGGCGAACGCCTCGGCCAGCGCCAGCCCCAGTGGTGGCGGCAGCAGCCGCGGCAGCGGCGCCGGCTCCGGGGCGATCAACGCCACCCGATGGCCACCGGCGTGGAGGTCGTTGGCGAACTCGCAGCCCACCAGCCCGGCGCCGACGATGGCCACTCGGGCCGGTTGCCCGGGGTGGCGCTCGAGGGCGGCGCGAAACCGCCGGTAGTCATCGAGATCATTGACCTGGAAGACCCGCTCGGCGAGCGCCTCGGGGGTCTCGAACGGCTGCCACGGCGCCGCACCGGTGGCCAGCACCAGGCGCTCGTAGGGCAGGCGTTCGGCGCCCAGCCACAGGATGCGCTGGCGCGGGTCGATCGCCTCGACCGGGGTGTGGCAGCGCAGGGTGGCGCCAAGCGCATCGGCCACACCGATGGCGTCGCGCTGGGCCAGCGCCGCGGCACTCTGGCCCTTGGTGAAGGCGCTCGACAGCAGCGGCTTGGCGTACTCATCGCCGCTGTCGGCGGTGATCAGGGTCAGCGCGCGGTGGGGGTCGCGGCTGCGTATCGCACGGGCCAGGCCCAGGCCGGCCATGCCGGTGCCGATGATCGTCAGGGGCGCACTCATGCCTTCCTCTCGGTCGCGGAATGGCCTCATGATACACTACGTCGCCCCAGGGCCGCCGCGCCCTGGGCCCTCGCGGCCAGTCCTGTTCGGAGTCGTGTGTGTCCTCATCTTCATCCCCTCGCCTGCCCAGCAGCGCGCGCTCCAGATCTACGCTCAGTTGGCAGCGTACGCCGACGCTGCGGCGCTGGAGCCCGGCCGCCGCCTGGCGCCCGGCGATGGACCCCCGCTGGTGGCGCTGGGTCGCCTCGACCGATTCGCTCACCGCGCGTCTGATCGCCGCCTCGCCGCGACCCTTTCGCGTACGATTGCTCGATGAGGGCATCGGCGTGCCGCGGCGTGACGAGGCCCAGTCGCTGGGCTTGGCGCCGGGCCGCGTGGCCTGGATTCGCGAGGTGCTGCTGATGAGCGGCGAGCACCCCTGGGTCGCGGCGCGCTCGGTGGCGCCGCTGACCCGCGGCGGCTGCCGCAGCCTGCGCGCCCTGGGCGAGCGCTCGCTGGGCAGCTGGCTGTTCGCCCAGCCGGATCTCGAACGTGGGCCGATCGAGCTGAGCGCGGACCCCGCCGGCGTCTGGCTGCGCCGTTCGCGCTTTCGCCACGGCCGCATCCAGCTGCTGGTGCAGGAGCGCTTCCTGACGCAGATGGCCGCCGACCTGGGGCTGCCACCGGGGGCGTGAGCCCGGCTTTCGGACTGTGTGAGCCCCCGCTTACCGCCTACAGCCGCCCGGCGAGGGCTGCTTCGAAGATCCCGCGGTAGGCCGCCGCGTCGAAGGCAATCGGATTGCCACCGGCGGAAGGATCCTCCACCGCCATCTGTCCGACCCGCTCGGCATGGCTATCGTCGATCCCCAGTTCACTCAGCGCATGGGGAATGCCCAGGCGCTCGCGCAGATCCAATACCCAATCGATCACTGCGGCGACCCCCGGCTGCGGCAGGTCGAGATAGCGTGCCAGACGCACCATCGGCTCGCCGATCGCGCGTGTGTTAGCGCGCAGCACATAGGGCATCAGCACCGCATTGAGCATGCCATGGTGGGCATCGAACAGCGCCCCCAGCGGGTGCGCCAGCGCATGCATCGCGCCCAGCCCGCGCTGGAAGGCGGTGGCCCCCATCATCGACGCCACCAGCATGTCGGTGCGCGCGGCGAGATCATCGCCGTGCAGGTAGGCCCGCGGCAGCGCATCGCGGATGCGTCGCATGCCCTCCACCGCAATACCCTCGGCCTGGGGGTGATACCCGGGCGCGCACCACGCTTCGAGACAGTGGGAGAGCGCGTCCATGCCGGTGGCGGCGGTGAGCCCCGGCGGCAGTTCACGGGTCAGCAGCGGGTCGAGGATCACCGCGCCGGGCAGCATGCACGGATGGAAGATGATGCGCTTGACCTGGACCTCGGCGTCGGTGATCACCGCGGCGCGCCCGACCTCCGAGCCGGTGCCGGCGGTGGTCGGCACCGCCACCACCGGCAGCACGGCGTCGGCATCCGCCTGGCGCCAGTTATCGCCGCGATCCTCCAGCGCCCACAGCGACAGCGACTCGGGCTGGCGCGCCATCAACGCCACCGCCTTGGCCGCGTCCAGCCCCGAGCCGCCGCCAAAGGCGATCACGCCGTCGTGGTCACCGGCGCGGAAAGCGGCCACGCCGGCTGCGACGTTGGCCCCGGTGGGGTTGCCCTGAATCTGACTGAACACGTCGACCGCCAGCCCCGCCTCCCGGCAGCGCGCGAGCGCTTGCTCGACCATCGGCAGCGCCGCCAGCCCAGGGTCGGTGATCAACAGCGGCGCGCGCATGCCCAGCGCCCGGCAGGCGTCGGGTAGCTCCTCGGCCCGCCCGGCGCCGATGCGGATGGGCGTGGGGTAGTTCCAGTTCGCGGTATAGCGTGCGCGATCGAAGTCACTCATGACGGATCTCCTGTAGGACGGTCGGCGCGGTTCAGGCGTGCTTCAGGTGAAAGGACTTCGGCCGTGTCAGCGTCTCGTAGCCGACCTGCGACAGCGAGCAGCCGCGCCCGGACTGCTTGACCCCGGTCCAGGCCAGTTCCGGGTCGAGATAGTCGCAGCGATTGTTGAACACGGTGCCCGCTTCCAGGCGTTTGGCCAGCGCCTCGCCCACGGCCAGATCGCGGGTGAACACGGCGGCGGTGAGGCCGAACTCGCTATCGTTCATCAGCGCCACCGCCTCGTCGTCATCGGCCACCGTCATGATGCCCACCACCGGGCCGAAGCTCTCCTCACGCATCACCGCCATATCGTGGGTCACCTCGGTGAGCACCTGCGGCGCCAGATAGGCGCTGCCCGGCACCGACAGCGGATAGTCGCCGGGGTCGATCCACGCCTTGGCGCCGGCAGCCACCGCCGCCTCGATCTGGCCGCGCACGAAGTCGGCCGCCGCCGGACGCACCAGCGGCCCCAGCGTGGTCTGCGGATCGGTGGGGTTACCGAGCCGGAGCTCACGCACCCAGGCCACCGCGCGCTCGACGAAGGCCTCGGCAATGTCGCGGTGGACATAGATGCGCTCGATGCCGCAACAGCTCTGCCCCGAGTTGAAGAAGGCACCATCCATCACTGCCGGCACGGCGGCGTCGAGATCGACGTCGGCGCGGATATAGGCCGGGTCCTTGCCGCCCAGTTCGAGCCCGGTAGCGATAAAGCGCCCCGCCGCGTTGCGCTCGACCATCTCGCCGCCCGCCACCGACCCGGTAAAAGAGACGTGATCGATGCGGGAATCGCGAATCAGCGCCTCGGTGTCGGCATGGGCCAGATGCAGGAACTGGAACACCCCCGCCGGCAGACCGGCGTCGGCGAACGCCTCGAACAGCCGCTCGGCACATAGCGGCGTCTGCGCCGAGTGCTTGAGGATCACCGTATTGCCGGCCATGATCGCCGGCACCACGGCATTGACGGCGGTCATGAAAGGGAAGTTCCAGGGCGCCACGATCAGCGACACGCCCAGCGGCTCGCGGGTGATATAGCGGGTGAAGCCGGGCTTGTCGGCCAGCCGGATCGGTGCCAGCGCCGACTCAGCGAGGGCGATCATGCCGCGTGCGCGCTCCTCGAAGCCGCCGATCTCGCCCCCCGCGGCGGCGATCGGCCGCCCCATCTGCCAGGTCAGCTCCTCGGCCAGCTTATCGCGCCGCGCGACGAAGGCATCGACCATCGCCGTACACAGCCGCGCGCGCTCGGCCAGCGGCGTCTCGCGCCACGCCCGCTGCGCCGCCACGGCGTCGGCGACGCAGGCTTCGATCTGCGCCGGCTCGGCCAGCTCGCGTTCGACATAGACCCCGCCATCCACGGGGGAAATCGTATGTTGTCGTGCCATGCGCTGCTCCCACCCAGAAAGTGTCGTTATCCCGGCCGTGCCCCGGGGCTCAGATGATTTCGAAGTAACGCGCCAACTCCCAATCGGTGATATGACGACGGAACTGGCGCTCCTCCCACTCGCGGGTGGCGGCGAAGTGCTCGACGAAGGCATCACCGAACAGCTCGCGGGCGGCATCCGAGCCGCGCAGGCGGCCGGCGGCATCCCACAGCGTGCGCGGCAGTGCCAGCGACGCCGGATGCTCGCGTTCGTACGCATTGCCGGTGACCGGCGCCTCCGGTTCGAGCCCCTGCTCGATGCCGTAGAGCCCAGAGCCGATCGCGGCGGCCAGTGCCAGATAGGGGTTGGCGTCGGCACTGCCGAGGCGATACTCGACCCGCTGGGAATGCGCCGAGCCGGGGATCACGCGCAGCGCACAGGTGCGGTTCTCGACGCCCCAGGTGGCATCGGTGGGCGCCCAGAAGCCCGGGATCAGCCGGGTGTAGCTGTTGATCGTCGGCGCGAACATCGCCAGCAGCTCCGGCATCAGGCGCTGCTGGCCGGCGACGAAGTGACGCTGGATCTGGCTCATGCCGTGGGGCGCGTCGGCATCGTAGAAGGCCGAACGGTCGCCGTCGCGATGGCGTAGCGAGAGATGGATATGCCCGCTCTGGCCGGGGTAGTCCGGCGACCACTTGGCCATGAAGGTCGCCATCAGCCCGCGCCGCTGCGCCCACACCTTGGTGAAGGTCTTGAACAGCGCCCCCTTGTCGCCGGCGGCCAGGGCATCGTCGACGCCGATCGCCGCCTCGAGCACCCCGGGGCCGGTCTCGGTGTGCAGTCCCTCGATAGGGAAGTCCATCGTCTCCGCCAGCGCCAGCAGATCGTGGTAGAGCTCGCCGTGCACCGAGCTGCGCAGCATCGAGTAGCCCATCATGTCCGGGGTCAGCGGCTTGAGCTGGCGAAAGCCCTTCTCGCGGATCGACTCAGGGGTCTCCTGGAACAGGAAGAACTCGTACTCCAGTGAGCCGAAGACAGCGAAGCCCAGCGCCTCGGCGCGGGCGAGCACGCGCCTGAGCAGCCCGCGCGGGCAGAGCTGGCCGGCCTCGCCCTCGAACTCGGCCAGGAACAGCAGCATGTCGCCCTCGAACGGCACCTCGCGGCAGCTCTCGGGGACGATCCGCAGTGGCGCATCCGGATAGCCGGTATGCCAGCCGGTGAAGGCGACGTTGTCGTAGAGCTCATCCTTGCTGTCCCAGCCCAGCACCACGTCGCAGAAGGCAAACCCCTTCTCCAGCGCGGCGAAGAACTTGTCCCGCTGCATGTACTTGCCGCGCATCACCCCATCGATGTCGAACATGCCGACCTTGACGTGGCTGAGCCCGCGCGCCTCGACGAGTTCGCGCGCCTGGGCGGCGGTGCGCACGCTTCTGGCTTGGTGATCACTCATGGCCGTTCCTCGCTCACAGTGTCAGGGAGATCGGGATCACGCCGCGCGGCCGTCGTCGTCCGCGGCCTGCTCGCCTCGCTGCATGGCGAACTCCTCCTCCGGCGACAGGATCAGACGGTGCCGCCCGATGAAGGCGAAGTAGCCGATACCCACCGCCAGCCACAGGGCGACGCCGATCACGCCGACCCGGTAGGTGCTGTCGCTGAGCTGGAAGTAGATCGTCATCAGCGCGATGACGATGGTCGCCACGGCGCCGGGAATCCCGAAGGGACTGCGGTAGGGGCGCTCGATATGCGCATGATGGCGGCGCAACAGGATGAAGGAGAGGGCCTGGGCGATGTAGGAGCACATGGCGCCGAATACCGCCATGTTGAGCAGGGTTCCCCCGATCACCGCCGAGCCCTCCTGGGTGCCGAGACCGAAGAAGCAGATCAGCATGATCGTCAGGCCCACCAGCGCGCCGCCGATCATCGCCACGTGCGGCGTCTTGCGCGTGCCGTGGGTCACCGAGAGGAAGGTGGGGAAGTAGCCGGCACGGGAGAGCGAGTAGATCTGGCGGCCCTGGGCGAAGATGATGGTATGGAAACTGGCGATCAATCCGACCAGCGCCAGCAGCGCGAGGAACTTGGCCGTGCCGGCACCGAAAATGGCCTGGAAACCGTCCAGCAGCGGCTCGCCGGACTGGCTCAGGGCATAGGCGCCGACGCCCACCACCGACGGGTTGAGCACCAGGATCAGCGTGGCGGAGATGATCAGGGTAGTGATGCCGAGCAGGATGCCGCGCGGCATGTCACGCCGCGGGTCGACCGACTCCTCGGCGGCCAGCGGCAGCTGCTCGATGGCCAGGAACAGCCACACCGCAAAGGGCATTGCCGCCAGCGCCCCGCCGATGCCCATCGGCAGCAGCGGTCCGTGACCGCCTGCGAGCTCACCGCCGCCGGGTGCGATGTTCAGCGCCCAGGTCGAGAAATCGAGATGGGTGAAGGCGCTGAACCAGAACACCACCAGCACCGCCAGCGCCAGCAGGGTCACCGCCAGCGTCACTCGGAAAGAGAGCTCGACGCCGACGATGTTGAGGCCGACGAACAGCAGATAGCCCAACAGCCACCACACCGGCTGGAACGCCGCCGGCGTCTCGAAGATGCTGCCCAGATAAGAACCGATGAAGAACACGATCACCGCCGGCGTGAGCACGTACTCGACGTTCTCGCACAGGCCGGTGACGAAACCGCCCCAGGGCCCCATGGAAGAGCGCGCGAAGGAGTAGGCGGCGCCGGTGTGCGGCAGGGCCGGCGACATCTCGGCGATGCAGAAGGTCAGCCCCAGATACATCACGGCGATGATCGCGGTGGCGATCGCCATGCCGCCCCAGCCGCCCGAGGCGAGCCCCAGGTTCCAGCCCGAGTAGTGGCCCGAGATCACCGCGCCCACACCCAGGGCCCAGAGCGACCAGGGGCCGGCGTGGCGGCGCAGGCCGCGCTTGTCGAAATAGCTGGCATCCTGCTGCTGGTAGTGGATGCCGGCGGCGGGTTTAGCGTGGTTTGTCATTGTTCTACTCCCAGGATCGAGCCACCCAGTCTCGCGATCCCACTGCCGCCAGCGTCGTCGACACTCCCGGGGCGACGCCGACCTACGCTGACCGCGCCCACCTCGAGTCTGAGCGCGTCGGCGTGACAAAAGCAATCCCTATCGCGACGTCCCGTACGCTATCGCTGCGCCCACGACCGCGCCTATCTCTGCGCCCACGACCGCGCCTATCTCTGCGCCCACGACCGCGCCTATCGCCGCGTCCACCGCTGTGCCCATTGCCACGCCTCGCTGCCGGCGGGGTTGTGGTGTAAGGTCCAGCCAGTCGCGTCCCGCCCGCCGTTCTGGAGAATTCGATGTCCACCGCCGGCCCCGATACCGTCACTGCCGCCGACCCTGCGCCACGCCCCCGCGGCCTGGCGCGAATCCCCGACTTTCTGCGCCTGACTCGTCTCGACAGCCGATCGGCACCTGGCTGCTGATGTGGCCCACGCTGTGGGCGCTGTGGCTCGCCGCCGACGGCCTGCCGGACCGCGCCAACCTGATCATCTTCGTGCTCGGCGTCTATCTGATGCGCGCCGCCGGCTGCGTGGTCAACGACTACGCGACCGCAAGATCGACGGCCACGTCAACGCAGCCCAAGGAGCGCCCGCTGGCCACCGGACGCATCCGCGAGCGCGAGGCCAAGATCCTGTTCGCGTGCTGGTGGCGGCGGCCTTCGTGCTGGTCTGCTTCACCAATCTGCCCACGGTGCTGCTCTCCTTCGTCGGCGTGGCGATGGCCGCACTCTACCCCTTCATGAAGCGCTACACCCATCTGCCTCAAGGTGGTGCTGGGGCTGGCTTTCTCGTGGAGCATCCGATGGCGTTCATGGCGTGAGCCGCAGCGTACCGCTGGAGGCATGGCTGCTGCTGCTGGCCAACCTGGCCTGGACCGTGGCCTACGACACCCAGTACGCCATGGTCGACCGCGACGACGACATCAAGATCGGGGTCAAGTCCACCGCGCGCCTGTTCGCCGTGCCGACAAGCTGATCATCGGTCTGCTGCAGCTAGCCACGCTGGCACTGCTGGCCTGGATCGGCGCACGCCTGGCGCGGTCGGCTTCTTCGGCTGGGCTGGCCGCGATGGCGGCGACCTTCGTCTACCAGCAGTGGCTGATCCGTGAGCGCGAGCGCGGCCCGTGTTTCCAGGCCTTTCTCACAACTTCTGGTCGGGGCTGCTACTGTTCGCCGGGGTGGTGCTGAGCCTGTGGCCGGTGATATGAGCCGCTGCGTCATCGAGCGCTCCTCTTCCACCCCATCGACCACCGGCCGCCGCCCAGGGCCGACGGCCTCGATACGAGATGTGATAGGTGGCTGTGACGTGCGGTGAACGAGAGGGATGACACCGATGTCATGTATTTGTCATATTTTCACGCTGTAATCGTCACCGTTCTGTCACGGCCGGAGGTTCCCCGCTGCATGCGGCCTCCTCGGCGGCTCACTCGAGGCCTGTCATGAGCTCCAAGACCGTACTCATCGTTGACGACGAGCCCTCCATCCGCGAAATGATCGCCGTGGCACTGGAGATGGCCGACTACCACGTGCTGGAGGCGGACAACGCCCAGAGCGCCCCACGCCATGGCGCTGGACCACAACCGGATTTGATCCTGCT
The DNA here is from genome assembly GCF_003006155.1 of Salinicola tamaricis. Lineage (GTDB taxonomy): Bacteria > Pseudomonadota > Gammaproteobacteria > Pseudomonadales > Halomonadaceae > Salinicola > Salinicola tamaricis. The sequence goes on along the minus strand of NZ_CP023559.1, from coordinate 1,636,451 downwards.
CGACTGGATGATGCCGGGCACCAGCGGCATCGAGCTGGCGCGCCGCCTCAAGCGCGAGGAAGCCACCGCCGAGATGCCGATCATCCTGCTCACCGCCAAGGGCGAGGAGGACAACAAGGTGCAGGGGCTCGAGGCGGGCGCCGACGACTACATCACCAAGCCGTTCTCGCCGCGCGAGCTGGTGGCCCGGCTCAAGGCGGTGCTGCGTCGGGCCACGCCGCCGGGCATCGAGGAGGCGGTCGAGGTCGAGGGGCTCAAGCTCGACCCCGCCAGCCACCGCGTCACCTCCCACGGCAGCGCGCTCGAGATCGGCCCCACCGAGTACCGCCTGCTGCAGTTCTTCATGACCCATCAAGAGCGCGCCTACACGCGTAGCCAGTTGCTCGATCAGGTCTGGGGTGGCAACGTCTACGTCGAGGAGCGCACCGTCGACGTGCATATCCGCCGGCTGCGCAAGTCGCTGGGTGAGACGCATCAGCATCTGATCCAGACGGTACGCGGCACCGGTTACCGCTTTTCGATCAGGGAGTAAGTCGCAGCGTGCGCTACTGGATCAACGAACTGTGGCGCCTTGGCTACATGCTGTTCGGGCTCGGCGCAATGGGCACGCTGCTGGGCGAACTGTTCAATGCGCTGTTCGCCGGCCTCGGCTGGGGGCTGGCCGCGGGGCTCGGGCTCTACGTCTTCCTGCATCTACGCCACGTGCGCCAGCTCTACGTATGGCTGCTGCGCCATCCGCGCGAGGCGCCGCCACCCGGTACCGGAGTGTGGGGCGATCTGTTCGACCGTCTCTACACCTATCAGAAAGCGCAGAGCCAGATGCAGCGCCGGCTGCGCGATATCCTGCGGCGCATCCAGGACTCCTGCGAGGCGATGCGCGACAGCGTGGTGATGCTCGACCCGCACGGCGACCTGGAGTGGTGGAACAGCGCCGCCTCCGACATGCTCGGCCTGCAGCCCGACCATGACCGCGGCCAGCCGATCACCAACCTGCTGCGCGACCCACGCTTCATCGACTACTTCGAGGCCCGCGACTACCGCGAGCCGCTGATGATCCCCTCGCCGCTCGACGCCGCGCATACGCTGCAGTTCCATATCACCCTGTTCGGCGATGACGAGCGCCTGCTGATGGTGCGCGACGTGACTCGGCTGCACCAGCTGGAAATGATGCGTCGCGACTTCGTCGCCAATGTCTCCCACGAGCTGCGCACCCGCTGACCGTGCTGGCGGGATATCTGGAGACCTACTCCGACCACGCCGATCAGTTGCCGACCCGCTGGCAGCGTGGCTTCTCGCAGATGCAGGCGCAGACCACGCGGATGCAGAACCTGGTCGAGGACCTGTTGCTGCTGTCACGCCTGGAGATCGACAGCCCCAATGACGACCGCGACGCCATCGATGTCCGCTCTCTGCTCGAGAGCATCGTCGACGACGCCCGCGGGCTGAGTGCGGGTCACCAGCAGATCGCGCTGCAGATCGACGAGCCACACCGCCTGCTCGGCAACACCAAGGAGATCCGCAGTGCGGTCTCCAATCTGGTCTTCAACGCCGTGCGCTACACCCCCGAAGGCAGCCATATCACGCTGCGCTGGAAGCCATGGCACGATGGCGCCGCGATCGAAGTGGAGGACGACGGCGAGGGCTTCGATCCAGTGCACATTCCGCGCCTGACCGAACGCTTCTACCGCGTCGACAAGGGGCGCAGCGCCGCCACTGGCGGTACCGGCCTGGGGCTGGCCATCGTCAAGCACGTACTGCTGCGCCACGATGCTCAATTGGAGATCGTCAGCCGACCCGGCATGGGCGCCCGCTTCCGCTGCGTCTTCCCCGCCACGCGTCTGGTCGCAGACGACGAGGGCAGCGTGCCGGACTCCTCCGCGATGGCATGAACGCCACGGGCGGTATCTCACCGCCCGCCCTTTCCCGCGCAGCCATCCCGTTCTCGCTGCCCCAGGCGCTTGACCCGCTCTCTCTGTGTCCTCTCTCTGTGTCCGCTGTCTCTACGCCCGCTTTTCCTCGGCCCGTTCTCTACTAGGCCCGCGATCTATAGGTACTCGTCACATCGGCCCCTTTTCTCGCACCAGGCTGTCGCGCACGCACCGGCGGCAGCGGCTCGCTGCGCAGCGATTCGTTATCTCAATCTTAAGTAGACGCTGCCGATAAAGGGAGCGGACTAATAGTCCCATTCCTCTGTATGACTTGCAGATACCTCGGATAAGGACGATTTTCGCGATGACGATGCGGCAAAAACTCTGGATCACAGTGGGATTGATGTGGTTCGGCATGCTGGTGCTGGTGGGCTGGATGGCCCTGGAGAAGCGCGACACGCTGATGGCGGAGCGGGTCCAGAGTCTCAAGAGCTTCGTCGCCAGCGCCCAGACGCTGGTCCAGCGCTACGCCGATCGCGCCGCCCAGGGTGAATTCAGCGTCGAAGCGGCGCAGAATTTCGCCCGGCGCAACCTGTCGGCGCTCGATCTCGACGGCAGCTATGTCTACGCCTTCGACGGCAAGATTCACCTCGTCTATCACCCCAAGCGGGCGCTCGGCACCGACATGAGCAACTTCCGTGACGACAACGGCGTCTATTTCTATCGCGAACTGAAGGCGCTGGCCGACTCGCCCGACGACGGCACCCTGGAGTACACCTCGACCAACGCCGACGGCGACGACGTCTCGCGCATCAACTACGTGCGCTATGTCCCCGCCTGGGACTGGTATCTCGCCGCCAATGTCTATGTCAGCGACATCCAACACGCGTTCTGGATGGGCGTGCTCAAGATGAGCCTGATCGCCGGCACGATCGGAATCGTGATCACCCTGGTCATGGCATGGATCATCCGCAGCGTGCTGGGTGATCTGGGCGGCGACCCGCGCCACGCGCGCGACGCGGTGCAGGGCATCGCCGAAGGCGACTTGACCCGCGGCTTGACGCTCAAGTCCAATGACCGCCACAGCCTGCTGCACGCCATCGAGGGCATGCGCCAGCACCTGGCCGAGGCCCCTGGGCGGCGTGCGTCAGCCTCCACGATCACCGTGGGGGTGGGGCAGATTCACAGCGGCAACCAGGACCTGGCGGCACGCACCGACCAGCAGGCCGCCTCGATCGGCGAGACCGCCTCGAGCATGGAACAGTTGACCCAGACCGTGCGTCAGAACGCCGAGAACGCACGTCAGGCCAACGGCCTCGCCGGCCAGGCGCGCAGCACCGCCAGCGAAGGCGGGGCGATGATGGATCAGGTCGTCTCCACCATGCAGGGCATCACCGATAGCTCACGCCAGGTGACGATATCGTCGGTGTGATCGACTCGATCGCCTTCCAGACCAATATCCTCGCCCTCAACGCCTCGGTGGAAGCGGCCCGTGCCGGCGAGCAGGGCGCGGCTTCGCCGTGGTCGCCAACGAGGTGCGCACCCTGGCCAGCCGCAGCGCCGACGCCTCGCGCCAGATCCGCGAGCTGATCGACGCCTCCAATCGCAAGATCGAGGCGGGGTCGGGATCGTCGCCGAGGCCGGCGAGACCATCGGCCGGGTGGTCGAGTCGGTATCGCGCATGACCGACCTGATCGAGGAGATCTCGGTCGCCTCCGCCGAGCAGTCCAACGGTATCGACCAGGTCAACGAAGCTGTGGTGCAGATGGACCAGGTCACCCAGCAGAACGCTTCGCTGGTGCAGCAGGCGAGCAGCGCCGCGGCCAGCCTCAACGAGCAGGTGCAGCGCCTGGAACAGGCCCTGGCCGGCTTCCGCATCGACGGGGCCGAGTCGCGTCCGTCCACCACGGCCGCGCCCGTGGTCCAGGCTCGAGTTCAGGCTCAGGTTCAGGCACCGGCGCCCCGCCTGAGCGCGCCCCGTCGGCCGGCCATGGCCAGCACCGAAGAAGACTGGGAGTCGTTCTGATTCCATCCCAGCGGGGGCCGGCACGCCGGCCCCACTCTTTCTTTGACGGCAACCCTGGCCGGTACCCACGCCGGCCGACGCCATCTCGGGACAACGACAGGTTAAGATGGGCGCTTTCACCTCTGCTGGAGCGTCGTGCCCATGCCGTCGATCACCCGCCCGCGATCTCTTCCTGCTCGGCGCCGCTGGCGCCACGGCCCGACCACCCTGCTGCTGGCCGCCACGCTCTGGCTGTGGGCCACCGCTGCCTTGGCAGAGCCGGTCGCCACCTTTCCTGCCAGTGTCGAGCAGGGCTCGATGGTGATCGGGCGGGTGCCACCGGGCAGCCAGGTACGAGTGGCGGGTCATACGCTGCGGGTCACCGGTTACGGCACCGTGGTGTTCGGCGTCGGCCGCGATGCCCAGGGCGCACAGTCGATCGAGATCGTCACCCCGGATGGCCGGCAGCAGCAGGCGTCAGTGGCGATCACCCCACGCGACTGGCCGATCGAACGCATCGATGGCGTGCCGCCGAAGACGGTCTCGCCGCCGCCGAAGATCGCCGCCCGCATCGCCCGCGAGCAGGCCGCGGTAAGCGCCCAACGCCAGCGTGACGACGACCGGGTCGGCTTCGCCGAGCACTTCATCTGGCCGGTGAAGGGGCGCATCAGCGGGCGCTTCGGTAACCAGCGGGTCTACAACGGTACCCCCGGCTCGGCCCACTCGGGCATGGATATCGCCGCCGCCACCGGCACCCCGGTAAAGGCGCCGGCCAGCGGCGTGATCACTTTCGCCGACGACCTCTATCTCACCGGCGGCACCGTGCTGCTCGACCATGGCTACGGCATCAGCTCCAACTTTCTGCACCTGTCGCGGATCGACGTCGCCGTGGGCCAGCACGTCACCCAGGGCGAGGTGATCGGCGCCGTGGGCGCCACCGGCCGCGCCACCGGGCCGCACCTGCACTGGGGCATGAACTGGTTCGATACGCGTATCGATCCGCTGCTGGTGCTCGATAGGGCTCAATGAGTCCGGGCGTCGTCTGAACCATCGGTGAGCGCAGACATTGTTCAGATGACGCTCAGCGCTTCCAGTAGCCCGTGACCAGATGCTGCCCCTTGGCCAGGGCGAACTCGCTCTTCAAGCGTTTGCGCAGGCGCTGGCTGACCTCGGCCTCGCCGGCAAACCACACGAAGCGGTCACTATCCGCCGCCGGCAGCGCCGCGATCACTGCACTGGCGAGCTGTTCGCTGGGGGCATGGCCCTGGCAGCGGTAACACCAGTGCAAGTGCGCACCAGGATGGGCCGGCAGCGTGAGCCGATCCGCCGGCGACTCGACCTCCAGCCACGCCTCGATGCGCGCCGCGGCCGGCAGCGTCTCGAGCAGGCGCGAGATCGCCGGCAGCGCGGTCTCGTCCCCCGCCAGCAGATAGTGCGCGGCGCTGGCCACACCGCGCCCGTAGGGCCCAGCCATGCCGCAGAGATCGCCGGGCCGGGCGCGACGCGCGAAGTCGCCGCCCGGCCCTGGTGCCGCATGCAGCAGAAAGTCGATCTCGACCTCGCCGCGCTCGCGATCCAGGCGCCGGATGGTGTAGTAACGGATCGCCGCGCGCGCGTCTTCCGGCGGCCACAGGGTAGCGCCCTCCGCCGTCGGGCGCGGCCACTGCGGCCGCGCGAGCCCCGGAGGCGGAAAGTGCAGCCGCACGTGCCACTCCTCGTCATGGTCGAAGCGCGCCAGATCCTCACCGGCCAGGGTCAGCCGGCGCATGCTCGGCGACAGCGCCTCGCTCTTGACCACACGCATCTCGCGGAAGTTGGCGAAGGTCGGCGCGGCGACGACATCACCATGCCAGTGCAGCGGCACTGCGTTGTCGCCGGCGAATAGCGCCGCATAGTGCTCGATCACGCTGCGCAGCGTCTCCAGGCCGTCACGGGTGGCGGCACACGCCTCCAGGCGCAGGCCGACTCGAATAGCGGTGAAGCTCGCCTCACCGCCGGGCAACTCGACCACGATGCTGGCACCTTCGCTGCGATAGCCGACATCGTACTCATCCAGAAAGGCTCTCAGGCGCGATTGAAAATTATTTACATCGGTGAGCGTCAGTGTGGCGTCGCAGCGAAGTGCAGTCATGGTGTCTAACGTCAGCGGGGGTGGCGCGGAAAACGCGAGGAGAAAAAGACGCAGGCCGGCAGACGCCGGAAGTGACAGACTAGCAGATAGAGAACCCCAAACGCAGCATGCCCCCGTCGAGACGGGGGCATGGCAGGGTCACGCAGCCCGGCTGAGTGCCGGGCGCGGTGAGCCGATCAGGCAGTCGCTTCGGCGTAGCGGCGGTTGACTTCATCCCAGTTGATGACGTCGAAGAAGGCCGCGATGTAGTCCGGGCGCTTGTTCTGATACTTCAGGTAGTAGGCATGCTCCCACACGTCCAGACCCAGGATCGGCGTCAGGCCGTCCATCAGCGGGCTGTCCTGGTTGAGGGTGTTGATGACCTTGAGCTTCTTCTCCGGGGTCACCACCAGCCATGCCCAGCCGCTACCGAAACGACCGGTGGCCGCTTTCTTGAACTCCTCTTGGAAGTTCGCGTAGCCGCCAAGTTCGCTGTCGATCGCCTCGGCAACCTTGCCGGTCGGGGCACCGCCGCCATCCTTGGACATCACGGTCCAGAACAGCGAGTGGTTGGCGTGGCCGCCACCATTGTTGATGACCGCCTGGCGCTTGTCCTGCGGCACCTTGTCGATGTCGGCCATCAGCTTGTCGACCGGCACGTCTTCGAGCCCGGTGCCTTCCAGCGCGGCATTCAGGTTGTTGACGTAAGTCTGATGGTGACGGGAGTGGTGGATCTCCATCGTCATCGCATCGATCTTGGGTTCCAGCGCGTCGTAGGCGTACGGCAGTGACGGTAAGCTATGAGCCATGATCAAACTCCCTTTCTCAAGAGGCCTGTGCCCGACGTGGGCGCCTCGCGGGTGAATAACAATAGTGAGCAGCGCGCGGCGGTGTCAAACCGATAGGCACCGTCTGGCGCCCTGCCTTTTGACGCTAACCTGCTGATCTTCAGTGCCTTTACAAGCCGCCCGACGCGGAGCGACTTGGCAAAATCTCGTCTTACATCACCTACATGGCGTGCCTCAGGGGTGCTTTCAACCCCTGCCCCCGGGGTTTTTTTTCCGTGAGCGCGTCGGGCGGCCGTGCCCCACCACCGATATACGTCTCACAGCACCTGGGTGAACACGAACATCAGCATGAACCCCAGCAGCACGCCGGCGGTGGCGAAGCTCTCGTGGCCCTTGCGGTGCGACTCGGGAATCACCTCGTGGCTGATCACAAACAGCATCGCACCCGCAGCAAAGGCCAGCCCCACCGGCAGCAGCGCCGAGGCCAGATTGACCGCCAGCGCGCCGACGATGCCGCCGACCGGCTCCACCAGGCCGCTGATCAGCGCCGCCAGCAGCGCCATGCCGCGCGAATAGCCGATGGCGATCAGGCCCAGCGCCACGATCAGCCCCTCGGGCAGATTCTGGATGCCGATCCCCAGCGTCAGCGCCAGCCCGGCAGAAACGTCGCCGGTGCCGTAACCCACACCCACCGCCACCCCCTCGGGGAAGTTGTGGATGGTGATGGCGAGCACGAACAGCCAGATACGCCGAATCTGCAGCGCATCGGCACCGCTCTGCTTGCCCAGGGCGAAGTGCTCGTGGGGCAGCAGGCGCTCGATCGCCAGGATGGTGACCCCGCCCAGGGTCATCCCGGCGCAGACGATGGCCAGCGCCGGCCACTGGCTGCGGCTCAGCGTCAGCGCCTCCTCGAACCCCGGCAGCATCAGCGAGTAGGCGGTGGCCGCCAGCATCACGCCGGCGCCGAAGCCCATCAGCGAATCCTCCAGCCGCTGGCTGATACGCCGCAGCAGCAGAATCGGCAGCGCCCCCACCGGGGTGAACAGCCCCGCGATCAGGCTCGCCAGAATCCCCGCCTGGACATTGCCCAGCGCGGCGAAGCTCTCGTGCAGGCCGGTGAGAGAGACCGCCGCCAGCAGAATGGCGGCCACCAGCAGCAGCGCCCCGAGGCCGCGCTGCCAGCTCACAACATCACGCAGATCTGACATATCGACCTCAGCGCGCCGGCACGGGCGGGGAGCGATAGTAGCGGTCCCACAGCATCACCCCGCCACAGCGACGCCGCCCGGCAGCAGCACCAGATTGAGCAGCGGCACCCAGGTCGCCAGCGACATGCAGCCGCCATAGGTGAGGGTCGGCCACCAGCGCGCGCGCAGCCGCCGGCGCATATCGGTGAAGGCCACCTGGTTGTTATCCATGGGGTAGTCGAGATACTGGATCGCCATCATCCAGGCGGAGAACGCCGCCCACAGGAAGGGCGTGATCAGGTTGAGTCCGGGCACGAAACCGAGCAGGAACAGCAGTGCCATGCGCGGCAACAGGTAGCCCAGCTTGACCAGCTCGCGCCCTACCGCGTCGACACCGGTCTTGATCCAGCCGCGCTCGTCGCTGGGCGGGCGCCCGGTCAGACGGGTCTCCACCTTTTCGGCGAGAAAGCCGTAGAACGGTGCCGCAATGAGGTTGGAAACCAAGGTGAAGGTGAAGAACACCATCAGCACCAGCGCGACCACCAGCAGCGGCCAGATCAGCCACTCCAGCCAGTCGAGCCAACTGGGGACCTGGCGCATGCCGTAGTCGAGCCAGCCGCCGAAGTTGCCGATCAGATAGTAGATGGTGCCGCCGTAGAGCAGCAGATTGACCACGATAGGGCCGATGACGAAGCGCCGCAGGCCCGGTTCGAGTACCAGCCGGGTCCCACGGACGATCGCTTGCAGGGAGTAGATCATTCGAATTCCGCCATCCGGACAGTGCGTTGCAAGATCGACAAGCTAACACAGTCCGCGCCCCCGGCAAGCTAGCCTGGCGTCACGGCGGAGACGATCACTCGGCTCAGCCCTGGTCGGGCTTGTTGCCGCTGTTTTTTTCCGACGAGCCGCTATGACCCAGCGAGGCCGCATCGAGCTTGTCGATCGAGGTGTGGCGGATATCGCGCCCCTTGACCAGATAGACCACGTGCTCGGCCAGGTTGTCGGCATGGTCGCCGATCCGCTCGAGCGCGCGCAGCACCGTCATCACGTTGAGAATACCGCTGATCGAACGCGGATCTTCCATCATGAAGGTGGAGAGCGAGCGCATGGCGGAGGTGTACTCGGTATCCACCGAGTCGTCTTCCTGCAGCACGCTCAGCGCCAGTTCGGTATCGAAGCGGGCGAAGGAGGTCAAGGCATCGCGCAGCATGCGGCGCACGTGCTCGCTGATGTGACGAATCTCGACGCTACCCTGGGGGATGCGCCCGGCGTCGATCAGGTCGATGGCGTTGCGGGCGATCTTGTTGGCCTCGTCGCCCATGCGCTCGAGGTCGTTGGTGGCGCGGATCACCGCGATCACCAGGCGCAGGTCGGAGGCCGCCGGCTGGCGCCGGGCCAGAATGCGCACGCACTCCTCGTCGATCTTGAGCTGCAGGTCGTTGACGCTGGTGTCGTTGTCGCGCACGCGGGTGGCCAGCGTGCTGTCCCCTTCGAGCAGCGCCGAGATGGATTCCTGCAGCTGCTTTTCGACCAGGCCACCCATGGCCATCAGTTGGCTCTTGAGCGCTTCGAGATCCTGGTTGAACTGCTGCGAGATGTGCTGGCTGTGGGTATCGCTGGTGATATCCATCGAGGGCTCCGAAAGGACGAGACGTCAGGGCGATGGCCGTACGCGGACGGCGTGGGCGTATTACCACCTATCGCAGCATGGTGCCGCGATTTTATTGCAAGCATATGACACCGGACTGGCGATCACAGCGGCGTCAGCTTGGCAAAGCCTAGCACCAGCCACTTGTCGCCTTCGCCCTCGAAGCTGACATGGACCCGGGCGCGGGCACCCTCGCCTTCGGCATCCAGAATCACCCCTTCGCCGAACAGCGGATGGCTGACACGTTGACCCAGGGCCAGCGAGGGCAGCTCGTCGCCACCCTCGACGCGCTGCTGGCGCGCCGCGCCGACGCTCGGCCGCGAGGTCACCGGGCGCGACACCTGGCCGCGCAGACGGACCTCCTCGAGCAGCGCCTCGGGGATCTCGCGCAGAAAGCGCGACGGCCGCGCCATCGTCTCGCGGCCGTGGAGGCGGCGAATCTCGGCGTAGGTGAGATAGAGCTTGCGCATTGCCCGGGTCAGGCCGACATAGCAGAGCCGGCGCTCCTCTTCGAGCCGCCCCGGCTCCTCCAGCGACATCTTGTGTGGGAACAGACCCTCCTCGATGCCGGCGACGAACACCACCGGGAACTCCAGCCCTTTGGCCGAGTGTAGCGTCATCATCTGCACGCAGTCCTCGAACTCGTCGGCCTCGTGGTCACCGGCGTTGAGCGCCGCCTCGGCCAGGAACGGCTCCAGCGCCGCCGCGCCCTCGCCGGCCTCCTGCAGGTCGATCGGGTTGCCTTCGCTCTGCTGGAAGGCGCGCGCGGCGTTGACCAGCTCCTCCAGGTTCTCGACCCGCGCCTGGCCCTTCTCGCCCTTCTCGTTGCGATGATGCTCGACCAGCCCGGTGAGGGTGATCACGTGATCGATGATCTCGTGCAGCGCCATCCCCGCGGTGTCGTTGTCGAGGCGTTCGATCAGCTCGGCGAAGGCGTTGACCGCGTTGCCAGCGCGCCCCTTGAGGGTGGCATCGCCCAGGCTGTCGTGGAGCGCCTGCCACAGCGAGACGCCGGTATCGCGGGCGCGCATGCGCAGGATCTCGACCGTGCGCGTGCCGATGCCCCGCGCCGGCACGTTGATCACCCGCTCCAGCGAGGCGTCGTCCTCGCGGTTGAGCAGCAGGCGCAGATAGGCCAGGGCGTTCTTGATCTCGAGCCGTTCGTAGAAACGCTGGCCACCGTAGATGCGGTACGGCACGCCGCTGCGGATGAGTGCTTCCTCGATCACCCACGACTGGGCGTTGGAGCGGTAGAGCACCGCCATCTCGCGCCGGGCGTGGCCGTTGCGGTGCTGCTCGTTGATGGTGTCGACGATGAAGCGCGCCTCGTCGAGATCGTGAAACCGGCGTAGACCGAGATCTTGTCGCCGGCATCACCGTCGGTCCACAGCTCCTTGCCCATGCGCCCGGTGTTGTGGCTGATCAGGGCGTTGGCGGCATCCAGAATGGCACTGTAGAGCGGTAGGTTCTGCTCCAGCGCACCGTGCGCGTGTGCGGAATTCGCTCTCGAAGCGGCGGATGTTCTCGACCCGCGCCGCGCCAGCCGTAGATCGACTGGTCGTCGTCGCCGACCACCGTGCAGGCTCTCGCCATCGCCCTCGGTGCCCGGCGAGCAGCTTGAGCCAGGCGTACTGCAGGGTGTTGGTGTCCTGGAACTCATCGACCAGGATGTGTCCGAAGCGCTCGCGGTAGTGCTTGACAGCGCCGCGTTGTCGCGCAGAAGCTCCAGGCTGCGCAGCAGCAGCTCGCCGAATCGACCAGCCCGCCCGCGCTCGCAGGTCAACTGATAGCGCTCGTAGAGATCGACCATCTGCGCCATGTAGGCGTCACCGTGGGTGGCGACCTGTGACGGACGCAGCCCCTCCTCCTTGCAGCCGCTGATGAAGTACTGCACCTGCTTGGGCGGAAAGCGCTCGTCGTCGACGCCGTGATCCCGCAGCAGGCGCTTGACCAGGCGCAGCTGGTCGTCGCTGTCGATGATCTGGAAGTGCTGCGGCAGGCGCGCATCGTGCCAGTGGGTGCGCAGCAGACGGTGGGCGATGGAGTGGAAGGTGCCCACCCACAGGCTGCGCAGCGAGACGCCCTGCAGCGCCTCCAGGCGGGTGCGCATCTCGCGCGCCGCCTTGTTGGTGAAGGTCACCGCCAGGATGGCGTAGGGCGAGACACCCTCGGCCTGCAGCAGCCAGGCGATGCGATGCACCAGCACCCGGGTCTTGCCCGACCCGGCGCCAGCCAGCACCAGCATGTTGCCCGGCGCTGCCGCCACGGCGTCGCGCTGGTTGGCGTTGAGGGAGTCGATGAGTGCCGAGACGTCGTCCATGGAGAGCTGCAAGACCTGCGGTTGGAGAAGCGGCCGGCGCGGCCACACGCAGGCCGGCACGGCCCGAAGGCACGTGCCGGCCTGCTCATATGACGGCCGCGCAACGAACTACCAGTCTACCACAGCCGCCGCTTGCCCCGGCGGGCGCCGGGGCACGCTCAGCGCTTGCTCGCGGCGTCTTCGGCGGCAGCGCGGATGGCAGCGTCCTGCGGGCGCTCGGTGGCCGAGGGCGTCGACGAGCCGGGGGCCTGCTGCTTGGCGTCCAGCGGCTTGCCGTGGTCGTGGGTGGTACCGGCAGGCCCGGCGCTGGCCTCGGCGGCGGCCTGGGTGGTCGGCGTGGCCGAGGCGCGGCGGGCCGCACCGGCGTCGCTCTCTCTCTCGCTGTTACTGTCGGAGGCCGCGCGCTGGCGAGTGATGGCCTCGGGCTTGGGCGGCGGCTCGATCACGGTTTCATGGTGCATATCGGCGAGTTTCTCGGCCCCCTTGGCCACGTGGTGGTACAGGTCGCGGTAGTCGTCGACCATGCGCGTCATGGTCGCCGAGACCTGCTCGAAGTGCTCACGCACCTCGTCCTTGTAAGCCTTCTGCTCGCGATGCAGTTCGCGCATCGGCTCGGTGTTGTGCCCCCCGAGCTTGGCACCCAGCCAGTAACCCACCAGCACCCCCACGGCCCCCACTGCCACGACGATCGCGATCCAGGGCCCTACGCCAATGCTCTCCATACTCCGCTGCCTCTCGGTTATCGATGAAATCGGGCGCTAGTGCCCCGGTAAGAGACCGGAGGCGAGCGCGTACAGTTCCTTACCTAAGCATAATTCAGCCGCCTTCGGCCAGCTCGAGAGGCCTCGCCGTGGGCTTCGGCTCAGGGGCATCGGCCCAGTGAAATCGATTCAATGAAAGTCGCGGCTGCGCGGGGAGAGGCCGTCGAGCAGCGCACTGAGGTCGATCAGGCGCCGGGCGATGACATGGCGCACGCCCTGATGACACTCGTGGCGACCCACCACCCGTAGCAGGCGCGCCTCCAGCAGCACGCGGCGGTAGCGCTCGGCGAGCCGCTTCCACACCACCACGTTGACCAGCCCGAACTCGTCCTCGAGGGTGAGAAAAGTCACACCCTTGGCCGAGCCCGGGCGCTGGCGCCCGACCACCAACCCGGCCACGTTGACCCCGATATCGCCGGGCAGCGTGGCCAGACGGCGCGAGTCCACCACCCCGCCGAGGCCGCGGGCCTGGCGCAGCAGCGCCAACGGGTGTGGCCCCAGGGTGGTGCCGACGCTGGCGTAGTCGGCGCGCACCGCCTCGGCCACCGCCATGGGCGGCAGCGCGAGCGCCGCCTCCTCACTCTCCAGCTCGCCGAACAGCGGCAGCGTGGTCTCGATACCGGCCACCGCCCAGCGTGCCTGGTGGCGGTCACCGACGAGCGCCGCCAGGGCCCCGGCATCGGCCAGCCGCGACATCACCGCCGGCTTGACCCCGGCGCGGGCGGCCAGCCGCGCCACGCTATCGCAGCCGGGCGTGTCACGCGCCGCCAGCAGGCGCTCGGCATCGGCCTCGGCTAGGCCCTGGATCATGTGCAGGCCGAGGCGGATCGCCAGCTCGCCAGGGCCCGCGCCGGTGCGCTCGTCCACCGGCTCCAGGGTGCTCTCCCACTGGCTCTGGCGAATATCGACCGGGCGCACCTCGACCCCATGGCGGCGGGCGTCCTGCAGCACCTGATCGGGCGAGTAGAAGCCCATCGGCCAGCTGTTGATCAGCGCACAGGCGAAGATCGCCTGTTCGTGGCACTTGAGCCAGCAGCTGGCGTAGGTGAGCAGGGCGAAGCTGGCGGCGTGGGATTCGGGGAAGCCGTAGCTGCCGAAGCCTTTGATCTGCTCGAACAGACGCTCGGCGAACGTCTGCGTATAGCCCCGCGCCAGCATGCCCTCGACGATCCGCTGGCGGTGGTGTTCGAGCCCGCCGTGGCGCTTCCACGCCGCCATCGAGCGGCGCAGCTGGTCCGCCTCGCCCGGGGTGTAGCCGGCCGCCGCCACCGCCAGCGCCATCACCTGCTCCTGGAACAGCGGCACACCGAGGGTGCGCGCGAATACCGCCTCGACCTCCGCCGAGGGGAAGGTGACCGGCTCCTCGCCACTGCGCCGCTTGAGATAGGGGTGCACCATGTCGCCCTGGATCGGCCCCGGGCGCACGATCGCCACCTCGATCACCAGATCGTAGAAAGTGGCCGGCTTCAGCCGCGGCAGCATCGCCATCTGCGCGCGGGACTCGATCTGGAACACGCCCAGGGTATCGGCGCGCTGGATCAGGGCGTAGGTCTCGGGGTCCTCCGCGGGCAGGTCCGCCAGGCCGTAGTCGAGGCCGCGGTGACGACGCAGCAGGTCGAAGCTGCGCCGCAGCACCGTGAGCATGCCCAGGGCGAGCACGTCGACCTTCATCAGCCCGACCAGATCGAGATCGTCCTTGTCCCACTGGATCACGGTGCGCTCGGCCATGGCGGCGTTCTCCACCGGCACCAGGGTATCGAGCGGGGCGTCCGAGATGACGAAGCCGCCGGGGTGCTGGGACAGATGACGCGGAAAGCCGATCAGGCTCGCGGCCAGCACCAGCAGCCGCTGCAGCGGCGGCTCTTCGGGGACGAAGCCGTACTCGCGCAGGCGCGCCGCGTCGGGAATCTCGTCGCTCCAGCGCCCGGCACAGCGGGCCAGCTGGTCGATGCGCTCGGGGGCGAAGCCCAGTGCGCGGCCGATATCGCGGATCGCCCCGGCGGCATGATAGTGGCTGACCACCGCGGTCAGCGCCGCACGCTGGCGGCCATAGCGGCGGAAGACGTACTGGATCACCTCCTCGCGGCGGGCGTGCTCGAAATCGACGTCGATGTCCGGCGGCTCGTTGCGCTCCGGCGAGATGAAGCGCTCGAACAGCAGCGCGCTATGGGCCGGGTCGATCGAGGTGATGCCGAGGGCGAAGCAGACCGCCGAGTTGGCCGCCGAGCCGCGCCCCTGGCACAGGATGCCCTCGCCGCGGGCAAAGGCGACGATATCGTGCACGGTCAGGAAGTAGTGCTCGTAACCCAGCGAGGTGATCAGCGCGAGCTCGTGATCGAGCTGGCGCTGCACGTTCTCCGGTACGCCATCGGGCCAGCGCCACTGCGCCCCCCGGCGGGTCAGCTCGGCGAGCCACGCCGCCGGGGTCTGCCCCGCCGGCACCACTTCGTGGGGATAGGTGTACTCGAGTTCACCGAGATCGAAGTGGCAGCGTGCCGCCAGTGCCACGCTCTCCGCCAGCAGCTCGGCGGGGTAGATCGCCGCCAGCGCGGCGCGGGTGCGCAGATGACGCTCGCCGTTGGGGAACAGCGTATCGCCGGCCTCGAACACGCTCTGGTGCTGGCGGATCGCGGTCAGGCAGTCCTGCAGCGCGCGCCGCCCGCGGGCGTGCATGTGCACATCGCCCGCGGCCACCAGCGGAATCTTCAGCGTCGCCGCCAGGGCCTGCCAGCGGGCCAGCCGGGCAGCATCGTCGAGCCCCTGGGCGAAACCGTAGTGCAGCTCCGCTGCCAGCCACAGCCGGCCGGGAAAGTAACCGGCCAGACGCGCACCTGCCGCGAGCGTGGCGCTGTCATCCGGCAGCCACAGCGCGAACAGGCCAGCGCCGCCGTCGAGCGCGGCCAGGTCGCTGTCGTAGAGCCGATACTCGCCCTTGGGCGCGCGGCCGCGAATCCGCGTCAGCAGCCCGCACAGCTGGGCATAGCCGTGGCGGTTCTCCACCAGCAGCACCAGCTTGAGGCCGCTCTCGCTGCGCAGTTCGGCACCCACGATCAGGCGCACCCCGTGGGCCCTGGCAGCCTGCCAGGCGCGCACGATGCCGGCCAGGGTCGCCTCGTCGGTGATCGCCAGGGCGTGATAGCCGAGCCGCGCGGCACGGGCGAACAGTTCGTCCGCGGTGGAGGCGCCGCGCTGGAAGCTGAAGGCAGAGAGACAGTGCAGCTCGGCGTAGGCATTGGCCTCGTGGACTCGCTCTTTATGGGCGCCCGAAGCCGCGCCTGGGGACGTTGCCCCGTCATGGGCGCCCGAAGCCGCGCCAGGGGGCATTGCCCCGTCATGGGCGCCAGCAGCCGCGCCGGGGGCCGTTGTCTCGTCGCCATTGACGGTCACGCCGGCATCGTTGGCGGCATCGCCGGGCGGCCAGGCAGGCGGCCGGCTCATCCGAACCACCCGTGCAGATGAAAGCTCTCACCGCCGGGCTCGCGCCAGACCCAGGCGTGGCGGCCGTCGTGCCACTCGGCCAGATAGTAATCGCGACGCACGTCGTCACCATCCCACCAGCCGCTCTCGATCCGCTCGGGCCCGGCCAGCAGCCGGGCGATACCGGCCTCCGCTGGCATCATCTCGGCGAGCAGCCAGCCGGGCCGTAACCGCGACTCGGGGGTGTCGGTGGCGCGCGGCCCGGCGGCGGCAAACACTGCGGCCTCGGGTCGGTGCTCGCGATGCTCGACCAGTGGCTTCAGCGCCGCCTCGCCCAGCCGCGCCACCAGCCGCTGATGCAGCGCCGCCCAGACCTGGGCCTGGCGCGCGGGGCCGGCCAGCAGTTCGCGGCGCACCGGGGCATAAGGTGTGAACCGCGAGGCCGCCAGGGTCACGCTCAGCACAGGCCCTTCGAGACGCACCCGCTCGAGCTGCGCGCGGGTCAGTTCGAGCAGCGTCTCAGCGTCACGCTGGGGGGCCAGCAGGCCGACCTCGAAGCGCTGCGCCGGGCCGCCCTCCAGCCCCAGCACCAGGCTGAAACGCTCGACCCGGCATCCTGGCGCGCAGGAAAGCGCTCAGCTCCTGCAGCAGGCGCTTGAGCGGAAAGGCCAGCCGGCGATGGCGTGCACCGGGCGTTGAACTCGAAGCTGCGCGAGAAGTGCGTCGCCGGGCGATAGACCGCCAGCGCCAGCGGCCACTCGCGCGCAGCTCGCCGAGATGGCGCATCACCCCCGCCGAAGCGCGCGCTAGTGGGGCGGCGGCAGCGTGAAACAGCTCGCCGAGCCGCCGAAAGCCGCTGCGGTTCAGGGTCTGCCCTCTCCGCCGCCAGCCCACTACGCGCCAGCGGCAAGTCTCGCCAGCGCCGCTTCCAGCCCGGCGTCGTCCACTGCCAGGCCGTCGTGGGCATTGACCAGTATCCGCGCCGCGGGGTTGGGCGCCACCACCAGGCGGTGGGTAAACCCCAGGGCGGCGAGTTCGCCACGTAGCCGCGCTTCGAATGCCGGCCAGGGGCCGAACAGGGCCAGACTGCTGGCGACCTCGAATACCAGCGCATGCGGATAGTCGAGACTCACCTGACCACTGTAGGCGTAGGCCCAGGCGGCCAGACGCTGGCGCCAGCGCTCCACCGTCGCGGCCTCCAGCGGGGCGCAGTCAAGCGCCGGGCAGAACGCCTCGGCCAGCCCGCGCGGCTGGCCAGGTTTGACCCCCTGGTCACGCGCGGCCTGATTCGCGGCACGAATCCGCTGGCGCGGCGGCGCACCCTCGAGCAGGGCGAAGGGCGCCGCGGGGTCGTCGCGCCGGCGCAGCGCCCCCTCCAGCGCCAGCCGCGGGAACAGCAGACAGGCCCAGTGCACGGCGTCACGCCCCCGCTTCGAGGGCGATGTGCGTAGCGCGCGGCCACCCGCCGCGACACTTGAGCACTTCCAGCGCCGGCGTGCGCCCGGTGCCGGCGGGTGGAGGCGCAACCGTAGCGCCGCTGGCGAGGCCTCGCTGGCGCGCGCCAGCGGCCGATGCACGAAGCCCAGGGTATCGCCACTCGCCGCGGCCACCTGCAGCCGACGCAGGCGCGCGCATCGGCCTGCGGCAGCCACGCCAGCACCGCCGCACAGCAGCCGGCCCGCAGGCACTGCTCGGTGGCCCAGAGCGCTTCGCGCCCGCTCACGTCGAGCCAGTGGCAGTGGTCGAGTTCGACACCGGCGCGCCGCCAGGCCGCCGGATAGGGCAGCGCCGGCGGCGCCACCAGCACCACCGGCCGCTGCTCGCGGGTCAGACGTGCCAGCAGCGGCCACAGCAGCGCGAGCTCCCCGCTGCCGGCACCGCTACAGAGCAGCTCACTGATCGCCCCGCGCGGCCAGCCGCCCGCCGGCAGTGCCGCATCCAGCGCCTTGTGGCCGCTGGCGACCGCGCTGGCGGGTGCCTCGGCGGCGCTCTCCTGGGCACGCCAGACGACGCGGCTATCGAGCAGCCGATCGAGCGCGCTCACCGCCCACGGCTCCGGCAATGGCAACGCCAGGCACACCGGACGCGGCAGCTCGCGGCAACGTGGCGGCAAAGCTGACGATGACACTCAGACATGGGCGACATCCCCCTGGCCTTCGAAGGGGATAGTGTCGCTCACAACCCCGAATACTGTCTATATATACAGTATTCATGGTCTGACTTTGCCTCGCGGTGGCGGCGTGTCAGCGCCAGCAGCCGCGCCGACAGAGCGCGCATGAGCGAACGAATACTGGGCGAACGTGCCTTGGGCTAACGTGTCTTGGGCGAACGAATAGACAGAACGGGCACGCCCCGGCAAGCGCCGGGGAGAAAGAAGAGAGAAGGCAGAGAGAGCGGAATTCGAGAGCGCGGCGCCGAGAGCGCAGAACCGAGAAGGCGTGCGCGTCAGGCCGAGGACGAGGGGGTATTGGGTACCCGTAGCGTGCCCAGGCTGCGCTTGATCGCCTTGAGCTGGTCGCTGATCTGCGGACCGCGGTTCTTGGCCACGCCCACCGCCAGCACGTCGATGGTCAACAGATGCGCGATACGCGAGGTCATGGGGATATAGACCTCGGTGTCCTCCTGCACGTCCACCGGTAGCACCAGGCTCACCTCGTGGGCCAGCGGCGAGTCACTGGGACACAGCCCGATCACCGTGGCGCCGGCCTTGACCGCGGTCTTGGCGCTGGCCAGCAGCGCCCGGGTGCGTCCGGTCTGGGAGATCGCCACCACCACGTCGCCGACCTTCAGCGTCGCCGCCGACATCGCCTGCATGTGCGGGTCAGCGTAGGCCGAGGTCTGGATCTGCAGGCGGAAGAACTTGTGCTGGGCGTCGGCGGCGACCACGCCGGAGGCGCCATAGCCGTAGAACTCGACCCGATTGGCCACCGCCAGCGCGGCGATCGCGCGGCCCAGCGCCTCGTTGTCGAGGTTGTCGCGTACCTGCTCGAGGGTCTCGATGGTGGTATCGAAGATGCCGTGGGAGAACTCGGAGACGCTCTCGGCATCGGTCAGCGAGAACTGCGCGTACTGGCTGCCCTTGGCCATCATCTGGGCCAGCTTGAGCTTGAACTCCTGGAAGCCGGCCATGCCCATGGCGCGGCAGAAACGCACCACCGTCGGCTCGCTCACCTGGGCTTCGCTGGCGAGATCGGTGATCCGCATCAGGATCACTTCTTCGGGGTGGCGCAGCACGAAACGGGCGACTTTCTGCTCGGAGCGCCGCAGGCGGTCCATGTGCACACGCAGTTCGTCGAACAGCGAACGGCTCATGCCCGTCCCTCGTATCGCAGCATTATCGGTCTCGCTTTAGCGTGGGGTGGCTAGGGTCTATACGAAAACTGCCTGCGCTCGGCAATACGGCGTTAAAAATCGGCTCAAAATGCTCATTTACACCCGTAAACTCCGCTTTTTCGTCGATTTTTGCCTTGTCTTGCCTTCGCTCGCCGATTTTTCGTATAGACCCTAAGTATGCCCCACTCGCCAGGCGGGAGCACGAGCCCACCGGGCGCCGAAAGAGGGAAAAAAGTCGGACGTCATGATCTTGTAAAGTTGGGTATAGTATGCATGTCGGGCACCCAACCCGATGACCTGAGGATGCCAGGAGATTCGATCAATGAAGGACATTGAAAATCTTCACGCCTTGAAGAGCGAAATTTTCGACATTTTCATGCATCTCGAAGTCGACGAGCACGAGCAGCGCAAGCGTCGCGCCGCGGTACGCTACCTCAAGGCGCGTCGCGGTATCGAACAGCGCGCCGAGAGGCGCCGTCTGCAGCAGCGTATCGCCGAACTGCCCGACTAGGACGGTTCGTTCGACACATCAGGCGCCCCGCTGATGGGGCGCCTGCCCCTCTGGGCAGCGCCACGCGGGCGCTGCCCTATACTTCCTTTCGCGCCAATGCCGGCGCAAAGATGACGGCGCTCAAACGACACCGGGGCCCGGGAGATGCTCCCGGGCCCCGGCCGTATGCGTCTTTCAGCTTTTGAAAACAAGCGCTTTCGAACACAAGCGCTTGTGAGAATCAAAGGCTGTTGAAGAACACCACGATGACGCCGATGGGGGCGACGTAGCGCGACACGTAGTGCCACAGCACGCGCCCTTTCGGCCCCAGGCCCAGCTCCTGCTTGACGTCGTCGCTGTCCAGGAACCAGGCGGTGAAGACGATCACCGCGAGCCCGGTCAGCGGCAGCATCAGCTTGCTGGTGAGCGCATCGAGCAGATCGAAGACGTTGAAGCCGAACGGCTGGAAGCCGGACCAGAGGTTGAACGCCAGCAGCGCGGCGATCCCCAGGCTCCAGGTCGCCAGGGCGGCGACGAACGCCGAACCGAGTCGCGACAGCGGCGTGCGCTCTTCGAGGAACTCGGTGACCGGCTCCAGCAGAGAGATCGCCGAGGTCAGCGCGGCCACCGTGAGCAGGGCAAAGAAGATGGTGCCGAACGCCAGCCCCCAAGGCATGTCGATGAACGCCAGCGGCAGGGTGACGAAGAGCAGGCCCGGGCCGGCGCTGGGGTCGAGATTGTTGGCGAAGACCACCGGGAAGATCGCCATGCCGGCGCCGAGGGCGATCACCGTATCCAGGATCACCACGGTACGCGCGGTCTTGATCAGATCGACCTCCTGCCCCAGGTAGGAGCCGTAGGCCATCATGATGCCCATGCCCAGCGACAGGGTGAAGAAGGCATGCCCCAGCGCGGCGAGGATGACCCCACCGTTGAGCTTGCTCCAGTCGGGGGAGAACATGAAGGTGGCCGCCTCGCCGAAGCCGGAAGTGGTCATGCCGAAGCCGATCAGCACGATCAGCGCCACGATCAGCAGCGGCATCAGCCACTTGGCGGCGGCTCCAGGCCGCCCTTGACCCCGCCGGCGACGATGCCGAAGGTCAGCAGCATGAACAGCGTGTGCCACAGCAGCAGCGTACCCGGCTGGCCCAGCAGGGTGGTGAAGTAGTCACCCACGCTGACCCCGCTGGAGCGGCCGAGATCACCGCTCAGCGTGCTCCAGGTGTAGTTGAGCGACCAGCCGCCGACCACGCTGTAGAAGGAGAGAATCAGGAACGACCCGAGCACGCCGGCGATCCCCACCAGCACCCAGTCCGGCGATTTCTTCTCCTTGCGGCTGAGCGTCTGCATGGTGTTGATCGGGTTGGACTGGCCGCGGCGACCAAGCAGCCACTCGGAGACCAGGATCGGCAGCCCGATCAGCGCGATACACACCAGGTAGACGAGCACGAACACGGCGCCGCCGCTGTCGCCCACCATGTAGGGGAATTTCCAGATATTGCCGAGCCCGACCGCCGAGCCGGTCGCCGCCAGGACGAAGGCCGTGCGAGAGGACCACTGCGCATGGGTGTGGGATTTGGCCATGAGTTCACCATCGACTGGATGTGTTGTTGGAAGTCCACCGGGCCGGCCGGGGCTTCTTATTTTCCGCGCGGATTATAGCGACTCGCGCATTGTTGATCCCGCCCTGCGCGGGAAAAGCGATAAAAAACGGGGCAAAAGCCCGGAATCTCCTCTCTAAGCGCGCTTTTCACAACCGCTGGACGACGAGGGCTTATCCGGCGGCAGAGCGTCGCGAGGGCGCTGTGAACCCCTCTCTGGGCGCTACCTTTGCCATCCCTGGCAAAGGACCCTCGCTTTGCCCTGCCCCCGGCGCCCATCGTCAAAGGGTTTGTAAACACCCTCTAAAGCACCGTCTCAGCGAGGATGGAAGCGCTCCGGCAGATGCGCCCGATGGGCGAAGTGCCGGGCGTTCTTGTAGGGCATCTTCATGTAGCCGGAGATCCCCAGACCGTCGATCTCCGGCACCGCCGCCAGCAGCGTCTCCAGGCACTGGCGAAACGCCGTCTCGCGGGCCGGATCGAGCAGGCGGTAATGGCTGTGAATCTTGAGATGGGTCGGCAGCGCCTCGAAGATGATCATCCCGGTGTGGTGAATGGCGTTGAGGCGTGACAACGCCTCGATCATCACCGGTGGCAGGCGCAGGAACTCTTCCGGGTCGGGTCCATCCTCGAAATAGGAGTGTTCGCGGCTGGTGTCCTCCAGCTCCGGCGTGGGGCTGACCTCGTAGGGGATCGCCCAGCCGGGCTCGGGCACGAACGGCTGGGCGGGGTCATCGCGGTCGATGTGCAGGGTGCGCCGGGCATTGAACAGGCAAGCCTTGAACACCCCTTCGGGGCGGTGAATCGCCCGCGCCAGGGTGACCATATTGTTGACCGCGGCGACGAAGGCGCTGCGCAGCCCGCTCTCGTGCAGGCTCAGCGAGGTGTCGACCTCCACCCCGGCATCACTCCAGCGTAGCGCCAGCCCACCCACCACCGGATAGCGGCCGAGCCGCCCCACCGCGACCAGGAACGCCTTCTCGAGATCGCCCATGCCCTGCATGAAGTGCTTGTAGTAACGGTCGAGCTGCACGTCGTTGAGCGCCCGCAGGGCATCTTCGTCGCGCCCTTCCTGGCGCGCGTCCTCGCGCAGGAAGGCCTTGCGCGAGCTGTAGACCACGGTCTCGATCTCCTGCTCCAGCGAGCGCACCCACACCGGCACCAACGGTGTCTCCGCGGGTGAGGCGACCTCGGGCAGCCGGGTGCGGGCGATCCGCGGCATATGGGCGAGGAAATAGTCCCCGGCGCGGCGCGCCAGCCTGGGGTCGTCGGCGAGCATGGCGTCCAGCAGGCGCGCGAACTCCACCGGCAGGCCCAGCGCCGTGGCCGGAATGGTGGCACGGCCGAAGCGGCTCGACTGCGCCGAGGCCAGGGCGTAGAGGGTCGCCGCGGCGCCCTGCTCGTCGAAGCGCGGCGACGACAGCGCGCCGTTGAGCTGGGCCTCGCCGATATAGTAGACGTCGCCCATGCGCGCGTTGGTGTGCTGCAGGTCGTCGGACATCAGCGCCATCACGTGGCGCGACAGGAACTGGCCCGCGGCATCGAGCTGGGCGAAGACCGAGGAGCCCCAGTCGATCAGCGCGATGTGCCCGCTCTCTGAATCGAACATCAGGTTAGAGGGCTTGATGTCACCGTGCACCACGATGCGCCCCTGCTCGGCATCGCGCCGCAGCGCGCGCAGGATGTCGGCGAGCTGGGCGGCGATGGCGATGATCAGCCGCGCCGGCAGGCGCCCGTGGCGCAGCGAGTACTCCTCTAGGTTGACCCCGGGGGCGCGCTGCATCACCAGCATCGCCTGATGGCGCAGGGTGCGATAGGCGATCAGCCGCGGCACCCGTGGATGCTCGACCTGCTCGAGCATGAACGCCTCCTCCTCGAGGCGTTCGTGGAACGCCTGGGGCAGGTTCTGGCGAGTGAACTTGAATACGTGG
Organism: Salinicola tamaricis; assembly: GCF_003006155.1. Classification (GTDB taxonomy): domain Bacteria; phylum Pseudomonadota; class Gammaproteobacteria; order Pseudomonadales; family Halomonadaceae; genus Salinicola; species Salinicola tamaricis. The sequence continues at coordinate 1,612,992 of NZ_CP023559.1, read as the reverse complement.
CTGGCGCCGCTGGCATCGATACCGGCGAAGACGAAGCCGTAGGCGCCCTTGCCGATCAGCGCGACGTCGCGATAGCCGATCTGGGTCAGCTGGCGGCAGCAGCGGGCGATCCAGGCGCGCAGCTGGCGCGCCTGACTCTGGCTGAGCAGGTAGACCGACTGCTCCTCGGGGATATAGAACTGCTGCAGTCCTGCCGGCTCGGAGGTCATGGGATCGACTCAGCGCAGCTCGGCGAGCATGCTCTCCGGCGCTTCGAGGTAGCCCTTCCAGCGGTTGCAGAAGCGCGCCATGGTGCCGCCATCGAGCACGCGGTGGTCGCCGGACCAGGTCACGGTCATGATCGAGCGCGCCACCACCCGCCCCTCGGCATCGAAGCGCGGCAGCTGCTGCACCCGGCCGAGAGCGACGATCGCCACTTCCGGCGCGTTGATGATCGGCATGGCGTAGGTGCCGCCGAGTACGCCGATATTGGAAATGCTGATGGTGCCGCCCTTGAGATCCGCCGGTGCGACCCGCCCCTCCCGCGCGGCCCGCGTCAGGCGCTCGACCTCGGCCGCCACCTGGCGCAGGCTCAGCGTCTCCACATGCTTGACGTTGGGCACCAGCAGGCCGCTCTGGCTATCCACTGCCATGCCGATATGGCAGCCATCCTGATAGTGGATCGCCTCGGCGTCGGCATCGAAGCGGCAGTTGAGCAGCGGAAACTCGCTCACCGCCAGTGCCAGCGCCTTCATCAGCAGCGGCATCAGCGTGAGCCGCTCGTCGCGCTCGGCGAAGCGCGCCTTGAGCCGTTCGCGCAGGGCCAGCAGCTCGGTGACATCGAACTCGTCGCCGTAGGCGAAGTGCGGAATGCTCGCCGCGGCCTCGCTCATGCGCCGCGCCATCACCGCGCGAATTCCCTTGAGCGGCTCGACCCGCACGCCCGCTGGCACCTCTGCGCCCCGAGCGGTAGCGGTAGTGGCGGTCTCGGTGGCCGCCGGCCGCCGGCTGCGCTGTCTCGGCGGCGCTGTCGCGGTGCTGTTGGAACGCCAGCACATCCTCCTTGAGCACGCGGCCATCCTTGCCGCTGCCGGGAATCTCATCGAGCGCCAGCCCCAGCTCGCGCACCCGCCGGCGCACCGCCGGGCTGGCGGGCGTGCGCCGTCGCCCAGTAGGCGATGCCGCGGGCGCCGAGGTTCCACGTGAAACACTCGCCAACGTGGTCGACTGCGAGGTCGGCTGCACGGCGTCGGATGCCGCACGGGAAGCCGTGTCGGCTGTCGTGCCGGTGGCGGAGGGCGATCCTTCCGCCGCGGGGTGATAGGTGAACAGCGGCGTATGCACCCGGGCGCTCTCGCCGACCTCGCAGTGGTGCCGTGCCAGGCGCCCCGCCTCCGGCGCGGTGATCTCCATCACCGCCTTGTCGGTGCTGACTTCGACCACCGGCTGATCCTCGGCGATCTCCTCGCCTTCCGCGACCCGCCACGCCACCACCTCGCACTCGACGATGCCCTCGCCGAGATCGGGCAGCAGGAACGGCTTGGCCGCGGCGGTCGCCAGCTCATTCTGCGGCGTCGGTTCGTCCTGTGGCGTCGGTTCGTCCGGCGGCGCAGGCGGCTGCGGTATTTCCGTCTCGGGGGTGGCAGCTTCGGGCGCGGGCGCGCTGGGTGCCGGGCCGGCGGCGGCGCTATCGGTATCCGTCGTCATGTCCGTCGAGACGACATAGGCGAACAGCGGCGCATGCACGCGGGCGGTCTCCCCCTCGCCGCAGTAGAGCCGGGTCACCTGCCCGGCGTCGGGCGCGGTGATCTCCATTACCGCCTTGTCGGTGCTCACTTCGACCACCGGCTGATCCTCGGCGATGCTGTCGCCCTCGGCGACCAGCCACTTGACCACTTCGCACTCGACGATGCCTTCACCGAGATCGGGTAGCAGGAAATCGCTCATCGTCGCCCCCTCAAAAGTCCATCGTCTGCTGGATCGCCTCGAACACCTTCAGGGGCCCGGGCATGTACTCCTTCTCCAGCGTCAGCGGAAACGGCGTATCGAGCCCGGTGACCCGCGCGATCGGCGACTCCAGATAGAGGAAGCAGCGGCTCTGGATGGTAGCCGCGATCTCGGCGGCGAAGCCGCCGGTCAGCGGCGCCTCGTGGCTCACCACCAGCCGCCCGGTCTTCAGCACCGAGCTGGCCACGGTCTCCACGTCCCACGGCACGATGGTGCGCAGGTCAATGATTTCACAGGAGATACCGGCTTCCTCCGCCATCTCCGCCGCCTGCTCGACCACCTCCAGCTGGGCGCCCCAGGCGAGCAGGGTGATATCCTCGCCGGCCTTGATCACCTCGGCCTGGCGCAGCGGTAGCTGGTAATCCTCGTCCGGTACCTCGCCCACGGCGGCGCGATAGAGGCGCTTGGGCTCAAAAAAGATGACCGGGTCCGGCGAGCGGATCGAGGCCAGCAGCAGACCCTTGGCCTGATGCGGATTGCGCGGCACGACCACGGTCAGCCCCGGGGTGTGGGCGAAATAGGCCTCCGGCGACTGCGAGTGGTAGTGGCCGCCGGCGATGCCGCCGCCGTAGGGGGCGCGGATGGTGAGCCCACCGACATCGAACAGGCTGCCGGAGCGGTAGCGGAACTTGGCACTCTCGTTGACGATCTGGTCGAACGCCGGAAAGATGTAGTCGGCGAACTGGATCTCGGCCACCGGCACCGAGCCCTGGGCCGCCAGCCCATTGGCGAAGCCGACGATGCCCTGCTCCACCAGCGGGGTGTTGAAGCAGCGCTCGCGACCGTACTTCTCCTGCAGATGGCTGGTGGCGCGGAACACGCCGCCGAACACGCCCACGTCCTCACCGAAGCAGAGCACTCGCGGGTCCGCCGCCATGGCGGTATCCAGCGCATTGTTGATCGCCTGGAGTAGATTCATGCGGCTCATGGGCGCGCCTCCCCGTCATGGGCCGAAGGGTCATCCTGTAGCGCATCATCGGCCTGGTCGGCATCGAGCCAGGGCGCGCTGCGCGGGTAGGCCTCCGGGTGGCGTCGCACATGCGCCACCAGCTCGTCGAACTGCTCACGCAGCGCCGGCGGCACCTCGGCATAGACGTCGGTGACCAGCGTCTCCAGCGCCGGCGGGCGGCGTTTCTCGGCGCGCTTCATGGTGTCGAGCACCTCGCGGCGCAGCGACTCCACCAGCTCTTGCTCTTCCGCTTCCTCCCACCAGCCGAGATCAAGCAGCCAGCGCTGCAGGCGGCGCAGCGGATCCTTCTTGCGCCACGCCTCCTCCTCTTTCTTGCTGCGGTAGCCGGAGGGGTCGTCGGAGGAGGAGTGCGCCGCCAGGCGATAGGTCATCGCCTCGATCAGCACCGGCTCGTTCTCTTCCACCGCCAGCCGCCGGGCCTCGCGGGTCGCCTCGTAGACCGCCAGGGCATCGTTGCCGTCGACCCGGATCGACTGCATGCGGTAGCCGAAGGCGCGCGCGGCGACGCCGTCACCGGCGAACTGCTCGGTGACCGGGGTGGAGATGGCGTAGCCGTTGTTACGGCACAGAAAGATCACCGGCACCTTGTGCACCGAGGCCATGTTGAGCGCGGCGTGGAAGTCCCCCTCCGAGGCCGCCCCCTCGCCGAAGATCGCCAGCGTGCAGTGGCCCTGGCCGGCCAGCTTCTGACCGTAGGCGTAGCCGGTGGCCTGGGGAATCTGGGTCGCCAGCGGCGACGAGATGGTGAGGTAGTAGAGCTCACGCGAGCCGTAGTGGATCGGCATCTGGCGGCCGTGGGCAGGGTCGCCCTGATTGCCGAACAGCTGATCCATGAACGCCTCGGTGGTGAAGCCGCGGTAGGCCAGCGCCCCCTGCTCGCGGTACTGGGCCATGATCATGTCGGCATCGTCGAGCGCCGCGGTGGCGCCGACCACTGCGGCCTCCTCGCCGGTGCACTGCATGTAGAAGCTGAGCCGCCCCTGGCGCTGCGCCGCCATCATGCGTTCGTCGAGCACCCGGGTGTAGAGCATGGCGCGGTAGAGACGCCGCGCCGTGTCGCGTTCCAGGCTCGACTGGCCCGCGCCGGCGTAGAGGGTGCCATCGGGCTTGAGCAGGGTGAATACGGGGATCTGGATATCGTCGCCATTGGCGAAGGCGGGCTTGTGGACCGGCTTCGCCGTGGATCGGGTCGTCTTCATCTGACGCTTCCTGAAATCGAGATGGCCGAGAGAGCGATGCGCTTTGTGAGCGGCTTTTGACATATGACCTTGACGTTAATGTCAACTTGTCGCCATCCGACCTTGGTCTTTCAGCACTAGGTCCTATTGTCCTGCGCGACGCAGCGTCGCTAGAACAGAGAGCCATGCTGCGCCCGACCTACCCGGTCAGGCGCGTGCGTCCTCTCGCGATGAGGGGTTTCCCGACGAGAGGCTTTTCCAGAAGAGAGGCTTTTCCCAGACGAGGAGTGTCGACCGCTCATGGACTTCGAACTCGACGCCGACCAGCAGGCCTACCGGGATGCGGCACGCCAGTTCGCTCAGCGCGAACTGGCGCCCAACGCCGCCGAATGGGACGCCAACAGCGTTTTTCCGGTGGATATCCTGCGCCAGGCCGGAGACCTTGGCTTCTGCGGTCTCTACACCCCGGAAGCCGCCGGCGGGCTGGGCCTGAGCCGCCTCGATGCGACCCTGATCATCGAGGAGCTGGCCCAGGGCTGCACCTCCACCACCGCCTTTCTGACCATCCACAACATGGTCAACTGGATTCTCGCCAGCTACGCCAACGAGGCCGTTCGCGAGGCCTGGCTGCCGTCGATGCTCGCCGGTGAGAAGCTCGGCTCCTACTGTCTCACCGAGCCCAACGCCGGCTCCGATGCCGCCTCGTTGCGCACCCGGGCGCGCCGCGACGGCGATGCCTACGTGATCGACGGCAACAAGATGTTCATCTCCGGTGCCGGCGACACCCAGCTGCTGGTGGTGATGGCCCGCACCGGGGCACCGGACAGCGGCGCCGGCGGGCATCTCCGCCTTCGCAGTGCCGGCGGACACGCCGGGCATCGATTACGGCAAGAAGGAGGCGAAGATGGGCTGGAACAGCCAGCCCACCCGCGCGATCAGCTTCGACGGCGTGCGCGTGCCGGCGGACCACCGCCTCGGCGACGAGGGCGAAGGCTTCCGTATCGCCATGCGTGCCCTCGACGGCGGGCGCATCAATATCGCCACCTGCTCGGTGGGCACCGCCCAGGCTGCGCTCACCACCGCCCACCGCTACCTGAACGAGCGCGAGCAGTTCGGGCGGCCGCTGGCCAGTTTCCAGGCACTGCAGTTCAAGCTCGCCGACATGGCCACCCAGCTCGTCGCGGCGCGCCAGATGGTGCGCCTGGCGGCGAGCAAGCTCGACCGTGGCGACCCCGACGCCACGCTCTACTGCGCCATGGCCAAGCGCTTCGCCACCGACCAGGGCTTCGCCATCTGCAACGATGCCCTGCAGCTCCACGGCGGCTACGGCTACCTGCGCGACTACCCGCTGGAGCGTCATGTTCGCGACTGTCGGGTACACCAGATTCTCGAGGGCACCAACGAGATCATGCGTCTGGTGATCGCCCGCCGCCTGCTCGACAAGGACGACCTGGAGACCCTGATATGACCGATCACAACGCCGCTCCCCAACCGGACGCGACGTCGCAAGAGACAGCGTCGACCGACGGCCTGCGCCTGGAGCGCCGCGGCGCCATCGCCGTGCTGACCATCGACAACCCGCCCGCCAACACCTGGCACGAAGGCTCGCTGGCGGCACTCGCCGACCATCTCGACGCGCTGGCGGCCGAGCCCCGGCCGCCGGCGCTGGTCATCACCGGTGCCGGCGACAAGTTCTTCTCCGCCGGGGCCGACCTCAAGCGCTTCACCGAAGGCAAGGCCACCGCGCTGGAGATGGCGACCCGTTTCGGGCGCGCCTTCGAGACCCTGAGCGCCTACCCCGGGGTCACCATCGCCGCGATCAACGGCTACGCCATGGGCGGTGGGCTGGAGTGCGCACTGGCCTGCGATATCCGTATCGCCGAACGCCAGGCCAAGCTGGCGCTGCCCGAGGCCAAGGTGGGGCTACTGCCCTGCGCCGGCGGCACCCAGCACCTGCCGTGGCTGGTCGGCGAAGGCTGGGCCAAGCGCATCATCCTGTGCGGAGAGCGCATCGACGCCGAGCGCGCGCTGGGTATCGGCCTGGTCGAGGAGCTGGTCGACGCCGGCCAGGCACTGCCCACCGCGCTGGCCCTGGCCGAGCAGAGCGGCGGCCAGAGCCCGGACGCGTTGGCGCGCTGCAAGCGCTTGATCATGAACGCCCGCGACCACGGCCTGCCCCACGGCTACCGCATGGAGCGTGAACTGTTCATGGAGCTGTTCGACACCGCCGCCCCAGGGGAAGGCATCGGCGCCTTCCTCGACAAGCGCCCGCCGCGCTGGCGCGAGGACACGACCGACGACACCCGCGACGGAGATCAGGCATGAGCGCGCCCGTGCAGTTCGACACCCTGGCCACCGCCGACGGCCACCGCCTCGGGCGCATCACCCTCGATGCCCCCAAGAGTCTCAATGCGCTGTCGCTGGAGATGATCGATGCCATCCAGGCGCAGATCGGCGCCTGGGCCGAGGACGCCGAGATAGTCGCACTGTGGCTGGAGGGTGCCGGCGACAAGGCGTTCTGCGCCGGCGGCGACGTGGTCGCCCTCTATCGCGCCATCGCCGAAGGCCACACCGGCCGTGACCCCGAGGCCGCGGATGGTGCCGTGGCGCGCTACTTCACCCACGAGTATCGCCTCGACCACGCCCTCCACACCTATCCCAAGCCGATCGTCGCCTGGGGCGACGGTATCGTCATGGGCGGCGGCATGGGGCTGCTGGCCGGTGCCTCGCATCGGGTGGTGACACCGCGCTCACAGCTTGCCATGCCGGAGATCACCATCGGCCTCTACCCGGACGTGGGCGCGAGCTGGTTCCTGAACCGCATGCCGGGGGCCAGTGGCACCTTCCTCGGCCTGACCGGTGCCCGCCTCAACGCCACCGACGCCCTGTTCGTCGGTCTCGCCGACCGCCTGATCGCCGCCGAACGCCGCGACGCGGTGATCGACGATCTGCTCAATGCCGACTGGTCCCAGCCGCGCCCGGCCCTCGAACGGGTGCTGCGCACCCACGCCGAGGCGAGCCGCGATCTCGCCCCGCCCGCCGAGGTCGCCCCGCGGCAGGAGGCGATCGCCGCGCTGACCGACGCCGACTGCGACGAAGATCTGATCGCCGCGATCATCGCCGCCAGCGACAGCGACGACGCCTGGATCGCCCGCGCCGCGCGCAGCCTGGCCGCCGGCTCACCGCTCTCGGCGCGGCTGATCCTGCGCCAGCTGGCGCGCTGCCGGCGCGTCTCGCTGGCCGAAGCGCTGCGCAGCGAGCTCGACCTGTCGCTGGCCTGCGCTACCCACGGCGATATCGCCGAGGGGGTGCGTGCGCTGCTGATCGACAAGGACCACGCGCCGGCCTGGCGCCACACCCACGGCGCGGTGCCGGCAGCCGACCTCGAGGCCTGCCTCGCCCCGGCGTGGCCGCGGCAGTCGCACCCGCTGCGCGAGCTCCACGACCACGTGGCCGACTAGGCCCCGCTCGCACGCGCATACGGCCGCACGCCCGGGCCACCACCAGGAGAGCCACAAGCCATGTCCGCCACCGCCGAGTTCTTTGCCGCCCGCGATTTCCTGCTCGCCCAGCGCGAGAACTACAGCCGCGCCTACCAGGATTTTCGCTGGCCGCGCCTGACCCACTTCAACTGGGCGCTGGATGTCTTCGATGCCCAGGCTGCGGGCAACACCCGCACTGCGCTGTGGCTGGTGGACGAAGACGGCGGCGAGCTCAAGCGCTCGTTCGACGACATGCGCCGGCGTTCCAACCAGCTCGCCAATCATCTGCGCGCCCAGGGGTGAAGCGTGGCGACGCCCTGCTGCTGATGCGTGGATAACGTGGTCGAGCTGTGGGAGACCCTGCTCGCGGCGATCAAGCTCGGCGCGGTGGTTGGCCGGCGACCACGCTGCTAGCCGCGCAGGACCTGCCCGACCGCCTGCAGCGCGCAATAATCCGCCATCTTGGTGGGTCAGGCCCATACGGCCAAGTTCGACGGGCTCGACCCAGCCTGACGCGGAATCGCCGTGGGCGATGCGGTACCCGGATGGCAGACCTACGACGACCCTTCGGCGCCGACGAACGCTTCACCCCGGACGCCCCGACCCGGGCCGACGAGCCGCTGCGCTCTCTACTTCACCTCCGGCACCACCTCGCGGCCCAAGCTGGTGGTACACACCCATCAGAGCTATCCGCTGGGGTCGCTCTCGACCTCTACTGGATCGGCCTGCGCCCGGACGATGTCCACTACACATCAGCTCACCGGGCTGGGCCAAGCACGCCTGGTCCAATGTCTTCGCGCCCTGGAACGCCGGCTGCACCATCTTCGTCTACCGCGCCGCGCGCTTCTCTGCCGCGGCGACCCTGGACGTCATCGCACGCTACGGCGTCACCACCCTGTGTGCCCCGCCGACGGTGTGGCGGCATCTGATCCAGGAGGATCTGGCAAGCTACCGGACCCGGCTGCGTGCCCTGGTCGGCGCCGGCGAACCGCTCAATCCGGAAGTGATCGAGCGGGTGCGCCGGGCCTGGAATCTGGAGATTCGCGACGGCTACGGCCAGACCGAGACCACCGCCCAAATCGGCAACCCGCCGGGGCAGCCGATGCGCGCCGGTTCGATGGGGCGGCCACTGCCGGGATATCGCATCGCGCTGCTCGATGCCGACGGCCAGGAGCGTGACGAGGGCGAGATCGCCATCCGCCTCGACGAGCGCCCGGTGGGCCTGATGCAGGAGTATCGCGACGACGCCGCGCGCATGCGCCAGGTGCTCGATGAGGCTACTACCGCCCGGCGATGTCGCCCGCCGCGACGCCGACGGCTACTACTGGTACATCGGCCGCGCCGACGACGTGTTCAAGAGCTCCGACTACCGCATCAGCCCGTTCGAGCTGGAGTCGCTGCTGATCGAGCATGAAGCAGTCGCCGAGGCCGCCGTGGTACCAGCCCCCGACGAGCTGCGCCTCAACGTGCCCAAGGCGTACCTGACCCTGCGCCAGGGCTTCGAACCCGACCGCGATACCGCGCTCTCGATCCTGCGCTTCGCCGCCGCCCGGCTGGCGCCCTACCAGCGCATTCGCCGGCTCGAGTTCTTCGAACTGCCCAAGACCATCTCCGGCAAGATCCGCCGGGTCGAGCTGCGCGCCCATGCCGCGACCGCCGCCGCCGACCCGAATAGCGCCCAGGACGAGTACCGCGAGAGCGACTTTCCCGAACTGCGCCAGCCGCCCGGCACCCCCTGATCCTGCCCCGCGGCGCGTTCACCGCCACGCTAGGGTTTGAAAAAAGTCACTAAGGAGCTTTACGCATGCAACTGGCCGACCACACCTTCATCGTCACCGGCGGCGGCTCCGGCCTGGGAGCCGCCACCGCCCAGCGGCTGGTGGCGGCCGGCGCCCGCGTGACCCTGGCCGACCACGACGAGACAGCGGCGCGGACCCACGCCGAGTCCCTGGGGGCGAACGCCCTGGCGGTGACCACCGATGTCACCCAGGCGGCGGATGCCGAGCGGGTGATCGCCGCCACCCGCGAACACTTCGGCGCTCTCCACGGGCTGATCAACTGCGCCGGGGTGGCGCCGGCGGAGAAGATCCACGGCAAGCGCGGCGTGCACGATCTCGAACGCTTCCGCCGGGTGGTCGACATCAACCTGATCGGCACCTTCAACATGCTGCGTCTGGCGGTGGCGGCGATGCAGGAGAACCCGGCAACGGAGGACGACGGCGAGCGCGGGGTGGTGATCAACACCGCCTCGGTGGCGGCCTACGAGGGCCAGATCGGCCAGGCCGCCTATGCCGCCTCCAAGGCCGGCGTGGTCGGGCTGACCCTCCCCGCCGCCCGCGAACTGGCCAGCTCGGGCATCCGGGTGATGGCGATCGCCCCCGGCATCTTCGACACCGCCATGATGCAGGGCATGCCCGAGGAGGTGCGCGAGAGCCTCAACGCCAAGGTGCCGTTCCCGCCGCGCATGGGCCACGCCGAGGAGTACGCCGCGCTGGCGTGCCAGATCCTCGAGAACCGCTATCTCAATGGCGAGGTGATACGTCTGGATGGCGCCATCCGCATGAGTGCGCGATGAAAAACAACTGAGTATCGATCCCTCACCAGTATGGGAGAGCCGACTATGAACACCCCGGACCCGATCGTCATCGTCGGCGCCAAGCGCACGCCGATGGGCGCTTTTCAAGGCGCCCTGGGCGGGCTTGCCTGCCCGCAGCTGGGCGCAGCGGCGATTCGCGGCGCCCTCGAACAGGCCAGCCTGGCGCCCGACAGTCTCGACGAGCTGATCATGGGCTGCGTGCTCCCCGCCGGGCAGGGCCAGGCGCCGGCGCGCCAGGCAGCACTCGGCGCGGGCCTGGCCGAGTCGACGCCCTGCACCACCGTCAACAAGATGTGCGGCTCCGGCATGAAGGCGGTGATGCAGGCGTTCGATACCCTCTCGCTGGGTCACGCCGCCCACGCCATCGCCGGCGGCATGGAGAGCATGAGCAACGCCCCCTATCTGCTGCCCAAGGCGCGCGCCGGGCTGCGCATGGGGCATGCCCAGGTGCTCGATCACATGTTCCTCGACGGGCTCGAGGACGCCTACGAGCCGGGGCGGCTGATGGGCACCTATGCCGAGGATTGCGCCCAGGCCTTCGGCTTCAGCCGCGAGGCCCAGGACGCCTACGCCATCGCCTCGCTGACCCGCGCCCGCCAGGCGATCGAGAGTGGCGTCTTTCGGGATGAGATCGTCGCCCTCGACGCCCCCTCCGGCCGCGACACCCGCCGGGTCGACCAGGACGAACAGCCGCACAAGGCCAATCTCGAGCGCATCCCCCAGCTCAAGCCCGCCTTTCGCGAGGGCGGCAGTGTCACCGCCGCCAACTCGAGTTCGATCTCCGACGGCGCCGCGGCGCTGGTGCTGATGCGCCAGCGCGAGGCCGAACGCCTAGGGCTGACCCCGCTGGCGCGCCTGCACGGCCACGCCAGCCACGCCATGCGCCCGGGCGACTTCCCGGTGGCGCCGATCCACGCCGTGCGCAAGCTGTACGAGCGGCTCGGCTGGTCGCGGGAGAGCGTCGATCTCTACGAGATCAACGAAGCCTTCGCGGTGGTGGCAATGGCGGCCATGCGCGAACTCGATCTCGACCACGAACGGGTCAACGTGCACGGCGGCGCCTGCGCCCTGGGCCACCCGATCGGCGCCTCCGGCGCGCGCATTCTGGTCACGCTGCTCAACGCGCTCGCCCATCACGACCTGACCCGGGGCGTCGCGGCGATCTGTATCGGCGGCGGTGAGGCCACGGCGGTAGGCATCGAACGGCTCGTGTAGCCGCAGACGCGAGTGCCGGCATCCCTGCCGCACGATATCCACTCCAGGAGAGGTATGACGATGACCGGGCCGACCCGCGCCACACCCAGTCACCAACCCAGCTACGTCAGCGGCATCAGCGAGCAGCCACTGCTGGGCCTGACCATCGGCGACTGCCTCGATGCCGCCGCCGCTGCCTGCCCGGAGCGCGAGGCGCTGGTGAGCTGCCACCAGAACCTGCGCTACACCTACGCCGAACTGCGCGCGGAGGCCGACCGCATCGCCCGTGCCCTGCTGGCGATGGGCGTGGAGCGTGGCGACCGGGTCGGTATCTGGTCACTCAACTGTGCGGAGTGGGCGCTCACCCAGCTGGCAAGCGCCAAGATCGGCGCGATCCTGGTCAATCTCAACCCGGCCTACCGCGCACGCGAGCTGGAGCACGCGCTGCTGCAGTCGGGGCTCTCGGTACTGGTACTGCAGGGCGCCCACCGCGCCGGTGGCGAGATCCGCTCCCACTACGTCGATATCCTCTGTCAGCTCGCCCCGGAACTGCGCGATACCCCTGCCACCCACAACGAGCAGCGTCGGCTCGACTGCGCCAGCCTGCCCCAGCTCAGGCAGGTGGTATGTCTCGACCCCGAGCTCGCCACCCCGGGCATGTGGCACTGGGAGGAGCTGCACGCCCTTGCCGAGCCAGTACCCACCGAACGGCTGGCGGCACTGCAGGCCGAACTGCAGTTCGACGACCCGATCAATATCCAGTACACCTCCGGCACCACCGGCGCGCCCAAAGGGGTGACGCTGACCCACCACAACATTCTCAACAACGGCTACTTCGTCGGCGCCGGCATGAACCTGCAGCCCGCGGAACGTGTGGTGATCCCGGTGCCGCTCTACCACTGCTTCGGCATGGTGATGGGCAACCTGGCGTGTCTCACCCACCGCGCCACCGCGATCTACCCCAACGCCGCCTTCGAACCGGCAGCCACCCTGCGTGCGGTGGAAGCGGAACGCGCCGACGCTCTCTACGGTGTGCCCACCATGTTCATCGCCGAGCTCGAACACCCCGAGTTCGCCAACTTCGATCTCTCCAGCCTGCGCACCGGCATCATGGCCGGCTCCAACTGCCCGGTGGAGGTGATGAAGCGGGTGATCGAGCGCATGCACATGGAAGAGGTCACCATCGCCTACGGCATGACCGAAACCAGCCCGGTGAGCCTGCAGACGCGCACCGACGCGCCACTGGAGAAGCGCGTGGCCACCGTCGGTACCATTCACCCCCACCTGGAGGTGAAGATCATCGACCCGGCCAGCGGCCAGGTGCTCCCGCGCGGCACCAGCGGAGAACTCTGCACCCGTGGTTACAGCGTGATGCAGGGCTACTGGGACAACGACGCCGCCACCCGCCAGGCGATCGACACCCACGGCTGGATGCACAGCGGCGATCTGGCGATGATGGACGATGCGGGCTATGTGGCGATCACCGGGCGCATCAAGGACATGATCATCCGCGGCGGCGAGAACCTCTATCCGCGCGAGATCGAGGAGTTTCTCTACACCCACCCGGCGATCTCCGATGCTCAGGTGTTCGGCGTGCCGGACGACCACTACGGCGAGGCGGTGGCGGTCTGGATACGCCTGGTGGAGGGCGCCGAGCTCGACGCCGAAGGCGTGCGCGCCTACTGCCGCGAGCGTATCGCCCACCACAAGATCCCGCGCTACGTGAAGTTCGTCGACGACTTCCCGATGACCGTCAGCGGCAAGGTGCAGAAATTCCGTATGCGCCAGGCGATGAGCGACGAACTGGCGCCCTGAAAACCGATGCCGAGGCGGCCCCTATCAGGCCGCCTTGACCACCGCCATGGTCAACCGCGATATGCACACCAGCCGGCCACGCTCGTCCTCGATACGGATCTCCCACAGCTGAGTGGTACTGCCCAGATGCAGCGGCCGGGCACACCCCTCGACCCAGCCTTCACGCACCGCGCGCACGTGGTTGGCGTTGATCTCCATCCCCACCGCCATCTTGCTCTCGTCGGCCAGACACAGGTTCGCCGCAATGCTGCCCAGCGTCTCCGCCAGCACCACCGAGGCACCGCCGTGGAGCAGACCGTAGGGCTGATGGGTACGCGCATCCACCGGCATGCGACCGCGCAGGCAGTCGTCACCCAGCTCGGTGAACTCGATCCCGATATGCGCGACCAGCGTCTGCTGGCACTGGGTGGCGAGGGCTTCCAGGGAAGCGGAACGTTTCCAGATCGACATCGATGGTCTCCTTGATCGACAGATAGGGGCAGCGGGGAGTCTCCCCCTTTCAGCTAGTTGGCGCGATACCACGTTGACGTTAACGTTAATCCATCTCTATGGTCATGTCGTCCCGTGCGGCATCGCGCCATGCGCGTCTCCCGCAGCGCTGACAACGCTCACAATCACAACCTCGCGGCCCCGGCAGTTGCCGGGGCCGCGAGGTCAAGGGGTGCCGACGCGGATGGCCGCGATCTCTTCATCAGCGGGAGCGATGCTCCAGCTCGTGGAGCGCGGCGGACGCCAGAAAGGCCGAACGGCTCTTGATGCCGTGGAGGCTGACATAGTCGTCGATTCGCTTGACCAGCGTTCCGGGCAGGGTGACGTTGACCTTTTCGGTCTTGCCCAGGTAGGGCGTGACGTCGATCTCGATCAGCCCCCAGCCCCAGCCCTCGAAGTCGGGGTTTTGGCGGTGCTGCTCGATGCTGCCCGGCTTGGGGATCGGCTGGCCGGCGCTGACCAGCTCCTCGAGCTGGATATGGGCGACCTCCACCGCCATTTCGTAGGCGTGAGCGACGCTGTCTCCGGCGGTGATGGCACCGGGAATGTCGGGGAAGACGATACCGGTTGCGTGGGTGTCGTCGCCCCACTCGATGGCGATCGGATATTGCATGTTCGTTCCTCCTGGGCGGTGAGTCGCAGCTAGCCGGGCTACTTGAGCCCGGCTTGTTTCCTGATGGCGTTGACCGTGCCGATCTTCATGTCCTTCTTGGGGTGAGGAACCGGCACGGCTCCTGGCTTCGTTGGGTGTTTGAAGACGTGGTGGCTACCTCTGACGCGGTCCAGTACCCAGCCATCGGCTTCCAACTCCTTGATCAGGTCTCTGCTTTTCACCTCCCGCCCCTGTTGCCGTGTGCGTGGGACAACATTATAACCCTGGGCGTATCTTTTCAAATTTTTATGCGCCTGGGGTTATTTTCTAGCCCGTATCGATCTCGAGCGAGAGCGTGGTGGTGTAGCCGGTGTCGCTCATGTCGTGCACGACCTCGGTGGTCAGCCAGGGCGTGGCATCGATCTACGCCCGCACCTCACAGCCGATCCCACATCGACGAGCGGCCGCGCGCGTTACCCCCGCCGCGTCCCGGCGCTTTGTCGACGTGGAAGAGGCGTAATGATTCGGCCGGATACAGGGGCACTACGGGTCTTTCTCGCTCCATAAACTCCAGCTGTACCGACCTGACTCAGGCCGGTGATGTTTCCGTCAAATGCCAGGGCAGCAAAGAGCGGAGACAGTCTTGCGCACCGGGTCGGCAGGGTTTCGAAAACAAACTACAGATACTCGTAGAGTGAAAGACCATTGGCCTTGACTATCTCGATCAGGCTGTAGATCACTGCGTTGGTCTGAGCACCGCTCGAGGTATGTCCGAAGCGTCTCCCCCTTTCGGCTAGTTGGCGCGATGCCACGTTGACGTTAACGTTAATCTGTCTCTATGGTCGTATCGCCCCGTGCGGGCATCGCGCCATGCGCGTCTCCCGCAGCGCTGACAACGCTCACAATCACAACAACGCGGCTCCGGCGTGCCTGCGCCACGAGCCCCGACACAAGGGCCTGGCACCATGAGTACCCTGGCTATCGTCGTCTCGCTGATCCTGCTGATCGTGCTCGCCTATCGCGGCATCACCGTGCTGCTGCTGGCGCCGCTGATGGCATCGCTGGCGGTACTGCTCTCCGGCGATGGCGGGCTGCTGCTGCCGATCTACACCGATACCTTCATGAAGGCGCTCGGCGGCTATCTGATCAAGTTCTTCCCGCTGTTCATCCTGGGCGCGCTGTTCGGCCAGCTGATGGCCGACTCCGGCGCCGCGCACGCTATCGCGCGCTGGATCATCAAGCGCCTCGGCACCCGCCATGTGGTGCTGACCGTGGTGCTGGCCTGCGCCATTCTCACCTATGGCGGCGTGTCGCTGTTCGTAGTGGCGTTCGCGGTCTTCCCCATCGGTGCGGCGATGTTCCGCGAGACCGGCACGCCCAAGCGGCTGATCCCCGGTGCCATCGCCCTGGGCTCGTTCACCTTCACCATGACCGCGCTCCCCGGCACGCCGGCGATTCAGAACGCGATCCCGATCCCGTTCTTCCACACCACCAGCTTCGCAGCACCCGGGCTCGGCATCATCGCCGGGGCGATGATGTTGGGGCTGGGTACCTGGTGGCTGCAGTCACGGGTGAGCCGGGCGACGCGCCGGGACGAGGGCTACGGCCAGCACCCCGACGAGCCGATCGAGACCCTCGACGCCGCGGCCGGCGTACCCGAGATCAGTACCCTGGCCGCCTTCACCCCGCTGGTGATGGTGATTCTGCTCAATGGCCTGCTGACCTACTGGATTCTGCCGAGTCTCGACTTTTCCGGGCTGCCGGAAGCGCGCTTCGGCACGCTAGACCCCGGCGCCATGCTCGGGCTGTGGGCGATCATCATCGCGCTGCTGGTGTCGTGCGCCTGGCTGATCGTCAGCCGCTGGCGCCACTGGGCGGATCTCAAGGGCACCATCAACAAGGGCTGCTTCGGCTCGATGCTGCCGGTCTTCAACACCGCCTCCGAGGTCGGCTACGGCGCGGTGATCGCCAGCCTCGCCGGCTTCGTGGTCATCCGCGATGCGGTGCTGAGCCTGGCGCCGGGCAATCCGCTAATCTCCGAGGCGGTGTCGATGAACGTGCTGGCGGCGGTCACCGGCTCCTCCTCCGGCGGCATGAGCATCGCACTCAGCGTGCTCGGCGACGACTATCTGCGCATGGCCAATGCGGTCGGTCTCAACCCGAGCTGATGCACCGGGTCGCCACCATCGCCGCCGGCGGCATGGACACCCTGCCCCACTCCGGCGCGGTGATCACGCTGCTGGCGATCTGCGGCCTTACCCACCGCCAGTCCTATCCCAACATCGCCATGGTCACCATCGTGGTGCCGATGTTCACGCTGGTCGCGGTGATCACCCTGGGCACCCTGTTCGGGAGTTTCTGAGCGAGGAACGATGTCCCCCCAGCGCCCCGCTGACAGCGGGGCCGAGTACAGCCGCCGCCACGCCATCTTCATGTGGGAGGTGGTCAACGTGTCCTCATGAGTGCTGAAAACACTAGATGCTCTCCCTCCTGACCGATCATAAACATCTCACTAAGCGGTTTATGGCCGGAGGAGAGAGATGGGATCATAACGAGAGCTAGCAGCCACGGAACCCGCTGATGCATGCAGACAGAAGTGCCGAGCCCACATTCTTTATGTCATACGAGTTGGCACCTCAACGGCGCGACGACAGTTTATTTCTCAAGCCAAGCTTTTTCACGATCTGCCGCTGACACTCATTCATGGCCATCTTTATCGGAGAGAAGGCGACAACCATCACAAACGCGTCCTTCTCGCCAAGCCAATGGTTCATCCAGCCATCGATTTCGCTCCAGTCACTCGATGGCCGTCGACTCCAGAGCCCTTCATTCAAAAACCCATAAGCATTGCGAACAACCATGGTGTCGGGCTCGTAAAGATCCTTTTGCCCTAAGTATTTAGCAACCTGGTTGCCAATCGCTTGAATATGGGAGGGTATCTCGCCCGATCCGGGGCGAGGATAGACGTCCTTTTTTCTCGTTGCGCCCGCTGACCACGCGCTATAGACAAGGGGGTTACCGACTCGCATCGTTACATAGAGAGGGCGGAGTGGAGAGTCAAACAAGGCCGATAAAAGAAGCATACGCCAGATTCGGCTCGACAACCCACTGCCTTGATAGCTTGGCTCCACCCCTGCGGAGCTTGCATATAACACTCGCCGCCCCCCGACGGAGAACTCCTGGCTAGCGCCCCAGGCCACGATCTCACCCTCCTGATCGACCACAAGCGCGAGACCGGAGAACTGCCATAGTGTGTCGTAACTGAAAAAGTATCGCCAGTAATCTAAAGAGGTCGAATCGAATGCCTTCACAGCGACAGTAGGCAAATACTGATAGATGAAGCTGCATGTTTGAGGAGATATCAAACCTTCGACTGGCCGCCACAAAAATGCGACAGGCCCCTGTCTTAGGGGCTCCCATCGACTTCCCTCGAACAGATGATGCGGAATAGAGCCAGCTTTCAGCGCGACCTCACGTTTTCGCCTGACACGTTTGCGCCCCCTCATAATGCCCCCCGAGAACTTGGCATCCTATATGACTACAGCATGAAAAGCACCACGATTATCGCCAGCCACCATAAAAGGCAACGACGAAAAGATTATCGCGAAGCAAACTCCTGCCAGCCGACCTACAGGCAACCATATATCTTAAACCAGGGTCTCGCAAGGGATTATAATCGCGTCTGCAATAGATACCCAACGGGACTACCGAACGCTGTGATCCGCAAAATAAACCGTGTACACCGTTTATCAAGAGACACATCGCGCCCACACTCACGGGGGTCTCAGCCCCCAAGTGTCATATCATCAAGGGGTACACATGATCGCTATCGCTTCATCTGGCTACCCGATGTAATGTCCCCGCAACACTCGCCTGCCAGGTATATAGTATGGTCGCCTAATCAGTGAGTCGTTGATGACCGACTACCGCCGATCTATACCAACTCCTTAGAACGCCTTTCACAATCGCTAGACGAAGTGGGCTTATCCGGCGTCAGGGCGTCGCGGGGGCGCTGTGAACCCATCCCTGGACGCTACCTTCTCCATCCATAGCAAAGTCCCACGCTTTGCCCGCCCCTGCGCCCATCCTCAGAGGGTTTGGAAATGAGCGCTTAAGGAAAGCCCTCGGGAAAATGCTCTCCGATACTCGAACGAGCTGCGAGTTACGCATGCGAGCCTAGACCATGGTCGAGGGCCTCTGGCCCTACCCGCTAATTGACGTTAACGTCAACGTATAAAGTCGAGAACACCTGCGAGCCCCAGGCGCCCGCGTTCTCGCCCATCGACAGCGGAGGATCATCCGATGCACGCCCCCTACACCGAGCTCGATTTCGGCCTCGACGACGAGCTGAACATGCTGCGCGAGCAGGTCAACGCCTTCGCCCGGGACGAGATCGCCCCGCGCGCGGCCCAGATCGACCACGACAACGCCTTCCCCGCGGACCTGTGGCAGAAGTTCGGCGATATGGGCCTGCTCGGCATCACCGTCAGCGAAGAAGACGGCGGCAGCGGCATGGGCTATCTGGCCCACTGTATCGCCATGGAGGAGATCTCCCGGGCCAGCGCCTCGGTGGGGCTCTCCTACGGCGCCCACGCCAATCTCTGCGTCAACCAGATCAAGCTCAACGCCACGGCCGAGCAGAAGGCCAAGTACCTGCCTGGGCTGATCAGCGGCGAGCATGTCGGGGCGCTGGCGATGTCCGAGCCCGGCGCCGGGTCGGATGTGGTCTCGATGAGCCTGCGCGCCGACAGACACGGCGATCACTACGTGCTCAACGGCAACAAGATGTGGATCACCAACGGCCCCGACGCCGACGTGCTGGTGGTCTACGCCAAGACCGACCCCGAGGCCGGCGCCAAGGGCATCACCGCCTTTCTTATCGAGAAGGGGTTCGCCGGTTTCTCCACCGCGCAGAAGCTCGACAAGCTGGGCATGCGCGGCTCCAACACCTGCGAGCTGGTGTTCGAGGATTGCCAGGTACCGGCGGAGAACGTGCTGGGCGAGGAGAACCGTGGCGTACGCGTACTGATGAGCGGGCTCGACTACGAGCGCACGGTGCTCGCCGCCGGCCCGATCGGGATCATGCAGGCGTGTCTGGACGTGGTGGTGCCCTACGTCCATGAGCGCAAGCAGTTCGGTCAGGCGATCGGCGAGTTCCAGCTGATCCAGGGCAAGCTCGCCGACATGTACACCACGCTCAACGCCTGCCGCGCCTATCTCTACGCCGTGGCCGGCGCCTGCGACCGCGGCCGGACCAGCCGCAAGGATGCCGCCGGGGTAATCCTCTACTGTGCCGAGAAGGCGACCCAGATGGCGCTGGATGCCATCCAGCTGCTCGGCGGCAACGGCTATATCAACGAGTACCCCACCGGGCGGCTGCTGCGCGATGCCAAGCTCTACGAGATCGGTGCCGGCACTAGCGAGATTCGGCGCATGTTGATTGGCCGGGAACTGTTCTCGGAGTCCGCGTAGGAGGGTCGCATGGCCATACTGAGTAGCCAGATCAACCCCCGCGCCGAGGCCTTCCAGGCCAATGCCCAGGCGCTGCGGGCGGAGGTCGACAAGCTCCACGCGCTGAGCGCCGAGATCGCCCGGGGCGGCGGCGACAAGGCGCGCGCCCGGCACGAGTCCCGCGGCAAGCTGTTCGTGCGCGAGCGCATCGACCAGCTGCTCGACGAGGGCGCGGCCTTTCTCGAGATCGGCGCGCTGGCGGCGCATGAGGTCTACGACACCCCGGTGCCCGCCGCCGGGGTGGTCGCCGGCATCGGCCGGGTCAGCGGCGTGGAGTGCGTGATCGTCGCCAACGACGCCACGGTCAAGGGCGGCACCTACTTCCCGCTGACGGTGAAGAAACACCTGCGCGCCCAGGAGATCGCCCGCAAGCACCGCCTGCCCTGCCTCTATCTGGTCGACTCCGGCGGCGCCTACCTGCCGGCGCAGGACGAGGTCTTCCCCGACCACGACGACTTCGGCCGCATCTTCTACAACCAGGCCACGCTCTCCGCCGCCGGCATCCCGCAGATCGCGGTGGTGATGGGCTCATGCACCGCCGGCGGCGCCTACGTGCCGGCGATGGCCGATGAATCGATCATCGTGCGCAACCAGGGCACTATCTTCCTCGGCGGCCCGCCGCTGGTGAAGGCCGCCACCGGCGAGACCATCAGCGCCGAGGATCTCGGTGGCGCGGACGTGCACGCAAAGATCAGCGGCGTGGTCGACCACTACGCCGAGAACGATGCCCATGCGCTGCAGCTCGCCCGCCGCGCGGTCTCCCGGCTCAACTGGCGCAAGCGCGGCGAGCTGGCGCTGCGCGAATCCCGACCGCCGCGGCTCGACCCTTCGGAGCTCTACGGCATCGTCGGCACCGACCTGCGCAAGCCGTATGACGTGCGCGAGGTGATCGGGCGGCTGGTGGACGACTCCGACTTCGACGAGTTCAAGCGCTATTACGGCGACACCCTGGTCACCGGCTTCGCCCACTGGTGCGGCCATCCGGTGGGTATCGTCGCCAACAACGGCGTGCTGTTTTCGGAGTCCGCGCAGAAGGGCGCGCACTTCATCGAGCTGTGTGCCCAGCGCCAGATCCCGCTGATCTTTCTACAGAACATCACCGGCTTCATGGTCGGCTCCAAGTACGAGCAGGAGGGCATCGCCAAGCACGGCGCCAAACTCGTCACCGCCGTGGCCTGCGCCAAGGTGCCCAAGTTCACCGTGCTGATCGGCGGCAGCTTCGGCGCCGGCAACTACGGCATGTGCGGCCGCGCCTATGACCCCAACCTGCTGTTTATGTGGCCCAACGCGCGCATCTCGGTGATCGGCGAGCAGGCCGCCAACGTGCTGGCGCAGGTGAAACGGGAGCAGATGGAGCGCGACGGCAGCGACTGGCCGGAAGACGAGGAAGCCGCCTTCAAGGCGCCGATCCGCGAACAGTACGAGCGCCAGGGCCACCCGTACTACGCCAGCGCCCGGCTGTGGGACGACGGCGTGATCGACCCATTGCAGACCCGCGATGTGATCGGCCTGGCGCTCTCCGCCGCAATGAACGCAGAGATCGAAGAGACGCGTTTCGGCGTCTTCAGGATGTAATCCTAAAGGGGCTGCGCTCGCCACCTTTAGCGGATAGAGGGAAACGGCTAAATGAGCACCATCACTGCCAACTGGACATCGACTCTCGCGGCGTCGCGCGGCTGACGCTGGACCGCCCCGCGGTGCACAACGCCTTCGACGACGCCTTGATCGCCGCACTCAACGCCCATCTCGAACGCCTCCACGCCCTGGCTGCGAGCGGCGAGGTGCGGGTGGTGGTGCTCGGCTCCCACGGCAAGCACTTCTCCGCCGGGGCGGATCTCGCCTGGATGAAGCGCATGGTCGACTACAGCGTCGACGACAATCTGGCCGACTCGCGCCAGCTCTCGCGCTTGATGCACGGGCTAGACACCCTGCCCTGCCCCACGCTCTGCCGGGTGCAGGGTGCGGCCTACGGCGGCGCGGTGGGGCTGGCCGCCTGCTGCGATCTGGTCATCGCATCAATGGCGGCGCGCTTCTGTCTTTCCGAGGTCAAGATCGGCCTCTCGCCGGCGGTGGTCGGGCCCTATGTCCAGCGCGCCATCGGCGCCCGCCAGATGCGCCGCTACGCGCTGACCGCCGAGGTGATCGACGCCGCCACCGCACGCGAGCTGGGGCTGGTGCACCAGGTGGTGGCTGGCGACGCGCTGGATGAAGAGATCGACCGCCAGATCGACACCCTGCTCGCTGCCTCCCCACAGGCCCAGCGCGCCACCAAGGAGCTGCTCGCGCAGATCGCCCGCGAACCGGAGAGCGACGCCACCCGCGAGGCCGCGTGCCGCACCATCAGCGAGCTGCGGGTCAGCGCCGAAGGCCAGGAGGGGCTGGCCGCTTTCTTCGACAAACGCCCGCCCGCCTGGCTCGCGGCCAGCGGCGGCGACAAGGAGCCGCGCTCATGAGTCTCGCCACTGCGCCCCGCCCGCTGCGCGCCGTGCTGATCGCCAATCGCGGCGAGATCGCCTGCCGGGTGATCCGCACCGCGCGCGCCTCGGCCTGCGCACCATCGCGGTCTATTCGGATGCCGACGCCCGCGCCCGCCACGTGCGCGAGGCCGACGAAGCGATCCGCCTCGGCCCGGCGGCCGGCGAGAGCTATCTCGCCATCGACAAGGTCATCCAGGCTGCCCAGCGCAGCGGCGCCGACGCCATCCATCCGGGCTACGGCTTTCTCTCCGAGAACGCCGAGTTCGTCGCCGCCTGCGACGCCGCCGAAATCATCTTCATCGGGCCGCCGGCCAGCGCCATCGCCGCCATGGGCGACAAGGCCGCGGCCAAGGCGCGCATGGCCAGCGCCGGCGTACCGCTGGTACCCGGCTATCACGGCGAAGCGCAGGACGACGCCATGCTGCGGGAAGAAGCTGGCAAGATCGGCTACCCGGTGCTGCTCAAGGCCAGCGCCGGTGGCGGCGGCAAGGGCATGCGGGTGGTCGAGTCCGAGCGTGAGTTCCAGGCGGCGCTCGACGGCTGCCGCCGCGAATCCCGCGCCGCCTTCGGCGATGAGCGCATGCTGATCGAGAAGTATCTGACCCAGCCGCGCCATGTCGAAGTGCAGGTGTTCTGCGACAGCCTCGGGGGCGGCGTCTACCTGTTCGAGCGCGACTGTAGCGTGCAGCGGCGCCATCAGAAGGTGCTCGAAGAGGCCCCCGCGCCGAACCTGCCCGAGGCGCTGCGCCGCGAGATGGGCGAGGCCGCCGTGCGCGCCGCCCAGGAGATCGGCTATGTCGGCGCCGGCACGGTGGAGTTCCTGCTGGATGCCGCCGCCGAGACCACGCAGGAGCACGGCTCACCGTTCTACTTCATGGAGATGAACACCCGGCTGCAGGTCGAGCACCCGGTCACCGAGATGATCAGCGGCGAGGATCTGGTCGAGTGGCAGCTACGGGTTGCCGCCGGCCTGGCGCTGCCCAAGGCGCAGAACGAACTGACGCTCACCGGCCACGCCATCGAAGCGCGGCTCTACGCCGAAGACCCGGACAACGACTTCCTCCCCGCCACCGGCAAGCTGCTGCGCTTTGCGCTGCCGTTGGAGAGCGCCGATTCGCACGGACGCATCCGCCTGGATAGCGGCGTCGAGGCCAGCGACACGGTGACCATGCACTACGACCCGATGCTGGCCAAGCTGATCGTCCACGGCGAGGATCGCGGCCAGGCCCTGGCGGAGATGGCCCGCGCCCTGGCCGCGCTGGATATCAGCGGCGTGACCACCAATCGCCGCTTCCTGCAGCGTCTAGTGGCCCACCCGGACTTCATCGCCGCCGAGCTGAATACCCGCTTTATCGAGCATCATCACGACGATCTGTTCGCCGCGCCCCACGCCACCGATGCCGATATCGCCCGCGCGGCCCTGGTGGCGATGGAGCATCTTGCTAAAGGAGCACCGCGCGCCGACGACCCCTGGCAACGTCGCGACGGCTGGCGGCTCAACGCGCCGCGCCGGCTACGTCTCGCCTTTCAGGAAACCGACGGCAGCGGAACGTACGAGGTGATCGCCACCCAGGCGCTGACTCAGGGTCTGGCACAGGAGCCAGCACAGGCGACCTGGCAGCTTCAAGTGCAGCGCGACGGCGAGGAGACGAGCCGGCTCGCCGGGCAGTGCCAGCGTCTCGACAACGACACCCTGGCGCTCACCCTGGATGGCCATCGCCAGCGCCTCTTCGCCCGGCTCGACCCAGCCAGCGAGGGCGACGCCATCGTGCTCACCGCCGCAGGTCAAGAGTCGCGCCTGATCTGGCGCCGCGCCGACCGTGCCGACCATCTGCCGCAAGAGGCCGAAGCCAAGCTGACAGCGCCGATGCACGGCACCGTGGTGGCGCTGCTGGTCGAACCCGGCCAGACAGTGGAGAAAGGCACGCCGCTGGTGGTGGTGGAAGCGATGAAGATGGAGCACACCCTGAGCGCCCCCGCCGACGGCGCAGTGGAAGCCTTCCATGTCGCGGTGGGGGACGCCGTGGCGCAGGGGGATGAGCTGCTCGCGTTCGCCAACGCCGACGCCAGTGCCGAAGCGAATTAGGCTCTATCTGAAAAGTCGGCGAGCGAAGGCCAGACAAGGCAAAAATTGGCGAAGGAGCGGAGTTTACGCGGGTGTAAATGAGTATGTGACTCGCTCCGCTCGCCCTTCGGGCCGTCCTTCGGACGTTCTGAACGTTGTTCAGTGAGCCAATTTTTAACGCAGTGTGGGCGAGCGCAGGCATTTTTCAGACAGAGCCGAGGAAAGTGAGATGGGGATGCCAAAGCAAGTCAGTGTGGTAGAGGTCGGCCCGCGCGATGGCCTGCAGAACGAATCCGAACCCATCGCCACGGCGGCCAAGCTGGAACTGATCGAGCGGCTCGGCGCGGCGGGGCTCAAGCGGATCGAAGCGGCGAGTTTCGTCTCGCCCAAATGGGTGCCGCAGATGGCGGATCACCGCGAGGTAATGACCGGCATTCGCCGCCGGCCGGGCGTAGTCTACTCCGCGCTCACACCCAATCTCAAAGGGCTGGAAGCCGCACTCGAGTGCAGTGTCGAGGAGGTCGCCGTCTTCGCGGCAGCGAGCGAAGCGTTCTCCCACAAGAACATCAACTGCTCCATCGCCGATTCGCTGGCGCGCTTCGAACCGGTGATCGAACGCGCCCGGGAAGCCGGCGTGCGCGTGCGCGGCTATGTCTCCTGCGTGCTCGGCTGCCCCTACGAAGGCGAGGTCGCCCCCCAGCGGGTCGCCGAGGTCTCCCGGGCGCTTTATGAGATGGGCTGCTATGAAATCTCGCTGGGCGACACCATCGGCGTCGGCACCCCGCTCGAGGCCAAGCGCCTGCTCGACGCCGTGGGCCGCGATATCCCCAGGGACAAACTCGCCGCCCACTTCCACGATACCTACGGCCAGGCACTGGCCAACCTCTACGCCGTGCTCGAAGAGGGCATCGGCGTGATCGACAGCGCCGTCGCCGGGCTCGGCGGCTGCCCCTACGCCAAAGGCGCCACCGGTAACGTGGCCACGGAAGACGTGATCTACCTGCTCAACGGCCTCGGCATCGACAGCGGCGTGGATCTGGATAACTTGGCAGAGACAGGGGTGTGGATAACACAGACCATCGGCAAGCCGAATCGGTCGAAGGTGGGGGTGGCGCTGACGGCGAAGCGAACCTCTTCCTAATGGAACCCCCTAGCCAACTCACGGGCTTGCAGGAATCGCTTCCAAGGATAGAGGGGTATTCACTCAAGCCCGGCGGGAAAGCCATGCATGGATCAACCCCGCCTGGAAAAACGGCACCGGAAGTTCGAAACCGCCTGCCTCGATGATCGAGGCAATCCGCGCTGGCGGTAGCACACCGACATCATGCGCATAGGCATGGCGCATCCGCGCCATCATCTCTTCGGAGACATCGGCCGCGGACATCATGTTCATCCACGCGTGAAGCAGTACGTCATATTCGGGTGACGCGATGTCTGACGCCAGGTCGGCGCTTGCGAGAATGCCACCCGAGTTGAGTTTCGCGGCAATGCCACGGAAGAAACCGGAGCGCTCGTCGAGATTCGTGATGAACTGCGAGACGAGCAGGCAGGTCGCGGCATCGTGTAGCTCGGCGGTGGGTAGTGACTCCAGATACCCCTCATGGAAGGTGCAGCGAGACGTCACACCTTCCTTCTCGGCCCTTTCCCGACAGACGTCGAGCATACGCCCCGACGGCTCCACGGCCGTAAAACGCCAACCAGGATGCTGTGAGGCGAGATAGAACAGCTCATCGCCCGTCCCCACCCCGACACAGAGGATTCGTGCCTCCGCTGGCAAATCCGCGAACAACGACCCCAGCAACAGATGCAGACAATTCCGAATCGGTGACGTCTTGGCCCACTGCTGGTCGTAGCTTGCCGCCTGCTGGTCGAACAGTGCCTTGATCTCGTCCTGGTTCATCTTATTCCCCGCAGTTAATCTTGATGCTGACAATCGGCAGGCTAAATTGGTCGAAGGTGGATGTGGCGTTGGCAGCGCGCTAGCCATTCATGGACCAACCACTCTAGGCTCCGTGATCGATCTGAAATTGAAGCGCGCGACACAACTCGACATAGTTTTGCGCTGCCTCTTTCGTCGGCTCCAGATCGCGAGCCACCTCGCGACGCAAACGCCGAAGCTCATGATACAGCGTCACCTGTGGCTGATCGATCAGACCCGCCTGCACCAGCAGTTCCGGCAGCCGAGCCGCTGATACCTCGCCCGGGCTACTATCTTCGCTTTCCCGTGACGATAGCGATGCGCGGGCCGCGCGTTCCAGTCGAGTCCACGCCTCCAGTATCGCCGTACGGGGATGGCGCTCGGCCAGCTCGGTGAGAAAAGTTTCTTCTTCACCAGCACGCACACCGACGACGTCATCCCTACCTGGAGATAGCGAGCGCAACTGTTCGAGGTCGTGCTCGAACTCAGCCTCGATGGGTCCGGCCCGCAGCTTCTTGATGAAGGATCCAAACTGCAGAATTTGGTCGCGGAAGAGAAGCGCGAGAATGAGGGCGAACACCGGCCAGGCCAGCGACCTGACAAGGCTCGAAATGAACGTCAGCCAATCCATCGTCAGTACTCGGTTGGTTCCACGTGCATGAGTCTAGGCAATAGCTGCCACGTCAGACATTCACGGAATATTGTAGATCACGCGCTTCATCTCCGGTCATGCCACGAAATCCCCAGCAGTGAGCGGGCTGCTCCTTGAGCGTGATCTCAATATCGATGGGCGATATGCCGACCTCGGCTTCTATCTGGCGGAAAAGCGCCTTGATCAGCGCCTTCTGCGTCTCCTTGGAGCGCCCCTGCATCATGTTGATTTCGATGACCGTGTAAGCCGACGTTCTATCGTCAGGAAAATAGAAATCCTCTGCGTCCAGCGGTACGAACCGATGGGCACGCTTGCCCGCCGGCATCCCGAGAACATCCTGCATGCAACTATGAATGACATCCGACAGCTGCGCCTTGATAGGGTTCAAGTACGCCTTGATGCCATAAATGACGATCATATAATCCTCCAAAAATGTGTACTTATTAAATCGATCCACGAAGAGCTTAGTTAATAGAGTCACTAAAATGATAATGTTTGCCTTCATCCGGCCGTTTGGAGCGAATGATCTAAGGAAAGTAGTGGAAAGAGGGTCGACTGCAGGGCATTGCCATACCTCTAATTAGTTGAACCCTCTGCGCACTACAAACAGATGGTTAGATTTTTTTTCATGAATGCCAAGATCGGAAAAATTAAGCGCCCAACTCAGATTAGGGCTTTTAGGTTTTTCGAAACATGCGTCTTGGTATAGACCCTCTACGAAATCACGATCATCCAATTTGGGGTCGATTTCACGTATAAACCGTGCATATTCTTGGGCGGTGCTCACGAGGTGAATAGGATGCCCTGAAGTCGCGATGGGAGATGGCATCACAACTGATCCGGGCGGAACCCCACAAGTTGTATTCTCACCGAACATTTCCCATAGGCGTTTTCTTTCAACACTCATGTCGTCGCCAGTTGGTTCAAAAACGGTGTGATCAAAAATACCTATGGCTACAAACTCCTCGCGTGTTACTCGGGCAAACAACAATTCATCCGTTCTTTCAGCGTAACCAGCCGCTTCGATTTTCGTACCTAAGTGAAAATGATGAAACCCCATCGCATTTAGCAAAAGGTCTTTATCTTCCCACCTATCTACGTCCGGCCCTTTTTCTGAAGCTGCAGGAGTATAGCCCCTGGTACTTGGCTGTATAGAGAGATTTGGACATAGATTTTCGCCATCATGAGCTTTCGCGAGCAACGCTTCAACATTTGACTTGAGTGCTTTCCAGCGTGAATCAGAAGTTACTGTTGGTTCAATAGTGATTCTTCTTGGCTTAACAGAAATGTACCGACTCACCCAATTGAGATAATGGACCAGCAGCGTAGTCAAGGACTCTTGTTCAAGCTTTTCTTTAGTTTTCAGATTGTTCGGGAATTTCGGAATTACATTGACCATCTCACGGCGAAGTTTCTTTATACGCTTAGATTCATCCATACGGCTTCTCAAGGGGTATAACGTTTGAGTTGAGCCGCCGTTGGGAAGCCGCCGCGCGGCTTCCCAACGGTCGGACTCGAACTCATGGTTAGGCTCTCAGTCATCGCTGAGACGGCGGTAACTAGGCAAGGGCGACTATTGAAAGTCCCGTGATAGCATCTGGGACGCCGCCGAGGCCGCGTAAACACCAACGCCTTTTATCTGTCTAGCTACTTCATACCCTTCCGAGCGGAACTGCTGCAACATCCCGCTGAGTGAGGCTAACTTTCTTGTATTTAGAACCATCCTTACAGCGGTCCCTGGGCAGTGGTGTCCGATGTCTATATGTTCCTTTCCGCTCTCATCCAGCCTTATAGCGTGGTCGCCGCTGCATATCAGGAAGCTTCCGCCCAACCTGCAGATCCGGTTGCTCATGTACAAGCCGAATCCCGAGTTGTGCCAAGGGTCTTTTGTATTGATTCTTGCTCCAGCGTAATTCTTGCTGGATATGGCCGGCATCAGTGCCTGCTGAATTGCGTCCGAGTCGCATTCCACCTCGACGTATGGGTTTGAAGAAAGTGAATCCTTCAGGCCCATACCATTGTCTAGTATTGCGATCTCTACGCGGTGGTACGTTGGCCAGTACTGCGCGCAGTACTCGATGGCCTTTGATCCGCTATGCTCAACGACGTTTCTCATTATCTCCCGAATCGAGAACGTCAGGGCATCCAGCAGGTTATCCGACTCGTTCCGAGACAGCACCGTCGCCAAGTGCTCCGCACGACGCTCAACAATTTCCTGAGGGACCTCCCACTCTCGGGATGCCTCGTCAACGATCGTCTGTGTTCTCAGGATGGTGAACGGAACAAATCGATCGTTTCCCGGCACCTCGCTAGGCTCTCTCCCGTGCTTGAGCCCAAAGGCTCGGAAGAACGCCATGTTCGCGGCGTAGTCTTTTTCTTGAAAGCCACGGCACCTGACTATGGTTCCTCGGTTGCTCCTATTGAAGTCACGGATTCGGTTCGCAATATAAACCATCGTGAATGGCTCAATTCGCCCCATAGACGAGAATTCTATGGTGACGATTTCACTGCCAGAGTGGGATTCAACCTCGGAGCAAAACTCAAAAACTGACTTCTCGTCGCACCGACTCGGAAAGTGTACTAGATTCATCCGGCCCCCATTGTCTAACAGGCATTAAATAGCCCGCTCTCTTTGCCACTTGAACAAGATCGCGCGTTTAATAGTCTTATCTAGACAGCTTTTCCGCACTTAAGCCATTGAGTTTAAAGGGCTCTCGGAATAGCTAGGCATGCTTTGCAAAATTCGCGTGCTCATACGTTTTGCTTGGTCCGATATGACTGTGCATAGATACAAGCATGTGATGAGGGGGCGTTCGGTAGGCTTTTGGTGAAGGCCGCCACGCTACCGCCAGCCATGGAGGATGACGATGGTTATCATCATCCCAGCGCGGCTGTCCCTTATGAGCTTGTGACGCTGTGAGTCATCTCTTGTGCTGTTATACGCACAGTAACCAAGCATTACATTAGAAACAACGCCACGAAAGCATTAATCAGTCGTGGCGTCAGAGGGAGGGACACTGGTGCGTTGGAAACCGAAGATTATTTAGGAGGTAGGAAGATCACTGCTCGCTGGGCGTAGCGAGAGAGGCCAGATTCAAGAGCGCTCGGCTTCCTTCAATTCGCCCAACGCACTCTGGCACCGCGCCTTCGACTTGGTCGCGTTCGCGCTGCATGGCAAGGATGTCTTCCAGCTGGCGTTCGAAGTTGGAGCGCTTGTCGGCGAAGATTTCGAGCATGCGCTTGAGTTGGCCGACGCGTCCTTCTCGCGATAGCCGCGAGTCTTGCAGCACGGAACATGTGATCCATCTGCTCAATACATTGGCTATACGGGCTGCTGAGCTTAGCTACTGCCACTCATCGAGCCAGACGCTACCCACCGGCACTGCTCTGCGAGTGTATCGAACGCCGCCTTTAGCGAAGTCATGCAAGCGGCACTGTCGTCTCCGACATGCATCGCCTCACCGATAGCGACATCGCAATTGCGTGGCACCAGCAGCGCCTCACCTTTGGGTAGGGCTCGCCCCAGGCCACGTAGCATGACTGGCGTCAGCGGTATCTCAGGGCTCTCCTTGAGCAGATGGAAGATCCCTTTTTTCAGCGGCTGCATCGCCTCCGGTTCGCCTCGACTCCCCTCCGGGAACAGGATCACGATATCCCCCGCCGCCAGCGCTGCGCGGCAGTCAGCCATCAGATCTCGCCGGTCGCCACTGCCGTCACGCCGGATCGGAATGATGTCGAGCACGTGGGTCGAGAACCAGGCCCGCCAGCGGTTAGCGAGGAAAGTCTGCCGCCGCCACGGGTCGTACACGATGCAAGTCACGCCAAGAGAACAGACTCATCAGCACCAGGGTATCGAGATGGCTGTTGTGGTTGGCGACCAGAACATGCGGCCCCTGTCGCGGCACGCGTTCGCGCTGGAACACGTTTAGCCCAATGACGAACACAATGAGCGGACGGACCAGCAGAAGGAAGAAGAGCACTTTCAACCAACGCTGCATGACAACACCTTAGTAAGCGAAAAAGCGGTAAAAATGAAAGAAGATCGGCGCTGTGTAGATGATGCTATCGAGTCGGTCGAGAATCCCGCCATGCCCTGGGATCAACTGCCCGGTATCCTTGATGCCAAGGTCGCGCTTGACGGAGGAGATAACGACATCACCGAAGAATCCGCATACGGCGATCACCGCGCCCGCCGCCAGCGAGAGCGGCCAGGACATGCCAGTCAGATAGGGGCCGACCAAGCCGGCGCAGAGCGTCACCGTCAGTCCGCCGCCGAGGAATCCGCCCCATGTCTTGTTGGGGCTGACTCGCGGCAGAATCGCACGTTTCCCGATGCGCTTGCCCCAGACGTATTGGCAGACATCGTTGAACTGGGTGATGAATAGCACGAACAGCACCGGCCCCAGGTATCCGCGCTGCGGATTGAGCACCGGCAGGGTCAGTAGTGCCGCCAGATGGCTGACGCAGTAGATCGCCAGCATCACCATCCAATGGATTACCCCTGCCGCGCGAATGAAGCCCTGACTGTCGCCAAGCAGCAGCATGCGCACCGGCAGAAACAGGAAGACGTAGACCGGTACGAAGACACTGAACATTCCGTACCATTCGTGCCAGATCCACAGGTACTGAAGAGGGATCGCCAAATAGGCCCAGAACAGTACGCGGCGATCCACCAGACGCGTTGGTACGATCGAGAAGAACTCCTTGAGCGCCAGATAACTGAGACAAGCGAAGAACACGATACCGGCGTCTCGATTCAGCAGCAGGACCACGAATAGCAGGCCGATCATCCACCACCATGAGCGGATACGCTGCTTGAGCTCCAGCAGGTCGCGTGCCGGATAGCGCTGACCTAGCCATGCTCGCGACAGGCTGGCGATACAGAGAAGAGCGAGCACCGCGATGACCACCGTCTCGACGTGCGGGGCAATCTCAAACATCGTGCGCTCCTGACCGATCAGCGGCAGCGGATTCGCAATACGCGTGGATCTCGCGGGTGCGGCGCGCGATGGTCAAGGCACTGCCGACGGCGATGACAGCTACGGCAATGGCCAGAACGATGCCCTTGGCCCAGAGGTAGGGCTCGAGCACACTGAGCAGACAGGCCCCGCTCAGTACAGCCATCCGGTGCTGCTTGGCCATTGGCCCGGAGAAGCGCATCGGTGCCCCCATCGAGGCTCCCAATACGCGCACGTAGGCAGTCGCGACCGCCAGCAGTGCTGCTAGCCAGCCTATCCAGATACCCACACTCCAAAATTCGCCCGCAGCGTAGCCTGCAGCCACCAGCAACAGCGCATCCGCTGCCCGATCCGGCATGTCGTTGTAAAGCTCCCCGCCGGGCGTCGAGCGCCCTCCTTCCAGCGCGACCATACCGTCGAACAGGTTACACAGCAGGCGCCCTTGGATACCGACTATTGCCAATAGCGGTAACACCCACTGTGCTTCGCTCATCGCGTGGCGCCAAGTCACCAGCATCAGCGCGGCGAAAGCGGCAAAACCCATACTCGCCAACGAGATCTGGTTGGGCGTGATATGACAGTGGTTCAACCAAGCTGCGAATCGCTGCGCTAAGCGATGATCGCGGCTCTTGACTGGCCGTCGGTTGGCGGAGGGTGATGTCACAACAATATTCCTCAACGAAAGCGGTTTGCGAATGAGCACGCTCGTGCCCCAAAAACCGTTGATACGATACCCGCACTCATCCTCGCTGACAGAATTCACGTTGCTGCGGTGTCAGCATGAACGCCAAGTGAGCCACTGGCAGTAACTCCAGGCAACAATTATCGGAGGGATAATGGTGCGTGCCAGCTCAGGGGTCCCCAGTGCCAGGTGCAGCAGCCATAGCGCACTACCAGTCACAGCGACCACGCAGAGAGGAATCACCCAGCGAGCGGCAGATTGCCGCCCCCAACGTGCTATCGCTAGCGCCACGACACGTGATAAGCCCCAGGTGATCACGCCACTAGCAAGCGCCTGAGCCAATGATAAACCGGAGCGAACAAGCCAAGGTGCGTCCGCGTTGGCAAGAAAACACCAACTACCCCACAGCAACATGGCCGCAAGAATGGTTGGGACTGAAGTTCGTGACGAAATCGCGTACTGGCTGTCATTCGCTGGTGTTACCAAAACGCCCCCATGACTATCGAAGTCGCTATTGGTGACGGCCCTTTTGCCCAAGATGCCCATCACCAAAGGGCCATTCGGGTTCGCCGCAGCTAACGTCTGCAGATCATTAATAACCTACCTAAACCAATCCCGTTCGAACCGCCCGTTCTTGAGTCGATACATGGAAAGTCCGTATTTCAGCTCTTTACCTTTGGCGTCCTTCACCATGCCCCTCTCTTTACCAAGTGAGAAAAGAAAAGCATCGAATAGCAGCACCGCACAGTCAATGAACCACCAAATAAAAAGCCCACCTAGTGTCAGTGCTTTCAAGATGCCTGTTTTCCACTTCCCCAAGTAGAAACGGTCGATACCAAAAACTCCAAACCACATGGAGAGGATCAATGCAACGAGCCGATTCTTATTTCTTTCGCAATTATCGACATTTTCCATATTCAATCTACTCTTGGCCGTGTAAAAAAGCACTACCGTGAATGCATCTCGATATCGACGCCACCGGCTCTTCGGGTGATACTGTAGTCGATCATCATGCGTGGTCCTCGAGAGGGAATCACGACACCTTGGCACGATCTGGTATCTTGCGTCTCCGTGATCTGCTGGATATTTACGATATCCGCAGCTTTCACACTATGACTCACGTGAGAGTAAGCACTATAGTAGTCGGCGCTGCCATATTCGGAGCTCAGTGCATTTTGAAGAGATCGAATCATACTGCCATATGAGTTTCTATTCTTTCGCATCGCGTCATCGAAAAGCCGCTTGTTCGTATCGATGACCATAGGGCTCGAACACGAGGGTAGCGGGCGAAGCGAAGGCATGAGATAGCCACCATCGACGATACCAAAGACGACGACTCCATAGAGCACCGATGAAACCAACCATATCCAGAAGAAACGCATACCCCTCTTGAGGGTCTTCGCTCTGACGGCGAGATAGACGGGTATGATCCAAAACCAATAAAGGGGTGTCTTACCTCGGCCGCTGTCGCGAATGCTCAAGGCATCTACCAGTGCTATGAGCGAATACAATATGGGCACGGCAAAAAGATAACCGTTTGAAAAAGCGATCGGACTATAGCTATAAATCAGAGCACTATCGATAAACAGGAAGGCAACAGGAAACAGTGCCAGCAACCAAGCCAAGCGATCCGTCACGGGTTTGGGTGCATATTTTTCTCTGGCGTCGGACGTTAGATAATCACTAAGTTCTGTATCCCGCAGCGGTTTAGTGGGAGCCTCTTCAGCCCAGCTCGTATTCCAGACTTGAGTATCAGGGCCTATATCACGGTCCATAATAGCAACGATCATGGCCTCTCTTTTGAATGGTCCGAGGACACGCCCATTACCCTGATAATACCAGTTATCTTCGAAGGACTCTGATTCTGACACGAACCACCCTTTCTATGGTTAGCAAAAGTGATGGATACAGGATAGCGATTAGTTTTCGAACTTTTCCTGGGCTCGCTGGTCTTGCTTCGACTGGCTCATGAGACGCTTGGCGCCAAATATCGCAACAAGCCCGCCGGGCACGAAGATGATCGAGCCAACAATCATCATGATGGGCCCAAGCCGAGTATTGCGATTATTGATAGCTATAAAAAAACCGATAATTGTCGCTGCCAGAGAAGCCGCCGTGAGGGTGAGGAATACTGTCGAAGCAGTTCCCGAGAGGTCTTGCATAACATTTACGCTAACCGCTGCCGCTAATAATATATTCACGATGACGCCGGCGATGGCAAGTCCCATGAGCGCTCTCCTTGAGAGTATTGCTTCATAAAAAAGGGGGTAATGTAATGAAGCCGAAAACTAACACGACACCAACCTTCACTCAAGCAGTGCACCGCAATGGTTACACAAAGATACTTTCCATCAAATTATTTACACACGAGAGATTATTTCCTACGCGAACGATAGCCAATGTCCTATAAGACATATGTGGAATCTCTCAAGCCGACACATTTTCATGCGGCATCGATGATACAACTGTCTAATTTTAATGAGCCGCCTGCATTCTGGCCAAAGCCCTTTTCAAATCGACTTCACTCCATTTAGCTAAACGACGCATCGAATGCTTGCCATTACCCTTCGAGCCAATGGATAAATGGAGGGTGGATTGAAACGAGACCAGAGAGAGGCGTGGAAAAAATCTCTCACGAAATCTCAGCGTCACCATCGATTTCCGAGAGAGCAGCGCGGCACCGTGCTTCGACCTGATCGAGTTCGCGCTGCATGGCGCGGATGTCTTCTAGCTGGCGTTCGAGGTTGGCGCGCTTGTCAGCGAGGATTTCGAGCATGCGTTCGAGCTGGCGCACGCTGCCGTGGTTACGGTCGTCGTAGAGATCGAGCACTTCGCGTATCTCGATCAACGAGAAACCAAGGCGCTTACCACGCAGGGCGAGTTTGAGGCGCACACGGTCCTTGTCGCGATAGACGCGGGTCTTGCCGCGGCGCTCGGGGGAGAGCAGGCCTTCCTGCTCGTAGAAGCGGATGGTGCGGGTGGTGACGTCGAACTGCTGCGCGAGTTCGCCAATGGCGTAGGTTGGGCCGGACACGGGCATTGCCTGTTGTTAACTTTTCTTCACCCTACCGGGATTTGACCTTAACGTGAAGATCAACCATGGCAGGGTGTGCTGCCGCTGTTTCTAGCGGGGCTTTCCACTCAGAACAGGGATTCCTGCCGGTCACCGGCGAACTCGGCCAGCGGGGGTAGCGCAACCCGCTCGGCGAGCCGGCTGTAGCACTGGCGCGCCAGCTCCGGCGCCTGGCGATTATCCGGCGTATGCACAAAGAGAAAAGGGGTTTTCCCCTGTTTTATCCACAGGCTAAGCCGTTCTATCCACGGCGCAAAGCGCGCTGCATTGATCGCTTCATCGAAGTGTCCGATGAAGCGCACGACAGGGTTGACCGCCGTGGAGAGCACGTGTAATGGGACTTTCGGCTTTTCGCCTTGAGCGGCTGCGAGCTTTTTGTCAAGCCCCGCGGGGGTGGCAAATAGCGCGCGAACATCGAGCATCACGCGATCCACGTCTTGACTTATCAACAAGCGGTTGAGTGACTGCTCTGCCAACCCCTTGTGGAAAAATTCGAGCTCCCGCACTTCTACCGCGCAGGGCAGGCCCGGCGGCCAGCGCGAGAGTAGCTGCGCCAGCGCCGGCAGTTCGGCGTGGCCGAAATCCCGCGGCAGTTGCACCATTAGCGGGCCGAGCGCCGAGCCAGCGGGCCGAGGCCCTCGACGAAGCGCGCGAACTCGTCGTCGATCTCACGCAGGCGTTTGGCGTGGGTGAGCTGGCCCGGCAGCTTGAAGCAGAAGCGAAAGGTCGATGGCGCCTGGGCGGCCCAGGCGGCGATGGTCTCCGCCTTGGGCAGGCCGCTGTAGAAGGTGGTGTTGCCCTCCACCGCGTTGAACACCCGGGCGTAGTCGGCCAAGCCAGCGTCACCGTGGGCCGGCAGCAGGCTGCCGCGCCAATCGTTATTGGCCCACATCGCCATGCCCAGATAGAGCGGCGGCTGGGGTGTCTCCGCGAGGGTCATCGGTCAGCGCAGGCGCTCGGCGTGCAGGGTCACCGTCGGCGAGACGATATCGTGCTGGGCGCTGATCATCGCCAGTTCGCGGGTGCCGGCCCGGCGAGTGTGTTCGAACAGCATCTGCACCGCGGCGGCAGTCTGCTCCAGCGCCCGCGCCGGGCCTTCGTCGCCGAGCCCGGCCCGCAGGCTCTGGGCCAGGAACATGGCAGCGGTGAAGTCGCCGGCGCCGTTGGGCGGAATGGCGAAGTCGACCTTGGGCGTGGTAATGCGCCAGCTGCCGCTGGCGGCATCCACCAGCATGCCGATATGGCCAGCGTCGTCGTCCGCCACCTCGAGCGAGGTGACCAGCACCACCCGCGGGCCCTGGGCACGCAGCGCCGCGGTGGCGGCGAGGGCGTCTTCCAGGGTGTGGATCTCGCGCCCGGCGAGGAAGCCGAGTTCGAACTGGTTGGGGGTGACGATATCGGCGCGGCGGATGGCGTGGTCGCGCATCCACTCGGGGATCCCTTCGCGCACGAAGAAACCACGGCCGACATCGCCCATCACCGGGTCGCAGCAGTAGAGCGCCTCGGGGTTGGCCTGCTTGACCCGGTCGACGCTATCGAGCACCGCACGGCCGATGCCCTCGTCGCCCATGTAGCCGGAGAGCACCGCATCCACGCCACCCAGGCCGACCAGCGACTCGACGCCGTCGAGCACATTCCGCAGATGGGCGGGCGAGAACACTTCGCCGGTGAAGGCGCCGTACCCGGTGTGGTTGGAGAACTGGACCGTATTGATGGCGGTGACTTCCAGCCCCAGACGCTGCAGCGGGAAGACCGCGGCGCGGTTGCCGACATAGCCGTAGGCGACGTGGCTCTGGATGGAGATGACATGGGTCATGGGGCGTTCCTGCCGCGGGAAAAAGCATAGTGTAATGCCGCAGCCGAACGAGGGGCAGGGCTAGGCCTCGGCACGGCGGCATCTCGACGCTGGCAGATGGTGGCGATATGCTCGCTGGTTGGCGACTTAGGTGCTGTCTGAAAAGTCGACGAGCGAAGGCCAGGCAAGGCAAAAAATCGGCGAAAACGGACCGGGCTGGCGCTCCAGTTTACAGGGTGTAAATGAGCATTTTTGACCGGGCTGGCGCTCCAGCCGATTTTTAACGCCGCATGGGCGAGCGCAGTACTTTTCAGACAGCACCGAGGCCCCGCCGCGCCGCCACCTTACCGTGTTCAAGGATCGAAACCGTATGCTGTCAGCCGAGCGCGCCGCCGCTTCTTCTTCCGTGTTGTCTTTACCCGCGTCGTCTTCCCCCGCGCTGTCTTTTTCCGCGTCTTCTTGCCCGCTATCGACGTCTCTTTCGGCGCCACGCTCGCGCTACCGGCCAATGGCTGCGCTGCGCCGGCATGCGGCACTGCTGGGGAGCCTGCTGCTGGCGCTGGTGGTGGCCGGCTGCAGCAGCGCGCCGATCACCAGCGTGGCGCCGAGCGGCGATGCCGAGACCCGGGTCGAGCGCCAGGATCGCGTCACCAGCTGGCAGCATCTCCCCGGCTGGAGCCGAGATCAGCCAATGGCGGCGTGGAGCGCCTTTCGCGAAAGCTGCACCCGGCTGGCGCGCAAGCCGCTATGGCAAGGGGTGTGTGCCGATGCCAAGTCGGTCGACCCGCTCAATGCCCAGGCGATCCAGCAATTCTTCGAGACCCGCTTCACGCCCTACCGGGTAACCAACAGCGACGGCAGCTCCACCGGGCTGATCACCGGCTACTACGAGCCCATCCTGCGCGGCTCGCGGGTGCGTGGCGGCCCCTACCAGACGCCGCTCTACGAGTATCCGAAGTACTGGAAGAAGCACACCCACGTCGGCCCGACCCGCCGCGAGCTGATGCGCAGCGGCGATCTGAACGGCACCGAGCTGGTGTGGGTCGATGACCCGGTAGAAGCGGCTTATCTACAGATCCAGGGGTCGGGGCGCATCGAGATGACCGATGGCACCACCATGCGCGTGGCCTACGCCGGCACCAACAACCAGCCGTTTCGCTCCTTCGCCAAGCGGCTGATCGACCGCGGCGAGATCACCCCCGCCGAGGCCACGCTGCCCGGCGTGCGCGCCTGGGCCCGGCGCCACCCGAGCCAGGTGGAAGAGATGCTCAACGTCAATCCGCGCATGGTGTTCTTCCGCGAGCTGACCGGCGACCAGGCACTCTCCGACAGCAGCGGCCCGGTGGGCGCGCTGGGGGTGCCGCTCACCTCGGAGCGCAGTATCGCGGTGGACCCCAGCGAGATCCCGCTCGGCGCACCGGTGTTTCTCTCCACCACCCAGCCGCTCTCCCAGCAGCCGCTGCAACGCCTGATGGTGGCGCAGGACACCGGCAGCGCGGTGAAGGGTGCGGTGCGCGCGGACTTCTACTGGGGCCACGGCGATGCCGCCGGCGAGGCCGCCAGCCGCATGAAGCAGCGGGGTGAGATGTGGGTGCTGATGCCCAAGTGAGCGGAAACACGCCCGGCCCTGCCGCCGGTGCCGGGCGTCTCACGACCCGGCACCGGCGGGGCTCCCCTCAAAGGCCGGAAAATGCCTTGCGCACGCGCAGCGCGGCGATGATCTGGACCACCCCGTAGATCAGCGCGACGACGCCGATCCACAGCGCGGTGACCACCAGGCCGCTCAGCGGGCTGGCAATGAGCAGAATTCCCAGCAGCAGCGCCAACACCCCGCTGAGTACGGTCCAACCCTCGCCTGGGGCGGTCCAGCCCTGGCCCGGCACCGGGCGGCGAATGCGCAGCGCGAGCAGCAGGCGGAATACCCCGGCGATCACCAGCCAGATCCCCACCAGCACCAGCAGGGCGCTGGCCATGGAGAGCGGGTCGAAGATCGCGAGCAGGCCGAACAGCACCGAGAACAGCGCATAACCGATCAGCCAGCCCTTGCCGGCACCACGATAGGCGGTGGCCGTGGTCACCAGCGTGGTGATGCCTTCCGCCAGCGCCAGGATGCCCATGATCCAGGTCAGCGCGGCGATCGCCCCCAGCGGCTTGAAGATCGCGATCGCGCCGAAGATCACGGCGACCACGCCGAACGCCATCAGGATGATCCAGCTACGCCCGATCAGACTTCTCGTTGCCATCTTTCACTCCCCTCGTGACTGCTGAAACAGGGTATCCCTGAGTATCAAGGCTTGCTGATATGTCCGCCTGCCGCCACGCTAAAGGTGCCGCGATGGGCGGTCTCAATGGCCAAGCCTGCAGGCTGACACTCAAAAGATAGTCCGATACCGGAGCCAGCTCGATGATCGCCAAAACTCACACCGCCGACGCGCCACTCGCCGTGGTCACCGGCGCCACCGCCGGGCTGGGGCTGGAGACCGCCAAGGGCCTGGCGGCAGCGGGCTATCGCGTGGTGATCGCCGCGCGCAGCGAAGAGCGCGGGCGCCTCGCCTGCCACGCCGTGCGCTCGCAGCATCCGCACGCGCAGGTGCGCTTCGAGCTGCTCGATCTCGACTCGCTGGACTCCGTGCACGCCTTCGCCGAGCTGCTGCGCCAACAAGAAAAGTCGCTGGCCCGGTTGATCAACAACGCCGGCCTGCTAGCGCCGCCCAACCGTGAGACCACCCGCGACGGCTTCGAGCGCCAGTTCGGGGTCAACTATCTGGGCCACTTCCTGCTCACCAGCCTGCTGCTGCCGCTGCTGCTGGCCGATGGCCCGGCCACCCCGGCTCGCGTGGTCCAGCTCTCCAGCCTGGCCCACCGTAGCGGCCGGATCGACTTCGACAATCTCGACGCCGCGCGCGACTACGACCCCTGGCGCGGCTATCGCCAGTCCAAGCTGGCCATGCTGCTGTTCGCCCAGGCGCTGGCACGGCGCAGCGAAGCCGAGGGCTGGCCGCTGGTGAGCGTCGCCGCGCATCCGGGGCTATCGCGCACCGCGCTGTTCGACAGCGGTGTGAAGAGCCGCCCGCTGCTGGGGCGCACCTTCAAGCTGCTGCTGCCGCTGATCAGCCAGTCCGCCGCCGACGGCGCCCGGCCCACCCTGCACGCCGCCCTCGCCGAGGCGGTTCACAACGGCGACTACGTCGGCCCCAACGGGCTCGGCGAGACCCGCGGCGCGCCCAAGCCCGCCCATCGCAGCGAGGCCGCCCGCGACCGCGCGGTGGAAGAGCGGCTGTGGCAGGTCTCCTGCGACTTGACCGGGGCGACCTGGGAGTAGCGACTTGGAATTAGCGACCTAGGATTAGCGCAAGGGAGTGAGGGGCCAGCGCATGACGAAGCGGCTGCCGCCATGGGCAGAAGGCTGACAATACGCCTGCCCGCCATGGGCCTCGGCGATGGCCTTGACCACCGCCAACCCCAGGCCGCTGCCGCCGCTCTGGCGCGAACGCGATGGCTCGCCACGGCGGAAGGCTCGAAGAGGTCGGCAGCCAGGGCGCTGTCGATACCCGGGCCGTCGTCTTCCACGCTCAACTGACAGTCATCGTCGGCCCGCGCCAGGCTCACCCGCAGGTTGCCCGGGGCGGCATGGCTCAGGGCGTTTTCCAGCAGCGCCATCAGCGCCTGGCGAATGCGTACGGCATCGCACTCTACCTGTAGAGCGGTGTCCAGCGCCTGATGCAGCTGAAGGCCCCTGTCCGCCACGGCGCGGCGAAAGCCTGCAGTACGCTGTCCAGTTCCTCGGCCAACCTCACCTCGATCCGCTGCACTTCCAGATGGCCGCTGTCCTTGAGGCTGACCACGCGCAGATCCTCGACCAGCCGGCCGAGGCCTTCCACCTGGCGCAGCAGCCCCTCGAACAGCTCGCTGCTGGGTGTGAACACCCCCTCGGCCAGCCCCTGCAGGCGGCCACGCAGCACGGTCAGCGGAGTGCGCAGTTCGTGGGCAACGGCCGCGTTCCAGAACTCGCGCTCGCGGGTCATGCCCTGCAGGCGTTCGGCCATGGCGTTGAAGTCGCGCACCAGCTGCGCGGTCTCGCCCATGGCTCGGTCGTCCATCGGGGCGCGGGCATCGAGCTTGCCCTCGGCTACGTCACGCAGGCTGTGCGCCACCGAGTTCAACGGTGTGATCAGGCGTCGCGACAGGCGCATGGCAACGAACACCGCCAGGCTCAGCGCGGCGATGATGGTGCAGACGATCCATATCAGCTCCACCCGTGAGGGCATCAACGTGTCGGAGATGCTATCCGGCAGGTAGGTCAGGGCGAAGCCGTAGAACACGTAGCTGCCGATCACCGAGAGGCCGATGATGCCCAGCGCCATCACCGCCAGCGACTGGATGATCTGCCGGCGCAGCCCCGGTGTCGGCTTCATGGCGCCACGCCGAAACGGTAGCCCACGCCCCAGACGCTGGCCGGCACGCCCTGGATATCGAGGGCTTCGAGCTTCTTGCGCAGCTTGCTGACGTGGCTATCCACGGTGCGCTCCTGGGTATCGCCCTCGGGCAGGCAGCTCTCCAGCAGTTCGGCACGGCTGAAGGCGCGCTGGGGCGTGCGCATCAGGCAGGCCAGCAGCTTGAACTCGGTCAGGGTCAGCGCCAGCGGGTGCGTCTGCCCGCCCTGGCTGACGCTGGCGTGGTGGCTCTCCAGATCGACCTCGAAGGCACCGACGCGCAACACCTGCGCGGCGGCGGGCGCGCTCGCTCGGGTGCGTCGCAGCACCGCCGCCACCCGCGCCGCCACCTCGGCGGGGTTGAAGGGTTTGACCACATAGTCGTCGGCGCCCAGGCGCAGGCCCATCAGCTTGTCGATGTCCTGATCGAGCGCGGTGAGCATGATCACCGGGGTGTCGCCACGGGCGCGAATCTCGCTCAGTACCTTCCAGCCATCGAGGCGCGGCATCTGCACGTCGAGCAGGATCAGGTCCGGCTTGAGCGACTGGTGCAGGGTCAGGGCCTGCTGGCCGTCGCTGGCGTGTTGGGTGCGCAGGCCACTGCGCTGCAGGTAGGCGGCGAGAATCTCGGCGATCTCGGCTTCGTCTTCGGCGATCAGCACCAGCCCCTGGGCGGGTGCACCGGCTCGCGCTTGGGCGTCAGACATGGTCGGGCTCGATGACGGCGGCGCTCAATGTTAGCGCGCCCTCCATGCTTTCTCCATCACCCCTCAACACCCTCTCGATAGCGCTGCGTCAGACTGCCGCCACGCGCCTCGCCCGCCACGGCGGACGGATCGAAGGGCGCGTTCACTGAGGTGGGATATGGCGAGGCGGGGAATGAACCGAAGAGATCGACAGCAGCACACCGGACAACCAGCAGCGTCTGCCACGCCTTGCCGGCATCACCGGCGGGGGCCGAGCCTCTGGCTGCGGCTGTCGCGGGGGCTGGGGTCGCGTGCGCTGAGGCTGGTCAGCGTCGGGCGGCTGGCGCTGGCTGGCATGGCCATGGCCGGGCTGGCCGGCTGCAACCCCCACGCCGACACCGCCACGCCCCCCGCCGCGCCGATCCCGGTGTCGGTGATGCCGCTGAAAGCCCACGAGCTGTGGGTACATGAAACGCTACCCGGGCGCGTGGCCGCCGTGCGCAGCGCGGAGGTACGCGCCCAGGTCGGTGGTATCGTCAAGCAGCGCCTGTTCACCGA
This sequence comes from Salinicola tamaricis, assembly GCF_003006155.1. Lineage (GTDB taxonomy): Bacteria > Pseudomonadota > Gammaproteobacteria > Pseudomonadales > Halomonadaceae > Salinicola > Salinicola tamaricis. The sequence goes on along the minus strand of NZ_CP023559.1, from coordinate 1,569,882 downwards.
GGGCAGCGACGTCACCGCCGGCGAACGGCTGTTCCAGATCGATCCGGCGGCCTTCCAGGCCGAGGTCGACATCGCCTCGGCGGCCCTGCAACGGGCCGAAGCCACGCTGAAACACGCGCGCCTGCAGGCCGAACGGCTCGGCTCCCTGCAACGCAGCGAGGCCGTCAGCCGCCAGCGCTACGACGATGCCGCGGCGCTACGCGATCAGGCCGCCGCCGACGTGGCCCAGGCCAGAGCGACCCTGGCACGGCGCAAGCTGGATCTGCACTTCGCCAGCGTCGAGGCGCCGATCGCCGGGCACATCGATCAGGCACTGGTCAGCGAAGGGGCGCTGGTGTCGCCCACCGATACCACGCCCCTGGCACGCATCCAGCAGATCGATCAGGTGTACGTCGACGTGCGCCAGTCCGCCTCGAAGCTGGAGACGCTGCGTCAGCAGGTCGGCTCGGCGACCTCGACGCTCGACGTGGATATCCTCGGCAGTGACGGCAAGCCACTGGGCATGCGCGGGCGCATGCTGTTCTCCGGCATCGCCGTGGATGCCGGTACCGGTGACGTGCTGCTGCGCGTACTGGTGGACAACCCGCAGCGCCGCCTGCTGCCCGGCCTCTACGTGCAGGCGCGGATTCCGATTGCGCACTACTCCGCCGCGCTCAGCGTGCCGCAGCAGGCGGTGACCCGCACCGCAGGCCAGGCCAGCGTGTGGGTGGTCGATGCCCAGGGGCAAGTGAAGCCGGTGCCCGTCGAGCTCGGTGAGCTGGTCGAGCGCCGCTACCGCGTGGTGTCCGGGCTCAGCGCCGGGCAGCGGGTGGTGATCGAAGGGATCGAGCGCCTGAGCCCTGACGCCCAGGTGGCCACGCGCCGCTGGCAGCCCGCCGCCAGCGGCGAACCGCTCAGCGCCGTCGCGCGCTGAGTCCGGAGACAATCTCATGCCGCAGTTCTTCATCAACCGCCCGGTATTCGCCTGGGTGATCGCCCTGTTCATCGTGCTGGTCGGCGTCATCGCCATCCCGCAGTTGCCCATCGCCCGCTACCCATCAGTGGCGCCGCCCTCGGTGACCCTCTACGCCACCTATCCGGGGGCCACCCCGCAGACCCTCAACGACTCGGTGGTGAGCCTGATCGAGCGCGAGCTTTCCGGGGTGAAGAACCTGCTCTACTTCGAATCCTCGGTGGATACCTCGGGCAGCGCGCAGATCACCGCCACCTTCAAACCGGGCACCAACCCGGAGCTGGCCCAGGTGGACGTGCAGAACCGCATCAAGGCGGTGGAGCCGCGCCTGCCCCAGGCCGTGCGCCAGAACGGCCTGCAGGTGGAGTCCGCGGCCTCGGGCTTTCTGATGATGGTGGGCATGACCTCCCCCACCGGGCAGTTCGATGAGATCGCGCTGAATGACTATTTCGCTCGCAACATCGTGCAGGAGCTGCGACGTATCGAGGGTGTCGGGCGTATACAGATGTTCGGCGCCGAGCAGGCCATGCGGGTCTGGGTCGACCCGCACAAGCTGACCGCCTATGGGCTGACCATGAACGATCTGGCCCAAGCCATCGAACAGCAGAACGCGCAGATCGCCCCCGGCCGGGTCGGTGACGAACCCACCGTGCCGGGCCAGCGCCTGACCGTACCGCTGACCGTGCAGGGGCAACTGAGCACGCCGGAGGAGTTCGCCGCCATCGTGCTGCGTGCCGAGACCGACGGCGCCAAGGTAGTGCTCGGCGATGTGGCCCGGGTCGAGCTGGGCGCGCAGTCCTACGCCTTTTCCAACCGCGAAAACGGCGTGGCGGCGACCAGTGCCGCGATCCAGCTCTCGCCCGGGGCCAATGCCGTGCGTACCGCGTCAGCCGTGCGTGAGCGCCTGGCCGAGCTGGCGCCGAGCCTGCCGGCGGGCATGGCCTACTCGGTGCCGTTCGACACCGCGCCCTTCGTCAAGGTCTCCATCGAGAAGGTGATCTACACCCTGTTCGAGGCCATGGCGCTGGTGTTCCTGGTGATGCTGCTGTTCCTGCAGAACCTGCGCTATACGCTGATCCCGGCCATCGTCGCGCCCATCGCGCTGCTCGGCACCTTCGCGGTGATGCTGCTGGCCGGCTTCTCGATCAACACGCTGACCATGTTCGGCATGGTGCTGGCCATCGGCATCATCGTCGATGACGCCATCGTGGTGGTGGAGAACGTCGAGCGGTTGATGGCGACGCAAGGGCTGTCGCCGAAAGCCGCGACCCTGCAGGCGATGCGGGAGATCACCGGGGCGATCATCGGTATCACCCTGGTGCTCACCGCGGTGTTCATCCCCATGGCCTTCGGCAGCGGCTCGGTGGGGGTGATCTACCAGCAGTTCACCCTGTCGATGGCGGTGTCGATCCTGTTCTCGGCCTTCCTCGCCCTGAGCCTGACGCCGGCGCTGTGCGCCACGCTGCTGCGCCCGGTGAGCGCGGATCACCATGAAAAACGCGGCTTCTTCGGCGCCTTCAATCGCGGTTTCGAGCGCCTCACGGCGAGCTATGGGGCGCGGGTGGCGCACCTGATCGGGCGCAGTGGGCGGATGATGGTGACGTTCGCCGTGCTCTGCGCGGTGCTGGTCATCGCCGCCCGGCAGTTACCCTCCTCCTTCCTGCCGGAAGAGGACCAGGGCTACTTCATGACCTCCATCCAGTTGCCTACCGGCGCGACCAGCGAACGCACGCTGGACGTGGTCAAGCGCTTCGAGGCCCACGTGGCCTCACGCCCGGCGCTGGACGCCAACCTGGTGGTGCTGGGCTTCAGCTTTGCCGGTTCCGGCCCCAACGCGGCCATGGCCTTCACCATGCTCAAGGACTGGGGTCAGCGCCACGGCGCCACCGCCGCCGAAGAAGCGGCGCTGGCGCAGCAGGCGATGGCGGACAACGTCGAAGGTACGGTGATGAGCCTGATGCCGCCGGCCATCGACGAGCTGGGCACCTCCTCCGGCTTCAGCCTGTTTCTGCAGGATCGCGCCAACCGTGGCGAGGACGCGCTGCTGGCGGCCCAGGCGCAACTGCTGGCACTGGCAGCGCAGAGCGATAAGGTCAGCGATGTCTACCCCGACGGCCTGCCGCCCGGCGAGAGCATTCGCCTGGAGATCGACCGGCAGAAGGCCGAGGCCATGGGGCTGTCCTTCGCGACGGTGAGCAGCACGCTGTCGGCGGCCATGGGCTCGCTGTACGTCAACGACTTCCCCAATGCCGGACGCATGCAGCAGGTCATCCTGCAGGCCGACGCCCCGGCGCGCATGCAACTGGACGACGTGCTCGGGCTGCGGGTTCGCAATGCCAGCGGCGGCATGGTGGCGCTGCGCGAGGTGGTGACGCCGGTGTGGAGCGAGTCGCCGCAGCAGATGATGCGTTTCCAGGGGTACCCCGCCGTGCGACTCGCCGGGGGGGCCGCAGCCAGGGTGTCCAGCGGCGCGGCGATGGCCGAGATGGAGCGCCTGGCGGCGCAGTTGCCGCAGGGTTTCGCCGTGGCCTGGACCGGGCAGTCGCTGCAGGAGCGCCAGTCGGCGGCGCAGGCGCCGCTGCTGATGCTGCTCTCGGCGCTGGTGGTGTTCCTGGTGCTGGCGGCGCTCTACGAGAGCTGGTCGATTCCGCTGTCGGTGATGCTGGTGGTGCCGCTGGGCCTGCTCGGTGCGGTGGCCGCGGTGATGCTGCGCGGCATGCCCAATGATGTGTTCTTCAAGGTAGGGATAGTCACCCTCATCGGCCTCTCGGCGAAGAACGCCATCCTCATCGTCGAGTTCGCCCGCCAGCTACATGCCGAGGGGCGCACGCTGATCGATGCCGCGGTGACCGCGGCGCGCCTGCGCCTGCGGCCGATCCTGATGACCTCGCTGGCCTTCACCCTCGGGGTGGTACCGCTGATGCTCGCCTCCGGCGCCAGCGCCGAGACCCAGCACGCCATCGGCACCGGGGTGTTTGGCGGCATGCTCAGCGGCACCCTGCTGGCGATATTTTTCGTGCCGGCTTTCTTCGTCTTCGTCATCGGCACCCAGGAGCGCTTGAGCGCCTGGCGTGAACGGCGTGACGAACGACGCAACCGTAGACCCTGACAGAGCCCATAACGGACCGAGCGCCATGTCACCGTTTCCCGCGATTCCGCGCCGCTGGCTGATCCTCCTGGCCGTGATGCTGGCCTTCCTGCCGGTGGTCATCGACATGACCATCCTGCATATCGCCGTGCCTTCGCTGACCCTGGCGCTGGATGCCTCTGCCACCCAGGTGCTGTGGATCATCGATATCTATCCGCTGCTGATGGCGGGCCTGCTGGTGCCCATGGGTACGCTCGCCGATCGCATCGGCCATCGGCGGGTCCTGCTGACGGGTCTGGTCATCTTCGGGACCGCGTCGCTGCTGGCCGCCTTCGCCCCGACACCCGCCACGCTGATCGCCACCCGCGCGCTGCTGGCCCTGGGCGGTTCGATGATCATGCCCTGTGTGCTGGGTATCATTCGCCGCACCTTCGAAGATGAAGACGAACGCGCCCTGGCGCTGGGTCTGTGGGGAACCGTGGGCGCCGCCGGCGCGGCGCTGGGGCCCCTGATCGGCGGTGTGCTGCTGGAGCACTTCTGGTGGGGCTCGGCATTTCTGATCAACGTGCCGATCATGCTGTCGGTCCTGCCGCTGGTCTACGTGCTGCTGCCGCGCCGTGAGGCGACCACCCCGGGCACCTGGACACCGCTGCAGGCCCTGTTGTTGATCGCCGCGATCCTGGCGCTGGTCTATGGCATCAAGGCCACCCTGGGCCAGACCCAGGCGTTGGCCATCGCGCTGCCGGTGGCGCTATCGGGGCTCGGCCTGCTGGTGCTATTCGTGCGCCTGCAGCTGCGCACGACCCGGCCCATGCTGGATCTGACGCTGTTCTCGCGCCCGGCGATCCTGGCCGGCATCATCATGGCGACGCTGGCGAGCGGCGCCCTGGCGGGGGTCGAGTTGACCCTGGCCCAGGAGCTGCAATACGTGCTGGGCAAGACGCCGCTGGAGGCCGGTATCTTCATGCTGCCGATCATGGTCGCGGCCGCGCTCGGTGGCCCGGTCGCCGGTTATCTCTCCCAGCTATGCGGTCTGCGTACGGTCGCCGTCCTGTCACTGGCGGTTGCCGCTGCGGCCCTGGCCTGCCTGGCGTTTTCCGATTTCGCCCATCCGGGGCTGACGGTACCGCTGCTGCTGGCACTCCTCGGCCTGGCCCTCAGCATCGGCCTGACAGCCTCGTCCATCGCCATCATGAGCTCGGTCGCGCCCAGCCAGGGCGGTGCGGCGGGGTCGCTGGAAGCCACGGCCTACGAATTCGGCAGTGGCCTGGGCATCACCCTGTTCGGTGTCCTCCTCTCTGGCGTTTACCGCCACACCCTCGTGCAGGTGCCCGACCTTCCCCCGGCTCAGGCCGAGCGCGCGGCGCGCTCCATCGGTGACAGCTATGTGATCGCCCGGGACCTCGCCGCCCCCCAGGCCAAGGCACTGATCGAGGCCGCCAAGGCGGCGTTCTCGGCCAGCCACTCCCTCGTGTTGATGACCGCTGCCGGCCTGCTCGCGGCCCTGGCACTCCTGGTGTGCCATCTGCTACGTAGCGCCTCGACGCTAACGGAGTGAGGGTCTGGGGTACCCCCTGACCGCCACGATCCGGTGCCTGGCCTGTGCTGAGTCAACGGCATCGGTGATGGATATGGGCACAGGCCATTTCCACGGACCATTTCCACGGACCCTCTTCACAGACCATTTCCACAGGTCATTTTTGTTATGTTATAACGTATATAGATTGGTCGACGAAGAGCCCCACCATGCACGCGCCAGCCCCGATTCCCGAGGACTACACCGAATGGCGCCACTGCATCACCGTGGCCTGCGGCATCGCGCTGACGCCGCGCTATATCGCGACACGCCTGCAGGCGTTGAACGATCCGCGTGACTACCACACCCAGCGGCTGCTGGGCACTACGGCCAGGACCATCATCGACGCCTCATCGCCTGGTTCGAGCGCGCCGCCCGCGAATCCACACGCCAGGGAGCGTGACGCCATGACCCAGACCCGGACGCCGCCCCGGCGCTCATCTCCACGCCCTCGTCCACGCCGGAAGCGAAACCCAGCGTGGCCCAGTGCGAGGCCGGCGCCACCCGCACACTGCAGCGCTGGGCCGAGGCCATCTCCCGCGCCGACGCACCTGCGCTGCTGGCGCTCTATGCCGATGACGCCATCCTGGTACCGACCGTCTCCAACGCCATCCGCGGCACCCAGGCCGCCCGCGAGGACTACTTCCGCGACTTCCTCTCCCGCGAAGGGCTCGACTGCGAACTGGGCGAATACGCGCGCCGGGTCAGCCACAAGCTGGGCACTGTGGTGGTGGGCGGGCACTACTTCTTTCGCTACCGCGACGGGGGTGAGCGGATCACCATTCCGGCGCGGTTTCTGTTCACCTTCGAGGAGATCGAGGGCGAGTGGAAGATCACCTCGCATCACTCATCACAACTGGCGTGAGGCGACCTGAACGCTAGCCCGGTCTTGGTCACGCCCAGGCTTCACTCCTTCACTTTCATCCCTTCAACGTCACCCCATCCGTCATCAGGAGTCACCGTCGTCATGGTCTCATCACACCGTTCTCGCCGTTCATCCTCGGCCGTTCACGCAGGCCAGGTATTCCTGCGCCGGACCCTCACCCTGCTGGCGCTGTTCTGCCTGGGCGCCACCGCCCAGGCCCAGGCCGCCATTCACGCCGTCGCCGCGGAGAGTAGCTACGGCAGCATGATCGAGACGATCGGCGGCGATCACGTCGAGGTGGTCTCGCTGCTCGATAGCCCCGACGTCAACCCCCACGCGTTCCGCGCCGATCCGCAGATCGCGCGGCAGCTACAGGATGCCGATCTCGTCGTGCTCAACGGCCTGGGCTTCGATGGCTGGATGGAACCGCTGCTCGAGAGCACCCAGAGCGATAAGCGCCAGGTGATTCGTGCAAGCGAGGCAGGCAGCCATCTGGTGATGGCAGATCAGAATCCGCACCTCTTCTACTCGCCGCGGATCATGCTCGCCACCGCGAGCCGCGTCGCCTCGGCGCTCGAGACCCTCGACCCGCAGCACGCCGCGGATTACCGCGCCAATCTGGATGCCTTCAAGCAGACGCTGGCACCGGTCTACAGCGCCGTGCAGGATCTGATCGCGGATCATCCGAATCTCAGCGTGACTGCCACCGTGCCGGTCTACAGCTACATGATCGCGCTGCTCGGCTACGCCAACCGCTACCACGACATTCAGTTCGCTTCGATGGATAACCATCAGCCCAGTGCCCGTCAGGTCGCCACCTTCACCCAGGCGCTCGAGCAGCGCAGCGTCGATCTGCTGATCTATAACCAGCAGGTGCACAACCGGCTGACCGAGAGCCAGGTCGCGACGGCCAAGCAAGCCGGCATTCCCACCGTCGGTGTCAGCGCGATCCCGCTGCATGGCGAGGACTACGCCGCCTGGCAGGTGCGTCAGCTCGATGCCATCCATGCGGCGCTGGACAAGGCTGACGCCAAGCGTGGCTGAGGCCGCCAGCGCTAGCCCAGCGACGATCGAAGCCCACGGCCTGGCCGCGGGTAAAGGCGCGGCGCTGGCGTTCAAGCATGTCTCGTTCCAGATCGCGCCCGGCAGTTTCACGGCGCTGGTCGGCCCCAACGGGGCCGGCAAGACAACGCTGTTCGAAGCGATTCTGGGATTGATCCCGCCGCGGCACGGCGGAATCCAGGTGCTGGGCGAGACGCCCCGCCGGATGCGCCGCCAGGTCGCCTATGTGCCCCAGGCGCTGGCGCTCGCCCACGACGACGCCCTGATCGGCCGCGAGTTCGTCAGCGCTGCCTTCCAGGCGCACCGGCTGGGTCTGCCGCTGCCCGGCAGCCGCCGGCGTGCCCGGGCGGCGGTGGAGGCCGCGCTCGACACCGTGGGGGCGAGCGATCTCGCTTCGCGTCGGCTCTCGACGCTCTCCGGGGGCCAGCGTCAGCGCCTGCTCATCGCCCAGGCGCTGGTCAATCGCCCCCGCCTGGTGCTGCTCGACGAGCCGCTCTCGCAGCTCGACCCCGCCGCCCGCGACTGGATCGTCGCGGTGGCCGCCGATCTCACCCGGCGCGGTATCGCCGTGATCTTCAGTACCCACGATATCAATCCGGTGCTGCGTGTCTGCGATCGGGTGCTCTATCTCGCCCAGGGGCGCGGGCGCATTGGCAGCGTCGACGAGATCATCTGCGACGAGACGCTGAGCGAACTCTATGCCACGCCCGTGCGGGTCATCCGCGACGGCGGGCGCCGCTTTGTCTTCGCGGATGCGCCAGCCGCCTGACGCGCTCTCCCAGATGTACGCCTTTTCTCTACGCTATCTCTACGCTCTAGGGTCGATTTCTATGCCCGAGTTTTTGCAATTCGCGTTCATGCGCAACGCCTTCGTGGCGACCACGCTGATTGCGCTGATGGGGTCACTGGTGGGCTATTTCGTGGTGCTGCGCCGTCAAGCCTTCGCCTCGCATGCACTGAGCAACATCGGCTTTGCCGGCGCCGCCGGAGCCTCGCTGGCCGGGGTCGACCCCATGCTGGGGCTTTTGCTCTTCGTCATGGGCGCGGCGCTGGTCATGGCCTGGACCGGGCGCGACCTGGGCGAGCGCGATGTCAGCGTGGGCATGATCCTGATGTTCTCGCTCGGGCTCGGCGCGCTCTTCGTCAATCTCTACAGCGCCAACGCCAATGCCGCGATCGGGATTCTCTTCGGCAGTGTCTTCGGTATCGATGCCGGGCAGATTCGCTGGATCGCGATCACCTCGGCGGGCGTGCTGCTCGGCCTCGGCGCGATCTTTCGGCCACTGCGCTTTGCCAGCCTCAACCCGCAGGCGGCACGCGCCCAGGGCATTCCGGTGGCCACCTTCGATACACTCTTTCTGCTGCTGGTGGGTGCCGCGGCGGCCATCGCGGTGCCGGTGATCGGCTCGCTGCTGAGCTCGCCATCTTCGTCGGCCCCGCCGCCGCGGCTCAGGCCTGGTGTGGCCGTGTCGGTCTGGGGATGGGGCTCACCGCCCTGCTGGCACTGCTGGAATCGCTCGGCGGGCTGCTGCTCTCCTACTACGCCAACCTGCCTGCGTCGTCGTGCATCGCCGCGCTGAGCTTCGGGCTCTATGCGTTGAGCCGCCTGCCCATCCGCGCCCTGCGCCTGTGACACCGTGCTACGGAGAGAAGATACCGCAAGCCACGCTCACGCCAACGCCCGACTCCATTGAGCCGGGCGTCCCTGCGACCTTGGACCGAGCAAAAGCGCCGTGATCAGGCGGGCTCGGGGGTCTTCTTGTTGTCGCCGAGGGTCACGCCGGGTAGATCGCCGGTCATCGTCTCCTGCGGCTGGTAGTGGATCACCGAGCGGATCGCTTCACCGCGGTGGAGCAGATCGAACGCCGTATTGATGCGATCGTGGGTCATGTTATGGGTGATGTAGGGGTCGACGTCGAAGCGTCCAGACAGCCACTCGTCGACCATGCCCGGCAGCTCCGAACGCCCCAGCACGCCACCGAAGGCGCTGCCGCGCCAGACCCGCCCGGTGACCAGCTGGAACGGCCGCGTGGCGATCTCCTCACCGGCGCCGGCGACACCGATGATGATGCTCTCGCCCCAGCCCTTGTGGCAGCACTCCAGCGCCGCGCGCATCAGGCGCACGTTGCCGACACACTCGAAGGAGAAGTCGACGCCGCCGTTGGTCATATCGATGATCACCTCGTGCAGCGGTTCGGGGTGCTCGTTCGGATTCAGGCACTCGGTGGCGCCCAGCGACTCGGCCAGGGCGAACTTGGCCGGATTGACGTCGATCCCGATGATCCGCCCCGCGCCCTGCAGCTTGGCGCCCTGGATCACCGCCATGCCCACCGCGCCGAGGCCGAAGACAGCGACGGTATCCCCCGGCTGCACCTTGGCGGTGTTACGTACCGCGCCGATGCCGGTGGGCACCGCACAGCCCATCACGCACGCCTTGGACAGCGGCGCCTCGGGGTTGATCTTGGCCACCGCGATCTCCGGCAGCACGGTGTACTCGCTGAAGGTGCTGGTGCCCATGTAGTGGCGCAGCATCTTGCCCTTGTAGGAGAAGCGGCTGGTGCCGTCCGGCATCAGCCCCTGCCCCTGAGTCTTGCGAATCGTCTGGCACAGGTTGGTCTTGCCGGACCGGATATAGGGGCAGTTGGGGTCTTCCGGGGTGTAGAGCGGGATGATGTGATCGCCCGGGGCGACCGAGGTCACGCCCTTGCCGACCTCCTCGACGATACCCACGCCTTCGTGCCCCAGCACGCAGGGGAAGAGCCCTTCGGGATCGCGCCCCGAGAGCGTGAACATGTCGGTGTGGCAGAGGCTGGTGGTGACGATCCGGACCAGCACCTCGCCCGCCTTGGGCCCTTCGAGATCGATCTCTTCGATCTCCAGCGGGCGATTCGGCTCCCAGGCAATGGCGGCGCGCGTTTTCATGAGGACCTCCGACAAACGAAAAAGTGAGGCAAGGCCGTAGTGACCCTGAATCGTGGCTACTGAGTCGTGGCTATTGAGTCGCGACCCTGCGGGCATCACGCCAACGGGCCGACACACCAGCTACGTGGCGATATCGACATGATCCGCTTTAGATACGTTATAACATAACAATAATGACATGCTATGGTATCCCGACACAAAGCTTCCCATCGACGACACGTATCCACTCTCTGGTCCGCCTGCCATGCCCAAGACCGCAACGCCCCCGATCCCCGTCACCCTGCTGACCGGCTTTCTCGGCAGCGGCAAGACCACCCTGCTCAATCGTCTGGTCCGCCAACCCGACATGGACCGCACCCTGGTGATCATCAACGAATTCGGCGAGATCGGGCTCGATCATCGCCTGTTCAGCGCCACCGATGAGACCGAGGTGGTGGCGCTGGAGAGCGGCTGCCTGTGCTGCACCATTCGCGGCGACCTCGCCCGCACGCTACGCGATGCGCCCTGGCGCTACGCCCGGGAGGGCCGGCGCCAGTTCGACCGCGTGGTGATCGAGACCACCGGCCTGGCCGATCCGGCGCCGATTCTGCACACTCTGATGACCGAGCCCAGGCTGATCGGCCAGTACCGGCTCGATGGCATCGTTACCACCGTCGACGCCGTCCACGGCAGCGCCACCCTCGACCACCACGCGGAAGCGCTCAAGCAGGCCGCCGTAGCCGACCGCCTGCTGCTGACCAAGGCCGACCTGGCGCCTCTAGAGGCGCTGGCAGCCCTCGCCCGGCGCCTGGGCGAGATCAATCCGGGGGCCGGCCAGCGCCGGGTGATCCAGGGTGAGATCGAAGCCAGCGCCTTGACCGGGCTGGGCCTGATGGGGGCAGACGGCACCCGCCCCGATCTCGCCCGCTGGATCGACGCCTACGCCCAGCCACCGAGTCTGGCCGGGCTGGCCTTCAGTGCCGGCCCCACGGCTGCCGGGCCACTGCTCACGCCGGTGAGCGGCGACGCTTCCGATCCCGCCCGGGACCCCAACCGCCACGACGACTGCATTCGCGCCCACTGCTTCACCCTGGACGCACCGATCGAACTCGGCCGCTTCGAAGCCTGGCTCGAACTGATGGCGGCCCTGATGGGCGAGAACATGCTGCGCATCAAGGGCATCCTCAACCTCGCCGGGCACGAGCGCCCCACCGTGATCCACGGCGTGCAGCACATCTTCCACCCACCGGTGGAGCTCGACGCCTGGCCCGACGAAGACCGCCGCTCGCGACTGGTGTTCATCACCCGGGATATTCCGCGCGAATCGCTGGAGAGCGTGCTGGTGGCGGTGAGCTGATACAGCCGATACCCAGCACGACCCGCAGGCCGTGATACCTGACACCGGCATCCATCTCCTCCCGTATCTCCCCCCGTATCTCACCCTCGCTGTCGGTGGCCTTGAGTCTAATGCAGACACAAGGCGCCGCTGTGTAACGCGATTGGCCTGACAGCGGTCGCTTGAGTCGTTCGAAACCCTCTGTACTAAGACAAAGGTCTCTCTCGTATCTGCGCATCGAGATACTAGTATATCAGTTGTCGGTCGCCTCCCAGCGGAGCGCCGCTTTACGCTGCTTTCCTGCCAACAATGAAAAAGGCACCCGCGATGAAAAGAATCCGAAAAGCGAGACCTTTCTCGCGCTTGACCACGCTATTTATAACGACGGCCACGCTATTTATAACGACGACCACGCTCCTGCTGAGCGCCACGGCCACCGCGCAGAGTCATGCCACGATCAAGGTGGCGAGCTACTTCGCCGAGGATCACCCACAGAACGTCGCCATCCGCGATGTATTCAAGCCCTACGTCGAAGCGCACTCGGATATGCAGATCAAGATCTATCCGAACAGTTCGCTCGGGGATGAGAGGCAGTACACCAATGGGGTCAGGACCGGCAGCATCGAGATGGCGATCTCGGGGATGGGGCTACAGACCGCGGACCCACGCATCGGCTTCCCGGAATGGCCCTTCCTATTCAGCGATTATGACCAGGCACAGAGGCTGTTGAACGGGCCGATCAGCCAAAAGATCGATCCGATATTCCGCAAGCTCGGTGCAGAACCATTGGCCTGGACCGCCAACGGTTTTCGTGTGTTCTCCAGCAACAGGAAGATCACCAGCCTGGACGACTTCAAGGGCTTCAAGCTGAGGATGCCCAATCTTTCCCTCTACGTTCAGGTCGGCCAGGCGCTGGGTGCCAACGTGCAGACACTGGGCATGTCCGAGGTCTATCCAGCCCTCGAGCAGGGTGTCGTCGACGGACAGGACAATCCGCTGGCCACGCTCTATCGCTCCGGCTGGTACGAGGTGCAGAGCCACGTGCTCGACAGCCGCCACATGTTCAGCCCCAACGTCTATCTCATGAACAAGCGCTTTTACGATGCGCTGAGCGATGAGGACAAGGCGGTGATCCAGGAGGCAGCTCAGCGCGCGATGGAGAAGGAGTGGGCGTTGATGCGCAGCACCGATGCCGAGATCAAGGACAAACTGATCGACGCCGGCCTCGACATCACCGAACCCAGCGACGCCTTTCACGCTGACATGGTAGCGGCCATGCAGCCGATCTACGACGACTTCATCCAGCGCTACGACTGGGCCGAGGCCTGGCTGGATGAGTTGCATCAGCAGCTCGAGCAGTGAGCGCCTATCGATGAGGGGACGCGCAGCCCGCGCGCCCCTTCTCACAGGGGATGGGAGCACATCATGCAATTCGATCGATATCTCGAATGGCTGGGCAAGCCGATCAAATTCGCCATCGCCGTGGCACTGGTGCTGATGGTCGGCTTCGTCTTCGCCAATGTGGTATTGCGCTACGTATTCGACCAGCGGGCTGACCTGGTCGAGCGAGGTCGCACGCTATCTGTTCGTCTGGGTAGTCTTCCTCGGCTCGGTGCTCGCGGTTGCCGAGCACAGCCATCTCGGCGTCGATCTGCTGGTCGGTCGTCTACCGCTCGGAATACAGAAACTCCTGTTCGGCTTCGCCGTCGTGCTCATCGTCGGCGTCATGGCGCTGATCGTCGAAGGCCTGCTGCTGTTGATCGAACTCAATCGCGGCATGACCGGACCTGCGACCGAGATTCCGATCAACAACTATTACTATGCAGGGCTGATCTCCGCCGTGCTGATGTCTTCGATCCTGATCTATCAGGCCGTCGCGTTCGTGATCACGGGCCACCATGGCCCCGCGTGGCGCCGGCCCAGTTCGCGGAGCCCATAATCATGACCGTCATCGTCTTTCTGGGCGTGCTCTTCTCGCTCATGCTGATCGGCATGCCGATCGCTTTCGCCATGCTCTGCGCCGCCGTGGTGATGATGTGGACGCAAGGGATGTTCGATGTCACCACCCTGGCGGAGTACTTCATCACCGGCGCCAACAACTTCGCGCTGATGGCAATTCCGTTTTTCATTCTGACCGGCGAGATCATGAACGCGGGCGGCATCTCGACACGCATCGTGACCTTCGCCTCGTCCCTGGTCGGGCACGTGAAAGGAGGATTGGGCTACGTCGCCATCCTTTCCGGGGTCATTTTCGCCGGCCTTTCAGGCTCGGCGGTGGCGGACACCGCAGCGCTGGGCGCGATTCTCATCCCCATGATGGTGGCCCAGGGCTACGCCAGGGATCGAGCCACCGGATTGGTGGCCTCCGTGGGTATTCTCGGTACCGTACTGCCGCCCAGTATTCCCCTGATTCTCTATGGCGTGGTGGGTGGCGTCTCGATCACCGGGCTGTTCATGGCCGGTATCGTGCCTGGTCTGATCATGGCGCTGGCGATGACATTGACCTGGTGGGCCGTGTCGCGCAAGGCCGGCATGGCACGGCTGGAGAAGGCCGGCTGGCGTACCCGTGGGATCGCGTTCAGGCGCGCGTTCTGGGCCCTGCTGCTGCCATTGATCATCATCGTCGGGCTACGCGGCGGCGTCTTCACGCCCACCGAGGCCGGCGTGGTAGCGGCCGTTTACGCGTTCATCATCGCCTCGCTGCACCGCGAGCTGAGAGCCGGCCAGCTGCTGGATGTGCTGGTCGGCACGGCCAAGACCACCGCCATCGTCATGCTGATCGCCTCGGCGGCGATCGTCACCGCCTACGCCATTACCGTCGCCCAGGTTCCGCTGCAGATCGCCCAGGGCTTGAGCAGCCTGACCGATAACCCAACGCTGATGTTACTCATCATGCTGATTTTGCTGCTGTTCGGCTGCGTGATGGACATGACACCGGCCGTGCTGATCTTCGCCCCGGTACTGATCCCGGTGGTGCAACAGTTGGGCATAGACCCGATCTACTTCGGCATTCTGATGATCATCAATCTCTCCATCGGCCTGATCACGCCACCGGTGGGCACCGTGCTCTACGTCGGCTGTAGCATCAGTCGAATCAGCCTGATGGAGATCACCCGGGGTATCTGGCCCATGCTGATCGTGTACTTGGGCATATACTGCTGCTCATTCTGTTCCCGCAGCTCGTGCTGGTACCGCTAGACGTCCTGCATGCCCGCTAATCGTCAGGAGACGACATGAGAAGAGTCTTTCCCCGCCACAGACGCTTCGAGCGGGCCATGAACATCGATGAAATCGCCGCAATCGCCCGGCGACGTCTGCCCAATTTCGTCTATGAATACATCGAGGGTGGGTCTGACGACGAAGTCAGCCTGGCCAACAACCGAGCCATCTTCGAGCGCTATCGCTTCACCCCCAGAACCCTGACCGATGTCAGCCAGCGCAGCCTGACTTGCCAAGTACTGGGACGAGAGATCGCGATGCCGCTGATCATCGCGCCCACCGGGTTCAATGGCATGATCACCCGCGATGGCGACATGAAGCTGGCCCGTATGGCGGCCAAGTGGCGGATCCCTTTCACCCTGAGCAACGCCTCGACCACCGCTCTGGAGGAGATCGCCACGGTCGCTGAGAGCTGGAACTGGATGCAGATCTATTTCTACCGCGACCGAGACTACGTAGAAAAACTGATGGCGCGCTGCGAGGCCGCGGGCTTCGACACGCTCGTCATCACCACCGACAGCGCCATCTACGGTAACCGAGAGTGGGATGCTCGCAACTACACGCGCCCGCTGGTGCTCGACTGGTACAACAAGCTCCATACCCTGACCCGGCCGGGCTGGATCAAGGATGTGCTCTACCCCAACGGCGTGCCCACCTTCAAGAATCTCGGCGATCTCCTCCCGCCGGCGAAACCTCGGTCCAGGGCGCTGCCGCCGCCATTGGCCGTCATCTGATGCCATCGCTCAGTTGGGCGGAGATGCGCTGGCTGCGCCAGCGCTGGCCCGGGAAGTTACTCATCAAGGGCATCCTGTCGGTCGAGGAGGCGCGCCAGGCCAGCGCAGAAGGCATCGATGGCATCGTGCTCTCCAATCATGGTGGCAGGCAGCTCGACGGCTCCGTGTCGCCGCTGGAACTGGTCGCCGAGGTGCGCGCGGCCGTGGGTGACGCCATGACGCTGCTGCTCGATGGCGGCTTCAGGCGCGGCAGCGATGTGCTCAAGGCACGCCTGCTGGGGGCGGATGCCGCCATGCTCGGGCGTGCCACGCTCTATGGCCTGGGCGCGGGGGGTGAAGCCGGTGTCGATCACGCACTGCGACTGCTGCATGCGGAGCTGGATCGCGATCTTGGCCTGCTGGGTTGCAGTAAACTCGAGGAACTGGATGATTCGCTCATGCGCGAGTCGCGCTGAGGCCTCTGCCCGCGCGCTGTAAGGCATGCCAGAGAGCCTGCCTTACGCGGTGTAGCGCGTTGTCAGACGGATCGTCCTATCATCGAGAAAGAGAGGTTGCTTGCATGGCAGACCAGTGGTCGAAGAGATTCGCAAGCGACCAGGCCTACATCGAGATTCGCGACAAGATCATCACCACGGTGATGAAGCCGGGAGAGAAGATTTCCGAGAAGGCGCTGGCAGAGGAGTTCGGCATCAGTCGCACGCCGGTGCGCGAGGCGCTCATGCGACTGCGCTACGATGGACTCGTCGACATCCTGGCGCAGCGCGGTACCTATGTCTCACCCATCCGACCGGATATCGTCAGGGCGGCACACTACACGCGCTCAGTACTCGAATGCTCCCTGGTTCGGGATGCGGCCAAGTCGTGCACCGACACGCAGAGTCTCGAACTACGCCACAACCTGCAGCGCCAGCAACTGGTCGAACAGCAGCAGCGTCCACTCTACGAGATCGAAAGCCTCGATGAAGGTTTTCATCAGTTGATCGCCGAGATCGCCGGCCAACCCGCCGTATGGCAGACCATCTACCACGTGCAGCTGCATATCAATCGTGTCAGAACGCTCTTTCTGTCGACACAGCGCGTGCCGCCATTGATCCAGGAGCACGCTGCGATCATCGCGGCGCTAGAGCAGCACGACGCCGAGGCAGCCGAAGCCGCCATGCGCGAGCACCTGGCCTATATGGACAACAATATCGAGTCGCTGGCGCACGATTACTCGGCGTATCAGGCCTGAACCCAGACGAGACCAACCGGCTCGCGCCGCTCATGCCCCCGGCGCCGCCGCGGTAACGACCCGGCGCTGGAGAGCGTGCTGGTGGCGGTCCCGTAAAAACGCCCCGCGGCACCGAGGTTTTATCGATGCCTGTCCTATCGATGCCTGTCCTATCGATACCACGAGGCGCTCTCGTCTCATACCTGCTGCCAGCACTCCTTAAATGGTTAACCATTAGTCTCAGCCTGGCAGTATCCGGTCCCCTCCAGCCCCCTGCCTGGACGTACCTCGCCGTAACAGGTGAGCGTTATTCAAAAATTCCATAATTATTTGATAGTAATATAAATTTTTTAGAGATTGCGTGACCGATTCTTCCGTTCAGACGGGATTGAGTCGATTCACTCGCTTCGGGTGATGGCGCTGCTGCGACCAAAGTCGGTCTTCTTTTCACTGCAGGCCCTCATTACCGTGAATTGGTAAACCAATTTACGGAATCCGTTCTATGCAGCCGGCTACCCACCGCGTGATCGCCCCCGCCGACATCCCCGCCCTTCGACGACACGCCTATCGAATCCGTCGCCATGCGCTACTCATGGGAGAAGTGCAGGGCCAGGGTTACGTGGGTCAGGCGCTGGGCATCGCCGACGTTCTCGCGGTCGCCTACTTCCGTGCCATGAACCTGCGCGCCGACGACCCCGAGTGGGAAGAGCGCGATCGCTTCCTGCTGTCGATCGGTCACTACGCTATCGCCCTCTATGCCGCGTTGATCGAGGCAGGCGTCATCAGCGAGAGCGAAATCGAGAACTACGGCAGCGACGACAGCATGCTGCCGATGTCCGGGATGGCGGCCTACACCCCCGGCATGGAGATTACCGGCGGCTCGCTGGGCCACGGGTTGGGAATCGGTGTCGGGATGGCGCTCGGCCTGAAGCGCAAGCAGAGCCATTCGCGCATCTTCAACCTGCTCTCCGACGGTGAACTCAACGAGGGCTCGACCTGGGAGGCCGCCGCCTCGGCCGCCCACTGGAAGCTCGACAACCTGGTCGCCATCGTCGATGTCAACGATCAGCAGGCCGACGACAAGTCGTCGAGCGTGCTCGGCTACGAACCCATCGCCGACAAGTGGCGCGCCTTCGGCTGGACCGCGCTACGGGTGGACGGCAACGACATCGCCACGCTGGTCGAGGCCTTCGATAGCGCACTGGAAAGCGCCGACGGCAAACCCTGCGTCATCATCTGCGACACCCTGATGGGCCGCGGCGTGCCGCTGCTCGAAAACCGCGACAAGACCCACTTCATCCGCGTCGACGAAGACGAATGGCGCATCGCTCTGAAGCAACTCGACGATACCTACGCCCATTCATCCGACGCCGCAGGGAGCGAGCACTCATGACGACCCAACCGCGACTCAAAACATCCGCGATGATCGCTTCACTGGCGGCGGAAGGTCAGCCGACCACCTCGGCCCCCTTCGGTCACGCCCTGGTCGAGGCGGCCGCGGCCGACGAGCGTATCGTCGGCATGACCGCGGATCTGGGCAAGTACACCGACCTGCATGTCTTTGCCCAGGCCTATCCCGAGCGCCACTACCAGATGGGGATGGCCGAGCAGTTGCTGATGAGTGCCGGGGCCGGCATGGCACGCGAGGGTTTCATTCCGTTCGTGACCACCTATGGCGTCTTTGCGTCGCGCCGAGCCTACGACTTCATCTGCATGGCGATCGCCGAGGAGAGGCTCAACGTCAAGATCGTCTGCGCGCTGCCGGGCCTCACCACCGGTTACGGGCCGAGCCATCAGGCGACCGAGGACATGGCGATCTTCCGCGGCATGCCGAACCTCACCATCGTCGACCCCTGTGACGCGGTGGATATCGAGCAGGCCACCCACGCCATGGTCGCCCATGATGGGCCGGTCTATCTGCGTCTGCTGCGTGGCAAGGTTCCCCGCGTGCTCGATCGCTTCCCGAACTACCGCTTCGAGATCGGCAGGGCGCGCAGACTCATGGATGGCGAGGATGCCCTGATCATCTCCTCCGGACTGATGACCATGCGTGCCGTCGAAGCGGCCGATCTTCTCGCCGAGCGCGGCATGCATGTCGGTGTTCTCCATTCCCCCACCATCAAGCCGCTGGATGCGCAGACGATCCTCGAGGAGATCCAGCGTCATCCCCAGCGCCCCGTCTACGTGGCAGAAAATCACTCCGTCATCGGCGGGCTGGGCGAGAGCGTGGCCGCTCTCTTGATGAATGCCGGCGTACACCCGGAGTTCCACCAGATCGGGCTGCCGGATGCGTTTCTCGACGCCGGCGCACTGCCCACCCTGCATGACCGCTATGGCATCTCGACCCAGGCAGTGGTGAAGACCCTGGCGTCGCGCATCTCGCTCACGCACGCCAGTTGAGCCGGCACGCGCCATAGCGAGGCCTTCACCACGTCCCGTCAGCAACCATGAGCGCAACGACAATGACTAAAGCGACCCTGAAAACGATCCTGAAAGCGATTCCAAAAACCACGGCCCTGGCTGCCGCTCTCGCCGTCGCCCTCGCCGCCACTACGCCGGCGCTGGCAGTGCAGACCCTGCAACTGGCCCACAACGCCGCCGAGGGCAATCCCAAATGGGCAGCCTCCGAGCGCTTCGCCAAGCTCGTCGAGGAGGGCACACATGGCGAGATCCACGTCGACGTGGGCGGCAACGCCCAGTACGGCGATGACATGGAAGCGCTGACCCTGATGCGCATGGGCAGCCTGGCATTCAGCGCCAACAGCCAGGGCCCGGTGGCGAGCATCGTCCCGCAGTTCTCCGTACTGGGGCTGCCGTTTCTGTTCGATTCGTTGCCCACCGCCTGGACAGTGATGGATGGCAAGGTCGGCGACGAACTCAAGCGCTTGGCGCAGGAGCAGGGGCTGGTGCTGCTGGCGATGTGGGACAACGGCATCCGTCACGTCAGCAACAACGTCCGCCCGATCGAGACGCCCGCCGACCTGAAAGGGCTGAAGATCCGCACGCCGCCGGACGAGATGACCGTCGATATCTTCGACGCGCTGGGGGCGACGCCAACTCCGATGAACTTCTCCGAGCTCTATATCGCGCTGCAGCAGGGCGTGGTGGATGGCCAGGAAAACCCGCTGATGAACATCTATTCATCGAAGCTCTATGAGGTGCAGAAGTACATCTCGCTCACCGGCCACAAGTACGAGTCCACGCCGTTGCTGATGAGCAAGATCGTCTGGGACGGCCTCTCGCCCGAGCAGCAGAAGGTCATCCAGAACGCTGCCATCGAAGCCGGAAAGTACAACCGCCAGGCATCGCTCGCGGCCGACAAGGAGCTCCGCGCGAAGATGGAGCAGGCGGGGGTGATATTCAACGAGGTGAATCAGGCGCCTTTCATCGAAGCCACGCGCGGCGTCTACGATGCCTGGCGGCAGAAGTACCCGAAGATGGTCGACATGGTCGTCGAAGCCGCGAAAACCGCGTCACAGTAAACGGGAGCGTTCGCCATGTCTGATGTCATCGCAGGAAGGCATGGCGAACCGGGGCATCCCGGTTCGCCCCCGCTGCGCCTGAAAGCCGCGCTCCATCACCTGTTCAAGTGGCTCGGCATTCTCTCGCTACTGGTGATGTTCGCCACGCTGCTGGCGGCCGTGTTCGTACGCTACGTGTGGGAGACGAATCTCGACTGGACGTCGGAAGTCCCCAACATCCTGTTTCCGTGGCTCACCATGTGCGCGATCGTCGCGACCGCGGCCAAGAACGAGCATATCGGGATCGAGGCGGTGGTCGAACGGCTACCGCAGCCGCTGCGACGCGTGATCGCTCTCGCGACCAACCTGCTCGCGGTCGTCGCCTTCGCACTCATCGCCTGGCACGGGCTGGACGTGGTCGCCATCGCAGGCGGCCAGCGCCTGCCCATTACCGGTATCGCCATGTCGTGGTCCTACTGGTCGGTCGTCGTCGGCTTCGCTGGCCTGGCACTGGTTTCCCTGCTCAACGTTCTCATCGCGCTCGACCGCCGGTTGCCGGTCGCCGAGTCGCTGGCGACCCACGGGGAGGAAGCCTCATGACGGTCAATATGTTGATCTCCTTCGTCCTGCTCATGCTGATGGCGATGCCGGTGGGCTATTCGCTGGTGATCAGCGGCTGGACGGCGCTGTCGGTATTCGGCTCGATGCCTTCGAGCATGGTGGTGATGAAAATCTTCCAGCCGACCCAGAGCTTTCCGCTGCTGGCAATTCCGTTTTTCGTGCTCTCCGGCAGCCTGATGATGTCCGGCAAGCTGGGGCAGCGCCTGGTGGCGCTCGCCTCGATGCTGGTCGGCAAGTACCCCGGCGGGCTCGGCCAGGTCAACGTGGTCGGCTCGACGATCTTCGGCGGTGTTTCCGGCTCTGCCGTCGCCGAAGCATCGGCGCTGGGGTCGATGCTCATCCCCTGGCAGAAGAGAGAGGGCTACCCGGGCGCCTTCGGCGCCGCGGTCACCGCTTCGTCGTCGGTGATCGCCGGTCTGATGCCGCCGTCGATCCCGCTGATCCTGTTCGCCACGGTCTCCAATGTCTCCATCGCGGCGCTGTTCATTGCCGGCGTGCTGCCGGCGCTGATGCTGGCGATCGGGATGATGACCGCCTGCTACGTGACCGGAAAGCGCCGCAACTTTCCCCGCCTCACCTTGAAGTACACCGCACAGGAGGTCCGGAGCATCCTGATCACCGCACTGCCCGCCCTCCTGATGCCGGTGATCATTCTGGTGCTGCTGCGCACCGGTATCGCCACGCCCACGGAGGTCAGCATCATCGCCGTGGCCTACGCGCTGGTGGTCAGTGCGCTGATCTACCGTGACCTGACCCTCGCCCGCGTGGTCGCCGCGCTCTCGAGCACGGTGGTGACGACCGGCATGGTCATGCTGATCATCGCCGCCGCCAATATCATCGCTTACATCCTCACCAGCGGTGGTGTGCCCCAGGCGGTAGCCCAGTGGGCGGTGGGCACCCTTGGCAATCCGATCCTGGTCATTCTGGCGATCAACCTGCTGCTGCTGTTCATCGGCATGTTCCTCGATCTGCCGGCGGCGATCCTGCTGCTGGGGCCGACCCTGGTCTCGATCGCCAACGCCATCGGCATGGATCTGGTCCAGCTCGGCATCATCATGTGCGTGAACCTGAGCATCGGGCTGTTCACACCCCCCATCGGTACCACCCTGTTCGTCGCCTCGGCCATCGCGCGCGAGCGCATTGGCACCGTCGTGCGCGAACTCATCCCGTTCTATCTCGTCGCGATCAGCGTGCTGCTGCTCGTCTCGTACGTGCCCGCACTGATCCTTTACTGAGGAATCCTGATGAAGAGAGTCGCTGTTGCAGGCCTGGGTGCCATGGGCTGGCCCATGGCCGAGAACCTCGACCAGGCCGGGCTCGAGGTACTCGCTCTGGACGCACTGAGCGAGCGTGCCGAGGCCTTTCACCGCCAGGCGTCCGGCCACAAGGCCGCTATCGACAGCGTCGAGGCGCTGGTGATCATGGTGGTCAACGCCGCGCAGATTCGTTCGCTGCTGTTCGCGGATGTTCTCGTCGCCGGCGGGCTGGTATCCCAGCTGCCCGCGGACGCCTGCATCGTGCAGATGTCCACCGTCGCGCCGGCCGATGCCGCAGCCCTGGCCGCCGAGGTCGCGGCAGTGCGGCCGGATCTTCACTACGTGGATGCCCCGGTGTCGGGCGGCGTGGTCGGGGCGAAAGCCGGCACGCTCAGCATCATGGCCGCCGGCGATGCGCCATCACTCGCGCGCTGTCGTGTGCTGTTCGACATCCTCGGCCAGGCGATCTTCGAGGTCGGCGATCGCCCCGGGCAGGGCGCAGCGATGAAAGCGGTCAACCAGCTACTGTGCGGGGTGCATATCGCAGCGGCGGCGGAAGCGCTGGCCCTAGCCGAGAAAAGCGGCATAGACCGGCAGATCGCCCTCGAGCTGGTCCAGGGGTCGGCGGCCTCGAGCTGGATGCTGCGCGACCGGGGGCCGCGAATGGTCGCGCCGCCGGGAGACGTCACCAGCGCCATCGATATTTTCTGCAAGGACCTGGGCATCGTCTGCGACGCCGCCGACTCGTCCAAGGCCTATACGCCTCTCGCCCACAGCGCGCATCAGCTCTTCGTCGCCACGGCCGAGGGGGGCGAAGGCCGTCTGGACGACAGCCAGTTGATCCGCACCTATCGCCGGCTCAATGGCTGCGATCCCGAGGGAGGCGGCCAGGCATGAGAGCGCTTTCGTTTTCCGTCAGCACGGCGGCCTACGACGGTTACGGCTTCGACCGCATCCTGCCGTCCCTGGCCCGCTGCGGCGTACAACACGTCGAATTCGCCTTCATCGACGGCTACGTGGAGGCGTTCACCGATGCCGACCTGAACCTGGCGTTGGCCGACGATCTGTGTCGCGAGATGCGCGCTTTCGATCAGCGTTGCCGCTACTTCTCCGGCCATATCGATCTCGGGCTCGATAACGCCCCGGAGCGACTCGAAGCGCGCTGCCGATTCGCTGCGGCACTCGGCGCCCAGTTCGTCATCACCAATGCCGCGGCGCTCGGCAATCGGGCCCGCTTTCTTGCCCACGCCGAGCGGATCGGCCATATCGCGCGCCACCATGGCGTGCGCATCCTGCTCGAGAATCCCGGCAACGGCGAACCCAACATGCTCGATCACGCCGGCGACATCCCGGCGCTGATGGCCACCCTCGATGAAGCGACCTTCGGCATCAACTACGACTGCGGCAACCTGCTCTCGCACCAGCCCGCACGCTCCCCCGAGGCGGACATCGAGCAGGCCCTGCCGCTGGCGGATCACTTCCACATCAAGCCCTGCCGCCGCACGGCTGACGGGTACGACTTCACCGAACTCGGCGACGGCGATATCGACGAGGCCCGCGTGCTCCGCGCCCTCATGGCCGCCGAGCGGCCGTTCTCGCTGGAACTTCCCTTCCGGCTCCATCGGGACCCCCAGGCGCAACCCTGGCGGGACGCCAAGCCACTGCCTCTCGATCTGATAGAGGAAAAACTCGGCCGTTCCCTCGAATGGCTCGACAACCTTCAATAATGCCTGGAGATACCCGCATGCTTCTCGACAACAAGGTCTGCCTCATCACTGGCGCGGCCGGTGCCCGTGGTATCGGTTTGAAGACCGCTCGCCTGTTCTACGAACACGGGGCGAACATAGTCATTTCCGATATCGACGAGGCGGCCTGCGATGCGGTACGCCAGACGTTCGATCCCGAGCGCTGTCTGGTGGTGGTGGCCAATGTCACCCGCCGCGAGGAGTGCCGCGACGTGGTCGAGCGCGCGCTCGAACGATTCGGCAAGATCGATGTGCTCATCAACAACGCCGGTATCACCCAGCCGGTGAAGTTCGAAGAGATCGACCCCGAGGGCTACGACCGCATCCTCGACGTCAACCTGCGCGGTATGCTCTACATGTCCCAGGCCGTGGTGCCGCACATGAAGGCAGCGGGCGGTGGCGCGATCGCCAACACCTCTTCGGTTTCCGCGCAGCGCGGCGGCGGTATTTTCGGCGGCCCCCACTACAGCGCCGCCAAAGCCGGGATGCTGGGCCTGGGCAAGGCGATGGCCCGCGAGCTGGGGCCCTTTGGCATCCGCGTCAATTCGGTGACGCCCGGGCTGATCGATACCGACATCACCGCCGGCAAGTTGACCGAAGAGATGAAGGCTCCGATCCTCGAAGGGATTCCGCTCAAGCGGCTCGGTCTACCCGACGATGTCGCCAATGCCTTTCTGTTCCTGGCCAGCGATCTCTCCAGCTATATCACCGGCGCCACGATCGATGTGAACGGCGGTATGCACATTCATTGACATGCTAAGCTGCCGCCGACCTCTTTCGACCGACGGCAGCGACTGGAACGCCTATGAGCGAGATTGATTCCGACCTTCTGGCCAAATTGCACGACTTCGTTTCGGTATCGGAACTGTCCCGTGATGGACGTCTGAAACTGCCGCCGGAAAGAACGCTGTGCGAGCGTTTCTCGATGCATCGCTCATCGGTCAGGAATCTGCTATCGGTGCTCCAGAGCCTGGGATTCATCGAGCGCCGGGGGCTCGGGCACCTTCCTGAAAATGCCCGAGCCCGTCTTCATCCAGCTCTACTTCGAACTGGCCTTGAAGCTGAACTATATCTCCGTCGATCACATGGAAACGGCGCGGGAGATGTTCGAACGCGAGATCATCCAGGCCGCGGCAACGCATCACACCGCCCAGGAGCTGGAAACGCTGGAGCAGCTCTGCGAGCGCATCGTTACCACCACGGATATCAACGACGGCCTCCAGGCCGACTACGAGTTCCACGAACAGTTGGCGATCATGGCCGGCAACCCTGCCATTCTGATCATTTTCCAAGGACTCTCGTCGGTGCTGAAAAAAGTGCTTCACCACCGCCGCGTGCTCGCGCGCCAATCCCCCCAGTCCCTCAAGAAGACCAACGAAACCCATATCGCTATCGTCGCAGCGATCAAGGCGAGGGACCCCGACCTGGCGCGCCAGGCCATGTTCGATCACTTCGAGACCTGGAACCAGCAGACGATGCGCTCGTATGCGGGTAGCTGAGACCCACTTACGCGAACACGGTAGCCACAGGCGTTCAGGCTGAAACCGGCGCTGCCGCCCGCCGCCGCCGCGGTAACGACCCGGCGCTGGAGAGCGAGACCGCCAGGATCGACATCAGCACCAGCGCCAGCGCGGGTACCAGTACCGCCCAGGGCGCGCGTTCGAGATAGGGCAGGCTCTCGGCCAGCAGCAGCCCCCACTCCGGTGCCGGTGGCCGTGGTCCCAGCCCGAGAAAGCCCAGCGCCGCCAGTGCCAGTGCAGTGCCCGGCAGGCGCAGCATGGCGTGGCGGAACACCGGGCCGACCACCGCCGGCAGCAGATAGCGGGTAAGCAGCCGCAGCCGCCCCACCCCGAGCATCGGGGGTGATGCGCACATGGTGGCTGGCCCAGCGTCTCGGCCACCAGCGCCGCGGTATGGGCCGCCAGTGACGCCCAGCTGACCAGGGTGACCGCGATCACCGCACCGCTGGCGCTCGGTCCCAGCAGGCCGGAGACGATCAGCCCGGCGATCACCGGCGGGGTTGGCATTGTGTGACTCGATCGGCCCGGCGGCGAGACGCGGCATCAGTCCGATCGTCACTCGAGCAAAAAGCTGATGCCCACCGCCAGCAGCGCCATGCCCATGGTCGAGAGCGCGCCATGGCTGACCCGCGCCAGAAGTCGCGACCGATCCCGTCGGCTCCCAGCGGCAGCGCCAGGCTCGGCGGCTGCAGCCGCAGGTAGGCCGAACTCAGCGGGTCGCGCCCCAACCCCGCGACGATGATCAGCGCGAGCGCTAACGCCGCGAGCGCAGGTACCAGCCAGCGCCAGCGCCCGGGATGGGGTGGCTTCACTACCACCGGCACCGCGCCGGCACGCAGGGTGCGCCCCAGCAGCAGGCCGCGGCACAGGTTGGCGCTCCCGCCGAGTACGATGGCGATGACGATCAGTATGAGAATACCGGTCTGCAGCGCCGGCAGGTCCTGCGCCGAGGCCGCCCCCAGGGTGGCCCGCCCCAGTCCGGGAATGGAGAACACCTGCTCCACCGCGATCGCGCCACCGGTCAGCCCCACCATCACCAGACCCACCTGCGGCAGCAGGCTGGGCAGGGTGCGCTGGATCGCCGCCAGGGCGATACGCCGGCGCGCAAAACCGGCCACGTGCCAGGTCACCACCCAGCGCTCGGAGAACGCCGCCGTCAGCGCATCGCTGAACAGACGCCCGAGCAGCCCACCGCCAGGCAGACCGAGGGCCACCGCCGGCAGAATCAGATGGCGCCAGTCACCCCAGCCATAGGGCGGCAGCCAGCGTAGCCAGGCGGCGAATACCACCAGCAAGAGCGCCGCGAGCAGAAACTCCGGCAGCGCGGTGAGCGCCGCCCCCAGCGCGCCGGAGGTCGGCGTCGCCTCGCCGGCTAGCCCGCGCTTGAGCGTCGGCAGACAGATCAGCAAGGTGACCACCAGCGCCACGCCCAGCGCTGCCGCCATCAGCGTCAGCGAGACCTGTGACGCCTGCAGCATGCCCGGCAGCACCGGGGTGCCGGAGATCCAGGAGACACCGGCATCGCCGTGCGCAAGCCCGCTCAGCCAGTGCCCCAACTTCTCGAACGGCCCCATAGCCAGGCCGAGCTGGGCACGGATGGCGTCCAGCGCCTCCGCGCTCGGATTCTGATCGCCGGCGCGGGCGCGCAGAATGCTGAGCGCCGGATCGCGCCCGGAGAGCCACGGCAGCAGCCCCACCAGTACCACCACGCCGGCCAGCGTCACCAGCCGCGACAGCGTCGGCAGCAGGCGCTGCCACGACGCCCAGCGCCACGCCACCCATCGCCAAGCCACCCCGGCAGACCGCGGGGTCACACTCGCTGGCTGACTAGCGGGCATCATCAGCCTGACGGAAGTGGGTGTGCTCGTCGATCAACTCACGCTCGCGCGGGTCGCGCAGCGCCCCGACCACATCGGTGGCCTCGCCCTGGATCACCCGCTCGTGGAGCATGGGTACCGCGGCGTCCGTTTTCAGGATCGCGGCCTCGGCAGCGATGATCGCCTGGCGACGCTCGGGCCCCGGCGGCAGATCGCCGGCCTTGGCCAGCGCCGCATCGATCGCCGGGTCGCACAGCTGGGCGATGTTGAACGAGCCCGCGCAGGAGAAGTCGCTGACCATGTAGGCGACCGGGTCGCCGGAGTCGAGCAGGGTCGCCCGCGACAGGATGAAGGCGTCGAACTTGCCCGCCAGCATGTCGGATTCGATATGCGCGTACTGGCGCACCTCCTGCTGAACATCGAAGCCCGCCGCCTCGAGCTGCTGTTCGAGCAGCACGGCCACTTCCGGCAACTCGGCACGGTCGGTGAAGGTGGCCAGGGTGATGGAAGCCCCCTTCGGCTCGGCGGCCGCGGTGCGCTGAACAGGCTGGCGTACCTCGCTCGCCCAGGCCAGCGCCGGGCCCAGCAGCCCCTCGGCGACATCGGCGCGCCCCTCGTAAACGGTGCGCACGATGGCGCCACGATCCAGTGCCTCACGCGCCGCCGCACGCAGGCTCGGGTCCTGGAACGGCCCGGAGGCGGTATTGAGATAGAGGGTGTTGGTGCGCGGCATCGGCACTTCGTGAATCAGCGATGGGTCGATCAGCGCCACCTGCGAGACCGGTACCGCTTCGACCACATCCGCCGTACCGGTGCGCAGCGCGGCGCCACGGGCGGTGCCATCGGGCACGTAGTCGGCATCGATGCCGGCGAGTTCGGCACGCTCGCCCCAGTAGCCGTCGTAACGCTCGAGGGTAGCGCTCTGGGTGCCGTTGATGTCGGTGAGCACGAAGGGCCCGGTACCCGCGCGGGTGGGGTCGACGTGACCCGCCTGGGCGTAGGCTCTCGCCGCCATGATCGCCAGCTGCGGGCTGGAGAGCCGATTGGGCACCAGAGGATCGGTATCCGCGGTGCGCACGATGACCGCGTTCTCGCCGTCGGCCTCGATGTGCATCTCGACCCCATCGAGAATGCGCGGCTTGGGCACGGCGTTGGTCGCGGCGGTGAGCGAGGCCACCACGCGCTCGGCAGTCAGCGCGGTGCCGTCATGGAAGGTCACGTCCGGGCGGATGGTGAAGCGCCAGGTCTGGGGATCGAGCTGCTCCCATTCGGTGGCCAGAAACGGCTGCGGATCGCCATCGGCATCGAGCCGAATCAGCGTCTCGGCGGTGCGCCAGCGCGACAGCTTGAAGGCGTCGTCGGTGAGCGGATTGAGCCCGGAGCGCGGCGGCTGCAGCATGGCGACGCGGATGCGTCGATCCTGCTCCTGCGTCTTCTCGGGGGCATCGTCACGCGCCGCCGAGGTCTCCTCATCCTGCCCGCAGCCGGCGAGAAGAGAGAACGACAGCACCATCAGCGGCAGCGTCAGGGCACGCCGCAGCAGGCTGACCGGGTGGCGTGTGGCCGAGGCGCGCCGGGGCGTCGCAGCGGTGCCGAAAGTCGCAGTGGCAGGGAAGGTCACAAGGGGATCTCCTGGGTCGTGGGGCGGCGCCCGGCGGTCTCCGAGGACGGCAAGGGCGTGGACAAGGCGGTAGAAAAGGTCGTGGCGGCGCGCAGCAGCGCCGCGGTGTGCGCCTGGGCGGGCTGGCGGAACAGTGCCGCAGTGGGGCGGTCTTCGATGATCTCGCCGGCATCGAGGATCAGCGTGCGCTGGCACAGCCGGCACACCACCGAAAGATCGTGGGAGATCAGCAAAAGACCAATGCCGGCGTCATGATTGAGCGACTTGAGTACCTGGGTGACCATGGCCTGGACCGGCAGGTCGAGCCCGCTCAGCGGCTCATCCGCCAACAGCAGCCGGGGCCGCACCGCGATCGCCCGGGCGATCGCCACGCGCTGCGCCTGCCCGCCCGAGAGCGAGTCGGGGCGGCGCTCGAGAAAGCTACCATCCAGCCCCACCTGCGCCAGCGCCTCGCTCACCCGCCGCTGGTGATCGCCATCGATACCCAGATGCACCAGCGGCTCGCGCACCAGTTCACGGACTCGCATACGCGGGTCGAGGGAGGCAGCGGGGTCCTGCGGAATGTACTGCACCACCCGGCGATACCAGCGCAGCGCGCGCACCGAGCCGGGCCGAATGCGCCGGCCCTGGCACCAGATTTCGCCGCTGTCGGCACGTGACAGACCCAGCATCAGATTGAGTAGCGTCGACTTGCCCGCCCCGGAGACCCCGGCGAGACCGATCAACTCTCCCGGGCGGATGGCGAAATCCACCGCCTTCAAGATCGGCTGCCGCTCTCGCCGCCAGCCCCAGCGCCGCGGCCCGGCCACCCAGCGGCTCAGCCCGCTGACGCGCAGAAGAGAGCCGTCAGCGTTTAAACAAGAGCCATCAGCGCTAAGGAGAGAGCCGTCAGCGTTTAGAGAAGAGCCATCGGCGTCCGGCCGGGCGACATTGGCGCCTCGCTCCGAGTGACAATCGTCTTGGTATCTCATCGCGCCCCTACCGCAGCAGCGCCGGAGGTGGAGTAGGCGTCAGTTGCCGCCAGCATCTCGGGCGCTATCTCGGCGCTGCGCATCGCGGCCACCAGCTCGCGGGTGAAGCGCTGCTGGGGTGACGCAACCAGATCCGCCAGCGGGCCACTCTCGATCATCCGCCCCTGCTCCAGGATCACCGCGCGCTGGCACAGCCGGCTGGCCGCCCCCATGTCGTGGGAGATGAACAGCAGCGCAGGCTTCCCGGCGCCACCGGTGGTCTCGTGCAGCAGCGTCAGCACCTCGGCCTGGGTCAGCGCATCCAGCGCCGTGGTCGGCTCGTCGGCCACGATCAGTGAAGGCTTGCAGGCCAATGCCAGCGCCACACAGACCCGCTGGCGCTGGCCACCGGAGAGTTCAGCGGGCGAGCGCGTCAACAGCTCGGTGGCCGCCGTGAGGTGCGCGTCAGCAGCTCGGCGGCGGCGGCACGTGCCGCCCGGCGCGACAGCCCATGGAAGCGCACGAATGGCTCACTCAGTTGGGCCCCCACGCTCACCAGCGGATTCAAGGCCGCCTGGGTGTTCTGGAACACCATGCCGATGCGCAGCGTACGCGGACGCCGCGTCGCCGCCACACCAGCGACCTCATGTGCACCGAGGCGAATGCTGCCGCCGACGCTCGCCGTGGAGGGGGTGATACCGAGGATCGCCGCCGCGGTGAGCGACTTGCCCGAACCCGAGGGGCCGATCAGACAGACGCGCTCACCGGCGCCGACGGTGAAGTCGAGACCATCCACCACGCGCTGCGCGCCGAGGCGCACCGACAGATTGTCCACCCGCAACACGGGCTCATTGGGCTCGGGCACCACGCCACGCTCCTGCTGGAAAGGCCGAGAAGCGCGAAGTTATAACATAACGATTTGGCGGTGCGCCATCGCCGGATTGACGCCTTCGGAGATCGGTATGCGCGGGGGAGAAGTCAGGCTGTCTGGCGTCAGGGATGATTCGAGGCAACGGCTGGCACGACGGGCCCCGCTGGGGCCCGTCGCGTCGGCGCGATCTATTCCACCGTCACGCTCTTGGCCAGGTTGCGCGGCTGATCCACGTCGGTGCCCTTGAGCACGGCGACATGGTAGGAGAGCAGCTGCAGCGGCAGGGTGTAGAGAATCGGCGCGAGCACTTCGTCGATCTGCGGCAGGTGCAGCACGCGCAGGTCGTCGGCGGCGGTCAGCCCGACGTCAGCGTCGGCGAAGACGAACAGTTCACCGCCACGGGCGCGCACTTCCTGCAGGTTAGACTTGAGCTTCTCCAGCAGCTCGTCGTTGGGCGCCACCGCGATCACCGGCATATCAGCGTCGACCAGCGCCAGCGGGCCATGCTTGAGCTCCCCCGCCGGATAGGCCTCGGCGTGGATGTAAGAGATCTCCTTGAGCTTGAGCGCGCCCTCCAGGGCGATCGGGAACTGGGTGCCCCGGCCCAGGAAAAGCGCATGGTGCTTCTCGGCGAAGGCTTCCGACAGCTCGGCGATCGGGCCATCCATCTCCAGCGCCTGTTCGAGCAGCGCCGGCAGCCCACGCAGGGCCTGTACCAGCGCCGTCTCGCGGGCATCACCGCGCTCGCGGCGCAGCGCCAGGGTCAGCAGCAACAGCGCCACCAGCTGGGTGGTGAACGCCTTGGTCGAGGCGACGCCGATCTCCGGCCCGGCCTGGGTCATCAGCGCCAGATCCGATTCACGGGTCAGCGAGCTGCCCGGTACGTTGCAGATCGCCAGCGCGCCGAGATAGCGCTGACCGTCGGCGCGGCCCTTGGCGTAGCGCAGCGCGGCCAGGGTGTCGGCGGTCTCCCCGGACTGGGAGAGGGTGACGAAGAGGGTGTTTTTCGGCACCACCACTTCGCGGTAGCGATACTCCGAGGCGACCTCCACCTGGGTCGGGATGCCGGCCAGCTTCTCCAGCCAGTAGCGCGCCACCAGGCCAGCATGGTAGCTGGTGCCGCAGGCGATGATATGGATCTGCTCGACGCGCTCGAACAGTGCCTTGGCGTCGACACCGAAGCTGTTCTCCAGTACCCGGCTACCGCTGAGGCGCCCCTCCAGGGTGGCGGCGACCACCGCCGGTTGCTCATGGATCTCCTTGAGCATGAAGTGGCGATACTCGCCGCGGCTGGCGGCGCCGTCACCATGCTCGAAGACATGAGCTTCGCGCTCGACGCGTTCGCCGTCGGCACTGTGGATCTCGATACCGTGGGCGTCAGAGAGGCGCACCACGTCGCCCTCCTGCAGATAGATGAAGCGGTCGGTGACCTGCAAAAGCGCCAGGGCGTCGGAGGCGAGGAAGTTCTCGTCGATCCCTACGCCGACCACCAGCGGGCTGCCCTTGCGCGCGCCGACGATCTCGCGCGGCGCCTCTACGTGCATCACCGCCAGCGCGTAAGCGCCGTCGATCCGGGCCAGGGTCGCCTGCACCGCGGCGAGCAGATCGCCGTGGGCATCGAAGGCGCGTTCGAGCAGATGCGCCACCACCTCGGTGTCGGTCTCGGAGTCGAACACCACGCCCTCGGCCTCGAGATCGCGCTTGAGCGGTTCATAGTTCTCGATGATGCCGTTGTGCACCAGCGCCAGACGGCGTCCGGCGACGTGCGGGTGGGCGTTGGCCTCGGAGGGTTTGCCGTGGGTCGCCCAGCGGGTGTGGGCGATACCGATATGCCCCTTGAGATCCTCCGCGGCGAGCTTCTCCTCCAGCGCCGCGACCTTGCCCAGCGCGCGCCGGCGTGCCAGCGCACCATCGCCGCCCAGCACCGCCATGCCGGCGCTGTCGTAGCCGCGATATTCGAGCCGCTTGAGCCCTTCCAGCAGGATGCCCTGCACGTTGCGCGCTGCCAGCGCGGCGACGATTCCACACATGTTCGATGTCCTCGAGATTATTGGGGCGCGTCGGCGACCACCAGCGTCACGTCCTGGGCCTCGATGGCGGCGGCATCCGCCGTCGCGAGGCGCCAGTCGGTCACCAGGGTGTCGATACGAGCCCAGGGGAGTTCCAGATTGGGAATACGGCGGCCGAGCTTGTCGGCCTCGACCATCACCACCACCTCGCGGGCGACCTCCGCCATCACGCGGGTGAGGCCGAACAGCTCGTTGTAGGTGGTGGTACCGCGGTCGATGTCGATGCCGTCGGCACCGACGAAGAGCTGATCGAAGTCGTAGGCGCGCAGCACCTGTTCGGCGACCTGGCCCTGAAAGGATTCGGAGTGCGGGTCCCAGGTGCCGCCGGTCATCAGCAGCGCCGGCTCGGGTTCGAGTTCGCGCAGGGCGCCGGCCACGGCGAGGGAGTTGGTCATCACCACCAGCCCGCGCAGGCCGCCGAGTTCACCGATCAGCGCCGCCGTGGTGGTGCCGCTGTCGACGATGATGCGGTTGTGCTCGCGGATACGCGCCCGGGCGGCGCGGGCAATGGCACGCTTGTGGGGCGAGAGCGTCTGCGCCGGTTCGGCCAGCATCTCTTGGGGCAGCGGCGCCGCTCCGCCATAGCGGCGCAGCAGCAGGCCGCTGCTCTCCAGGGTGGCGAGATCCTTGCGCACCGTGACCTCGGAGATGGCGAAGCGCGACGCCAGCGCCTCCACCGGTGTCTCGCCATGAGCGTTGACGTAGGCAAGGATGGCGTGACGTCTCTGGGCGGTATCACGTTTCGGCATTCTTTCACTTCGAAAGATAATTGAGATCGAATCGAAACTTAAAGCGCGTCTCATGTCAAGCGAGAGGGCGACGATCCGCCATCTGCCGCGCACGAGCAGCCCGCTCGTCAGCCGATCTGCGATAATGAACGCCGTTTACCGCTGCTCATCTCAGGTCACCCCGCGATGCTTCATCTTTCCTCGCCCACTGCCCTCTGTCGCCGCCACCTCGGCTGGCTCATCACCGTCATCACGCTGTTCGCCATACTGCTGCTGGAAGGCTGTTCGCGTCCGCCGGAGATCCACAAGCTGGCGGGGGCGGCGGAGGGCACGACCTATCACATCAGCTGGTGGTCGCAGCGCGAGGTCGACCCAAAGCGCTCGAAGAGCAAATCGATCAGGCGCTGCAACAGGTCGACCTGTGGATCTCCAACTACCGCGACGACTCCTTGATCGAGCGCTTCGACCGCGGCTCCTCCACCCAGTGGCAGACGCTCCCCAGCGATGTCGTCCAGCTGCTGTCGATCGCACGCACGGTGCATCGTGAATCGCGGGGCTGCTACGACCCCACCATCGCGCCGCTGTTCGATCTGTGGGGCTTTCGCGCCGATCACTTCCAGCCGCCGAGCCCGGCGCGTATCGCGGCGACCCTGGACAAAATCGGCTTCGATCATCTGCAGCTCGACCCGACACAGGACCGGGTCCGCAAGACGCTGCCCGGGCTCTCGGTGGACATGTCCTCGATGGGCGAGGGTTACACTCTGTGGCGCCTGCGTCAGGTGCTGGAGAATGCCGGCATCCAGGCCTATCTGATCGAGTTCGGTGGCGACATGCTGGCACGCGGGCGCAAGCCGGATGGCAGCACCTGGAAGGTGGCGATCGAGCGTCCCTCGCCGGATCACATGGCGGTCGAGCGGGTGCTGGAGATCACTGGCACGTCGGGGGTGTCGATCAATACCTCGGGCACCTATCACCACTTCTTCGATGAGGCGGGCCGGCGCTACTCGCATATCCTCGATCCGCGCACCGGCGCCCCGGTGACCCACGATCTGGTCTCGGCCAGTGTGATCGGCAGCGACCCGCGCCTGGGCGACGCCTGGGCCACGGCGATGCTCTGCCTGGGTCAGCAGGCGGGTATGGCGGTGGCGCGGGCCCAGCATCTGGCGGTGCTGTTCATCCAGGAGGATGGCGATGGCAAGCTGCACGAGAGTCGGAGCCCGGCGCTGGCCGGCTCCGACCTGGTGAAGGCGCTGCCCTGAGAGGGTCTTTACAAAATGCCTGCGCTCGGCAATACGGCGTTAAAATCGGCCTCAAAATACTCATTTACACCACGTAAACTCCGTCTTTTCGGCCGATTTCGCCTTGTCTCGCCTTCGCTCGTCGAATTTGTAACCCCCCTCTGAACGGCGCGGCGAGCGGCTCGACTCAGGGCGTCGCCACCAGGCGGTAGCCGATCCCCGGCTCGGTCTGGATCAGGCGCGGCGCGTCGGGGTCGTCGCCCAGCTTGTGGCGCAAGCGGCTGATGACGATGCGCAGATAGTGGGTGTCGTGGACATGCACCGGTCCCCAGATCTCGGCCAGCAGCTGATGCTGGGTGACCACCCGGTCCGGCTGGCGCGCCAGCATCGCCAGCACGCTGAACTCGCGCGGGGTCAGGTGCAGCGCTTCACCGCGACGGGTGACACGGTGCCCGGCGATATCCAGCGTCAGCTCGCCCAGCTGGTAAAGCGTGGGGGCGACACCGGGGGCAGGCGCGCGCAGCGCCACACGCACCCGCGCCAGCAGTTCCTGGATACCGAACGGCTTGGTCACGTAGTCGTTGGCGCCGGCATCCAGGGCGGCGACCTTCTCGCGCTCGCTGCCGCGGGCCGAGACCACCAGCACCGGCACCTCGCTCTGGGCGCGCAGGGCATCGAGCACCTCCATGCCGTCGACGTCGGGCAGGCCGAGATCGAGCAGCACCAGCGCCGGCGGCTGGCGGTTGAACGCCGCCACCCCGGCGGCACCGCTCTCGCACTCCTCCACCTCGAAGCCCTGGGAGCAGAGACTGATGCGTAGAAAGCGCCGAATCTGGCGGTCATCCTCGATCACCAGCAGGCGCGGCCCGCGCTCGGGGGAGACATCAGTCATGACGGGGTTGGCTCTCCCTTTTGATATCGATCTCGGGCGTCGTGTCGGTCTCGGGCAGCGCCCACAGCGGCAGCCGAATCACGATCTCGCTGCCGCTACCCCAGTCCGCCGCGCGGGCATGGATCTCGCCACCATGGGCGCCGACCATGCCGCGGCAGATGGCCAGACCCAGGCCGCTGCCCTGGGGCCCCCGGTCGCCGTCGCCACCGCTGAAGAACATGTCGAAGATACGCTCACGCAGCGCTTCCGGGATACCCGGCCCCTGATCGGCGACCCGGATCACGATCCACTCCCCCGCCTGCTCGCCCACCAGCCGCAGCCGCCCGCCCGGCGGCGAAAAACGCGCGGCATTCTCGATCACGTTGATCAGCGCCTGTTCGATCAGCGCCGGATGCACGTAGAGCAGTGGCAACTGGGGGTCGAGGTGACGCTCGATGCGCAGCGGCTCGACCACCGAGCCCAGGCGCTTGAGCGCCGAGTGGAAGATATCGGCGAGGGCGACCCAGTCGCGCTCGAGCTTGAGCCCGCCGTGTCCGAGCCGGGTCATGTCGAGCAGGTTCTGGAATAGCGGTTGAGGCGTTCGCTCTCGCCGAGCACGCCGTCGAGCAGCTCGCGGCGATCGGTTTCCGCCAGTTCGGCCCAGAGATCGCGCAGCGCGCTGGCGGAGCCGATGATCGCCGCCAGCGGCGTGCGCAGGTCGTGGGAGACCGACGACAGCAGCGCCGAGCGCAGGCGTTCGTTCTCTTCCGCCAGCCTGGCCGCGCCAAGCTCCTCGACCAGCCGAGTGCGCGCCAGCGCGGCGCCCAGTTGATTGACCAGATTGGCCACCAGCGCCTCCTCGGCTTCGTCGAGCCCCGCCCCGCGCTCGCCGAGCGCCAGCCCCAGCACCGCCGGCACACCCCCCTCGCCCGCGCCCTGTTCGAGGATCGGCACGAAGCGCCAGCGCTGCGCGGCCAGGGTCTGGGTGCCGTAGCCACTGGGACGGGCGTGGCGCTGACTCCAGTGCGCCGCCTGCAGCGTCGCGGCGTCGAGTGAGAGGGTGCCGGGGTGCGAGGCGCTGACCCGCGGCGGCGCTTCGGCCTCGGGGCTATCGACGAACACGCACGGCAACTCGAGCTGGTCCGCCAGCACCTTGACCGCGATCTCGCGGACCCGCTCGCGGTCCACCGCCGCCGCCAGGGCACGTGAGATCGACAGCATCTCCTGGATCTGATGCCGGCTCTGGCGCAGCAGCAGCAGCTGGCGCCGCACCTTGCCGGCGAGCTGCCCGGCCACCGCCGCGACCAGGCAGAACACGAGCACCGTGAGCACCTGGTCCTGATGGATCATCGCCAGGCTGAAGCGCGGCTCGGTGAACAAGAAGTTGTAGACCAGCGCGCTCAGCGCCACCGCCAGCATCGCCGCGCGGGTCCCCGCCTTGAGCGCGCAGGCCAGCACCGCGGCGAGGAACACCAGTGACAGGTTGGCCAGATCGAGCAGGCTCGACAGCCCCGCCGCTACCGCTGCCGCCAGGGCCACGCTGGCCAGCGGCCATAGCCCCTCGCGCCAGCGCGGCCAGCGCCACTGCCGGGTACGCCGCGACGCCGCCGCGGGCGCCTCGGCGAGCAGGATCAGATCGAACGGCGGACGGCGGGCGAGCAGACGATCGACCAGCGGCGCCTGCCACCAGCGCCACTTGAGCGGGGTGCGTCCGAGCATCAGCGTGGTGACATTGTGGCGCGTGGCGTATTCGAGCAGCTCGGCCAGCGGATCGTCACCGCGCAGGGTCTCCCAACGGCCGCCAAGCTGTTCGCTCTGCTGGCGCAGCGTGCCCACCTCGCCGGCCGCCGCGGCATCGAGCTCGCGCAGCGGCGTCACCAGCACCACCACCCACGGCGCCTGATGGCGCTGCGCCCAGCGGCTGGCGGCGCGCAGCAGCGCCTGGTCGCCGCGTCGCCCCTCCACCGCCACCAGCAGACGCGCGCGCACCGGCCAGGGCCCGGCGACACCGCCGGCATCCATCACCCGACGCACATCGCTATCGAGCCGTTCCGCCATCACCTGTAGCGCCAGCTCACGCAGCGCGGTCAGGTTACCCGGGGAGAAGTAGCGCGCCAGCGCCGCACGGGCCTGCTCGGGGACATACACCTTGCCCTGTTTGAGCCGCTCGATCAGTTCCTGCGGGGTGAGATCGATCAAAGACAGATCGCGGGCCCGGGCGATCAGCGCGTCGGGCACCGTTTCGCGCATGCGCACGCCGGTGATCCGAGCGACGTCGTCATTGAGCCGCTCGACGTGCTGGACATTGAGCGTGGTCCACACTTCGATGCCCGCATCGAGCAGCTCCTCGATATCCTGCCAGCGCCGCGCGTGGCGCCCACCGGGAATATTGCGGTGGGCCAGCTCATCGACCAGCAGGATCGCCGGACGCCGGGCCAGCGCTGCGTCGAGATCGAACTCCGAATAGCCACGGCCGCGGTAGTCGCGCGTCACCGGTGGCAGTTGCTCGAGCCCGACGCACAGCTGCTCGGTCTCGGCGCGCCCGTGGGCCTCGATCACCCCCAGTACCACCTCCTCGCCGCGCTCGTGACGCTCGCGGGCGGTACGTAGCATGGCGCTGGTCTTGCCCACGCCCGGCGCGGCACCCAGAAAGATGCGTAGCGCAGCGCCGTGTTGGGTGGTGGCCAGCAGCGCATCCGGGTCCGGACGCGGGGGATCTTGGGTGTGATTCACACAGGGCTCCGACAGGGACGACACGGTACACCGGCAGATGCCCGGCACGCGCCGCGCAGGCTCATGGCAGCGGCCGCACGGCGATGCCATCGAGGGCCAGATTGAGCGGCAGCACCGCTACCCGCGGCTGGCCAAGCCCGCCGCTGTCACTATAGCGCGCCACCAGCGCGCGGACATCCGCCTCGCGCAGGCCGCGGGCGCGGGCCACCCGGGCGATCTGGATCGCCGCTGCCTGGGGGCTGATGTGCGGGTCGATTCCGGAGCCCGAGGCGGTCAGCAGATCCCCCGGTATCCGACCCGGCGCCAGACCGTCGCGGTCCGTGATGCGCTTGGCATCGGCTTCGACGCGCTGACGCAGCGCCGGATTGCTCGGCGCCAGATTGGAGCCGCCGAGGGTGTCGGCGGCGTAATCCACCGCCGAGGGCCGGCCCTGGAAGTAGCGCTCGCCGGTGAACGCCTGCCCCACCAGCGTCGAGCCGAGCACCCGCCCCTGGGAATCGGCCAACAGGCTGGCGTTGGCCTGATGGGGAAACAGCCACTGCCCCAGCCCGACCACAGCCAGCGGGTAGAGCAGGCCCAGCAGCAGCGCCATGGCGAGCGTGAAACGCAGCGCCGAGCCCCAGCCGGCGCCAGCCCGGGTCGGTGCGCCGGCCGCGCCAGTCTCATCGGCCATCTTCACATCACTCATCGTCTTGTCCCTCTCGGAGCGTCTTTCACGACCTTTTCTGAGAACATCTTTCCCAAGCGGTAGAAGCAGTGGGCTAATCAGGCGCCAGGGCGTCACATCAGGACGCCGAGAGCCAGATCGATCAGCTTGATCGCCGGGAACGGCAGCAACAGGCCGCCGACGCCGTAGATCAGCAGATTGCGCCGCAGCATGGCGCTGGCCGAGGCCGCGTGAACGCGTACGCCACGCAGGGCAAACGGGATCAGCGCGGGTATCACCAGCGCATTGAAGATGACCGCTGCCAGCACCGCCGACTGCGGCGAGTGCAGATCGAGCACGTCGAGGCTGCCCAGCACCGGCGCGCTGGCGGCAAAGATCGCCGGCAGGATGACGAAGTACTTGGCCACGTCGTTGGCCAGCGAGAAGGTGGTCAGCGCGCCGCGGGTGATCAGCAGCTGCTTGCCGATCTCCACTGCGCTGAGCAGCTTGCCGGGGTCGGAGTCGAGATCGACCATGTTGGCCGCCTCGCGCGCGGCCTGGGTGCCCGAGTTCATCGCCAGGCCGAGATCGGCCTGGGCCAGCGCCGGGGCATCGTTGGTGCCGTCGCCCATCATCGCCACCAGCCGCCCGGCGGCCTGCTCCTCGCGGATCAGCGCGAGCTTGCGCTCGGGGGTCGCCTCGGCGACGTAGTCGTCGACCCCCGCTTCGGCGGCGATCGCCGCGGCGGTGATCGGGTTGTCGCCGGTGATCATCAGCGTCTTCACGCCCATCTGGCGCAACTGCGCGAAGCGCTCGGCGATACCTGGCTTGATCACGTCGGAGAGCGCGATCACGCCCAGCAGGCGCGCCTCTTCGGCCACCGCCAGGGGGGTGGCACCGTGGCGCGAGATGCGCTCGACCAGCGTCTCGAACTCCTCCGGCACGCGACCACCGGCTTCCTCTATCTGCCGGGCAATGGCGTTGGGCGCGCCCTTGCGCCAACGCCGGCCATCGGCGAAGTCGAGCCCGGAGACCCGGCTGGCGGCGCTGAACGGCACCACGTCGGCGTGTTCGACAGGCACCAGCGCCGCACCCTGCGCTCTCGCCAGCACCACGATCGAGCGGCCTTCCGGCGTGGGGTCCTCGAGCGAGCAGAGCGCGGCGACCTCGCGCAGCCGCGCCGGGTCGACCCCATGGCAGGCGGCGAACTCGGTGGCACGGCGGTCGCCGAGCGTGATCGTGCCGGTCTTGTCGAGCAGCAGGGTGTCGATGCTGCCGGCGATCTCCACCGCCTTGCCCGACTTGGCGACCAGATTGGCCCGCATGGCGCGCTCCATCCCGGCGATACCGATGGCCGGCAAGAGCCCGCCGATGGTGGTCGGAATCAGGCATACCAGCAGCGCCACCAGCATCACCGGCGAAGTCGAGATACCCACGAACTGGGCCAGCGGTACCAGCGTGACGACGACGATCAGAAAGATCAGGGTGAGCGTCGACAGCAGCACCGAGAGCGCCAGCTCGCTGGGGGCTTCGGCGGCTGGCACCCTCGACCAGGGCGATCATGCGATCGAGCAGCGACTCACCGGGGTCGACGCTGACCTCGATGACCAACTCGTCGAGAGAGCAGCTTGGTGCCGGCACTGACGCCGCTGTTGTCGGTGCCCGCCTCGCGCAGTACCGGGGCCGATTCACCGGTGACCGCGGATTCGTTGATCGAGCCGGCCCCGTCGACGATCTCGCCGTCGGCGGGGATCAGCTCGCCGGCGACACCCCACGCGGTCCCCCCGCCAGCCGCTCGGCGGCGACCATCTCCTCGCCGTTCTGGGTCAGGCGGCGTGCCTGCAACTCGCCGCGGGTGGCGCGCAGGGCACCGGCGTGGGCCTTGCCACGCGACTCGGCCAGGGCCTCGGCGGCATTGGCGAACAGCAGCGTGGCGAGCAGGATCAGGCTGACGGCGAGGGCGAAGCCGGTACCGCTCTCGCCGCGGACGAACGTCAGCGCGGTGTAGAGCGCACACACCAGGGTGCCGATGGCGACCACCGCCATCACCGGGTTGCGCGCCAGGCTGCGCGGGTCGAGCCGGCGCAGGGCCTCGCCCATCAGCCACAGCGGTGCCGGTCGCGCGCGGCGCGAGGCAGTATCAGAGGCAAGCAGAGTCATGGAAGCTCCTCGTGATGTCCGGGCGCGGGCTCAGCCGGCCAGGCTCAACTGTTCGGCGATGGGGCCCAGCACCAGTACGGGCAGAAACCCCAGCAGATTGACGATGACGATGACCCCGGCGGTGAGCCCGACGCAGGCGCCGCTCTCCAGATCCAGGCTGCCGCGCCCCTGCGGTGCCGTGCGCTTACCGGCCAGCCAACCGGCTACCGCCAGCGGCACCAGCATGGGCAGGAAGCGCCCGAGCGCCAGCGCCACCACGCAGCTCAGGTTCCACCACGGCGTGGCGTCGGCGAGACCTTCGAAGCCCGAGCCGTTGTTGGCGAACGCCGAGGTGTATTCGTAGAGCACCTGGGAGAGACCGTGATAGCCCGGGTTGCTGATGCCGGCGAGGCCGGGGAAGCTCACCGCCAGGGCGCTCAGACCGAGCACGCTGAGCGGCTGAGCCAGGATCGCCAGTGAGATCCAGCGCATCTCACGGGTCTCCAGGGGCTTGCCGAACAGCTCCGGCGCCCGCCCCACCATCAGCGAGCCGATGAACGCCGCCAGCATCAGGTAGAGCAGATAGCCGATCAGGCCGACGCCGATACCGCCGAAGGTGACGTTGACGAACATATCCATCAAAAGCCCCAACCCGCCGAGTGGATTGAAGCTGTCGAGCATCGCGTTGACCGAGCCGTTGGAGGTCTGGGTGGTCCAGCTACCCCACGCGAGAGGTCGCTGCCGAGGCGCAGCTCCTTGCCTTCCAGGTTGGGCCCGGCCAGCGCCAGGCCGTGGAGTGCGGCATTGGGCAGGCGCTCGGAGAACATCACCAGCGTGGTGCTCGACAGCGACAGCGCCAGCATCACCCCGCCGATCCCCAGCAGGAGCCGACGGCGCCCGCTGATCATCGCCACCGCGATCAGCGAGGCCACCGGAATCAGCAGCAGGGCCACGCTCTCGACCACGTCGGCGAGCGCGGTGGGGTTCTCCAGCGGCACGCTCGAATTGGGCCCGTACCAACCGCCGCCATTGGTACCCAACTGCTTGATCGCCACCATCGCTGCCACCGGCCCGCGAGGGATCGTCTGCAGTGCGCCACCCTCGAGCATCGTCACCCGCTGGGCGCCCTGGTAGGTCGCCGGCACGCCCTGCCATACCAGGACCAGGGCAGTCACCAGCGCCAGCGGCAGCAGTACCCGGATCACGATGCGGGTCAGGTCGAGGTAGTAGTTGCCCACGCCGGCGGCCGCGTTGTCCGCCGCGGCGGGGCGGCGCAGCAGGCTGCGGGTGATCGCCAGCAGCACCGCGAGCCCGGTGGCCGGGGTCAGGAACTGCAGGGTGACGATGGCCAGGGTCTGGCTCAGATAGGAGAGCTGGGCCTGGCCCGAGTAGTGCTGCTGGTTGGTATTGGTGGCGAACGAGACGGCCGTATGCAGCGCCGTATCCCAGTGCATGCCGGGAATGCCATCGGGGTTGAGCGGCAACGTCCCCTGGCCCATGAAGACGAGCCAGGCCAGCACGATCAGCAGCAGGTGGAGTTTCAACACCGCGAGCAGATAGGCCGACCAGGTCATCGACGCGCGTCGGTCGACGCCGGCCAGGCGCATCAGGGCCGCCTCCAGCGGCCCGAACAGGCGATCCAGCGCGCTGGGGCGATGCGTATCCAGCGCACGGCCCATATAG
Source organism: Salinicola tamaricis (assembly GCF_003006155.1). Classification (GTDB taxonomy): domain Bacteria; phylum Pseudomonadota; class Gammaproteobacteria; order Pseudomonadales; family Halomonadaceae; genus Salinicola; species Salinicola tamaricis. The sequence continues at coordinate 1,526,970 of NZ_CP023559.1, read as the reverse complement.
AGGCCCAGGGGCAGCGCCAGGCCGATGAGCAGCGCATAGCAGAGCGTCAGCGCACTCATCTCAGAACCGCTCCGGCCGCCACAGGGCGACTCCCAGATACAGCGCGGTGGCGGCGGCGATCGCCAGCATCAGGTAGGACATGCCGAGCACTCCAGGTCAGGGGAAGCTCAGTCTCGATGCCGGCGACGTAAAAATTCGAGATCGAAAAGCGCCGTGAGGCGTAAAGAGGGCGTAAAAATGTCCCACGTCATGGTCAAGCCACCGCGGGCTGGGCATCATCACCCCTTCTTGCCCATGGAGACCCGCGTGCCGACTTCCCTCCTACCGCCCTTCACCCCGGCCCTGCCTGCCGGGCGCCCTCGTCCTGAGGCTCGTCACCGCGGCCCTGTGAGGCGCGCGCCCCGCCGCTGGCTGGGCGTGGCGCTGCTGGCCCTGCTCGCCGGCTGCAGCTCGCAGGCGACTCAGCCCGGTTTCGAGCAGCCCCCGGCGAGCGTCAAGCAGCAGTTGGTCACGCTGATGCCCGCCGGCACTCACGACCGCGACGGCTGGGCCACGGACATCACCGCGGCGTTCGCGGCCCAGAACCTGCCGGCAACGCGCGAAAACCTGTGCGCCACGCTGGCGGTGATCGGCCAGGAGTCGACCTTCGACGCTGACCCGCAGGTGCCCCACCTGGCGCGTATCGCCCGCGAGGAGATCGAACGCCGTGCCGCGGCGCTACATGTGCCCAGCTTTCTGCTCGCAGCGGGGCTGAAGCTGACCTCGCCCACCGGCGAAACCTACGCCGAACGCCTCGACCAAGTGCGCAGCGAACGCCAACTGAGCGAGCTGTACGAGGATTTCATCAGCATGGCGCCGCTGGGCCGGGAGCTGTTCGGCGGTCTCAATCCGGTGCATACCGGTGGGCCGATGCAGGTCAGCGTGGCCTTTGCCGAGGCGCATGCAGCGGGCTACCCCTACCCGGTCGCCGGCTCGATCCGCCATGAGGTGTTCACCCGGCGCGGCGGCGTCTACTTCGGCATCGCCCACCTGCTCGGCTACCCCGCCCACTACACCGACCTGCGCTACCGCTTCGCCGACTACAACGCGGGCTGGTACGCCAGCCGCAACGCGGCCTTTCAGGCTGCGGTGAGCCAGCTCTCCGGCATCCCGCTGGCCCTCGACGGCGACCTGATCATTCCTGGCTCACGCCAGGCCGGACAGACCGAGCTGGCGGTACGCACGCTGAAAGGCCGGCTGGGCATGGATGACGGCGAGATTCGCGATGCGCTGGAGAAAGAGGATTCCCTCGATTTCGAACGGACCGCGCTCTACGAGAAAGTCCGTTCACTGGCGGAACAGCAGGAAGGTCAGCCTACCCCCTACGCGCGCCTGCCGGGTATCAAGCTCGAAAGTCCCAAGATCACCCGCAACCTGACCACCGCCTGGTTCGCCCAGCGAGTCGACGACCGCTGGCAGCAGTGCATGCGTCGTTGAGGAGGTTCTCTTTGAGGAGGTATCGGATTGGATTCAATGCCGAGCGCTTACCACTGGGGGCTCATTGACCAGCCTTCTGCTCGTGAATGCGAGGGGCAAGCCCCTCGCGCTCGATAGGCGCTATCGGGTGGCTAATCCCTGCGCTGGTGAAGTTGGCGATGCCTAGCATCAGTTTTTTGGCTTTTTGACCGGGCGCTGCCAGCCGGGCTTGGCCACCTGACGGCTGCGGGCCAGCGCCAGCTCGCCCTGCGCCACCTCGCGGGTGATGGTGGAGCCGGCGGCGATGGTGGCATCGTCAGCGATCGCCAGCGGCGCGACCAGGGCGCTGTTGGAGCCGACGAAGACCCGCTCGCCGATCCGCGTCAGGTGCTTGTTGGCACCGTCGTAGTTGCAGGTGATGGTGCCGGCGCCGACATTGGTGTCGCGGCCGATCTCGGCATCCCCCAGATAGCTGAGATGACCCGCCTTGACGCCCTCGCCGAGGGTGGCGTTCTTGGTCTCGACGAAGTTGCCGATATGGGCGTGGGCGCCGAGACGCGTCCCCGGGCGTAGACGCGCGAAGGGCCCGCAGTCGCTCTCCTCACCCATCTCGGCGCCATCGAGATGGCTGTGCGCCTTGATCACCGCACCGCGGCGGATGACGCTGTCCTTGATCACGCAGTGGGGGCCGATCACCACGTCATCCTCGAGGATGACATGGCCTTCGAGGATCACCCCGACATCGATGTCGATATCGCGCCCCACGGTGACGTCGCCGCGTAGATCGAAGCGTGCCGGGTCGGCCAGGGTCACCCCGGCGGCCATCAGCCGTTCGGCCTGGCGGCGCTGGAAGGCGCGCTCCAGGGTGGCGAGCTGGCGGCGCTCGTTGACCCCTTCGACCTCGATCGGCGACGCCGGCTGGGCGGCCTTGATCTCGACCCCATCGCCGGCGGCCATGGCGATGACATCGGTCAGGTAGTACTCGCCCTGGGCGTTCTCGGCGGAGAGCTCGGGCAGCCAGCGCTTGAGCTGGGCCGCGGTCATCGCCATGATCCCGGTGTTGCACTCACGGATGGCGCGCTGCGCGCTGGTGGCATCCTTGTGTTCGACGATCGCCACCACCGCCTGCTTGTCGTTGCGCACGATGCGCCCGTAGCCGCTGGGGTCGTCGAGGGTCACGGTCAGAAGCCCCATGTGCTGCTCGTCGACACCCTCCAGAAGCGCCTTGAGGGTCTTGGCCTGGATCAGCGGCACGTCGCCATAGAGCACCAGCACCTTGCCATCACCGAGGCCGTCGAGGGCCTGGGCCACGGCATGGCCGGTTCCCTTCTGCTCGGCCTGCTCACAGAAATTCAGGCCGCGTCCGTCGAGGGCTTCGCGCACCGCCTCGCCGCCGTGACCGACGACCACGTGCAGACGCGCCTCTTCGAGCCCCGCCGCGGTGTCCACGACATGCTGCACCAGCGGCCTGCCCGCCAGGCGGTGCAGTACCTTGGGGGTCTTGGAGCGCATGCGGGTTCCCTGGCCGGCGGCCAGAATCACGACGTCGAGTGACATGGGATCATCCTTTCCTGTTCGGTATCGGGTCGGTGCCATTATCTAGATAACGGCACCGCATGAAAAAGGCGACTCCGGAGAGTCGCCTTTTTCGGGTCCTGCCAGCGGAGTCGGCGCCTGCGCAGGTGCGCAGGATCAGCCGCGCCCGCCCTTGCGCCGCAGCTGCTGCAGCGTACGCAGCTGGGCGGCGGCTTCGGCCAGCTCGGCGGCGGCACGCGTGTAGTCGAGCTCCGACTGCTGGTCGTTGAGCGACTGCAGCGCATGCTGGCGCGCCTGCTCGGCTTCGGCTTCGTCCAGGTCGCTGGCGCGAATGGCGGTATCCGCCAGCACCGAGACCACGTCCGGCTGGACTTCGAGGAAGCCACCGGTGACGTAGTAGAGCTCTTCTTCGCCGCTCTCCTGGATGACGCGCACCGGACCGGGCTTGAGCTCGGTCAGAAGCGGCGCGTGACCGCGCAGGATACCCAGATCGCCAGCCACGCCGGCAGCGATGAGCTGCTCCGCGCTGCCCGAGAAGATCTCCTTCTCGGCGCTGACGATATCGCACTGAAATGTGGCCATAGCGCTATCCTCTTGTGCCAGAGGCTCCGGGGTACGATACCCCGGAACCAGGCTGACTTACTTCATGCTCTTGGCTTTCTCGACCGCTTCGTCGATGGTGCCGACCATGTAGAAAGCCTGCTCGGGCATGTCGTCGTAGTCACCGTTGAGGATGCCCTGGAAGCCACGGATGGTCTCCTTGAGCGAGACGTACTTGCCGGGCGCACCGGTGAACACCTCAGCGACGAAGAACGGCTGCGACAGGAAGCGCTGGATCTTACGCGCCCGCGATACCGCCAGCTTGTCCTCGTCGGAGAGCTCGTCCATCCCCAGGATGGCGATGATGTCCTTGAGCTCCTTGTAGCGCTGGAGCACGTTCTGCACGCCGCGCGCGGTGTCGTAGTGCTCCTCGCCGACCACCAGCGGGTCGAGCTGACGCGAGGTGGAGTCGAGCGGATCGACGGCCGGGTAGATACCCAGCTCGGCGATCGAGCGCGACAGCGTCACGGTGGAGTCGAGGTGGGCGAAGGTGGTCGCCGGCGACGGGTCGGTCAGGTCGTCCGCGGGCACGTAGACGGCCTGCACGGAGGTGATCGAGCCGGTCTTGGTCGAGGTGATACGCTCCTGCAGGGCGCCCATCTCTTCGGCCAGGGTCGGCTGGTAGCCCACCGCCGACGGCATACGACCCAGCAGTGCCGACACTTCGGTACCGGCCAGGGTGTAGCGGTAGATGTTGTCGACGAACAGCAGTACGTCGCGACCTTCATCACGGAATTTCTCGGCGATGGTCAGGCCGGTCAGGGCCACGCGCAGACGGTTGCCCGGCGGCTCGTTCATCTGGCCGTAGACGAGTGCGACCTTGTCGAGAACGTTCGACTCCTGCATCTCGTGGTAGAAGTCGTTACCTTCACGCGTACGCTCACCGACACCGGCAAACACCGAGTAACCGCTGTGCTCGGTGGCGATGTTACGGATCAGCTCCATCATGTTGACGGTCTTGCCCACGCCGGCGCCGCCGAACAGGCCGACCTTGCCGCCCTTGGCGAACGGGCAGACCAGGTCGATGACCTTGATGCCGGTCTCGAGCAGCTCGCTCGACGCGGCCTGCTCGGCGTAGGTCGGTGCCTGACGGTGGATCGGCATGCGCTCGACGTCGGCGGCAGCGTCACCACCGATGTCGCCGGCTTCGTCGATCGGCTCGCCGAGCACGTTCATGATGCGGCCCAGCGTCTCCTTGCCCACCGGCACGGAGATCGGCGCACCGGTGTTGGTCACGTCGATGCCGCGCTGCAGACCTTCACTGGAGCCCATGACGATGGCGCGCACTACGCCGTCGCCGAGCTGCTGTTGCACTTCGAGAATGGCCTCTTTGCCCGAGACCGTCAGCGCGTCGTAGACCTTGGGGACGTTGTCCCGCGGAAACTCTACGTCAACCACCGCGCCGATGATTTGTACGATACGTCCGCTCATAGTGGTTCCTCGTAAACCTGCAAATGAAACCTGTAGGCCAAGCCGTACTCGCGAGCGTCGCCCCGCGGGGCGACGTCGTCATACCGCCGCGGCACCACCGACGATTTCCGAAATTTCCTGGGTAATGGCCGCCTGACGCGCCTTGTTGTACACCAGTTGCAGATCGTCAATCAGATTGCCAGCGTTGTCGGTCGCGTTCTTCATCGCGATCATGCGCGCAGCCTGCTCGCAGGCCGCGTTCTCGACCACGGCCTGATACACCTGGGATTCGACGTAGCGAACCAGCAGGTGATCGAGCAGGGTCTTGGCATCCGGCTCATACAGGTAGTCCCAATTACCCTGATTCGTACCGGGACTGGGTTGTTCATCGCCCTGGGTGTCGTCCTCGACCGCCTCGAGCGGCAGGAGCTGACGCACCACGGGTTTCTGGCTCATGGTGTTGACGAACTCGTTGTACACCACGTAGAGCCGATCCAGACTGCCTTCATCGAAGGCATCGAGCATCACCTTGATGCTGCCAACCAGATCCTGGACTTCCGGCGCATCGCCGAGCCCTTTCTTGGCCGCCAGCAGATTGCCGCCACGCTTGCGGAAGAAGCCGCCGGCCTTGCTGCCGATGGCCGCGAAGTCGGCGCCGACACCCTTGTCGTGCCAGTCGCGGGCGTGGTTGACCACCGCCTTGAACAGATTGACGTTCAAGCCGCCGGCCAGGCCCCGATCACTGGAGACCACGATATAGCCCACGCGCTTGACCTCACGCTCGAGGGTATATTCGTGACGGTACTCCGGATTGGCCTTGGCGACGTGGCCGACCACCCGGCGGATCAGGTTGGCATAGGGCTGGCTGGCCGCCATGCGGTCCTGGGCCCGACGCATCTTCGACGCAGCGACCATTTCCATGGCGCTGGTGATTTTCTGCGTGTTCTTGATGCTCCCGATCTGGGATTTGATCTCTTTTGCAGCTGCCATCGCGGATCACCTGATTCCTGCCGCTCAGCTGGGCGAGGCGGCCCGCTCCCGGAAGAGACGGGCCGCACCGCTTACCAGGTCTGAGTGGACTTGAACGACTCGAGACCCGACTTGAGACCCTTCTGGATCTCGTCGTCGTAGCCGCCGCTTGAGTTGATCTTGTCGAGCAGGTCGGCGTGCTCGGACTTCATGTAGTCCTGCAGGGCACGCTCGAAATCGAGGACCTTGTCGACCGCGACATCGTCCAGATAGCCTTCGTTGGCGGCGTAAAGCGTCAGCGCCATCTGAGCCACGGACATCGGCGAGTACTGCTTCTGCTTCATCAGCTCGGTGACGCGCTGGCCGTGCTCGAGCTGCTTGCGGGTCGCCTCGTCGAGGTCGGAAGCGAACTGCGAGAACGCCGCCAGCTCACGGTACTGGGCCAGCGCCAGACGCACACCGCCGCCGAGTTTCTTGATGATCTTGGTCTGGGCCGAACCACCCACACGGGAGACCGAGAGGCCGGCGTTGATGGCCGGACGGATACCCGAGTTGAACAGGCCGGTCTCGAGGAAGATCTGGCCGTCGGTGATCGAGATCACGTTGGTGGGCACGAACGCCGAGACGTCGCCACCCTGGGTCTCGATGATCGGCAGCGCGGTCAGCGAGCCGGTCTTGCCCTTCACTTCACCGTTGGTGAACTTCTCGACGTACTCGGCGTTGACGCGCGCGGCGCGCTCGAGCAGACGCGAGTGGAGGTAGAAGACGTCACCCGGATAGGCTTCACGGCCCGGCGGACGGCGCAGCAGCAGCGAGATCTGACGGTAGGCGACGGCCTGCTTGGAGAGGTCGTCGTAGACGATCAGCGCATCTTCGCCACGGTCGCGGAAGTACTCGCCCATGGTGCAGCCGGCGTAGGGCGCCAGGTACTGCATGGCGGCCGGATCGGCGGCACCGGCGGCGACCACGATGGTGTGGTCCATGGCGCCGTGCTCTTCGAGCTTGCGCACCACGTTGGCGATGGTCGACTGCTTCTGACCGATCGCGACGTAGATACAGGTGACCCCGGTGCCCTTCTGGTTGATGATCGTGTCGATCGCCACCGCGGACTTACCGATCTGACGGTCACCGATGATCAGCTCACGCTGGCCGCGGCCGATCGGCACCATGGCGTCGATCGACTTGAGGCCGGTCTGCACAGGCTGGTCGACCGACTGACGGGTGATGACGCCCGGAGCGACCTTCTCGATCGCGTCGGTCAGGCTCGTCTCGATGTCGCCCTTGCCGTCGATCGGGTTGCCCAGCGCATCGACCACGCGGCCGACCAGCTCCGGACCCACCGGCACTTCGAGGATACGACCGGTGCACTGCGCGGTCATGCCCTCTTCGAGCTCGAGGTAGTCACCCAGGACCACGGCGCCGACGCTGTCACGCTCGAGGTTGAGCGCCATGCCGTAGACGCCACCGGGGAATTCGATCATCTCGCCGAGCATCGCATCGGCCAGGCCGTGGATGCGGACGATGCCATCAGCGACGCTGACGACGGTGCCCTGATTACGGGCTTCGGAGGCGACATCCAGCTTGTCGATACGCTGTTTGATGATGTCGCTGATCTCGGAAGGATTCAGTTGCTGCATGCCATGTCCCTCGAACTCAAGCGGTGAGCGCTTCGCGCAGACGCTGCAATCGACCGCGTACCGACCCGTCGATGACGGTGTCGCCGGTACGCAGGATCACGCCGCCCAACAGCTCGCGGTCCACCTGAGTGGTAATGGAGATTTCACGATTCAGACGCTTCTTCAGAGCCTCGGCGAGGACGTTCTGCTGCGCTTCGTCCAGGTCGAAGGCGGAGGACGATGGTGACGTCGACCCGCTTCTCTTCCTGGGCGCGCAGCGCCTCGAACTCCTCGAAGATGTCGGGCAGTGCAGCCAGACGCCCCTTCTCGCCGACGAGGTGCAGAAAGTTCTGCACGCTCGTGTCGTTCAGGTCGTCGCCGCACACTTCCAGCAGCAGCCGGGTCTTGTCCGCGGCGGTCAGCCGCGGATTGCCCAGCACACGCTCACCGACATCCGCGTTCCCGGCCACCTGCGCGGCCAGGGCAAGACTCTGAGACCACGCTTGAAGCGCCTGCTTGTCGCGCGCGAACTCGAACGCCGCCTTGGCGTAGGGTCGTGCAACGGTTTCGCTAGACGTTTGAGCCATGGTGCGCCTCCTTAGAGCTCGGCAGCGAGCTTGTCGACGAGTTCACGATGCTTCGACTCGTCGATGGAGGATTCCAGGATGCGCTCGGCGCCGGCCACGGCCAGCAGCGCCACCTGGGCACGCAGCTCTTCCTTCGCGCGATTGATCTCCTGATCGATTTCGCTGCGAGCGCCTGCAATGATGCGCTCGCCTTCCGCCCGCGCGTTGTCACGGGCCTCTTCGACGATCTGATTGGCCCGCTTGTTGGCCTGTTCGAGGATCTGCTGCGCCTGCTCCTTGCTCTCCTTCAGCGTCTCTTCGGCTTTTTCCTGAGCCACTTCGAGATCGCGGGTAGCACGGCTGGCCGCATCCAGACCGTCGGCGATCTTCTTCTGTCGTTCCTGCAGCGCCTGCATGACCGGCGGCCATACATACTTCATGCAGAACCAGACGAAGACCGCAAGGCAATGGCCTGACCAATCAGTGTAAGGTTCAGATTCACGCCAGCACCTCTCGCGTCACAAGTTTGGGGTTAAGGTCACCGCGGCCACACGGGCCGTAGACGGCGACGTTAACCGACAAACGGGTTGGCGAAGGTGAAGAACAGTGCGATACCCACGCCGATCATGGTCACGGCGTCGAGCAGACCGGCGACGATGAACATCTTGACCTGCAGCTGCGGGATCATCTCCGGCTGACGCGCGGCGCCTTCCAGGAACTTGCCACCCAGAATACCGAAACCGATGGCGGTACCCAGTGCGCCGAGGCCGATCAGCAGAGAAACGGCAATCGCGGTCATGCCCAGAACTTGTGCTTCCATGGTTGTCTCCAGTTTTCAGTCAGTCTTGCAGTCGAGTTTACGGGTTAGGGGTTGAAGGAAACGCGTCTCAATGCTGCTCTTCGGTCGCCATGCTGAGATAGACGATGGTGAGCATCATGAAGATGAATGCCTGCAGCGTGATGATCAGGATGTGGAACACCGCCCACGGGAAGTGCAGCGGCAGCTGCCACAGTCCGATCATCGCGATCAGGATGAAGATCAACTCACCGGCGTAGAGGTTACCGAAGAGTCGCAACGCCAGAGAGACCGGTTTGGCCAGAAGGGTGACGAGCTCAAGCAGAAGATTGACCGGAATCAACAGGATCTGGGCGAATTTATTGGGCGTGTTGAACGGATGCAGAGTCAGCTCGGCGAGAAAGCCGGAGAGGCCCTTGGTACGAATCGAATAGAAAATGATCAGCGCAAAGACCGACAGCGACATGCCGAAGGTGGCGTTGACGTCGGTGGTCGGCACGACCTTGAAGTAGACGTGCGCCGGATCGGCACCGAACCAGGCACCGACCTTCTGGGCCAACATCGGCAGGAAGTCCACCGGCACCAGGTCCATCAGGTTCATCAAGAAGATCCAGCAGAAGATGGTCAGCGCCAGCGGGGCGACCAGCTTGCTCTTGCCGTGGAAGGTCTCGCGCACCGAACCGTCGACGAACTCGACCATCATCTCGACGAAGTTCTGCAGCCCGGTGGGCACGCCGGTGGAGGCGCGTTTGGCGACCAGGCGGAACAGATAGAGGAACAGCACCCCCAACCCGATGGACCATCCCATGGTGTCGACATGGATCGCCCAGAAGCCCATTTCACGGGCTTCTGCGGCAGAGTGCGCCAGCGACCAGCCATGCTCCGGGTGCAGACCGAAGGTCATGTTCTGCAGGTGGTGCTGAATGTACTCCGTACTCGTCGGGTTGTTGCCAGCCATGGTTCAGCCTCGAGATTGAATGTGTGACGGACGGCGCAACAGCCAGGGTCCCAGCCACTGCAGCAGCAGCGTCAGCACATAAGCGCCAAAGAAGAAAGCGGGGTTTGAGGGGGGCACGGCCACGAACACCAGCGTGAACAGTGCCGCCGTCAAACCGAACTTGCCGGCCTCGGCGTGGTAGAAGCTTTTGACGATGTATCGCGCCTGCCCCGCTCCCTGGTAGCGGAAGGCGCGCCAAGCGAAGAAGGCGCTGGGTACGGCAGCGACGAGCCCACCGCATAAAAGCGATAGCGCCACGCCCTGCCCCAGGACGCCCCAGGCGATCAGGGCCATGCCCATCACGCCGCCGAACTGCACGAGAATCATCGCCGCGATGCGCGGTCTAGGAAGCCTGCCGGTGCCCTTGGTCATGGCGTCGGTCTCGCCGTTGATTCTGAATGCGTATTTTGTCGTCGCTGCGTTCGGCGTCGCCTGGCAAACCTCGGCGGATTATAGAGAAGCGGCCATGCCGCATCAACCGAACCTGCACCGATCTGAGGCGTCTTGCGCGAAAAACGATCACGAAAAGTGGCAAATTCCATTATCGCGCTAAACGTTTTCACCTCGAAGCGCCTCACCACCGCGCAGGCTTCAGCGGATGTGCCCGAAAGCCGTCAAGCTCGAGCGCTGGTGTAGCGAATGGTGACCGCGCCCCTTGCCCGAGGCGTTGTGATGAATCTTGACCGGCGCACCGAGCAGGTCGGCGAGACGATTTTCGAGCCGCCCCACGTCCGCCGGCGGGCGCTTGTCATCGGGTTTCTTGCGCCCCTCGGTGATCTGCTCACCAGCGCCTCGGTCTGCCGCACGGTGAGCTCCCGCGACACCACCTCGTGGGCCGCCTGGCGCTGCTTGGCCGCGGAAAGGCTGAGCAGGGCGCGGGCGGCCCATCGAGATCGCCGCGCTCGAGCAGCGTCTGCACGTGGGGGTCCAGCGCCAGCAGACGCAGCAGGTTGCGACCTGGGCGCGCGAGCGGCCGACCGCATCGGCGACCTGCTGCTGGGTCAGCTCGAACTCGTCGAGTAGACGCTGAGCGCCATCGCCTCCTCGACCGGATTGAGATTCTCGCGCTGGATGTTCTCGATCAGCGCCAGCGCCAGCGCGACCTCGTCGCTGACCTCGCGAATCACGCCGGAATGGTCTCCAGCTCGGCTAGCTGGGAAGCGCGGCCAGCGGCGTTCACCGGCGATGATCTCGTAGCGCTCGGCACCGATCTGGCGCACCACGATCGGCTGCATCACGCCCTGGGCGCGGATCGAGTCGGCCAGCTCTTCGAGCGCTTCTGGCTGGATATCGCGGCGCGGCTGGTACTTGCCGCGGGTGAGCTGACGCAGCGGCAGACGTTCGAGCCGCTCACCGCCGCCCTCGCCAGCCGGCAGCGCCTGGGCCGGCGTGGCGTCGGCGGCGCTCTCGGTCACGCTGCCGTCGCGGCGCCGGGCCCCCGAACCGATCAGGGCATCGAGCCCGCGTCCCAGCGGACGTTTGCGCGTCGTCATGGCGTGTTCCTCGCAGAGATCATCATTACAGCGCCAGGCGGCGAATCAGTTCCTTGGCCAGCACGCGATGCGCCTGGCTGCCCCGCGACAAGCGGGCGTACTTGGTGACCGGCAGCCCGTGGCTGGGCGCTTCGGCGACGCGCACGTTGCGCGGAATGGTGGCCTTGAGCAGCGAGTCGCCGAAATATTGACCGAGCTGCTTGCTGACGTCCCGCGTCAGGCTGTTACGCGGGTCGAACATGGTGCGCACGATGCCGAAGATCTCGAGATTGGGGTTCACGCTCTCCTGGATCTGCTCGACGGTGTCGAGCAGCGCCGAGAGCCCTTCGAGGGCGTAGAACTCGCACTGCACCGGGATCAGCACGCCGTTGGCCGCGGTCAGGGCGTTGACGGTGAGCATGTTGAGCGACGGCGGGCAGTCGATGATCACCACGTCGTAGTCCGAGGCCACGCTGTCGATCGCCTGGGTCAGCACCCGTTCACGACCATCGCGGTCGAGCAGGTCGACCTCGGCGGCGGTGAGATCGCCGTTACCCGGCAGTAGCGCATAGCCGGCTACGGCGCAGTCGACGATCACCTCGGCGGCGCTCTTGTCGCCCAGCAGGACGTCGAGCACGCTGCCGTCGAGATCGTGCTTGTCGACGCCGCTGCCCATGGTGGCGTGGCCCTGGGGATCGAGATCGATCAGCAGCACGCGGCGATCGAGCGCCGCCAGGCAGGCCGCCAGGTTGACCGCGGTGGTGGTCTTGCCGACGCCGCCCTTCTGGTTGGTCAAGGCGATGATTCTGGTCACTGGCGACTCCCTTCGTCGAAACTGCAGCGCGACGGCGATGGCGCCGTCGCTATCGAGCGCCGTGTGCGGCGCGGCGCAACCGCAGCAGCTGGCGTTCTGCCCCGTCGAGCCCCGGCACCTCGAGCGCCTGACGGGTCTCGATGATCACCCCAGCGGGTAGCGCCTCGCGCTCGTCCGCCTCGAGGCCCCCCTTCATCGCCAGCCACTCGCCGTCGGCCGCCAGCAGCGGCTCGGTCAGGCCGACGAAATCACCCAGCGCAGCAAAAGCGCGCGAGATGATCTGGTCATACTCGCCGCTGAAGGCCTCCACCCGATGCTGCGCGCAGATGACGTTGTCGAGCCCCAGCTCCATCACCGCCTGGCGCTGGAAGCGAACCTTCTTGCCATTGCTGTCGAGCAGTGTGACTGCCAGCTGCGGGTCGAGAATGGCCAGTACCAGGCCGGGGAAGCCGGGGCCGGCGCCGACATCCAGAAGCCGCGGTCCGCGCACCGCGAAGGCCACGCTGGCGCTGTCGAGCAGATGCCGCGCGACCATGGCCTCGGGCTCGCGCACTGCGGTGAGGTTATAGGCGCGGTTCCACTTGTGCAACAGCCCCAGCAGTGCCAGCAGCCGCTGGCGCTGGGCGGCGTCGACGACCACTTCGAGCGCCGCCAGACCCTGGTCGAGAATGCGTTCGCAGGCCGGGGTCATGCACGCAGCGCCTGGCTGTCGTCGATCAGGCGACGTTTCTTGAGATGGATCAGCAGAATCGACACCGCCGCCGGGGTGACCCCGGAGATACGTCCGGCCTGTCCCAGGGTCTGCGGCCGCGCCTGCTCGAGCTTCTGGCGAATCTCATGCGAGAGCCCCTCGACCTTGGCGTAATCCAGCGCCTCCGGCAGCGGGGTCGCCTCGTGGCGCTTGAGCCGCTCGATCTCTTCCTGCTGGCGCGCGATGTAACCGGCGTACTTGGCCTCGATCTGGACCTGCTCGGCAACCGTCTCGTCGTCCTCGGCCTCGCCCTTGAGCGTGGCCACGTCGGCGTAGGTGAGTTCCGGGCGCTTGAGCAGATCCATCAGGTTGTACTCCCGCGCCAGCGGCTGCCCGAGCTTGGCCGCGAGCGTATCGGCGGCCGGGGTGCCGGGCTGGATCCAGGTCGTGCGCAGGCGTTCGCTCTCGCGGGCGATGCGCTCGCGCTTGGCCTCGAACGCCGCCCAGCGCTGGTCGTCGACCAGCCCGAGCTCGCGTCCGGCGGGGGTCAGGCGCAGGTCGGCATTGTCCTCGCGCAGCAGCAGCCGGTACTCGGCGCGCGAGGTGAACATGCGGTAGGGCTCCTGGGTGCCCAGGGTGATCAGGTCATCCACCAATACGCCGAGGTAGGCCTCGTCGCGGCGCGGCCACCAGGCGGATTCGCCGCGAGCCCGCCGTGCCGCGTTGATACCCGCCAGCAGCCCCTGGGCACCGGCTTCCTCGTATCCCGTGGTGCCGTTGATCTGGCCGGCGAAAAACAGGTTGTGGATAAATTTGGTTTCCAGCGAATGCTTGAGATCCCGCGGATCGAAGAAGTCGTACTCGATGGCGTAGCCGGGGCGCGTGATATGCGCGTTCTCCAGCCCCTCGATCGAGCGTACCACCTGCAGTTGGACATCGAACGGCAGCGAGGTCGAGATGCCGTTGGGGTAGAGCTCGTGGGTGTCGAGTCCCTCGGGCTCAAGAAAGATCTGGTGGCTCGACTTGTCGGCGAAGCGATGGACCTTGTCCTCGATCGACGGGCAGTAGCGCGGGCCGACGCCTTCGATCACCCCGGAGTACATCGGCGAGCGGTCGAGATTGGCGAAGATGATCTCGTGGGTCCGGGCGTTGGTGTGCGCGATGTAGCAATCGACCTGACGCGGATGCTGCTCACGCGAGCCGAGATAGGACATCACCGGCAGCGGCGTATCGCCCGGCTGCGGCTCGAGCCGGCTGAAGTCGACGCTCTTGGCGTCGATCCGCGGCGGCGTGCCGGTCTTCAGCCGATCGACCCGGAACGGCAGCGCGCGCAGCCGCTGGGCCAGGGCGTTGGCCGGCGGATCTCCGGCGCGACCGCCAGCGTGGTGGTCGAGACCGATATGGATCACACCGCCGAGGAAGGTCCCGGTGCACAGCACCACGGTATCGGCCATGAAGCGGATACCTGTCTGGGTGACCACGCCAGTGACCTGGTCGTTATCCACAACCAGATCGTCGACCCCTTGCTGGAACAGCGTCAGGTTGGGCTGGTTTTCCAGCAGCGAGCGAATGGCGGCCTTGTAACGCACACGGTCGGCCTGGGCACGCGTCGCCCGCACCGCCGGACCCTTGCGTGAGTTGAGCACGCGGAATTGGATCCCGGCGAGATCGGTCGCGGTCGCCATGGCGCCGCCGAGCGCATCGATCTCCTTGACCAGATGACTCTTGCCGATGCCACCGATGGCCGGGTTGCACGACATCTGCCCCAGCGTCTCGATGTTGTGTGTCAGCAGCAGCGTGCGTGCGCCGCTGCGGGCCGCTGCCAGCGCGGCTTCGGTGCCGGCATGGCCGCCACCGATGACGATGACCTGAAAGCGGTCGGGGTACTCCACAGTCCACCTCGTTGAGTGCTCGAACCGGCACCCGACAGTGAATGAATCTCGAAGGATGGCTGCCCGGTGGGATTGTTGACTTGGAGTCAAGGATCCCATCGGCAGCGGCGACCGGAGTCGCGAAAGCCGCCCAGTATAAACGTCCTGTGGGTAACCGTCAGGGGTTTTCCACACCTCTCGAGCCGCGTCAGCCAGGTCACAAGGTCATTACTAAAAAATAAAGAAATATAGAAAAGAAGTTCTGTAGTGATGGTTACTACTGGTGTGGACATATTTTGTGGAAAAGCGAATTTTCCCTAAAGAAAACATCCACTTGGATTGTTATTGGATGTATTGAAAAGGGCTTAGGAGGCTGCTGACAGACAGCGCTCAAGCTGTGGATGAAAAGCGTCGTTATACACAGCGTCAGCTACCCAGCGCTTGTCCACCGCTGCATACGCCTGCTGTCACCGTGACGGTCCCCAACGCGGGCATCGCGCTGGAGAACACGGCTGAGGCGGGCTGCGTCGAGATAGGCTGAAAAACTATCCACAGGCGAAAAAAACCGCTCGGGATAACCTTTCTGGCGCTATCGCGGGCAGATCTCAAGACGATTCGAAGGTGATTCGGGGGTGATACCGAGAGGAATCCGGCGCCCATCGTCAGAGGGTTTGGAAATGGGCTTCAAGGGGGCATGACGCGAAGACAGAGCGGCGACAGGAACCGCAGCCAGCCAGGGGCTCGTGAGAGACGGTCGAAGCTAGCGAGAACGGGCCACCGTCTAGGCGGCCGCGTTCGCGCCGAGTGGGGGCGGGCTCAGTGCTTGAGCACGCGAGAAAGGAAGGAGCGGGTACGCTCGTTCTGGGGATCATCGAAGACGGCCTCCGGCGTTCCCTGCTCGACGATCTCGCCGCATGGACGAATACCACACGGTCGGCGACCTCGCGCGCGAAGCCCATTTCGTGGGTCACGATCATCATGGTCATGCCGTCCTTGGCCAGCTCGCGCATGGCATCCAGCACTTCGCCGATCATCTCCGGATCCAGCGCCGAGGTTGGCTCGTCGAACAGCATCAGCCGTGGTTCCATGGCCAGTGCCCGGGCCAGCGCCACGCGTTGTTGCTGGCCGCCGGAGAGCTGGCTGGGGTACTTGTCGGCCTGATCGGCGATCCCGACGCGTTCGAGCAGGCGCTCGGCGGTGGTGTTGGCCTGCCGGCGTGACCAGCCACGTACCTTGCGCGGGGCCAGGGTCACGTTGTCGCGAATCGACAGGTGAGGAAACAGGTTGAACTGCTGGAACACCATGCCGACTTCGGTGCGTACCGCCTGCAACGACTTGCCGCTGGCGCCGTGGGGGGCCAGGGTCTTGCCGTCGACCTCGATGCGCCCGGATTGGAACGGCTCCAGCCCGTTGACGCAGCGTATCAGGGTCGACTTGCCCGAGCCGCTGGCGCCGATGATCACCACCACTTCGCCCGGGTCCACGCTGAGGTCGATGTCACGCATCACGTGCAGTTCGCCGAAGTGCTTGTTGACCTTGTCGAGACGCACGATCGGCGCCGCGTCGCCCTGGATCTGCTTGTCGTTGTTTTTGTCGAGACGCACGATCGGCGCCGCGTCGCTCTGGATCTGCTTGTCGTCTTTCATCCCACCAGCCCCTTGCGTTCGAGCAGACTCAGAGCCATCGACAGGCTCAGGGTGATCGCCAGATAGAGCAGCGCGATCATGAAGTAGACCTCCAGCGCGGTGAAGGTCTGAGCGATGTAGACCTGACCCTGGCGTACCAGCTCGCCGACCCCGATGACCGAGAACAGCGAGGTGTCCTTGATGCTGACGATGCCCTGGTTGCCGAGGGCAGGAATCATGCGTCGCAGCGCCTGGGGCCAGATGATGTACTGGAAGGTCTGGGTCGCGGAGAGGCCCAGCGACAGTCCCGCCTCGCGCTGGCCGCGCTCGATCGACTGCACGCCGCCGCGCACGATCTCTGAAATATAGGCCCCGGCATTGAGGGCGATGGCGGCGATCCCTGCGGTGAGCGCATCGATTGGCCCGCCCAGCAGGGTCGGCAGCCCGTAGAAGATGAACAGCACCTGGACCAGCACCGGGGTGCCGCGGAACACTTCGATATAGAAGACGGCGGGATAGCGCAGCCAACGGCTGGGAGCGATGCGCATCAGGCCGAAGAGCATGCCGATGACGAAACCGATGGCCAGGCCACCGAAGGAGATCAGCAGGGTGTAGGGCACACCCTTGAGCAGATAGGGCAGGGAGGCGATCGCCGCCTGCCAGTCGAACTGAAAATGCAGGTCCACGAAAGAGGTCTCCGTCGAGCGGACGCCAGCGCCGGCCTCGGCCGTCGCCACGCCGCGATATCAGGGCCCGAAGACAGCGGGCCGGAGGTATCTCCGGCCCGCTCGGGCTGCAGCGTTACTTGGCGTCCGGCGCCTTGCCGAACCACTTCTCGTAGATCTCGTCGTAGCTGCCGTCCTTGTGCATGGCGGCGAGCGCCTGATTGACCGGTTCGACCCAGTTGCTGCCCTTGGCCAGGGCGATGCCGTACTGCTGACCTTCGTAGAGCGGGCCGACCGTCTCGACCCGGCCCTTGCCCTTGGTCTGGGCGAAGTAGCCGACATTGGGAGCGTCGTAGAACACGGCATCGACGTTGCCGCCCATCAGCGCCATGTACATGTCGGAGCTACCCGGATAGGGCGTGATCTCGGCCTTGTCGCCGAGCTGCTGCTGGAGGAAGTCGTAGCTGGTGGAGCCGATCTTGGTGCCGATGCGCTTGCCGGCGAGATCATCGAGCGTCTTCACCTCGCTACCATCCTTGACCAGGATGCGCAGGCCGGAGTCGTAGTAGGGATCGCTGAAGTCGACGATCTTCTGGCGCTCGTCGGTGATGGTGATGCCGGCGATGGCCAGATCGACGTTGCCGGTCTGCACCGCAGGGATGATGCCATTGAAATCCATGGTCTTGAGATCGACGTCGAAGCCGGCACGATCGGCGATTTCCTGCAGGATATCCATGTCGAACCCGACCATCTTGCCGCTGTCCTGATCCATCATCTCGAACGGTACGAAACTGGGATCGGTGACGGCCTTGAGCGTGGTCTGCTGGGCGGTGGCCGCGCCGCAGACGCCCAATGAGAGCGCCAGAGCGGAGAGGGCCAGGGTCTTGCGGAGGCGAGCGTTGTTTTTCATGTAGACCTCAAGTGGTTGATTGAGCAAAACAATCACTCACTACCTTGAGGAGGTCCGGGGCTAGCGTCAAGAGAGACCATGGGCGCGCGGCGGCGATACCCGCCGCGCCGGCTCACACCGAGAAGGAGGCGCCGCAGCCGCAGGTGGATTGGGCGTTGGGGTTCTTGACCAGGAAGCGGGCCCCGGCCAGGCCCTCCTCGTAGTCGACGGTGGAGCCGACCAGATACTGATAGGAGAGCGCATCCACCACCAGGCTGACGCCGTCGTTGTCGATCACGGTGTCATCCTCGGCGAGCTGATCGGCGAGATCGAAGCCGTACTGAAAGCCGGAACAGCCGCCGCCGGTGACGTAGACCCGCAGCTTGAGATCCGAGTTGTTCTCCGCCGCGATCAGCGCCTTGACCCGGCGGGCGGCGGCGTCGGTGAAGAACATCGGGGTGGGAGCGAAGGACTCCACTGTACTCATCGTCACGTTCCCTGAGTGTCGGGGTGCCGACCTCATTGGTGGAAGGGTTGCGCAGGCCAGATGGCCCGTCTATGAGGGCCATTATCGTTAATACCCAGTAAAAGGGTCAACTTTGGCGCCGCCGCATATAGGGGGGATGATCATGCCCGCCGCTCGCGAGCAGGAGTCACCCGGGCCCGGGCGAGGCGCCGAGCGTGTATGATGTCATGACCGTTTCACGCTCGCACGGTGGCCGCGGCGTGTCCCACAAAAGACGGGTGCTGGCCATCGGGCAATCCAGGAGGGCGGTTCACGCATGCCGAGGTTCGCTCTGCGACGTCTGAGTCTCGATCGTTTCCGCAGCCAGTTGGCGAGCGTCGATGCCATGCCTCAGCTGTGCCTGTTGGGCATCTTCGCCGGCATTCTCACCGGTAGCGTGATGGTGCTGTTCCGTCTGCTGCTCAAGCTCGGCGCCTGGTTCTTCATGCCCGGTGGCAATCCGGAGGCATTCGAGGCGTTGCCGCCACCGATTCGTGCGCTGCTGCCGCTGATCGCGGTGTGCCTGATCGGCGTCTGGCTATGGCCGCAGCCCAGCCGCGCGCTGAAGATGGGGATCGGCCATGTGATAGAACGTCTCGCCTATCAGCAGGGCAAGATGCCGCTGCGCAACTGGATCAACCAGTGGTGGGTCGGGGTGATCTCGGTCATCGGCGGGCTCTCCGCCGGCCGTGAGGGGCCAGCGATCCATCTCGGCTCTGCCGCCTCGAGCTGGATCGGTTCGCGTCTGCGCCTGCCTCACAACAGTCTGCGTGTGCTGGTGGCCTGCGGCACCGCGGCCGGCATCGCGGCGTCGTTCAACACGCCCATCGCCGGCGTCATCTTCGCCATGGAAGTGGTGATGATGGAGTACACCATCGCTGGCTTCATGCCGGTGATTCTCGCCTCGACCATGGGCGCGCTGGTGTCATGGGCGGTCTACGGCGCTGAGCCTGCATTCAGCGTGCCTCCCTTGCAGCTCTCCTCGCTGATGGATCTGCCCGGCATCGTGCTCACCGCGCTGGTGGTAGGGCTGCTGGCGGGGGGCTTCGTGCGTCTCGCTCAGGGCCACCCCGCGGTGACCCGGCTGCCGTTCGCCCTGCGTCTGGCGCTGATCGGCGGGCTGACTTCGCTTGCCGCCTGGTGGTATCCCCAGGTCCAGGGGATCGGTTACGACAGCATCGACCGCATGCTCAACGCCAGCATGACCCTCGATGTGCTGCTGGCCCTCGCCGTGGTCAAGCTGGCGCTGACCGCCATCTGCATGGCCGGCGGCGTGTCGGTGGGCATCATTGGCCCGCTGCTGGTCTCGGGGGCGGCGACCGGCGCGCTGATGGGGGCGCTGGGCGCGATGCTGTGGCCGAGCGTGGTCGATACTCCGGCGCTCTACGCGGTGCTGGGCATGGCGGCGATGATGGCGGCGGCGCTGCAGGCACCGCTGGCGGCGCTGTTGGCGCTGCTCGAACTGACCCGCAATACCGAGATCATGCTGCCCGGCATGCTGGCGGTGGTGGTGGCGGTGATGACCGCGCGCCAGCTCTGCGGCTGTCAGGGCTTTTTCATGTCGCATCTGGCCCAGCAGGGGCTGCACCCGCTGCAGCAGCCGCTGATGCAGGCGCTGTCGCGGGTGGCGGTGCCCGCGGTGATGGAGCGCAATCTGGCGCGAACGCCGCGGGTGATCGATCACGAGCGCGCCAAGTCGCTGCTCGATGCCAAGCCGACCTGGCTGATCATCACCCAGGACGACAAGGAGAAGCCGCCGCTGGCGATGAAGGCAGCCAACCTGGCCCGCGTGCTGCATGACGATGCCTGGCTTGCCGAGCATCCGCAGATCGATCTCGAGGAGGTGCCCGGGCAGCGTCTGGAGCTGGCCCCGGTGCACCTGGAGGCGACGCTGTCGGAAGCCTACGATACCCTCAACGAATCCGGGGTGGAGGCGCTCTACGTCGAGCACACCACGGCGCCGATGATCCGCAAGATTTCCGGTATCATCACCCGAGAGGCGATCGAGAATTATTATCGGCGCAAGCGCTGAGCGCAGGCTTGTTCCCGATAGCGCCTAGATAGCGCCTGGACGGATAGCGAGTGAAGAGGAAAGCACGCATGCGACGATCGACAGGCTACCTCGACACCACGGCAATGGCCCCCTTGAGCGGGTGCGGGAGGGGCAGATGATCCGTTATGAAGACAAGCCGGTGGTGCTGGTGCTGGCAGGGCATGATCCCAGCGGTGGCGCCGGGCTGGTGGCAGACGCCGAGGCGGTGCGCGGCTGCGGCGGCTGGCCGGTCACCATCCCCACCGCGATGACCGTGCAGTCGACCCGCGACGTACACGCGGTCGAACCGTGTAGCGGTGACTTCATCCGCCGCGCTGCCCGTGCGCTGTTCGAGGATTTCCGCATTGCCGCGATCAAGGTGGGTCTGATCCCTGACGCCGAAGTACTGGCGGCGGTCATCGACGTGGCGCGCATGCGCCCCGGCATTCCGCTGGTCGTCGATCCGGTGATCGCCAGCGGTAGTGGCTCTGAGTTATCCACACCCGGTCTGGCCGCTGACATCCGCCATCGTCTGCTACCTCTTGTGGATATCTTGACTCCCAACCGGCGAGAGCTGTCGCTGCTGGCCACGCAGCCGGCGGCTGACGAGGTCGCCCAGGTGGTCGAGGTGATGTCGCTCGGCTGTGCCGCGGTGCTGGTCACCGGCACCGACCCGCTGGAGGGCGAGCCGGCCGCTGGGCATGTGGTACATACGTTGCACACCCCGGAGCTCAACCGTCAGTGGCAGTGGCCGCGGCTACCCGCGGACTACCACGGCTCTGGTTGCACCCTGGCTTCGGCGCTGGCCACCCGGCTCGCCGCCGGTGAAGGGCTGGCCGGGGCCTGCGCCCAGGCGCAGCGCTTCACTTGGGATACCCTCGATCACGGTCTGGCGCTGGGCCGGGGGCAGTATCTGCCTGACCGGGTGTGGCGGGCGCCCGACTTCGATGCCACGCTGGAGTGACAATGTCGATACCGCCTGACGGTAGGCTAGGGGCGCTGCCCCGAGGGCTCTACGCGATCACCGACAGCCAGCTGCTGGCCGACGACCGCACGCTGCTGGCAGCCTGCGAACAGGCGCTGGCGGCAGGCGTGGTGCTGCTGCAGTACCGTGACAAGTCGGCGGATGCCGAGCGCCGCTGGCGTCAGGCCACGGCGCTGGCGGCGCTGTGCGAACGCTTCGGGGTGACGCTGATCGTCAACGACGACCTGGCCCTGGCCGAACGCCTGCAGCAGCGTTGGGGCGAGCGGGTCGGGCTGCACCTGGGCCAGCAGGACACGCCGCTGGCCCTGGCCCGCCAGCGGCTGGGCGATACCGCGATCATCGGCGCCACCTGCCACGCCTCGCTGACGCTGGCCGCGCAGGCCGCCGGTGCCGGCGCCAGCTATCTCGCTTTCGGCCGCTTCTTCGCCTCGCGCACCAAGCCCGAGGCGCCGCCGGCACCGCTCTCCGTGCTCGGCGAGGCCGCCCGCTTTGGCCTGCCGCGGGTGGCGATCGGCGGTATC
The DNA here is from genome assembly GCF_003006155.1 of Salinicola tamaricis. Lineage (GTDB taxonomy): Bacteria > Pseudomonadota > Gammaproteobacteria > Pseudomonadales > Halomonadaceae > Salinicola > Salinicola tamaricis. The sequence continues at coordinate 1,504,955 of NZ_CP023559.1, read as the reverse complement.
GAAGCGGCCACCATCGGCGCCGCGCGGGATGCCGGCGCCGAGTTGCTGGCGGTGGTCAACGCCATCTTCGCCAGCCCCGATATCGCCGCCGCGGTACGCGCGCTCGATGCGCGGCTGGCACCGATTTGTGAATTCCGTAACTGCTGATGGGTAGAAATGACCTCATGACGACCTCCGCCGAACTCTTCGAACGTGCTTGCCGCCACATTCCGGGCGGCGTCAATTCTCCCGTACGCGCCTTCAAGGGGATGTCGCGCTCGCCGATCTTCGTCGAGCGTGCCCAGGGGGCCTATCTGTTCGATGTCGAGGGCAAGCGCTACATCGACTACGTCGGTTCCTGGGGGCCGATGATCACCGGCCACGCCGACCCGGACGTGCTCGGTGCGGTGCGCGAGCGTCTCGACAACGGGCTCTCCTTCGGCACGCCGACCGCGATCGAGACACCATGGCTGATCTGATCTGCGAGATCATGCCGTCCATCGATATGGTGCGCATGGTCAATTCGGGCACCGAGGCGACCATGTCGGCGATCCGCCTGGCGCGTGGCTATACCGGGCGTGACAAGATCGTCAAGTTCGAGGGCAACTACCACGGCCACTCCGACTCGCCTGGTCAAGGCCGGCTCCGGTGCGCTGACCCACGGTGAGCCGAGCTCCCCCGGGGTACCGGCGGCGCTCGCCGAGCACACCCTGACGCTGCCCTACAATGATATCGAGGCGGTACACGAGTGCTTCGAGTCGCTAGGCGATGAGATCGCCTGCATCATCGTCGAGCCGGTGGCCGGCAACATGAACCTGATTCCGCCGCGTCCTGGCTTCCTCGAGGCGCTGCGCGAGGTGTGCGACCGTCATGCCAGCGTGCTGATCTTCGATGAGGTGATGACCGGTTTCCGGGTTGCCCTCGGCGGGGCTCAGGCGCACTTCGGCGTAACACCGGACCTCACCTGCCTGGGCAAGATCGTCGGTGGCGGTATGCCGGTGGGTGCGTTCGGCGGCAAGCGTGAGATCATGAGCCAGATCTCGCCGCTGGGGCCGGTCTACCAGGCGGGCACGCTGTCGGGTAACCCGCTGGCCATGGCGGCGGGCATCGCGCTGCTCGAGAAGGTGCGCCAGCCGGGCTTCCACGATGCCCTGGCGACCCGGGTCGAGACCCTCTGCGACGGGCTCGAGGCGCGGGCCAGAGAAGCCGGGGTGGGTTGATCACCCAGCGTGCCGGTGGCATGTTCGGGCTCTTCTTCACCGCCCAGCAGCGGGTCGACAACTTCGGCCAGACCATGGCTTGTGACGCCCAGGCGTTCCGCGACTTCTTCACCCAGATGCTGGCGTCCGGTGTCTATCTGGCGCCATCGGCTTTCGAGGCCGGCTTCATGTCGAGCGCGCATACGCACGACGACATCCAGACCACTTGCTGGCCAGCGAGCGTGCGTTCGCGGCCATGGCCCGGTGAGCCGACCGCGCCGCCATCGACAGGGAGACCCGGCATGAGCCGAGCGCTGATCCAGGCACTCAAGGAGAGTGACTGCTTCGACCATCCGGTCGGTGCCATCGACGTATTCGAGACCCCCATCTCCTGGGTGGTGCTGACCGGCGATTACGCCTACAAGATCAAGAAGTCGCTGGACTACGGCACCTTCCTCGACTTCTCCAGCCTCGACAAGCGTCGGCGGCTGTGCGAGCAGGAGGTCGAGCTCAACCGGCGTGTGGCGCCGGCGCTCTACCTGGGCTGTGTCGCCATCTCCGGCAGCGAGGAGGCGCCGCGGGTCAACGACGACAGCGCGCCGATCGAGTATGCGGTCAAGATGCGCCAGTTCAGCAACCGCCATCTGCTGAGCTCGCTGCAGGCCAGCGGCGAGCTGTCGGTGGAGCTGCTCGACGACCTGATCGACCAGTTGGTGGCGCTGCACGAGTCGGCGCCACGCATCGCCGACGACAGCCCCTACGGTTCGCCGGCGCATACCCGCCAGATGCTGGTGGAGGAGTTCGAGCTGATCGAGTCGCTGCTCGATCAGCAAGCGATCGGTCAAACGAGCGAGGACCGCGCCGAGCTCGAGTGCGTCAAGACGCTGACGCTGGAGAGCTTCGCCCGGCTCGAGCCGCTGCTGGCGGCGCGGCGCCGCGACGGCTTCATCCGCGAGAGCCATGGTGATATCCATCTCGGCAACGCGGTGCGCTTCGAAGGCAAGGCAATCCTGTTCAACGGCATCGAGTTCAACGAGCGCCTGCGCTGGTGCGACGTTGCCTGCGAGCTGGCGTTCTTGATCATGGATCTGGAGGCGCGCGGCGAGCGGGAATTCGCCCACCACGCGCTCAACCGCTATCTCGAACTTTCCGGCGACTACCCGGTGGTGCGCCTGCTCGACTTCTACAAGCGCTACCGGGCACTGCTGCGGGCGCGCATCGAGCTGATCCGCGACCACGACGCCGGGCGCATCGACGACCTGCCCGAGGGGGAGCCGCTCGAGGTGTTCCGGCGCTATCTGGCGATGGCGCGGGCGTACAGCGAGTTCCGCTTTCCCTACCTGATCCTTGCCGTGGGCGTGTCGGGCAGCGGCAAGAGCCGCTTCACCGAGGAGATCGTGCGCCGTCTGGGCGGCGTGCGCATCCGCTCCGACGTCGAGCGCAAGCGCCTGTTCGACTTCAGCGCGGCACCCGCAGACGCTGACGAGGTCTATGGTGAGGCTGCCACCGCGCAGACCTACCAGCGCCTGGCCGAGCTGGCTGGCAGCGTGCTGGAGTCGGGGCTACCGGCGTGCATCGACGCCACCTGCCTGCTGCGCGAACAGCGCAAGCTACTGCGTTTCGAGGCCGAGCGCCGCGGGCTGCCGGTATTGATGGTGAGCTTCGAGGCCGATCACGCCACCCTGCGTGCGCGCATCGTCAAGCGCGCCCGCCGCAGCGGCGAGCCATCCGAAACCAGCCTGGCGATCCTCGACCACCAGCTCGAGCGCTTCGAGCCGTTCGCCGACGACGAGATCAGCTACCTGGTGCATCTGGACACCACGGCGGCCGATGCCAACCTGACCCTGGCTTCGCTGATCCAGGAGCGCATGCGGCTGCACTGAGCCGAACGGAGAGTCCGCCGGGGTGTGTGGCGGGAGCCACGCCCCGGCGGGTCGTACGGGAGTATCCGGGGGTCAGCGACGTCCGTTGGCGTAGCGCGAGGCCATCACCGGAATCGTGCCCAGGTTCTGGCGCGCCCAGTTGGTGGCCTGGATACGGTTGTGGACGTTGATCTTGCGGAACAGATTGTAGAGATGCGACTTCACCGTATGCTCGCTGACGAAGAGCTTTTCGGCGATCTCGGTATTGCTGGCGCCGGAGACCAGCAGTGTCACGATCTCGAGCTCGCGTCGTGTCAGCCCGCAGACCGGGCGATAGGTATTGACCTGCTGACGGCGGTAGAAGTCGATCAGCATCGCCGAGAGCGGGCGTGAAATCCACAGCTCGCCCTCGAGAAGTTTGACAATACCTTTACAGATCAGCTCGAGATTGTCCTGCCGATAAAACACCCCGCGCAGGTGGATGCCGATCAGCAGCTCCATGACCTGCTTGTTGTCGCGTACGTTGAAGGCCGACAGCACGATGGCCTTGTTCTCCTCTGCACGGGTGTTCCACACCAGCAGATCCTTCTCGTTGACGTGGTCGCCATCGAGCAGCACCAGGGCGCGCCTGCCCTCGGGCATCAGGAAACGCTCCTGAGGATTGAGCGCAGAGACCCTACAACCGGTCTTTTGGTGGATATAGTCTAGGAATAGAACGGACTGTGAGTTACAGTCCGTTACAAGTACGATGTCGGTGGTGTCAGTGTTCATGGTCTGATCCCTTGTATCGGGTTTCTAATTAGTCTTCTACAGGTTTAGTTGTGTTTCCTTGGGCACGAGGCTCATGGCCGGTCTCTAGTACCGGAGCCCAATAGTGTTAATAAAACCTTTGCCTTGTAAATATAGGACATCGAGGTTTTCGAAACGTGACACCTCGGCGCCTTTTTAGCGCGCCGCAGTTTTCAAAAAAATGTAAAATACAGACGGTTGCAGGGATTTTTTGGCAGGTACTGGAGAATTTCCTGCTTCCTGGTGGAGAAAAAACAGCCGAGTTTGCTGCCGGCAAATGAGGGTGTGCACGCCAATCGATGAGCTTTTCATCATCCCCGGGGAACCCGCCCGGCGGCGGGCCGGGATGTGCTCATACCGCGCTCCTCGCCAACGCTATACCCGCTTCCGTGCGGCCCGTAGAATGGGGCTTTTGGCAGGAAGACGCGCATGACCGCCACTCCACAAGATCTCGTCGTCGCCAGCGGTAACCCGGGAAAACTGGCCGAGTTTCAACAGCTTCTCGGGCCGCTGGGGTTTCGTGTCCGAGCCCAGGCCGAGTTCGGCGTCGATGACGTCGAGGAGACCGGCCTGACCTTCGTCGAAAATGCCCTGCTCAAGGCGCGCGCGGCGGCCCGCGCCAGCGGCGGCCCTGCCCTGGCTGACGACTCCGGTCTGGCAGTGGATGCGCTCAACGGCGCCCCAGGGATCTACTCCGCGCGTTATGCCGGGGAGCCCAAGAGCGACCGTGCCAACAACGACAAGCTGCTGAGCGCGCTTCGCGAGGTGCCCGAGGGCCAGCGCGGGGCGCGCTACTGGTGTGTACTGGTCTACCTGCGTCACGCCGACGACCCGGTGCCGATCATTGTCCAGCAGGATTGGCCGGGCGATATTCTCGCCTATCCGCGGGGTGAGGGCGGTTTCGGCTACGATCCGCTGTTCTGGGTGCCGGAGTGTAGTGCAAGCGTCGCCGAGCTGAGCGCCGAGGAGAAAAACCGCCTGAGTCACCGCGGCCGCGCCCTGCAGGCGCTGATCGCGCGGCTGACGGCGTGAGTCTACAGCCCTCTGTGGCGGCGGCGCCCGGCGGGCTGCCGCCGCTGGCGCTCTATATCCACGTGCCCTGGTGCGTGCGTAAGTGCCCCTACTGCGATTTCAACTCGCACGGGGTCGGCTACGGCGCTGCCCTGCCAGAGGCGGCCTATGTGGCTGCGCTGCTCGAGGATCTCGACGCCGACCTGGCATGGGTGCAGGGGCGCGAGATCGTCAGCATCTTCATCGGCGGCGGTACCCCCAGCCTGTTCTCTCCCGAGGCCTATCATCAGCTGTTCGCCGGGCTGCGCCAGCGGCTGGTCTTTGCCGCGGATATCGAGATCACCCTGGAGGCCAACCCCGGCACTACCGAGCATGGGCGTTTCGCCGGTTACCGTGAGGCGGGAATCAATCGCCTGTCGCTCGGCGTGCAGAGCTTCCAGCCCGCACAGTTGACGGCACTCGGACGCATCCATAGCGGTGACGAGGCGGTCCAGGCGATGCAGCTGGCGCGCGACGCCGGGTTCGACAACGTCAATCTCGATCTGATGCACGGTCTGCCGGGGCAGGATACGGCGCTGGCGCTGGCCGATATCGAGCAGGCGCTGGCGTTGGCGCCGACGCATCTCTCCTGGTATCAGCTGACCCTGGAGCCGAATACCGAATTCTTCTCGCAGCCGCCGCCGCTGCCCGACGAGGAGCGGCTGTGGGACATCCAGGATGCCGGCCACGCCCTGCTCGAGGAGGCCGGCTTCTCGCGCTATGAAATCTCCGCCTACGCCCAGCCCGGGCGCGCCGCACGGCACAATCTCAATTACTGGCGCTTCGGTGACTATCTGGGGATCGGCGCCGGCGCCCACGCCAAGCTGAGCCGGCCTGATGGTGACGGCGGGCTGCGGATCGAGCGACGCTGGAAGACGCGTCAGCCGCAGGCCTATCTGCGCCGTGCCAACGACCCGCGCGGCTTCGTCGCCGGCGGGCGTATGGTCGATGAGGAGACGCTGCCGCTGGAGTTTCTGATGAACGCGCTGCGGCTGACCCACGGGGTCGATCTCGCCGACTGGCAAAACCATACCGGGCGCGCGCTGTCTGAGTTGACGCCGCGTCTCGCCGTGGCGCGGCAGCGAGGCCTGCTGGTGGACTCGCCGTCGCGGCTGCAGGCGACGCCGCAAGGACTGTTATTCTTGAATGATCTGCTGGCACTGCTCGACGAGGCGTGACCCCTCGCGAGCCGTGTCACGGCATAACGTCGTCGTCGGTCGACCCGGCGACACAGGGCAAGGAGCGATTCACGCATGAAAACGATGATGAACAAGACCTGGTGGCTGGCCGTGCCGCTCGCCGTGGCCGTGGGTGTCAGCGGCTGTGCCAGCAACGACGGCTATCAGCAGCAGCAGGGCCAGCAGGAGAGCGGCAACACCAACACCTGGGGCGGCGCGGGAATCGGCGCCGTGGCTGGGGCCGTGGTCGGTGCGCTCAGCGGTCACGGCGGCAGCAGCACCCGCGATCGTGCGTTGATCGGTGCGGCCACCGGTGCCGCAATCGGTGGCGGCGTTGGCGCCTACATGGACTCCCAGGAGAAGGAGCTGCGCAATCGTCTCGACGGCACCGGTATCGGGGTCGAGCGCAACGGCAACAACCTGATCCTCAACATGCCCAGCAGTGTCACCTTCGGCTTCGATTCGAGCGAGCTGCAGACCCCGGCGCGTCAGGCGCTCAACGACGTCAATGCGGTGCTGCGCGCCTATCCGGACACCCGCATCGGCGTTGCCGGCTATACCGACAGCACCGGCGCCGAGAGCTACAACCAGAAGCTCTCCGAGCGCCGGGCGCAGGCGGTGGCGAGCTACCTCGAGCAGGGCGGTGTCGCGTCCGGGCGCATCAGTGCAGTGGGTTACGGCGAGAGCCACCCGGTGGCGAGCAATGACACCGATGCCGGGCGGGCCCAGAACCGTCGTGTCGAGATCACGCTGACGCCGACGCAGCAGTCCTGATCACGTATCGATCGGTGGGATGACGCGGCCCCTTGGGGCCGCGTTTCACGTTCGAAGGTTCACTTCCAGATGCTGTACCGCAAGGCATCTCACTGCGAGGGGTAGCCGCCAATGCTGGCCTATCAGCACGCCTATCATGCCGGCAACTTCGCCGATGTACACAAGCACCTGGGGCTTTTTCACCTGCTCGAGGCGCTGACGCGCAAATCCTCCGCGATCAGTTTCGTCGATACCCACGCCGGACGCGGGCGCTATCCGCTGGCGGCGACGGAGACGCAGAAGCTCGCCGAGTATCGTGAGGGTGTCGAGCGGCTGTGGCGGCGGCGCCAGGCGCTGGCCGCCGAGCCTGCCTTGGGCGCTTGGCTGGCGCGGCTGGCTACGCTGCAGTCCGGCCCGGCGCTGGAGTGCTACCCGGGCTCGCCGTGGTGGCTCGGCGACGCGCTGCGCCCGCAGGATCGGCTGACGCTGTATGAGCTGCACCCCGGCGAGCATCAGCACCTGGACACGCAGATGACGACCAGCACCAACGCCCAGCGGCTCCACGCCGACGGCCTCAAGGGGCTGTGTCAGCGGCTGCCGGTACCCACGCCGCGGCTGTGCGCGCTGATCGACCCGAGCTACGAACGCAAGGAAGAGTACCGCGAGGTGGTCGACACGCTCGTCCAGGTGGTGCGCAAGGTGCGCCATGCGGTGGTCATGATCTGGTATCCGCTGCTGCCGGCCGGACGTCATCTGACGCTGCTGGAAGGGCTGCGCGAGGCGCACATTCCCAAGCTGTGGCGTAGCGAGATCACCCTGCGCGAGGCCAACGCCGAGCGCGGCATGTACGGCAGCGGGCTGGTGCTGCTCAACCCGCCGTGGCAGCTCGATCAGACCCTCGACCACGCCTTCGATACGCTGGCGCCGCTGCTCGCCGAGCGGGCGGTGCATCATGGGGAGTGGTGGACCGCCGAGCGCTAAAACACCAAGCCCGCCAATCGGCGGGCTCGGCAAGGCAGCAGTGCCTAGGTGCTGGCGCCGCTGTCGCCCTCGTCCTTGATCGCGGCGATGAACTCGTCGCCCCAGCGGCGGATATCGTTGTACTCGACGATATCGTTGAGCTGGCGCAGACGCGCCTGGGCCTCTGCGCGCGGCAGGTTGAGCCCCAGATAGCAGGTGCGCGCCAGGTCGTGCAGGTCGTGGGGGTTGGTCAGGATCGCCCCTTTCAGCTCCGCCGCCGCGCCGGTGAACTCCGACAGCACCAGCACGCCGCAGCCCTGGGTCAGCCCCTGGGTGGCGACGAACTCCTTGGCCACCAGGTTGAGCCCGTCGCGCAGCGGAGTGATCCACATCACGTCGGCCATGGCGTACCACGCCATCAGCTCCTCGAACGGGAAACCGCGGAAATAGAACTGCACCGGCGTCCAGCCGACGTCGGCGAAGCGACCGTTGATATGGCCGATGGTCTGTTCGATCTGGGTCTGCAGCTCGTCATAGATGGTCATTTCACGCGCCGCCGGCACGCAGATGCTGACCAGAGTGACTTTGCCGCGCAGCTCCGGGTTCTCGTCGAGCAGCAGCTCGTAGGCTTTGAGCTTTTCGAGAATCCCCTTGGTGTAGTCGAGGCGTTCGACCGAGAGAATCAGCTTCATGCCCTCGAACTCGTCACGCAGTTCGGCCATGCGCGCCTCGGCGCCGTCCTGTTCCAGCGCGTTGCGAATACGCCCGAGATCCAGCCCCACCGGATGCGCGCCCAGTCTGACCACGCGGGTGCCGGTATCGATCGCCGTGGTCATGGTCTCCAGCCCCACCGCGCAGCCGTAGGTGAGAAGCGCGGGGCGCAGTTCTGGCGCGATAGCGTGGTCAGCGGCACCACGCCGCGGGCGACGTCGACGAAGTTCTCCACCTGACGCGGGATGTGAAAGGCCACATAGTCGCACTGCAGCAGGCTGCCGACGATCTCGCGGCGCCACGGCAGCACGTTGAAGACATCCGCCGAGGGGAAGTAGGTGTGGTGGAAGAAGGCGATGCGCAGGTCCGGGCGCAGCTCGCGCAGATAGGCCGGCACCATCCACAGGTTGTAGTCGTGGATCCAGATCAGTGCGCCCTCGGCGGCCTCCTCGGCGGTACGTTCGGCAAAGGCGCGGTTGACCTCGCAGTAGGTGTCCCAATCCTCCTCGCGGAAACGGGCTCGCTCCCAGAAGGTGTGCAGCGTGGGCCAGAACGCCTCCTTGGAGAAGCGTTTGTAGAAGATGTCCACCTGCGCCTTGGTCAACGCCACGCGTGCAGCGGTGAGCAGCGGATACTGCTTGGCGTCGACGCTGGTGTGAACGACGAACTCTTCGGGCTCCTCGTCGCCCTCGTAGATCGACCAGGCGATCCACGAGCCGCGCTGGTTGGCGAAGAAGCTCTGCAGCGTCGGGATGATGCCGTTGGGCGAGGTCGGGCGGCGGCGGCGGATCTTGCCGTCGACGCGATACTCCTCGTAGGGCAGACGGTGGTAGACCATCACCAGCTCGGCCTTGCCGGTATGGGCGGTATCGCGGCGATTCTCCGCCGCCAGCCCGCGTGCCCCCAGGAAGCCGAAGTGGGCGAAGGCTTCGATGATACCGCCGCAGCCGATAGCGCTGGCGTGCATCACCTGGGGCAGCGGGCGGGTGCGCTCGAGCAGCTCGGGCTCGGCGTCGCCCACGCAGACTGCCTTGAAGCCGGCGCTCAGCATCGCCAGGTCGTTCATGGTGTCGCCGGCCACCAGCACGTCGTCGTGGGCGATATCGAGCCACTCGACCAGCTTCTGAAGGCTGGAGCCCTTGTTGACCTCCTGCGGCAGGAAGTCGAGATAGCGTCCGGCGGAGTAGAGCATCTCGCAGCCGAGCTCGTCGGCCAGCGCCGCGAGCTCGGGGCTCTCGGCCTGTTCCGGGGCGCAGTAGTAGGAACAGCGGCGGATCTGCGGCTCGTCCTGACGCACGATCTCGGGGAAACGGCTCATCGCGCTGGCGATGCGTGATTCGCCTGGCCAGCACGCGTCGATGGGGTCCTGCAGCGCCTGGATCGGCTGCAGAGTATCGCCGTGATAGAGGCTGGCGCCGACGTCGGCGACGATATAGTCGGGTTGCGGCAACGTGGGGTCGGAGAGCAGCGGCAGGATCGCCTCGAGGCTGCGCCCGCTGACGTAGGCCAACTGGATGTCCGGATGCGCGGCGATGGTCTGGTAGAGGCTCAGGCGGTCCTCCGGGGCGCCACCGAGAAAGGTACCGTCGAGATCGGTCGCTAGTAGCATGTTCTTCTCCTGCCCGGCATGGCCGGGGTGTGGTTCCCTGCAGCATACACCGGGGAGGCCTCAGGCCTTGGCGGCCGTGTCGACGATCCGCCGGCGTTCATGCTCTGCGTAAAAACTGGGGTCGGCGAACAGATCCTGCTGCACGTCGTCGTACATCATCTCCAGCGCCTGGCTGCTGGTCGGGGTCATCGGCTCGAAATGTGCGCTGTCGCCACTGATCAGGGTCGAGACGTGGCGGCGGCGGTAGAGCGCGTAGAGACCCAGCAGGGCCAGCACGCCGGCGATATAGAGCGGTAGCCCCTGGTTGCCGAACAGGCTCATCACGGCGCCGGCGAGAATCGGCGCCAGGGCACTGCCGGCGCCCTGCACCACCAGCATGTCGGCCGAGCCGGCGACGATCTCATCGGGGTGCAACTGGTCGATCAACTGCGCCACCGCCAGGGGGTAGAGGGAAAACGCCAAACCGCCCCAGACAAAGAATAGACCCAATAGCACCCTGGGGTCAGGCACCAGTGGCATCACCGCGGCACACAGGGCCGCGAGCAGCACCACCCATGTCATGACCCGAGCGCGGTCGTGGCGGTCGGAGAAGCGCCCGATGGGAATCTGCAGCAGGGCGCCGCCGAGAATCGCGGCGCTCATCACCAGGCCGACCCCACCGACGTCGAAGCCCTGGGCGCGGGCGTAGACCGGGGTCAGCGCCCAGAAGGCACCCATGGCCAGCCCCGAGAGCGCGGCGGCGGCCACCGCCAGCGGGGCGAAGCCGAGCAGCGCCTTGAGCCGGCTCTTGGGGCGCGCCGTGATCACCGGCTGGCTGCGTTTGGTCATGGTGATCGGCAACAGCGCCCAGCAGATGAAGATGGCGGTCATCAAAAACAGCAGATGGCCCTCGGGGGTGGTCCAGCGCGCAGCATCTGCTGGGCCAGCGTCAGCGCGCCCAGGTTGATCACCATGTAGAGGGCGAAGACGCGGCCGCGCTCGTGGCTGGCGGCCTGGGCGTTGAGCCAGCTCTCGATCACGGTCATCACGGTGATGAAGCTGAGCCCGTAGAGCACGCGCAGCGCCAGCCATACCCAGGGGTCGATGAAGATCAGGTGCAGTAGCGCGGTCGAGGCGCACAGGCTGGCACAGAAGGCGAAGGTGCGGATATGGCCCATGCGCCGGATCAGGCGCCCGCTGACCCAGGTGCCGCAGACGAAACCGACGAAGTAGCCGGACATGATCAGGCCGATCAGCGCCGTCGGGAACCCTTCGCTGGCGCCGCGCAGGGTCAACAGGGTGTTGATCAGACCGTTGCCCAGCAGCAGCAGGGCGACGCTGCCGAGCAAGGCTCGCAGCGGACGAAGCAGCGACCACATGGCATCTCTCCCGAGGAAGGCTTTGCCATTTCCATGCAGTAAGCGTGCCGTCGGGCCAGGGTCGCTCAGAGACGCCTATCGATAATGCAGTGTTATCGGAAAAGGCCAGGATTAGGGTATGAAGTTATCACCATCCTGAGTCCTGGAGGCGATGGGCTGCACCACAATGGTGCGTATTCAAGGTGGCTGGCGGTATCGGCGCGTTCAGACGTAGAGCACGCCTTCACCGGCGATGATCGCCTCGCCGCCGATATGGATCGTCTGCTGGCCCGCCTCGGCGCGGGTCACCCGGCCGTGGATATGGCTTGGCCGACCCATCTCGACCCCTTGGGTGACCTGCCAGTCGAGCGTCTGGTTGGCCGACTGGCGTGACAGATAGCCGATCAGGGGCGCGGCGGCGCTGCCTGTGGCGGGATCTTCGTAGAGGGTCGCTTCCCCCGTGAACATTCGCGTGCGCAGCCGCTGCGGCGTGTCGCGTACGTAGAGGTAGAGATTGCGCTCGGCGGGGGCGGGCAGGGCGCGGGCGAGCGTGCCACTCTCGACCTGAACGCTGGCCAGCGCACCGAGATCGGCGAGTTCGATCAACTGATAGGGCACGCCGCAGGAGGCACGGACCGGCCGAGTAGCGATCTGCGCCCGGGAGAGCCCCACGATCTCCGCTGCCTGCTCGATCGAGAGTGAGTCTTCACTGACGTCGAGCGGTTGCGCCGTGGTCAGCCAGGCTTGGGTGCCGACGAAGCGGATCGGCACGTCGCCCACGCCCTCCGCGAGGGTCAGTGGTGTGTCCGTGTCATGCCAGCCCAGCGCCCGCGCCAGCCAGGCGGTGCCCACGCTCGGATGCCGGCGAACGGCAGCTCGCCGTTGGGGGTAAAGATGCGCAAGGCGATGCGACCGGGCTCGCGCGTGGTGATGAACACGCTCTCGGAGAGGTTCAGCTCCTTGGCCAACTGCGCCATCTGGGTGTCCGTCAGTGCAGCGGCGTCGGGAAACACGGCCAGCGGATTGCCCGCGAAGGGCGTGGCGGTGAAGACATCCAGCAGCAGGTAGCGATAGCCATGGCGTGCCTGAATTTGGCTCTCCGGCAACCGAGAACGCTCTCCCGGCGTGCCATCGAGAAGTAGTGTGTGCTCACTCATCGATTTTTCTCCGGCTGACTGGGCTATTTCCGTGGTCGACTCAGCGGGTGTTTACAAAGTCGGTGAGCGAAGGCAAGACAAGGCGAAAACGACCAAAAAAACGGAGTTTACAACGGGGTAAATGAGTATTTTGAGGTCGATTTCAACGCCGTATTGTCGAGCGCAGGCATTTTGTAAACACCCGCTCAGCGCCAGAACGGGCGATGAGTCTCCCGGTACACCTGACTGGGCAGCAGGCCGATATCGCGCAACTGCTGCGCATCGAGCTCCGCCAACTGGCGCCGGGTGCGCCGACGCTGCCAGACGTTGGGCGAGTCACGCCGCGGCGATCGCTGGCGTTGGTGCAAGTTGCCCCACAGGATACCGTCCACGGTGTCCAGCGTGGTGACCAGCAGGTGCAAGGGTGTGAAACGCATGGTGGTGGCTCCCGTGTCTCGAGGGGGAGCGTCCAGCTTAGGCAGCCGCCGGTGTGCCACACAGAGGCAGAAAACGACTATCTCGGGCACACAGATAGGCGCTTTCTCGCTCTGTATGCCCGCTTTGTGCGCGATCTGTCACGTGAAGCGCCGGGTGCGAGCATACACAATGGTGGGCGTGACATGTCATGCGAGGCGGGGAGGGGAACATGCACCGTTACGAGCGGCTGGCCGATCATCTGCGCGAGCGTATCCAGGCCGGCTTCTATCAGGTCCACGAGCGCTTGCCCTCGGTGCGCGCGCTGGCACAGGCGCACGGGGTCAGCCTTTCCACCGTGCAGCACGCTTACCATCAGCTGGAAGACGCCCAACTGATCGAGGCGCGGCCCAAGTCGGGCTACTTCGTCTCGCCGCGGCGTGAGCGCCTGCCCGCGCCGCCGGTCGCGCGTACCGCTCAGCGCCCGGTGGAGGTATCCCAGTGGGAGCATGTGCGCGAGGGTACCTGTGTGCTGCCGGACGCTAGCATGCACAACCTGGGCCGCGGCATGCCGGATATCGATGCGCCGACGCTCAAGCCGCTGCTGCGCGCACTCGCCCGGGTCAGCCGGCGCCAGGATCTGATCGGACTCAACTACGACACCCTGCACGGGCGCCCTGAGCTGCGCGAGCAGATCGCACGGCTGGCGGTGGGCCAGGGCTGCCGGCTGCATCCCGACGATATCGTGGTCACCACCGGCTGCCACGAGGCGATCTCGATCGCCATGCGCGCGGTGTGCGAGCCCGGCGGCATCATCGCGGTGGATTCACCCAGCTTCTACGGCGCCCTGCAGTCGATCCGCGCCTACGGCATGAAGGCGATGGAGATCCCCACCGACCCTGAGACCGGCATCAGCCTGGAGGCGCTGGAGCTGGCCCTGGAGCAGTGGCCGATCCGCGCCATCCAGCTCACCCCGACCTGCAACAACCCGCTCGGCTATACCCTGTCGGAGGCGCGCAAGCGCTCGCTCTACGCGCTGGCCCGGCGCTTCGATGTGGCGATCATCGAAGACGACGTCTATGGCGATCTCAGCTACGGCTTTCCGCGACCGGTGACGATCAAGTCGTTCGACGAGGATGGCCGGGTGCTGCTGTGCAGCTCCTTCTCCAAGACCCTGGCGCCGGGGCTGCGCATCGGCTGGATCGCGCCGGGGCGCTATCACGAGCGTGCCCTGCACATGAAGTACGTCGGCACCGGTTCCACCGCAACCCAGGGGCAGATGGCGGTGGCCGAGTTCATCCGTGAGGGGCACCACGAGCCTCATCTGCGCCGGATACGGGCGCAGTACCAGGGCAACCGCGACCGCATGCTCGACGTGATCGCCAGCGCCTTCCCCGCCTCGACCCGGGTCAGCTATCCGGCTGGGGGCTTCATGCTCTGGCTCGAGTGCGCCGACGGCATCGACAGCGTCACGCTCAATCAGCGCCTGATGGAAGAGGGTATCCGCATCGCCCCCGGGGTAGTGTTCTCCGCCACCGGCAAGTACCGCCACTGCCTACGCTTGAACCACGCCGTGTTCGATGCCGAGATTGCCCGTGCGGTGAGGCGCGTGGGGCAGCGCGTGACGGAGATGCTGGCGCAGCGGGCCGACGTCGCACGGCCGGAGACGGCCTGATCCTACGCCCTCGATCAGGCCGCTCGGTTGCCGCGCCCGATCTTGGCGCTCAGTCGATCAGGCGAGTCACTTCGGCGGCGATCGCCTCGCCCAGCAGGCGCTGCTGATCGGGCTCGATGTGCACGCCGTCGACCTCGCTGACCTGGATCAGGGTGCCGGCGTCGATGAAGCCGGCACCCGCCTCCCGCGCCATCTTGCGGTAGCGGCTCGCCAGCTGGCGCGACTTGCGCTCGCCACCGGTGAAGATGCCCGCCAAGGGGCCGATCTCGCGAATCGGTGCCGGCGCGATCAGCAGCACCTTGGGGGCGGCCACGCCGAACTGGGCGCTGGTGCCTCGATCTCCCACAGCAGCTGCTGAATGCTCAGGGCGATATCGTCGGGAGTAACGAGAAGCGCGCCTTGAGATCGTTGGTGCCCAGCATCAGCGTCATCACGTCCAGCGGCAGTTGGCTCAGCAGACACGGGCGCAGATAGCGCAGCCGTTGAGATGCACCCCTTCGATGGGATCGTCATGCAGCGTGGTGCGTGCCGGCAGGACCCTCCTCGATCACCCGCCATTCGCTGCCCAGGGTGGCAGCCACCACCCCGGTCCAGCGGTCTCGAAGGGATAGCGTGAAAGCGGCCCCAACGTCCTGACCGGCTCGGTACCTGGGTATTGGAGTCGCCGTAGCAGAGCAGGGTACCGTGGTCATCGTGGATCTCCGGTGTGCGATGGCGTTCAGTATGAACGCGGTGTGCGCACCACGGTACCCTGGGGGACGGCTAACGCGTACGGAACACCAGCGCTACGCCGCCGAGGATCGCACCCATGCCGAGAATGGCCAGCGGCGAGAGCGCATTGCCCAGCAGCAGATAGTCCAGCACGGCGGTGACGATCGGCAACCAGGTAAACAGGCTGGTGACGTTGACCAGGTTGCCCTGACGGATCATGCGGTAGAGCAGCAGCTGTGCCAGGACCGAGATCACCAGCCCCAACCACACCACGGCGACGATCAACCCAGGCTGCCAGCTGACACTCACCGGGCGCCACGGCGTCAGCAGCAGGAACAGCACCAGGCTTGCCAGGTACTGCAGGGGAAGCACCTGGCTTGGCTGCAGAGCGATCGACTTCTGCCCGATCGCGCCGAGGGTCATGCAGGCCAGGGTGGCCATTGCCAGCAAGATTCCGGATGCGGGAAAGCGCGCGGCCACTAGGCTCTGCAGTACCACCAGTGCCAGGCCGCAGAGCGCCAGCAACAGCCCGGCGATGCGCCAGCCGGAGATCCGGCGCTCGGTCAGCAGTAGCGTCAGCAGCGGCTGGATACCCAGCAGTGTCGCCAACAGCCCGGGGGTGATGGCGTGGTCCAGCGTTTCGAAGTAGCACACCGAGTAGCCGCCGATCAGCAGCGTGCCGACGCCGGCGACGCGCAGCCGCTGGCCCCGCGGTGGTAGCCAGGCTTCGCGCTGGGCGGCGAGCGGCAGCAGCACGGCCAGGGCGAGCAGAAAGCGCAGATCAGCAGCGCCAGCGGCGAACCGTGATCCAGCCCCCAGCGGTGAAGATCGGGGCGCTGCCCCACAGCAGCACGAACAGGGCCATCGGGGCGGCCTGGCCCCATGAAGAAGAACGGATCATGTAAAGACTCATCTGTCGAAGACGTGACGACCCGTTGCTGGACGCGATGCGCGTCGACCAGCATGCACAGCGAACGGGGATTGTCGGGCTTGGGATCGCCGGGCGGATCAGCCCAGCGCGACGAGGCGTGGCGGCGCTTGTACGCCAGCGACACTCGCGACGACCGTGGGCGGAGCCACGGTGTCAGCTGAGACGTCCGCCACGACACGCGCGACAGAGAAGCGGGGGGGAGGTGTCGCCGCCAGCACCCGCGGCCCTACCGACAGTTCGGCAAGGCAGGAAGCGTGCGGATGCGGGATGTGTGGCGACATGGGAAACCGTCATTCGAGTGTGAATATCCGTCCATCAATATAGCGCCGGCGAGGGCAGCGGAGAAGTCGACTTTTGGCCGATCACTTGCCGATGCAGAAACTGCCGAAGATCTCACCGAGCAGATCGTCGGCGTGGCGAAGCCTTACACGGCTTCGCCTACCCTTTTGACCTTTCAACGAAGGACGCCGTTTTTTAAAAGACACTCTGTTTTTTTGGGAATGCCTGCCTGGCCGCCAATGCTACTTCTTGCAATGCGGTTATCGCCATCTTGCGGCAATGGACGTGTCTGATTCGTATCGGGACTTTTTTCAAGGCCTGGCGGGTTGGTGTCTACTCACTTCGCTTCCCGCCATCGATTCGATACCGCGTACTACGCCCGCCACCGGGCATCGGCTCCAGGCAACCCTTCTCGACCAGATCCTGCAGATGGCGCGTAGCGGTCGCTTTGCTGACCTTGGCGACCTTCTGGTACTGAGACGCACTGATACCCGTCTCGAAACCACGATCGCCGCCCGCCAGCAGGCGCTCGAGGACGCGGGTCTGAGCATCGGATAGCGCCGTCATGGCGTGTCGTTGCCAGAACCGCTGGCTTTCGAAGGTACGCTCGACCTTGGCGATGGCCTCGCGCATCGCGGTTTCCAGAGTTTCCAGGAACCAAACCAACCATGCGGTGATATCCAGACCACCATGCTGGGTGGACTCCAATACGGCGTAATAGTCGCTGCGCCGGGCCATGATCGCTTCCGACATGGCGTAGAGCCGGATGCTCTGCGCCTCGGCCTGTGCCAGTGCGCGATCGGTCAGCGCCCGCGTCAGACGTCCATTGCCATCTTCGAACGGATGCAGGGTAATCAGATAGAGGTGGCACAGTCCGGCACGGATCAGGGGATCCAGCGCGTTATCGTCGAGACTGGCATTGAACCACTCGACGAAGCGTGTCAATTCGCTTCCCAGGCGGCTGGCCGGAGGCGCTTCGAAATGCACCCTGGGCCGGTCGAGGCGCCCCGAGACCACCTGCATCGGCCCGTCATCATCTCGGCGCAGTTGGCCGGCGGCGACGGGTTGCAACAGCCCCGGCTCTGGAAACAGCAGCGCATGCCAACGCAGCAGCGTATCCAGCGTTAGCGGTGTTTCCAGCGCGGTAACGGCTTCGAGCATCAACTCCGCCAGCCCTTCCGAACGGCGCGAGACGGGGTAGGCTGACGCGTCGCTCAATCCCAGGCGTCGTGCCAGCGAGGAGCGCAGCGACTGCACGTTGAGTCTCTCGCCTTCGATGGCGGACGAGTGGACGATATTGGTCAGTAGCGTTTCCAGCGCTTGCGCGGGCTGAGTGTCATCGCCCCTGTGGCTCAACCCCAGCAGCTCGCCTTGACGCAGCGTGCTCGACGTAGCGCCGGCGCGACGGCTTCTGCCTGCCAATGGAATCCAGGCCACTGCTGTTGTTGCCAGATCCAGGTCGTCGATGAAGGCGCTGAGGACATGATCATGGTGGCTCGTGTGGGCAATGAGCCAAAAGCGTAGCATATTCGGCTCATAAAATGAGCCGAATATAATCGCTATTCGGCTCACTCTCCGTTTTACTTGCCGATGCAGAAGCTGCCGAAGATCTCGCCGAGCAGATCGTCGGCGGTGAATTCGCCGGTGATCTCGTTGAGTGCCTGCTGGGCATCGCGCAGATCCTCGGCGAGCAGCTCGCCCGCGGCGGCACCCTCCAACTGGGCCGTGCCGCTGGTCAGTGCCTGGCTAGCGCGTTCGAGGGCATCCAGGTGGCGGCGACGGGCGGAGAAGCGCCCCTCGGTGGTGGCATCGAAGCCCATCACCGCCTTGAGATGGGTCTTGAGAGCATCCACCCCCGCGCCGGTATGCGCCGAGAGGCGGATCACCGGCGGCGTGGCATCGAAGTCGGCAGCATCGCCCTCACCGCTCTCGTCGATCTTGTTGCGCACCAGCGTCAGCCGCTCGGGGTGGGGTAGGCGGGCGACGAACTCGGGCCAGATCGCATTCGGGTCGGTGTCGGCGGTGGTGCGGGCGTCGACCAGCAGCAGCACGCGGTCGGCCTTCTCGATCTCAGCCCAGGCGCGGGCGACGCCGATCTGCTCCACCGCGTCCGGGGTGTCACGCAGGCCGGCGGTATCGATCACGTGCAGCGGCATGCCATCGATATGGATATGCTCGCGCAGCACGTCGCGGGTGGTGCCTTCGATCTCGGTGACGATGGCGCTGTCGCGCTCGGTGAGGCGGTTGAGCAGGCTCGACTTACCGGCGTTGGGACGTCCGGCGATCACCACGCTCATGCCTTCGCGCATCAGCGCGCCCTGGTTGGCGCTGGCGCGCACCGCGGCCAGCGTCTCGCGCAGCGCCGCCAGCTTGGCCGCGACGATACCATCGGCGAGGAAGTCGATCTCCTCCTCGGGGAAGTCGATGGCCGCCTCGACGTAGAGGCGCAGTTCGATCAGCTCACCGACCAGCTGCGAGACGCGGCTGGAGAACTCGCCCTGCAGTGAGCGCAGGGCGTTCTCCGCGGCAGCACGGGAGCTGGCATCGATCAGGTCGGCGATCGCCTCGGCCTGCGCCAGGTCGAGCTTGTCGTTGAGAAAGGCGCGCTCGGAGAACTCACCCGGCCGCGCCAGGCGCGCGCCCAGTGTCACGCAGCGCTCCAGCAGCATGTCCATGAGTATCGGGCCGCCGTGGCCCTGGAGTTCGAGCACGTCCTCGCCGGTGAACGAGTGGGGGCCGGGGAAGTAGAGCGCGATGCCCTCGTCGATGATGCCCGTCTCGGCGTGGAAGGGGCCGTAGTGGGCGTGACGCGGCTGGGGGCGGTGGCCCAGCAGGTGCTCGGCCATGACGCTGGCGGCGGGCCCGGAGACCCTGACGATACCCACGCCACCGCGCCCTGGGGGCGTGGCCAGGGCGGCGATGGTGTCCTGACGATAGAGCGGTGCGTTCATCATGGTCTCCGGTGACGCGGGGTGGGCGGCGACGCGCGCGGGTAGTTGTACAGGAAGGCAAGACATAAACGCCAGACCCCCGCCGAGGCGGGGGTCTGGGAGGGTTCGCGGGGGCGATCAGCTCTTCTTGAGCGCCTTGCCGCCACCGCTGTCGTCCTTGAGAACGCGCTGGGTGATGAACCACTGCTGCAGGATCGAGATCGAGTTGTTGACGATCCAGTAGATGACCAGGCCGGCCGGGAACCACAGGAAGAAGAAGGTGAAGACGATCGGCAGCATCTTCATGATCTTCGCTTGCATCGGGTCCGGCGGGGTCGGGTTCAGGAACTGTTGCAGCAGCATGGTGCCGCCCATGATGATCGGCAGGATGAAGTAGGGGTCCTTGGCCGAGAGGTCATGGATCCACAGGATGAACGGCGCGTGGCGCAGCTCCACCGACTCCATCAGCATCCAGTAGAGCGCGATGAACACCGGCATCTGGATCACCATCGGCAGGCAGCCCCCCAGAGGATTGATCTTCTCCTTCTGGTAGAACTTCATCATCTCCTGCGACATCTTCTGGCGGTCGTTGCCGTACTGCTCCTTGAGCCGCTGCATCTCCGGGCCCATCTTGCGCATGCGGGCCATCGACTTGTAGGCCTTGGCCGCCAGCGGGAAGAGCACGATCTTGACGCAGACGGTGAGCAGGACGATCGACCAGCCCCAGTTGCCGACGATGTCGTGGATGTGGTCGAGCAGCCAGAACAGCGGGTTGGCGAGGAACACAGCCAGCCGAAGTCGACCGTCAGCTCCAGGTGCGGGGCCACTTTTTCCAGCTCCGACTGCACCTTGGGTCCGACGTAGAGCGTCGCGGCAAGTGTCTCCTGCTGGCCCGGCTGAATGGTCTCGTTGGGGCCGGCGAAGGCCGCCACAGTGCGGTCGCGATTGTCGACGCTGCCGTAGTAGAGGTCTGCTGATCCGGATTGGGCACCCACGCGGAGGTGAAGTAGTGCTGGATCATCGCGACCCAGCCGCCCTTGACGTCGCGGTTCTGGAAGTTGCCCTTGCGGATGTCCTCGAAGCTGACCTTGCTGTACTTCTCTTCCGGCGACGAGAAGGCCGCGCCCAGGAAGGAGTGCATGCCGACGCCCTGGCCGCTGGTCGGGTCGGCGCTCTGGTCGCGGGCGAGCTGGCCGATGAAGCGGGCGGTGACAGGTTGCTGGCTTTCGTTGTCGAGCAGGTACTCGACCTTGATCGCGTAGCTATCGCGGTCGATCACGAAGCGCTTGATGATGTCGACGCCGTTGACGCTGCCGTGCAGGTCGACGTTGAGCGTCTTCTCGCCCTCAGCGAGGGTGTAGCTCGACTTGTCGGCACGGAAATCGATACGCCCGCTATGGCCCTCGATCTGCAGACCGGACTTGGCCACGTAGCTGCGCACCTTGTTGTCGCTGAGCAGCACGAAGGGCTTGTCGGAGTCGAGGACCTGGTCATGGCCGAACAGCGCGGCGTAGACGATATCGCCGCCGTTGGGGTTGATGCGCAGATCGAGCACGTCGCTCTGGACCTGGATCAGGTTGCTGCCCTTGGCGGGTTCACTGCCCGCGGGCATGTCGTCCTCGATCGGCTGGGTCTTGCCTTTACCACCGCTATCGGGGGCGGAGAGGGCGTTACCTTCTTTGCCACCGTCACTGGTGGCGGAGGCGACTTCCGGTGCCGGGTTGTTCACGACGTTCTGACCGTAGTCCTGATTCCACTGCATGATCAGCAGATAGGCGAGCACGGCCAGCGGAATCACGAAAAGGAGTCGTTTGAAATCCATAGAGGGGTCTGCCCGGTAAGGGAGTGGTTCGGTAGGCGCCGGGCAACGGCGATGATTCGGCGATGGACGCCGAAGCTCCCCGGCCAGCAGCGCGGGGATGTCCGATCAGGTCGACGAGGTGTCGTGGCGCGTCTGACGCGCGGACTTTTCCAGGCGTCGCCACATGCCGTTGAGCTGGCGCGCGACGCTTTCATTGTCCAGCTCGTGTACGCCTCGCCGAGCGAGAAGAACGATATCCACGGGCGGCAGGCGATGCTGCTGCAGACGGATGGATTCGCGCACGAGGCGTTTGAGGCGATTGCGGTCGACGGCACGACGCACGTTCTTCTTGCTGAAGATCAACCCGATCCGCGGATGGCCAAGCGCGTTGGGGCGTGCCAACACCAGCATGCCTTTACCGTGGACCTTGAAGGGAGCGTGGTCGAAAACGTGCTTGTAGTCCCCGGCGTTGAGCAACCGAAGCTGCCGGGGGAAACCTTGATCGGACACCCGATGTCCGATCAGGCGCTGAGACGCTTGCGACCTTTGGCACGACGACGATTGATGACCTGACGGCCGTTTTTGGTCGCCATGCGGGCACGGAAACCGTGGACGCGCTTGCGCTTCAGGACGCTCGGCTGAAAAGTACGTTTCATGGTGGCTTTTTCCCAATTGGTTGAGTGATTAAGCTATTGATTTAGCTCGAAAAACTGGTTCGAAACGGGATGCCCGACACGCGTACGGAAACCGGGCTCACTCGGCTCAAGAGCGGGAATTCTAGTGAATCCGGCGATCGGGTGCAATTTTTCTATGAATTATCCACACCCGTTTGTGGGTGAAACCCTTGCGTCACATCGCCGCGGCGGTCACGCGCGCACGCCGTTAGGAAGCGAAGCGATCGGCGGCCGAGGGTGGGCATGATCGTCCGCGGCTTATCCCCAACCTGTCGGCTTGTCAATCGCACCATGTGGTTAAGGATGGGGATAATGTTTGTGGGTAACTCATTATAATATTTACTTTTCAAAATCTTATGTGATTTTCTGTCCTGTGGGGAAGATGCGGAAGACAGGTGAGAATCCTGCGTGTGGCGAGAACCCGCGGGACACGATGTGTCTTTGAACGAGAACCGCCGGGCGATCATTTTCCCAAGGCTGTCAACGGGTTCTCCGCCGCTTATCCACAGTGGGATGGCCTGGCGACCACGTGTGGAACCTGCCTGGCCGGCGCTACACTGTGCGGCCGTTTTCTTTTCATCTGCCGAAATCCCCGTGAGGTCGTGTGTCGGTCGCTCTCTGGCAACAATGTCTCAATTCGCTTCAGGATGATTGAGCTCGCAGCAGTTCAACACCTGGATCCGCCCTTTGCAGGCGGAGGATGGCGAGACGGACGAGCTCTGTCTGCTGGCGCCCAACCGCTTTCGTGCGCGACTGGGTCAGCGACAAGTATCTGAAGCGTATCAACGAGCTGCTACGCGAGGTGGCGTCGAGCAGCAAGCCGCCCAAGGTGCGTCTGGTGGTGGGCAGCCGCCGCGCGGCTGCCGTGTCGCCGCGGATCTGGGCGCGCCGGTATCGGCCCCCAGCCAGCCGCCGCAGCGCCCAGTGCGCCCGCGTGAAGACGTCGCCGCGCTCGCCCGAGGTGGCCGAGGAGCAGGCACTCGACCAGAACCGTGAGCGCGAGGAGGGCGGCCGGCGTGGCGGTGAACGCCAGGTGCAGGTCGAGGGTAGCCTCAAGCACCAGAGCGGGCTTAACCCCAACTTCACCTTCGAAACCTTCGTCGAGGGCAAGTCGAACCAACTGGCGCGGGCCGCCTCGCGTCAGGTCTCGGAGAATCCCGGTGGCGCCTACAACCCGCTGTTCCTCTACGGCGGCGTGGGGCTGGGCAAGACCCACCTGATGCATGCGGTGGGCAATCATCTGGCCGGCCTGCGCGATAACGCCAAGGTGGTCTATCTGCACTCCGAGCGCTTCGTCGCCGACATGGTCAAGGCCTTGCAGCTCAATGCGATCAACGACTTCAAGCGCTTCTACCGTAGCGTCGATGCACTGTTGATCGACGATATCCAGTTCTTCGGTGGCAAGGAGCGCTCCCAGGAGGAGTTCTTCCACACCTTCAACGCCCTGCTCGAGGGCGGCCAGCAGATGATCCTCACTTCCGACCGCTATCCCAAGGAGATCAGCGGGGTGGAGGAGCGTCTCAAGTCGCGCTTCGGCTGGGGGCTGACGGTGGCGATCGAGCCGCCGGAGCTGGAGACCCGGGTGGCGATCCTGATGAAGAAGGCCGATCAGGCCAAGGTCGACCTGCCGCATGACGCTGCCTTCTTCATCGCCCAGAAGATCCGCTCCAACGTGCGTGAGCTGGAGGGCGCGCTGAAGAAGGTGATCGCCGACTCCCACTTCATGGGCAAGCCGATCACTCAGGACTTCATCCGCGAGTCACTCAAGGATCTACTGGCGCTGCAGGACAAGCAGGTCGGCATCGAGAACATCCAGCGTACGGTGGCGGAATACTACAAGATCAAGATGGCCGACCTGCTCTCCAAGCGCCGTTCGCGCTCGGTGGCGCGGCCGCGCCAGGTCGCCATGGCGCTGGCCAAGGAGCTGACCAACCACAGCCTGCCCGAGATCGGCGATGCCTTCGGTGGACGCGACCACACCACCGTGCTGCATGCTTGCCGCAAGGTGGTGGCGCTGAAGGAGGAGAGCGCGGACATCCGCGAGGACTACAAGAATCTGATGCGGCTGCTGACCAGCTGACTCCAACCGCTCGGCAAGCGCCACCTGGGGATTGCCCGTATCGCCCCGGGCAGCAAGAATGAACCCCAGCCGGCAGCGTCGCCGCGGCGCCGACGTTTCTTTCAGGATCGAATTCAACCACGGAGCTCCCATGAAATTTTCCATCTCCCGCGAAGCCCTGCTGCGCCCGCTGACGCTGGTGGCCGGCGTGGTCGAGCGCCGTCAGACCCTGCCGGTGCTCTCCAATGTGCTGATCGAAGTCCAGGACGGCGGTATCTCGCTGACCGGCACCGATCTCGAGGTGGAATTGATCGGCCGCGCGACCACTGACCTGGTCGATGAGCCGGGCTCCGTCACCGTGCCGGCGCGCAAGCTGATGGATATCTGCAAGTCGCTGCCGGATCAGTCCGAGATCAGCTTCACCCCTGGAGGATGGCCGCGTGGTGCTGCGCGCCGGGCGCTCGCGCTTCACCCTCTCCACCCTGCCGGTGGCCGAGTTCCCCAACATCGAGGATGGTCAAAACGACACCACACTGTCGCTGCCGCGCGCGGCACGCTCAAGTACCTGATCGACGCCACCTCCTTCGCCATGGCGCAGCAGGACGTGCGCTACTACCTGAACGGTATGCTGCTGGAGCTGGCCAATCACTTGGTGCGCACCGTGGCCACCGACGGTCACCGCCTGGCGGTGTGCGAGCGTAGCGCCGAGATCGAGCTTACCGACGCGCGCAAGCTGATCATCCCGCGCAAGGGGTGCTGGAGCTGTCGCGGCTGCTCGACGGCAGCGAGGAGCCGGTGGAACTGGCGCTGGGCGCCAACCATATCCGTGCCAATACCGGCGAATTCACCTTCACTTCCAAGCTGGTCGACGGCAAGTTCCCCGACTACGACCGGGTCATCCCCAAGGGCGGTGAATAAGACCGTCATCGCCAGCGTGGCGAGCTAGCTGTCAGATCCTGGCGCGTACCGCCATCCTCTCCAACGAGAAGTATCGCGGCGTGCGCCTGCAGCTCGAGGAGAACAATCTCAAGGTGATGGCCAACAACCCCGAGCAGGAAGAGGCCGAGGAGAATGTCGGCATCGAATATGCCGGCGATGCGCTGGAGATCGGCTTCAACGTCGGCTATCTGATCGATGTGCTCAACGTGCTTGACGCTGATCGCATGCAGATGACGCTGTCGGATGCCAACAGTTCGGCGTTGATGGAAGAGCCGGGCGGGGGGGATGCCCGTTACGTGGTCATGCCGATGCGCCTTTGAGTGCAGGGAAGTGGCTGCGCTCGATCATGCTTTGTTAAAAACCGGCGAACCTTGCTCACTTATACCCACATAAGCTCCGCTGGTTCGCCGATTTTTGCCGCGCCTGATCGTCGCTCGCCAACTTCTTCCATCTCGGCGGTTAAATGTTCGGGTGCTTCTTTCCACGCTGCCCGCGGTCCGGGCGTTTCCTCTCGTCTCTTGCCATGAGTTTTCACGCGCCATGCCGCTCGATCGGTTGAGTTTTCACGGCCTGCGCAACCTGCATCCGCTCGAGATGACGCCGGGGCCGCACATCAATGTGATCAGCGGGGCCAACGGCAGCGGCAAGACGTCGCTGCTCGAGGGGCTCCATGTGCTGGGGATGGCGCGCTCCTTTCGCACCCAGAAGCTCAAGGCGCTGATTACCCACGACGCCGAGGAGATGACCCTGTTCGGACGCCTCGACGGCGATCCGCCGCGCCCGCTGGGCGTGCGCCGCCGGCGTGACGTCCAGGAGCTGGAGATCCGTATCGGCGGTGAGCGCGCCGCTCGGGTGACCCAGCTCGCCGAGGCACTACCGCTTCAGCTGATCAACCCCGATGCCTTCCGCCTGCTGGAGGGATCGCCGGCGGCACGCCGCGAGTTTCTCGACTGGGGTGTGTTCCATGCCGAACCGGTGTTTCTCGACGCCTGGAAGCGCGTGCGGCGTGCGCTGAAACATCGGAACGCCCTGCTCAGGCATGATAGAATCGATCGCGCGTCGATAGGCGTCTGGGAGCAGGAACTGGCCCACTGGAGCGAGCGGCTGGACGCGCTGCGTGAAGGCTACATGACGCGCTTCCTGCCGGTGTTCGAGGAGACCCTGGCGGCGCTGCTGCCGCTGCCGGATCTGAGCCTGCGTTACTCGCGCGGCTGGGACCGTCAGCGCGCTTTGCTCGAAGTGTTCGAGAGCGGGCGCGACACCGATCGCCAGATGGGCTTCACCCAGCAGGGGCCACAGCGCGCCGACCTGCGTATCCGGGTAGGGCGCCACGCTGCGGTGGAGGTGCTCTCCCGCGGGCAGCAGAAACTGGTGGTCAGCGCCATGAAACTGGCCCAGGGGCGCCTGCTCGAGCAGCTGAGCGGGCAGACCTGCCTCTATCTGATCGACGACCTGCCGGCGGAGCTCGACGGCGAACACCGGCGCATCTTCTGTCGGTGGCTCGAGACGCTCAGCTGCCAGGTCTTCATCACCAGCGTCGAGCGCTCGGCGCTGGCCGACGTCTGGCAGCCGGACACGGATGTCGTGGCATCGTGTATCGCCGGCGGACGGCTGCATTCGGAATGATTTCACCATGGAGTGAGCAATGAGCGAACAGGCCTACGATTCATCGAGCATCAAGGTCCTCAAGGGACTGGACGCGGTGCGCAAGCGCCCGGGCATGTACATCGGCGACACCGATGACGGCACCGGCCTGCACCACATGGTGTTCGAGATCGTCGACAACTCGATCGACGAAGCGCTGGCCGGCCATTGCAGCGAGATCCGTATCGTCATTCACCCCGACGAGTCGATCACCGTCTCCGACGACGGCCGCGGTATCCCCACCGACATTCACGACGAGGGGGTCTCCGCCGCCGAGGTCATCATGACCGTGCTCCACGCCGGGGGTAAGTTCGACGATAACTCCTACAAGGTCTCCGGCGGCCTGCACGGGGTCGGGGTGTCGGTGGTCAACGCGCTCTCCGAACAGCTCAAGCTGACCATCTGGCGCAACCACCAGGTCCACGAGCAGGTCTATCACCATGGCGTGCCGCAGGCACCGCTGACGGTGGTCGGCGAGACCGAGAAGTCGGGTACCCAGATCAGCTTCAAGCCGTCGAGCGAGACTTTCGCCAACATCGAGTTCCATTACGACATCCTCGCCAAGCGTCTGCGCGAGCTGTCGTTCCTCAATTCCGGCGTGGCGATCCGCCTGGTCGACGAGCGTGATGGCCGCGAGGAGCTGTTCCACTACGAGGGAGGTCTGCGCGCCTTCGTCGAGCATCTCAACACCAATCGCACCGCGCTCAATCCGGTCTTCCACTTCGAGGTTCAGCGCGAGGATGGCATCGGTGTCGAGGTGGCGATGCAGTGGAACGACACCTTTGCCGAGAACGTCTTCTGCTACACCAACAACATCCCGCAGCGCGATGGCGGCACCCACATGGCCGGCTTCCGTGCGGCGCTGACGCGCAGCCTCAACAGCTATATCGAAGCCGAGGACATCCAGAAGAAGACCAAGGTGGCGACCTCCGGGGACGACGCCCGCGAAGGTCTCACCGCGATCATCTCGGTCAAGGTGCCGGATCCCAAGTTCTCCTCGCAGACCAAGGACAAGCTGGTCTCTTCGGAGGTGAAGACAGCGGTCGATCAGGAGCTGAGCCGTCAGTTCTCCGACTATCTGGTCGAACATCCCAACGAGGCCAAGGCGATCGTCAACAAGATGATCGACGCCGCGCGTGCCCGCGAGGCGGCGCGCAAGGCGCGCGACATGACCCGACGCAAGGGTGCGCTGGATATCGCCGGGCTGCCGGGCAAGCTGGCCGACTGCCAGGAGAAGGATCCCAGCCTCTCCGAGCTCTACCTGGTCGAGGGTGACTCCGCCGGCGGCAGTGCCAAGCAGGGCCGCGACCGCCGCACTCAGGCGATCCTGCCGCTCAAGGGCAAGATTCTCAACGTCGAGAAGGCGCGCTTCGACAAGATGCTCTCCTCGGCCGAGGTCGGCACCCTGATCACCGCGCTGGGCTGCGGCATCGGGCGCGAGGAGTTCAATCCGGACAAGCTGCGCTACCACTCGATCATCATCATGACCGATGCCGACGTCGACGGTTCGCACATCCGTACCCTGCTGCTGACCTTCTTCTTCCGCCAGATGCCGGAGCTGATCGAGCGTGGTCACGTGTTCATCGCCCAGCCGCCGCTTTACAAGATCAAGCGCGGCAAGCAGGAGATGTACCTGAAGGACGAGCAGGCGATGACCGACTACCTCACCACCACCGCGCTGGATGGCGCACGCCTGTGCGTCAACGCCGACGCGCCGGGCATCGGTGGTGAGCAGCTCGAGACGCTGGTGACCCAGTATCGTGACGTGATGAAGCGCATCGACCGGCTGTCGCGGGTCTACCCCAACGCGGTGCTGCGCAAGATGGTCCACGCTCCCAAGCTGGAGGAGGCCAATCTGAGCGATCGCGGCACCCTGCAGCAGTGGATCGAGGCACTGCAGGTGGAGATGGATTCGCTGATCGCCCACGAGGGCGGCCCGCGCTACACCTTCCAGCTACAGGAGGACACCGAGCGCGGTCTGTGGCTGCCCAGCGTGGCGCTCACCGCCCACGGTGTCACCACCGACTACGTGTGGGGCATCGACTTCTTCCGCAGTGCCGATTACCGTGCGCTGGCGGGTCTCGGCGAGACCCTCGACGGGCTGGTCGAGGAGGGCGCCTATATCGCCCGTGGCGAGCGTCAGAAGCCGATCGAGACCTTCTACGATGCGCTGGAGTGGCTGATGCTGGAGGCCCAGCGCGGGCTGTCGATCCAGCGCTACAAGGGGCTCGGGGAGATGAACCCGGACCAGCTGTGGGAGACCACCATGGACCCGCAATCGCGGCGCATGCTGCGGGTCTCGATCGAGGACGCGGTGGCCGCCGACCAGATGTTCAACACCCTGATGGGCGACGAGGTGGAGCCGCGCCGCGACTTCATCGAGCGCTTCGCGCTGGTGGCCAATCTGGATATCTGAGCGCCCGAGACACTGCCAGGCCAGCCGACGGCCCGCCCCCTATCGGGGGCGGGCCGTTTTGCGTTCAGGGATCGTTTTTAGAAACAACGCTTTCATAGGCCATTTCCCAACCCTCTGACGATGGGCGCCGGGGGTAGGGCAAAGCGAGGGTCCTTTGCCAGGGATGGCAAAGGTAGCGCCCAGGGAGGGGTTCACAGCGCCCTCGCAACGGTCCGACGCTTCGGGCCCTGCCGCCGGATAAGCCCACGTCGTCCAGCGGTTGTAAAAGGCACTCTTAGAGACAGCGCTTTTCGAGGCGGCGTCTTTTGATAACAGGGTTTCTAAAAACAACGCTTCTCGAAACAACGCTCTACGGCACGCGATGGACCCCGGCGCTGTCGAGACTTACGCCTGCTGCTCGACGAAAGTGCGGATCGCCGCCGCCAGCCGCCGCCCCTGGCGTGTCAGCGCCTCCCCTTCGGCCATGCCCACCCCAAGCACCAGACCGCGGCGCGTATCGCCGGGCGCACATACCCGGCTCAGCGGCCGCGCCACCAGGTGGTGGCGGTTGAGCAGGTAGTGCGACAGGCGTTCGTCGTCGAGGGTGGGGCAGAGCTCGACGCTCAAGCTGATATTGGGCGCCGGCGGGGAGACGGCGATCACGCCAGGTGTCTCTGCCAGCAAGGCGTGGAGCTCGCGCTGACGGCTCAGGTAGTCGGCCGCGATCCGGTGGCACCAGCGATCCAGATCGCCGGCGTCGATGAAGGCGGCGAGCACCGCCTGGTCCAGCAGCCGACCCTCGCGAAAGACCCCGGTACGCACCCGGTTGAGGGTATGGCTGAGGGCGCTGGGCACCACCAGGTAGCCCAGCCGCAGTCCGGGGAACATCAGCTTGGAGAAGGAGCCGATCAGGATGCGGTTGCCACTGCGCGGGTCGAACGCCAGGGGCTGGCGGTCGCCGTCCCCGAACTCGTAGTCATCCTCGAGAACCCACTCGGGCGCGAGATGCTGAATCAGCGCCTGTTTGTGAGCGTTCACTGACTGCACGCCCAGCGGGTAGTGGTGCGAACCGGTGAAGTAGACCAGTCGCGGCGCAGGCGCCGGCAGCGGCTGACGGTAGCCGTGGCGGGGGTCCCAGATAGCGTGATCGACACTCAGGCCGCAGGCCTGGAAGACGTTGCGCGCGCCCCAATAGAAGGGGGAGTCCATCACCGCCCGGTCTCCCTCGTCGGCGAGCGCCAGGGCGCACAGCTGCAAGCCGTGGTGGGCGCCTTCGGTGATCACGATCTGATCGAGCTCGCAGTGGATGCCGCGCCAGCGGGCGAGAAAGCCGGCGATTGCCCGCTTGAGCGGTCCATAACCGCCCGAGGCGTAGGCGAGCAGCAGGGTGTTGTGGGGCACCGTGACGCGCGAGTAGAGCTGGCGCCAGCGCGCCAGCGGGAAGTGCACGATATCCGGCACCCCGGGGACGAAGGCACCGCTCTGTACCGGACTGGCGCCGACATCGCCCAGGAGCCGGTGAGCACGCCGGGAGATCGGCCCGGTGGCAGGGGCGCTGACCTCGGGCGGCGTGGGCTTGTGGACCCAGGTGCCGCGGCCGTGGTCGGTGATCAGATGGCCCTGCTGGACCAGCCGCTCGATCACCCCGGCCAGGGTGTTGCGGGCCACGCCCAGTGACGCACACAGATCGCGGTGTCCGGGCAGGCGCTGACCTTTCTGCCAGTGGCGTTCGATCAGCCACAGCAGGGTCTGCTCCAGGCGCTGGTGCTTGGTCAGATGGTCAGGCTGGGCGTGGTAGCCGCTCTCGATCCGAGTCAGGGCCCGGCGGCGATCTTCCATGGGTCTCTCCGGGGCAGGCAGTGACGATGAAATTATGGCGCTTGCCGCGCAAGTGGTCTATCTGAATAGCAGGAGTGGTCTACTCAGCGTGGCTGGCGGTGGTGATAGCGTGGCGTCAGAGTCGTGCCAATAGCGGCTCATCGACAATGCTTCGGCAACAACGCTTCATCATCACGCTTCATCAACAACAACGTCAAGAGATCCTGCTATGTCCAACGCTTCTCAACCCACCGAGTTCGTGCGCGTCCTGGCGCGGGCCGACGTGCTGGCGCTCGCCTTCGGCGCGATGATCGGCTGGGGCTGGATCGTGCTCACCGGCGGCGCCATTCTCGATGGCGGTAGCCTGGGCGCGATCATCGCCTTCATCATCGGCGGCATCGCGGTGCTGCTGGTCGGCCTGACCTACGCCGAACTGGCGGCGGCGATGCCGCAGGTCGGCGGCGAGCATGTCTACAGCTATCGCGCGCTGGGCCACTTCGCCTCTTTCGTCTGCACCTGGAGCATCGTGCTCGGCTATGTCAGCGTCGCCTCGTTCGAGGCGGTGGCGTTACCCACGGTGGTCCAGCATCTGTTCCCCGGCTATGCCGTGGGTGATCTGTGGACCGTCGCCGGCTGGGAGGTCAAGGCGAGCTGGGTAGCGGTCGGGGTAATCGGCTCGCTGGTGATGATGGTGATCAACTATCTGGGCATCTCGACGGCCGCGCTGCTGCAGAAAGTGGTCACCGGGCTGATCCTGATCGCCGGGGTGATGTTCGTTACCGGTTCGCTGTTCACCGGTGACGCTGGCAACATGCAGCCGCTGTTCGCCAGCGGCGAACATGGTGCCTTCGGCGGCATCGTTGCGGTGCTGGTGCTGGTGCCCTTCCTGTTCGTCGGTTTCGACGTCATCCCCCAGGCGGCGGAAGAGATCGATCTGCCGTTCCGCGACATCGGCAAGGTGCTGGTGCTGTCGGTACTCATGGCGGTGGCCTGGTACACCCTGATCGTGCTGGGGACCAGCCTGATGCTCGACAATGACGCCCTGGGCGGCAGCACCCTGAGCGTGCCCGACGCCATGCAGGCGGTGTTCGATGGCGCCTGGGCCGGCAATCTGATGGTGCTGGCGGGGATCGCCGGGATCATCACCAGCTGGAATGCCTTCTACATCGGCGGCTCGCGGGCGATCTACGCACTCGCCCACTCGGGCATGCTGCCGGCGTTTCTGGGCAAGCTGCATCCGCGCTACAAGACAACCCACCAACGCCATCATCCTGATCGGCGTGCTCTCCACCCTGGCGCCGTTCTTCGGCCGCCCGGCGCTGGTGTGGCTGGTCGATGCCGGTGGCCTGGGGATCGTCATCGCCTATCTGTTCGTATCGCTGTCGTTTCTGATCCTGCGCCGGCGCGAGCCGGAGATGGCGCGCCCCTACCGGGTCAAGGCCGGCGGTCTGGTCGGCGTGCTCGCGGTCCTGCTATCGCTGGGCATGGTGTTTCTCTACCTGCCGGGCAGTCCGTCGGCGCTTGTGCCGGTGGAGTGGGTGGTATTCGGCGGCTGGATGATCGCCGGATTGTTGCTGTACGTGTGGGCGCGACAGCGCTACGGTCGAGAGGTAGGCGATCGTCTCATCCGTGCCTCTTACACGACATCGTGACAGTCACCATCGTCCCGTCGACACCCGTGCGGACGTCCGGGACGGCTCATCGGCGCCATGACGCGCGCCGTTTCAGGAGGAGAGTTGCATGACCAACGCAGAACTCAATGAACTCAAGCAGCGCTATGTGGCCAGCGGTGCCGCCAGCCCGGCGGTCGAATTCGCCGCGCGGGCGGAGAACGCCGAGCTGTGGGACGAGGACGGCAAGCGCTTCATCGACTTCGCCGGCGGTATCGGCGTGCTCAATATCGGTCACCGGCACCCCAAGGTGGTCGAGGCGGTCAAGGCGCAGCTCGACCGCGTCATGCACACCTGCCAGACGGTCATGCCCTACGAGGGCTACGTGCGTGTGGCGCAGAAGCTCAGTGAAGTGACGCCGGTGCGTGGCCACGCCAAGGTGATGCTGGCCAACTCCGGCGCCGAGGCGCTGGAGAACGCGGTCAAGGTGGCGCGGGCCGCCACCGGGCGCTCCAGCGTGATCTGCTTCTCCGGCGGCTATCACGGGCGCACCTTTATGACCATGGCGATGAACGGCAAGGTCGCCCCCTACCGCAACGACTTCGGCCCGATGCCGGGACAGGTCTACCGTGCGCCCTATCCGGTCGAGTCGATCGGTGTCAGTGAAGAGGAGGCCCTGCGCCACCTCAAGATGGTGCTCAAGACCGATGCCAATCCGCGCGATACCGCGGCGATCGTGATCGAGCCGGTGCTTGGCGAGGGTGGCTTTCACGCCGCGCCCAAGCGCTTCCTCGAAGCGATC
The DNA here is from genome assembly GCF_003006155.1 of Salinicola tamaricis. Classification (GTDB taxonomy): domain Bacteria; phylum Pseudomonadota; class Gammaproteobacteria; order Pseudomonadales; family Halomonadaceae; genus Salinicola; species Salinicola tamaricis. The sequence goes on along the minus strand of NZ_CP023559.1, from coordinate 1,471,710 downwards.
CGCGAGATCTGTGACGAGCACGGCATCCTGATGATCGTCGACGAGGTGCAGTCGGGTTTCGGACGTACCGGCAAGCTGTTCGCGATCGAGCACTCGGGCGTCGAGCCGGACATCATGACCATGGCCAAGAGCATGGCCGACGGCATGCCGATCTCGGCCGTGGTGGGCACCGACAAGGTCATGGACGCTTCCGGTGGCAACTCGCTGGGCGGCACCTATACCGGCAGCCCGGTATCGTGTGCCGCGGTACTGGCAGTGCTCGAGGTGTTCGAGGAGGAGCGCATCCTGGAGAAGAGCCAGGCGCTGGGCGAGAAGCTGCGGGCGCGCTTCGACAAGTGGCAGCAGGATTACGCCTCGGTCGCCAACGCGCGCAACCTGGGTGCCATGGCGGCGTTCGACCTGGTCAGCGACAAGAAGAGCGCGCAGCCCAACCCCGAGATGGCGGCCAAGCTGTGCAAGACCGCACGCGAGCGCGGGCTGATCCTGCTCTCCTGCGGCCTCTACGGCAACACCATCCGCTTCCTGATGCCGGTCACCATCAGTGACGAGGTGCTGGAAGAGGGGCTGGATCTGATCGAAAAGATGCTGAGCGAATTCGGCGCCTGAACGGCGCCGTGACGCATGCGACCGGCACCCGTGAGGGTGCCGGTTTTTTTATGTCTGGGGAGTGTTGCGGGTCTTGGACGCCTCGTCTCAATGACTCGCCGGGGGCGCCAGTTCGAGACCCGCGTGGCGGGCACGGGGCGTTGTGCTATCTCCCCGGGGGCCGGCGTGCTCCAGAGTAAAGACATCCAGGGCATCGCTCAGGCGCTGCGACTGGTGGCGCAGTGACTCGACGCTCTCGCTCAGGCCGTCGACCAGAGCACCGTTCTGTCTGGCGCCCTGACTGATGGCGGTGATCTCCTCGCCGATCTGCGTACCAGCCTGGCGCTGCGCCTCACTGGCATGACGGATCTCGTCCATCAGTGCGTTGACCTGATGGATCTGCTCACCGATGTTTGCCATGGCCGTGGTCACCTCCTCGGCGCGCTGGCTGCTCTCCTTGACCTGCTGCTGCGTGGCCTCGATCACCCCGGCGATCTGGCGCGAGGCGTCGGCGCTCTGCTGGGCCAGCACGCCCACCTCCTTGGCTACCACGGCGAAACCGCGGCCGCTCTCTCCGGCCCGCGCCGCCTCGACCGACGCGTTGAGCGAGAGGATATGGGTCTGGAAGGCGATACCGTCGATCAGCGAGGTGATGTCGGCAATGCGACCGGCGCTGTCGCGCATGCCGCGCATGGTCTGCGTCAGCCGTGCGACCCGCTCGTTGCCCTGGGCCATCAGGGTGTCCGCCTGACGCATACGCTCGCTGGCGGTATCGGCGCTGGCGGCGTTGTCGCGCCCGCGCTCGCCCAACTGGGCCAGCGAGGCGGTGGCCCGCTCGAGCGCATCCGAGGCCTCGCGCGTGCGCGCGGCGAGCTGGTCGTTGGCGCCGGCGATCGTCTCGCCGGTGCGCGACAGCGCCATCAGGCTATCGACCACCTCGCTCAGGGTGGTGCGGACCGCGAGCATGGTGCGACGGAAGCTGCCGCCCAGTGGGCTCCACATGTGGCGCTCGTCGAAGGCCAGATCGAACTGCCCCGGCTCGCGCCCGATATGGCTGCCCATGGCACCGAGTTCGACCCCCATGATCGCCTCACGGCGCATCAGCCGGGTCATGGCGACGAGTAGCGCGGTTTCGACCACTACGTAGGCCGCATGCACGAGCACCATCGGCCATGATCTGGCCCTGGGCGATGATGAGTCGGCATCACGTCGACCGCACCGCCACGGCTCTGCCAGAAGCCGAACAGCAGGTGATGGGCGGCGATCACCCCGGCGGCCATCACCACCGGGCGCCAGTCTCGATAGAGCAGCACCAGCGACAGCAGAATGAACACCGCGAAATGTGCCTCGATCATGCCCGCCAGCAGATGGATCTGCAGCCCGGCGAAGCCCATCAGCACGGCGGCCACCAGCAGGCGGGTGAAGAGCGTCGCCGGGGCCAGCCGAATCGCTGCGAGCGCGAGCGCCATCAGCGGCAGGCCGACGGCGAGCGCCGCCAGCCAGCGCTGATGCACGCCGGCCAGGCCCAGAGACGAGAGGAAAAGCAGCACGACGACCAAGGTCAGCAGGCGATTGGCGCGGGTGTAAACCGGTGCCAGTAACTGATCGATGGAACTTGGCACAGGGGATGACATCGCGGATCTCCGCAGCAGGGGAGGCAGGGCGCCACGGAGACTTAACGGCGAGCGCGGGCAAATCTTTACACCAAAGCGAGTCAGGGCGGGGCGCCGTTACCGGTACGCAGGTATGCGAGTTCAGCCGCCGTGCCGATACATACCGATATGCGGGATATTGTCCTCCAGGTAAGTATCTGTCACCGCGACGAAACCGTGGCCTGCGTAGTAGTTCTGCAGGTGGGCCTGGGCGGAGAGGTAGGCGTCGCGACCCGGCCAGCGCTCGGTGAGATGTTCGAGCGCCGCCGCCATCAGCCGATGGCCCAGGCCCGCGCCGCGGTGGTCTTGCGCGATCACTACGCGCCCGATGGTCACCGGCTCGCGTATCGATACCGGAGTCCGCAGGCGTAATGACGCGGCCAAGGTGCCATTCCGCCCACACTGCGAGATGATCGGTCGCAGCACTCAGATCGTGACCATCCAGCTCTTGGTAGGCGCACTGCTGCTCGACCACGAATACCGTCGTGCGCAGCGCCAGCAGGGCGGTAGAGCGTGTGAGTATCTAGCTGTTCGCCGCGGTACCAGCGCCAGTCGTATGTCGTCATCTGTCACTTTCCTTGGGGGGGCGTTGCGCGTGACACTGTCACAAGGCACTGTCTGAAAAGGACTGCGCTCGCCCATGCGGCGTTAAAAATCGACTCACTGAACAACGTTCAGAACGTCCGAAGGACGGCCCGAAGGGGCGAGCGGAGCGAGTCACATGGTCATTTACACCCCGTAAACTCCGCGTTCTCGCCGATTTTTGCCTTGCCTGGCCTTCGCTCGTCGACTTTTCAGACAGCACCTAACATATTACGCAGCCCGCCAACGGGTGTCAGTGACGGCCGTGACAGGGGACAGATGATGGGTGATAGGTGGCAGGAGAGAGCGCAGCTGAGCCGGTTGGCGATCGATTATGACGATGTGGTGGCGGCACACGGCGGCTGGCGGGCATCGCCCACCACACGCCCGTGCTGCGCTCGACGACGGCCGATGCGCGCAGCGGCGCCGCGCTATATTTCAAGGCCGAGCATCTCCAGCGCGTCGGCGCCTTCAAGTTTCGGGGTGGCTATAACGCCATCAGCCAGTTCGATCGCGGTCAGAAGGCTGCGGGGGTGATCGCCTTTTCCTCGGGCAATCATGCCCAGGCGATTGCGCTCTCGGCCAGACTGCATGGCATTCGTGCCGTCATCGTGATGCCCGAGGATGCGCCTGCGATCAAGATCGCGGCCACGCGGGGCTACGGGGCCGAGGTGGTGCTCTATGATCGCTATACCCAGGATCGCGAGACGTTGGGCCGGGAACTGGCCGAGGCTGAAGGTTTGACCCTGATCCCGCCGTTCGATCATCCCCACGTCATGGCGGGGCAGGGGACCGCGGCCGAGGAGCTGTTCGACGATGTGGGTGAGCTGGAGACGTTGATCGTGCCGCTGGGCGGTGGCGGGCTGCTGTCCGGCTGCGCCACGGTCGCCAGGGCGCGCTATCCCCATTGCCGGATCATCGGGGTCGAGCCGGAAGCCGGCAACGACGCCCAGAGAAGCCTGGCCAGTGGCGAGATCGTTGCGATTGCCACGCCGCGCACGATCGCCGATGGCGCTCAGACCCAGGCCTTGGGCCGCCTGACGTTTCCGGTGCTGCAGCAGTGCGTCGACGAGATCGTCACCGTCACCGACGCTGAGCTGGTCGAGACGATGGGCTTTCTGGCCGGCCGCATGAAGCAGTTGGTCGAGCCGACCGGTTGTTTGGCGGCTGCGGCGGCTTTCGCGGGCCGTGTGCGAGTCGAGGGCCAGCGTGTCGGGGTCTTGCTTTCCGGCGGCAACGTCGATCTAAACCGCTTCGCTGAGTTGATCTCGACGGCCGCGATCGATGAAACCACCCGGGCGGATCGCGCTTGAGAAGAGAGCGTGCTTGATGTTGACCGGTGCCCATCGTCATCGCGCGCCTGGGCCACCCTGGAAGTCAGATTTCCACGCTGCGCGGATGGGCGCGCTATGCCGCCTTGTTCGAATCGGCCTGCGGCGCATTGACGCTTTCGACTAATGATTGAGGGAGTAAAGCCCCGGCGCTGCTTAGACTGAAAGTATCTTATGCACCGCAGCCGAGGAGGTCATCATGATGCAGACGCAGGAAGCCCGCGAGCAGCGTCCGATGTCGGAGGCGACGGATTGCTGTGAGATGAGCGCGATCAATCTGCTCGATGACAGCGTCTCGACCCAGAAGGAGGTGCAGGAGCGCAATGTCATGCAGCTCTACCTGCTTACCGTGCAGGTGAGGGCGCTGATGGATGTGGCCTGCCATCAAGGACATGCCGAGTTCCTGACCGAGCGCCTGCGTTTTCATACCCAGCAGTTGGGCGAGCAGTTCGATTCGCTGGTCAAGAAGCACAAGGGCTCCTCCTATACCCGCCACTTCTATTCTCAGCAGCAGCAGCGCTTCAGCAGCGAGATCGACAAGCTGATCGACGCCCTGGCATCTCTGGGCCGCCACTATCGGGATAGCGCGGACACCGATAATGCGGCTCATGACCACGCCCAGACTGGTAACGCTCCCCGCGACTGATCTTCCACACGAGTTGCCTCCCGGCCCGCCGCTGTGTCGTTTCAAGACCAGGGCGGGCCTCTTTTATGCGTCGGTCGCTGGCACTAGCCCCTTCTCTGCGTGTGCTTTCCTGCGCCACTGATACTCGTCGAACTCATTCATGAGTATGGATGATGAGATGGCCTGCGAGATGTTTCACGTGGAACAAAGCCTGCGGCCGTTGATCCACATGCTTGATCCGCCCTCACCGGATTCGCTGCGCCGATCGAGGGTCGATCAATCCTTGAGCGCGGGGGCGGAATGGGGACAGCCATCAGAGCCGCAAAACCCGCGTATCTGGGAAGCGTGCGGCATCCGAGCCAGAGAGAGCGAGACCCTCGATTGCCGCTGCCACAGGGACAGCAACCACGGCTATGCAATACCGGCAATGTTCCACGTGAAACAATCAGGCATCACGGCTGGGTCTGGATCTGGCTCAGGAAGTCGTTGCACGGCGTAGTCTCGCCGGCGCTCGGCGAAACCAGTGCCAGTAGCGCAGCGGCAGGCGCGGCGACGGTGCCGAGGAAGGCGCCGACAGCGCCCCGTGCCAGCAGCGAGCTGGCGTCCACGCCCGGAGAAGGATTAGCGAAGGTGCCATGGACATAGAGCGGCGAGCGTAGTGTGAATACTCTTGCGCCCTTGCTTTCCGGCTCGATATTGAGATCGAGCTTTTCGTTGGCGAAGTTGATGCTGCCATCGATCTTGATCAGCGCGTTCTCGGTGTCGATGACGAAGAACCGCGTACGTGCCAAACCATCGTCGACTTTCAAGCTGGTAGCGGCGCAGTTGATGCGTACCTGCTCGTCCCCGAACAGCTTGCCCACCAAGTAGTTGCCCACGTTGAGCCCAGCCAGCTCCATCAGATTGCGACTGATGACACCATCGCTGACGATCATGCCGAGATCACCGCTGCTGCTACCCAGGAGTGCGGCAATCGAGTTGCCGCGCCCGCTGAGGGTGGCGTCTCCGTTGAGCTCCCCACGGCTGTTCTGCATCAGCTCGACCTCGGGAAAGAGTCGGCTCAACAGCAGGCGACGAATATGCAGATCGATACGTGCCGCCAGCGGCGTCTGGCTGCCATCCAGGCGCAACGTGGTATTGAGATTGCCGCCGGCGACGCCAAAGCGCAGCGGGTCGAGCAGGATTTCGCCATCACGTAGCCTGACATGGGTATAGAGATCTTCCAGCGGCAGCGAGTCGCCGTGTTCGATCCGCTGGGCGGTGAACTTGACGTCGGCATCCATGGCTCGCCACTGCTCGGTCTGGAACTCTGCCACCGGGAGTACCTTGCCTTCTGGCTGCGGTTTGCTCGTTTTGTCGGGGCTGTCGCTGCTGCTGTTGGCGCCGATCAGTGGCGCCAGATCGGCGAAGCGCAGCTGACGCGACACGACCTCGCCGGTGAGAGACGGGCGAGGCTCGCCCAGGGTATAGGTGAGGTCGCCATGGATGTCGCTGTCCCCGACCTGGCCGTCGAAATCGCGGTAGCGAAAGGTGAGCGCATCTTGCGTCGCCAGGTCGGCGCTCAGATGGCCACGAGTCGAGTACGGCGGGGTGTCTGGCAGGGTGACACCGATCACCCGGTAGAGATCGCCCAGATTCTGGCCGGCGAAGGTGAGATCGAGATCGATCCGTTTGGGCGCCAGCGGATCGGTCAGGGTGCCGGCAACGCTCACGCGCGTCTGGCCTGCCGTGACGTCGGCTTGCACCGGGTAGGGCGCGCCAGGCTGGCGCAGCGCTATCAGGCTGCCTAGTTTGCCCTCGCCGCCAATATCCTGGTCTCGATAGGTGCCGCTGGCCTGCCAGCCAAAGGTGTAGTCGGCGACTTTTTGATCGGTGTCGCTGCCCGTCGCAGGTGCGTCGCCGCTCAGCTCGCTGAAGGCGATGGGTTGGCCCAGCAGGGTCAAGGTGGCGTCGATATCGGCATCCAGGGTCGGGTCGCGATAGTGGATGGCGATGGGGTCGAAGGTGATATCGCCAATATCCACGCTCCAGCCAGGCTGCGCATCGGTCGTATCGGCCTCTTTCGATGTGTCGCCGAGATCGAAGGTCCAGTTGTTGTCACCATCCTGCTGTCTGACCAATGTGGCTTCACCGCCGCTGAGCGCTATGCGAGGGATCGTTACGCGACGTTCGAGCAGCGATAGCGGCGCCAGTGTCAGGTCCAGTGCACCCAGTCTGGCGAGGTCGGCATCGGTGATGGACTCGGGGCTGCCGATACGAATTTGCTCGGCGTGCAGGTGCGGCCAAGGCACCCAGCCTCGCCAGCCGTCGATATTCGTCGGCCTCTCCCAGGAGAGATCGAGGTCGCCCTCGATGGCGAAAGGCCGGTGAATCGCCGCCGACACTCGCTGATTGAGCGTCGGCTTGAGACGATTCCAGTCGAATGTCAGCACCACGATGATCAGTGCAATCATGGCTACCAGCACGAAGGCCAGTAGTGAAAGGCCGATCTTCTTCCCCAATGTCATGACCCTGTCCCATCCCTTGGGCGTGTTGTCCCAAGAATAGCCGAGTCTTCACGCAGCGTTTGTGACGTAACGTTGCCAGGCCAAGCCTGCGGCCGTGTCGATATGTTTCACGTGAAACATATCGGTCGAGGGCTGAGGGCTTGAGGGGTTAGGGCTCAAAATCCGCGGCGAGCATTGGCGGCTACCGGCACAGCCACCGGAGGCTGTGGGCCGACTGCCCCGGAAAGCGGATAGAGCGAGCTTGCCTCAGGTCGCTGCCAACAGGCGTTCAACGAATTTTGCGAGATCGTCGCAGTGCCAAGTCTCAGGGTGATTGCAGGCAATGTCGCGGGCGTAGCGCGCGCCCTTGCCGGTGTTGACCAGCGCCGTTTGCGCGCCGGCCGCGACACCCGCTTCGATATCGTGCAGGCTATCTCCCACCATCCAGCTCCCCGCCAGTGTTGGCAGTCGCAGCAACCTGCTGGATCTGAAACAGCAGCCCCGGCTTTGGCTTACGGCAGTCGCAGGCCTCCTGCGGCAGGTGGGGGCAATAGGCGATATGTGCGATCTCGCCGCCGGCCTGACGAACCATCGTGTGCAGCCGCGCGTGGATGGCTTCCAGGGTGTCGCGACTGTAGTAGCCGCGGCCGATGCCCGACTGATTGGTGGCGATCGCTACTTGCCAGCCTGCCCGAGTGAGCGTGGCAATGGCTTCGATGGCAGCGGGGTAGGGGTGCCACTCGTCGAGGGACTTGATATAGGCATCGGAATCCTCGTTGATGACGCCGTCGCGGTCGAGGATGACCAGTTTCTGCATGGCGGGGCCTGATGGTAGGCGGATGTCGCCGCATTATCGCGCTGCTGCGCCGCTGACGCCAATCCAGGTCCGCGATGTTTCACGTGGAACAATCTGGCTTGTGCCGCGCGCTCGGGCTGTGAGGATATGAGGTGGCGAGAGGCGTGGTAGGGCGTTGCTGATGCAGGAGGGGCTGGTTAATACCGGGAGAGAAGAGACCCGCCCGGGTGTTCCGGGCGGGGTGGTGTTTCACGTGAAACGTTACTGCTGTAGCTCGGAGATATCCGCCACGGCAAGGAACAGCCCTTGCAGGCTGGCCAGCAGCGCCAGGCGGTTGGTGCGGACCGCGTCGTCGTCGACCGCCACCATGACCTCGTCGAAGAAGCGATCTACCGGTGCGCGCAACGTAGCCAGGATATCCAGCGCCTGAGCGTAGTCGGCCTGACGGAACAGCGGCTCCACCTGGTCGCGGCAGTCGGTGACAGCATGCGCCAGGGCGATCTCTGCCTCTTCGCTCAACAGCGCTGTGTCGACGGTGGCGCCGGTGTCGTGCTGCTGCTTGGCCAGGATGTTGGCAACGCGTTTGTTGGCGGCCGCCAGGGCGGCGGCTTCCTCGCGCTGCTCGAAGCGATGCACTGCGTGCAGGCGGCGGGCGAAGTCGAGCGGCCGCGTCACCGGGCGAGCCCGCACGGCGAGGTAGACGTCCACCGGTAGGCCTTCATCCTGGGTCCAGGCGCGGAAGCGATCGAGCATATAGGTGAGGACGTCATCCACCAGACCGTCGGCCTTGGGCAGGTCGCGATGCTGGGAGGCGGCGAGTTCGAGCAGCTCACGCAGGTCCAGATCCAGCTCGCCCTTGATCAGGATGTTGAGCACGCCGATGGTGGCGCGGCGCAGGGCAAACGGGTCCTTGGCCCCGGTGGGGCGCTGACCGATACCGAAGATACCGGTGAGCGTATCCAGACGATCGGCCAGGGCGATCGCCATGCCGATCGACGTACGCGGAATCTCGTCGCCGGCGAAACGCGGCAGATACTGCTCGTGCAGCGCGTCGGCGACTGCATCGGGCTCGCCGTCGTGGCGTGCGTAGTAGGTGCCCATGATGCCCTGGAGCTCGGGGAACTCGAGCACCATCTCGGTGACCAGGTCGCACTTGGCCAGCTGCGCTGCACGCGCCGCGGCGCTGCTGTCGCCGCCGATCTCCTCGGCAATGAAGCGGGCCACCACTTCGCTGCGCGCTGCCTTGTCCGCCAGGCTGCCGAGCTCGCGCTGGAATACCACGTTGCCCAGCGAGGCCTGACGCGAGGCCAGTGTCTGCTTGCGATCGGTTTCGAAGAAGAAGACAGCATCGGCCAGGCGCGGGCGAATTACCTTCTCGTTGCCGTAGATCACCTGCTGCGGATCTTCGCTCTCGATATTGGCGACGGTGATGAACTGCGGCATGAGCTTGCCGTCGTTATCGAGCAGATGGAAGTACTTCTGATTGGCCTTCATCGAGGAGATCAGGCACTCCGCGGGGACCTCGAGGAAGCGCTCGTCGAAGCTTCCGGTCAGCGCCACCGGCCACTCCACCAGGCCGTTAACCTCTTCCAGCAGGGCGTCGTCGATGACCGCTTGCCCGTCGTGGACCTCGGCCTCCGCCAGCACCTGCTCGCGAATGCGTGCGCGCCGGCGATCCATGTCGACCAGCACATAGGCGTTTTCCAGCGCCGCCTGGTAGTCGTCGGCATGGGCCAGGTCGAACGCCTCAGGGGCATGGAAGCGGTGGCCACGGGTGGTGCGTCCGGCAGACAGGCCGAGCACCTCGGCATCGACGACGCGATCACCGTAGAGCAGCACCAGCCAGTGCACCGGGCGCGAGAATTCGATGCGTGAGGCGCCCCAGCGCATGTTCTTGGGGACCGGCAGGGCGTTGACCGCACTGGCGACGATGGCCGGTAGCAGGGCATCGATGGATTCTCCCTGCTGCTGTTCGCGGTAGCCGAGCCAGGTCCCCTTGTCGGTCTCCAGGTGGATCAGCTCGTCCACGCTCACGCCGCAGGAGCGGGCAAAGCCCTCGGCTGCTTTGGTCGGCTGGCCATCCTTGAAGGCGGCGGCGAGTGCCGGGCCGCGCTTCTCGACCTCACGGTCGGGCTGCTTGTCGGCGAGCGCTTCGATGCGCACGGCGAGGCGGCGGGGAGAGGCCAGGGCGGTGGCGCTACCCATGGGCACTTCGGCCTCGGCGAGCCCTTTTGTCACGCCGTCACGCAGGGCCTGGGCGAGATCGCGCAGGGCTCCGGGTGGCAGCTCCTCGACGCCCAGTTCGATCAGTAGGGTGTTGGCTGCCATGCTCATGCGTCTCCCTGAGTGATTTGCGATGTCTGCGCCAGCAGGTCGCGCCGCAGCGCTTCCGGTGCCAGCGGGAAGCCGGCCGCCTCACGCGAGGCGTAGGCGTGGGCCACGTCCCGCGCCAGCGTGCGCACGCGCAGGATATAGCGCTGACGCTCGGTCACCGAGATGGCGTGGCGGGCGTCGAGCAGGTTGAAGGTGTGCGAGGCCTTGAGGACTTGCTCGTAGGCGGGCAGCGGCAGATTGGCCTCGAGCAGCTTGTTGCACTCGCCCTCGCAGTGATCGAAGGCCTCGAACAGGTAGGGCACGTCGGCGTGCTCGAAGTTGTAGGCCGACTGCTCGCGTTCGTTCTGCAGATAGACGTCACCGTAGGTGACGCGGGTGCCGTCCGGGGCGATCGTCCACACCAGGTCGTAGACGCTGTCGACGTCCTGCAGGTACATGGCGATGCGCTCGAGACCGTAGGTCAGCTCGCCGGTGACCGGATAGCACTCGAGGCCGCCGGCCTGCTGGAAGTAGGTGAACTGGGTCACCTCCATGCCGTTGAGCCAGATCTCCCAGCCCAGGCCCCAGGCACCCAGTGTGGGTGACTCCCAGTTGTCCTCGACGAAGCGGATGTCGTGGACCTTGGGATCGATGCCCAGGCGCTCGAGCGAGCCGAGATAGAGCGCCTGGAAGTCTGCCGGCGAAGGCTTCATCACCACCTGGAACTGATAGTAGTGCTGCAGGCGGTTGGGGTTCTCGCCATAGCGACCGTCGGTGGGGCGGCGCGATGGCTGAACGTAGGCGGCGTTCCAGCTCTCCGGACCGATCGAGCGCAGAAAGGTGGCCGGGTGGAAGGTGCCGGCGCCCACTTCCATATCGAGCGGCTGCAGCACGACGCAGCCCTGTTCCGCCCAGTATTGCTGCAGGGCGAGGATCAGCCCCTGAAAGGTTTTCGCATCTGCCGTCGACTCTGTCATTGACTGCGTACCGTTGCCCATGAATTCGTAAGCCGCCAAGTATACAATTAGCGCTCAATCGGTTATAGGCACCGGCAGCAATCGGCCGAAGGCGAGGCCATGCCCTCGGGCCGCTGTCGGCATGGCCGAGTCGAGACAGAGAGGATAGCGACATGATCGTAGTCACCGGCGGGGCCGGCTTCATCGGGGCCAATCTGGTCAAGGCACTCAACGCGCGCGGCCGCCAGGACGTGATGGTGGTCGATGACCTCAGCGACGGCACCAAGTTCGTCAATCTGGCCGACTGCACGCTGGGCGACTATCTCGACAAAGGCGACTTTCTGGCCCGGGTCCAGGCCGAGCTGCGCGGCGAGATCGGTGGCCTGCCGCCGATCGAGGCGATCTTCCATGGGCGCCTGCTCGGATACCACCGAGTGGGACGGGCGCTTCATGCTCGAGAACAACTTCGAGTACTCCAAGACACTGCTGCGCTACTGCCAGGCCAAGCGCATTCCGTTTCTATACGCCTCTTCGGCGGCGACCTACGGCGGTAGCGAGGTGTTCGTCGAAGCGCCCGAGCACGAGAAGCCGCTCAACGTCTACGGCTACTCCAAGCTGCTCTTCGACCAATACGTGCGTGCGCGCTGGGACAGCTTCGATACCCAGGTGGTGGGCTTTCGCTACTTCAATGTCTACGGCCCGCGCGAGCAGCACAAGGGCAAGATGGCGAGTGTGGCCTTTCACCATCACAACCAGGTCCAGCGCGGCGAGAATCCGAAACTCTTCGGCGCTTGGGACGGCTTCGAGGCCGGCATGCAGAGTCGCGACTTCGTCTATGTGGGTGACGTGGTCGACGTCAATCTGTGGTTCCTCGACAACCCCGAGGTCTCCGGTATCTTCAATCTGGGCACCGGCCGAGCCGAGCCGTTCAAGGCGATCGCCGAGACGGTGATCGACTTTCATGCACGCCATGGCGGGACCCAGGGCGAGATCGAGTACATCGACTTCCCCGATGAGCTCAAGGGGCGCTATCAGAGCTACACCCGGGCCGATATCGGGCGCCTGCGCGAGGCGGGCTACCGTGGCGAGTTCAAGACCGTGCGCGAGGGCGTCACGGCCTATCTGGAATGGCTGAATGGCTGAGACAGCAAGCCGCGCGCCGCGGATCCTCGTCGTCGGCCCGTCATGGGTAGGCGACATGGTCATGGCGCAGAGTCTGTTCATGACCCTCAAGCAGCGCCACCCCGGCGCCACGCTGGGGGTAGTGGCGCCGGGGTGGTCGCTGCCCATTCTCGAGCGCATGCCGGAGGTCGACGAGGCCATTGCCCTCGATGTGAAGCATGGCGAGTTCGGCTGGCGCACCCGCCGCGAGCTCGCGCGCCAACTCAAGGGCCGCTTCGACCACGCCATCGTGCTGCCGCGTTCGCTGAAGTCGGCGCTGGTGCCGTTTCTGGCTGGTATCCCTAAGCGCACCGGCTTCACCGGTGAGCAGCGCTACTGGCTGATCAATGATCGTCGCCAGCTCGACAAGGGCGTGCTCGATCAGACCGTCAAGCGCTTCGTGGCGCTCGGGCTCGATGCGCAGACGTCGGCCCACGGCGATTTTCCCCTGCCGCATCCGCGACTGCGCGTCGATGCCGAACGCCAGGCAAGTCTGCGCGAGACGCTGGATCTCGGCGCGCGCGGCCATCGGTATGATGCCGGGGGCCGAGTACGGGCCGGCCAAGCAGTGGCCGCTGGCCTATTTCCGTGAGCTGGCCCAGACGCTGATCAGTCAGGGCCACACGGTGTGGATACTCGGCGGACCCAAGGATGTCGAGGCCGGGGAGACGATCGTCGAGGGGCTCGAACATGCCCGCAACCTGTGCGGCAAGACCCGTCTCGCCGATGCGGTGGATCTGCTCGCGGCCTGCGAGCAGGTGGTCACCAACGACTCCGGGCTGATGCATGTCGCCGCCGCGGTCGGCACGCGTATCCAGGCGCTCTATGGCTCCTCTTCGCCGGCCTACACGCCGCCGTTGAGCGATGATGCCCATATCCACTATCTGGCGCTCTCCTGTTCGCCTTGCTTCCAGCGCACCTGCCCGCTGGGCCACCACGACTGCCTGCGCCAGCTGACGCCGTCGCTGGTGCTTCGGGCGATGCAGTGACCCCCCGAGTCGCCATCGACGGTGGCTTTCAGGAGAAACGACTCATGTCTCAGCGCTGCTGCTGGTGTTACGCAAGCTCAAGATCGGTGGCATCGAGCGTGCCACCCTGGATCTAGCCAGTGTGCTGGTGCGCGAGGGGCACGAGGTGCACGTGCTCGTGCTCAAGGGCGGCCATGAGCTGGAGCCGACGCCCGGTGTCGTGGTGCATCGGGTCGACTTCGACAAGGACTTCCGCAGAACAGGTGTCGGCCTGCTCTACGACCTGTTCACGCGGGCACTGCTCAAGCAGCTGCTGCCGGGATCGGGTTTCGTCTGGCGTGGCTGGTATGGCGGGCGCTATCTGAAGCGTTTCGTGCAGCGCCTGGAGCGTGACTGTGGCCGCCTGGACCTGATCGTGATTCGGGGCCAGGGGGCTTTCGAGACCGCCTGGTCGTGGCGTGACCCGCGGCTATGGCAGGTCACCGAGTCGTGGCCGGGAGAGCACCGCGGCTGGCTGAGAGGGCGCTATCTGGCGTGCCTCTATCAAGGCAAGCGGGTGATCAGCGTCAGCGATTTCGTGGCCCGGCAGCTCGAGGTGCTATGGCAGCGCCATGGCATCACGCCGGCGCACAGCGTAACCATCCCCAATCTGTGTGATATCGAGGGCGTACGACGTCAGGCCGAGGCGCCGATCGAACTACCATCGCGACCCTTCATCGTACACGTATCTCGGCTCTCTAGGGTCAAGCGGCAGGATTGGCTGATCCGTGCCTACCACGAAGCGGCGATCGAAGAGGATCTGGTCATCGTCGGCGACGGCGCCAAGCGGCCAGAGCTCGAGGCGCTCGTCGACGAGTTGGGGCTGCGCCAGCGCGTTCACTTTGTGGGTAGCCAGACCAATCCCTATCCGTGGATGAAACACGCTCGACTGTTCGTCCTGAGCTCGCATAGCGAAGCCTTCGGTATCGTGCTGGCGGAGAGCCTGATCTGTGGTACACCCTGTGCCGCTATCGGGTGCCCCGGTGGAGTGCGCAACGTGCTCGTGCACGATCAGGCACGTCTGATCGCCGATGACAGTATCGCTAGCCTGGCGCAGAAGATTCGCGAAGGCCTGAACGAGCCGCCGGACCTCGCGAGCGACCCGGAGCTGGTCGAGCGCTTTCGTGATACCCGCATCATGCAGCAGTTTCTGGCCCTGCCCACGACGTCCTGATACTGGCGCGCGAATGGCGCTCGGCATAATCCGCGATAATGTCTGGACGGCGCTTGTCCGACTGCTATCCTAAGGGAAATTGAATAGCACCCTAATAAGGATGCTATATTTTTTGCCGCGCCGTGTTTCATGCGCTTGCTGGCAACGCCCCGAAGAATCGAGTCGATCATGTCCCGTAACGCCTGCCCCTCGCTGCCGACAACGGCGCCCGAGCACTCTCGCCATGGGTGGGAGCGAGAGGATGGTATGCGCGCGTCAGAACCGGCGATCGAGCAGACCGCTGCACGTGGGTTGATACGGTTGCGTGGTACCTTCCAGCAGGGCGTCGTACGGCCGTTGGAAACCGCTCTCTTCAGTTACTGGCAGCGGGGTTGGCCGGGCGGTGACTTGGTGGCCCGGCGAGGCCTACCACGCCGGGTGGTCGATGCGCGGCTGGGCGCTGCGCTGGTAGTCGAGATCGATCCGCGTCAGCTGATTCGCGATCGCAACGCCGCGGGCGTGGGCGGCAAAAAGAATCCGTCGTCGGCTTTTATCTGGGATGGCGACTGGGACCGCAGCCGGGGAGACCTGCGCTTCGGTTCACGCTATCGCTTCATCAGCGATCTGGATGAGAATCGCGACGATCTCACCCGCACCGAACGCTTTCGCCAGTATCGCTCTCGGCTGGCTGCGGGTAATCCCTGGCGCTCGCGCAGCCAGGGCCTGGTGCTCGACTCCGAAGAGAAGATCCTTGCCTATCTGCACACCTACCTAGGCTATCTCGACCATATGGCTACCCATGGCTTCGATGCCAGCCTTGGCAAGGATGAGTTGGGGGTGGCGGTGACCCGTGACGGCACGCTGCTCAAGATCAATCGCGGGCTGCATCGGCTGGCGATGGCCCAGCGGCTGGGTCTGCCGTCGATTCCGGTGCTGGTTCGCGCCGTCCATCGCCAGTGGTGGGAGCGCGTGGTCCAAGGCGCGCGGGGCGAACGGGCGCTGGCCCGGGTCGCCGCGGCGCTGCCAGGGTGTCTGCCGGCGCGCGAGCCGGGTGATCTGGATCCAACCCGTGGCGAGGAGCCCTTTAGTTGGCCGGCGCCGCGTCAGCAGAGATCGGCGCAGCGTCCATCACCTTGCGTCGCTTCCTATACACGCCTGGATAGTAGGCGCTTGTGTAGGGACGCGACGCGCGGCAGCGGTGAAGGGCATCAAGAGGAACGCGACAGGACGGCGTGCTAATTGACGCCGTTCCATAGCTCCTCCTGCAGCCGGTTCTCGCTACGCATGCGTTGGTTGAGCTCCTCCAGCGAGTAGCGCTCGACCAGCGTCGGCTGCGACGACAGTAGCGAGACGCCGAGGCCGGCGCGATGGTCGGGCACACCAAAGCCCATCGCCTCGAGCACTGTCGGTAGCACGTCGACCATGCTGGCCTGGCGTTCGACCAGACGAGGGCGCTGGTGCTTGCCCAGCAGGATCAGAG
Source organism: Salinicola tamaricis (assembly GCF_003006155.1). Lineage (GTDB taxonomy): Bacteria > Pseudomonadota > Gammaproteobacteria > Pseudomonadales > Halomonadaceae > Salinicola > Salinicola tamaricis. The sequence goes on along the minus strand of NZ_CP023559.1, from coordinate 1,455,583 downwards.
TATCTTCTCGCGGTCCGGCGATCAGCTGTTCCCAGGCTGAGTTCTTCATCGACAGGTGATCGCTGGACACCACCACCAGCGTGTTGTCGAGCAGGCCATCGGCATCGAGCCGGGCAATGAAGTTCTTGACCAGCCAACCAGTGCATTTCACCGAGTAAAGAATGTCGGAGCCGTCGAACGGCCCCTGATTGTCGCGGCAGGATTGTGACGGATGGCCGAACGGCGGATGCGCAGCCAGGGTCAGACCGAAGAAGGCGTAGGGTTTGTGGGCGTCGTGCAGGCGGCGGATGCGCGCCTCGGCCAGGCCCAGCAGGGTGTCGTCATAGAGTCCCCAATCGTTGAGGTAGTCCTTGGGGGCCCGATCCAGCAGCTCGTCCTTGCCCAGCACGGTATCGAAGCCGTGGCCGCGATAAAACTTCGCCTTGCCGGCGAACTTGGTGCTGGCGCCACCCATGAAGGTCAGCGCGTAGCCTCTGGCCTTGAGCAGGTCGCCCAGGCAGTCGACGCCGGGAAGCACGTCGGAGAGCGGCTCGAACTGGTTGTCGTGCATCAGCCCCGCCGGCATCAGCGGCACGCCGCACTGGCTGGCAACCATGCCGGCCATGGTCCAGCCGGTGTTGTCGAGTTGCTGAACGCCGTGGAAGACCACGCCACGTTGGCCCAGCGCGGCCAGGTCTTCGTAGGCATTACCGAAGCGCTGGGTATCGGCATAGGTGCGCTCGGTGCTCTCCAGATAGAGATAGATCAGATTGGGCGGCTGCTTCGGGGCGGAGACGATCTGCGGCGGACGATAGCGATCGGCGAGCCACGAGGCGTTGTCGTCGATCACCGAGGCGCCACGCAGCGAGAGTCCGAACAGCAGCGGATTGAAGGCGAGCAGAAATAGGCTGAGCACGCGCTCCCACAGGCGCCAGCGGTGGTCTGCGCGCACCAGCCAGGTCACGCATACCAGCATGAAGATGGCGGCGAGGGTGTAGATTGCGCCGGCGATCTGGCGGTCGGTGCTGCCGTTCTCCTCGATGCCAGCCTGGAGGTGGAAGATCACCGCGCCGAGATCGAGCTTGCCGAAGCTGTCGTCGAGATAGATATAGACCCACCACAGGGCCAGCGGCAGCAGCGACCAGGGCCACGCCCGACGCCGCGCCGCGCGCTGCTCGGGGGCACCCCAGCCGAAGCGATGGGCCGGTACCAGCCAGGCCAGCGCGAGCAGCGCCGGGGTCCACCAGGGCAACACCCACATCACCATGACCGCATAGCCGATGCAGAGTCCGATGTAAGTAAGTGCAAACCAACGTCGCGTATTGCGGGAGAGAGTCATGACGTTTTCGATCCGTGAACGTCCGCTGAGGCGCGGCACCCATCCCGGGTACCGCCTGATTGCCGTTGCTCGAGCGTGCCGGCTCGCGGCGGGTCAGGATGACTTTATCATGACCGTTCGGTGACCGGCTTCCTCGCCGACTTTGCGTAAGAATCTCAGAGGGTGTTTACAAATTCGGCGAGCGAAGGCCAGACCGGGGCGCGTAGCTAAGGCGAAATCGACCGAAAAAGCGGAGTTTACAGGGGATAAATGAGCATTTTGAGGTCGATTTCAACGCCGTATTGTCGAGCGCAGACATTTTGCAAACACCCTCTCAGTCGCGCGAGCTGCGTAGAGCTTCGTCTGCGGCGTGACGCGCCAGTGCCAGCTCGATCAAGCGCGTCACCAGCGCCGGATAGGTCACCCCGCTCGCCTGCCACAGCTTGGGGTACATGCTGATACGGGTGAAGCCCGGCAGGGTATTGATCTCGTTGATTACCACCTCGCCCGCCGGCGTCAGGAAGACATCCACCCGAGCCAGGCCGGCGCATTCCAGCACCTGGAAGGCGCGCACCGCGAGCGCTTGGATACGCTCGCTCGCCGCCTCTTCGATATCCGCCGGCACGGCAATGGTCGCGCCGTCGTCGATATACTTGGTGTCGTAGGAGTAGAAGCCCTGGGAAACCACGATCTCGCCGCAGACGCTGGCCTCGGGATGTTCGTTGCCGAGCACCGCGCACTCGATCTCGCGGCCGTCGATGGCGGCCTCGACCAGCACCTTGTGATCGAACGCCAGAGCCAGGTCCAGGGCCTCGGTGAACGCCGCGGCACTCTCGACCCGGCTGACGCCCACCGAGGAGCCCTGATTGGCGGGCTTGACGAACAGCGGCGTCCCCAGGGTGTCGCGCAGGGCCTCGAAGTCCGCTTCGCGGGCGCTGTGACGGGTATAGGTGACGAAGGGGGCAACCGGGATGCCGGCATCGCGCAGCAGCCGCTTGGCCACGTCCTTGTCCATGCCCACGGCGGAGCCGAGTACGCCGGAGCCGACGAACGGTAGGTTGGCCATGCGCAGCAGCCCCTGTAGTGAGCCATCCTCGCCCAGGGTGCCGTGGACGATGGGGAAGATCACATCGAGCTGATCGAGGACCTGGCGCGCCTCGTCGGCGGCGACCAGCTGTGAGCTGGCGCGGCCCGGAACCAGGGCGAGATCGCCCGCCGATGGGTTGAGTGCGATACGCCGCGGATCATCGGCATGGCGCAGGAAGTCATCGGCCGCATTGAGATGCCACCGCCCCTGCTTGTCGATACCGATGACGCTGACCGCGAAGCGCTCGCGGTCCAGCGCGTCGACGATGTTCTTCGCCGACTGCAGAGAGACTTCGTGCTCCGCCGACTTGCCGCCGCAGATCACCCCGACCCGAATTTTGCTCATGCCACCGCTCCGCTGATAGATCTGGTGAGCGCCTGGGGCGCCATCCTGCGCGCCATGATGCCACGTCGCCGTCCATTGCGCTGCCCGGGCTGATCATGGCCTTAGGGTTTGTACGAAAAGTCAGCGAGCGAAGGCAAGACAAGGCAAAAAATCGGCGAAAACGCGGAGTTTACGGAGTGTAAATGAGCATTCTGAGCCGGTTTTTAACGCCGTATTGCCGAGCGCAGGTAGTTTTCGTACAAAGCCTGGCGCCTCATGATGTCAGACACGATAGAAGCGCCGATACCAGTCGACGAAGCGTGCCACGCCCTCATCCACGCCGATTCGCGGGCGGTAGCCGGTGGCGGCGAAGAAGGCTTCGGTGTCCGCCCAGGTTCGCGGCACATCGCCCGGCTGCATGGGCTGGAAGTCGCAGCGTGCCTGGCGCCCGGTCGCCTTCTCGAGGGCGTGAATGAAGTCCATCAGCGCCACCGGGCTGCCATGGCCGATATTGTAGAGCGCGTAGGGCGGGCGCTGGCTGCCGGGGTCGGCATCGAGACTGCCTGCCAGCGGGATCACCTCGAGAATACGCGTCACCCCGGCCACGATGTCGTCGATATAGGTGAAGTCACGCTGCATGTCACCATGGTTGAAGACCTGAATCGGTTCGCCCGCCAGCAGCGCCCGGGTGAACTTGAACGGTGCCATGTCGGGTCGCCCCCAGGGGCCGTAGACGGTGAAGAAACGCAGCCCCGTCACCGGTAGACGATGCAGGTGGGCATAGGTATAGGCCATCAGCTCGTTGGCTTTCTTGGTAGCCGCGTAGAGACTGATTGGCTGATCGACGTTGTCCTGGGTCGAAAACGGCACCTTGGGGTTCATGCCGTAGACCGAGCTGGAGGAGGCATAGACCAGATGCTCGATGGCGTGATGCGCGCAGCACTCGAGCACGTTGAGATGGCCGCTGATGTTGCTGTCGGTGTAGGCGTGGGGATTCTCGAGCGAGTAGCGCACGCCGGCCTGGGCGGCCAGATGGATCACCCGGGTGAAGCGTTCGCGCGCGAACAGCGCCTGCATGCCGTCGCGATCGGTCAGATCGCAGGCGACGAAACGCACGTTGGCATAGGATTCGAGATCGGCGAGGCGCGCGCGCTTGAGAGCCACGTCGTAATAGTCGTTGAGATTGTCGATACCGACTATCTCGATCCCGCGGGGCCAACTGCCTGGCCACGGCGTGGCCGATGAAACCGGCCATGCCGGTGATGAGTAGCTTCATGGTGTCGTCTTCGGTGCCGGCGCCTTGTTGGTGCCCGCCGTCCGCTCATTGTTTTGTTCGTGGCAGCGGGCGCGGTCACGCCTGCCGCCTGCTTGAGGTCAGGTGCCGGGCGACTGTGGTCCGCGCTCATCGAGGATGCGCCGATAACACGCCAGGTAGGCCGCGCCCATGGCTGCCGGTGTGAACGCCGCCAAACGCGCACGGGCCGCCGTGGCCAGCGCCCGGCGCCGTGGCGGATCGTCGAGCAGCCTCGCCAGCGCCGCGCTCAGGGCAGCACCGTCGGCGGGCGGCACCAGCACCCCGCTGACGCCATCCTCGATCAGATCCGGGATGCCGTCGACCCGGCTCGCCACGATCGGCACGCCATGGTCCATGGCATCGAGCAGCGTCGAGCCCAGGCCCTCGTTGCGCGAAGGGAAGGCGAATAGCGTCATGATCTCGAGATAGTCGCCGACGTTGGGCTGGAAGCCTTCCCAGATCACGTTGTCGAGATCCCGGCTCTCGGCCGCGAGCGCATCCGCATCTTCACCCTCGCCGAGCAGCAGGAAGCGCACCTCGGGGTGACTTTCACGCAGGCGGCGGGCGGCGTCGAGCAGGATCCGCTGGCCCTTGTGGCGGTCGACCAGCGCGCCGATGTGGCCGATCACCGGGTGACCGGTGAAACGCTGGCGCAGCGCCGCGACCCGCGCCGGGTCGCTGTACTGACCGGAGAGCACGCTGGGGATACGCTCGACCGGGCACCAGGCGCGCTGGCGCAGGTGGGTCTCGATCACCGAGGAGATCGCCACGGCGCGGGCCGCAGCACCATAGGTCAGGCGGTTGAAGGGTTTGTCCTTGACCGGCTGGGGCACGCGTCGAGTGAGCAGGTAGGGCGTGCCGCGCAGGCGCCCTTCGAGCCAGGCCCAGTGCACCGCCTTGGCTTCATGGGCGTGGACCAGACTGGGGCGCGGCCCACGCAGATGCCCGGCCAGGGCGTGGTCGGCATCGATCAGTTGCACCTCCGGGGTTGTCAGCTGCGTGCGCAGCGGTGAGTCGCGTCGGCATACCAGACTCTGGGTGATACCGCCTTGGGCCTGTCCGAGCTGTGCCAGCGCCTCGATCAGCAGCAGCGTCTGGCGCTCGCCGCCACGAAGCCGCGGGCGAGATTGACGTGGCGTACATGCAGGGGGTAGCCGGCATGCGTTCACCACACCTTGTCGAAATCTTCGGCGTCGCGCACCCGGGCGTCACGCTGGAGTTCGAGCAGTTTGGCGTACTTGAGATAGGCGTTGACCGCCGCGGAGAGCGATACCGAGAGGCCGTCCAGCCCCCCCAGCATGCCGCCCTGGAACAGGTACTTGCGCACGAAGGCATTGGCACCGTGCAGCGCCGGCGAGCCGGCATTGGCGCGCTTGCCCTTCAGATACATGATCTTGGCGGCACGGTTGGAGAAGCGCCCGCTGGCCTTGCCGAACAGCTCGCCCAGGTTGGCGAAGGAGTAGTGCTCGAGATCGGCATCGAGCCGGTGCGGCTGGTGTGCCTGTACCGAGGCGTGCTGGCGCGAGTCGGAGAAGGCGCAGCGCTGGCGATCGTAGAGTCGCAGACAGTAGTCCGGGTACCAGCCGCAGCGCTTTACCCAGCGACTGCCGATGAAGTTGCGCCGGCGCAGGGCGAAGGCGTCGTGCGACGTGTTCTCGAGATCGAGGGCGCCGATCGTGGCCACCGCCGCGTCGGTGAGACGCTCGTCGGCGTCCAGCGACAGCACCCAGCGATGGCTGGCGGCTGCCGGGCCGACGTTCTTCTGCGGACCGTCGCCCAGATAAGGCTGGTTGATGACGCGCGCGCCGCAGGCCTCGGCCAGAGCCACGGTGGCATCGCGCGAGCCGGAATCGACCACGATCAGCTCCTGGCACACGCGTCTCAGCGAGGCCAGGCAGGCTTCGATGTTGTCCGCTTCGTTGAGCGTGATCACCACGCCGGTGATATTAGCCATGGCTGTATCCTGAGTCGTCGATGGACGCGCGCCCGGGGCCCGGGGGCGTCCATTGTAGCCGTCGATGCCCTAGCGATAGAACTGACGGAAAGTCTGCATCGCCTGGAACACCGCGGGCGAGAACTCAGCGCCGGGAATCGGATCGAGGCGGTGGTCGAGAATCTGCCACTGGCCGGCACCGTCGATCACGGTGATCCGCGACGGCTCGATGATGCCGTAATCCAGGTAGCTGCTGGCCTGGACCCAGGGCTGATCGATACCCGGGGTGAGCAGGTCGACGCCCTGGGCATAGTCGGAGAGCGGGTTGGTGCAGCCGAGGGCATGGCGCATCAGCATCGGTGCCACGTCGAGATGACTGGTCATGCCGTCGACCGTGCCGGGGTCGACGCCAGGGCCGTGCACGATCATCGGCACGTGGGTCTGGGGGGCGGCGAAGTTGCTGTTGTGGCCCCAATAATTCTTGCCGAAGTCGTTGAACGACTGGCCGTGATCGGCGGTGACCACCAGCAGCGTGTTGTCCCACTCGCCCTTGGCTTTGAGATCGTCGATCACCTCGCCGAGCAGGGTGTCATCGTAGTGGACAGCATTGCGGTGGCGATTGAAGTAGGGCGTCGGGTCGGTATCCGGCCCCAGCTTCAGATAGTTCATATCCTGGACTGAAGGCTGATAGGGCTGGGCTGCGTCCGCCGGTACGTCGTAGCCGTGGGGGGCGTCGTAGAACAGCATGCCGAACCACGGCTGCGTGTCTGACTGCTCCTGCTGCGACAGCCAGGCCAGCCAGTCGTCGGTCATCTGGCGATCGCGCGCGGCAGGCGTTGGCCCTTCGGTGCGCAGACGCAGCGAGTCGATCGAGGAGAAGATGGTGCGATCGAAGCCGATACCGTTGAGGCTGGCCGAGGCGAAGATACCCATGGCGTAGCCCTGCTTCTGCATCTGCGTGATCAAAAGCGCCGGGGTCTGGGTATTGTCCAGATAGGCGTAGTAGTTGCCGGTCAGCCCGTAGAACAGGCTCATGGTGCCGTTGCGGGTGGCGTTGCCGCCGCTGAAGTGATCGAGATAGCGTCGGCCGCTGGCGTCGAGTGCGGCGTAGAGATTGGGCGTGTTCTCGGGGCCGTATTCATCGGCGCGCCAGGAGTCGATCAGCACCACCAGGACGTTGGGCGGCGAGTCTGACTGGCAGCTCAGCGGGTGCTTGGGCCAGTCGAGATTCTGCGCCTGCTTGCCGTCGATGTCGGCGCGCTCGGCGCGCGCCGCACGCGGGTCGAGCCAGCCATGCTTCTCCATGAAGTCCTTGGCGGTGGCCGGGAACGCAGCGGGTAGATGCCCACCTGCTGGGTGACGCTGCGCATGTAGCGAGCATCCGCGATCAGGTGCACGACGTGGCTGCCGATCAGCGTCAGCAGAATCACGCCGCAGATCAGGCCCTTGGGCAGGCGGCGCGCGCGATCGCCGATGATCACCCGGCGGGCGAGCCGGCTTCCAGCGCCAGCGCCACCACGACACAGGCGCCGACCACCAGCCAGGTGGAGGTGGTGAAGTCGAAGATCTCGCCATTCTTGTCGTTCAAGAACAGCGACACCATGAACAGGTTCACGTGAAAACGGTACTGGGCGTAGACCACCGTATCGAGCAGCAGCGCACACAGTCCCGCGCGCCCAGCAGTGTGGCCGGCAGCCATAGCCAGCGCGACTTGAGCACCAGCGCCAGTATGCCAGCGGCAGCCAGCCGAGCAGCACCAGCATGCCGAAGTGCCCGATCCAGGTCAGGATCCAGATAGGCGATACCCATGGCATCGTGCTGCAGCCAGCAGATAGGGGGGTGTAGCGCAGGGCGATCAGCCACACCAGCGGTAGCTGCAACAGGGCGAAGACCAGCGTGGTAGCCAGCGGCGTCTCAGAGTGTCGTGCATGGGACTAACCTTGATCAGGAGCGTCGGCGCCGTGATAGCCATCGCAGATGGCGGCGAAGAGGGCGCTGGCGTTCGCGGTGGAGAAGCGCGTCAGAGAGCGTTCCAGACGTGCCAGGTTGCGCTGCTGCCAGGTCCCGGCCGGGCGTAGGCGGCAGCGGTCGAAATCTATCATCCACACCTTGTTGCGACCTGAAGTCGGATCGGTCGATATCAGCAGGTTGCGTGCGTTGAGATCGACATGGTCGAGGCCAACGTCGTGGAAGCGCCGAATGACCCGCCCCACGTCATGCAGCAGCGCGGTCGCATCCGGATCCAGGCAGTCGGCCAGCGCGCGCGAGTGCGCCAGTCGCTGGGTCAGCAGTGCCGCACGGTAGGTAGGACCCTGGCGGCAGACCAGCGCGGCCACCGGGGCCGGTACCGGCAGGCCGCGCTCGTAAAGCGCCAGGGTCAGGCGCATCTCGCGGAAGGCCCGGGTGCGCTCGAGGCCCTGCCATAGATAGCGCTGCTCATTGACGCGGGCGACCATGCCGCCACGCCGATAGGGGCGCAGTACCCAGGCCTGGTCTTTTACCTGCAGAAACTGGCTCGCCCCACGTCCGGGGGCCGAGCCCACCACCAGACCCTTGGCTTGCCACGCTGCTGGGTTCAGCCAGGCCGGGCCCGGGGCGGGCAGTAGCGCGTGATCGGGCTGAGCGAGATGTGCCGGATCGTATAAGATGTGGGTACCGCGGTGATGATAGGTCGAAAGAGCCATGGCCGGTTTCCGTTGGCGCCGCCATCGTCAGCCGGCGGTTTGACTGACGGCCAGGCGCCGTCCACTGTTCGCGCGGCATTGTACCCGTGCCGGAGAGCGGGCGCCTAGGCACGTATTCGTTGCCAGGCACCCAGCTCTGTTGCGTCGGTGCACTTGATGTTCGTTGTTATTCGTTTTCATCCCATGGGGAAGCCTCGTGACCCGCGATTCACACAAGCCCTTGGCGGCCATTGCCATTCGTCAGGTGGGAAGAGCACCGGCGCTAGCGAGTCGCCATGAACCAGGCCGAATTTCTCGCAGGCAGGGATATCGCGTGGTCATTCTGGCTGAGCGGGCCGCCCTGCGCTGGCCGAGCGCCTCGGTGCCGAGCTGGTACGCCTGTGGCGCTGGCCGTTGAAAGGCCCTTTCCGGCGTTTCTGGTTCAACCGTCGGGTGCAGGCTGGTGTCGCCGTCAGCGTCCGGCACTGCTGGTGAGTCACGGTGACGTCGAGACGCCGGATACGGTCTACATGCACAACTGCGTGCACCTCGCCAGCCGCCTGATCCATGGGCGCGATCTGCCGGCGGGGCACGAGGTCGCGGCGATCCACGATCACGTGCTGGGGAGGGGCAAGTTTCGTTCAGGTGGCGGTCAATTCACGTCTGATGGCGGAAGAGCTGTGTGAGCGCTACGGCATCGCGACCACGAAGATAGAATCATTTATCCCGGTTACGACCCCACGGTGTTCAACCTCGAGCGTGCTCGGGGGGATCGCCACGCCCGGCGCCAGGCGCTCGGGGCTGGCGATGACACCTTCCTGATCGGCTTGATCACCTCCGGCAACTTCACCAAGCGCAACGTGGCGGGCTTCGTCGAGATGGCGGCGGCACTAACGCAGCGTTTGCCTGGGCGCTGCCGCTTCCTGGTAGTGGGCAAGGACGATTCTGCCCCTTACCGCCAGCAGGCCGCAGCCGCCGGCATCGCCGACGCGTTCGAGTGGCACTCGACGGTCAGCGATGTCGAGACCCTTTATGGTGCGCTGGATCTATTCGTGCTGCCGGCGCATATCGAGGAGTTCGGTTTGGTGGGGTTAGAGGCGATGGCCTGCGGTACGCCGGTGTTGCTTTCGCGGACCACCGGTGCAGCGGAGTTGATCGAAGAAGCGCATGCCGATCTGATTCTCGATAGTCGCGATATCCAGGCGTGGGTGGCGCGTATTGAGCGACTGATCGAGCAGGATGACCTCACCACCCTGGGGATTCGCTTTCGAAGTTGGCGAGTGCTCACTCTCATGGCCGGCAGGCGGAGAAGCTCGGCCGTGCTTTCAATGAGCTTCTATAGAACACAAAAAACTCTGGGAGTTGATGGCCGTGAGCATTAATAGCGAACGCCTCTCTTTCATCTCCACATGGGCCTTGCCCGTGCATCTGGTCTCATTGTTTCTGTTCCTTTTGTCGTGAGCGCTGTGACTAAGGACTGACTCATAAAAAGCGTAGAAATAGTGTCCTCAGCCAGTTTCTGCGCAGTGCCGCGCGCTGGCCTTTGTGATTTCTTTCCCAGAAAGCCTCGTCCTTGATGTGGCTTTTTTTGTCGCGGGACCGATACGAATTGATGTCACTGGAAACTTTGGATTCTGGTTGTTGCTGCGAGATCATTGGATAAGAGCTGTAAGCCTTGAATTCTTTGCAATAGCTGCCATCAATGGCGCGACCTTGATAGCGCATTCGGCTCAGGCGTTCACAGCCCTTTTTTGACAGTATATAAGCCTGGGTGCCGGTGAGCCTGCAGCGTACGACGTTGGGGAAAGGAATAGTCCACATGCGACCCAAAATTCCCCCTAAATAAACAGCTCAGGGTTTCGGAGTTTCAAGAACAAGTTTATTCTTCGTGCATGAGTTTGCGATAGAGGCAGCAGTGTCGCATCATCTTCCAGAATCAGTACACGCTTATAGCCTCTTTCGAGGGCGAGCTTGGCACATAGAACATGGGAGTTGAAACATCCCCTCTCCCCGTTTTCAAGGTCTCTTTCAATGAGCACGAATTCGATATTGTTCGCCAGTGACTCGAATTCTTTCGTCAATAGCTGGCGACGGTCCTCTCTTTCTTTTGCACTGATGCAAAAAACGTTATCGACATCGAGATGTAGTTTCTGAAAGGTGTCGTGTTCCGGCATGAGTTTCTCTGTCACGTCAAAGTCTTAATGGGATGAGGTGTGAGGCTGTTTTTGAATGTCTCTTTTTGTTGAGGGCTGTTGATTTGCTGTCCATATGTTTCTAGGGTGACGACAGAGCGTAAGCACAATGCTGTTCACTCACTGGCAGCGATACTCCAATCATACACGAAACCGGAAAGCGGCTTCTGTTAGACTGATGGGATGATCAGGCTCGGATAGATCCCGCACATGAAACACTCCCTCCCGGCACATCCCCGCCATATCGCCATTCTGCGCCTATCGGCGCTAGGCGATGTGTGCAATCTGGTGCCCACGGTGCGTGCCCTGCAGCGCCAGTGGCCAGATGCGCGCATCACCTGGATCGTGGGCAAGACCGAGCACGCGCTGCTCGAGGGGCTCTCCGGCGTCGAGTTCGTGGTCTACGACAAGGCTACCGGCTTCGGCGGCATGCGCCAGATCTGGCGCCAACTGCGCGGCACGCGCTTCGACGTGCTGCTGCACATGCAGCAGGCGCTGCGAGCCAGCGTGCTGTCGCTGGGGCTGAAATGTGATCTGCGCGTGGGCTACGACAAGGCGCGGGCCAAGGATTGGCAGCACTGGTTCACCCAGCGCCAGCTGGCGCCGCACCCGCGCGCTCACGTACTCGAGTCGTTCATGGATTTCGCCCGTCTGCTGGGGGTCGAGGACACCTCGCTCGACTGGTCGCTGCCGGTCCCCGACACCGCCTATACCGAGGCCGCCCGCCTCAGCGGTGAAGCGCCCTATCTGGTGATCAGTCCGTGCGCCAATCCGCGGCTGCGTAATTTCCGCAACTGGTCGGCCGAAGGTTATGCCGCGGTGATCGCGCATGCCTGGGAGCGCCACGGTCTGGTCAGCGTGTTGAGCGGCGGCGGTAGCCCCCAGGAGCGCGAGATGGGCGAGCAGATTCGGCGTCTCTGCCCGCAGGTGGAGATCGTCGATGCGATCGGCCGCACCTCGCTCAAGGGGCTGCTGGCGCTGCTCGACCGCGCCCGCGCGGTGATCGCGCCTGACTCCGGCCCGGTGCACATGGCCAATGCCCTGGGCACGCCGACGCTCGGGCTCTACGCCACCACCAATCCGGATCGCGCCGCACCATACTGCTGGCGTCGCCACGTCGTCGATCGCTACCCCGATGCCTTGGCGCACTATCTGCACCAGAGCCCGGAGACGGTGAACTGGGGTACCCGCGTGCGTCATGCCGACGCCATGAGCCTGATCACCCTCGACGATGTGGTCGGGCAACTGGATCGGCTGCTGGCGGAGACCGCGACGAATCGGGATGATGGCGGGATTCACCGGCCCGAGGAGGGGCCGGTGGCTCAGGACGATAGGGAGCCCAACGCATGAAGGTCGATCTTTCCCAGCTCGAGCACGCGCGTCTGCTGGTGGTCGGTGACGTGATGCTCGACCGCTACTGGCATGGCGGCACGTCGCGCATTTCGCCCGAGGCACCGGTGCCGGTAGTCAAGGTGGAAGAGGCCGACGATCGCCCGGGCGGGGCGGCCAACGTGGCGCTCAATATTGCGGCGCTGGGTGGGCGGGCGAGTCTCGCCGGCGTGGTCGGCGATGACGACAACGCCGAGCGTCTCGAACGCGCGCTGGATGCTGCCAATGTGAGCACTCACTTTCAGCGCAGCCCAGAAGTACCGACGATTACCAAACTGCGGGTGATGAGCCGTAACCAGCAGCTGATCCGTCTCGATTTCGAGAGCCCGCTGTGGAACGTCGATACCACACCGCTCGGCGCCCAGGTCGAGCAGGCGCTGGCCGAGGCTGACGTGGTGATTCTCTCCGACTATGGCAAGGGTAGCCTCAACCGGGTCGAGCAGCTGATCGCCACGGCACGGGCGGCGGGCAAGCGGGTGCTGGTGGACCCCAAGGGCAGCGACTTCACCCGCTACCGTGGCGCCAGCGTGATCACCCCCAACCTCGGCGAGTTCGAGGCGATCGTCGGCCCCTGTGCCAGTGACGCCGAGCTGGCCGAGAAGGGCGAGCGCCTGCGCGCGGAGCTGGCCCTCGAAGCGCTGCTGGTGACCCGCAGCGAGCGCGGCATGACGCTGATCCGTGAGGGCTACGCGCCGCTGCATCTGCCGACCCATGCGCGCGAGGTCTATGACGTGACCGGCGCTGGTGACACCGTGATCGGTGTGCTGGGGCTGGCCCTGGCCGCCGGGCACGGTTTCGGCGAGGCGGTGATGCTGGCCAATCTGGCCGCCGGGCTGGTGGTGGCCAAGCCGGGCACCGCGGTGCTCTCGGTGGCCGAGCTCTACACTGCGCTGCACGGCGACAAGCTGGCCGAGTTCGGCGTGATCGCCGAAGCGCCGCTGATCACCGCGGTGCGGGCGGCCCAGGCGCGGGGTGAGAAGGTGGTGATGACCAACGGCTGCTTCGACATTCTCCATGCCGGCCACGTGGCTTATCTGGAGCAGGCGCGCAAGCTCGGTGATCGGTTGATCGTGGCGGTCAACGACGACGCCTCGGTGGCCCGTCTCAAGGGGCCCAAGCGGCCGATCAACACCTACCGCGCCGCGCCCAGGTGCTGGCCGGGCTGGCCGCGGTCGACTGGGTGGTGGGCTTTGCCGAGGACACCCCGGCGCGGCTGATCGAGGCGGTGCTGCCCGACCTGCTGGTCAAGGGCGGCGACTACCTGCCCGAGCAGATCGCCGGCGGTGCAGCGGTGATCGCCAACGGCGGCGAGGTGCGCGTGCTAGGATTCGAGGACGGTGTCTCGACCACCACCATGATCGATACCATTCTCGACCGCGAGCGCTGAGCGGCGATGTCTTCCGGGCTGGCGCGGCGGCTCTACTCGCTGCTGCTTTATCTGCTCTCACCCTTGATCTGGTGGCGGGTTTGGCGTGAGTGGTTACCCACTCACCCGCGCCGCGAGCGGCTCGGCTATGTGCCCGCGGTGGGCGCTCGCCGCTGCATCTGGCTGCATGCGGCCTCGGTCGGCGAGGTGGTCACCGCCACCCCGCTGATTCGCGCCCTGCTCGACGACTACCCCGACCACGCCCTGATCGTCACCACCATGACCGCCACCGGCGCCCGGCAGCTGCGGCAGACCTTCGGCGACCGCGTGCGCCACCACTTCCTGCCGCTCGATTTCCCCGGTGCGACCCGGCGCTTTGTCGCGCGCATCAATCCGCGCCTGACGATCATCGCCGAGACCGAGCTGTGGCCCAACCTGCTGGCGGCCTGTTACCGCCGCGGCGTGCCGGTCGCGGTGGCCAACGCGCGCCTCAGCCCCGGTGCCTTCCGGCTCTATCGGCGCCTCGGCGCGCTGTGCCGCGGCATGCTCGCGCCGCTCGACTGGGTCGGGGCGAAGTCGCCCAGCGATGCCCAGCGCTTCCGGGCCCTCGGGGCGCGTCCCGAGGCGGTGGCGATGACCGGCGCGCTCAAGTTCGATCTCAATGTCGACGAAAGCGTGCTGGCGGCCAGCCGGCGTCTGCGCCAGCGCTGGGGGCCGCGACCGGTCTGGATTGCCGGCTCCACCCATCCCGGCGAGGATGAACAGGTGCTCGCCGCCCACGCTTGGGTGCGGCGCCAGCTTCCCGAGGCGCTGCTGATCCTGGTGCCGCGTCACCCCCAGCGCTTCGAGGCCGTGGCTGAGCTGTGCGAGGCCGCCGGCGAGCGCCTGGTGCGGCTCAGTGGTGGCGCCCGGGTGGGCGCCGAAACCACGCTGCTGCTGGGCGATACCATGGGCGATCTGATCAAGCTCTACGGCTGCGCCGATGTCGCCTTCGTCGGCGGCTCGCTGGTGACGATCGGCGGCCACAATCTGCTCGAGCCGGCCGCCCTCGGCGTGGCGGTGGTGAGCGGGCCCCACCTCGACAACCTGCGTGAGATCGCCGATACCCTGGCCGAGCATGAGGCGCGCTGCGAAGTCGCCGATGGCGAGGCCCTGGGGCAGACGGTCGCGGCGCTGCTCGACGATGCCCCGCGGCGCGAGCGGCTGGGTGCTGCCGGCCGCCAGGTGGTCGCTGCCAACCGCGGTGCGCTGGCCGCCACGCGCCAGCGTCTCGCCGCCTACCTGACGGATACCGCCAGCAACGATTCTTGGACGCCTATCAATTCTTGACGCGCAGCAATGCTCGACGCACATCGCGGAAATGCTGCGCGGGGTGATGCCTGTCAGACGCTTGTCATGCCCGACCTCGACAATCGTCTTCGACTAGGAATCACTGCCGGTGGCCGCCGATGGATATCCGCTTCAAGAGCCGCAAGCTGCGCTTCTATACTGCCGGTGCCGCGCGCCTGCTGATCCCCGATGCGTACTATCGCCAGCGCCTGACGCAGTGGTTGGCACAGCTCTCTGAGGCCGAGTGGCAGCGGCTCGCCGCGCGCGTCGACTACTACAATCGCCTGGGGGAGACGTTCGACCCCGGCGAAGGTGCGGTCGCCGTCGGCGACTTCCGCTACGAGCGGCGCGGCGCTTACTATCTCGATGCCAAGCAGATCGTGCGCCACTTCGCCCCGCAGCATCGCTTCGCTTACCGCTTTGGCGACGTCACCTGGGTGCCGGAGCGGCCCGCGCTGGTCAAGAGCCGCCCGATCTGTCGCGCCACGCGCCCAGCAATGCCAACGGTGTGCTGCTCAAGCTCAACAGCGTGCGCCATTTCCAATTCGTCGACGATCGTCTGGCGTTTCGCGACAAGCGTTCGGGCGTGGTGTGGCGGGGCAAATGCTTCCACGCGCATCGCGCCGCGGTGCTGCGGGAGTTCTGTGACCATCCGCGCATGGATATCGGCCAGAGCAACCCCAAACGCCGCCAGCAACGCGACTATCGACCCTATCTGTCGATCCATGAACAGCTGCGCTATCGCTACGTGCTGAGCCTCGAAGGCAAGGACGTGGCGACCAACCTCAAGTGGATTCTGGCCTCCAACTCGCTCTGTCTCATGCCGCCGCCGCGCTTCGAGACCTGGTTCATGGAAGGCACGCTCGAACCCTACGTGCACTATGTGCCGCTGGCGGAGGACTGCAGCGACATGGAAGCCCAGATGGCCTACTACGATGCCCATCCCGCCGAGGCCGAGGCGATCGTGCGCCGTGCCAACGCCCATGTCGCGCAGTTTCGCGACCCGCGCCAGGAGCTGCTGCTGGGGCTTTTGGTGATGCACAAGTATCTGGTGCTCTCGGGTCAGCTAGATCCCGAGGCCTCGAGGGTAGCTAGTCCAGCCTGGAACAGCTGGGCGTGCCGACCGGTGAGCGCGTTCAGGTCACGTTCTTGATCGCTGTCGATCAGGCTTGGTCAGGGGGAAGGAGCGGCGCTCTGGCCAGGCGCAGCTGTCGCCCGGACGGCGGATGCGCGGCAGTGGGGTGAACGGCAGCGGGGTGAGAGGCCGGGTCACGGGTTGCGGCGTCCTGTCACTGGTGAGGCCATGGGGATCGATTACGATAGGGGCTCTTCGATTGCCCTGCGAGCGTTGCCATGCGAGTTACCGTCTACAGTGCCCAGCCCTACGACCGTCGCTTTCTCGACGAGGTCGGCGCCACCCGCTTCGCCGACGCCGGGATCGAGTGGCACTACCAGCCCGTCGCCCTGACCCGGCAGACGGTGGCGCTGGCAGCGGGCAGTGACGCGGTCTGCGTGTTCGTCAACGACGCCCTCGAGGCGGCCGTGCTCGAGGCCCTGGCCGCCCAGGGCGTGGGCGCCGTGGTGCTGCGCTGCGCCGGCTTCAACAACGTCGATCTGGTGGCCGCACGAAGACTCGGGCTATTCGTGGCACGGGTGCCGGCCTACTCGCCGGAGGCGGTGGCCGAACACGCGCTGGCCATGATCATGACCCTCAACCGCAAGACCCACCGCGCCTACAACCGGGTGCGCGAGGGCAATTTCGCCCTCGACGGGCTGCTCGGGGTCACCCTGCACGGCAGACCGCCGGGGTGGTCGGCAGCGGGCGCATCGGCCTGGCCATGGCGCGTATCCTGCACGGGCTGGGCTGCGAGGTGCTGGGTTACGATCCCGCCCCTGCGGCCGCCTTCGAGGCCTACGGCGAAAGCGTGCCGCTGGCGGCACTGCTGGCGCGCTCGGACATCGTCTCGCTGCACTGTCCGCTGAACGAGGCGACCCACCACCTGATCGACGCCGCCGCGCTGGACGGCATGAAGCCCGGTGCCATGCTGGTCAATACTTCGCGCGGGGCGCTGATCGATACCCCGGCGGTGATCGCCGCGCTGAAGTCGCGCCAGCTCGGCGCGCTGGCGATCGACGTCTACGAGCAGGAGAGCGAGCTGTTCTTCCACGACCACTCGGCTGAGATCATCGAAGACGACGTCTTCGCCCGGCTGGCCAGCTTCCCCAATGTGCTGATCACCGGCCACCAGGGCTTCTTCACCGCCGAGGCGCTGGACGA
Source organism: Salinicola tamaricis (assembly GCF_003006155.1). GTDB lineage: Bacteria > Pseudomonadota > Gammaproteobacteria > Pseudomonadales > Halomonadaceae > Salinicola > Salinicola tamaricis. The sequence goes on along the minus strand of NZ_CP023559.1, from coordinate 1,438,431 downwards.
GATCGCGCAGGTCACCTGCGCCAATCTGGTCGCCTATGACCGCGATTTGGCCTGTCCCAATCGGCTCTGATTCGGTCTCAGCGGGTGAAGCGCTCGACCCCCGCAGCACCGCCGAGCAGCAGCACGTCGGCCGGGCGCTTGGCGAACAGGCCGTTGGTGACCACGCCGACGATGGCATCGAGGGCCGCTTCCATCGCTTCCGGCTCGTCGAACAGCTTGTCGTAGCCATCCAGGATGCGGTTGCCGTTGTCGGTCAGCACGCCATCGCGGTAGACCGGTGTAATGCCGAGCTTGACCATCTCACGGGCGACGTAGGAGCGCGCCATGGGGATCACCTCGATCGGCAGCGGGAAGCCGCCGAGTACCTCGACCCGCTTGCTGGCATCGGCGATGCAGACGAAGCGTTCGGCGCAGGCGGCGACGATCTTCTCGCGGGTGAGCGCGGCCCCGCCGCCCTTGATCATGCGCAGGCGGCCATCGATCTCGTCGGCACCATCCACATAGACCGGCACCGTGCCCACATGGTTGAGTTCGAGCACGTCGATCCCGTTGGCCTTCAGGCGCTGCGCGCTGGCCTCGGAACTGGCCACGGCACCGCGAAAGTCATGACGCCGCGCGGCGAGCAGATCGATGAAGTGGTTGGCGGTGGAGCCGGTACCGATGCCGATCACCGCATCCGGCGTCAGCAGGCTATCGATGTCTTCGAGCGCCGCGGCGGCCACCGCGCGTTTGAGGTCGTCCTGGGTCATGTCGGCTCTGGCAGGCTGGCAAAAGAGAGCCGCCAGTATAGAGCAAGCCGCCTGCGCTGCCGATGGCGCTGACGCGCGGGGCGGGCATCTGTTAACGCTGGACGCTCGGGGCTGGCGTCTGTTAACAATGTCGATCCGCCACGTTCATCGCCGCCGCCGGGCTCTCCGCGGCGCGCTCAGGCAGCCACCCGTGGTGCGATACGCCAGGACACCTCAATGCTACTCGAAGACATCGTCAAGAAGATCCTCCAGGCCCGCGTCTACGAAGCGGCCCGGGAGACCCCCATTTCGCCCATGCCCTCGCTCTCGCGCCGTTTCGGCAATCGCATTCTGATCAAGCGCGAAGATCTGCAGCCGGTGTTCTCGTTCAAGATTCGCGGTGCCTACAACAAGATGGCACAGCTCGACGAGGCCCAGAAGGAGAAGGGCGTGATCGCCGCCTCGGCCGGCAACCACGCCCAGGGGCTGGCGATGGCGGCGCGCCAGATGGGGGTCAAGGCGGTGATCGTGATGCCTCGGGTCACCCCCGAGATCAAGGTGGCGGCGGTACGCGGCTGGGGCGCCAAGGTGGTGCTCAAGGGGGATGCCTTCGGCGAAGCGCTGGCGCACGCCAAGACGCTGATCGCCGAGCACGGCTACACCTATATTCCGCCCTATGACGACAACGACGTCATCGCCGGCCAGGGCACCGTGGCGATGGAGATCCTGCGTCAGCACACCGGGCCACTGGATGCGGTGTTCGTCCCGGTGGGCGGCGGCGGGCTGCTGGCCGGGATCGCCGCCTACATCAAGTACCTGCGCCCGGAGGTCAAGGTCTATGGCGTCGAGGCGGAGGATTCGGCCTGCCTCAAGGCGGCGTTGGACGCCGGCTAGCGGTGGTGCTGGATCAGGTCGGGGTGTTCGCCGAGGGGGTCGCGGTGGCCCAGATCGGCGAGGCGCCGTTCGAGATCCTGCGTCACACCGTGGATGGTGTCATCACCGTCAACACCGACGAGATGTGCGCCGCGGTCAAGGACACCTTCGATGACACCCGCGCGGTCGCCGAGACCTCCGGGGCGCTGTCGCTGGCCGGGCTCAAGAAATACGTGCAGCAGACCCAGGCGCGCGACCAGTCGCTGCTGTGCATCAACTCCGGCGCCAACATCAACTTCGACCGGCTACAGCACATCGCCGAGCGTACCGAGCTCGGCGAGCAGCGCGAAGCGATCCTGGCGGTCGAGATCCCTGAGCGGCCCGGCAGCTTCAAGCAGTTCTGCCGCGCCATCGGGCGGCGCATGGTGACCGAGTTCAACTACCGCTACGCCGATGCCGACCGCGCGCATATCTTCGTCGGCGTGCAGGTCAAGCCGGGTGGCGAGGACCGCGCCGAGGTGATCCAAAAGCTGCGCGACGCGGACTATCCGGTCGAGGATCTCACCGACAACGAACTGGCCAAGCTGCATATTCGCCACCTCGGTGGTGGCCGGCCCAAGGTCGAATTCTCGGAGGAGGTCTACCGCTTCGAGTTCCCCGAGCGCCCCGGGGCGCTGATGAACTTCCTGACCCATCTGCCCGCCGACTGGAATATCTCGCTGTTCCACTATCGCAACCACGGCGCCGCCTATGGGCGTGTACTGGTCGGGCTGCAGATGCCCAATGGTGACCGGGCCCACGCCGAGGAGCACTTCGATCGGATCGGCTACCGCTACTGGAAAGAGACTGATAACACCGCTTACCGGCTGTTCATGGCCTGAACGTTCCGCGCGGGCCCGTTGCCTTCGCCATCTCTCACGCCGCGGGTCTCTGCATAAGGCCAGCGGCGTTTTTACGACGATGAAATAGCCGCTTTTTCGGGGTCAATTCGGGCTAAACCTTTTTCAGTAACGTCCGATAATCTTCGGTAACGAAAAAGGGGGCAGTCTGCCTGGCAAGCGTCTTGTCAAGCTTTTAGCCTAACCCTATAGTCGTGCGCGTCGCCGCGGGGGCGGAGACCGAACCGAATCTCTGGGAGTCGAAATGAAACGCAAGCCCGACCTGGTCATGGCACTGGTACTGATTTTCGGCGTGGGTGTGGTCGCGACGGGGTACGCGCAGACGCTGCTCGGCGCTTGAGGCTATAGCAACACGGCAAGATGGCAAGACGGCGGGTAACGGCCGCGGGTAGCCTTTGCGGATAGTACACTCGCAGTCAGTAGTCGATAGCCAGTAGTCTGTAGCTATTAGACAGTGGTTAGTAGATAGGCCAGATGAGTAGATAGGCCAGATGAGCAGATAGACCGCAGTAGTAAATAGAGCAGTAATAGATAGACCAGACACGCCCGATCAGTGATCGCCCGATGGGGGCACTGATCGCAAGACGGCCGGTAGCGTTTCGAGCGCTACCGGCCGTCTTCGTTCGTGCCCTTGGTGCGCTGCGGGCGGAGAACCTCGCGGTCGCTGACGATCGCATCCAGCGGTACGTCCCAGGCAGCCACTGGCAGCGCCGTCACACCGCTGACAGGCGTGGGCGAGGCCGATCAGGCGTGGCGCCGGGCGACGCAGGCGGGTGAAGGCGAAGGTGCGGTCGTAGAAGCCGCCGCCCATGCCAATACGCTCACCGGCCCCATCGAACCCCACCAGCGGCATCAGCACGGTATCGAGCGCCCAGGCCGGCAGTCGGCGCTGGCGTCTGGCACCGAAGCGGGTGTGCGGCTCGGCAATACCGAAGCGGTTGCGGCGCATACGCGTATCGCTGTCGTAGCGCACGAACCACAGCCGGTTCTCGACCAGCGGGCGCAGTACCGGCAGATAGACCTCAGCGCCACGCTGGCGCAACCAGGCGATCAGCGGCGTGGGGTCGATTTCACCATCGTTGGGCAGGTAAAGCGCTACGCGGCGGGCGCGCTGGAGTTCCGGCAACCGGCGCAGGCGCCGACACAGCGCCTGCGAGGCGACGCGCTGCTGGTGTGGGCTCAGCGCGCGGCGGGCGCGGCGCAGATCGCGCCGCAGGCGACGCCGATCGCCCGAGAGGGCAAGCGCATTGGGTCCGTCAGCGGTGGACCCGTCATCGAAAGCGCTGGTGATCGACGTCGAAGACAAGCAGAGTTCCCCAGAGTGCCGCTGTCGTTCTGGCCCTTGAACCCATTGGTTCAAGGTGGGTGGCCGCAGGCAGGCCGTTAGGCTTTCCGTCGCGCGGACATGCACACGGGCCTGCCTAGCTATTGGCCCCCTGGGTACTGCGCATAGGCTCGAGGGACTTGTAACGACTGGCGCACACCCCAGGGAACGACACTATCGTAGCAGAGGGGGCGGCGTTGCCCAATCGCAATCGACTCCGGTGGGGCGAAGACCGGGCTGCCGGCTCAGCGGGAGGCCTGCGGGGTGTCGTTGCCGATACCGCTCAGGGCACGCTCCAGGCGCTCGCCTAGTTCGCTCAAGCTCTGTTCGCCGGCGCGGTTGGCATCCAAGGCGCTGAGCAGCTCGTGGGTGATGTTGAGCGCCGCCATGATCGCGATCTTCTCCGCGCCGAGCACCTTGCCGCGGGAGTGGATGCCGTGCATGGCGCGGTCGAGATAGCGCGCGGCGCGCTTCAACTGTTCCTGCTCTTCCGGCGGGCAGGCGATCACGTAGGGTTTGCCCAAGAGGGTCACTTCGGTGGTCGGGCGAGACGTGTCGCTCATGGTTCGCTCCGGGGTGGGCCTTGAAGACCGATCGGGTAAAATGGGGGGATTCGCACGTCAGCGGCTATGCTGATGGCCGCCGGCACCGCTGGCGCCGCGATTGACCAGCCACTATAGAGAGCCGCCCACACCCGGTCAACGCGCTGCCGGCGCGGGCCACAGGGCGGCGCGCCACCACGGATGCCGACATGTCGATCATCAACGAGCAACTCGATTTCTCCACCGTCGCCAATGTCTTTCTGGCCCACGGCAGTCTGCAGTCGCCGGCCTTCTTCGACGGGCGACTGTGCGCCGAGCTGGCGCTCGAAGACCTCAGCGCCGAGCGCTGGCTGGAGGAGGTGAGCCTGGCGCTCAACGTCGAGCAGCCGGAGAGCCGCGAAGATGCCGACGTGCTGCTGGGCTGGCGCCGCCAGACCCTGGACGCGCTGGCGGCATCGGAGCTCAACTTCGAGCCGCTGCTGCCGGACGAGCTGTTCTCGCTGGGCGAGCGTGCCCAGGGGCTCAAGGAGTGGGTGCAGGGCTTCACCGAAGTGGTCAACGAAGTTGATGGCGAGACCTACGAACGCTGGTCGAGCCCGCTGCGCGAGGCGCTCGAGGATCTCGGCCAACTGGCGGCGATCGAGGTCGAGATCGACGACGACCCGGAGAACGAGAACGACCTGTTCGCGCTCACCGAGCACGCCCGGATGGCGGCGATGCTGCTGTATACCGAGCAGCACCCCGGCCAGCCCCAGGTCGAGCAGAGCGACCAGGACCCTTCGACTGACGCGGACGCCAGCGGCAGCGACGACACGCCGACACTGCACTGAGACGCCCGCACGATCGCTATCCCACGCGACCGCCACCCTGCACGATCGTCACTCACATGGAGAGAGCATGCCGACAGCCGCGAGTTCGACACAAGATGCCGTGACGACAGAGAACCTGCGCCCCGGGCCCGCCCCGATCACCAGGAGGAGTACGCCGCCCGGCGTGAGCGCCTGATGGCCGAGCTGCCGCAGGACGCAGCGGTGCTGCTGCCCGGCGCCGTGCTCAAGGCCCGCAACCACGACAGCGACTACGCTTTCCGCCAGCACAGCGACTTCCACTATCTGTGCGGCTTCCCCGAGCCGGACGCGCTGCTGGTGCTGCTGCCCGGCCGCGAAGCCGGCGAGGCGCTGCTGTTCTGCCAGGAGAAGGATCCCGAGAAGGAGGCCTGGACCGGCATCCGTATCGGCCCCGAGGGCGCGGTGCGCGACTACGGCATGGATCAGGCCTTCGACAATGCCAGTCGCGGCGATCTGGCCGACCTGCTGGAAGGGCGGCGCACGCTCTACCTGCCGCTGGCGGATAGCCACGCCATGACGCTGGCCGATGGCATCCGCGCCCGGCTGCAGGCGCGCGCGCGACGCGGCGGCGCGGCCCCGGGCGGCTTCGTCGATGTCAGCGCGCTGATCCACGAGCTGCGCCTGACCAAGAGCGAGAGCGAGCTGGCGCTGATGCGCCATGCCGCCGAGATCAGCGCCCAGGCCCACTGCCGCGCCATGCGTGAAAGCCGCCCAGGGCGCTTCGAGTATCAGTTGCAGGCGGCGATCGAGCACGAATTCGCCTGGCACGGCGCCCGCGCCCCCGCCTACGGCACCATCGTCGGCGGTGGCATCAACGCCTGTGTGCTGCACTATGTCGAGAACGCCGCTCGGCTCGCCGACGGCGATCTGGTACTGATCGATGCCGGTGCCGAGTTCGATCTCTACGCTGGTGACATCACCCGCACCTTTCCGGTCAACGGCCGCTTCAGCGAGGCCCAGCGTGCCCTCTACGACGTCGTTCTGGCGGCGGAAGAGCGCGCCGTGGCCGCGGTCGCACCGGGCACTACGCTGGAAGCAATCCACGACGGCGTGGTACGCGATCTCACCGCCGGGTGCTGGCGCTGGGCCTGCTCGAAGGCGAGCTCGAAGCGTGCATCGAGTCCAAGGCCTACCGGCGCTTCTATCTCCACTCCACCTCGCACTGGCTGGGGCTGGATGTGCACGATGTCGGCAGCTACCGGGTCGACGGCGAGCCGCGCGCGCTCGAACCGGGCATGGTGCTGACCATCGAGCCGGGGCTCTATATCCCCGACGCCGAGGATATCCCCGCGGCCTATCGCGGTATCGGCATTCGTATCGAGGATGACGTGGTGGTGACCGCTGGTGGTGGAGAGGTGCTGACCGCCGGCGTGCCCAAGGCGGCCGACGAGATCGAAGCGCTGATGGCGGCGGCCCGGACGTGACGAAGAGGCCGGGCAGCACCGGCCCGTACTGAGGAGACGAGTGCCCATGAGTGAAGCGACACAACCGGCGCAGGTCGACGTGGCGATCATCGGCGGCGGTCTGGTCGGCGCCAGCCTGGCCTGCGCGCTGGGCGAGCTGGCCCGCGAGGCGGGGCTGCGCATCGCGATCGTCGAGGCCCAGCCGCTGCCCGCCACGGACGGCGCCGTTGCAGCCCAGCTTCGACGTGCGGGCCAGCGCTATCGCCTACGGCTCGCGGCGCCATTTCGAGCGCCTGGCGCTGTGGTCTGCCGCCGAGGGCGAGGGCATGGCGGCGCAGGCCACGCCGATCCGCCATATCCATATCAGCGAGCGCGGCCAGTTGGGGGTGACCCGACTGCACGCCGAGGACGTCGGCAGCGAGGCGCTGGGCTATGTGATCCCCAATGCCTGGATGGGCCGGGTGTTGCACCGCCGGCTCGCCGAGCTGCCACTCGACTGGCACTGTCCGGCCCGGGTCGAGGCGCTCGACGCCACCCCCGAAGGCTATCGGCTGACCCTGGATGACGGCCAGAGGCTGGAGGCCGGGCTGACCGTGCTCGCCGACGGTGGCCGCTCCGGCCTCAAGGAGCGCCTGGGGATCGAGAGCGCGCACCACGCCTACGATCAGAGCGCGCTGATCGCCACGGTCGAGACCAGCCGGGCGCACCAGGGCTGGGCCTTCGAGCGCTTCAGCGCCGAAGGGCCGATCGCCCTGCTGCCGCTCTCGGGGCGGCGCATGACGCTGGTGTGGACCTTCGAGCAGGGCGCCGAGCAGGCCGCGCTGGCGCTCTCCGACGATGCCTTTCTGAGCCGGCTGCAGCACGCCTTCGGTGATCGCGCCGGGCGCTTTCAGCGGGTCGGCCAGCGTCACGCCTATCCGCTGTCGCTGGTCACCGCGCGCGAGACGATTCGCCCCGGCCTGGCGGTGCTCGGCAACGCCGCCCATGCGCTGCACCCGGTGGCGGGGCAGGGCTTCAACCTCGCCCTGCGTGGGGTGATGGACCTGGCCGCCGAGATCCAGCGTGCCCGGGCCGAGGGGCGCGCGCCGGGGGATGCCAGCGTGTTGGCGGCGTTCGAGGCGCGGCGCAGCGCCGACTATCGCCAGATCGTGCGCTTCAGCGACGGCTTGATCCGGCTGTTCGGCCTGAACTACCCGCTGATGGGGCAGGCACGCGGGCTGGGGTTGGGTGGGCTCAACGCCGTCGCGCCGCTCAAGCGGATGGTGGCGAGACGGGCCATGGGGCTCGAGAGATGACGACGAGCAAGACGGGAGATCCGACATGACACAGCCAACCAGCGACGTGCTGATCGTCGGCGGCGGGATGGTCGGCGCCACGCTGGCGCTGCTGCTGGGCGAGGCCGGCTGGCGGGTCGCGCTGTTCGATGCCGCGCCGCCCGCCGTACGGGCGACGCCGCCGGGCGAGGGCGCACCGGCCCTGCGGGTGAGCGCGTTGACCGCCGCCTCGCAGCGGCTGTTGGTGTCGCTCGGCGTCTGGCCCTGGGTCGCCGCCCGGCGCGTCGCGCCCTATCGCCGCATGCAGGTGTGGGACGGTGAGGGCGGCGGCGAGATCGGCTTCGATGCCGATGACGTCGGCGTCGAGGCGCTGGGGCACATCGTCGAGAACGATCTACTGGTCGCCGGGCTCGAGGCGCGGCTCGAGGCCCTGCCCCAGGTCACCTGCCTGCGCGGTGTGCGCCTGACCGGCTACACCCGCGAGGCGGGGCAGGCGGTGGTCACCCTGGACAGCGGCGAGCAGTGGCGCGCGCCGCTGGTGGTGGGCGCCGATGGAGCCCACTCGCCGCTGCGTACCCTGGCCGGTATCGCGCTCTCCGCCCGCGATACCGGCCAGGCGGCAGTGGTCACCAGCGTACGCTGCGAGCATGGCCATGCGGGCACTGCGCGTCAGGTCTTCCTGCCCAGCGGCCCGCTGGCGTTTCTGCCGCTGGCGATCGATGGCGCAGCGCACCACTGTTCGATCGTGTGGTCGACCACGCCGGCGGAGGCCCGCCGGCTCACCGCGCTGGGCGAGCAGGAGAGCGGGCGCGCGGCGCTGGCCGGAGAGCTCGAACGGGCCATCGACGGGCGCCTGGGGCGGCTCGAAGTGATCGATGCGGCACCCCACTTTCCCATCGTGCAGCGCCACGCCAGCGACTATGTCGCCGAGGGCCTGGCGCTGATCGGCGATGCCGCCCACACCCTGCATCCGCTGGCCGGGCAGGGGGTCAATCTGGGGCTGATGGACGCCGCGGTACTGGCCGAGGAGTGGATTCGCGCCCGCCAGCGCGGGGCCGAGCCCGGCGACCCGCGCATTCTGGCCCGCTATGCGCGGCGCCGGCGCGGCGAGAACGCGGCGATGCTCGCCGCCATGCAGGGTTTCCAGCGGCTCTTCGGCAGCCGTCAGCCGGCGCTGCGGCTGGCGCGCAACTGGGGGCTCTCCGGGGTCGACCGGCTGCCGCTGCTCAAGCGCCTGCTGATCCGCCAGGCCCTGGGCGAGTATGGCGACGTGCCACAGCGGTGTCGTTAGTGTGTGTCATCAGGCGGCTGCCCATGGGCAGCCGTCTTGCTAGATAACCCGTCCTGGGAGCGCCGGCGTGCCGCTCAGGGGGTCACAGGCGCGGCGGCAGGCGCAGCGCCCGGGCGTTTGACCACGTTGAGCGCCTTGAGCAGGTTGAGCGCTTCGCTCAACTGATAGTCGTTGGCGGCGATGGGCGTCTCCGGGGCGTTGCGCTGCGCGCTGGGGCTGGCGTTCTGCAGGTGGCCGCGCAGGTCGGATTCGCGCAGCTGGAAGCCGGGGGTGTCGTCGACCTCCAGCCGGCCGCGCACCACACGCACGTCCGGGGTGATGCCCTCGGCCTGGATCGAGCGCCCGCTGGGGGTGTAGTAGCGCGCCGTGGTCAGCTTGAGGCCGTCGCCGTTGCCCAGCGGCAGCACCTGCTGCACAGAGCCCTTGCCGAAGCTCTGGGTGCCCATCAAGACCGCCCGCTGCTGATCCTGCAGCGCACCGGCGACGATCTCCGCCGCCGAGGCGCTGCCACCGTTGATCAGCACCACCAGCGGCACGTCCGGGGCCTGGGTGGCGGGGTGGGCGGTGAAGCGCATGTCGTCGTCGACCAGGCGGCCCTTGGTGTAGACGATCAGCCCGCTGGAGAGGAACTGATCGGCGACTTCGGTGGCGCTGGAGAGGACGCCGCCGGGGTTGTTGCGTAGATCCAGCACCAGCCCCTTGAGCGGCCCCTTGGCGGTGAGCGCTGCGAGCGCCTGACGCGTCTGGTCGCCGGTACGGCTCTGGAACTGACTGATGCGCAGATAGCCGTAGCCGGGCTCGAGTTCGCGCTGGGTGACGCTCTCCGACTGGATCGACTCGCGCTGCAGGTCGAAGGTGCGCGGCGTCTGCTCGCTGTCGCGCAGGATGGTCAGTTCGATGTGGCTGCCGGGCTCGCCGCGCATCAGGTCGACCGCCTCCTGCAGCGTCAGGTTCTCGGTGGGCGTGCCATCGATGGCGACGATACGGTCGCCGGGCTGGATACCTGCCTTGGCCGCCGGGGTGTCGTCGATCGGCGAGATCACCGTGAGCTGGTCGTCGCGCAGCCCGACCTCGATGCCGACGCCGCTGAACTCGCCTTCGGTGGTTTCACGCAGCGCCTCGAAGGCATCGGCATCCAGATACTCCGAGTGTGGGTCGAGCTGGCTGAGCATGCCGCGCATGGCGTTGCGCAGCAGGGTCTTGTCGTCGACCTCCTCGACGTAGGCGCGCTTGATGCGTTCGAAGACCTCGGCGAAGGTCTGCACGTCCTTGACTGGCAGGTCGTCGTCGGCGGGCTGGCGTGTCGCGGCCGGTTCGGCGGCCAGCGCCGCACCGGGGATGGCCAGGGCCAGGCTCAGGGCACAGGCGGCGGGGGCGAGCCACCGGCGACGAGCCAGGGCATTCGGGCGGGTGGGTGTCATGCGGTCTCCGCGACTCGGGCTGGATGAGGGGCCGCTGGCGCCGACGGGGGCTGCCACCCGGCGCTACGTCAATACGACTGGCCGGATGATGGAACGGCGTTTGATAACCCCAGCATAGCCTCTCCCGGGGCGGATGTTAACGCGGCGTAAGAGCCCATTTCGAAACCCTCTGACGATGGGCGCCGGGGGAAAGTGAGGGTCCTTTGCCAGGGATGGCAAAGGTAGCGCCCAGAGAGGGGCTCAGCGCTTGGCCATCCAGCGGTTGGGGTTGATCGGCTCGCCGTTCTGACGCACCTCGAAGTAGAGCGCGGGGCGGGTCTGACCGCCGGTGTCGCCTACTGCACCCACGGTCTGGCCGTTGGCCACCTGCTGGCCGGGGTTGACCGTGAATTGCTGCAGATGCGCGTAGAGGGTGAGCACGCCATCGCCGTGGTCGAGGATCAGCAGGTTGCCGAAGCCACGCATCCAGTTGGCGAACACCACGCGCCCGGCATGCACCGCCTTGACCGCGCTGCCGGCGGCGGCACCGATCAGCACGCCGTTGCGATCGACCCCATCACCGTCGCCATAGTTCGAGAGCACGCGCCCCTGCACCGGCCATGGCAGGTCGCCACGGGTCTTGCGGATGGCGGTCGAGGGCGGCGGCTGTTTGAGTTTGGCCAGTTCCTGCTGCATGCGATCGAGCAGCCGCTCGACGTGGGCGCGGTCCTGGTTGAGATCCAGCCGCGACTGCTCGCTGGCATAGCGCGAGTCGAGCTTGGCGACCAACGTCTGGCGCTGGCGCAGGCTGCTGGCCAGGCGTTCACGCTGCTGGTCGAGATCGCGCTGCACCTGATCGAGCCGCTGGCGGCGCTGGTCGATCGCGGCCAGATTCTGGTCGAGCTGACGGTTGAGATCGCGCAACTTCTCAAGGCGTGCCTGGCGCGCCTGCGAGATCGCATTGAGATAGTGCTGCAGCCGATCGACTTCGGCGGGATCGTCCTGGTTGAGCAGCAGCTTGAGCTGCGGCGTGGTGCCGAGCCGATAGAGGCATCGAACTGCTGCGCCAGGGCCTGGCGCTGGCGGTGGCGCTCGGCGTCCAGGGTCTGGCGCTGGGCGGTGAGCGTGGCGACCTGTTCGTCGAGGTCGCCACGCTCGTCCTGGAGCGTGTCCATGCGCTTGTGGATCGCGCCGATCGCGGTCTCCACTGTCTCGAGCTGGCTCTGGGCGTCGCCGCGCGCCGCCTGGGTCTGCTTGAGCTTGCCCTGCAGCGCCTCGATATCGGTGGCCAGGCTATCGAGGCGCGCACGCGCCTCCTGCGGGTTGGCCTGACCCCACGCCGGACCGGCCAGCAGCAGGCTGCCGGCCAGCACGATCACCCCCAGACGCAGACCCCCGCGCGTCACGAGCGCCGGGGTCCTGCGGTGTCACGTTGCACTGCCGCCATGCCCGCGTCAGGCCCCCTTGATCAGCACGTTGCCGGTCATCTCCTCGGGAACCGGCTGGTGCAGCAGGTGCAGGAGCGTCGGCGCGAGGTCGCACAGGCGGCCATCCGTCTGCAGTGTGGCCGCGTCGCTCTGGCCCTCCCGATGCACGTAGACCAGCGGCACCATGAAGGTGGTGTGGGCCGTGTGCGGGTTGCCGGTCTTGGGGTCGGTCATCAGCTCGGCGTTGCCGTGGTCGGCGGTGACCAGGCACTCGCCGCCGGCCTTCTGGATCGCCTCGACCACCCTGCCAAGACAGACGTCGACCGCTTCCACTGCCTTGGTGGCGGCGTCGAGATCGCCGGTGTGGCCGACCATGTCGCCGTTGGCGTAGTTGCAGATGATCAGGTCGTACTTGCCGCTTTCGATGGCGCCGACCAGAGTGTCGGTCAGTTCAAAGGCGCTCATCTCCGGCTTCTCGTCGTAGGTTCTGACGTCCTTGGGCGAGGGGATCAGCTCGCGATCCTCGCCGTCGAACGGCTCCTCGCGGCCGCCGGAAAAGAAGAAGGTGACATGGGCGTACTTCTCGGTCTCGGCGATGCGCAGCTGCTTGAGCCCGTGGCTGGCGGCGACTTCGCCCAGGGTGTTGACCAGATCCTTGGGCGGGAAGGCAACCGGCGTGTCGATGTCGTCGGCGTACTGGGTCAGCATCACCAGCCCCTCACCCGCCAGCGTCAGCCGCTCGCCGCGGTCGAAGCCGTCGAAATCCGGGTTAACGAAGGCGCGGGTCAGCTCGCGCGCGCGATCGGCACGGAAGTTGAGGAACAGCGCGGCGTCACCCTCGGCAATGGCGAGCTTGTCACCGTTCGGGCGTACCGCGGTGGCGCTGACGAACTCGTCGGTCTCGCCGCGGTCGTAGGCCGCTTCCAGCCCCGCCTCGGCGCTCTCGGCGACCTGCTCGGCCTCGCCGAAGGCCACCAGGCGGTAGGCTTGTTCGACCCGGTCCCAGCGG